>NZ_OZ248346.1:0-1380873 GCF_965234405.1 Planktophila turicensis (SeqCode)
ATGGCAGTAGTTGGCGTTGAGCTAACCGAGCTCTGGGATCGAGTCGTCGAGCATGTCTCGGCTGGCGAACCTCAGCATCGCGCATTTTTAGCGATGACTAAGCCCCTAGGTCTTCTACAAAACGAAGGTGGCGCCACCAGTCTCTTGGTCGCAGCGCCCAATGCCTTCGCAAAAGATGTTCTCGAATCCCGACTTCGCACTGTTGTAAACGAAGTGCTGACAAAAGAGCTCGGTGAGAAAGCAAATATCGCAGTGATGGTCGATGAAACTATCGAGCTCGCAGATCTGCCGGCACCAACTGTTGCAATTGAAGCTGCAGCACCACGTCCGGGCACAGGCCGTGAAGATGAAAGTGTTCGCAAATCTGACGAACCATCACAACTTAATGCGCGCTACATCTTTGAAACATTTGTTATCGGTGCATCAAATCGATTCGCACATGCCGCAGCAGTTGCAGTCGCTGAAGCGCCAGCGAAAGCATATAACCCGCTCTTCATCTACGGCGAATCAGGTTTGGGTAAGACTCACTTGCTTCACGCAATTGGTGCATATGCAAAAGAGTTATACGGCAACGTTCGCGTGCGTTACGTTTCCTCTGAAGAATTTACCAACGACTTTATTAACTCAATCCGTGACGATAAAGCAACAGCTTTCCAGCGCCGTTATCGCGACCTTGACATCTTGCTCGTCGATGACATTCAATTCTTAGAGAATAAAGAACGTACCCAGGAAGAGTTCTTCCATACTTTCAATACGCTTTATAACGCTAATAAACAAATAGTTATTTCATCAGACCGCCCACCTAAGCAGTTAACAACTCTTGAAGATCGTTTACGTTCACGATTCGAGTGGGGTTTGATCACAGATATTCAGCCGCCTGAACTTGAAACCCGTATTGCGATTCTTCGTAAGAAAGCTGCGCAAGATAAATTAAACGCACCCGATGATGTTCTTGAATTTATCGCGTCAAAGATTTCTACCAACATCCGCGAGCTCGAAGGTGCGCTGATTCGCGTTACCGCTTTCGCATCACTCAACCGCCAAGTTGTTGATATGGGTCTTGCTGAGATTGTTTTGAAAGATTTGATTCCAAATGAAGTTAACTCTGAAATCACTGCGCCAACGATCATGGCTCAAACCGCGGCGTATTACAGCCTGACTATTGATGACCTTTGCGGAACATCTCGTTCACGCGCGCTGGTAAATGCGCGCCAGATTGCGATGTATCTCTGCCGCGAGCTGACTGAACTTTCCTTGCCGAAGATTGGCCAGACATTTGGCGGACGCGATCACACCACTGTGATGCATGCCGACCGAAAGATCCGCGAGCTCATGGCTGAGCGCCGCTCGATCTACAACCAGGTCAATGAGTTGACCACCCGCATCAAGCAGCAGACTAAATAACCCTAGAAAGCGGTTTTGTCCGTTTTCACCCTCTTTACCCCCAGATGGGGATAACCTGTGGATAACTGTGGATATTGGCGCTATTTATGTGGGTAACCACAGTTGATAAGCACACTAAGAGATCGGAGGGTAGGAATGGCTACAACACCACACATCTTTACCCACAGCTCACTCGGCGTTTCCCACAGCGCTGCACAGGTAAATCAAGGCTCTGACCAGCACTTTTACCTAATTTCCACAGCTTTCCGCCGCGGTTACTACTACTACCTTTATATATACAAATCCCGTTTCCAAGCGGACCGCTTCCACATTAGATTTCCACTACTACAAATCACTTACATGGATCCGAGGGCTACGGCGTGAAATTTACTGTTGATCAAAATTCTCTAACAGATGGAGTGAATTGGGTTTCTCGAAGCCTCTCCACACGCCCTATTAAAACCGAGCTCCTCGGAATCAAGATTGATGCAACCGGTGATGAAGTAATCCTTAGCGGTTCAGATCTAGAAACATCTTCTAAAGCAAACTTTAAAGCAGACATCTTTGAAAAAGGCGCAGTGTTAGTTCCTGGAAAGTTGCTTGCGGAAATCTGCCGCTCACTTCCGAATAAGCCAATCACTATTACTTTGGATGGCTCACGAGTATTAGTGACATCAGGTTCTGCAAAATTTACTCTTCCAACACTGTCACTTTCTGAATACCCAAATCTTCCTGAACTTCCTGAAACAACCGGAACAGTTGCAAGCGATACTTTCGCAACAGCAGTTGCGCAAGTTGCAATCGCTGCCGGCCGCGATGATTCACTTCCAACACTTACTGGTGTTCATGTTGAAATCACTGAAGAGACAATCACTCTTGCTGCAACAGATCGCTACCGTCTTGCAGTCCGCGAATTTAACTGGAACCCAGCAACACCAGGTTTCTCAACATCAGCACTCATGCGCGCTCGCACATTAGCTGATGCTGCTAAATCACTTGTTGGTTCTAAGAATGTTTCACTTTCATTTGCACCTACAACATCAAATGATCGCCTCGCTGGTTTTAGTGGCGATGGTAAAACAATGACCTCGCGTATGTTGGATGGAACATTCCCTCCATACCGCCACCTACTACCAACCGAATCAGTAACTACTGCAGTTGTAGAAGTTGCACCGTTCCTCGACTCTGTTCGCCGCGTCGCGCTCGTTACAGATAAAACTGTTCCACTCCGTCTTGAATTTAAAGATGGTGGTGTTTCACTCGAAGCAGGTGCGGGCGAAGAAGCACAAGCAACTGAAACAATCGACGTGCTACTTAACGGTGAACCAATTTCAATTGCATTTAACCCTGTCTTCTTAGCTGATGGTCTCCAAGCAGTCGGAACACCATTTGTTCAGATCTCATTTACCGGCTCCAACAAACCAGCGATCCTCACTGGCCGCACCGAACCAAACGGCGCATCCATCGAGAACTACCGCTACCTGTTGATGCCTATGCGTTACGCCTCTTAACAAGGCACCCACATGCGCGTAACTCGGCTAGCGCTGACCAATTTCCGCTCCTATAAAAACCTCGAGCTGGAATTTCCCGCTGGCCCCACAACCTTCATTGGCAACAACGGCAGCGGTAAAACAAATATCGCCGAGAGCCTTATCTATCTCGCCTACCTATCTTCACACCGCGTTTCAAATAACCAACCACTGATTTCGTTGGGTGCAGATCAAGCAATCATCCGCGCAGAGATTGAGAGCCAAGGTCGCACACTGCAAGTGGATCTTGAGATCAATGCAAATAAAGCAAACCGCGCACGACTTAATGGCAACCCAGTTAAATCACAGCGCGAAATTTTAGGCGCTCTCCAAATTATCTACTTCTCCCCCGAAGATCTCGATTTAGTTCGTGGCGAACCCACACACCGCCGCGACTTTTTAGACAAATTACTTATTGCTCAATCACCACGCCTTGCTGGAGTTATCTCTGATTACGAGCGCGTTGTAAAACAACGCAACACTTTACTAAAAACCCGCGCTCCGGAAAATGCTTTAGTTCCATGGACAGAACAACTCATTACATATGGAGCACAACTATCGGCTGAGCGAATTAAATTAGTTGATGATTTAAACCCTTATGTCACTGCAAACTACAAGAATCTCAACGAAGTAAAACCCGCATCTATCTCATATAAATCTTCAACAGAAAACTTATCCGCAGACGTTACACACAATGTGGAAATCTTAACTGCCCGCCAAATTGAAGTTGCGCGACAAGAACAAGAACGTGGTGTTTCATTGATCGGCCCACACCGCGACGATCTACATTTACAACTCGGTGACTTTCCTGCAAAAGGTTATGCCAGCCACGGAGAATCCTGGTCGATGGCAATCTCATTGCGTATTGGTTCATATAATTTACTTAAATCAGAAGGCGCAGAACCCGTTTTAATTCTCGACGATATTTTCGCCGAGCTCGACACTGCGCGCCGCCAACAATTAACATCGGTTACACAGATGGCCGAACAAACATTTATTACTGCAGCTGTTGAAAGTGATTTACCCGTCGAGTTACTATCGACCAAGTTCTATGTGACTCCAGGGGAGGCGAAGAGATGAGTAAACGCGATCTCGCCCACGACCTCTTTCAAAGTTATAAAACTGGATTTACTAAAAAGAAGAAGGTCATCGAAGAGCGCACCCAAACCCCTGGTGACCCAACCCTGATTGCCAATGTTCTCAGCGACCTGATCCAACAACGCGACTGGGATTCCGGCCTCGCCGAAGGAACCTTGTTCGCTACCTGGGCTCAAGTCGTCGGCCCTGAAATCGGCCAGCACACCACACCTTTATCCATGCTCGACGGGCGCCTTCTGGTCCAATGCTCATCAACCGCCTGGGCCACCCAACTCAACCTGGTCGGGCCATCGCTGCTCGAGAAGATCCGCTCAAGCGCACCAGGCGCCTTGGTTGAATCCCTCGACTTCATCGGCCCCCAGGCTCCATCCTGGAAGCGCGGCCTGCGCACCATCTCCAACGGGCGCGGCCCCAGGGATACATACGGCTAGAAGGATTTATGTAGCAAGGAAGGCTGAAAGCAAAAGTTGGGCGCGAAGCAACCAGTTTTGCGGAGCCTTCCTGCGGAATAAATCCGCGGCAGCCATAGTTACACCCTATGTAAACCTGAGTCGCCTCGACTCAACTCTTTGCGTAGAATCGACTCAGGTTACGAGCCTCAACCCAGATTGGCTTGAGAGAAGAAACAGATTCAACGAAGGAGCAACACAATGGCTAGAGCAGTCGGAATCGACTTAGGAACAACAAATAGCTGCGTATCAGTACTCGAAGGTGGAGAACCAACGGTTATTGCAAATGCAGAAGGCGCTCGCACAACCCCATCGATCGTCGCATTCGCAAAGAATGGCGAAGTTCTCGTCGGTGAAGTTGCAAAGCGTCAGTCAGTGACAAACGTCGAACGCACAATCCGTTCCGTTAAGCGTCACATGGGTACTAACTGGACGATGGATATCGACGGTAAGAAGTACACACCACAAGAAATTTCAGCGCGCGTTCTACAAAAGTTAAAGCGCGATGCAGAGGCGTATCTCGGCGAGACAGTAACGGATGCTGTAATTACAGTTCCTGCTTACTTCAACGATGCACAACGTCAAGCAACAAAAGAAGCTGGCGAAATCGCGGGCCTCAATGTTCTTCGTATTATCAACGAGCCAACTGCAGCAGCACTTGCATACGGTCTTGATAAAGCAGATCAAGAACAAACAATTCTCGTATTCGACCTTGGTGGCGGAACATTCGACGTTTCACTCCTTGAAATCGGCGACGGTGTTGTAGAAGTTAAAGCAACCAATGGCGATAACAACCTCGGTGGCGATGACTGGGATCAATCACTTGTTGATCACCTTGTAAAGACATTCGGATCTGCAAATGGCATCGACCTTACAAAAGACAAGATGGCGATGCAGCGCATCCGCGAAGCAGCTGAAAAAGCGAAGATCGAACTTTCTTCTTCACAGTCAGCAACAATCAACCTTCCATACATCACAGTTGATTCAGAGAAGAACCCATTGTTCTTGGATGAAACAATTACTCGCGCACAGTTCCAGTCATTGACTGCAGATCTTCTCGAGCGATGCAAGAAGCCATTCCAAGCGGTTCTTAAAGATGCTGGAATTCCAATTGCAAATATTCACTCAGTAGTTCTCGTTGGTGGATCAACTCGTATGCCAGCTGTCGTTGACTTAGTACGTGAACTTACTGGCGGAAAAGAGCCAAATAAGGGCGTAAACCCTGATGAAGTAGTTGCAGTTGGTGCATCACTTCAAGCTGGTGTTCTTAAGGGTGAAGTAAAGGATGTATTGCTTCTCGACGTCACACCACTTTCTCTTGGTATCGAAACCAAGGGTGGAGTAATGACAAAGTTGATCGAGCGCAACACAACTATTCCTACAAAGCGTTCTGAAATCTTTACAACTGCTGATGACAATCAGCCAGCTGTACAGATTCAGGCTTACCAAGGTGAGCGCGAAATGGCTGCATATAACAAGAAGCTCGGAATGTTTGAGCTCACTGGTATCGCACCAGCTCCACGCGGAGTCCCACAAGTTGAAGTAACTTTCGATATCGATGCAAACGGAATCGTTCATGTATCTGCGAAGGATCTTGCAACAGGTAAAGAGCAGGGAATGACCATCACTGGTGGTTCAGCACTTTCTAAAGATGAGATCGCAAAGATGATGGCTGATGCCGAAGCACACGCAAATGAAGATAAGCAGCGTCGTGAAGAAGCAGAAATCCGCAACACAGGTGACTCACTCGTCTACCAGACAGAGAAGTTCCTTACCGATAACGCAGATAAGTTCACCGAAGGTGAAGCTGCAACCAAGAAGGCTGAACTTGATGAAGCACTTGCTGCGCTAAAGACAGATCTTGGTGGAGCTAACTTCGAATCAATTAAGTCAAACACTGAAAAGGTTTCGACAATCTCACAGGCACTCGGTGCACTGATGTATGCAAACGCATCAGCTCAAGCAGAGGGCGCATCAGCAGGATCTGAAGATCATGTTGAAGATGCAGAAGTAATTGACGCGGAAGACGAGGCATAAGTGAGACACAAAAGTGTCGAGCATTTGGAATGGGTGTAAATAGGTGACTACTGAAAACGAAGAGCTAATCGCTACTAATGACGTAGTAACCGAAACTGTGGAAGAAGCGGCTGCACCGGTTCAGGAGACTGACCCGGTTGCAGCGCTCACAGCTGATTTACAACGACTTCAGGCTGAATATGCCAACTACCGCAAACGTGTAGAACGCGATCGCGCAGTTGCTCACGAGCTAGCTATTGGTTCAGTACTTACTGAACTTCTCGCAACCCTCGATGACATCGACCGTGCTGCCGACCACAACGAACTTACAGGCGGCTTCAAGGCTGTTGCAGATCAAATCTCTGCGATCACCAACCGTTTCGGACTCGAAAAGTACGGAACTGAAGGTGAAGAGTTTGATCCTCAGATCCACGAAGCGTTGTTACATGACACATCTGTTGATGTGAAGGTTTCAACTGCATCAAAGATTCTGCAACCTGGATATAAGTACAAAGAACGCATCTTGCGCCCAGCGCGCGTTGCAGTGACGGACCCAGAATAAAAAATGGCCGCTAAAGACCTTTACGAGAAGGACTTCTACAAGATCTTGGGTGTAGATAAGAAAGCATCTGCCGATGAGATTAAGAAGAAGTACCGTTCTTTAGCGCGCGATTTACACCCTGATAAAAACCAAGGTGATACCGCACTCGAAGATAAATTCAAGGCTGTCTCTGAGGCATATGACATCTTGTCTGATTCCAAAAAACGCGCTGAATACGATGAAGCCCGTTCATACTTTGAACGCGGTGGATTCCGTGCACCACAAGGCGGCGGAGGACAGAACTTCCAAGGTGGAGATTTCTCCGACATCTTCGGTGGAGGAAACCCACAAGATATCTTCGCTAATTTATTTGGCGGCGGTGGTCGTCGTGGACCACGTAAAGGTAGCGACTTACAAACTGAAGCAACCATTTCATTTAAAGAAGCAGTCTTCGGTACAACACTGGATTTGAAACTCAACACCGATGGAAATGGACCGCAGACTATTTCTGCGCGCGTTCCTGCTGGTGTAAATGATGGTGCAAAGATTCGTGTTAAAGGAAAAGGTGCACCAGGTGAAGCAGGACCTGGTGATCTCTTCATTGAGCTAGAAGTAAAGCCCCACACTACTTTCTCTCGCAAAGGCGAGAACTTGTTATTAACTCTTCCTGTTACATTTGCAGAAGCAGCGCTCGGTGCAGATATTAAAGTCCCAACGCTTTCTGGTGATGATGTCACTGTGCGTTTAGCTGCAGGGACACCAACTGGCCGAGTGCTTCGCGTTAAAGGTCGCGGTATTAAGAAGGGCGCAATTGTTGGTGACCTACTTGTCACTGTTGAAGTTCAGGTTCCTCGTCGCGTTGAAGGAAAAGCCGAAGAAGCAATCAAGGCATTTGCGGCGGCAACCTCAGATCACGATATCCGTGCAGAGTTTGTAACTAAGGCAAAGTCATGACAAAAGACTTGCCACACGAAGAACATCCTGATGACGATGCAGGACTTTATGTAATTTCAGTTGCTGCAGAACTTTCTGGTCTGCATCCACAAACTCTTCGCCAATATGACCGCTTAGGTTTAGTTTCACCAGATCGCACAGTCGGTCGAAACCGCCGTTATTCACTTCGCGACATCGCATCGCTTCGTATGGTGCAGCGACTTGTCGGCGAAGGAATCAATCACGCCGGCATTAAGCGCATCATCGAACTTGAAACTGCAATGGCAAACATGGCCGTTGAAGTCGCAAAACTACGCATCGAAGTTGATGCACTGATTGAGCAGAACCCACCAAAGGGATTGCCAACACGTAAGAAGTCAGATGTCATTATTTACAAAGAAGAAGATAAGTAGAGATAAGGTCACACCATGAGCGCACGCGAGAATCTAAAGAACGAAATCGTTAAGAAGGCTGTTGTCCACGGCAAAGTTATTTTGTCTTCAGGCAAGGAAGCCGATTACTACGTCGATCTTCGTCGCGTAACTCTTGATCATGTAGCAGCACCTCTTGTTGGCGAAGTAATGCTCGATCTAACAAAAGATCTCGAATACGACGCAGTGGGCGGACTAACTTTGGGCGCAGACCCTGTTGCCACAGCGATGATGCATGTAGCTGCCCGCAACGGTAAAAACATTGATTCTTTTGTAGTTCGTAAGGCTGAAAAGGCACACGGACTTCAGCGCCGCATCGAAGGTCCAGATGTAAAGGGCAAGAAGGTCTTAGCTGTTGAAGATACTTCTACAACAGGCGGATCAGTTCTTACCGCTGTTGAAGCGCTCAAAGAAGCGGGCGCAATTGTTGTTGGCGTTGCAGTTATCGTTGAACGCGGTGCAAAGCAGACGATTCTTAATGCAGGCTATAAGTACTACGCCGCTTACTCGCTCGAAGATTTAGGTCTGTAAGACTTACGAGTGATGCTTGCGAGTACTCCACTCGCGGAAGAATTCGATTGCAACGGGTACAACGCTCACAATAATGATGAGCCCCACAACCGGCAGAAGATACTTATCTACTGAACCTTCCAGCTTTTCACCGAGCAAATAACCAAGACCAATAATTCCTTGTGTCCAGATAATTGCGCCCAAAACATTCCAGAACATAAATTTCTTTGCAGGAACACCAACAATGCCAGCAAGTGGATTAATCAGCGTGCGAACAAATGGAATAAAACGAGCTAACACCAGCGCTTTTCCAGTGCCGTATTTGTTCAACCACTTCTCAGTTGCTTCAACCTTTGATTGCGTGAAGAAGCGACCGTCAGGACGGCTAAATAACTTGCGCCCATATTTTGCACCGAACCAATAACCAACCTGCGAACCAATAACAGCAACGATGGGCGCACCGATAAAGAGCGCAACTGGATCAAGAGATGCTCCACCCAAGATTGCAGCCCCTGAACCAGAGGCGGCCACTCCTGCAATAAAGAGAAGTGAATCGCCAGGGAATGCGAGCCCTACCAACAAACCAGTTTCCGCGAAGATGATTGCCAAGACACCGATAAGCCCAAGGTCGCCAACAATTGAATGGGCATCAAAGAGGTTTGCAGCAATGTTCATGACTCGAGGATAAGGTAACGGCCGTGAATATTCATCCCAATGGCGAGTTAATGAATGAAAAATATCGCCCACAGTTTCATTTCACCCCTATTCGTAATTGGATGAATGACCCCAACGGGTTGCTCTATTACAAAGGTAAATATCACCTATTTTTCCAACATAACCCGCAGGCAAATGTCTGGGGAAATATGTCATGGGGACATGCAGTCAGTAATGATCTTTATTCTTGGCAAGAGTTACCAGTTTCAATTAATTGCACACCAACATCTGGAATCTTTTCTGGAAGTGCTGTAGTTGATTTTGAAAACACATCAGGTTTTGGAACTACAGAGAATCCACCGATTGTTGCTATTTATACAGAACATCAAAATGATGAAAGTAATCAATCACAATGTTTGGCATATAGCGTCGATGAAGGTCTGACATTTACAAAGTACGAAGGTAATCCTGTTCTTGATATCAACCTTCCCAACTTTCGTGATCCAAAGGTAAGTTGGATTGATGGTCAATGGATTATGACTCTGGCGCTTCCACAAGAATTTAAAATCTCTTTCTACTCTTCACCCAACTTAAAAGAGTGGACACACTTAAGCGACTTTGGCCCTGCAGCTGAAGTTGGAGGAATCTGGGAATGCCCGGATTTATTCCAGCTCGGCGATAAGTGGGTCTTGATTGTTTCGCTCAACCCAGGTGGATTCCAGATTGGATCGGGAACTCAATATTTCGTTGGCCAATGGAACGGCAAAGAATTTATCGCAGATGATGTGCAGACACGTTGGATTGATTACGGCCGCGATAACTATGCAGGTGTCACATTCTCTAACGCCCCAGAAAACAAACGAATCTTCTTAGGTTGGATGAGCAACTGGGATTACGCAGTCAAAGTTCCAACCGATCCATGGCGAAGTGCGATGACAGTTCCGCGCGAACTTTCACTAAAAGGAAATACTCTGGTGCAGACACCGATTGAAAAACCAGGTGGCTTCCCAGAAGTTTCATTTACAACAAGTTCTGGTGCAATCCGTATTCATGAAACCCCAGATCGTTTTGCCGAAATCGGCGTTCGCAACGGAAAGATTTATGCCGATACATCCAATGCCTGGAATGAAATAGCAGCGCCACTGGCGCAAGAAGTCCCCGCACCAACGAGCGAGGTCGACTTCAGAGTCATTGTGGATCGGGGCTCAATCGAGGTTTTTGCCGCTGGTTCCACCGTCTGTTTCACAAACCTTGTGCTTGTTGATACTTCGCTGCACTATGTCGAAACAATTGGCGAAGTGAATAACCTTAAATTGCAGCAGTTGTATCGCGAACAACAAGGCTAAGCGGAACCAAAATATTCTTATGCTCACTTACTGGGTGAGCGATTTCAGAGATAGCTGCAGCTGCAGCAACTTGTCCTTCAAATTGAGGCGGCTGCGCAACGGTTGTTAAACCCACATACTGTGCAATCAAGTGATCATCAAAGCCAATCACTGACATATCTTCAGGAACGCGCAAGCCTTTCTTGCGAATAGCTTTCAGCGCGCCGAATGCCATTTCATCAGAATGACAGAAGAGCGCTGTCGGCAACTTCTTCCTCTGCAAGAAAGCTTCCATAGCAATCTCTGCGGTGTAGATATTAAAGTCGCCACGGATTTCAAAATCAGGATTCCATTCAGCGCCAACTTCATTGAGCACTTCAATAAAACCTTTGGTGCGATTATCTGAGACATCAAAGTTATAAGCAGTTTCGCGCTGGCCAGATAGAACCGCAATCTCGCGATGACCTAAATCAGTTAAGTGTTTTGTTGCTACGCGCCCACCCATCACATCATCGATTGCAACGCTTGTACATCCTTCATGAATAAATCCAATTGTTGTAATGGGTATTCCCAAACTAAGAAGTGATTCAAACTCTTCATCTGTCGGCGGCATACTTACAACAATTAACGCATCAACTTTTCCGCGCAACTGCTTATGTTGAAAAATTCTCTGTCGCGCTTCAACTTGAGAAAAGTTATATAGAAGTAGATCCATTCCAGCTTCGCGCAAACTCTGTTCAATTCCATTAATCGCTTCAGCAAAGTACCAACGAGATATATACGGAGCGATGACACCGATTCGATTTGTGCGTTGAATAAGTTCGCGTGGAATTAAATCTGATCGCAACGGATAATTAAGTTCCATTGCAGCTGCAACAATCTTTGATCGCGTAACTTCATTAACGTGGTGCAGACCTCGAAGCGCGCGAGAAACCGTGGCTGGTGAAACCCCAGCCTTTTCGGCGATCTCGACGACTCCAGCCATCTGCCCACCCCTTCGCTTGCCGACTGCAAATTCCTGCAAAACCTCTGCAAAAGGTACCCCCGAGACCCCCTTTTTAGATAGCCCACCCCCGCACTTTGAGCGTAGAAACCAGCGCCCCGCACCGTTTATAACGCTTTTATTACCTTCCGCCCCGCGCGCTAGCGACCTGCGAACGATTAGCAATACCGTTGCCTCACGTTCGCGGCTCAAGGCCTGTCCCCATAGCCGCTACACCCTCAATAGAAAAGGTATCCACATGCTAAAGAAAAAGGGTCTACTTGTTGGAGCTGCAGTTGCAGTTCTATCACTCGTAGCAACTACTTTCACAGCAACATCAGCATCAGCTGCTGGCTGTGACGAATATTCAAAGTGGAAGGGCACAGGAACAGTAAAGATTTTCGCTGGTATCCGTGATCCTGAAGCAACAACAATGGAAAAGATTTTCGCTGAGTTCACAAAGTGCACAGGCATCAAGATTGCTTACGAAGGCACAGACCAGTTCGAAACTCTTCTCCCAGTACGCGTTAAGGGCGGAAACGCACCTGACCTCGCAATCATTCCTCAGCCAGGTTTGGTAGCAACAATGGTCGCAACAGGTAAGGCTGTCCCAATTTCAGCTGCAACTCGCGCAAACCTTTCTAACTACTACAACCCAGCTTGGGCATCATTCACAACAATCAACGGACGTATCTACGGTGCACCATTCGGCGCATCTTCAAAGTCACTCGTTTGGTACTCACCAGCACAGTTCAAGAAGCTTGGCGTTTCAATTCCAGATACATGGAAGGAAATGGAAGCAGTAGCTACCAAGTTCGAAAAGGCTGGAGCTAACCCATGGTGTGCAGGAATCGAGTCAGGTGCAGCTACAGGTTGGCCAGCAACTGACTGGAT
Organism: Planktophila turicensis (SeqCode); assembly: GCF_965234405.1. GTDB lineage: Bacteria > Actinomycetota > Actinomycetes > Nanopelagicales > Nanopelagicaceae > Planktophila > Planktophila turicensis. The sequence goes on from NZ_OZ248346.1 coordinate 12,746, forward strand.
CGAGCAGATGGTTCTTCGCGAACAGGGTCCAAAGAAGTACAACCAGTGGTGGCAAGGCAAGCTCAAGTTCTCATCACCAGAAATTCTTGGTGCAATGAACAAGGTAGCTGCTTGGCTCGGAACTAAGGACCAGGTCGGTGACCTCAAGTCTGTAGCAACACGTAAGTTCCAGGATGCAGGCGTTCCAGGACTTAAGAACGGTACTTGCGGCATGTTGCAGCAGGCATCTTTCTACTCATCAATGTTCCCAGCAGGAACAACATTCGGTCCTGCAGGTGACGCAGATGCGTTCTACCTCCCACCAACAAACTCTAAGTTTGGTAAGCCAATCATGGGTGGCGGAGAGTTCCCAGTCGCATTCTCAAAGAAGAAGGAAGTTGGATTCGTCCAGGATTACCTATCTTCACCTGTATACGGCATTGAGCGCGCGAAGGCAGGCGGATGGACATCAGCTAACACTGGTATCCCACTATCTTCATACTCAGATCCAGTTCTTAAGGTTGTCGCAGCACAGCTTCAGAACAAGTCTGGCGCAATCGTGTTCGACGCATCTGACTTGATGCCAACTGCAGTAAACGGTGCTTTCTGGAAGGAAATGACCAAGTTCTACGCAGAAGGTAAGTCAATGAAGGAAGTTGCATCTTCAATCGACGCTAACTGGTAATTAATTACCAATAGCTCATTGCAGTTAAGCAATAAGAAGTAAAGATGCCGGGGTCCACACCTTGTGGGCCCCGGTCTCTTCTTAGATAATCACCACCTAATAAAAAATATTTACCGAGCTGAAAGGATGTAAACGAAAATGACATGGTCAAGTTTGCTCAACAGCTCTGGTCCGAAAATTCTTCAGATCCTCGCAGTGCTCGCTATCTTCTTCGGTTTCTACGGAGTCGCATTTGCAGCTGGAGCACGCGTTCAAGGCAAGAAGCAAAATATTCTTGCACTCTCACTCTTCTTAGTACCTGCACTAATCCTTGCCGCTATCGGTCTTGGAATTCCTGCAATTCAAACTTTTATCGAATCATTTAAAAACGCTGACTCATCACAATGGGTTGGCTTTGCAAACTACACACGCGCTTTCCAGGATCCAGACATCCTCCTTGCATTCCGTAACACCATGCTCTGGATCATCATCTCGCCAATTGTCGTAACAGCACTTGGCTTGGGTCTTGCAACAATGCTTAACAAGATGAAGCGCGAAGCACTCGCTAAGTCACTGATCTTTATGCCGATGGCAATCTCATTCGTTGGTGGTTCACTTATCTGGAACTTGATGTACCAATATCAAGAACCAGAGATGAATCAGACTGGTCTTGTTGGCCAGCTCATGAAGTCACTTGGAATTCCTCTGCAGCACCTTCTGTTGTGGTCACCATGGAACAACTTGTTCCTTATGGCCGTTTACGTATGGGGAACAACCGGCTTCGGCATGGTGATCTTGTCTGCGGCTATTAAGAACATTCCTTCTGATATCGAAGAAGCAGCCCAGCTCGATGGCGCTTCCGGATTCACACTCTTCCGCACAGTCACAGTGCCAATGGTCAAAACCACCATCATCGTTGTTCTTACAACTGCGATGGTTGGCACGCTCAAGCTCTTCGACGTCATCCACACAATGACCGGCGGAAACTTCAAGACCGACGTGCTTTCCAACCGTATGTTCGACGAGCACTTCGTCTATCTCAACAACGGCCGCGGATCTACGCTCGCAATCTTGATCTTCTTGGGCGTTTTACCTATTACTTACTACAACATCCGCTCTATTCGCGCAGAACGGAAGCACTAACCATGGCCAAGCTATCTTTGAAGAAGAACAAGCCGCTCCTAGCCGAGCACGGCACCAAGCCATTCACCTCACCAATCGCATCAGCGGTTGTAACCGTGATTGCGCTTTTGTGGACAGTTCCAACTCTTGGACTTGTCGTTACATCTTTCCGCACCAAGGAAGACATTCTCTCTTCAGGTTGGTGGACATCATTTAGCAATCCAACATTTACTCTCGACAACTTCCGCGCAGTTCTGCTTACAGGTGGCGGTTCACTCGGCTCAGAAGGAATGATTCCTTTTGCAGTGAACTCACTTGCAATCACAATTCCTGCAGTTGTTCTCTCTGTTGGTTTCGGACTCATGGCTGCATACGCACTTGCCTGGATCCCATTCCGCTTTAGCAACCAAGTCTTCTACTCACTCTTTGCGTTGCAAGGTGTTCCACTACAGCTTTCACTCTTGCCGCTTCTTACATTCTTCGCAACTGGTGTTCAAATCGGTGGAACACAAATCATTCCACCACTTGGAATCGTCGGAACTTTGGCTGCAGTCTGGTTCCCACACGTAATGTTCGGTCTTCCACTTGTTACATACTTACTTCACAACTTCGTTTCAGCACTTCCTCGCGAACTTCTTGAAGCAGCGCGCGTCGATGGTGCAAACCACTTCGAAGTCTTCCGCAAGATTGTTCTTCCACTTTCACTTCCTGCAGTTGCATCGATTGCAATCTTCCAGTTCCTATGGATCTGGAATGACTTGCTCGTAGCCCTTGTATTCGCAGGCGGAACAGATGACGTAGCTCCACTCACACTTCACCTTGCAAACCTTGGTGGTTCACTCGGTTCTAAGTGGGAGAACGTAGCTCCTGCAGCGTTGTTCTCGATCATCATTCCGTTGATCGTCTTCTTCTCACTACAGCGCTACTTCGTCCGCGGACTCCTTGCAGGTTCTGTTAAGTCTTAATGTCGGGGCGCAAAGCCTTCAGTTATTGGGCAGGGGTTCCTCGTTAACTCTTAAATATCGGAACCATTTGTTCTAATCGTGTCCGCATAGAAGTAACCAGAATCCTTAATAGTGCGCTTCTGTGTATCGAAATCAACGTGCACAATTCCAAAACGCTTCTCGTATCCCAGCGCCCATTCGAAGTTATCCATCAGTGACCACTCGTAATAACCCTTAAGTGGCGCACCTTCTGCGATTGCTTCGGCAAGGGCAGCAAGGTGAGCTTGTAAGTAATTCACACGACGTTGATCATGGCACTTTCCATCAGCACTAATTCCTTCATCAAATGCTGCGCCATTTTCGGTGATGTAAAGATCAGGAAGCGCACTTCCATATTCTTTATGCCAACGCACCAAGAGATCCCTAATACCTTCTGGAGTTTGTGGCCAACCCATATCGGTTAGATCTCCAGGTGCTGCTTCATCGATATCGAGTTCAAAGAGTCCGGCGATTGAATGCCACTGCATTGGCTCACCCTTTGATGCATGAATGAAGTTATCGAAGTAGTAATTAATTCCAATAAAATCATTCTTCACTGTTGCTGATTCAAGGTCGCCCGGCTTAATGACTGCACCGAGTTCGTCACCGAACTCATCGAGCAAGATTTGTGGGTATTTACCCTTCATAAATGCATCCATCCAGAATGTATTCAAGTGGGCATCACTTACTTCGTATGCATGGCGCTGAACTGGATCATTCATATCATCTGCACGGAAGTTGGTCTGGTTTAGTACCGGACCAGTCAAAATATCGCTACGCACTGCGCGCATTGCATTCGTTGATGCAACATGTGCCAAGACGGTGTGGTGCGCTGCCGCAAAGGCAGATTTACGATCCTTCACACCTGGTGCGTGAATTCCAATTCCATAGCCAAGCCATGAAACTACCCACGGTTCGTTAATCGGTGTCCACTTCTTTACGCGATCACCAAAGTGTTCAACAACGGCAGTTGAGTAATCCGCAAACGCCTTAACGATGTCGCGGTTAGTCCAGCCACCCTTATCTTGCAGAGTTTGTGGCAAATCCCAGTGATACAAAGTTGCCAGCGGTTCGATTCCTGCTTCAAGCAACGCATCGATTAATCGATCGTAGAAAGCAAAGCCACGTTCTTCGCGCACGCCATCGCCGTTGGGAAACATACGAGGCCATGCGAACGAGAATCGGTAGGACTTAAGACCAAGTTCCTTCATCAGCGCGATATCTTCGAGATAGCGGTGATAGTGATCATTGGCGACGTCTCCTGTATCGCCGTTGGCTACCTTGCCCGGCGTCTTACAGAATGTGTCCCAGATCGATAGCCCGCGGCCATCTTCATAAGCTGCGCCCTCGATTTGATAGCTGGAGGTCGCAGCGCCCCAGATAAAGTCCTTTGGAAATGTGGCCATGGGTTGAGCGTACTTTCACATGTAATAAATATGTATAGATTTGCTAAAAAGCCCCCTCCAGACCCTAAACTTCGCAGAGCCTGCGCGCCTCTCCCTCAACTTGGGGCGCCCTGACTCTCCAATGGAGGAGAAAACATGACAGCTTCTGCTGCCCTATCGACCGTGCAAGTGACCGGCTCCAATCTCAACATCACCTATGTGGTTCTTGCAGTTGCGCTCGGCGCACTCGGAATCGCCTTCGCTCTTCGCCAGCAAGTCTTGGCAGCAAGCGATGGAACAGACAAGATGCGCGAGATCGCTGAAGCTGTCCAAGAAGGCGCTGCGGCATACCTTGCCCGCCAGTTCCGCACACTTTCATATTTCGTAGGAATCGTCTTCTTCCTCCTACTCGCACTCCCAGCTGACACCACCGCACTTCGCGTTGGTCGCTCTGTCTTCTTCCTCCTTGGCGCAGGTTTCTCTGCACTCGTTGGATATAACGGCATGTGGCTCGCAGTACGCGCAAACGTTCGCGTCGCAGAAGCTGCTCGTCAGAAGGATGGCAGCAAGGCTGTTCAAATCGCATTCCGCACAGGCGGCGTTGTCGGTATGACAACTGTTGGTCTCGGACTTGTTGGTGCATCCCTCGTTGTAATTCTCTTCCGCGAGAACGCACCAGTTGTTCTCGAAGGTTTCGGTTTCGGTGCTGCAATGCTCGCGATGTTTATGCGCGTCGGCGGCGGTATCTTCACAAAGGCAGCTGACGTCGGAGCAGACCTCGTCGGTAAAGTTGAAAAAGGTATTCCAGAAGATGACCCACGTAACCCTGCAACAATTGCAGATAACGTCGGCGATAACGTCGGTGACTGCGCTGGTATGGCTGCAGACCTCTTCGAGTCATATGCAGTAACACTTGTTGCAGCACTCATCTTGGGTAAGGCCGCATTCGGTAACGAAGGCCTTATCTACCCACTGATTGTTCCTGCAATCGGAATCATCACAGCAGTTATCGGAATCTTCGCAACTCGTTTGCGTTCAACAGATAAGTCAGCAATGAGCGCAATTAACCGCTCATTCTTTATGTCAGCAATTATCTCTGCGGGTCTTACCGGTCTTGCAACATTTACTTACCTTCCAGGTAAGTTCAATTTGCTTACAAACTACTCACCAACAGTTCTCGAAGAAGCTGGCAATATCAACCCACGCGTTCTCGCATTTGGTGCAGTAATCATCGGAATCGTTCTTGCAGCTGCAATTCAGGTACTTACAGGCTTCTTTACTGAAACCGGCAAGCGCCCTGTAAACGATGTAGCAGCTTCATCTCAGACAGGTGCAGCAACTGTAATTCTCGCTGGTATCTCAGTCGGTTTCGAATCAGCTGTTTACTCAGCACTTCTTATCGCTGCAGCAGTATTCGGTGCATTCTTGCTCGGTGGCGGATCAGTTGTCTTGTCACTCTTCGCAATCGCACTCGCAGGTACTGGATTGCTTACAACAGTAGGCGTCATCGTTGCGATGGATACATTCGGCCCAATCTCAGATAACGCACAAGGCATTGCAGAAATGTCAGGCGACGTTAAGGGTGAAGGCGCACAGATTCTTACTTCACTTGATGCAGTTGGTAATACAACTAAGGCAATCACTAAGGGAATCGCAATCGCGACAGCTGTTCTTGCAGCAACTGCGTTGTTCGGCGCATTCACCGATGCAATCAAGGAAGCAGTTATCAAGGCAGTTGGCGAAGGCACAACAGTTGCTCTCGAATACCAAGGGGTTCTTGATATCGCATCCCCTCGCAACCTCGTCGGTTTGATTATCGGTGCAGCAGTTGTATTCCTCTTCTCAGGACTTGCAATCAACGCAGTATCACGCGCAGCTGGTGCAGTTGTTGTTGAAGTTCGTAATCAGTTCAAGCTTCACCCAGGAATCATGAAGGGCACAGAAAAGCCTGAGTACGGTCGCGTTGTCGATATCTGTACTCGCGATTCACTACGTGAACTTGTCACTCCAGGACTTCTTGCAGTGATGGCTCCAATCGCAGTCGGCTTCGGTCTCGGCGTTGGCGCACTCGGTGCATACCTTGCAGGTGCAATCGGCACAGGTACTTTGATGGCTGTCTTCCTCTCTAACTCAGGTGGAGCTTGGGATAACGCAAAGAAGATGGTTGAAGATGGACACCACGGTGGCAAGGGCACAGATGCCCACGCAGCAACAGTTGTTGGTGACACTGTCGGAGATCCATTTAAGGACACTGCCGGCCCTGCAATCAACCCACTTATCAAGGTGATGAACCTTGTTGGTCTCTTGATTACACCTGCGATTGTTAGCTTCGCACTTCCAACACAATCAACAAAGTCACTGCTCATCGCAGCGGTTGCAGTTGTTGTGATTATCGGAGCTCTTATTCGTAACCGTCGTCAATCGACAACTATCGACTACTAATACGGACGGAAATTCAGGTAATCAATAGTGCAATTCTTCCCTAGTCACCATTGTGTCCACCCGAAGTAGTTATGGCAAAAGATCTCAAGAAGCTGGTGATTGTTGAATCACCAGCGAAGGCACGCAAAATTGGCGGCTACCTCGGCGATGGTTTTATCGTCGAGGCTAGCGTCGGTCATATTCGCGACTTGCCACAGCGCGCAGCTGATATCCCTAAAGAGGTAAAGAAGCTCGCCTGGTCTAAAGAGGGCGTCGATATCGAAAACGATTTCGCACCTTTATATGTCATCAACCCCGACAAAAAGGCGAAAGTTGCCGAGCTTAAGGAGTTGATGAAGGACGCTGAAGAGATCCTTCTTGCAACTGACGAAGACCGCGAAGGCGAAGCAATCGCATGGCACCTCGTTGAAGTATTACAACCAAAAATTCCCATTAAGCGCATGGTCTTTAACGAGATCACTGAAGAAGCAATCAAGGCAGCCGTTGAAAACACTCGCGACCTTGATTACAACCTCATTGATGCGCAAGAAACTCGTCGCGTACTAGATCGTCTCTACGGATACCGACTTTCACCGGTTCTCTGGAAGAAAGTTATGCCGCGCATTTCAGCAGGGCGCGTGCAATCTGTTGCAACCCGCCTCATCGTTGAAAAAGAACGCGAACGCATGGCCTTCATCTCATCTTCTTGGTGGGATCTCAATGCAAAGACAGAGCTTGGCTTTACTGCATGCCTGCTTTCAGTAGATGGCAAGAAAGTAGCCTCTACCGCTGACTTCGGAGCTGATGGCGCAGTCAAGGAAAAGTCACTGAAAGACATTCTCTTACTTGATGAAAAACAAGCAACAGCGCTCACTGAATCGCTAAAGAACACTCCACTAACAGTTAAGTCGATGGAAGAAAGTCCACGCACTGAACGCCCTAAGCCACCATTTACAACATCAACAATGCAACAAGATGCTGGTTCACGTCTTGGTTGGGGCGCACAAATCACGATGCGTATTGCACAGCGCTTGTACGAAAACGGTTACATCACCTACATGCGTACCGACTCAATCAACTTATCCGACCAAGCAATTAAGGCTGCACGCGCTGCCGCAACATCGCTCTACGGAAAAGATCACGTCTACGAAACTGCACGCCTCTATCAAGGTAAATCTAAGAACGCGCAAGAAGCGCACGAAGCGATTCGCCCAGCAGGAGATGTCTTTAAGACACCAGGTGAGCTAGCACCAGAACTTTCTCGCGATGAATTTGCGTTGTATGACCTCATCTGGAAGCGCACTGTTGCTTCCCAGATGGCTGATGCCAAGAAGATGCAGATGCGCGTTGACTTTGACGCGCAAACTGCAGATAAGAAAGAAACAATCTTCCGCGCAAATGGTTCTGTCATTACATTCCCTGGCTTCTTAGCCGCATACGATGACATCGCAACTGATGAGAACAATGATGAAGAATCCGAAGACCGCCGCTTACCTGCAATGACCGTTGGTCAATCAGTTAAGGTCGATGAATATTCTTGCGAAGGCCATGACACCAAACCTCCTGCGCGCTACACCGAACCAACTCTCGTTAAGAAACTAGAAGAACTCGGTATCGGCCGCCCATCAACATTCGCATCAATCATTCAAACTATTCAAGACCGCGGCTATGTCTATAAGCGCGGTCGCGCACTGGTTCCAACCTTCCTCGCATTCTCAGTAACTGGCTTGCTCGAAACCCACTTCACCAAGCTCGTGGATTATGACTTCACAGCATCAATGGAAGAAGATCTCGACAAGATTGCTTCCGGTGAAGCAGGCCGCGTCGATTGGCTCCGCGATTTTTATTACGGCGTCGATGGCCAACCAGGGCTTAACGAACTCGCACTCGACCTCGGTGTTATCGATGCACGCGCTACCAACACAATGAATTTATCTGACACCATCGAAATCCGTGTTGGCCGCTACGGTGCGTACTTACAAGAGAACATCCCAGATCAAGATCGCAAACTTGCCAACATTCCTGAAAACCTTGCACCCGATGAACTCACTCTTGAAAAAGCAATCGAACTACTTGCAGCTCCATCGGGAGAACGAGAACTCGGTGTAGACCCAAAGACAAACTTCGAAGTTGTTGCAAAGTCAGGACGATTCGGTCCATACATCACCGAGATCTTCCCTGAAGAACCTGTCGAGCTTAACGACAAGGGTGAACCAAAGAAGAAGCGCAAGAAAGCTGATGCGCCAAAGCCAAAGACCGCATCCCTGCTCTCCACAATGAACCTCGACACCATCACACTCGATGATGCACTCAAACTCTTATCTCTTCCTCGCGTACTTGGCACCAACAGCGCAGGCGATGAAATCACCGTGCAGAACGGCCGCTATGGTCCGTACTTAAAGGCCGGCGCAGATTCACGCACACTCACATCTGAAGATCAACTCTTCTCCATCAATCTCGATGAAGCACTCGAAATTTACTCAAAGCCAAAGGAACGCCGCCGTGGTGTTGCAAAGCCACCACTGAAAGAACTCGGTGTTGATCCCGGCAGTGAAAAACAAGTCATTATCAAAGATGGTCGCTTCGGTATGTATGTCACCGATGGTGAAACCAATGCAACGCTTCGTCGCGGTGACACCCTTGAAGCAATGACTCTCGAGCGCGGACTCGAACTCCTTGCAGGCCGCCGCGCATGGGAAGCAGAAAATGGCCCATCACCTAAGAAGTCCCGCAAGAAGGCAGCAAAGGTAAAGCCAGGAGACGCTGCCCCAACACTTACAAAGAACACCGTAAAGAAGGCAGCAACAAAGAAGAAAGCTGCCAAGAAAGCCACAGGAAAAGCGAAGAAGGCTTAACTACTTCGCCAAGTAGACTCCACTCATGACTCAAGAGACGTGGTTACTTACCGGAGGCGCTGGATACATCGGCACACATATCGCTGATGAATTCATCCGCAACGGCAAGAACGTCGTCATCTATGACTCGCTCTACCAGGGCCTTGAATCCCGCATCGTTTACCTGCGCGCAAAGCACAACGTCGAGATCCCACTGATCAAAGCTGATATCCGCGATTACAACGAGATTGAAAACGTAATCCGCACCCACAAGATTGATGGCATCGTCCACACCGCAGCACTCAAAGCCGTGGGTGAATCTATGGAAAAGCCAGATGAGTACTTCGAAGTAAACCTCGATGCCACAACAGAACTTCTTGAAATCGCGAAGCGCAACGGCGTTAAGAAATTTATCTTCTCATCCACTGCAGCTGTCTACGGCAGCCCAGATTCAATGGACCCTTGCAAAGAAGATGGCGATAAGAAACCAATCTCTCCTTACGGTGACTCTAAGTACCAAGCAGAATCCAAAGTCACCGACTTCATCAACACTGACGGAAACCACGGAACATCACTTCGTTTCTTCAACGTCGTAGGAGCCGCAGCCCCAGAACTTCTCGATAACTCAGTTGAAAACCTTGTCCCTATCGTTCTTGGCAAACTCAACAAGGGTGAGGCACCAACAATCTTCGGAACCGATTACCCAACACCTGATGGCACATGTATCCGCGACTACGTCGATGTCCGCGATATCGCCCGCGCACATTTAGCTGCCGCAAATGCCACCACTAAACTTCCACCTGCAATGAATATTGGCACTGGCCGCGGCGCATCAGTACGTGAAATCATCAAGCTCGTACTTGAAGCGACCAACAAGGCCGATACCAAGGTCAATGAAGTCGAACGTCGCGCTGGCGACCCAGCCTTCTTGTGCGCAGATATCAACCTCGCCAAGTCAGCGATGGCCTTTACCTCGCAATACTCTCTCGAAGAGAGCGTCCGCAGCCTCTTTTAGCCCTTTCTAGGCGTATCAGCTGCGCCCGATAGACTCACTCCATGCCTGCAAGCCTGCCAACCCCCGCTGCTCCAGCGCCGGATGCACGCCGCAGCGTCTTAGCAATCCCAGCCTTTCGCAGGCTCTGGAACTCGATGCTCTTCTCATCCCTTGGTGATTGGCTCGGCCTTCTTGCAACCACGGCGCTCGCACAACAACTCTCTGGCGGCTCATACGCAACAGCAAACTTCGCAATCGCCGGCGTCTTTATCGCTCGCTTACTTCCTGCAGTATTTCTCGGCCCCATCGCCGGAGTAATCGCCGATCGCTTCGATCGCCGCCGCCTTATGGTCTCAGTCGACATCATGCGCGCAGCTCTCTACATCTCTATTCCAATCGTTCACACATATTTCTGGCTCTACACCGCAATGATTCTCGTCGAGTGCCTAACTCTCTTCTGGTCACCTGCAAAGGAAGCATCAGTTCCCAACCTTGTCCCACGCGACAAACTCGAGAATGCAAATCAAGTTTCACTCCTTGCTGCATACGGAACTGCACCAATTGCAGCAATTCTCTTCTCACTTCTCACACTTCTTTCAGGTGCGCTCGCAGCAATCAGCCCACTGATTCCAAGCAACTCAATCGATATCGCCCTTTATGTCAACGCACTCTCATTCTTATTCGCCGCATGGACAATCCGCGGCCTCAAGGAAATACCAAAGGGTTCTGCATCTAAATCAAATAAAGATGAGAACGTCGGACAATCCTTGATTCAAGGATGGAAAGCTGTCTCTGAATCAAAAATCATCCGCGGTCTCATCATCGGAATGGTCGGCGCATTCTCAGCAGCTGGCGCTGTTATCGGTCTTGCCCGCACATTCGTAGGCGACCTTGGTGGCGGAGATGCCGCATACGGTGTTCTCTTCGGCTCTGTCTTTACTGGTCTTGCGATCGGTATCGCATTCGGCCCTAAAGTATTTGCACAGTTCTCGCGCCGCCGTTTATTCGGCGCAGCGCTCACAACATCTGGTGTTTTCCTTGTTCTCTTAGCTCTTATCTCAAACCTTGTTCTTTCGGTCTTTATCGTCGCAATCCTCGGAGCCTTCAGTGGAATCGCTTGGGTTACCGGCTTCACCATGCTCGGCATGGAAGTCACTAATGATGTTCGCGGCCGCACCTTCGCATTCGTACAGTCATTGATCCGCATTACTTTGGTGGCAGTTCTAGCAATCGCTCCAATCATCGCCGCCACAATCGGTGAACACCGCTATGAATTCCAGACAATCGTTCTTAACTACAACGGCGCACAGATCACGATGCTCATCGCAGGAATCATCGCTGCTCTCATTGGTTCTGTTTCATATCATCAGATGAAAGATCGCCCAACAGTCTCTCTCTGGTCTGACATCCTCGCAGCCCTTCAAGGCGAACTCGGTGCAATCACCGGCACGCAATCAAAGGGAATCTTCATCGCATTCGAAGGTGGCGAAGGCACCGGTAAATCAACACAATCACAACTTCTTGCAAAGTGGCTTGAACAAGAAGGCGAGACTGTTGTTCTATCGCGCGAACCTGGTGGAACAGATCTTGGAAAAGACTTACGCAAAATTCTTCTCGGACATGAAACAGGAATTATTAGTCCACGCGCAGAGGCTCTTCTCTATGCAGCAGATCGCGCCCACCATGTCTTCTCTGTAATCCGCCCAGGCCTTGATCGCGGAGATGTTGTCATCACCGATCGCTACTTCGATTCTTCTGCGGCTTACCAGGGCGCTGGTCGCGTACTAAATCCATCGGAAGTTGCACGCATCTCTCGCTGGGCAACAGAGAGTTTGTACCCAACACTCACAATCCTTATCGATGTGCCTGCGGAAATCGGACTTGGCCGCCTTCAATCACGCGATCGCCTTGAAGCAGAACCCACAGAATTCCACGAGCGCGTTCGCCAAGAGTTCTTACAAATTGCAATGATGGATCCTGAGCGTTACTTCGTGGTCAATGGCACACAAACTGTTGAAGAGATTCACGCACAAATCATTGCCCGTGTTGCAGAACTTCCAGAACTTAAGCGCAATGCAGAAGAACCTAAGAAGAAAAGATTTAGAAAGTAAATGACATCTGTCTTTGACGACCTCGTCGGTCAAGAACACATCATCGAGATCCTGCAGGGAGCCGTTGCTGCTTCTCGGACAGGTGAAGAATCACAAGAAATGACGCATGCCTGGGTCTTTACAGGCCCCCCAGGATCAGGGCGTTCATCAGCTGCAGTCGCCTTTGCTCAGGCACTAATCTGCCCTAACGATGGTTGCGGCACCTGCAATGACTGCAATTCAGCGAAAACTCATGGCCACCCCGATGTTGAAATCATTCGCACCGAAGGTCTCTCAATTAAAGTTGAAGAAGTCCGCGAACTTCTTACCCGTGTTGCATGGGCTCCATCCATGGGCGGCTGGCGAGTAGTTGTCATGGAAGATGCTGACCGACTTACCGAGTCCGCTGCCAACGCACTTCTTAAAGCAATCGAAGAGCCAGGCACTCGCACAGTCTGGTTACTCTGCGCACCCACACTTCACGATGTATTGCCAACTATTCGTTCACGTTGCCGCCACCTACAACTGCGCACACCAAGCCTTGAAGCAGTCACCAAGGTTCTTATCAACCGCGACCACATCGCTCCAGGCATGGCAGATTTCGCAGCTCGCGTTAGCCAAGGACATATTGGCCGTGCAAAATATTTAGCAACCAACGAATCCGATCGCAGTAACCGCAAAACCATCATGCATCTGCCGCTTCAACTCGGCTCACTCGCTGCCGCATTCCAAGCTGCACAAACGCTTGTAGATCTAGCAACAACAGAAGCGAATGCCTCATCTGATGAGCGCGACGAGAAAGAAGTTGAGAAGCTTCAAGAAGCTTACGGAAAAGGAGCAACCGGCCGCGGTATGGCAACCGGCGGAGCCAAAGCCGTTAAAGAACTTGAGAAAGAGCAGAAGTCTCGCTCGACCCGAATGGTCCGCGACTCCATAGATGGGGCACTACTTGATATTGCCACCTTCTACCGCGATGTCATGATGGTGCAATCGGGCAGTATAGATTCAATGATCAATATTGATATGCGCGAACAGATCGAAAGTTACGCAGCCAACTCACCATCACACTCAACAATCAATAAAATCAACGCCATCATGGACGCCCGCGAAAATCTCGCACGAAATTCAGCACCGCTCGTTATATGTGAAGCGCTGATGTGCAAGCTTTCTCGCTAGCTCGAGCTTTGAATTAATCCAATTAAATCATGAAAGTCGCTAAATTCCATCTCAAGTTGCGATAATCCCTTAAACTTCCCAGAAGGAACTTTCCTGAAAAAGTAGGAGGAAGACGGAAACAAGTGGTCAGCTTGCGAATCGCCTATTGACCACGTCTTACCAATTTCCGGTTCAACGTATTTCTTGACCATTAATTCTGACTTACCAGTCACCTTGTCCCCACCAGATTCCTCAGAAGTTACGATTAGATCGAAAGATTTCTCTAACCCCAACCAGGCTAATTTTCTAAGCTGAATTTGAGTGGATAGGTCTGTAACAAGAATTAGCTTAACCTGATTCAATCGAAGCAAAGATATGAAAGCCTCCACTCCATTAAATAGAGTCATTTTGTCAAAGTAACCACGCCAAAAAACTTGTTCGCATTCAAGTGCGAAAGTAGCGTAAGTGGGGAATTTATTTGAGTTCAAAAACTCACGAATATACATTAGGCGGCTGTGCGCGGACGCGCTAAGTCCCAAAGTCTCTTTGACCTGCACGCGCGCAGCCGACCACAATTCGTAGAACTCATTTTCAGAGATACGCAAGTTATCTTTCAAATGCTCCATTAAGTAATGTTCGCCAGCCAAATTGGCAACATTATAATCGTAAAGAGTATTGTCTAAATCGAAAATAACTAACTCAGGAGTATCAAACATAATTTCTACGTTTTCTGAGTAAATACAAAATCGAAATCAAGGAAAGTACCCCCACTGAACCATCTGAAAAGACAGGACTTGAAGTAAACAATTGTTCAGGTGACTCCAAGTTTCGATTGAGTATAAGAACTGCATCTTGATTCTTGAAATAAGTCGGATCTATTTCCAACGACATAGCGTTGTGAGATCTTTGAAGAATACTTGGAGTGCTCAAGACTGCATTCAATAGTTGACTAATTTCCCTTACGAATGCGGAGTCCTTGGACTCGAGAACAACACCTAGTCTTAGAGGCGAAAAAGAAATACATTTCATATGAAAATGTAAGTCTGAATCGTGAAGCTGAGGCAGAACAAATTCTTGATAATGTGCAGCCCGTTCGACAATCGATTTTCTAATTTCAGCCTCATTCGCATAGTGCCTTGAAGCCATGTCCCGCGATATTTTTAGCTGTACACGAAGATCGTCATCCATACTCATAAAAATTTTCAGGTCTGCAAGTTCAGAACCTGGAATTAGAATGGAATGTATTCCATTGGCAATAACTACTTGTGAAGAGTTTATTCCTCTCGGTAATGTGAATCGACCCACCCTATGGTCATAGTGTTTAACGAAAACCCTCTCATCATTCAATAGCTTCTTGAAGTCCTTACCCATTCCTTCGAGATCGTTTGAGTCAGTTGATAAATGTGTTGTGCTTAACCATGAGGAGTCTCCCCTTTCATGTAAGTGATAGTCGTCACCAAGCAAAAGAGCCACTTCTTGGTCTCCAAAAAGTCGTGCAATCTCATTGGTCAACGTATCTTTGCCAACCCCGGAATCCCCCGCAATGTTTATGGCCAGAGGCTTTTTTGAGAGAGAATAAATATCTCCAAGCTTGCCAGCTTCGTGCATTATCTTTAATACAAGTACCACCCCGAGGACAACCAAAGATGTGAACAACAAACCGCTGAGTAAGTTAATCTCTGAGAGATTAACTCGGACATCACCAAAGAAACGGCTCACCAAAACAGTTTCCGCACTTAGGAAAAAGAGAACCACATTGAGCTGCCAGATATAGTACAGAGCAAGGGTTCGGGTGGAAGATTTTCGAAGTGTGAAGAGAGCGAAGGGTAGCGACCAGTAATACCAACCAACCGAGGAAGTTTGAGTAAATGCCAAAACGAGATATCCAATGCCTACATATGAGACCAGAACAAATGTTGAAATATGATTCAAGCTCCAGAACGCAAGAATCACAATCAGGTACACCACGGGAAGCAAGTACAAAACTGATATGCCCAATTGAATTTGAGCATCTAAGGTTTTAAGGACCTCGGGTGTTTCTAAGACCATAACATGATAGCCTTGTGAATATATCGCGGGCAGAAGCAAGAAAAATAGCCCAGGTATCAATCCAAGAACAAAACTCGATCCAGCTTTGCGTTTGGAACCTCTTGATAAGAAAAACACTAGAAAAAAAGGTATTCCCAGAACGAAGCTAAACTTGGCAGCGCATGCAAGCCCAGCCATTAATCCGGCTTTCCCCCAATGATTTCTCATGGCGAAAAGAGCAGAAGCAAAGAAAAGTGCCGATGGGATTAAATCTATTTGGCCGTGCACGTACGATATATAGATGCTCAATGGGGAAAAGATTGCAAACCACGGCCAAGCGCCCTTGCTTTCCATGTCGAACACCCTTACTGCCCTAAATATGAAAAACTCAATAAGTAAAACAGTAGTAAGAATTAAATAGCTGAAGCCCATTTCTATAGAAAATGACTGAAGTATTTTGTGAGTAACAATGGCAGGGAGAAACACCAAATACATCACTAATCCATAGGGGAATGCATCACTTCTCCCAGATGAATTTACCCATGCACTCCATGGGTCATGAAAATTAAATCCAGTAATTGTAAAAAAGGGAACAAAGAGCTCCTCTTGAATTGAAGAAGAGAAAAAAACAATGAAAATTAATCTCACAGCTAACCAGGACAGAATTTTCAATTTCTTCATACTTCCCAGCTCTTGGCGAACTTTGTGCAGACCCCATCGATGATTAATTCTTCTTTCCGAATTAGCTCATGCAGAATGGACATTTCACTAGATTCATCACCCCGCTGCAGTTCGGGTGAGACCAAACATGACTTCTGGCCATTCTGGGAAATCGCCCTTACTGCAGTCGGCAAATACGACCAATCTCCTGAAAATGAATCGAGCCAAACCCACTCCGAACCCGACTTGAGACAAGTGTCCAAATCTTCGAAATCACTCACTCGTGTTGCTAACTTATTAACCCCCATAGCTATCGTCCGTCGAATCGACGGGTAATTCTGATCCAAAAAAAAGTAGTCTGAGATACCAAGAGGATTTAGTGCCTCAATAATTGCATTCTCTAGTGAATCTTCTTTCACATTGAGAATCAGCGATTGGCCTTTCCAAGATTTGAGCCAGTCCGAAAAAAGTTCTCCACCGACAAAAGGATCGTGCGCAAGGATTAAATTACGATCCTGGGATCTAAGGTCAATTTCAACACCATAATGAGCCGGAATCCTTTCCAACTCAGATCTCGAATTAATTCGGTGGCTATAAATTTTCATTTAAAATTTTCCTTAAATTGATCGAATACTTACAGGTGCGAACAATAAACTTAAATCTAGAGATAATTCCGAGATTCCATTTGGAGTGCCCAAATTGACGTGGAAGAAATCTAACGCAAATACGCCTTATTTCTAATTGTTTGCGTGACGCCTCGAGTAAAACATAAAGGTCGAGGGAGAAATCATTTGGCGGAGACACCCACATTTCGTAAAATTTTCTACGGAAAATGGTTGGCTGGGCATTGATTTCCTCAAGACTAATCTTGAATAATCTGGATTCAAATATTGACATCCCTCTGGAGAAGAACCTTTCACTCCATTTTCTTCCAGTCCGATGACCTTTCACAAATTCTGCGCCGTCCTTAATCTTAAGTAAACCGTTGAGACAGTCAATTAAAGGGGTTTGCAAATCAGCATGCGTCCAACCGATGATCTCGGCAGAACTAACCTCGAGGCCAGCCTTGATCCCACCCCCATACCCTTGGTTTTCAGGTAATTCCACTATTTTGAAATTTCGCTTATCCCCAACCAATTTCAGAAGAAATTCTCTAGTTCTATCCTTTGAGCCATTATCAACAAGGATGAATCCCAGTTCATGGTTAGAGGCGTTGATAACTGAAATACATTCCTGGATCAGTTCAGGCAAACCTGACTCTTCGTCAAAGCAAGGAATCACAATTTCTGCGTACATCATTTCGAAATCTCCTGGTGAGTAGACTTGTCAATACACAAATAGAGTTTGTTTACCAAAACTACACGTGCTCCCCAAAAAGTACGGGGCATCACCCGACCACTAACTCGGAGAATCATCATTAACCAATAAATCTGGACGGATTTGAAAAACAGATTCCCAGTATCTATATGTTTCGTATTCGTCCGGAGTCCCTAGACTTACAAACAAATCTGGAATTACCCCAAACACCTTCCAACCCTCTTGGGCCGCAAAACCAAGTAGTGAATCCAGGTAATACTCCCCATTTACGGTCTCACCTTCATCCAGGAAGGTACGGATCAAGCTACTGGCTTGCACATCATCTCCGAAATAGAAAGTACCTGTAATCACATAAGTCTCGTCTTTAGTCAGGGGTTTCTCTTTCACCCAAGAATCGGAAACTCTCCCATCTCGATCTAAAATCACCCACCCGAATTGCTCCGGGTTCTGTGTTGCATATTCAGTTGGCCGGGTGACCCAGACGTAAATCGTTTTTCCGCGTCGAGGTGACTTGAACTGAGCTCCTGGGAAAACAAGTGAATCGCAAGTTCCGACAATACAGCTGCCAACCGATTCCGCAGCTAAAGCAATCAGAGCGGACTGCGCCTGTCCCTTTGTCAAACCTTCCACTGAGCGAATCTCAATGTGATCCCGACTCAATACTTTCTCAAATCTATCTGGGATGGCAAATCCCTTCTGCAGAAGAATCCCCTTTGAGAGCAGCGGCTCACCCATGGAATTCAACGCTGTAGTTGCTAAGAAATCTTCACCAACTGGCAGGCAAGGCTTTATCACTCGATAGCCCGCTCTAGAAAATCTTTTCCCTTCACCTGCAGCCAGTATCTCAATTCTATCGACGTCGATATCTTTCGATTTATTGGTTGACTTTCGAGTGAAGAATTCTTTCTGCCATTTAAATTCTTCAAAGTCTTCAGGAGTTCCCCACTGAAAGAATTTCTCAATTTCAAAATTTCTAATGTCCAGCCCAGAGGAAATCATATTTTTATAGGTCAAACTGATATAAAACTCGTCGTTAAAACTGTCCGCGTTTGAAATTTGATTTTCAATTGCCCTAATTAGGATTTTTCCGGTGGCAAAACCATAAGTCCCAGAAGAAGCGTGCTCGCTCATTGGATTGATTGTGAAAGACAACTTTTCTCTTATGTCTGTTAACCTCCCGGAGTTATCGAGACTTAGGTATGCATACTTAGAATTTCTAATCATGTGCGGATGAAATCCCGTGTATGTAGCAATCAGTCCATCAATTCCAGACTCAAGCTGGCTTCGAAATGCGTTGAAATCCCACAGACAAGCAAAATCGCAGTAGTTAACTACTACTGACGAACTAAGGTCAATGTATTCACTCGCTTCTTTGATTGCCCATCCCGGCCCCAGATTATGTGAATCTATAACTGCAATTTGTGCGTTAGGAGCAAACTTTCTCAATTCTTTTTCAAGTTGAAGCTCAGGATCTTCAAAGTGTCTTCGATTTACAATAAACAGAATTTCCTCGACGCCGGGGTACATCTCTACCACGTGTTGAACTATTGGTTTTCCCGAAATTGGAATCAAGGGTTTCGGAATACGGTAACCCTTTTCCTGGAATCGTTTCCCAGTACCAGACATAGGAATGACAAGTTGCATTAATTTGCCATCTGAATTCTCTTCTTCTCTCTATCCCAGTTCAAAAGAGATTCAACCTCCTGGCTAGACAGGTAGCAAATGCGAGTCTTCTTCTCAACAAGTTTGGCAACCCTAGAATAGAAGTATGCCATTTCTATTCGATCTTTCGAAAAATAAGACGGGAATAACAATTCACCGAAACTGTTTATCGAAACAGATTTCTCTGATGGCGAATTGGATTCAATGAAAGGCTTAGGGCCGAGAAACACGGCCTGATCCGGAGTCAACACACCAGAGACTAGAATTTCAACCCAGCTTGGGAATTCCTCGCTTTTTTCCAGTTCGCCAAAAATGAGTTCCACGTTATTTTCAAAAGTATTAATCTTTTTTTCTATTTCTTCTAAAGTTCTTGCCGTGAAGATCACGCCATGATTCCGCAATAGGAGGGTGTGATCCTGAAAGCCTTCGATTTTGTAAATGGCATTTGCAAGATCGACCCCTGGTCGGGCATACGGGACGATCCTTATCTCGCTGTTATTGAGTCTTGACTGAGTCAGTTCACTCGAGATACCAAGAGATATGGCACCTAGAGAATGGAGATGAGTCACAAAGTTGCCCTCTAACATTAAATGGAAGTTTGTCTCTATAGAAGGCAAAATTTCATTACAAAGATAATCTGAAAAATCATGCTTGTCTGCAATCTGTTTCGCAGTGAGTGAACCAAGTTTTATTTCAGCAAAAATATTTTGAATGTGTGCGTCTTTCAAACGAAAACCTGAACCTTTAACCCACATGCAAGATCCATTTTTGTAAGATGTGTTTCCGCCTGACGCTTGAACCAGGTCTGGGTTGGACCCAACTAGAGCAGAATGACTTTTTAGCCCTGCAAGTCCATTTTGATCCATATGCGGAGTTTAATCATTGGATCGGTTAGTATCTGAGTTTAGGGGATTATTAGTGGTAATTCCCGCTCCAAATGTAGTGCAAAATACGTCCATGCGCCTAGATCACGTTTCATACGTAACCTCCCACGACCAGCTCGCCGATACTGTACAACGATTGGGTTCGCGTCTAACGACTACCTTCGTGGATGGTGGCATCCATCCACGATTCGGCACGCGCAACTTCACCGCGGCACTTCAAGATGGTCAGTACATAGAAGTAGTTTGTCCTCTCGATCATCCAGCGTCCGAAAATACCCCTTGGGGGAAAGCGGTTTCTAAAAAAGCTCACGAGGGTGGTGGCTGGTTTACTTGGGTATTCAGCACTAAAGATATTGCACAAATAGAATCAAAATTTGGTCGGGGTGCAATTGAGGCCCATCGCACCCGACCCAACGGAACTGATTTAAAGTGGAAGCAGATAGGTGTAATGGAGATTGCCGATTCCCGCGAGCTCCCTTTCTTTATTCAGTGGCTGTCTGAAGACCATCCATCAAAAGATGGCACCGCTCTTGCAAAGATTAAAAAAATTGCAATTGCCGATGAGGATGAACTATCTGACTCCTGGTTTAAAGATGAGATTCTATCCTCACTTGAAAATGTCAGCATTGATTGGCTACGTCCAGATACCTGTGATAACCAAGTCGGGATAATTTCCGTTCAGTTTCACACACCGGGCGGATTAGTCACGATAGAGTAACTTTCGTTAGTTCAACAGGAGACTTGAGTTTACAAAGAGAAACCCTAGTTATAGTCCAAAAAGCCAGATTTAGTCTTTCTGCCAAGTTTGCCGTTTTCTAGTAGCTGGTCAAATATGTTTGCAGGCTTAAAGTTCCTTGTCGAATCTTGCAAATAGAGATTTTGAAGAATCACCTTACACGTATCAATTCCAATCAGGTCCATCGTTCGATAAGGTCCAATTTTATGCCCGAGGCTTAAACAGATAAGATTGTCTAATTCGACGGCAGACATCTCAGACTCCTCTAACAATAATGCGGCA
Source organism: Planktophila turicensis (SeqCode) (assembly GCF_965234405.1). Taxonomy (GTDB): domain Bacteria; phylum Actinomycetota; class Actinomycetes; order Nanopelagicales; family Nanopelagicaceae; genus Planktophila; species Planktophila turicensis. The sequence continues at coordinate 33,942 of NZ_OZ248346.1, forward strand.
CGATTAAGCATTGCGAACAACAAAGCATTTACAACAAATCCTGGTTTGTCTTCGACCAGTACGGCTAATTGTCCCAAATCTGTAATCCACTGGCTCACGAAATCTACAGTTTCAGGTTGCGTTGAATGGCCCTTAACCAACTCAACTGAACGAATTTGACTGGGAGGATTCATGAAGTGGATACCTAAAAATTTTGAGTCAAAATTTAAATGTTGTTGAATTTGTGTGATTCCCAAAGATGAAGTGGACGTTCCAATTATGGCATTAGGATTCATTAACCGGATTTTTCGAATAACCTCAACCTTAGTTTCAAAGTTTTCGACTACACACTCAATTACTAAATCTAAATTCGAAAAAGCTTGCAAATCAAAGCCAGTAGAAAATCTAGGATTAATGAGTGTCGCATCCTGATTTTTTGACACGAGTAATCTGAGAATCCCTCTTGCCATTAACCCGCTTCCAACCACTCCTATTTTCATTCGAACTTAATCCTTGCCGGGTCAGATTTTAATTCGTTGTAGAGATCTCCCAAGTTTGGTGGATAGCCCCTATTGAAGTGAAGCGCCCATGGGTAATGAGAATCGCCACCATTAAAAGTCTTAATTTCTCTGATGTTCTTAAGAATTCTGGCAGGGGTTCCTACTGCAAATAGTTCGTCCGGGAGGTTTTTGTTCAAAAGCGAGTGAGAACCAAGAAAAGATCCGAAACCTACTTTTATGCCAGGAAGTATCGTGGCCATTGTCGCTATCACCGCAAAATGTGAAATTTCGACACCTACCAGTAGTTCACTTGGTGGATTTGGATCGTTTGTAAGGACGACATATGGATACAACCAGGCATACATTCCAATAACTGACCCTTTTCCCACATGGACATTACTGTGTAACTTTGAGTAATCACCAATTCGGCAGTCTCCTTGAATGTCACTTAGAGTACCAATCTGCACACTGCATCCGATTCTAGAATTCTCTCGAACGGTAACACCATGACCAGTCACCATACTGTCACCACAATTCGAACCTAAGTAAAACCTTGAGTGAGATCTAATCGTGGACCCAGAACCGATAGATAGTGTTTTCGAGGATGCTAAACCGCTATCAATCCCGAGATCGCAATGGCTCCCAACTGTCACACCATCACCAAGAGTCACACCACTTCTGATAATGGTAAAGGCTTCAATATTGCAGTTGTCTCCAATGTACACACCAGGTTCTATTAATGCACTTGGAGATATTTTACAAGATCTAGATATCACCGGAAACCCCTAACCGTAAGAACGACTCAAATCTATCATTGAGAGTGATAGGTCACGCCATTTTGCTGCCAAATTAAATGCAAGATTACAAACAATAAATCTTAGCTTGGTGTGTATTCATCGGAACCTGTCCCCAGAAAAAATGTCCATCTACTTAATAGAGGAATCCAGTGAGGCCCACTCTCTCAAGGGAAAAAAAGTCGGCGCAGTACAGACCAAGATTCTACGATATCGCCCTCCCGCCAAACCAAGAAGCAAGGCAGTAGGCACATTCCGACAATTTCCCACTTTGATAGGCGCAACCCAAATTCGGTTATTTCGCGTTTAATGAACCAAAAAAAAGTAGGAGCCATTAAACAAAGTGCATCTCGAGTGGATTCCGTAGTTACGATTCCAAAAAAACATGGTATCCATATGCACCAACCAACCACCCATAACTCTCGGGATTTGATTGAATGACCTATGCGCTTAAAAATCTTAGGAATTAGAATTACTAGGGGACCGAGTACGGAATAGAAATAGAGCATTGGGCTTACGACCAAGAAACCTTTTACTGAATAACTCCACATACTAGGTCCAAACTCCTCTGTCCGACCCATTCCACCGAGCCACATCCGTTCGAAAATCCAGATTAGAACTACCAAAGCAAAGGGGGCGAAGTATTGAAGCCGAACTTTTATTGGTTTATTTGAGATGAGTGAAAGTGCAATCGAAAACAGAAAAGTCGCAATCAACGCCTGGGGAGTATTGCCAGAGGCCATTATTGCAGCACCGACTATGCGGGTAGGGGTTGAGGTTCCACATCCTAAGATAATCGCACCCAAGATTGTTATGACATCAAAGTAGCCGATTTCTTGCATAATCATCATTGTAATTGGGCACGCCGCAAAGATCACAAAAAGTGTTTTTCGTTTTTCGTTGTCAAGATTTGATGTATGAGAAAACAGAATGAGTAGCATGAAATAGATCAGAGACAAACCAAGATGTAAAGAAAACCAACCCACTCTTGAATCGATTCTTAAAAGGTGTGCCAATGCTAAATCCCCAAAGTTTTCTACTGAAAATACAGAACTAGGGTGAGGCCAAACCTTTGCCCAATCGAGTGCATAAAAATCATAACCCCAAAAATTTAAACCATTCCTAAGCGTCACTGATATTCCTATGACAGGCACTACTGTAAACGCCCAGGAGTAAGGGGAATTTTTCAACTTAGACAAAATGGAACTCATCGTTACCCCTTCAATCTCTTCTTTGGGACAGCGAAACTTTTTAGCGGAGTCAAATGTATCACTTAGAAATATGCCAAAAGGGTAGAAGTCAGTGAATCAGTTGAAAACTTCGAACCAAATTATTGCAGCATTGACTTGTTTCGGAGGTTTTGTGACTCAAGCTTCCCCGCTTTTGAATCATTTGTGACTAGACAAAAACACTTCAGGATCAAGCAACTCTTAGGTCTGACTCTGCCCACAGATTAAATTTTTTGTGAACCTTAGGCTCATGGACGAGACACCTCTATGGTTGAGCGAGAAATAGGGTTTTAGAGATCTTTAGGTTGAGCTATTTCTATTCATGACTGTGTCGAATCCACTTTAAGATAAGAACCACATTTCTGATGTTAAGATTTCTGTAGTCGGCGATACCACTTTTACTGAAAAAAAATGGTCCGTTTGAACATTTATTCTAAATAACTAGCATGGCAGAAAGCGATGCGTACAATGAAAAATGACAGAATATCTAACCTACTAGTTACAGGCGCAAATGGATTTGTTGGCCAAGCATTTCTGGACATGCTCGAGGAATTCGACTACAACCTGAGACCAAATAAGATAACGCTGGTCGGACGGTCAGATAGATGCCCTCGGGACCTGTCGAACTTTGGTAATTCAATCACCTATATCTCAGCAGACCTTACGAAAACATGGGATTTTGATTGCGGAAGCGCATACGTCCTAAATCTAGCTGCGGATGGAGGACCTACCTCTTATAGCGACACCGCTGCTCAGGATTTTGAAAAGATTAATCTTAATTTGTCTACCTGGGCGATCAAGAATAAACCTTCTATTGTGGTTCATGCATCTACCGGAGCATGCTTTGGGCTGAAGCAGTTACAAAATGAAGAGATTAGAAATCAAGATGCAACAGTAGAGTTACTTAGAAAGAAACGGTTTATTGAGTCACGCATTTTGGCAGAAAAGACCCTCCAAAAATTACAAGCGGAGTTTGGAATTCCAGTAAGTGTCTGCCGTCTATTTAGTTTTGTGGGAAAGCGATTGCTTGAGAAGAAGCAATACGCAATTTCTTCATTCATCGATTCTGCAATTAGAGAAAAAAGAATCATAGTAAAGGGTAATCCCAAGACAGTTCGCAGCTACTTGAGCGAACAAGACATGAGCACATGGCTTTGGTCTGCCTTAAAATTGCCGGCTTCGGATGAGATTCTCTCTGTTGGTAGCAGCCGCGGAGTCACCCTTGGTGAACTTGCGCAATATATCGCGGGCCAGACAGATTCAAGTATCATTTATGAGAATCCAGACGCTTTCGGTGACGAATATGTTGCCGATAACTTGAAGACACTCGATTTCTTGAATGTTTCAGAGGGTAAACTTTGGGAAGAAAGCACACTTGAGTGCATTGATTTCTTGAGAGGAATACATGAACGAGGTTGAAAAGACAGGCGCCGATATTCTCGTTGATTTTTTAATCTCTCGCGGAGTAAGTATTGTTTTTTGCATCACGGGTGCTGGAAATCTAGCAATCGTTGATGCAATAGTTCGAGATGGCAGAATTAAATTGATTTACTCACATCATGAGCAGGCAGCGGTAATGGAAGCCCAAGGATACTCACGTATTTCTGGTGAACTTGGCGTCGCATTAGTGACCACCGGAGGGGGCATCTCAAACGTAGTAACGGGTGTTTTAAGTGCTCATCTCGACTCTATTCCTACGCTGATCATTTCCGGCAATGAAAGTTCCTTCCACTGCGAAAATCAATCTCAACTTCGCGCTTATGGAGTTCAAGGATTTGATTCCGTATCTGTGCTCCGCCCAATTACTAAATTTTCGGAACGTATAAAAGATGTCTCTGAGACTATCGCTGTAATGAACCACGCAGCAGATTCAGCCATGGCTAATCGAATGGGACCTGCCCATGTCGATTTCCCAATGGATTTACAAAGGAAAAAAACTACGTTTAATAACGAACAGAATCACATAGTAACAGTCCCCTCACCTCAAGCAAATCCAACCGAGATTCAGGAATTCGTAAATCGATTGACTTTAGCTTTAACACAAAGCATCAAGCCGACTCTTTATCTTGGAAATGGATGCCGGGAACCCGAGATATACAATCAGGTTCAACGTTTGATCAAAGAATTTCAAATCCCTTATTTTATTTCGTGGTCAGCGATGGATTTATTCCCAGATGCAGATCCATTGAACTTTGGAAGGGTCGGAATTTATGGAGACCGTGCAGCCAATATTCTTCTCCAGAAATCGGATCTTATTCTGACATTAGGGACTCGACTCGCGATTCCACAACTTGGATATGACCGAGCGGATTTTGCCAGAAAAGCAAGCAAATGGGTTATTGAAATAGATCCTACTGAATGTCAGAAATTTTCCGGTCTTAACTGGAATGTTCTAAACTTGGACGCCAAAGAATTTTTGGATTACATAATCCCGGCTTATGCTTCCAAGAAAGTGGCTGAAACTAGATTCTCAGAATGGATCCGTGAAGGGGGCTTGCTTTGGGAAGAACTCCCACGTCGGGATCAAGTTGGGCCGATGGGTTCGGAAAACCTAGACTTTCTACACTCAGCCGAAGTAATTGAAGTCTTGAACAGAGAACTTGCTGAAGACGCAATTCTTTCGACCGATGTGGGAGCAGGTCTCCTCACAGGCCACTATATGTATGAACAGAGCGGAAACCGTCGATTATTCACTTCGCAAGGGCTTGGAGAAATGGGATTTGGTCTCCCGGGGGCTATAGGCGCTCATTTTGCGGACCAAACAAAACAAATTGTTTGCTTGAATACTGATGGTGCAATTATGTTTAATCTCCAAGAATTGCAATTAGTTAAAGAGCATCAGATACCACTAAAGCTCTTCATCTTTAATAATTCAGGATATTCAATGATTAGAATTTCTCAGAATAACCTGTTTGATTCCCGAGTCGCAGGTTCTACAACTAGTTCAGGAATCAGTTTCCCAGATTTTGGAAAATTAGCCGATCTCTTTGGTTTAGAACACGTCGTTCTTGAGAAAGCGAATGAATGGAAGATTCAATTGACTGAAGGGTTAAAGTCCACCGCTGCAGTTCTTTTTGAAGTAATTATGAATCCTGAACAAAAGTATCTTCCTCGACTGGCCACAAGTAAGTTATCTGACGGCACTCTTATTTCACCACCACTTGAAGATTTAGATCCGCTATTGGAACTTAGTGACTTAGAGAAATTTCTTGGGTACCCAGCCCATCAAAACTCTAGACGCGCTCGTGGAATGCAATGATTTCTGAGAATATCCGAGTTGCAATTATTGGGACAGGGAATATTGGTTCGGATTTATGTGCCCGAATGCTCCGAAATCCAGAATTTGAAGTAGTCGCGCTCTCGGGAAGGAGAGCAGATAGTCCAGGGTTACTAATGTTCAAGGGCCAAGTTCCAAATTTACTGTCAAATGGCTTGGATGGCCTTGTCGAAATTAAGAATGAATTCGATGGTTTTTTTGATGCAACATCAGCATATGACCACCCACTACATTGGGAAACACTAGGGGCTCTAGGGAAGTGGGCAATTGACTTGACGCCTTCTCAAATTGGAAAACCTATGGTTCCGGAATTGATTGAAAATTTGGTTCAATTCTCAATCAATGCTGATGAGGCCCTAAATTTCTCAATGGTTACATGCGGGGGTCAATCTTCAGCACCTTTGATTTATGCACTGTCAAAGAATTCGATCGGAATTTCTGAGGTCGAAGTATCGTCGAGCATTGCTTCTAAGTCAGCTGGGCCTGCAACTAGGCGAAATATTGATCAATATATCCAATCGACAGAGAATCTCGTTAGTCTCATTTCTGGTTGTGAATCTGTTAAAGCCATTTTGGTTCTAAACCCAGCAGAGCCTCCAGTAATGATGAGAACGACAGTGCAAATGAAAGTTGTTAATTGCGACGTAAATACTGCAATCAATGACTTAAATTCCGTAATCGCCCGAATTAATACTTACGTACCTGGATACCAAACCGTTGTAGAACCACATTTTTCTAGTCCTGGTGTTGTTTCAAGCACGGTTAAAGTAACTGGAGCAGGCTATGTGTTACCAGAGTATTCCGGAAACTTGGACATAATAAATGCAGCTGCGGTAGAAACTGCAATAAAAGTGTCTGCGCTGAAAAGGCAGGGTCTTTTATGACTCACTATTACGATGTAACACTAAGAGATGGTAATCACGCTCTTCGTCATCAACTCAGTTCTGAATTCGTAAAAAAGTATTGTGAAATCTCGGACACCTCAGGAGTGTGGGCTGTAGAAGTAGGTCATGGGAATGGCTTAGGTGCCTCTTCTTACTTAGTAGGTAAATCTTTTGAGTCCGATGAAGTCTTGCTAAGCGCGGCAAGAGAAAAACTAAAGAATTCGAAACTGGCTGTGCATGCAATCCCAGGATTTGCCACCATTAAACGAGACCTAAAACCAGCAATTGATCTCGGAGTGGATATTTTTCGCGTCGCAACGCATTCAACTGAGGCTTCTACGGCAGAAAAACACATCAATTTCTTAGCTGAATCCGGCAGGACGGTTCATGGGGTTTTGATGATGAGCCACATGAACACAATATCTGGGCTGGTTGAACAAGCTACTTTGATGGCTTCCTATGGTGCGACAGCTGTGATTCTAATGGACTCTTCAGGGCATTTCTTGCAGACGGAAGTTAGTGAGCGAGTGGACGCAATAAAGAATGTATTGTCCATCGAAGTGGGCTTCCACGCACACAATAATTTAGGATTAGCGGTTGCCAATGCTCACGCAGCAGTTTCCGCGGGAGCATCGATTGTTGACGGAGCATCGATGGGTTTAGGCGCCGGAGCTGGAAATGCACAATTGGAAAACATTATTGCGGTGTCAAAACGCAATTCCTCCGAGACCAGAGAACTTGAAAATTTCTTGGAGATGAGTGCACTTGTAGAATCAAGTTATCCCGATAAACTACCTAGGACTTCTGGATCAAGCATCCAGAGTGGAATGGCGGGCGTTTTTAGTGGATACGCTCCGCAAGTAAAAATAGTTTCTGAAGAACTAGGAATAGAGATAAATACTTTGTGGCAAGAGATGGCAAAGCGAAAACTTGTTGCAGGTCAGGAATCGATGATTAGAGAGATAGCCCAAGACTTAATGAATCTATAGGTCTTAGTTTAATTTCTCGGAGACAATGTAAAGAGGACGCTGCTTCACTTCTTCGTAAATAAGCCCCAAGTATTGGGCTAATATTCCTATTGAGAGCATAGTCAGTGAAAATCCAAGTGAAATTAATCCAACAATAGAACCGTATCCAGCAAATGGAACACCACTTAGAATCCAGATTATTGAAGATGCAATCAGACCTACAAATGAAAGCGCGCTTGCGACAACCCCGAAAAATGACACAAACAATAAAGGTGTTGCACTGTAGGCGAGGATACTTCTTGAAGCTTGTGCAATAACAGATACAAGCGACATTCCGATCCACTTAGATTCACCAGCAAATCGCGGAGGGCGATCGATTTCAATATATGTCGTCCTGAACCCAACCCAAGAGCCCAAGCCACGCAGAAAACGATGACTTTCTCTTAACTGACGTATCGCCGAATATGTTTTTTTGCTTACTAAGCGAAAATCACTTACAGATTCGGGCAACATCCCGCCCGTCATTTTCTTTGCCGTCTTGTAGAAGATCTGTGAGAGGATTCGACGAAGAAATGGGACGGAGTCACGCGAACGTATCCGCACTAACACCTGCTCGTACCCATTCTCAAACTCCCTCAACAATGCAGGTATAGCCTCGGGGGGATCTTGCAAGTCTGAGGTCATTATTATCGCGATGTCTGAAACCGCGTGGTCTAGTCCGCAGGTAAAGGCAGCGTCTAATGTGAAATTTCTTGACATTCGGAAGCCAGTAATTCGCGAATCTTGCTTGGCGTAGTCTTCGATAATGTCCCAAGTCTTGTCAGACGACCCATTATCAGCAACTAAGATTCTAAATGTGTAATTAGGCTCATTCTCAAACACTCTGCGGACGCGGCCAAATAATTCAGGAAGACAATCTTCTTCATTAAATGCGGAGGTAATGATGTCTACGCTGGTAATTGTCTTTAATGGCTCAGAGCTATTTGACATGTGAAAACCTCAACCAGGGTGGGATTGGCATTGTTGCATACTTAGATAGCTCCTGTTTTTCTCGAAGCGTATCCATTGGCTGCCAAAAATCATCGTGGTGGTACGCCATCAATTGATTTTCTTTGACTAATCTGGGTAATGCTCCCGACTCGAATGGTTCAGAGTCATCGTGTACATAATTGGCTACTTCTGGTTCGAGAACGAAAAAACCGCCATTGATCCAACCAGCGTCGGATTGATTCTTTTCACCGAAATTCGAAACGCGGGAACCCTCGATTTCGAGATTACCGAATCGTGCTGGAGGGCGCACGGCAGTAACAGTTGCTAACTTGCCATGTGATTCATGAAACGCAATAAGTTTCATGAGATCTACGTTTGCTAAGCCGTCCCCGTAGGTCGCAATTACGCGTTCACCAGGGAATGACTTCATGCATTGAGCGATGCGCCCACCTGTTTGAGTATTGAGGCCGGTTTCTAGAGCCGTCACATCCCAAGAAAGTTCTGAATTCTTTCGAAGGTGATGAAGTTCTTTGCTAAGAGTGTTAATTCTGATGTCACCAGAAAGATCGTTCAAGTCCAACAACCAACGTTTAATCACATCACCTCGGTAGCCGAGCGCTAAAACAAAATCGTTGAACCCTTGCACGCTGAAAATATTCATAAGGTGCCAAAGAATTGGTTTGTCGTCGACAAGCACCATAGGTTTTGGCTTGTTCTCAGTCTCTTCTGATAAGCGGGTGCCAAGACCGCCGGCGAGGATAATCACTTTCATTTAATCAGCCAAAATTTTGTGAATTGACTCAATGACATAATCCAACATTACAAGATTTAAACCAGGCCAGACCCCTACCCAAAAAGTGTCGTTCATGACTATGTCGGTATTTTTCAGGTCACCATGGATTCGGCGGGGTGTGCCCTGAAATGCGGGTTGCCGAAGAAGATTACCTCCAAAAAGTAGGCGTGTAGCAATATTCTTTTCATTAAGCCGCTGCACCATTTCATTTCGCGTAATTCCTGAAGAATTTCGCATTGTGAGAGCGAATCCGAACCATGATGGATCACTGAACTCAGTGGCTTTCGGCAAAATCAAATGGTCTTCCAAGTCAGATAAACCATCCGACAAATATTTCCAATTTCTTTTCCGAATCTCTACAAAAGACTCAATTCTATCCAGCTGCGCTAATCCGATGGCCGCTTGAATGTCCCCAGATTTGAGGTTGTAACCTAAGTGAGAATACGTATATTTGTGATCGTAGCCATCTGGTAATTCACCCAACTGCCAGTCGTAACGTTTTAAGCAAGTATTGTCACACCCAGGCGCACACCAGCAATCCCTACCCCAGTCACGGAAAGATTCTACGAGCACTTTGTGCGCAACTTTTTTTACAAGCACTGCTCCGCCTTCACCGGTCGTGATGTGGTGTGCGGGATAAAAACTGAAGGTAGATAGGTCACCAAAACTGCCAAGATTTTGACCATTATATGTGCCACCCAGAGCATCACAGCTGTCTTCGATTACCCAAAGATTATGTTTTGCCGCCAATTTCTGTACGAGATCCAAATTGAAAGGATTTCCTAAAGTGTGCGCCATCATGATGGCTTTAGTCTTGGGTCCAATCGCGCTCTCAAGAGCTTCTTCATTTGCAACATAAGTTTCAAGATCCACATCCACATAGACAGGTACTAAATTATTCTGAATTATGGGCGTCACTGTCGTTGGGAATCCGGCCGCCACAGTGAGAACTTCATCATCGGGACGTAACGCTCTGTCTCCAAGTTTTGAGCTAGTCAATGCAGACAATGCAACCAAATTGGCAGATGAACCCGAATTAACCATAAACGCATGGCGCATTCCAACCAACTTTGCAAAACGACTTTCGAATTTCTCAGTATACGGTCCCGCTGTTAACCAGAAATCGAGACTCGCATCCACGGCTGCAGCTAATTCTTCTTCACCAAAGATTTTGCCTGTAACAGGTACTGGAGATTCGCCCGCGATAAACATGTTTTGTGGGTGACGCTTTTTGAATTCCGAAGCAATTGTTGCTTCCAAAGATTGGTAATTCTCGTCCAAGAAACACCCTCAGGATCTCTAGTAGTGATTTAACTGAAATTACTTACCTACTATAGTTGATATGTGGACATGGAACTGGGAGAGGGGCTGAAAGGCCTACCGGGTCCCATCCTTGTCACAGGCCACACCGGATTCAAGGGATCCTGGTTAATGATGTTGCTGAATCATTTAAGCATTCCAGCTGTTGGATTTTCACTCCCTCCTGAACCAGAGAGTCTTTACCTTCGTGCAGACCTTTTTGGGAAAAATAGAGAACATTTCGGAGATATTCGCGATTTGTCTGAAGTAGAAAAAGTCTTTCAAATGTTCGCCCCATCGGCTGTTCTCCACATGGCAGCGCAACCGCTAGTCCTGAAATCTTATGAGGAACCTCTCGAGACTTTTGATATTAACATTATTGGTACAGCTAATGTTCTGACAACTGCTTTAGCTACTCCGGAAGTTAAAGTCATTGGCGTCGTTACTACTGACAAAGTCTATAAGAATGAAAATTCAGGGGTCTCGTTTCGGGAGAGTGATCCACTCGAAGGCAAAGATCCCTACAGTGCCAGTAAAGTTGGCACGGAAGCCGTGGTTTCTGCCTGGAGGAATATTTCGGAATTAAATTGCGGACCACAAATTATTTCCCTGAGAGCTGGAAATGTTGTTGGAGGCGGAGACTTTGCTGAAAACCGGTTGCTACCCGATTTAATTCGCGCGCAAATGAATCAGGAATCACTGGTTGTGCGAAATCCGAAAAGTACCAGACCTTGGCAACACGTGCTGGACCCCCTCTGTGGATACGTGAGCACCCTTGACAAGGCTCTTTCATTGAAAATCTCTAATGCATACAATTTTGGTCCAATGGCTGAGAGTTTGAGTGTGGAAAGAGTCATTGGTATCGCTAAAGAGCTCTTAGGTGATTCAATTCAAATCGTCGCAAGTGATAATCCTGTTCACGAAGCAAATGAGGCTGTGGCTCTTTCAATCAATCCCTCAAGGGCCTATAAAGAACTTGGCTGGGAACCTCTCTGGACTCAAGAAAAAGCTATAACCATGACATTAGAGTGGTGGGATAAAGTTCTAAATTCTGGAGTGTCTGCCATCGAAGCCTGTGCGCATGACATTGCATCGATTGATCGTGGTTAGACGCCAATGTTGATTTCGATCAATGAGCTTGTGAATGACTGGAACGTGAATCCTGAGTCAGTACTTCACGTTGGTGCCCACGAAGGGGAAGAGTCTACAGAATACGAACGCCATAACTGGACTCCAGTGATTTGGATTGAAGCCCAGCCGAAACTTGTACAGCAACTTCGAGAAAAATTGAATCCTGTGAATCATACAGTCATTGAAGCAGCAGTATTTAACGTAGACGATATAGAACTGGAGTTTAAGATTTCGTCAAACTCTCAATCTTCTAGTTTGCTAAATTTCGGTACACATTCCAGAGATTATCCCGAGATTACTTTTGTTGAGAAGTTGAAAGTGAAGACATCGAGGCTCGACACAATACTTGAATCTGGCAACATCCCAGAATTCATCAATTTAGACATCCAAGGAGTAGAACTCCCTGCCTTGGAAAGTCTTGGCGACTTAATCAATAAAGTAAGATTCATTTACACTGAGGTAAATCGGATAGGAGTTTACGAGGGCTGTTCACTCATTGGCGAAATCGATGACTTCCTAAATTCTCATGGATTTAAGAAGCTTACTTCCCGATGGCATTACCTCGAGGGCTGGGGCGATGCTCTCTATGTGAGAAAAGAGCAAAAACCTCAATCAATTGTCCAGCTGTTAAGGTCCAAATTCAGATTGATTATGTTTTATAAACCCCAGTATAAATCCATTCTCAGAGCATTTCTAAAAAAGTAATTCTATTTTTCGTTTAATCTTCCTCTATCGTGGACTTCCAAATAGTCCAGACCTGGTTCGGATCCGCTCGATAGCTGACATTCGATTTCTCGGTACTCAAAACATTATTTAATACTTTTTGTTGGACTCTTTCACTCTCACCTTGCAACTCTGAAACTCGATTCATTGAACAAGTAACTACGACGTTAGGTTCTGAGTCATTAACCTCACGCATAATTAGAGAGTCATTCGGCATATTTACCCAGAAGACAAAAACACGAGTTGCAGATGAGTAACTTCTATCCGCGAAAAAAACATTCGCATTTTCACACAAATTCAAAATTCTACTTCCCGAAGGTATTTCCTTTTCAAAGAAATTTTGCAGTTTTCTCTCGGCCACTGCTTGGCTTTCGGGAACATAAAGCTGACGACTTATTTCTGTAGGGAATTGAACCCGTGCTTCAGAAAGTTGACTGATCATAGGCAATGCATTACTTAGGACAGCGACCACAATAAGAACAGCCAAGACCGTCCGTTGCCTACTTTCCTCATTAATCAGTGGGCCAAACTTTTCAAGCGTAAACAGGACAACCAAGACCACCCCTGGAACCGACCCCCACCAGAAATGCATTTGATCAAATAATGGAAATATCTGGATTTGCGAAGCCAGTGAAAGTAGCAGAAGAACATTCCTGACTGCTAACTTCACTCCCACATGTCCCAAATTTTTGCGCTCCAAAAAAGTGAGTGCAAACTGAGAAAAAATCGAATAAATCAAAACCGCCAAGTAATAGCAGATCCAAAATCTGCGAGTAATTACCGTCGAAACATCAACTATGCCCAGGCCACGAGAATTCAGATATTGGATGCTGAAAGTAAATACACCAGTAAGCGAAATAGCAGAAAACAGTAACAAAGAGCGATATCTAGAAATTAATTTAATTGCTTTAGGAACTTCCGCAGTAAGTCGAAAGATTGCAAGAAAAATCAAAGTTCCAACAATAGTGAAGATTGGCAATGGGTAAGAACTCTTATCTCCCCTCAAATAAACTGATCCGAAAATGAATTGGTCACTTAATGCGTCCGCAAGCCAGCCATGTGCAGCCAGAAATAACATCATTACAACTGTAATTGAAATGAAACCCAGAAAGAAAGTCAGGCTAAGTTTGTATTTCCTCGAAATCAGTAGAGCAGCCAATGAAATAATTAGTGTACTTAATCCAACCTGGATGCGACAGAAAAAAACTAGTGCAATCAGGATGCCAGCTAGAAATATCTTCACATTCGCCATGAAATCCTGGTCTGGTTTACTCAACACATCTACATGTATTAGAACTATTCCCGCAATGAGAGGCATAACTAGTGAGGATGGCCATGGCACGAGGTCTGAGCCAAAATCGGTTACAAATGGTTGTGTAAAAAAGAACAGTAACAAAGTGAGAAATGAAGTCCTGGCGCCCGATAGTTTGAGGGCAGTTTTCCAGACTAGGAAGGCAGTCAACAAGTAGGAAAGGATCGTTATCATGCGGAGAACAAGAAAAATCCATGTATTTGGTACGAACCAAGTCAGCCCCCCAAAAATCAAAAGCCAAGAAGGTCCATACTGATTGAAGGGCCAGTCAGAATTTGAATGTAACGCCTCTCGAAATTGATGTACAGACGTGAGAATCAAGCCGTCATGGTGTGAATCAAAACCGATGAATGCTAGAGGTATCCAGATGAGGACCTCTAGACAGAGAACAAATCTCCACCAAACAGGAATCTGACGAGTTTTGGGTACGTCCACCGACAAAATTTTACTCATGGATTGAATTAAATACCATTAATCTTGCTCTGCCTAGCTCAGCAGGATATCTACTGTAATATATCTCTAACGCAATTTTACCAATCATTATTGGCGAAATCTCATCTGTAAACAAAGACCTTCGGTGAGATCTAACATGTTAGTGGGAATCAAACAATGAAATGTTTAGTTACCGGTGGTGCTGGTTTTATTGGGAGCCACCTAGTTGACCTCCTTCTTAAAGAAGGCCATTCGGTCATAGCTCTAGATAACTTGAGTGTTGGCAATATGAAAAATTTAGAGAATGCTTTAAGGCAATCAAATTTTGAATTTCACTTGGCTGATGTATCCTTGAAAAGCGAAATCGAAAGATTCTTTTGTGACGTGGAAATTGTCTTCCATCTTGCGGGACTAGCAGACATTGTGCCATCCATCGAAAATCCAGATGGATACTTTAATGCGAATGTTATTGGCACTTACAACGTTGCACAACTTTCGGCTTCCGCCAATGTTAAGAAAGTTGTGTATGCGGCTTCTTCCTCTTGCTACGGGATACCAGAACAGTTCCCAACAAGCGAAGGATCTGCGTGTAATCCACAATACCCGTATGCGTTAACCAAGTATCTTGGCGAACAAGTGCTTATGCACTGGAATTTGGTCTATGACTTGCCTGTGAACAGCCTTCGTCTTTTCAATGTTTACGGACCGAGGGCGAGAACATCCGGTACATACGGCGCAGTATTTGGTGTTTTTTTGGCTCAGAAATTGGCTGGCAAGCCATTCACGCGTGTAGGAGATGGCAGTCAGACTCGCGATTTTACTTATGTCTCTGACGTAACTAGGGCCTTCTACATGGCAGGCATTACCGACAAAGTTGGATTGATTATGAACGTCGGCTCTGGAGGCACCTATTCTGTGAACAGAGTTATTGAACTACTGGGTGGGCCAGTTGTGACTTTGCCCAAGCGCCCAGGGGAACCTGATTGTACTTTTGCGGACATTTCTACAATCCGCAAAGAACTATCGTGGGAGCCGTCAGTTGACCTATCTGAAGGAATTTCAAAATTACTTGAGCATATAGAAGACTGGAAGGATGCGCCGCTCTGGGATGTTGAGAGTATCGAACGGGCCACAAAATCTTGGTTTAACAGTCTGGGCAGATAGTATTTCACAATGAGGTCTAACGCCCAAGAGATTCAAAAAAAGGTTGTCTCTTCTGAAGAAATCAGTTCGATATTTGAATCCATCCGCAAATCAGGAAAAACGGTGGCGATGTGCCATGGTGTATTCGACTTAGTTCACCCAGGCCATATTGCACATTTTGAGGCAGCGATGAAGATTGCTGACATTCTGGTTGTGAGTATCACTGCAGACAAATTTGTAAATAAAGGCCCAGGCAGGCCTCTATTTACAGAAGAGATCAGAGCAAATTCAATTGCGGCCCTGGTTTATATTGACTATGTTGTTGTGTCCAACAGTGCAACCGCTCTTGAGATGATTTCAAGCGTTAAACCAAATTTTTATGTTAAAGGTTCGGACTATTCCAATGAATCCGAAGATGTCACGGGCATGATTTCAAAGGAAAGAGCTGAAGTTGAACTGCATGGGGGCGAGTTGGTTTTTACCGATGAGCTAACATCAAGTAGTTCTAAACTGATAAACAACTATTTTTCAAACTTAACCAATGAAGCGCAAAGTTGGCTACAAGAATTTAAGCAGGCAGATGGTTATTCACAAGTGGAGCAATGGCTAAGCAAAATTCAAGACAAGAAAGTATTGATAGCTGGCGAAACCATTATCGATCGCTACACAGTCTGTAACCCTCTTGCAAAATCGAGCAAAGACCCGATCCTCGCTTTTCAAATTGGAGATTCTAATTCATTTCCTGGTGGCGTACTCGCGATTGCAAATAATTGCAAGAGCTGGGCAAGTGATGTCTCCGTTGTGACGTTCCTCGGAGAGAACCCAGGTGAAGCACTTGAATTATTTAAGACAATCAACCCTGAATTACATATACAGAATGTTTCGATTGCTGGACGTCCTACAATTTTGAAGCATCGGTTCGTGGATGAAAAGTCCAACTCCAGAGTTTTTGAATTTTATGACTTCGCAAATAAAGACCTGCGAGAAAGTGAGTACAATGAAATTGGAAAAATTCTCGGTGACGAGCTTGCAACGTCCGATGTTTTAATCGCAGCAGATTACGGCCATGGTTTCTTTGGGAATAAACTCATTAGTCAGATTGCCAAGGATTCCACTTTTCTAGCTGTAAATACCCAATCTAATGCAGGTAACCGTGGGTACAACACAATTTCAAGGTATCCCCGCGCTGATTTGGTTTGCTTAAATAGCGGTGAATTGGAACTTGAGTACCGGGAACGTAATTTAGATTTCAGGCGGATTGTTCCGGAAATCCTTAACCGGATGAGTGCTTCTTATGGAGTTGTAACGCTTGGTGGTGATGGATTGCTAATTTTTGGAAAGAAAGGTGAGTATTCCCATGTTCCTGCGTTCGCGACGAAGGTAATTGATAAAGTTGGTGCAGGGGACGCCGTGCTTGCCATGGCTTCACTTTTGGCTTCGGTTGGCGCAACTGTGGAGGTGATTGGTTTTGTAGCAAATTTGGTGGCTGCCCATGAAGTTTCTCAACTTGGCCATCAGTCGTCACTCACTCTCGGTGCAATCAGAAAGCAAGCAAAAGCCATTCTAGGATAGGGGAGTTATGAAGAACCGATTGGTAGTTGTAATTGGAGGAGCTGGTTACGTTGGGTCAGAACTAGTTCAATTCTTGCTTGACGATGGTTACCAGGTAAGGGTATTGGATACCTTTTGGTACGGCAGAGAGCATTTAGAACAGCTTCAATCCCAAAGTCTTGTACTTGTCGAGGGAGACATGCGTGATCTAAACGTTATTGAAAAAGTTCTAGAGGATGTTACCGACGTGATTCACCTAGCCTGCATTTCAAATGACCCTTCATTTGATTTAAACCCCTCACTTGGAAAATCAATCAATTTGGACAGCTTTGAGCCAATCGTACTAGCAGCCAAAAGAGCCGGAGTTAAGAGATTTATTTACGCCTCATCCTCATCGGTCTATGGCGTTAAGTCAGAAAGCAAGGTGACAGAGGAGCTTTCGCTTGAACCGCTGACCGACTACTCAAAGTTTAAAGCCGAATGTGAAGGAATTCTACTGCTACACGCAGATGATCAATTTGTATGCACGATTGTTCGACCGGCAACAGTATGTGGAGTTTCGTCAAGACAGAGATTTGACCTCTCGGTAAATATCTTGACAAATCATGCAATAAATATCCGGAAGATTACTGTCTTCGGTGGTTCACAACATCGCCCCAATCTCCACATTAAAGATATGTGTAGGGCATACTTAACAATTTTATCCAAACCTTCGGACATTATTGCGAATAAGATTTATAATGTGGGTTCGGATAACTTGACCCTTGATGAAATTGCATCAAGAGTTAATCAATTTGTTAGCCCTACAATTCCAGTTGTTCATCAGGATACAAATGATTTACGTTCATATCGTGTTGATTCCGAATTCATAAAACAAGACTTAGGTTTTGAACCTATTTATAAAGTGGACGATGCGATAAAGGACTTAGTCCTAGCTTTCAACAAGGAGTATTTTGATTCGCCACTCGAAAATTCTAGATACTTCAACATTAAGAAAATGAAGGAATTAGGATTGGGATGAAGAATGGTCCCCAAAGCTTTGGGTTCGACCTGGACAATACGCTAATTGATTATGGGCCTTCGGTCGTTGAGTTCTGTAGGATGCGGCATTTGCCAGAAATGACCTCAGTGCAAGATCTAAGAAGATACCTGCGGGAATCCTTGGGAGGTGATGATTCCTGGCAAGAAGCGCAATCTTTTCTCTATCTAGATGGTCTGAAATTCGCTCGTCCTGCGGATGGTTCTATGGAGTTCCTCGATCATGTGTCGAAAATAGGAGTAAACCTATTCATAATCAGTCACAAGACGAGGACCACCCAAACAAGATTTGGAAGTCTGGATTTACGTACTCCCGCCCTTGAGTGGATAAAGAATTCGGATTTCAGTAAATTTTTTAAAGCTTCAAACAATATATATTTTGCTGAGACGCGAGTAGAGAAAATTCAGGAAATCAGCTTCCAGAGACCTAAATGGTACATAGACGACCTCGTTGAGGTATTAGCCGATTCATTCTTCCCCATCGATACGATTCCTTTTCTCATTGGAACTAGTGAGTCAAATAAAAATAATATAACCACAGTCCGAGACTTTAATGAGTTAAGGAAAATTTGGAAGCCAAAAACGTGAGTGAAGAGCTAGCTGGCTTAGGAATTCCCAGTTCTTCGATATTCGAACGATTTGTGGGAGGGAATAGCGAAGTAATCAAATTCAAAAATCATCAGGAAAAATTGCGCGCTTTGAAAGTATATAGAGGAGATCAAACAAGAGTATCTCAAATGATTGAGAAGGAAACTAAAGCGTTAAGTTTTCTCTCCGATAACGGATTTAAGAATGTGCCACAGCAAGTCGTCTCACACCCAAGTTTAAAGGCGATTGAGTATGACTGGATTGAAGGTGAAATAGCTGACACGACGGACGCTTGTCTAGGAGCGATAGCAGAGATGCTGAATAGCCTTATGAAATTGTCCTCACGAAACTATGTGTTCGATCTAGCTGTGGATTCGATTGACGCCCCATCAGAGTTATTGGCACAAATTCAAAGCAGAATAAATAGATTGGAGGACAAAAACTCCAAGTACGTAAATGAACTCCGGGAGAAGATAGAAGTCTTCAGAAACACAAAAAATATAGGCCTTCCTTTTGGTCAACGAATACTTAGCATGTCGGACTTAGGTTCGCACAACATGATTGCACAGAACGATAACTACTTTTTTATCGATTTTGAATTTTTTGGTTATGACAGTTTCGCAAAACTTTGGGGCGACTTCCTCTTACATCCCAGGAATCACTTCTCGGCAGCGCAAATTTCTCTGGTTCAACCTTCAATTGATGTTGATTGGGAACTAGTCTGGCTAGAACTTGAGAAATGTGTACCCGCCTTGGCGCTCAAATGGTCTTTAATTACACGGGGCAGAGCAGAGCGAAATCTAGGTAGCGGCCAGAGCGATGATGAAACCAGCAAGTTATACTGGAGGAGTGAAAAGTATCTCGACTTCTTTGATTTCCTACAAGATCATAACGATGGCACACCTCTGATGACTTTTCATGAGTATATAAATGCATAACAGCCCCGATTCAGATTTTAGAGTTGATGCACTGGATATCAAACTCGACGGTAAATCGAGGGAACTTCGAGAAATTGTCTTAATGGCTTTGGAAGGAGGCGGTCGGGGCCACTTGGGGCCGGCACTGTCGTTGCTAGAAATTCTTCGGGCACTATATGAAAATGTATTACATCATGATCCCGCCAAACCGACTTTGGAATCTAGAGATAGATTTATTCTGAGTAAAGGCCATGGAGTTTTAGGGCTCTATAGCGTGCTCGCATCTCAAGGTTATTTTGATCAATCCGAATTAGTGGATTTCTGTAAATACGATTCGCGATTTCCTGGACACCCAGAAGTTGGCCAGGTTCCAGGCATTGAGTTTTCGACGGGATCATTAGGACATGGCCTCCCGGTAGCAGTGGGTGTAGCTGCAGCAGCGAGAATTAAGAATCAGAAATGGAGAACCTTTGTTCTGATAGGTGATGGTGAAATGGCAGAAGGTTCTATTTGGGAAGGCGCTCTGCATGCCGCAAAACATCGCTTGGGGAGTTTGCAAGTAATCGTGGATTACAACATGATGCAGGCTTCGGGAGACATCAGGAACGTCCTCCCACTCGGAAATATTCTGGATAAATGGCGCGCATTCGGATTTGAAGTTGATGAGGTAAACGGACATGATGTTGAGGCAATAACAGAATGTCTCAGTAAACCATTCCACCCTGAGGGTCAACCAAAGTTTCTTCTGGCACATACAATAAAAGGGAAAGGGTTCGCTGAGGCCGAGAATTCAACTCGCTGGCACCATAAAGCTAAAATTTCGCCTTCAGAACTTGCAAATCTGAGAATTTCGGATGTAAACAGATGAGACAAGCTGCCCTCAATCATGTTTTTACCTTGGCTAAAAGGGATAATCGAGTAGTTTTCGTTGGATCCGATTTGGGAGCAGGAACACTCTCTGCAATGAAAGAAGAATTCCCATCAAGGTTTTTTATGGAGGGAATTGCTGAACAGCACATCGTGGGGTTCTCGGCCGGTTTAGCAAAAGAGGGGTTTATTCCTTATCTGAATACCATAGGCACATTTTTTTCTCGACGATCATTTGAGCAAATTTCGATTGATGTTGGACTTCACAAACTTCCTGTAAGAATAATGGCTAGTGGAGGTGGAATGGTCTATGCCCCTCTTGGACCAACTCACACCGCTATTGAAGACTTAGCTTTGATGTTAAGTATTCCGGGCATGAAAGTATTTGCACCCGCGGATGCTGACGAGATGATAGCCGTGCTTGAATATTCACTATCTGATGCTTCACCAATGTATATAAGATTTGGTAAAGGTGGAGAAAGGATTGTGACTAGCGGTAGTAAACAACCTGTCACTCTTCCCAAAATATTTGGTAATGAATCTTGTGAGATCCTTATCTGCACTACCGGCATAGTTCTTCAGCACGCACTTGATGCCAGAGAGATCCTCAGTAAAAGTGGCGTTGAAGTGACAGTGGCTCATTTTCCGTTTCTAAACGATCTCAGAATAGATTCGCTTAAATCAATACTTGCTCGAAGACCCAAAATGTTTGTTGCAGAAGAACATGTGCCGGTTGGAGGGTTATTCACACAATTCCTGCACCAGTTACACGGGTCGGGCATCGATTCCACTGGGTTAGTTCAACTGAGTTTAAAAAATGAATTTAGCCATAAGTATGGATCTCAGATAGACCATCTGGAGAGAAGTAATCTGACAGGCGAAACGATGTCCAGATTTATACTCGGATTACAGAAATAACCTAAGATAAACCCATGGGAATCGAACGGAATTTTGTTACAAGCCTGCATATGTCTACGAAGCGTGATTATTTGGGTCGAATGATTGACTCAAAGGTAGAGGCTATGAAGGTTGCCAAGAGATATGACTCCGAATATTGGGATGGCGATCGCAAGTTTGGGTATGGTGGTTACAAGTACATGCCGGGAAGATGGGCAAAAACGGCCCAACAGATGATTGATACCTATCAGCTGAAAGCCGGAAGCAAAATCCTTGATGTAGGTTGTGGAAAAGGGTTTCTCCTATATGAAATGCAGTTGATCGAACCTGGCCTAGAAATCCATGGATTCGATATCTCGGAGTACGGATTGGCCAATTCTCACCCAGAGTTAAATGCAAAACTATTTATACATAAGGCACAAGAGATTTTTCCGTATGAAGACAAATCTTTCGACTTGGTAATCTCACTTGGAACTTTGCATAATTTGCATGTCTATGAGCTGGAAACCGCCGTGTCTGAAATAGCGCGAGTTGGACATCAAAGCTACATAATGGTGGAAAGCTTTAGGAATGAGCTTGAAATGTTTAATCTGGAGTGCTGGGCATTGACAGCAGAGTCCATCATGGATGTCGAAGAATGGCTTTGGCTTTATAAAAAGTTTGGATTTACTGGTGACTATGAATTTATTTTCTTCGAGTAATTCAACTTACTAATGAAGATCAAAACCACCGAGGCTGCCATCCTGGTTGCATCCAATTCAGACTTAATTCTTGATGAAATACAATTCCCGGAGAAGTTGTCCTCTGGGCAAGTACTCGTAGAATTGATTACTAGTGGGATTTGCGGGGCCCAGATTAATGAAATCGATGCAGTTAAAGGGCCAGACCGATTCCTCCCTCATTTACTTGGGCATGAGGGGTATGCACGGGTTCTTGAAGTTGGTGACAGTGTTTCCACCGTAAAAGAAGGAGATGAGGTCGTCATGCATTGGCGCCCAGGTTCTGGAGCGGAATCAAAACCGCCTAGTTACACCTGGAGAGATAAACCTCTTAACGCTGGTTGGGTGACGACATTCAATAGACATGCAATTGTTTCTGAAAATAGGTTGACTCAGATTGATGCAAACGACGTTAACCCAAATCTGATTCCGCTTCTTGGATGTGCTTTAACAACTGCACTCGGGGTCTTGGAAAACGAGGCCAAAGTCAATTTCCGGGACCACCTTCTTATTTTTGGAGCTGGTGGAGTTGGTTTAACGCTATTAAAGGTTGCTAAATTTATGAATGTATCGAAAGTTACAATCGTGGACATTAATCAGGAGAGGCTCGCCGTGGCTCGTGCGCTAGGTGCGGATAGAGCAATTTTATTTGAGAGTAAAGAACAAGTGTTGAGTCAAATATTTGCGCACAAGGATTGGGGCCTTCCAAATGTTGCAATCGACACCTCGGGCAATGTATCAGCCATTGAAATTTGCTATGAGAGTACACAGCCAGAGGCAAGAATAGTTCTTGTAGGCGTTCCTCGATTTGGTGAGACGGTCAAGATTTATACTCTGCCTCTCCATTTCGGAAAATCTATGATTGGCTCAAAAGGTGGCGGATCTATTCCTAATACGGACATACCCGCTCTCCTGGGATTGCTAAAAGCGAAAAGGATTGATTTTAGTGATTTCCCTACAAAGTCTTTTGAATTTCAGGAGATAAACAATGCGTTAACTTCCTTGCGAGAAGGCCTCGTTGGAAGAGCCATTCTTAAGTTCTGAGACTCCCGCCATGACGATTTTTCAAAATAAAGGAATCGAATTTGCCTCGGGAATTTTCCACGCATTAAATTGGGATACTGATTTTTCAGAGAAGAATCTCGAGGAACTTTTTGCGGAGGCTAGGAAGAGTCAGAAGAATAAAGCAAGATTTTGTCTTCATCCGTTGGCTAGCGATGTTATGCAGGTGACAGTACTTGCATTTGTTAGCCCATATTCTGATTTAGTGCACAAGCACCCACATCGCCCAGAAGTGATTTTCCCAATCCGCGGGAAAGCAACACACCAGACCTTTGATCAAGATGGTGCTTCAGTCAAGAGCGTGCTTCTTGATTCAGAAAACCCAACGCTTCTATCTACTGCGGCGCATAGGTGGCATTCACTTGAGGTGCAGTCAACCGAATTTGCTATGATAGAAATTGGAACAGGTCCATTCCTGGAGGATTCAACAATTTTCAGGTAACAATGAACTACAACTTTTCTTTAGGGGAAAAATTCGCAGGGTTAGCGAAATCAAGACCAACTAATTCTTCGATGTCCGATTCCCACCAGCGCGTTTCCAGGAGCCGTAAAATCAAATCTTCACTAAACCGAAAACGGATTACTCTTGCTGGATTTCCAACCACTATTGCATAAGGTGGCACATCTTTTGTGACCACACTTCCGGCCCCGACTACACATCCGTGGCCAAGCTTCGTACCAGCAAGCACCACAGAATTATCGCCAATCCAGCAATCAGAACCTATCTCTGTTTGAATTTTAGTCGGACGTAATCCACTTTCAAAGTTCTTGGAGAAATCTTCTGAATAACCCCATTCTTCAAGGCTTTGACCCCACTGAAAAGCGCCGATAGACAGATAGCTTAGCGGGTGATTAAACCCACCAATTGACACCCTAGATCCGATTAGTGTAAATCGATCCACAATCGAATCTGAAATATAGCTACTCACCCCAATATTTGAAAATGATCCAAAGGTTGATCGGTTAATTGTTGAATACATTCCTACCACATTATGACCACTTAAAAAGGAATTTCGAATCTCGGCTAGTGGGCATAAGGTCAATGTCCCATCTAGTAACTTTTTTTCATTGGCTGTAGAGTCATTGCGTTCATTAATCGCTACAATAGGCATCGTACGCCTCCTTGATATCCAAGACTACCCGAGTGGAGTTTAAATGCGAAGCCGCCGATTGACGGAATGTAGATTGTGCGGTTCTGCAAATCTTAGCGCCATTCTGACATTCCCAGATTCTCCGGCAGGTGATCTCTACAAGCCTCAAAGAGATCTAGCAATCGAACTGCCCAGATTTCCATTGGGGTGTAACCTTTGTGTTGATTGTGGTCACGTCCAACTTAATTACTTCGTCGACCCATTTATGATTTATTCCGAATACATCTACATCACAAGTGATTCTGTAGGATTGGACAAGCATTTTGAGAGTTATGCGGATGACTTACTTGGTTATGTGCACTCGACCAAGCCTCGAACCATTCTCGAAATTGGGTGCAATGACGGAACGCTGCTAGAAAAATTGTGCCGCGCTGGACACACCGGAATTGGTTTAGATCCTGCGGAATATCCACTCAGCATTGCGGCCAGCAAGGGGCTAACGGTCGTTCATGACTATTTTTCTGCGGAGACCGCGACCCAGATAGAAGAATCCTATGGAAAAATGGATATCATCATTGCAAATAATGTGCTCGCAAACGTAGAAAATCTGAATGAAGTTTTTAGCTCCTTCAAGTCTCTAATCTCGAGTGATGGTGTGATTGTATTTGAAACAGGGTATCTTGAGCACGTCATTTCTAAGAAAGTCATAGATAACATTCATCATGAACACATTGATTATTTCTCAGTTACGCCCCTTATCGGTTTCTTGAAGAAATTTGACTTGTTTATTGACAGAGTAATAATCAATGAATCCAAAGGCAGTTCAATAAGGATTTTTGCTAAGCCAGGGGCAAGTACAAGAACTTCCTCGGATGTTGAGGCTATCGCATCAAACGAAGTGGCTCAAGGTTTCTTTGATGTTGAGAAATACTCTAAGTTAAACCTAGAAATTCAAGAAGAATCCATTCGTATCAAGAATTTAATTAAAAAAGCTCGCAGTCTTGGGCATCAAATAGTGGGATACGGAGCAGCCATAGGATCAACCACATTGATTTTGACGCTTGATCTCGAAAATGAGTTCGATTTCCTGGTTGATGACAATCCGAGACGAGTAGGTCAGTACGCACCCGGGACTGGAATAAATGTGAAGTCGCTAGCTGATGTTAATTCTGCAGAGTGCACTGTCGTCATTCTTGCGTGGAGGTATGAAGACTCTATTTTACCCAAATTAATGAATTTAAAAACAGTGCGATCTGTAACATCTATATGGTCCAAATGAATTTCAAGGTACGTTCATACTTAAGGAGAGACTCTTATGTCACTAAAGTCGATATATCTGCCTAGGCTGACTGACGCATTTACAAAATTGGATGCTGAAAAAGTTCTAGAATCTATAGCTTTAATGACTAAGAAACTTGATGAACGAAGAACCATATTCATTATCGGTAACGGTGGAAGTGCTGCTACAGCGAGCCATTTTGCAATAGATTTAGGGAAAACTAAAACGAAATCAGGAATGCCAGGTTCTGCAATAAGCCTTTGTGATAATTCAAGCATTATCACCGCGGTAGCAAACGACAATTCCTTTGAGAAGGTCTTTAGCAGCCAATTAGAGATGCTAGGCAAATCAGGAGATTTACTAATTTCTATTTCGGCATCAGGGAAATCACCAAACCTGGTCCAGGCTGTGGAGTATGCAAACGCAAGCGGCATTGACACTTTATCGCTCGTGGGGTTTGATGGCGGGAAATTGAAAGAAATTTCTTCACTCTGCCTTCACGTGCCAACCGAATTAGGTGACTATGGAATAGCAGAAGATGCCCATTCCGTAATATGTCACTTCATAACTGAGCAATTACGAAAGATCTGAATCTTTCGTGAGTAATGACGCCTCTTTCGATTATTTAATCGTCGGATCTGGAATTCTGGGGCTAAGTATTGGCATCAGAATATTGCGAAATAATTCTAAACTTAGAGTGGCAATAGTAGAAAAAGAAAGCACCCCGGGAAGCCATGCAAGCACTAGAAATTCCGGTGTTTTGCATGCGGGAATATATTATGAACCAAACTCCCTGAAGGCGAGATTCACTGCAGCCGGGAATGCTAGCCTGAAGAAATACATTCGTGACAATGACTTGCCTCTGCTAGAGACAGGCAAAATCCTTGTAGCAAAGAATGACGAAGAGTTATTGAGGCTTGAAAGATTAGCAGTGTTAGCCAAGAACTCAGGTGCTCGTGTTTCACTTTTGGATGAAAATTTACTTGAAAGTATTGAACCATTAGCTAAGACTTACAAGAAATTCTTGTGGTCACCTGATACCTGTATAGGTTCACCAAAGCTGGTATTGCAATCGCTAGTTTCTGATTTTCAGAAACACGGTGGGAAACTTTTTTTGAATTCTGAAGTAAGAATTATTCGGAACAGCAAGGTCGAAATAAACCAAAACCAGGCTATTAAGTATCGTGTCTTGATTAATTGCGCTGGAACAGGCGCTTTATCACTTGCCAAGATGGAAGGCTTGGGAGAAAAGTATAAACTTCTACCCGTACTGGGATCATATTTATCTTCGGATCTAAAGAAATTACCTTTAAACACCCTGGTTTATTCCGCCCCTCATCCCTTGAGCCCATTTTTAGGGGTGCACTTCACACAAACTATTGACGGCAAGATAAAAATAGGTCCAACAGCTATACCACTTCTGAATCGCGAGCAATACACAATTAAGACTCGATTGAAAATGAATGAACTGATGGAGTCTCTCGGATCACTTTACTTATTACTGACTAGGGATCCTATTTACGCCTCAAAAGTTCTAACAAATCAGTTAATGAACGGTACTGCAAAGGGAATGATCAAGAATTCAATTGAACTTGTTCCAGATGCAGCCAAGGTTGAAACCTGGAACCGTGAACCTGCAGGAATTCGTGCACAATTACTTAATTCCCAGAATGGAAAAATGGTGGATGATTTTATTGTTGAACGCAATTCAAGTTCGGTCCACATTTTGAATGCAGTTTCACCAGGCTGGACCTCTGCCTTCCCATTTGCAGATTATGTTCTAGAGAATTTTCTTGGGCTCAGTTCAAGCGAAGTTTAAGGAAATTCATTATCAGATGGGAATTTTCTAGAAAATTTGAAACCGTAAGATCTGGTTTTAATTTCGCCAGTTCGTCTAAATTGAATTTTCCAGACGCAACCGCAACAGAGTAGGCATTGAGCGTTCGAGCAACTTCGATGTCTGCAGGAGTATCGCCAATTACTATTATGGAATGAAATTTTCTGAAATCAATTCCTGCCTTGGCTTTTGCTGCAATTTGTTGCCGATTTTCTCCTACACCACAAGTAAACAGGAAATTTGAATTAAAAGTATCCACCAAATCCACCGCACCAAGTTTGCTCATAGTTCTTTTCGGTGTATTACCAGTAAGGATGCCGTGCGTAAATCTTCTTGCAGTTTCAGACTTGAAAAATCCTAGTATCCCGGGGCAAATTTCAAACTTGGATTCAGGATCAATTCTTTCGGATTCTCTATCAAGTGACTCAAGTGACTCGCGTAGTAGCGCCAGGTCATATTCAATCCCTTCTTGTTCAAGAATCTTAGAAAGGATTTCTGAATCCGTCACCCCGGGAGTCTTAAACTTAGGTTCATTGACGGGAAGCCCCAGATTACTTAGGGCTTGACAGTGGAGAGACTTGCCCGGGGGTCTCTGCGAGTTAAGAATGGTTCCATCGATATCCCAAAGAATAAGCGAATCCACTTTTTAAGCCTCAACTCTCTAAAGATCAGTTGTATCTCTACTTGCATTGTAGGATTCAATCCATGAATCGCCTCAACCAACGGATTAATCACCTGTTGAGAAGGTTGAAACAGTCGGCGATTTCGCGCTGGAATAGAGTATGGCTGACTTTATCTTGGAGTTTGATTCGCGGCAAATTAGTTATGCCGAGTCCAGTTGAGGAATTGAATTTTGTATCTTCAGGTCTGTTTCCAAGTAAATATTTTGACTATTATCGTTTGCAAGAGATTAATTGGTTTGAAGCAGAGAGAATCTCACGAGCTGGCAATTATCATGCTGCCGTCAGAATCAGACACGAAATCCTTGAAGAACTTTATACATTTAGTGAAGTCACGGCCCCTGGGTATTTCCCCCCAGTGCTTGGTACCCAATGGACGTCGAATTTCGGTCATCTCGCTTGTCTCGGTCACCATGTGCTGGCTCAAAAGCTTGGAGTTATTCCAGAAGGGCGACGCTATTTAATAACCGACGGCAAATCACCTAATGAACAGTTGTTGCAATCAGTCAGCCAGAATTTCACTCCAGTGTTTCAACCTTCTGGAACCCGATGGAGTGAAGCACCAAGTTTCTGGCACTTCAGCGAAAGATTGCGAACAGTTAGGGGCCATTCGAATTTCATTGACTTGAATGAATTGTTTGACACGATATTCATTTCAAGCAATTATCAGAAGCTTGTCAGTGAAGATTTCTTCTTGAAGTTAGACCTGGAATATACAGAGTCGGCACGAATTCAGCTTGAGAGTATGGGGCTCCCCCGAAATGCAAAATTTGTTGTACTGCATGTTCGGGAGAGTATTGACATTACAGATCCCCGAACTCAACCGCTGGACTCATTCTTTGATGCAGTAAATGAAATCACTTCTCAAGGGTTTTGGGTGATTCGGATTGGCGATCGTGGAATGAGAAAACTCCCAACTTCTAGGATGGTTATTGACCTAGTTGGAGCGATTGGTGCTGGAGCAAATCTGCACGCTTATGTTTTAGCAAACTGTCTATTCTTCTTGGGCACGGCATCGGGACCTTCTTGGGTCTCTCGCCTTTACGGGCAACCGTCCTTGCTCACAAATTTGAATTGCGTTGGCATCCAGGCGAATCGTGCACCAAAAGGCAGCATACATATCCCCAAGAGATACATCGGCAGAGATAAGCACGAACTTTCTTTGAGTGAACTTTACTCTACGGGACTCGCATTTGGAGAAATGAGCCTTAAAGAATTGAATGTTCGAGGAATATCACAAATCAGCAATTCCCCGCGTGAAATTTTAGAGGCAACCAAAGAAATTCTGTCGAATGTTAGCGGATGTTTTTCAAGTAAACTTCAGACTGAACAGCTGAGAATTCGCGAAATTAGAGAAGATTTCAAATCCATTGCTTGGGGGAATTTTGCAGACTCATTTATCGAAGAAAATCCTAACTGGCTGCGATAATTCCAAGGCACATCAAATGTGTCTAGTAGAGGAAGGAGCACAAATATGAGTCTTCTCCTGCTTGTGATTCCAACAAACAGGATGGCTCGGCAAGTATTGGACACATCTGAAATTGCCTGTACCTGTGGATCCAAAATTAACACCGGACAAAATCGTATTCGATTCCTAGTTGACTTCTTAGATGAACTATTGAACGCAGTGAATTACAAAAGTGGCTACAAAGTTAATGTGCGAAGAAGAGTGCTACTTTTGCTTAGAATTCTCATTAAGAGACCAGCCCTCCTATTCCATTTGTGTTTTAAATCAAAAACCTACACACATTCTCAACCATCAGTGAGAAGTGCTCATGAGATAGTTATCCAAGAAAAGCAGACATTGTGGTACACAACATCCGCAGGCAGATTTGGTTTCCCGTGGAATTATGAAGCGCAATCCAATTCTCTCAATGCAGTTAGACGTTTAGACTTGAGCTTCTTGATAGGTGTATATTCAAGTTCTGATTTAACATACGACAACCACGATAGCTATTTTGATATTGATATTGATACTTTTACAAAACACTCTGAATCTGACAGAAAGCTTTCTATTGTCAAATCAACTTGGAAAAAAACGGAACTCCGGCAGCTTTCGAATTCGAAAGTTTTGCATGGCACAGTTATTACCAAGGACGGAGTTGTTCACTTGCAGTACCTTGAAAGTTATAAGGCCCCAACAAGTCCTGACAAACTACCGAACTCTCTTTGGTACATAGAGAGTGAACTATCTCATCCTCAGTTTTCATCTCCAAAGCCGAGTCGAGACGCTGGCTACTTGTCTGAAGCAATTCTAATTTCGTCTGAAGGTGAAAATTTCTACCATTTTATCTCAGAATCTCTTAGGGTTCTTGCATTCTCGAGGATTTCCGGAAATAACTGTTCCAACATAATTATTCGTAGTGGTCTCCCGGAACAGTTCTATGGACTAATCCGAATGATTTCCCCTGAATCAAAAATAGTAAAAGTTGGCAAGAATGAGTCAATTGACGTTGGATTATTGCATTTCGCGCAATTCGAAAGCCCGCTTTCTCAAGACCCAAGATTCTTCTTTGACATGAAGCCATCGGAGGTACTTGACTCCGATGAGTTTTTGGTATGGCGATGGATTAGGAGCATGTTCGATACTAAATCTGGAGCAGTGCAAAGAGTTTATCTCCCTAGGGAAAAGTTTGAGTCTCGGGGTCTATTGAATTCTCAATCCTTAGGATCGAATCTGTCCGCCCTTGGTTTTCAAGAAATTAAGATGGGTGAAATGGATGCAAACGCACAGATTCAGTTGTTTAGGAATGCATCTATTTTCTTTTCGGCATCTGGTGCTGGTTTGCTAAATACAATATTCATGCCGGCTAATTCGACTGTGATTGAATTAAGGTACCCGACCGGTGCAAGTTGGGAATTCTTACCCCACTTGTTTGACATAAATTATGAATTTGTCGAAATCAATAAATTGTTTTCTGGAAAAATCTGGGAAAGTCTTGATGTCTATTTAGCTCCAACACGTGATGTTTTGGCTAATTTATCTAGATTTTCAGAATAGATGGAATATTTCAGTGTTCCATGGCTATCTTCATGACCTGAGTAGCATAGGAACAATCACCTAATGCATATAGAGAGCTTTTGAATTGATCGGATGAAGTAATTCCCGCTGAGTATGCTGCTTCCTCTGGGCTACCGATCAGAAGTCCTTGTCTTGATTGGAGAGATTCGACAAATGAAGCGGCTCTAAAAAGACTTTCAGGTGTTCCCAAATCAAACCAAGCGTTTCCTCGCGAAATTTTTCTGATTTCCAAGTTGTTATGATCAAAGTAGCTCTTTAGTAGATCAAGGATTTCCAATTCCCCCCTTGTAGAGGGTTTCAAGGTATTGGCTCTTTCCACTGCAGAATTGTCGAATTTATATATTCCTGGTATCGCCCAATTGGAAACAAAGGTTGATGGCTTTTCAACTAATTCTTGAATTGAATCGTCTTTGTCACTGAAAGCGACCACCCCGTAATCTTCAGGATTACTCACTCGGTATGCGAAAGCAACCGCACCACCTTCAAACTGAATATTCTTTAGATTTACACCAAATTCAGGTCCATGGAATAAGTTATCGCCCAGAATGAACCAAAAAGATTCGCCTTCCAAGAACTGAGAAGCGAGACTAATGCCTTGAGGAATCCCTCCAGGTCTGGGTTGTACTTGATACGAAATCTCAATTCCGAATTGTTCCCCACCGCGCAGTAAAGTTCGAAATCTATCCAACTCTGTTGGAGTAGTTACAACCAAGACTTGCGTTACTCCTGCATGAATGAGCGTTGAAAGGGGATAATAAATCATCGGTTTGTCATATACAGGCAAAAGCTGTTTGCCTGTAGCCAATGTGCACGGCCTTAGCCGGGTTCCTTGCCCCCCGGCAAGAATTATGCCCTTCATAAACTCAACCTTTCTTGGCTTGTCTTAACCCATTCCGGGTTGCCAAGGTACCACTCGTAAGTTTGAAGGAGCCCTTCATGAAGTTTGTAGATTGGATTCCAGCCAAGCTCTTGTCTTATTCGAGCATCATCTACTGAATAACGAAAATCGTGACCTAAGCGGTCTGGGATGTACTCGATTGACGAAGTTGATTTTTTTGAAATTTTGATCAATTCACCTGCAAGTTGGTTATTGGATAGCTCCGTTCCCCCAATATTGTAATGAAAATTCCGCAGTCTATCTTCTTTCATCAATAGATTAATCGCGCGGCAATGATCAATCACATGCAACCATTCCCGCCTGTTCTCCCCGTCTCCATAAACGCCGATACTTCTATTTTCGATAATTGAAGAGATGGCTGTAGGAATGAATTTTTCTACACTTTGTCTCGAGCCATAGTTATTTGCACATCTTGAAATGACTACATTCACTCCATGCGTATTCCGATATGCATCACAGAAGAATTCAGCCGATGCCTTAGATGCCGAGTAGGGACTTCTTGGAGCAAGCGGAGAATTTTCATTCCAGGATTCTGTCGCAGCTGAACCATAAACTTCATCTGTCGAAACTTGAATCATTTTCTTTGCAAAGCCTAACTTAACTAGCTCCAGAAGATTTACTGTGCCTCTAATATTTGACTCAATGAAGGGTGACGAGTCTTTTATGGAGCGGTCTACATGCGACTCGGCTGCAAAGTTCACGAAACAGTCAGAATCTTCAAAACCTTTAAGAGAATTTTCAAGTGAACCACGATCTGAGATATCTATTTTTTTCAAGGTAATTTCATCCCTCACGGCTGAACTCAAGTTCAAATCATTTGCCGCGTAAGTCATTTTATCCAAGACCAAAATCTGATGGTTATCTTGAAGCGCAAGTTCAACGAAATGTGACCCTATGAAACCCATTCCCCCGGTAATCACGATTTTCATGCTCTTAGAGTAGACGATTCATGATTAAGATATGATTTTAGGGTGAAGATAGATTTGAGAACGATTTCCGGTATCTTTCCCTCAATTTCTGGAACCTTAGGCGTGCTCGACGCCCCGGACCTCCCGTTCAATCCACGTCGCCTCTATTGGATTCATTCAGTTCCCAAAGATGAGAGTCGAGGAAATCATGCTCATAAGGAGTTGAATCAGTTTTTTGTTGCGCTAAAGGGTGAAGTGAGCATTGAAATCTCTTCCAATAAGCAGAAAGAAGTTGTGACTCTTGATTGTGACAGTAAAATTCTCGTTCTAAAATCTGGTTACTGGAGGAAACTTTTTAACTTTTCTCCTGATGCTGTCATATTAGTCGGGGCAGATTCTGAATACAACTCTAATGACTACATACATGACTGGGATGAATTCTCAGCGTGGAGGGAAGAGAACTTTGACTAGGGACGTTCCGTATTTTTCTTTTTCAATGGCTCCTGCAGAATTGAAATCTAAATGGAAGAATGCTCTTGGAAATGTTATTGACCTGGGAGTTTTTATTGGTGGCCGACAAGTTTCTGACTTTGAGTCTGAGTTTTCAGAATTCTTAGGTGTTCGGGAGTCAGTTGGAGTTGGTAACGGCCTCGACGGATTGACAATTGCTCTAAAGACCCTCGGGATTGGCCCAGGTCATAATGTTGCAGTGCCGGCCCACACATTTATTGCCTGTTGGTTGGCAATTGACTTGGTTGGCGCAACCGCGATTGGAATAGATGTAGATGCGAGTGGTCTGATTGATTTAGAAAAACTCAAGGACTGCGATGTAAAAATAGATGCAGTGATGCCCGTACATTTGCATGGTGCAATGGTTGACATGCAGGAATTAGTGACATGGACTTCTACCAAACAAATTAAAATAATAGAAGATGCTTCACAAGCACATGGAGCAGTTCTGCAGGGAAAATATGCAGGTACTTGGGGTGATGCGGGAGTATTTTCCTTGTACCCTTCAAAGAATTTGGGTGCTACTGGAGATGCCGGGATTGTCACTTTTAAAGAACTCGCTCATTCAGTAGAAGCTCGATCAATTCGAAATTACGGTAGTAACCCGCAGAATAAGTATGACCATAGAATTCCCGGTATGAATAGCCGACTTGATCCCATGCAAGCAGCAATTCTTTCAGTCAACCTGCCATTCCTCGATATGTGGAACGAAACGAGAATTACACTTGGAAGTCGATATACATCACGACTCAGCGGCACTTTCAAGATTCTTCAAGATGAGTCCCACTACTCCGTTCGGCACCATTATCCGATTTTGGTAGCTAATGCTTCAGATTCCATTGAGTACTTAAGCAAATTTGGTGTTGGTGTTGAAAGACACTATCCCGAAGTAGCGGCAAGTGCATACCAACGGTTTAAGGATTTGCCAAAACTAAACTTTGAGAACGCAGAGGCTATCTCAAGGCAAACAATCAGTTTGCCCATCTCCCAATGGCACACAATGGATGACGTGGATTATGTCTGTGATGTTCTCCTTGCAGGATACAACAAAGGAGTTATTAGAACTTGAAAATTCTGCATTTGGCTACTTCCATGGGCGGCGGTGCAGGTAGAGCGGCACTCAGGATTAAAACCGCACAAAATCATTTTGGGATCGAAGCAACTATCCAAAGTAGAGATGCGATACAACTCTCAGGAGGTGGAGAGCTAACGCCAATTCAGATTAGCCCTCTCAAGCAAATTGAATCTAGCACGTTAACTTTCTTACAGTCCAAGTTTATCCAGAACTCAAATGATCTTGTCACTCCACTCAGCATCTCCAGTATGAAACTTACCAAGAATGAATTAAACCAGTACGACTTGATTAATATACATGCGACATACAACTATTTAAACTCCAAAAGTATATTGAAGTTAAGTGAATTGAATAAACCACTTGTGTTTACCCTGCATGACCAAAGGAGTTTAACCGGTGGGTGCCACTACTCGCGGAGCTGCATGAATTACCAAATAGATTGCTCCCCTTGCCCCCAAGTGAGAAATCCGTGGAACTTTTTGATAAGTAACTCATTCAAGGCTCAAAGAGAAGCAATCGCGAAGATTAAGAGAATAAGTTTTGTCACGCCTTCTAATTGGCTAGCGAAAATATGCCAAGATTCAGCAATCGGACAAGGAATTTCAGTATCAGTGATTAATAATCCAATCCCATCGAATTACTTTGCTGACCAGCCAGTGAGAAAAGCAAGCGGGACCCTAAAGATTGGATTTATATCTGCAAATTTGGATAATCCGTACAAAGGCCTAGATGTACTGATGGCGACGCTAGATTTACTGTCCTCGCGGCCCGGTGAGAACTATTCTCTAAAGTTAATCGGTCAAGGCAAATTGCGCGAAGCTACAAAAACAAATCGCATTACGCAAGTTGTTGCCAACTCCGACGAAGAGGTAATTTCGGAAATAATCGATTTGGATGTATTAGTTGTGCCAAGCACAGAGGACAACTCGCCTAGTGTGATCGGCGAGGCGTTAGCCTTGGGGGTCAGGGTCATTGGCTCGAATGTAGGAGGAATTCCAGAGATTTTACAAAAATTTGGGATGCCTACGTTTGAATCTGAAGACTCAAAGTCGTTAGCTGGCCATTTGAGCAACTTAACGGATTCATTTGATCCCACCAACGTAAGGTCGTTAGCTAAGGAAGTTTTTGGTGAAGAAAATATCGCAAAACAATATTTTGAGTTGTATGACAGCTTGATCTAGAAATAGTTGAAGTTCCCTGCGGCTCGATTAGAGCGTTCTTTAAGTGAAATCGAACGTGCATGTTTTCCTGAGACTAAATCAAAAAATTGTGTAATTCTCGTTGAGAACAGGTGACGAAATGCAATTCCGTAAAAATGCTTTTTTAACCAGTCATTAACGTCGTGATTGAAACTTGGTGCACATTTGGGCACATTGAATGAGGCGGGCACATGATTCAACCATTGAGAGTGATTCTTTGTGTGCGTTGCCGCCGAATCAAAACCAACATTTGAAACTAGACTGGCTTGAGGCAGAACAGCTTCCGCGCCATGCGCGATCATTTGGGCGATTAAGACGTTATCCCATGCGTCGACTATTCCGAGAGATGAACGACGGGAACCTGCATTCCAATACTGACGTTCAGATGGATCAACAAGAGACGATGCGCCAATAGTTTTTGGATTCAAAATCAAATCCATAACAAGTCGCCACTTATCTCGACTCGTAGCCCACCCCCAAATCAATGCATAGCGCGAGGTAATCCATGCATCATCCATCAAATGTGACGGCGCAAACTGTGTTCCGCACGCCATCCATACATTCGAATGTTGCTCGATAATTGCTCTCGCTGAAAGCGCAAAATTCATAAAATCTTCAGAAGGAATGCAGTCATCTTCAAGAATTATTCCGTACTCCTCATTGGAAAAAAACCAATCGCATGCAGAGAGCACAGCAGCGGAGCAGCCAACATTCTCTGAATGTTTTGCAATTTTGATTTCAAGTGGCGAATTCTCTTGCATTCTTAAGAGCGAGAGAAATAGAGTTTCTGATTCAGCTTTAGCGAGTGCGTTCTCAAGATTTGCAGAGTCAAGCGCAATATAAATTTTGGTCACACCTGACTTAGCTAAAACTTCAATGATTCTTAGCACAGGTTCTGATCTTCGGTAGGCAATTATTAGTGCGGGAATTGAAGGATTAGACAGTGTCATTGCTTTATCATTCTCCTAATTCTTCTCCAGATTGCCTGCATTGCAGACTTACAAAAAACTGAGAACACAAAAATCTTTTGCGGTGGCAAACTTGAATTTTCAACCGCACGTTTGATTACTTGGGCTTCCTTTTCGGATTTGAACATAGATAAATTCTTAGAATGAATATGCAAACTATATAAAGGGATTAGCTCTCCATTAGACTTGAGACGAATAGATGGGAAAGTACGATTCTCTGTTGTGACCAATGTCAACTTGCCGACATCTAGGAAAGAATTTGGGTCTTTTTTTCTTAAAATTGAAAAACCTCTTGCATTTCGAGGATCATCACCAAAAAGGAACCTACCAAAATCAAAACCGTCAAAGGCGGCTTTAAAATAAATTTCAGAATCAATCACCTTCTGGCGGCAAGATAGAGCCTCTAAACTCCGTGCATGTGAAAATCCTGATGGTAGAATGGACACTAAATCAGGAAATTCAGTCATAAAGTTAAACAGAACCAGCATATCTGTGGTGGAAGAATTTTGCCGTGAGCATTCAAGTGAGTAATTTGCAAGCAGTTTCGCTGCGGAGTGATTTCGAATATATAAGGTACTTGCAATTGCCTGGGAATCACTAACAATAGGAAAAGCTAGGTCATACTTCAATTCACTCAAAGTATCGAATGGAAAATCATTCGAAATCAATACATCTGACTCAATATGTAAAAATGGCGCCTTATGTACCTCAGCAAAATCCGAGAGGGCAAAAAATCGTGCAAGGGAAGTCAACCAAAAATTTCCACGAAAATCTTTAGGGTGAATTAGTGAAGAATTCAATTCATGCCAACGATTATCTTGGCTTAGATGATGTATTCGTAAGTTTCTACCTCTTAAGTGACCAACATCCTGGTCTGTCAGCAGGTGAACATTCCTCGCGGGGAAAAGGCGCAATGATCGCTCGATGTTTAACTCTAAATGCCGGGGCAATTTAGTGTTGAAGTGTACAAAGACCAAATCCATGCTGAGTACTCTACAGGTGGCTTAGAGAGAGGAGGTTACTTCGTAATTGAACCCCGCTGTTGTACTGTTTGCAGATGATCCAGAATGTTAAATCTTTCTGCCTACGTATTATTGATGCACTACATAGATTTCTTCTGTCGACATTTGTGGGCTTTCACAGCCCTAGGTCACTAGGCTCTAGACGATTGAGTGATAGCGAAAAAACTCCTTACGTCAGATGTATCGGTGCAATAGCGAGCAGTAAAGACCTGAAAAAGAGATTCAGACGAGTGTTTATGTACAGGGAAATAGTTGAAACCGTCTCTTACGCACAGGGAAAGAGGTATCTAGATCGATTAAACACGCTAAATAAACAAGAAAACTTAGATATCTCTTCTTATGCTTTAAATGATTTGATAGGAAACCCTATTACCTATAAGTACTCAGCTTCCTTGAAAATTAGTCCAACAACGCTTAGGTACTTGAGTGTTTCAAGCGAATTGAGGGAAATCTTCGGAAATCAACTAGGCGGGAGTTTTGTAGAAATAGGTGCAGGTTACGGTGGCCAAGCCGCAATTTTGATGAAAGATTTCGACGTTACGAGTTATTCGATTTTTGATCTGCCAGATGCTCAGTTAATTACAAAGTATTTTCTGGAAGAACTTCAAACATACGCGCTTGTAAGAATGTGCACTCTAAGTGACAACGCCAAAGAAAACTATGACCTTGTCATCAGCAACTATGCGTTCTCGGAACTCCCAAGGGAAATACAGGACCTTTACATCACTCAAGTACTTCAGAAATCTAAACGTGGATACTTAATAATGAATAGCGGGCTGTCAGACATTACTGGCCGCCAAAATGGGAAACACACCCTGACTGAACTCAAAGAGAAATTGCCACCCTTTGATGTTTATGAGGAGTCGCCAAGCACCGGTCCCGATAATTACGTAATTGTTTGGGGTCATGAGAAATCTCGAAACCCAGTAGTTTGATGGCGAGACCTGTGCTAAAGCGAAGCGTTGAACTTACCGTGGTTGTTCCTGTCACTCTAATGGCCGGGAGGCTTGCGAGATTAGAAGAGTGGTTGAATATTGCGAAAAGGTATCCAATTCAAGTGTTGATAATTCATGATAAGCGAGACCTTGCAACTGGTGAGCAATTAGCAACACTTATTCGTCAGCTAAGTACGGAATTCATTGAAGTTATTGAAGGCAATTACGGAAATCCCGGTACGGCAAGAAATCAAGGAATAACTAGGGCGAATGGGAAATGGATTACATTTTGGGATAGCGATGATTCCCCTTTCGTTGAGTCAGTTATGTCCGAAATCGAAACCATCCCCAATTCCATAGAAATAATTGTTGGGAGTTTCAGAAAAGTCGACGAGAACACAGGAGTAATTTCGAATTGGGATAAACCAAGAAATCTTCAAGATATCGCAATGAATCCTGGAGTGTGGAGGATGATTTTTCGAACTTCTTCAATCGAGAGTTTTCGTTTTCCTGGATTGCTCATGGCTGAAGATCAAGTCTTTTTGAGTAAAATTAGAATTGCAGAAAGACGAATTCAATTTACTTCTAGTGAGTTTTACACATACTTTGTAGGAAATTCAACACAGTTGACAAAATCCAAGTTAGCGCTGGCCGACTTGCCGCGAGCCATGCTTGAAATAGGAACTCGAAATTCTCAAGTGAGCAACCACCAGTTGAAGTTTGACATGTTCTTAATTGCAAGACAATTTATTACTTCCTTAAGAAAAGCGACCAAGGAGATTAAGATTGCAGCCATCGTGGCAATCTTAAGAATTGGTAAGGGTAATAGTTTGATTTCAAGTGTTTACTTGACACAATCAGTCATTTATATATTTGCGGGAAAAGCACGGTGGAACAAGCATGAAAAAAGTTAGACTCGTTTCTTTGACCGGTGGGCTAGGTAACCAATTGTTCCAATACGCTGCCGTTCTCTTTGAAAATTCCGAGTTCAATGTACATCTAGTATCTTCACTTGGAAATCCAAGACTTTCAAAGTCCGGAAAGGCCGAAATCTACTCTTTCAAAATCAAAGAAACCGAAGTTTCCACTAGTGCAAGCCGGTTTACGAGAAAAGTTGCAGGTTACTTACTCCGCCAGGGTTTATACACAAGAGGGCTCGAGCGATTGAGAAGTTTTAAAGCGGCAACAATTCTGGCGGGCACAATAATTTTAAGCTTTCACTTCCGGCAGAAAATTAAATTAATAATTGCCAAGGGCGTTGGATTCTCGGAGTTAGGGCAGTCAAATGGAGCCCAACTATTAATTGGTTATTTTCAAACTTACCACTGGGCCTCCGCGCCTCAAGTATTGGAGAAACTGCAAAGTTTAGAGCTAAGCGTGGAATCTACGAAATTGCAACAGTATCGCGATTTAGCATCAGTTGAAAAACCGCTTGTAGTACATGTTCGTCTAGGTGACTACAAGAACGAGAACAATTTTGGAATACCTACTCAAAAGTACTACACCACAGCAATTCAAAAACAGCTGGCGAGCAAAAAGTATGGCGCTATTTGGTTGTTCTCAGATGAATTGGACGAGGCACGGCAGATTCTCCCCCTTGATCTAAACATGGAAATTCGGTTAATTCCTGAAGTCGAGGAATCCGCTGCAGCAACTCTTCAAGTCATGAGACTTGGCTACGGGTATGTAATCGCAAATTCAACCTTTAGCTGGTGGGGTGCCTTCTTATCCTTTAGTAAAGATTCATCAGTCATCGCTCCTTCTCCGTGGTTCAGGAATTCGCCTGAGCCAGCACAATTGATACCGCCTCATTGGACACGTTGCGATGCTGGGTGGTAGTAATTTCGGACGTAGTATTCGTAACATGAATCTATCGCCTAGCGTAATTCGCAAAACTCTTGCAAATTCTGTCTTAGGGCGTTCAATCTCTTTACTAACCCAAAGCGATAGAAGAAAAATCTTGGCCGTCGTGGTACTACAAATATTAATGGCATTGTTAGATTTAATTGGTGTTGCCGTTATCGGTGTGCTGGGTGCCTTGGCTGTAAATGGGGTTCAATCAAAGCAACCAGGTAACAGGGTTAGTGCGGCATTAAACCTGCTAGGTCTGGATGGGTATTCTTTTCAGGAGCAAGCTGCGATTTTAGGCTTAGCCGCTGCAACTATATTAATTGGCCGGACAATTTTTTCAATCATCTTCACAAAACGAACTTTGTTGTTTTTAAGCAGAAGAGGCGCAGTTATTTCCTCTACTTTGATTTCGAGACTTCTTGCCAAATCATTGCTAGCAGTTCAAGAAAGAACTACTCAGCAAACGCTTTACTCTGTAACTCAAGGCGTTAGAGTAATCACGCTTGGAGTCTTGGCATCTGCTGTTTCATTAATTGCAGATGCCGCCATTCTGATAGTAATGGCCGCAGGTCTTTTTGTAGTTGATCCATCGATTGCCATTAGTTCATTTCTAGTATTTGCCCTAATTGGATTTGCACTGTACAAGTTAATGCACGAAAAGGCACGAACTTTAGGAATTCAAGAATCAGAATATACAGTTCAAAGTTCGGAGAAAATCGTAGAGGTCCTAAATTCTTATCGTGAAGCAATCGTTAGAAATCGTAGAGAATTTTATGCCAGAGAAATTGGAAACATCCGGATGCAATTGGCGGATACCCTCGCAGAAGTTTCGTTTTTGCCGAGCGTGAGTAAGTACATTGTTGAAACAACTGTAGTGATAGGCGCGCTGTTGATAAGTGCAGTCCAATTCTATTTACAAGATGCGAGTCACGCAGTGGCAACTCTCGCCGTTTTCTTGGCAGCGGGAAGTAGAATTGCACCAGCCGTATTGCGTGTTCAACAAAGTTCAATCTCTATTCGAGGGTCACTAGGGGCAGCAACTCCGACCTTAGATTTAATTGATTTCCTTGGATCTGAAACTTCACCAGAGCCTGTGAATGATTTTGTAAGTATCGACCATGATGGATTCAATTCAACTGTTGAATTGAATAACGTCTCATTTTCTTACCCTGATGCACACAAGCAGGCGGTTTCAGGTGCGACCCTTCTCGTAAGCGCGGGTCAATCTGTGGCAATCGTCGGCGGTTCTGGTGCAGGAAAAACATCTCTCGTGGATTTGCTTCTGGGTGTCCTGACCGCAGATTCTGGGGAAGTTAAAATTTCGGGATATCCACCACTTGTAACTATAAGTAAATGGCCGGGAGCAATTTCTTATGTTCCTCAAGATGTGGCGATTTCAAACGGAACAGTTCGGGATAACGTAGCACTCGGGTTCTCCAGACAATATGTCGACGATAATTTGGTGTGGGAAGCACTGGAAATTGCCCAGCTGTCTGAACATGTACGCGAGTTGCCAAATGGTCTCGATACCGAGGTTGGGGAAAGAGGTACAAAACTTAGTGGTGGACAAAGACAGAGACTTGGAATAGCCCGAGCTATGTTCACAAGACCCAAGATGCTGGTGCTTGATGAAGCGACAAGTTCGCTAGATGGACAAACTGAGTTTGATATCTCAACAGCAATCTCGAATCTTAGGGGGACAGTTACAGTAATTATGATTGCCCATAGGCTGTCTACCGTGAGGCATGCAGATCAAATCGCCTACCTTCGAGATGGGCAAATTCTCGCCACAGGAACCTTTGACGAGGTAAGAGGCCTGATTCCTGACTTCGACCACCAAGCCGGCCTGATGGGCCTCTAGTCAATTTGTCCGTTTTGTCCCCTTCCCGCGACAATCTAGACTGGGATTCGTAGTAGGGGATAGAGGCAGCGACGGTTGGCTCTGTAAGACCATAACCGGTTAATGAAGGATCAATAAAGTGGCACTTAGCGTATGGACTGTTGCTGAACTGGGGGCTTTTTACACTGAGCACCGTTCAGAGCTACTCGCGCATGCCAATCGCGTATTGAAGGATTCAGCTAAGGCTGAAGAGATCACTCAAGACTCTCTTATTAAGTTCATGCTCGCTGCCCCTGAGCTTGAATCACAGGAGCACGCACTCTCTTATTTGCACCGCACCATTGAAAACCTCTGCATCGACTACTTCCGCATGGAAGGGCGCCGTCCAAACCTTGTGGTTATCGATGATGCCCAGGCTGAAGTTGAGGCTGCATGGCAGGTTTCAGGTGATCATTCAGAAGTTCTTACTCAGGCGGAAGATGCAGCAATTATTCGCCAGGCTTTGGCACTTCTCTCCCCTGCTGAGCGTGCAGCGCTTGTTATGTGGGAGATGGAAGGCCGTTCAACAGAGGAAATCGCAGCGGAGCTTGGAATCAAGGAATCTGCAGTGCGCCACACTGTTTCGCGCGCTCGCACATCTCTTCGCCGCGTACTTTCAGAGCTTGTTATCGATCAAGAGCGTGGCCTTACTGCTCTCGACATGCTTTCAACCACCTATAAGAAGGCATCTGAGCTTGCAGCCAAGTCTTCAAAAGTTGCTCTCTCCCTACTATTAGTAGTGACAGCCTTCCTTGGCTTTAACTCGATGACTGGCCGTGAAGGCGTTCTTCCAACGGTCAGCTCAAACGATTCTTCAGGTGCGGTTGCTGGGTCTAGTTCAACAGACTCACCATCACCAGCTCCATCTATCTCGATGCCAGCCAAGAAGTCATCAACCATGGTTTCTGGCGTATACGTCAAGAGCGCAAAGGCCTACTGGCCTGGCCTTGATAATGAGGGCGTCCCAACAGGATTCACCGTCGCAGGTGAAAATGGTCCAATCGGGAAGATCCGCGTAAACCGCAATACTCCGATTGCGACCGAAGAAGGCACAATTTTGGCCACCCAGGCCATCACATCTGGGGGTGGACCAAACGTGATGATCGATCAGACCATCACAGTCGATGGCAACGGCACAAAGTATGAGGTCGGTTACGTTTCCTTCGGAATCAACGGGAATTGGGCGGTAGCTAACGCTGACGCCACGAGCGTGGATTTTGAGCGTATGTCCAATGGCCAGTACCTTATGACCGTTACAATTTCCCTACTCTCGACCCCAACTTCAGAGTTCGTAATCCCCGTGGGCGACCGCGGCTACGACCTTGTTGGCGCACCTAAGACAATCACGTCTCGTCTCTTGCTCAATGCGAGCAAGACCCAAATTTTGGCTCAGGCGGTACTTGTACCCGGAGCATAATTAAATAAGTTTCTTCACCGCGTCCGGATACACGGTGGAGAATTTGATTCATCAGCACGTGCGATGAATCGAGAGGAGTTGAGAAATCAATTCCAAGCCGACCTACGGAAATTCCGTAGATCGACTATCGAAAGGAAACAAATGTCTACAAAGACAACATTCAAGCGCATCGCGCTTGTAGCTGTTGCTGCGTTGGGCCTCGGAGTTCTCTCTGTTGCACCATCATCAGCGAGCGTTGCGAACTTGTCACTTACAGTGACAAACGGAACAGCAGCTAATGGAAAGTCAGATTCATCAACTGCAGCAACAATTTCTGTTGCGGGACTTGTTGATGTTGGAGCGGGAGATTCAATTACCGTAACATTCATCGCCAAGGACATCACAGCAAATACATCTGCAATTGCACGCATGAGCTATATGGACACAACAACTGGCTCATCATCATCAACTCTCGTTTCAACTAGCCGTGGCGCTTATGCTGCAGCTACAAAGTGGGGAAGCACAAACGGCGTTGAATCCATTACAGCAAGCTCTGCGCCAATGGTTGTATTCTCAGGTTCCGCTGGATACATCGGTGCTAAGTTCGGTGTTCAGCTAGAGTCAAAGACTGCTGGTCTTGATACAGCTGGTGTATTTACATACACCGCTCTTGTATCTTCATACGCTGGTGCGACACTAGTTTCATCAACATCTGCAGACTTCACAATCACAATTGCTGCTCTGGCTTCAGCATCAACAGCTGTTGATGTAAGCCGGACAACTTCATTCATTTGTGCTGGTGACGTTTCAACATGTACTGCAGATGCTGCAGTAACAGGTGAAGCTACAAACAACACAGGCGTCGATGCAACAATTATCTTGAACCAGTACAACGCTTCAGGCGTAGGTACAGCTACAGTTCTTGATTCAGTAACAGCAACTGTCACAGGCGCTGGATTGATCAGCTTCGATGGAACCACTTACGGTAAGTCAGTAAAGATTGCATCTACAGGAAGCCAGCGCATCCGTGTGCTTGCTGATGGAACTGCGGGCGTATCGACTATCGCAATCTCAACACTAAGCGGATACTCAGCATCTAAGTCAGTGACTTTCTACGCTAAGGCTGCAAAGACAATCACAGCTGCTGTTAACAACCCAGTTCTTGCTGTTGGTGCTAACGCAGGTGCAGTTTCAGTAGCAGCAGTTGATGCTAACGGAACTAACTGGACAGGAACTGCATACATCGTTGCTTCAGCAGCAGCAGATGCACTTGTT
This sequence comes from Planktophila turicensis (SeqCode), assembly GCF_965234405.1. Lineage (GTDB taxonomy): Bacteria > Actinomycetota > Actinomycetes > Nanopelagicales > Nanopelagicaceae > Planktophila > Planktophila turicensis. The sequence goes on from NZ_OZ248346.1 coordinate 78,860, forward strand.
GCTGGTTCAGCTACAACACCAGTTCAGTGTGCTGCTTGGAACTCAACAGACGGAATCCTCTGCCCAGTAACAGCTATTGCAGCTGGTACAGCAAAGTTCAAGGTCATTGATGCTTCAACAGTTGCTGCAGCTACAGCGACTTCAAACGAAGTTACAGTAACTGTTTCAGCTGCTGCACCAGCGTCTGTAAAGATTGCTTTCGATAAGGCGTCATACGCACCATTCGAGAAGGCACTCATCACAGTGACACCTTTGGATAAGGATGGAAAGACACTTGCAGGCGCAGATCGTCAGAACCTTCTTGCTACAGGTGGTATCACAACAAATATCGCATTTGGTTCACTCAGCGATACTTTGACTGCGACACGCGTAACATCTGTTGCTGCTAACGGCACAGGTGCTACAGCAGGATCACAGACATACGTTGTATACATGCCAGCACAGGGTGATGTAACAATCAAGGCAACAGGTGGAACAGCTCTTCCACTAACAGGCCAGGTTGCAATTTCAGCAACAGCTTCTGTTGTGAACTCATCAGTTGATGCAGCTACAGATGCAGCTAACGAAGCTACAGATGCAGCTAATGCAGCTACAGATGCAGCTCTTGCAGCAGCAGATGCAGCAGATGCAGCAACAGCTGCAGCTCAGGATGCATCAGATGCAGTTGCAGCACTTTCAGCAACTGTTGCTAAGTTGGTCGCAAGCCTCAAGGCTCAGATCACATCATTGACTAACCTAGTCATCAAGATCCAGAAGAAGGTTCGTGCTTAATTAGCCGCCTTTGACTGAAAAGATCAGAACCGAATCCCGGTTCCCCTTCGGGGGAGCCGGGATTCGGCCTTTCTACAGATAGAATTTGTCCATGAGTACTGCGATTAGCGAAAAATTAATAACTAAAATTCTCTCAGTAGGCGCGGCGTTAACTACAATTTTGATTATCAGCGGTTCGGTAACTGATCCAGTTAACACACCAAAATTTGTGGCAATCGGCGTAATAGGCTTGTCCGCCCTGGGTGTCCTGATTTCTTCAGCTACTCGCAACTTGCTTAGGGCGCACAAGCTCACCCTTCTATTTGTATGCCTGTTCATGCTTTCAATGTTGTTCGCACTAATTTCGAGCGATTCCCCGGTCACGCAAAATTTATACGGTAGCTACGGGCGCAACAATGGGTTCCTGACGTACCTGTTCTTGGCTTCTATTTTCTTGTCAGCGTTAATTGTTAGAAGACCATCTAATTTTGAAGCTGTAATTAATGGCCTGCTATTTGCCGGAATCATAAATATCGCATACTGCCTTTGGGTGATTATGTTTGGAGACTTCGTAGGATGGTCTAATCCGTACGGAAACATTCTCGGAACATTGGGTAATCCAAACTTTATTGGATCCTTCCTTGGCATATTCTTTACCGCGTATCTAGCTTTTGCATTGAGATCCTCAGCTCCAAAAATGATGAGATATTCACTTCTTGTAGTTCTCCCAGTTACAGCTTTCGAAATTTATGACTCTCATGCCATTCAAGGACGGGTTGTCGCAGCCCTTGGAGTAGGAATTCTCGGATTTCTCTTCATCCGTTCTCGATTCGGCAATGCAGCAACAATTGGTTATTTGCTGGTGAGTTTTGTGACGGGCTTATTTGCACTCCTAGGAGCCTTACAAATCGGTCCATTAACTAGCTACATTTATAAGACTTCTGTCTCTTTGCGAGGCCAGTACTGGCTTGCAGGCTGGAATACTGGCGAAAGTCATCCAATTACTGGCGTCGGAATGGATTCCTTTGGTGATTGGTATCGACGGTCTCGCGATCTCCATGCGATTGAGCTTCCGGGTGTCAATACAGTGGTCAATGCAGCCCACAATGTTCCACTCGACATGTTTGCCTTTGGTGGGTGGCCGCTATTCCTTACATATCTATCAATTATGGGACTCGCTGGTTTAGCCGCGATAAAAATGATAATTCGAACCAAGGCATACGACCCAATTCTTGCCGTATTGGTGACCGCCTGGGTGGGATATCAAGTGCAATCAATCATTAGCATTAACCAAATCGGGCTTGCGGTCTGGGGATGGTTGCTGAGTGGCTTGCTTATTGCGTATGAGTGTTCAACAAGATCCGAGACTAAAGAATTCAACCAATCAGAAAATCAGGCAAAGAGAAAGACGCAAAGCCAGTCAATCCAACCGCAGATGTTTTTGATTGGGCTCGTTGGGGGGGTTGTTGGATTGCTGATTGCCCTTCCACCTTTTGCGTCAGATGTAAAATGGAGGAGCGCTCAATTGGCGCGAACGGTTCCCGCCATTGAGGAATCCATGCAGGCCAGCTACTTTAACCCTCAGAATTCGACGATGTATGTGAATAATATTCAAACCCTCGAGCAGAGCAATTTATTTAATCTGTCACACAAGTATGCACTTGAAGCTGTGAATTGGAATCCCGAGGCCTTCGACCTTTGGAAAATTCTTTATTTAATCAGGGATTCAACTGCAGAGGAAAAAGCGCTAGCACTTGAGAATATGAAGCGCTTAGATCCACTAAACCCAGATGTAACTTCTATTCAATGAAAGTTGCAATCATTGGACAGGGGTATGTCGGTCTCACAATTTCTGCATTTGCGGGGGAATTCTTTGAAGTAATCGGGTTCGACAATAACCAACGGGTTGTTGATCAGTTAAATTCAGGAATTTCACATATTGAAGGTGTTGAAGGTTCGGTGTTGCAAACTTGGATTAAGGCTGGCAGATACCGCGCTACCACCAATGGGATTGAGATTGCAGATGCTGACCTCGTTGTCATTGCGGTTCCAACGCCACTTACCAAAGATCGCCAACCAGACCTAGCGTTTATTGATGCTGCTTGTAGAACAATTGGTGAAAATGTCACAAAACCAGTTTTGGTAATAAACGAATCGACATCATTTCCTGGGACGCTTCGTAACTACATCAAGCCAGCGATTGAAAAATACTCAAAGAACTTGATTGAACATTTATACGCAATCTCCCCTGAGCGAGTAGATCCAGGTCGTGGGGATTACAACCAAAAGAACACACCTCGTTTATATGCGGGATTAACACCTAAAGCCAATGAGATGACGCTTAAGTTCTATTCCAAGTTCTGCGATGAGTTAGTTGAAGTTTCTTCTCCAGAGGTAGCAGAGGCTGCGAAGCTGTTTGAGAATACATTCCGTCAAGTAAATATTGCCCTCGTGAACGAATTTGCTCAGATTGCTCACTCATTAGGAATCAGCGTTTATGAGACTTTGGATGCAGCAAACACAAAACCTTATGGTTTTATGAAATTTACACCGAGTGCTGGTGTCGGTGGCCACTGCATTCCGGTGGATCCAACATATTTGGCAGCAGTAGCTGAGGAACATGGGGCTCCTGCCACTTTCATTCGTCGAGCAAATGAAGTGAACCTTGAGATGTCGAAATACGTAGTTGATCGAGTTCAAACTGATAACGGTGGATCACTTTCAGGTAAGAGCGTTCTTGTGGTCGGTGTTGCCTATAAGCCGAACGTGGCAGATGTTCGAGAAACTGCCGCAGAGCTCGTCATTGAGCACTTGCGTAAACGTGGCGCGGTCGTCTCTTGGCACGACGATGTAGTCGAAAGCTGGAATGGCGAGTCATCATCGCTTTTGTCAGGGGCGGATATTGCTCTCGTAATAACCAAGCACGATGACGTTAAAGAACGCGATATTTTGGCCAGTGCACCGTATGTATTTGATACGACTGGAAAAGTTGCTGGAGCTAAAGGGCTTTAAGAAAAACTCTTTGCAACGCTATCGATAATTGAATCGAGAGTGTGGGTTGGAGTCCAACCAACCGCTTTCTTGATTTTTGAGACATCTGGCACTCGGCGCTGCATATCTTCAAAGCCTGCAGGGTAAGCATCTGAATATGGGATGAACTTAATTTCTGACTTTGAATTGGTCTGCTTGATGATTTGCTGGGCTAGTTCTTTGATTGTGGTTTCGCCAACGCCACCGACATTAAAGTAGTCACCAATTGTTGTGTCGGAATCGAGTAACGAAAGCACTGCGCGGACGGCATCTTCTACGTGACAGAAAACCCGTGATTGACTGCCGTCGTCGTAGATGGTGATGTCTTCGTTCTTGAGAGCAGATTGAACAAAGCGGGGAACAACCATTCCGTATTGGCCGGTTTGGCGCGGTCCGACGGTGTTGAAAAAGCGGACTGTGGTGACTTTGAGGCCGTGGGTCTTGTGAAGGGTGTGTGCAACAGCTTCTTCTAGTGCCTTTGCGTCGGAGTATGTCCATCGAATCTTTTGTGGGGCGCCGACTACACGATCTGATTCTTCATGAAGAGGTTGGTTTGGGTTCTTGCCGTAGATCTCAGATGTTGATGCTATGAGTAGGCGCTTGTCATGTTTGGTTGCGGCGTTTAGAACTACTTCAGAGCCTGCGAAGTTGCGGTCGATGGATTCGATGGTGTGTTCCATGATGTTCTTAACACCAAGGGCTGCTGCCATGTGAAAGATGGTGTCTGATTCAGAGACCATCTTGTCGACGAGTTCTTTATCGCGGATGTCACCTGCGTGGACAATGATTTTGCCTTCGAGGTGAGTGATGTTCTTCCTTGAGCCAGTGGAAAGGTTGTCGAGGATTGTGACGCTATCGCCACGGGCGATGAGGGCATCGGCGAGGTGAGAGCCAATGAAACCGGCACCACCGGTGATGAAAGCGCGCATGGGCGTGAGTCTATCTTTTATGCTGCTTTGTTAAGTGGTGGCTCGGGTTACTTGCAGGTGGTTCTCAGGAAAGTAGGGGAAGGTTTGGGTATGAAAAGCACTGGGGCCACCTATAAGAAGCACTCATCGGCTGGGGTTGATTGGGCTTCGTGGTTCTTAGGGATTGGCTTGGGGCTGACGTTGGCTCTGCAGGTGACGACGATGAGGAAGAGCGATATCTCATCGGTCTATGCGGTGGTCGCATCTGTATCGCGCTTGGCGGCCCTTACAGGGACTTTCTTTGCGGTGGTGGGCATCTTCTTGATTGCGCGCATTCCGTGGGTTGAACGCGGGGTGGGGCACGATCGATTGGTGACCTGGCATCGAAAGCTGGGGCCATGGAGTTTGTATCTCATTGGGACGCACGTGCTCTTTATCGTGGTGTCATCTGCTGGCCAAGACGGCGTGATGCTGGCTGTCGAGATGTGGCGGATGGTTAATTCGATGGCGTGGATGTGGCCGGCGCTGGCGGGATTTATCTTGATGGTAATGGCGGGAGTGACTTCATATAAGAAGGCGCGAGCGAAGATGAGTTATGAGACATGGTGGATTATCCATATCTATACATACATTGCTATCGCTGTTTCATTTATGCACCAGGTGCTTAATGGTCAGATGTTTGTGGGGCATCCACTTAATCGACTGTACTGGACTTCTTTGTATGTGTTGATGGCAGTCTGTGTTGTCTGCTACCGATTTGGTATTCCACTGTGGCGCTCGCTAGAACTCAATTTAGTTGTGGACAAAGTTGTGGTTGAAGGCCCCGGGGTTATCTCGGTGATCATGAAGGGGCGTAATCTGCATAAGCTTTCGGCTGAGGGTGGACAGTTCTTTGGGTGGCGCTTCTTAATTCGTGGTCACTTCTTGATGTCACACCCCTATTCTCTCTCGGCTGCGCCGACTGAGAATTTCTTACGTGTGACTGTGAAGGATTTGGGTGATCACTCTCGCTCACTTGCATTCTTAAAGCGAGGAACACGAGTATTCGTTGAAGGTCCATACGGTGCATTCACTGCGGGGCGTGCAACAAGACCACATGTGGTGATGGTCGGTGGTGGCGTTGGTATTACGCCGATTCGTGCGCTGATGGATGAGTTTAAGAATGGCGTGCAGCTAGATGTTATCTATCGCGTATCGCGTAAAGAGGATTTAGTGCTGAAGGAAGAACTTGATTACTTACAGGCTAATTCGGGGGGCACGATACGGGTTCATTACTTGGTGGGATCTCGCAACGAACATCCGATGGATGCGAAGGCGCTTGAAGAATTGGTTCCACGGATTGCTGACTCAGATATCTACATCTGTGGCCCTGGGCCGCTTGTAGAGACCGTGAAACAGGCTGCTGAGGACCTAGGAGTGCCTAAGAACCGCTTCCACGATGAAGCTTTTGCCTTCCACTCTGAGTGAGGATTGGTAGATATGACACCGTTCGGACTCAGTTACCTCTCAGGGTTGAAAGAGATAGTTACCCCATGAAACGCGCATTATTAATTGCAGGTGGCACAGTCGGTGGGCTTGGTGCTGTCTTGGCCATTACACCGCCGCAGTTCACGTCGACTCAAGATGTTAGTGGGCTGACTGGATCACTTGGTGCAGTAACTGGATCTACTCAACCAACTGCACCAGTTGCGACTCAATCTGCAACGACTGTGGCGCCTACTCCTGCAGCAACAAAGGCTGTTGGAACAAAACAGCCAAATACTTCTGGGGCACCAGCAACTACGCAGAGTGCGACTCCGTCGGCTACGCCGACGGTTGCAACCCCTAGTGGCGGATATTCAGGAACTGTTACGGGTGCATCTTTTAATGCGCGTAACTACGGAACACTTTCAGCGACAGTGACATTTAGTAATGGATCTATTACAAATGTAATTGCTTCGCAATCCCCGCGATCATGGAGTCAGAATTCACTCTCTGCAATTATTCCCTTTGTAAATTCGGGCAAGATCACCGTTGAACAGGTGAAGCAATATTCAGCAGCAAGCTTGCCTTGTGGAACTTCCAATAGCTGTAAATCGCAAGCATCATTTACTGCCGATGCATTCTGGTCATCAGTGAAATCTGCAATCAACAAGGCAGGGTTGTGACAGTAAAAAGACTTGTTGAAACCTGGGGAACGGTTGTCGTCATTGAGGCAACCTCGTCAGGGTTAGATGAAGTTGCTGTTAGTGCTGCGATTGATGAAGTAGAAGAATTCTTTTTTCAAGTAGATCGAGATTTCTCGACATATATATCTGATTCACAAGTTTCACAGATTCGACGTGGTGAGTTATCGATTGAAGATGCAAGTGAATATGTGCAGCAAGTTTGGGCGCTCTGTGAATTTTCTCGTGAGTTAACTTTGGGTGCATTTGATCCTTGGAAAGCAGTAGGAGGATTTGATCCGTCTGGGCTAGTTAAAGGGTGGGCTGCTGAAGTCGGTGCGCAGATGCTGGTTTCGGCAGGGGTTGAAAAGGTATTGATTAATGCCTCTGGCGACATTGTTCTGCGGGGTGGGAAGCCTGAAGGTGGGCCGTGGAATATAGGTATTGCTAGCCCTGATGATGTTGAGAAATATGTGAAGTTCTTTGATGTGGTTGATGGATCAGTTGCTACTAGTGGTGATTATGAAAAGGGTGCGCACATCGTAGATCCACATACGGGGCTGATTGCTATCGGTGCGCGCTCTGCCAGTGTTATTGGACCTGATGGGGCTATCTGTGATGCGTTGGCAACTGCGTTGATGGTTGATGGTGTGGATGCACAGAAGTGGATTGGACGACCTGAGTTAGCTGAATACTCTTTTTGGACAATTAATCGCCACGATGGAACAGCCTGGTCGTATGGAGCTAATAAAGGTTAATAAGCGCTAGCTGCGTTGAGTTTCTTTACTTCGTACTCTGAAAGATGAACAACTTCGATGATTTCATTCAGTTGTTCGACTGTGCGAGCCGATGTAATCGGTGTACTGACAATTGGGTTTGAACGAAGCCAAGCGAGAGCAATTGCCGAAACTGATGAGTTATGTGCCTTTGCGATTTCATCGAGGGCTGCAACTACCACCCAGCCTTTATCGGTTTGATATTCCTTAACGCCATCTGCGCGGACAGAATCAACGGTTACACCAGGGCGGTACTTGCCTGAAAGGAATCCGCGGGCGAGTGAGTAGAAAGGTAGGGCGCTGATGTTGTTTGTTGCGAGAACTTCTTGTTGTTCTGATTCAAATGGGTTGCGCTCCATTAAGTTGTAGTGATCTTGAAGAGCGATGTATTGAGGCAAGCCTTCTTCTCTAGAAATATTGAGGGCTTCTTGTAATCGTGCGCCTGTGTGTTGTGAGGCGGCGATATGGCGAACTTTTCCTTCGCTGATTAATTGAGCGTAAGCACCCAAGGTTTCTGCCATGGGTACTTCGGCATCGTCGTGATGTGAATAGTAGATATCGATGTAATCGGTTTGTAGGCGGCGGAGTGAGTCGTTGCAGGCGGCGATGATGTTCTCAGGGCGAAGGCCGGGGCGGGTGGAAAGCTTGGCGACCTTGGTTGCAATCACGAACTTGCTGCGATCTTGTGACTTAAGCCAGGTGCCGATGATGGTTTCGGATTCGCCGCCCTTATTGCCTGGTTTCCATTCGCTATAGACATCGGCGGTATCGATGAAGTTGCCACCGTGGGAGGCATAGGCGTTTAAGACATCGTGAGACTGCTTTTCGTCTGCGGTCCAGCCAAATACGTTTCCGCCGAGGCAGAGTGGGTGAACAACGAGGTCAGTTTCTGGAATTGTCAGCATTGAGCCATGATACTTGCGTGGTGGCGACGACTGGTGGGTTTACAAGTGAAGGTTTGGCTCTTGAGGCCAAGGCTTTGCAGTTGTCATCGTTGACGCAGGCAGAGGCACTTGAAATCGGTGCGATTGGGCAGGCGATTGGTTTAGAGCGAAAGCTCCCGATAGCAGTTGAAGTACGGATGAAAGATTGGATTGTCTTCCATGCATCACTGCCTGGATCATCACCAGAAAATGATTGGTGGATTGGTCGCAAGGCCCGCGTTGTGAATTTAACAGGGCGTTCAACAATTCATGAGCGAGTGATTGCTGAAGAGCAAGGCATTGATTGGCATGCGGAAAAAGGATTAGAAGATGAGTTGTATGCAATTCATGGTGGTGGGCTTGCGCTCAATGTCGTTGGGTTGGGTTTAACTGGGGTCTTGATTATTAGTGGGTTGCCACAAGTGGAAGATCACTTGTTAGGCGTCGAAGTCATTACCGAATATTTAGCGCGCAAGGGAGAACAGCAGTGAGTATCTGGGTTTGTGGTGAGGTGCTTATTGATTTAATTCCTGGCGCTGATGGTGTGCGCGTTCCGCATGTGGGTGGCGGGCCAGCAAATACTGCGAAGGCACTAGCGCGCTTAGGTCGCGATGTGCAATTTATTGATGGTATTTCTAATGATCAATACGGAGTCATGTCTCGTAAAGAATTGCTTGATGATGAAGTGAAGTTAGATCTTGCTTTAAAAAGCGATAAGCCAACATGTTTAGCGATTGTGTCACTGGCTGAAAATGGCGGGGCGTCGTATGAATTTGAAATCGATGGAACAGCAACCTTTGATTTCTCACTTGATTGGTTGCCAGACCCATTTCGCTATAAGCCGAATGTGCTTCATATAGGCACTCTGGTCACGGTTATTCAGCCAGGGGCAGATGTTCTTTATGACTGGGCTATTCGCGTGGCTGAGTTTGCCCCGATTGTCTTTGATCCCAATATTCGCCCTGCAGTAATGGGTGATCGCGATAAGTATCAGATGGCCGTTGAAAAGTGGGCTGCTATCTCATCCGTTATCAAGGTCAGTGATGACGATATGGCGTGGTTATATCCAGATCAGAAATATCAAGATGTTGCACAGCGCTGGATTAGCGATGGTGCTGCGCTCGTTGTGATTACACGTGGTGCCGATGGACTACTTGGAATTACCGCTGATGGTTCTGTAGAAGTACCGGGTGTGAAGATTGAGGTCGCAGATACCGTTGGTGCAGGAGACACGGTGGGTGCAATTATTGTTGAAGCGATGATTGAAAAGGGAATTCTTAATCTAACTGCTGAAGTATTGAAGGAGACTCTGCACCGTGCAGCTGTTGCTGCAGGAATTACATGTTCTCGTAAGGGCGCACAGCCTCCTTACAAACATGAGTTGAAGGGTATTTGATGCAATTTATTGATGATGCAGAATTTCAGGTCGCTATCGATCTCGATGGCGGAGGAAAGATCACATCCATTAAATGGCGCGAGATGGAATTTACGGTTCCATTCCGCGGCAACTTCCTTTCCAACGGTTGGTATCCAATGGCTCCGTGGGCGGGGCGCATTCGTGATGGTTTGATTACATCTGGTTCTGGTATTGAACATCAGCTGCCTACAAATATTGATCCACCGAATGCGATTCACGGTTTTGGTATCACTTCATCGTGGCAAGAGATCGGCCCGGGGCGCTCTTTATTGCATCTGCCAAAGCCGTATATGGGTGCAACAGTCGAACAGACAATTGAAGTTCTTGATGATGCAATTCGTTGGTCACTTGAATACGACGACAACGGATGCGATATCCCTGTCTGGCTAGGAATGCATCCGTGGTTTGCGCGTGATCTAGAACGCGGCGGAGCGGCTGAAATCGAATTTAGCGCTGCAAAGATGTTAAAGCGTGGCTCTGATGGACTGCCAACGGGTGAACTCATTTCACCAACGCCAGAGCCTTGGGATGATGCCTTTACGGAAGTTCGCGGAACTCCATCGGTAATTTGGGAAGATGTTGCCCGTATCGATATTGAATCCGATGCTCCGTGGTGGGTTGTCTATAACGAGGATCCAGATGGGGTTTGTATCGAGCCACAGACTGCGCCACCGGATGCGGCTAATTTAGGTATTAGTGGTGAGAACTACATCGAAGCCCTATTCGTTTTCTCTCAAGGGTAAATAGAATCGGCTCTTATGAGCACACAGATAAATCGCCAACACCTCAAAGAACTTCGCGCAAAGGAAGAACAGCGCTTTCTTGATACCCATAAGAAATCTGCTGCAGCCTTTGAAGATTCGAAGAAGGTCATGCATGAAGGCGTGCCGATGTCATGGATGGCTAAGTGGCCAGGCTCGCATCCCGTATTTGTGAAGGAAGCTAAGGGTGCGCGCTTTACCGATGTTGATGGTCATACATATGTTGATTTCTGTTTGGGCGATACCGGGTCGATGACAGGTCACTCACCTGATGCGACTGTGGCTGCAATCCGTGAGCAGGTTGGTAAAGGCATTACAGCGATGTTGCCTACCGAAGACGCTGCAATTGTCTCTGGGCTATTGAAAGAACGCTTTGGTCTGCCGTTGTGGCAATTCACTGTGTCAGCTACCGATGCGAATCGCCACGTAATTCGTTACTCACGCATGATCACAGGCCGTAGCAAGATTGTTGTAATCGATCGTTGCTATCACGGCTCTGTCGATGAAACTTTTGCAACTCTTGATGATGCTGGGTTTACAGTAAAACGTGAAGGAAATATTGGCGCGCCTGTTGATTTAGCCGAGACCACTCGCGTTGTTGAATTTAATGATTTAGCGGCGATGGAAAAAGCTCTTGCGCACGGTGATGTCGCAGCAATCTTGATGGAACCTGCGATGACCAATATCGGAATAGTTCTGCCGCAAGATGGTTACTTGGCTGGCGTGCAGGAATTAGCAAAGAAGTACGGCACCTATTTAATTATCGATGAGACTCACACAATCTCTGTGGGTCCTGGTGGAATGACAAAGGCACTTGGTTTGAAGCCTGACTTCCTTACTATCGGTAAGGCACTAGCGGCCGGTATTCCAACTGGAACATTCGGGATGACTCAACAGATAGCGGATGCAATCAAGAAGATGGTGGAACTAGAAATCATCGACCTCGGTGGCATTGGTGGAACTCTTGCTGGAAATGCGCTTTCACTTGCTGCGATGAAGGCGACGCTCACTGAAGTTCTCACAGAGGCAAGCTTTGAACGAATGGTTGCTTTGGGTAATCGTTGGTGCGATGGCATTGATGCTGCGATTAAGGAATTTGATCTTGATTGGCACTGCAACCGTTTAGGTGCACGCGGTGAGTACATCTTTAAAGGTAAGCAGCCTGTGACAGGTAAAGAAGCCGCTGATTCAGGTGATTTCGAACTCGAGCAGTACATTCACTTGCGCCTACTTAATGATGGCTATTTGATTACGCCGTTCCACAACATGGCTCTGATGTGTCCAGATACAACTGAGGCAGATGTCGATGGTCACACTGCAGCGTTTAGAACTATGTGCGCGGAATTAAATAACTCCTAGGTTGTGATTCGAGGGCTTATTCTCACCTTCACCTAGTTGGAATTGGGATGAAATTCCATCCCATTCAGTTGTATGTGAAATTCCCCTGCTTCTGTTTCAATCCAGAATCCGTTGCCTTTGTTACAGGTCGCTCTACAAAGTTTAAGAAGCTGTGCGATTTGAATACTCGAATTCTCCTTCAATGTTGTTTCATTCTTAATTTCACGTTTCAAATGTGAGGTTCCACCTTCTTGAGCCATTAATTCATAATCGCCACTAAAAATTCTTTTCAAGTTCACTCTGAGTAAGTTTATGCAGCTGCGAAGTTGTCGAGATTGCAATTCCTCTGAAGTCATCCAACTTGGAATGGGAAAAGTTTCTTGATAAAGAATTGCTCCTTCATCCACTCCAGCCGTCATTTGGTGAAGAGTTCCTCCACCGGCCGTCTCATCCATAATTGCCCAGAAACTCTGGTGAGAACCGCGATTGAAGGGAAGGGCAGATGGATGGGTATTAACACAAAATCTACTTGCAAGAAACTGTTCGGGGATGATTTCACCGAGACCCAAGGAAAGACCCAATAAATTTGGACCACTAGTTTTTTGATAAAAATCAAGATCTTCCCATGGCCTTTTGTTACAGCTGATAAGTAATCCTGGGAATTTTTCTTTGAGATTTAATCTATTGGCGATTTGGGCTGCCCCTTCTCCGCCAATCGCAACCAAGGGCAAATCGTGTTCAAGAATGACTTGAACACAATCCGTACTATAAGCCGAGTCATCGCCCACCATTGCATAGACTGCATGAAATGATTTCAACTTAACATTTTCCTATCCACATCTAGTTTATTTGATTTCAGTAAAGGCATTAGTTATTTAATTCTCGAATTCATTAAAGAAATCTTGCACAACTTCACACACGTAAGCTACCTGTTTATTAGAAATAGCAGGTCCCGATGGAAGATAAATTCCAGTTTTTGCATACATATCAGCATTTGGCGTGCTTCCGAACCCGCCGAGATACTTTGCTTGCGACGTACTTGGATAGAATGGCCTTATTTCAACATTTCTAAATTTCGCAAATTCAATTAGTTTCTCTCTAGATTTTGTCACAGTCGCCTCAACGTATGGCCCGACTTCTCCACTGGGAAAATCTAATTCAATTAAACTAATGTGGGATGAATCCTTCAGTCCCTCACGGTAAAGATTCATCACCTCATTAGCCCTTTGAATTCTTTCAGCCAAATACTTTATTTGATTATTAGCTATTGCAGCGTGGAAATCTGTTAAACGAAAATTAAATCCAATTGACTCCCATTTCGCGGCAAAGGGATCCGCTGTTCCATGAATGCGCATGAGAGAAATCTTATTTCCCAAAGGTTGGCTGTTCGTGACGCAAAATCCTCCCTGCCCGCTACCTACGATTTTTGCAATTGAAAGTGAGAAACATCCAATTTCTCCAAAAGTTCCTAATGGTTGATTCTTTATCTTACTTCCGAGTGCCTGCGCGGCGTCTTCAATCATAGGTAAATAATTCATTTTGCAAAATTGTAAAACTTTGAGAAATTCTCCGTGTCGACCATTCATGTGGACTACAACCAAGGCTTTGCAATCTGGAGTGAATTTATCAATCAAGTCGGTGACTGAAATTACGGGAGAGTCAGCACGAACGTCTACATAAATTGGAATAGCCCCAAGAATTGCAATGGCATTTGCAGCTGCAATCCAACTTCGATCCTGCACGAGCACTTTGTCGCCACGACCGATTCCCAAAGCCATGAGAGAAATAAGAATTGCATCGCTTCCAGATGAAACGCCAATAGCGTATTTTACACCCAGCAAATCAACCAAAGTAGTTTCGAACTCTTCGCAGTATCTACCCATGCTAAAACTACGTTGTTCGGCGACGCTCTTTACCAACAGGGGAATGTCCTCCCCCAAGTCGACTTGCCAGTATGGAACCTTCATAGTGTAAATCTACCTTGTCTGAAGGGTCTCACATGTGAACTAGAGTAAAATCTAATCGAATTCCATTATTTTCCAAATTCATTAATTCGACCTGGGAATTATTCGCTACGTGAATCTAGAAAAATCTTAGTGACTGATACAAGCCCTTGCCTGCTTCGTTATCGTCATCGACATACAAGATTGATTGCTTGATGCCCTTTTCTTTCAGGTAAATAAGGCCTTCTGTGCAGACTGCTCGACCTATGCCTTTCCCTGATTCAGAGGGATCTACGCCAATTACATACAACTCACCGATGGGATCTTGATTGACGAATGCATTGTGAATCTTGGTCCAGCAGAAACCAACAATCTTGTCGTTGTGAACACATAGGAAGAACCCTTCGTTATCAAACCAAGGTTCAGCCATTCTGTTTTCGAGATCTGCCATCGCCCAATTACCTTGGTCGGGGTGCTGAGCGAAGATGAGGTTATTCAGCTCTAGCCATGCTTCAGGGTGAACTTCGGGATTAAAGGTGATGAATTGGTAACTGTGTTCGATGTGTGCGATGGGCTCTTGAAGAGAACGGTTGAGCTTAAGGATGTGGCGCATGGTTAAACGAGTTCAGAGATAGAAGTTTCCTTGCCACCGTTTTGTACGGTGAAGCGGTATCCGACGTTGCGGACAGTGCCGATGATTGATTCAAATTCAGGGCCGAGCTTTGAGCGAAGGCGACGGATGTGAACGTCGACTGTGCGAGTTCCACCGAAGTAGTCATAGCCCCAGATCTCTTGAAGAAGCTGTGCGCGAGTAAAGACGCGACCTGGGTGTTGTGCGAGGTACTTCAGTAATTCGAATTCCTTAAATGTTAAGTCAAGGGAAGTGCCCTTGATCTTGGCTGTGTAAGTATTTTCATCAATGACAACATCGCCTTGGCGGATTTCAGATGATGTGGGATCAAGTGACTCAAGTTGCGCCGCATGTGCGCCAACTGCGATGCGGATACGCGCATCTACTTCTGCAGGTCCTGCAGTATCAAGGATGACATCGTTAACGCCCCAGTCTGCAGTGAATGCAGAGAGGCCGCCTTCAGTGGTGATTGCAATAATGGGCGCACCGACTCCGGTTGTTGAGAGAAGTCGTGTGAGTGATTTTGCTGTTGGGAAATCGCGACGAGCATCGACAAAGACAACATCCATAAGTGGTGTATCAACGAGAACAGATGCTTCAAGTGGCATCACTTTGCAAGTGTGTTGCAAGAGGCCGAGAGCAGGAAGAACTTCTGCGCTCGCTCCTTGTGAATTAGTAAGTAGCAACACCTTGGCCATTGTGTGAGAATACTCTTGTGAAAACGTATCTACCACTCGCGATTGTGCTGGTCCTTGCATCGGCATATGGCTTCTGGTGGAAGCGTAAAGAGGGCGCGATTCGCTCGAATAAAGCTATTCCGGGCCATCGCTTGAGCGCTGATGTCTTGGGCGAGGCTCTGGGATCACGAGCCACTATGGTGCAGTTCTCATCAGCTTTCTGTACACCGTGCAGAGCTACCCATTCATTGTTGTCTCAGATGGTCATTCCAATGAACGATGTGAAGCATGTGCAGATCGATGCCGAGTCACATCTTGAATTGGTCCGTGAATTAGATATTCGCTCAACTCCGACGACTTTGTTTATCAACAAGGACGGCATTGAAGTAGGGCGTGCTGCGGGCACACCTAAGCGTGAGCAAGTTCTGGCTGCGCTCGCTGCCATTCAGTAATTACTGCGAATTGTTCGCAACTCGCATATGTCGGGGCGGTTCTCTACCCTTCAACCATGTCTGAAGTCCTTGATAACAAAGATGTGCAGAAGATCTATATCGATGCACGTGGTCCACGCTTTTCAGCAAGCATCACAACAATTGTTCTTGCGATTGCGCTCGTTACCCAAAATAAGTGGGTACTTGTTGCACAGGGACTTGTCTTCTTAATCGGTGCAACTCGTGGTCCGCAGTTCACTCCATACGGATTGATCTTCAAGAACGTTATTCGTCCGCGCCTTAACAAGGTTGCTCCAACTGAAGATGTTCGCCCACCGAAGTTTGCGCAGGCTGTTGGATTTGGTTTTGCATTGGTCGGATCCATTGGCGCATTTGCTGGAGTAGATGCAGTCTTCACTGTGGCCGTTGGGTTTGCGCTGGCTGCCGCGTTTCTCAATGCGGCATTTAATTACTGCCTAGGTTGCGAGATGTATCTGCTGGGCTTGCGTTTTACTTCGAAGTAACCGAGATAAGAAAGTAGACTTCAAACATGGCTGAAAAACACGAACTCCACGAAAAGGGCTTACGCCTTACTCCGCAGCGCGAACTTGTTTTGTCTGCTGTTCGTGCGTTGGGACATGCGACACCTGAAGAAGTTGCCGAGAAGGTGCGCCAGACACATCCTGGTATCAACCTCTCAACTGTTTATCGCAACCTTGAAACACTTGAAAACGTTGGCCTTGTTCAGCACACACACCTTGGACACGGTGGAGCGACGTATCACGCAGCTGAGGAGCTCACGCACTTGCACCTTGTCTGCGGTACTTGCGGATCTGTAGGAGACGCACCAATCGATGTTGCAGCGAACTTCGTGCAGAATCTTTCTGATGACTACGGCTTTAAGACCGATGTCACGCACTTTGCCATCTATGGCACCTGTGCTGCCTGCGTTAAATAGCAGTTATCACCTGGCGCTCGTAGACTTACGAGCATGACAGCCGTATTTGTTGAAGAAGGCCCCGATAAGGGCGCTATCTGGCATTTCGGTGAACCGAATAAAGAACAACGCGCGCTTGCCGAAGGTAAAGCGTGGGCAGATTTATCTCATCTTTCAGTGATTGCAATTTCAGGTGAAGATCGCCTGAAGTGGTTACATGATTTAACGACACAGTACTTAGTTGATTTCGGTGCAGGTACCTGGACATCAGCGATGGTCTTGGATCCGCAGGGACATGTTGAGTATCAATTCAATGTAGTTGATGACGGAACTTCTTCTTACCTTGTGATGGACCCACACTTTGTTGAAGGTCTATCTGCTTACCTGAACAAGATGCGATTTATGTTGCGCGTTGAAGTACGAGACGCAACCGAAGATTTTGCAGTGATGCGCGCCCCTGGTGTTGCTAATGAAATTGGTGGGCCGTTTGCTTTGGTACCGCGTGCAGAACTTGAAGAGATGAAATCTGCATTTGATTCAACTGCAATGCAGGTTGGTACATGGGCACTGGATGCAGAACGAGTTGCTGCAGGACGCCCACGACATGGGATTGATACTGACTTTAAGACGATTCCCAATGAGCTCGGTGTATTAAACGGTGCGGTCCATATGAATAAGGGTTGCTACCGCGGGCAAGAGACTGTGGCAAAGATTTATAACTTAGGCAAGCCACCGCGTCGTTTGGTGATGTTGCACCTTGATGGCCATGCTGTTGTGATGCCACCGTCAGGAACTCCTGTCATGAACGGTGAAGTCCAAGTTGGTTTCCTAGGTACCGTGGCTCGCCATCATGAATTGGGTCCGATTGCTCTTGCGATTGTTAAGCGCAATACGCCAGTTGATGCGCAGCTCACCGTTGAAGGAGTGGCTGCCGCACAACAGATCATCGTGGAGGCGTAAGTGAAATTTCTTGGTCAACTCTTTCTTGTCTCACTGGCATGCCTTGCAATCATGTGGGCTGTTCGTAAGTTCTAGCCGTTACTCTTAGCCCATGGAGCTCTTCACAACTGTGGTACTGGCGCTAGTCGCACTTGTTGTGGGTGTGGGGCTCGTTATTTATGGGATCCGCGGTACTCGCGAATCTCAGGCACGCGATGGACGTACATATAAGAGAGGCAGGCTCTAATGGCCTTCACAATTCCCGAAGGACTACATCCTGATCTCAATCCGCTTGCGTGGATGATCGGTACTTGGCGCGGTAAGGGCCGTGGTGAATATCCAACGATTGAAACCTTTGAATATGCGCATGAAGTGGTCTTTAACCACGATGGTCGCCCATTTATGAATTACTACTCACGTTCATGGATCATCGATAAAGATGGCGAAATCATTCGTCCGGCGGCATCAGAAGCTGGTTTCTGGCGCGTGAAAGAAAACAAAGTCTTGGAAGTTGTTATCTCGCATAACACTGGCATTACTGAAGGTTGGGTCGGACAGTTTGATGGCCCAAAGATTCAGTTGGTAATGGATCAAGGTTATTCAGCGCCATCAGCAAAGATTGTTACAGCAGGCGTGCGTTTATACGGTCTTGTTGAAGGTGAATTGTTCTTTGCTTATGACATGGCTGCTGAAGGACAAGAACTTCAGGCACATATCTGGTCAACTCTCGAGCGTCAGAGCGAATAAATGAACGACGCAGTATTAGCTGAGTACGTACGCGATGGTGTTGTTGAATCTGTACACCGCGGTTATTTGGTTGCGCTGAATTCAGATGGTTCAGTGAATTTAGCGCTGGGCGATATCGAACATTTATTCTTTCCACGTTCTACAGTGAAATCAATACAGGGCGCAGCAATGGTGCGTGCTGGGTTGAAGTTAGAGCCACGTTTATTGGCACTCGGATGTTCCAGCCATTCAGGTTCTGAAGAGCATTTATCTGCCGTTCGTGAGATCTTGGGCATGGCGTCACTCGATGAAAGCGCTCTGCAGTGCATGCTTGATAAGCCACTGGGCGAACCTGAAAGACGTGCGTGGGGCGATAAGCCAGCGACTCGTATCTCAATGAATTGCAGCGGAAAGCATGCAGCGATGTTGCTGACCTGCGTTACTAATGGCTGGCCGATTGAGAATTACTTAGACCCAGCACATCCGCTGCAGGTTGCGATTAAGGCTGAACTCGAAGCACTTGCAGGAGAGACAATCACGCTGACTTCAACTGATGGTTGTGGCGCTCCGCTATTTTTGATTTCTGTAATTGGTTTGGCTCGCGCGATTCGTGCAATCACAATCTCTGTTGATCCAATTCACCAATCGGTTTTGGAAGCTTCCCGTGCATTTCCTGAAATGGTTGCAGGTAAAGGTCGCTTAACAACGCAGATGATTGAGGCTGTTCCTGGTCTGTATATGAAGGATGGCGCTGAAGCAGTTGAGATTGCATCGATGCCTGATGGACGCACACTGGTATTTAAGGTTGCAGATGGTTCTCTTCGACCATTCCGCGTATTGGTGCATGCAGGTTTGAAGCGTCTGGGTATTGATAGCCCATACGAGGCTGAAAACGTGCTTGGTGGTGACCGAATCATCGGCACCATTCGCGCTACTTTCTAGACGCGCGTACCCTTTCACCTATGACTTCCCGCCGTATCGCCACCTTGATGGTGCATACCTCACCGCTTGATCAAGCGGGAACTGGCGATGCCGGTGGAATGAATATCTATGTTTGTGAAGCTGCGCAGAACATGGCAGCGATGGGCGTGCAGGTAGATATCTTTACGCGTCGTACAAATAACGAAGTCGCTGATGTTGTTGAGGTTGCACCTGGCGTGCGGGTTATTCAACTAAATGTTGGGCCGGTATCTGGTGTAACAAAAGAACTTTTACCAAAGCTGATTCCTGATTTATCTGTTGCCTTTAAAGAGGCTTTGCTTGCTACTCGTTACGACATAATTCATTCGCATTACTGGATCAGCGGCAAGGTCGCGATGCCAGTTGCGAAAGAGCTCAAAATTCCTTTGGTGCACACAATGCACACGATGGCGCGAGTCAAGAATTTAAATTTGGCTGAAGGAGAAGTTCCTGAGCCAATGATTCGTGTTCAGGGTGAAACCCAGGTTGTGGCAGCTGCCGATGCGCTGGTTGCTAATACCGATGCTGAAGCTGCCAGCTTGGTATCTCTCTATGAAGCATGCCCAGATAACGTTCTGGTTGTAAGCCCTGGTGTGAACCTGAAGGTATTTACCCCGGGTGCAGGCCGTGCTGCAGCTCGTGAAGTTCTGGGCCTTGATAAAGATTCACACATCATCACCTTTGTGGGCCGTATTCAGCCACATAAGGGCCCTGAGGTATTGATTAGATCTATCGCTGAACTTGTTTCGCACTCACCGCACCTACGCACCAAGTTGATTTCCAACATCATTGGTGGCGCATCAGGTGCGAACCAATCAGAAGTGGAACGTTTGAAAGAGTTAACAACCTGGCTAGGCATTGATGATGTTGTTCGCTTTGCTCCTCCTGTTCCACGTGAAGAATTACCTCAGTGGTATCGCGCATCTGATTTAGTCTGCGTGCCAAGTTATTCCGAAAGCTTTGGTCTTGTTGCACTTGAAGCACAGGCATGTGGCACACCTGTTGTAGCTACTGCAGTTGGCGGACTTCGCACCGCTGTCGCTGACGGTATTTCAGGTGTTCTTGTAGACGGACATGATCCACGTGCGTGGTCATCTGTTTTGGCTCGTTTGCTGCAAGAACCACAGCGTCGCGTGCTTCTTTCCATGGGCGCAATCGAGCATGCATCGCACTTCGGCTGGGATGCTACATCTCGCGGAACTCTTGATATTTATGACCGTGTTTTAACTGCACGTGCTGAGCAAGCGAAGAACATCGGCTAAATGGCACTTGATCCACGTGAGGTCATTGAAGATTTTCTTCAATCCCATGATTTAGATTTCGACCGTTCAGATAACAACACCTTTATGGTGACTCTGCCGGGTGAGAATAAGTTACAGACTCATTGTGCGCTGATTGTTGGTGATCACTCTTTGAGTATTAACGCTTTTGTTATTCGTAAACCAGATACCCATGAAGATGCAGTGCATAAATGGTGCATGGCGAAGAATGCTGCGCTGTATGGAGTTGCCTTTGCGATTAATGAATTGGGCGATATTTACTTGGTGGGGCGATTGCCACTCGATGCAGTCAATGCGAAAGAGATTGATCGCTTGATTGGTTCGGTGCTTCAGTATTCGGATTCATCATTTAATCCATTGCTCGAATTAGGCTTTGCAGATGCAATTCGCCGCGAATGGGCTTGGCGAGTAAGCCGTGGAGAATCTTTAGCGAATCTTGAGGCATTCAAACACCTCGTTTAATGTGAGAGAATTCGCCTCATGTCGAACTTCAAACTAATCCTCCTGCGCCATGGCGAATCCGAATGGAATGCCCTCAATCTCTTTACCGGTTGGGTCGATGTCAGACTCTCGCAAAAAGGTGAAGCTGAAGCTGCGCGCGGTGGAAAGTTATTGGCAGAGCGCGGGTTGTTGCCTGATGTAGTTCACACATCATTATTGCGCCGTGCGATTCACACATCGCAGTTGGCTCTTGATTCATGCGATCGCCACTGGATCCCAGTGAAGCGTTCATGGCGTCTTAATGAGCGTCACTACGGGGCCCTGCAGGGCAAGGACAAGGCGCAGACCTTGGCTGAATACGGCGAAGAGCAATTTATGTTGTGGCGTCGTTCGTATGACACCCCACCACCGCTGATTGAAAAGGGTTCTGAGTTCTCACAAGATGCCGATGCGCGTTACGCGGACCTTGGTGCAGATCTGCCTCTGACAGAGTGCCTTAAGGATGTTGTGGTCCGTATGGTTCCGTACTGGACCGAGTCAATCATTCCTGACCTAAAGAGCGGCAAGACAGTCCTTGTTACTGCTCACGGCAACTCATTGCGTGCGTTGGTAAAGCACCTTGAAGGTATCTCTGATGAAGATATTGCCGGGCTAAATATTCCTACAGGAATTCCACTGCTCTATGAATTAGATGCAGATTTCAAGCCGGTAAAAGCTGGCGGCGAATACTTAGATCCTGCAGCTGCTGCTGAAGCAATCACTGCGGTTGCGAATCAGGGTAAGAAGTAAAAGTTACTTAGTAACGTTTGCATAATCATCGCGCTTATCGCGGATGATTGCATTGACGGTGACTACGCCAGCGCGAGCAAAGGCAAGCTGCAACGAAACGTTACGTCCAGCTTGTGCGCCAACTCCTGCAAAGACAGCCTTTGATGTTGCTTGTTCGCCTTCAAAGCGAAGTGGCTGGTTCTTCACAAGGTTCTGTTCGCCAGTAATTGTTGCTGATGTTCCGCCTGCAGAAATTCCAAGCAGTGCATCGTTCTCGTCCATGTAGTTAACGATTGTTCCGACAACTACTGCTGAACCATCTTCAGTTGCAACGAGTAAAAGGTTTGTAATGGAGAGGTCGTTTCCATCTGTCTTCACCATTGCTTCAGCACCATCTGTTACCTGCTTGATCAAACGTGTTGAAGCGTTTGGACCAGCGCCTGAACATGCTGTCAATGAGAGAGCAAGTGCAGATGTAATGAGTGCAATTGAGAAGTTCTTAATATGTGGACGACGCATGGGGCAAATTATCGCATGTCAAATAAGCGTTATTTGACGCTGGTTTAGGGCTGATAACTGGGGTTTTCGATGTCAGTGATGGCTGGTAGAATTGGACGTCTAACGAAGGGCAATACATGACATTCAAGGTCGGCGAAACCGTTGTTTATCCCCATCACGGAGCAGCTCTTATCGAGGCAATCGAAACTCGAGTAATTAAGGGCGAAGAGAAGACCTACCTCGTTCTCAAGGTTGCTCAGGGCGACCTCACTGTGCGCGTACCTGCGGATAATGTAGATCTCGTCGGTGTCCGCGATGTCGTCGATTCAGCTGGCCTCGATCGTGTATTTAACGTACTTCGTCAGCCATATACCGAAGAGCCAACAAACTGGTCACGTCGCTATAAGGCAAACCTCGAAAAGCTTGCATCCGGAGACGTCATTAAGGTCGCAGAAGTTGTGCGCGATCTCTACCGTCGCGATCTCGATCGTGGACTCTCTGCCGGTGAAAAGCGCATGCTCGCCAAGGCGAAGCAGATTCTCGTCTCTGAGCTCGCACTTGCTGAGCGCACAGATGAAGAGAAGGCTGCAACTCTCCTTGACGAGGTTCTCGCTTCTTAAATTTCGTTAGCCTCACATCATGATCGCCGCAATCGTCGCTGCCGCAGGTAGTGGCGAACGCTTCGGTGCGCCAATTCCAAAAGCGCTTATCCAACTTGGCGATCGCACACTCCTTGAACATGCTGTGTCATCGTTGTCTGCTGTCGTTGATCAGATTGTTGTCACCGCTCCCGCTGGATTCGAAGATCAAATCCGTGCACTCGTAGGAGATGCAGTCACTGTTGTTACAGGTGGCGCTACTCGCTCTGATTCAGTACGAGCAGGGCTTGCCGCAATTGATAACGCAGATTTTGTCTTGGTTCACGATGCAGCGCGTGCGCTGGCAACTCGCGAATTAGCAGCTTCTGTTGTTGCGTCACTTAAGGCAGGCGATGTTGCAGTTGTTCCAGCACTTCCTGTTGTCGATACTCTGCAGAACGTTGGCGCAGATGGTTATGTAATCAATGCAGTTGATCGTGCTCCGTTACGTCGTATTCAAACTCCACAAGGTTTTTCATATTCAATCCTCAACGCAATTCATCAGGGTGCGCAAGATGCAACAGATGACTCAACTCTGGCGCTCAGCGCGGGCCATAAAGTGCGCGTTATTGCTGGTGAAGAGCGAGCACTGAAAATTACAACTCCCTCAGACTTAGCAACAGCTCTTACATTCTTAGGCGATGCCACAACATTTAGTACTGGTGTGGGCGTTGATGCACATGCATTTGGAGAAGGTCGCGAGCTCTGGCTTGCTGGTCTTCATTGGCCTGATGAAGTTGGCGTTGATGGCCACTCTGATGGCGATGTGGCAGCCCATGCAATCTGCGACGCACTCTTTGCAGCAACTGGCCTTGGTGATTTGGGTAGCAACTTCGGAACATCACGTCCTGAATATGCAGGTGCATCAGGAGTCACGCTCTTGAAGGAAACTCTGGCAATTATTACTAAGGGCGGATATTCGATCTCGCATGTTTCCGTTCAGATCATCGGCAACCGTCCGCGCATCGGTGCTCGTCGGGCCGAAGCTATCGCAACGCTTTCGCAGGCGCTTGGTGGGGCAGAGGTTGCCATCCTTGCAACAACGACCGATGGAATGGGCCTTACCGGTGAAGGCAAGGGCATTGCAGCGATTGCATCTGCGCTAGTTATTAAGAACGCTTAAGTAAAGATAGAATTGCCTAATGAGTTCGCTATCTTTATATGACACGCTAACGCGAACCACCTCTGAATTTGTTCCCTTGAAAAAGGGCGAAGTTGGTATTTATCTCTGTGGTGCAACTGTTCAGGCGCCTCCTCATATCGGCCATGTGCGCTCTGGTGTTAACTTCGACATTTTGCGTCGCTGGTTAACAAAGTCTGGTTACAACGTCACATTTATTCGTAACGTCACAGATATCGATGACAAGATTTTGCATAAGGCAGTGCACGAGGAAATGCCTTGGTGGGCAGTTGCTATGAAGTACGAGCGTGCATTTACTGATGCATACGCCGCTTTAAACGTTTTGCCACCAACATATGAACCACGCGCTACAGGCCATGTCACTCAGATGATCGAACTTATGCAGTTGCTCATTGAAAAGGGCGCTGCATACGCGCCTGGCAATGGCGATGTCTACCTTGAAGTTCGCAAACTTTCTTCTTACTTAACTCTTTCTCGTCAGAAACTTGATGATCTTCAGCCGGCAGCGGACGCGGATGAGACTTACAAGAAAGATCCACGCGACTTCGCGTTGTGGAAGGCTGCAAAGCCAGGTGACCCATCATGGCCAACTCCGTGGGGACCAGGACGTCCCGGATGGCACCTCGAATGTTCTGCGATGGCGCATCAGTATTTAGGTGAAGCATTTGATATCCACGGTGGCGGACTTGATTTGATCTTCCCTCATCACGAGAACGAGATTGCACAATCTGAAGCTGCTGGCTTTGCCTTTGCTAAGCGCTGGTTACATAACGCGTGGGTGACCGCGTCCGGTGAAAAGATGTCGAAGTCTTTGGGTAACTCACTCCAGGTGCATGAATTGCTGAAGAGTGTTCGCGGAATCGAACTTCGTTGGTATTTGGGTTCTGCTCACTATCGTTCAATGCTCGAGTTCTCACATGAAGCGTTGGCAGAATCTGCAACAGCGTTCCGTCGCATAGAAGGATTCCTCACTCGTTCAGTTGAAATTCTTGGTACTCAGCCAACACCGGTTATTAGCCAGGCATTTACCGATGCTATGAATGATGATTTAGCTGTCCCGACAGCGCTTGCTTCGATCTCTGAAGCACTACGTGCGGGAAATAGCGCGATTACTGCAGGAGATCAGGCTGTTATTGCTGCCTCTGCCAATGAAATCCGCGGGGCTCTTGAAGTCCTTGGCTGCGACCCATTTGATCCAGCATTCGCAACTGCGGCCGCTGGTGAAGATATGACCACAGCCCTTGATGGCGTTATTCAGTTGGCACTTGCTCAGCGCACAGCAGCGCGCGAGCGTAAAGATTTTGCGGCATCAGATTCAATTCGCGATGGCTTAGCTGCACTTGGAATTACTATTGAAGACACTGCACAAGGGCCACGTTGGTCAATCTCTAGAGATGGAAAATAACAATGGCCGGTAATGCAAAACCTCGCGGTGCAGTTCGTAAATCCAAGAAGGGCCCATCAGCTGGAACTGGCGGAAACAATAAGCGCCGCCTTGAAGGTAAGGGACCAACACCTAAGGCTGAAGACCGTCCTTATCACGCAGCTGCAAAGCGTAAGAAGGCTGCTGAAAAGTCTGCTGCAAAGAAGCCAGCAACAACTCGTAAGTTTTCAAAGGGCGATGCACCACGTGGTGAAATCGTGGCAGGTCGTAACGCAGTTCTAGAAGCGCTGCGCGAATCTGTTCCAGCAACTGAACTCTTGGTTGCACGCAGCATCGATGTCGATGATCGCGTTGCTGAAAGCTTGCAGATTGCTCTGAACCACGGACTTTCTATCCGCGAAGCACATCGTGCTGAAGTTGAAGGAATTTCTCCTAATAGCCAAGGAATCATCCTTGCGATTAAGCCTTTCCAATACTCATCATTTGAAGAGATTGTTCAGCGCGCAAAGAATCCAATGTTGCTCGTTGCACTCGATGGCGTAACTGATCCACGTAATTTGGGAGCAATTGTTCGTTCTGCGGCTGCTTTCGGTGCCTCTGGTGTCTTGATGACAGAACGTCGCGCAGCAGGAATGACAGCATCTGCTTGGAAATCTTCTGCCGGTGCTGCTGCTCGTCTGCCAATCGCTCAGGTAACAAACCTTGCTCGCACTATCGATGAAGCAAAGAAGCTTGGCTGCTTTATCGTCGGTCTTGATGGCGAATCAGATGTAGCTATTGCAGATATGAAGGTAGCAACTGAAAAACTCATGATTATCGTGGGTTCAGAAGGCAAGGGACTTGCTCGCCTAACTCGCGAAAAGTGCGACCTGATTGTCTCTATTCCAATCAGCGCATCAACTGAATCACTTAACGCATCTGTTGCAACATCAATTGCTTTGTACGCAGTAGATGAGGCTCGCCGTAAGGGCTAAGGCTTAGGTATACAACAATGGCATTTCAACGTTTCATCGTCTGCGGAGATTCATACTCTGAAGGAATGACGGATGAAGTCGTTGATGGCAAATACCGCGGATGGGCAGATCGCGTTGCCGATGTGATGGCTGATGCACATGCTGATTTCACTTATATGAATCTGGCAGTGCGCGGAAAACTTATCGGCCAGGTTGTTGAAGACCAGGTTCCAACAGCACTGGCATTTGTGACGGGCCCTGACACTTTGGTTTCGTTCCACGCAGGCGCTAACGATGCACTCCGTCCTGGATACCAAGCATCGATTGCTATTCCGTTGTATCAAGAAGCTGTGCGCTTGATTGCAAAGTCCGGTGCAACTTTGATGCTCTTTACCGTTCTCGAAAACACTGGCAATAAAGGTAGAGGTTCTGAAATTTGGGAGAAGCGATTCTCTGAATTTAATAAAGGTGTTCGTGCAGTGGGCGCTGAAGTTGGCGCAATTGTTGTTGATGCCAACCAAGAGAAATTCTTTAGCGATCGCCGCTTCTTAGCATTTGATCGCCTGCACTTAAATGCTGAAGGCCATAAGCGATGTGCTGACGCTGTGCTCGAAAGACTTGATCTTCCATTTGATCCAGGTTGGCGCACACCGTTGCCACCGGCAAAGAAGACACCGTGGATTGTTGAAAAGGGCGTCACTGTTGCATGGTTCTTTGTCTTTGCATTGCCATGGATCTTGCGACGCATTCAAGGCAAATCATCTGGCGATGGGCGTAGTGCTAAATACCCAACGCCAGTGAAGTGGCCTCTTAACTAAATCGCTCGAACGGTCCAGGTAAAGCTATAAGTACCGCCAGATACTAGGTATGCAGGCAGGGTATCTGGACCACAGGAAGCGGTTCCAACACCGCGGTGTGCAGCATCGATATGAACAATTGTGTTTCCTGTTGGAACTAGCTCAACATCGTGGGTTGCATCAGCAAGCTGCGCAGCTCTAAATGGTGTTGCCGATACCTGACGTGGCTTATCTAGATCAATACGAACGCCGTGGCCTTCGTTGTTAGTGAGTGCAAACCAACGAACTCCTGCATGGCCACCATTTTCTTGTGGGCGAACATAAGGAACATATTGATCTTCAACAGTTGAGACCCACTGGTGAACGCGTCCAATCTTGCGATCTGGATAGGTTTCATTTGAACCGGTACCGAAGTAGGTGTAATTACTTAATGCACCATCGATTTCGAAGTTAATACCAACACGTGCTAAGTCTTCGAACTGCTTTGGAACCGTGATGGTCTCCTTGACTGAATAACCGCCAGCAACTGGTGTGACAAGTTGAACCTGCTTGACCTTAAAGCCGGTGCTTGTCTTCCATTCGCTCGTTACCTTGTAAGACTTTGTAGTCTCAGTAATTGTGCAATCGGTGCGCTCGAGTTTGCGAACGCCGTAGCGCTCCCACTTTGATGCAATTTGTGCGATGCGATCGTTATCTGTTGGTGCGCGCCACAAGGAAAGTTCTGGGGCGAATACTCCGTAAGGAATCTGAATCTCGCCAGCATCATCAACAGCGTTTTCAAAGAGCTCTGATGTCTTTGCTGTTCCGATTGTTTCCTTACGTGAAGGAAGTGCGAATTGGTTCCAGCCGACTTCATGTCCTGCTGGTGCCCAATCAGTGCGGTTCTTCTGCACGATTGTGAAGTTAATGAAACGTTCGCCAGTTCCATCTGGCTTAAGAAGTGCCTTGGATTTGATTGAAATCTTTGCGCTCTTCTGTGGAGCAATCTTTGGCAGTACAACCTTGCCGCTATCGATTACTTCTCCGTTGCGATTGATACTCCAAAACGCTTCAAAATCAGCTACATCCTTGAAGTATTGGCGGTTGGTGACAGTGAAAGTTCCTGTTGATGCCTTGGTTGTTGAGATAACGACGGGAGATGCAATCGCTTTCATCTCGTGCATTGCAGGCTTTGGTGTGCGGTCCGGGAAGACCATTCCATCGCAGACAAAGTTTCCATCGTGGCGAGTTTCGCCGAAGTCTCCGCCGTATGCAGAACGCTTAGAACCGTCGGCAAGTGTCTGTTCGATTCCGTGATCCCAGAATTCCCAGATGAATCCACCTTGTAGACCAGGTGTGGAATGGATTGCATCCCAATATTCCTTGAGATTTCCATTGGAGTTACCCATCGCATGCGAGTACTCGCACATAATCAATGGGCGATCTTGGCGACCTGATTTTGCGTAGGAAAGAATTGCTTTGATTGATGGATACATTGGGCTGACAACATCGGTCATTGAGTGACCGCCGCGCCAATCTCCATTGATGCCACCTTCGTAGTGAAGTGGACGTGATGGATCGAGTGCACGAGCAAAGGCCGCAGCAGCTTCATGGTTCTTGCCGCGACCTGATTCATTTCCGAGTGACCAGAAGATGACGCAGGGGTGGTGCATATCGCGCTGGACCATACGGCCTACGCGCTCAACGAAAGCTGATGCATAACGTGGATCATTTGAGATTGAATCGTAGAAAGCATGTGATTCGATATTTGCTTCATCGATGACGTAGAAACCGAGTTCATCGCAGAGATCGTAGAAAGCAGGATCATTTGGATAGTGCGATGTGCGCACTGCGTTGAAGTTCCATCGTTTCATCTCAAGCAAATCTTGACGCATATCTTCACGGCTTAGAACGCGGCCTGTGTGGCGGTTGAAGTCGTGGCGATTAACGCCGTAGATGTAAATAAGTTTGCCGTTAACCAAGAGTTCGCGACCCTTGATTTCAACTGAGCGGAAACCGATGCGCTGCTGTGAAACTTCTTTAACGATGCCGTTAGGGCCGACCAGTTCGATGCGAAGTGTGTATAAATTAGGGGTTTCAGCAGACCAAGCAGCCACCTTTGGAATCGTTGTTTCAAGCACGATTCGGCCTGGCCATGGCTGCTTAATTGCTTCAAGGGCCAAACGATCGCTTTCCGGCATATTGCCATCCCAGAATTCGCCAGCAAAGTGCTTGCGGTTGGCGTTGATCATCTCGGCTGTCATCTCGGTCCAGATAGGAGCGACATGCTTCTTGAGCGTCTGCGAAAGCTGAGCGCTCTTTACCTTAGGCAACTCTTCAATCGATGTGCGAAGTGTGTAGCCATCTGTCGCCTTGCCGTTTATAGAACCGATGATTGCTTCAACTTTCAAAGTACCGGTTGTGCCATCTGCCTTAAGGCCGGCAGTTGTTGCAAACTTTTCAATGAAGACATGTTCTGTTGCATAGAGCTTTACTGAACGAGTGATGCCACCGTGCCACCACTGATCTTGATCTTCAATGTATGTGGCATCAGACCACTTGGTCACCGCAATACGCATCACGTTGCGATCGCGCTTTACAACAGAAGTGATGTCGAACTCTGCGGCGAGACGAGAATCCTTAGTCATACCAACTTCAACACCGTTGACATTAATGACTGCAACGGATTCAAATCCACCTAAGTGCAAGACAACGCGCTTGTTATCCCAAGACAGTGGCAAGTCGAAGTCGCGCTCATAAATTCCTGTTGGGTTCTCTTGCGGAACTTCTGGTGCAATGTGATCCCATGGCATCTGCACGTTTGTGTAGATCGGCTTATCGAAAAATACATCGCTCGTTGGTTGCATCGTCCACAAACCAGGAACTGCAATCTTGCTCCAACGTTTGCGTACGCTCTCTGTTGGTGAGTGCAGTAGCTGGAAGCGCCAAGTGCCATCTAGTGAAAGAGTTTCGAAGTGCTCGATATGAAGCATTCCAAGTCGGTTGATTGAATTTGTCTCGGGGCTCATCCAGTAGTTAGGCAACATGTCGGCAATCCTCTCACCCCACTGCGCTTAAATGAATGTAAAAAAAGGTCACGAAAAGGTTGCTTTTTAGGGTGGAAATCTACGATTTTTACAATCTGCCAATAACTGCCATAATTACGCCCGCAGTACGCCTCCCTAGCTCAGTGGTAGAGCAGCTCACTTGTAATGAGCAGGTCATCCGTTCAATCCGGATGGGGGGCTCCAGTATTACTCCATCGATTACGGGAGGAGTCACAATGTCTAATAACTCATTTCCTCATGATTCTTTCGATGATCTCTTGGCAGCAAATGTTGAATACCAGAAGACATTTAAATACTCCGGACTTACAGGTTCAGCTGCAAAAGGCTTAGCAATCGTCACCTGCATGGATTCACGCATCAATCCATTGTCAGTAATTGGTTTGCGATCAGGAGATGCCAAGATTCTTCGTAACGCAGGTGCTCGAGTCACAGAAGACGTAATTCGTACCCTGGTTCTTGCCACCTATCTTCTTAACGTCAATCGCATCTTGGTAATGCCACATACAGATTGCAAGATGGCAGAAAATGATGAGGCCGATTTCCATAAGTTGATCGATGAGCAATATGGCGTCAATACATCAAGTCTTGAATTTCGCACATCTCGTGATCAGCGCGGATCTCTTGCTAGCGATTTAAACCGTATTCGCTCGTATCCGCTGTTGCGTGAAGGCGTTGTTGTTGCTGGCGCTATTTATGATGTGAAGACAGGATCAATCGAACCTTTTGAAGGTTAATTAATTTGCAGGGTTTGTTCTGCGAATTGGCATCTTGGTAATTGGGTAGCTTAAATCCTCAAGAAATTCTGTAATCAGGAGATTGACAAGGCCTGGTTTCTCTTTTGGCAAGATATGCGAAGTTCCAGGGACAATTGCTAATTGACCAAGAGGTAAGGCGCGAAATAATTCAAGTGTGTGTTCATGTTGAATGACATCATCATCGCCGGCCATCACCAGTACTGGGCACTGTATCTGTGCAATATCGCTCAGTGGAATATCTGGCTCTGATTTCCACATCTCATGGAAATGTTGGTGGATACGATCGAGCGTTTCAGGGGAGTCAGGAGAGTAGGTCGCAAATTCAGCGCGATCTTCTTCGGAGATCGGATTCATCTCAAACTCAGGAACTGTTCCGGTGAAGTGGAAGTTTGCTGCGATGGAAACTAGGGATTTCACTAAATCAGGGCGTTGAATCGCGATAAAGAGTCCGATAATGCCACCGTCGCTCCACCCGATGATATGTGCGGGCTCTTTCACAACAGTTTCGAGATAGGCGATAGCTTCGCGAACTTGATATTTAAAGTTGATACTCTCTTGACGGTACGAGGTGAATCCATGGGACGAACGGTCGTATCCGTACACGTGATATCCATCGAGATCAGGAACAATCTGATCAGCCCAGTGAGCAGTCTGGCTTAAACCACCGTGAAGCAATAAGACTGCTTCGCCATTGTTATCCCATTCGTATGAATAGACCTGATGGCCATCAACGTTTAGGTATTGCGGCATTGTTAGAGCGTATCCATGATGTGGCGGTTGCCGCGATCGAAGGTGAGGTAGTTCCAAGTCCAGTCAGCGATAGTGCCGATCTTGTTACGTCCACCTAAGAGATAGAACAAGTGAAGCCATAGCCACGCATACCAAGCGAGCGGACCTGACATTCTAAATTTACCGACTTCAACAACTGCTTTGTGGCGACCGATGGTGGCCATAGAACCCTTATCAATGTATTTAAATGGCTTTAGAGCAACGCCAGCATGCTTGCGCAAGATCTGCTTTGCAACCCACTTACCTTGCTGCATCGCAACAGGTGCAACCATTGGATAGAAGCGTCCATCAGCGTTCTTTGAACCGTTGATATCGCCAATCGCCCAGATATTTGGGTAGTGATTTACTTCTAAGTTTTCATCGGTATCGATACGTGATCCGACGATAGGAAGATTCAAAAGTCCTGCAGTGGGTTCACCCTTAACGCCAGCCGCCCAAATTGTTACTTCTGCTGGAATTGGTTCGCCTTCTTTAAGAATGATTTTGCGAGATTGAATTTCGCGCACTGCCGTATTGGTCTTAACGAAGACGCCCAACTTATGTAGATCTGATTCTGCGCGAGCAGATAACTTCTCGCTAAACATTGGAAGGATGCGCGGGCCAGCTTCAATCAAGTAGATATCGATGTGGTTGGCAGCGTGCGCGAGATCGTTCTTGAGTGGTCCGCGCTTTAGCTCGGCAAGAGCGCCAGCCATTTCAACTCCTGTGGGTCCGCCGCCGACGACTGCAATTGATAGGCGAGTGTCATCTTCAAAACGGGCCAAGTCTTCAAAGCGGCGCATTACTTCTGCGCGAATCGTGATTGCCTCATTAACGCTCTTCATTCCAAGGCCATGTTCAACAACGCCCGGAACTCCGAAGTCAGCGGTTGCTGAACCGAGAGCAACGATGAGGTGATCGAATTCGAGAGTTTCAGATGAATCAAGTTTGACGGTCTTGTTCTTGTGATCAACAGAGATTGGTGAGCCCATACGGAATTTGATTCCGGTCTTGCGAAGGGCTCCGCGCACTGGGTGAACTACGTGATCAGCAGCAAGGCCGGCAGTTGATACCTGATAGAGAAGAGGTAAGAAGGTTTGGAAGTTATGGCGGTCAACGACGGTGACATCGGCCTCTTTAGCTAGCGCCTTTGCAGCTCCAAGCCCACCGAAGCCGGCTCCGAGAATGACAACGCGCGGTCGAGTAGAAGAAGGCATGGGGTAAGTCTAGGCTGACTTACATGGATACGCAGAACCGACTCTTTCTCGTAACCGGTGCATCCGGTTATGTAGGCGGGCGTCTGGTGCGCGATTTATTGGGCGATGGCAAGAAAGTGCGCGTGCTTGTGCGCGATGCAAAGAAGATTCAAGGCCAAAGTTGGGCCAATGCCGTTGAAATCATCGAAGGCAATGCAAGTAATTCGCAAGACCTTGATCGCGCGCTCGCTGGTGTGCACACTGCTTATTACTTGCTGCACTCAATTAACGTTGCAACAGATTTTGGCGATATCGAAGCTGCGATGGCAAAAGGTTTTGCAGAGTCTGCCCAGCGTCAAAACGTTGCACAGATTATTTACCTTGGTGGAATTGCAAATGATGAAAATCGCAGCCGCCATTTAACTTCTCGCATGAATACCGGAACACAGTTGGCATCGACTTCTGTTCCTGTTCTTGAACTTCGCGCTGGAATCATTATTGGATCGGGTTCTGCATCCTTTGAAATGTTGCGCCACTTAACGCACCGCTTGCCGATCATGACAACGCCAAAGTGGGTATCAAATCGCACCCAGCCAATCGCTATTCGCGATGTTCTGTACTACCTGCGCAACGTGGCTAATCTCGAACAACCCGTAAGCCGCATCTGCGATATCGGGGGACCCGAGGTCGTTACCTACGCTGCCATGATGCAGAAATTTGCTGAGATTTCAGGGCTTCGTAAGCGCAAGATTATTCAAGTGCCAGTGCTTACTCCAAAGCTTTCTAGTTTGTGGATTGGCTTTGTAACCCCTGTTCCAACTTCACTTGCGCGCCCTTTGGTTGAATCACTGATTAGCGAAGTTGTTGTTGATTCCCGCAAAGCAATTACTGATTTGATTCCACTTCCATCTGAAGGACTGCTCACTGTTTCGCAAGCGATTCAATTAGCGCTTACTCGTACTGCCGAAAACTCAGTAGATACACGTTGGTCTGATGCTGCATTTCCAACAGCTCCTTGGCAGAAAGCACAGAGCGATCCTGATTGGGCAGGCGAACTCACTTTGAAAGACCATCGCGAAATTACAACGGAAGCATCGATTGCAAAAGTCTGGGAACAGATTGAAGGAATCGGCGGAGAACGCGGATGGTTCGGTTCCGGTTGGTTGTGGTACTTGCGCGGATTACTCGATCGCATTGTTGGTGGAGTTGGTCTTCGACGCGGTCGTCGTGATCCGCAACATCTTCGTATCGGTGACAGTTTAGATTTCTGGCGCGTTGAAGGTTTAGAACATGGGAAGCATCTGCGTCTCTATGCCGAAATGATTCTGCCGGGAAAAGCGTGGCTCGAATTTAATCTGACTGAAAAAGATGGCCAGACTGTTGTTACGCAAGATGCTCTCTTTGAACCTCGCGGATTAGGTGGCCAGATTTATTGGTATGTGGTCTCGCCATTTCACTTCTTTATCTTTCCAACGATGCTTCGCAATATTGTGAAGGCCGCCCGAAAATCTTAAGTGCGCGCTAAATCCCACACTTTTTAGAAACTCCAATCTAAGATTGCCCACATGTCAGCGCTCGAGAACCCAGGAACTACAGGTTCGACTTTGACTGACCTCGAAACTCGTATCCTCGATTTCGAACGTAACTGGTGGCGTTTTGCCGGTGCGAAAGAGACTGCAATTAAAGAGCTCTTCGACCTCACAGCCCCTCGTTACTACCAACTGCTCAACGACCTCATCGATCGTGATGATGCCCTCGAGGCCTCTCCGATGCTGGTGAAGCGCCTTCGCCGCCTGCGTGAAGCCCGCATGCAGGCCCGTTCAGCCCGCTAAAGCCCCTCACTCCACCCTCTCGTTTTGCTAGGGGGAATAAACCCGTCTAGATTTGGCGTTAGCACTCGAGGGTCGAGAGTGATAATTCGACCCGTTGTAACCAGACGATTAATAGGAGCTAACAACTATGGCAAAGATGATTGCCTTTAATGAAGAAGCCCGCCGCGGTCTAGAGCGCGGAATGAACGTACTCGCTGATGCAGTCAAGGTAACCCTTGGACCCCGCGGACGTAACGTCGTACTTGAAAAGAAGTGGGGATCACCAACAATTACTAACGATGGCGTATCCATCGCTAAAGATATTGAACTTGATGATCCATGGGAAAAGATCGGCGCAGAGCTCGTTAAGGAAGTTGCTAAGAAGACAGATGATGTCGCAGGCGACGGAACAACGACTGCAACAGTTCTTGCTCAAGCGCTCGTTCGCGAAGGTCTTCGCAACGTAGCAGCAGGATCAAACCCAATGGCACTTAAGCGCGGAATCGAGAAGGCAGTAGCTGCCATCGTGACCGAGCTCGGTGCAATGTCAAAGAGCGTTGATTCAAAGGAACAGATCGCAGCAACTGCATCAATTTCTGCAGCGGACGCGACTATCGGCGAGATGATCGCTGAAGCGATGGATAAGGTCGGCAAGGAAGGCGTTATCACTGTTGAAGAGTCAAATACTTTTGGACTCGAACTCGAACTCACCGAAGGTATGCGCTTCGATAAGGGTTACGTTTCACCATATTTCGTAACAGATACAGATCGTATGGAAGCAGTTCTTGAAGATGCGTACATCTTGATCACAAGCAACAAGATTGCAAATATCAAGGAGCTCGTACCTGTACTTGAGAAGGTCATGCAATCAGGTAAGCCACTTGCGATCCTCGCTGAAGATATTGAAGGCGAAGCACTTGCAACTCTCGTTGTTAACAAGATCAAGGGAACATTTAAGTCAGCAGCTGTTAAGGCTCCTGGCTTTGGAGATCGTCGTAAGGCGATGCTTCAGGACATTGCAATCCTTACAGGTGCAACAGTGATCTCTGACGAAGTTGGTCTCAAGCTAGAAACAGCTGGACTTGAACTTCTTGGTCGCGCTCGCAAGGTTGTTATCTCTAAGGATGAAACAACAATCATCGAAGGTCTCGGAGATGAAGCGCAGCTCAAGGGCCGCGTTACACAGATTCGTACCGAAATCGAAAACTCAGATTCAGATTACGACAGGGAAAAGCTTCAAGAGCGCCTTGCAAAGCTCGCTGGCGGAGTTGCTGTCATCAAGGCAGGAGCTGCAACAGAAGTTGAACTCAAGGAGCGCAAGCACCGCATCGAAGATGCTGTTCGTAACGCAAAGGCTGCAGTAGAAGAAGGAATCGTCGCCGGTGGTGGCGTTGCACTTCTTCAGGCAGCAACTGCAGCATTTAAGAAGCTCAAGCTTGAAGGCGATGAAGCAACTGGTGCAAAGATCGTCGAACTTTCAATCGAAGCTCCACTCAAGCAGATTGCGGTTAACGCAGGACTTGAAGGCGGAGTCATCGTTGAGAAGGTTCGTAACCTCGAAGCAGGTTTCGGTCTCAACGCAGCAACTGGAGAATATGTAGACATGATCAAGGCTGGCATCATCGATCCAGCTAAGGTCACACGTTCTGCACTTCAGAATGCAGCATCAATCGCAGCTCTCTTTATTACAACAGAGGCAGTGATTACAGATAAGCCAGAACCAAAGTCAGCGAATGCGATGCCACAGGGTGGCGGAGACATGGACTTCTAAGTTCACGCGTAATTAGTTACAGAAGGCCCTCGAGATTAACGTCTCGGGGGCCTTCTGCTTTACGATTAGAACATGAAGACATTTGATGCAGAACTCGTTGCACGTAACGCCGCCTTGGCTGAAGCGGAATTTGCAACACAGGTCGGCGACTTTGTCTCAGTTGAATTCGATGATGAAAATCGCGTAGCAACATATTTATTTGTTGCAGATATCGCTGGATACCGCGGATGGCGCTGGTGCGTCACCGTTGCTAAGGTTGATGAAGAAGCAGCACCAACAATCTGCGATCTCGTTGTTATTCCTGGCCCTGATTCACTTATGGCACCAGACCACGTTCCTTATATGGATCGCATCCTTCCTGAAGATATTCAGCCAGGTGTCATCGTTCCAAGCGTTCTTGAAGATACTCGTCTTGTTCCTGGTGTTAACGCACTTGTTCAAGATGAAGGACTTGATGCAACAGAAGTATTTGATCTTGGTCTTATGCGTCCACGAGTTCTTTCCATCGAAGGTCGCGATCAAGCAAGTAAGCGTTGGTACACAGGCGATCGCGGACCTAATACTCCGCTGGCACAAGGTGCACCAAAGCCATGCGCATCATGTGGATTCTTCTTGCCGATTGCAGGATCACTTCGATCATCATTCGGTGTCTGCGCCAATGCGATTGCACCTGATGATGCACGCGTAGTTTCAGTCGACCACGGCTGCGGCGCGCATAGCGAAGCGACTTTGTAAGCCCACTTACGCGTAAAACCCAGTAGCAAGGCCTTCGCTAAGTGCGATAAATTAGCCCCCTGTCCGAATCCCCCCGGCTCGCATGACTAAACGAGTACCGCAAATTTAAGGAGTAAGTGCAATGCCTACAGGAAAAGTTAAATGGTTTTCCCTTGAAAAAGGTTTTGGCTTCATTGCATCCGATGAAGGCGAAGATGTTTATCTCGCGTCATCAGCACTTCCTGAAGGCGTTTCAACAGTAAAGCCAGGCACCAAGCTTGAGTTCTCTGTAATTGATTCACGTAAGGGACCACAGGCAATGTCTGTGCACATCATCGATGCGCCAGTTTCTCTTGCAGAAAATTCACGTGTTAACAACGATGATCTTGCTGCGATGATTGAGGACACCATCAAGATTCTTGATCGCGTTGGAAATGGTCTCCGCAATGGACGCCACCCATCAGGTCCTGAAGCTGAACGTCTTGGCCGCGTATTGCGCGGAATCGCTTCTCAGCTCGAAGCTTAAATACCGGTACGGCGTGAACGTCGTATTGAGTAACGAATTCCTGTTGTACCTAAAACTGCGCCAACTACGCATGTCCAAATAATCTTCGATTCAGCACCAACTGCAATCGCGACGACGCCTGCGGCAAGCCAGCAGATAACGCCGATAGCGATTAGAGTTACAACAGCTTTGATATTTGAGCCTTGTTGGTTCGATGACATAAGAGAAGAGTAATGCGAATTAAGGTCGATGAGAACGGAAACTGGCGCTCGTTTCGCCATCGCAATTTCCGCATCCTCTTTCCCGCAAATGCCCTCTCCAATATCGGCACATGGGCGCAGCGCGTTGCGCAAGATTGGTTAGTCCTCGAACTCACCGATAACAATGGTTTCTATCTTGGCCTTGTCACTGCAATTCAATTTGCACCTGTGCTGCTCTTTAGCTTGCAAGGTGGAGCGATGGCAGATCGCATCGATAAGCGAAAGTTGTTAATCTGGACAAATATCGTTGCTGCCCTTGCTTGTTATGCACTTGGAATCCTTGTTGTCACCGAAGTAATCCAGCTCTGGCATGTATTTGTATGTGCGGCAATATTAGGTATTTCATCAGCGCTCGATGCACCTATTCGCCAGAGCTTTACCGCTGAAATCGTGGGGCACTCCGACGTTGCCAACGCGGTAAGCCTGAATTCAGCTAACTTCAATGCAGGTCGCCTTGTGGGGCCGGCGCTATCTGGCTTCCTTATTGCGCGCTTCAGCACTGGTCCTTCATTTCTGATTAATGCAACCACGTATCTCTTTGTAATTCTTTCACTGCTCTTTATGCGCCCATCTGATTTCTTTATTCAGAAGAAGGAAGAGACTCTTGGAACAATTCGCGAAGGTCTTCGCTACGCCAAGGCTCGTCCTGATTTATATGTTGTTATGGCACTGGTCTTCTTTGCAGCTACCTTCGGACTTAACTTCCAGATCTTTAATGCGCTGATGGCTTCTAAGGAGTTCGGTAAGGGCCCTGCAGAATTCGGGTTGCTTGGAACTTATATCGCTGTGGGCTCGTTATCTGGCGCGCTACTCAGTGCGCGATTAGAAAGATTTAGAAATGCCAAGTTGGTAATCAAGCTAGGCGTCTGGTTCTCTATCGTTGTCATCGTTCTATCTGTTATGCCGACCTATACCTGGTATTCATTGTGGTTACCTATCTGCGGTATTTCAGCACTGACGATGTTGATTAGCGCTAACTCATACGTTCAGGTCAATAGCGATCCTGCAGTGCGTGGACGCGTCATGGGAATTTATCTCTTGGTCTTCATGGGCGGAACTCCGCTTGGATCAATGCTGATTGGTTATCTCACCGAGGCACTTGGAACTCGCGAAACTATTGCGATGTGTGGTGGCTTCTCTTTATTGATGTGCGTACTTATCTGGTTCTTCTTCAACGATAAAGTTGAACGGCCAGATGACCTACGTGTTTCTAGCGTCCTACGACAATAAGTAGAACGAGGCCAACCAGAGTTAGCGCTGTGATTAAACGGCGGCTCTTATAGTTCAATCTCTTCCTCCACATGTGAAGGTACAAACTGCACAGTCAGATAAGCGATAAGAATCAATACCGGAACCATGATGTAAGCGCGTGAAATACCGAAGGCATCACCCAATACGCCGAGCAAGAATGGCGCTCCACCGATTGCAAGCCCAGCACCCAAAGATGCTTTACCGATAGCTAAATCAGGGCGGTGTTCGCTTAAACCAATCATGCGAAGTGAGCCCAGTGCGAATTGGCTTGAAATACCAAGGCCTGCGGCAAGGAGTGCGATGAAACTAAGCAATAGATTATGTGAGAACCAGAGAACGGCGAAACCAATAAATTGAACGCCAATAATGATGATCAACTGTTGATCAGGGTGCCAACGCTTCAGGATGCGACCCCAGAACCAGCGACCAAGTCCCATACCGGTACCAAGGGCTGCGATAACAAGAGTTGAAATAGCAGGAGATGAATCGGTGCGATCGATAACAAGGGCTGCTGCCCAGAACGATGTAGCGAATTCGCTGGAGATCATGGCAACAAAACCGATCCACGAAATCCAGAACTTAAGTGAGAGCTTTCCAGATTGAGGACCATGTTCACTTGGTACATGTTCTTCTGGGCTCTTATCGCGCATGACAAAGTAGAGAAAAGCGGCAAGTGGTAGAGCTAGCAATAGACCAAAGCGCCATAGGTCGCGATACGCAGTTGCAATACTTCCGACAATGAGCGTGCCGGTAACGTAACCAGCGGACGCGATTGCATTTGCCTGCATGATTGCCACAGATGAAATTTTCTTGTCATAGTGAGCATTAAGAGATGTGACAAAGTTATTAATGACGATTGAAATACCGATGCCAGTGATCAGTGCTGCCGTAATTGTTACTGGAACTGCAGTTGACGATACAAAGGTAATTAGTCCTACGGAGAAGACGCCGATTCCAATCCAGCCAGTCTGTCCGCGACCAAAGCGGTGAACAAGATGAGGATTGGCAAAGCCGGCGATGATTGAGGCTAGGCCAAGTGCTGTTCCATGAAGGCCTGCGATAGTAAGCGAAGTGCCCTGATCTGCGCGCAACAATGGCTGAGAAGGACCGAAGCCACCTAAGAAAATATTTACAACGACAGTCTGTAAAGCAATTGTCCAGAAGTACCTATCGCGTTTGATGAGGTGCGGCATTAGAGATTAGAGACGACGAAGTCGATAGATGCTGTTAAAGCATCGATATCAGCTGGGTCGATTGCAGGGAACATTCCGATGCGAAGCTGGTTCTTACCAAGCTTGCGATATGGCTCTGTATCCACAATTCCATTTGCACGAAGCGCTGCTGCAACCTTTGTTGCATCAATTGCATCGTCGAAGTTAATTGTTCCAACAACCTTGGAACGTTGTGCGGGATCAACTACGAATGGTGTTGTGTAGCTTGTCTTCTCAGCCCATCCGTACAGACGTGATGCTGAATCTGCGCTACGACCCGCTGCGAACTCAAGTCCACCGTTAGCGTTCATCCACTTGATCTGCTCATCGAGCAACATCAAAGTAACAAGAGCTGGTGTGTTGTAAGTCTGATCAAGGCGTGAGTTTTCAATTGCTGTTCCGAGATCGAAGAATGCTGGGATCCAGCGGCCTGATGTCTTGATCTTCTCTGCGCGTGCAATTGCAGCTGGGCTCATTAGAGCAAGCCACAATCCACCATCGGAAGCGAATGACTTCTGTGGTGCGAAGTAATAGGTATCGAAATCTTTTGCATCGACATCAAGGCCGCCTGCAGCAGATGTTGCATCGACGAGAACGAGTGCGCCATCTGTTCCTGCTGGGCGCTTGATAGGCATTGCAACGCCAGTTGAAGTTTCGTTATGTGTCAGTGCGTAAACATCGATACCTGCTTCAGCAATTGCTGCTGGGTGAGTGCCTGGCTCTGACTTAATAACTGTTGGCTCGCCAAGGAATGGTGCTTCCTTTGCAGCTGATGCGAACTTTGATGAGAATTCGCCGAAAACTAAGTGCTGTGAACGATCTTCAATGAGACCAAATGTTGCGATATCCCAGAACGCTGTTGATCCACCGTTGCCGAGAATGACTTCATAACCTTCAGGCAATGAGAAGAGTGAGTTAAGACCTTCGCGAACGCTCTTAACAACGTTCTTTACCGGCTTCTGTCGGTGTGATGTTCCGAGAATGTAATTACTTCCAGGCGCAGTCAACGAAGCAAGTGCTTCGGGACGTATCTTTGATGGACCACAACCAAAACGACCATCTTTAGGCTTGAGATTATCTGGAATAACGATGTCTGCGCTCATGACCTAAGACTACGGGTAGTACCTATGTACCGCCCAATCCGAATTGATGTTAGCCCGCTCATAGCGCAAGCGATCATGCAGGCGTGAGTAACGGCCCTGCCAGAATTCAATATTGACCGGCGTCACACGATATCCGCCCCACTGCGGTGGGCATGGAACCGTTGTTCCTTCGGGCCACTTCTCTGCTGCGCCTTTGAAACGTTGTTCAAGTTCTTCGCGAGATGCAAGGGGAGCGGATTGCGCAGATGCCCAAGCACCAATCTGTGAAGACCACGGACGAGTTGCAAAGTAATCTTCAGATTCTTCACGCGAAATTTTTTCTGCAAATCCACTTATCGAAACTTGGCGCTCCATTGCATACCAAGGAAAGAGCAGAGTAACTTGCGAATTTAATTCAATCGCTTGTCCCTTGCGAGATCCGTAATTGGTGAAGAATGTAAATCCGCCTTGCGAAACATCTTTCAATAGAACTGTGCGAGTTGTAATTGCATCCGCGCCACTTTCATCGGTGCCAAGAGTTGAGAGCACCATCGCATTTGCTTCGACGATAAAGGCGTTGCCGGCAGCTTCTGTCAGCCAAGAGTGGAAGGCGGCAAAGGGATCGTCGGGCAGAGATTCGAGGCCGACCTCGCCATAAGAGCGGCGCATTGCACGGATGGCATCGCGTTGAAGTTGTGGCTCATTTTCGCTCATGGATGTATCGAACCTCACTTTCGTCATGAGTGCATCCCCGCATCCTTTGGTGGAAAGCACCCCTGCGGGAGGTGCAGAATTGCCCACAGGATTACCAGAGGGAGCTCACCGTGTCAGATGATTTCAAGCCAGGTCTTGAAGGCGTAATTGCATTCGAATCAGAGATTGCAGAGCCAGATAAAGAAGGTAGCGCGCTTCGTTACCGTGGCGTTGATATCGAAGACCTCGTAGGTCGCGTCTCATTCGGAAACGTATGGGGACTTCTTGTTGATGATGAATTTAATCCAGGTCTTCCTAACGCTGAAGTTTTCCCACTTCCAGTTCACTCAGGCGATGTTCGCGTAGACGTACAGTCCGCAATCGCAATGCTTGCTCCAGCTTGGGGCTTTAAGCCACTCCTCGATATTTCAGATGAAGAAGCACGTAGCAACCTTGCTCGCGCATCAGTCATGGTTCTTTCATATCTTGCACAAGCTGCTCGTGGAATTGTTTCACCTGCGG
Organism: Planktophila turicensis (SeqCode); assembly: GCF_965234405.1. GTDB lineage: Bacteria > Actinomycetota > Actinomycetes > Nanopelagicales > Nanopelagicaceae > Planktophila > Planktophila turicensis. The sequence continues at coordinate 121,637 of NZ_OZ248346.1, forward strand.
TTCCTGAATCAGAGATTGATAAGGCACACACAGTTGTCGAGCGCATGATGATTCGCTGGCGCGGAGAGCCAGATCCACTTCACGTTCGTGCAATCGATGCATACTTCGTATCTGCTGCAGAACACGGAATGAATGCTTCAACATTTACAGGTCGCGTTATTGCATCAACTGGTGCAGATGTTTGTGCCGCACTCTCAGGTGCAATCGGTGCAATGTCAGGCCCACTTCACGGTGGCGCGCCATCACGTGTATTGCACATGATTGAAGAAGTAGAAAAGACTGGAAATGCCGAGGCGTACGTTAAGGATCTTCTAGATCGCAAGGAACGCCTCATGGGATTCGGTCACCGCGTTTATCGCGCTGAAGATCCACGTGCACGCACACTTCGTCGCACAGCCAAGGAACTTAACGCCCCACGTTACGCAGTTGCTGAAGCGCTTGAGCAAGCAGCACTTAAGGAACTTCGCGAGCGTCAACCAGATCGCGTTCTTGAAACTAACGTCGAATTCTGGGCTGCAATCATCTTGGACTTCGCAGAAGTTCCAGCACCACTCTTTACATCAATGTTTACCGCTGCACGTACTGCTGGATGGTCTGCACACATCCTCGAGCAGAAGCGCACCGGTCGCTTGATTCGTCCATCAGCTCGCTACGTCGGAAAGGCTGCTCGTAAGCCTGAAGATGTAAAGGGCTGGGATGCTTCTGTCGAGCAACTTCACAAGTAACTAAGTAGTCTCGCACCATGCGAAATATCGTCTGGTTCCGTCGAGACTTACGAATCGGTGATCATCCAGCGCTCGTTGCTGCCCTCGAAGGCGCCGACGAAATCGTTCCGGTATTTATCCTCGATAAGCAGCAGATCAGCGAAGCCGGCAGCAAGTTACTGGCTTATATGAGCAATTCTCTGCGCGCACTCGATGAATCATTGGGCAATCGCTTACACATCATCGAAGGTGATCAAATAGAAGTTCTCAAAGAACTTATTGCGCTCTATGACGTTAAAGAAGTTCATATCTCTACTGAATATGAACGTTATGGCGCAGAACGCGATGCCCGTGTTGAAGCAGCAGGTATTCCACTCGTTCGCACCGGAAGTCCTTACGCAGTAGCTCCAGGACGGGTTGTAAAGCCAAGTGATGCAACGCCATACAAGGTCTACACACCTTTCTATAAAGCGTGGTGTGCACATGGTTGGCGTGCACCTGCAAAGACTCCGAAAGAGATTAAGGCTCCAAATCCTGCCGATAAGTACCGCGCATTTCCTGACTTTCCTATTCCTGCAGGAACGACAATTATTGAAGCGGGCGAAGCTGCAGCACTCAAGCGCTTTAAAGAATTTACTAAAGATGGTCTCGATAGCTATGACGAGAACCGTAACTTTGCCGGCATTGATGGCACTTCAAAGATGAGTAGCTATCTAAAATTCGGCGAGATTCACCCGCGCACGCTTCTTGCTAATTTAGGCGAAAGCAAAGCGCACGACACTTTCCGTAAGGAGATCGCCTGGCGTGAATTTTATGCAGATGTTCTCTTTAACAATCCGCATACAGATACCGATTACTACGCCCCCAAGTTTAAAGAGATGCGTTATGACAAGCCGGGTGCACAGTTCAAGGCTTGGTGTGAAGGCAAGACTGGCTACCCATTTGTCGATGCAGCCATGCGCCAATTAGTTGTCGAAGGATGGATGCATAACCGCACCCGCATGGTCGTTGCCTCATTCTTGGTAAAAGATCTCCACCTCGAATGGCAGCTGGGTGAACGTTTCTTTGCAGAGCACCTCACTGATTACGACCCAGCTTCAAATGCTCATGGTTGGCAGTGGACAGCGGGCACTGGCACAGATGCATCTCCGTATTACCGCGTCTTCAACCCGATCGAACAAGGTCGTCGCTTTGATGAAAATGGCGATTACATTCGCAAATATGTTGCAGAGCTGGCTCACTTAAGTGCTGCAGAAATTCACGAACCATGGCTTTTCTTAGATGGTTATTCGCATGGATACCCAGAACGCATCGTTGATCACGCAGTAGAACGCATCGAATCTCTCGAAAGACTGAAAGAGATTAAGGCTGATAAGCCAGAACAACCAGAACGTAAGTAGTAGAAATTACTATCTGCAAGTTATTCGCAATTTTACAATCACGATTCACTTCTCTATCTTTCTCACTAATTAGTTTCTAGCGAGAGGTGGTCACGATGTTCTTCATTAAGCGTCGCGTTATTGACTACTGCCGCATCACCAGCACCAGCTGCTGTCTCTAAGTTTCACCTTCAAACTTTTCTGTTCATTTTCTTTCCAATTTAAATCTAATTACTAACAAAGGGATAACTATGTTTACATCGAAGAAAGTATTTGCAGGAGCGGTCGTTGCTGCCCTGATTTCAACAGTTGGAATTTTTCCAGCAGAAGCAGCTCCAAAGAACCAGGCACGTGCTGTTGCGCAGCCTGATTGGCTAGAGCAGAACCTTGATAACCCAAAGGTTCGCATTATTGAAGTAAGCACCGAGCCAGGTATCTACGAGCGCGGTCACATCAAGAACGCTGTGAAGTTTGTTTGGCATACCGATCTTGTTGACACTGTTAATCGCGACATCATCAACGCAAAGAACTTCAGCAAGCTAGTTCAGAAGGCTGGAATCAGCGATGACACAACTGTCGTTCTCTACGGCGATAAGAACAACTGGTTCGCTGCATGGGGCGCATGGATCTTTAACATCTACGGTCAGAAGGATGTTCGCGTCCTCGACGGTGGTCGCGTTAAGTGGGAGAAAGATGGACGCGCACTTACAACCGCAGTTCCAACATTTGCAGCAGGAAACTTCGCAGTTTCTAAGGGCGATAAGACACTTCGCGCAACACTGATCAACGATGTTCTTCCAATCGCAAAGAAGCGCGTTAAGGCAGATCTGATTGATATCCGTTCAGCTGATGAATACAACGGTAAAGTCTTTGCTCCAGCTGGTTTCCAGGAGCTCGCGGTTCGCGCCGGACATATCCCAGGTGCGATCAACATCCCATGGGGCCTTAACGTAAATTCAGATGGAACATTTAAGACAGTTGCAGAGCTCAAGAAGCTATACGCGGATAAGGGTGTCGATGGAAAGCAGAACATCATCACGTACTGCCGTATCGGTGAGCGTTCATCACTTACTTGGTTCGTTCTTAGCGAAATCCTTGGATATAACGTGAAGAACTACGACGGTTCATGGACTGAATACGGAAACTCTGTAGGCGTTCCAATCGTCAACAATGCAGGAACTATTTGGGGAGCTGCATAATTTCTACTCTTCATACACAGAGCAGCAACTCCGGTAACCCCGGGGTTGCTGCTTCTGCATGGACACGTGCAGAAAAGATTCGCACTGCAATCTCTTTTGCAGTTATCGCATCCTTACTTCTGACTGCATTTATTCTCTCTTCAAATGTCAATAACTCAACTGCACCAATCTCTCTTCTGATTGGTATGAGCCTTGGCCTATTGCTCGAACGTGGCCGTTTCTGTTTCTTCTGTATCTTCCGCGATGGAATCGAAGATAAGAACACCACCCCATTTATTTCAGTTCTCGTTGCAATCGCAACAGGATCAATCGGTTATGCGCTGATCTTCGGTCAGTTCTTACCTGATACCAGTACAGATCGCCTGCCACCGGTGGCTCACATCGGACCCGTCAGTTGGGTATTAGCAGTAGCTGCATTCGCTTTCGGTATTGGTATGGCGCTTTCGGGTGCATGTATCAGCGGCCATCTATATCGACTTGGTCAGGGTTACCTTCGCGCAATACCTGCGCTGATTGGAACTCTTATTGGTTTTGTTATTGCCTTCCTAACGTGGAACTGGCTCTACCTCAATGCAATCTCTGATGCACCAACAATTTGGTTGCCACATTACGTCGGATATTCAGGTGCGCTACTTATTACTTTGGCAGCTCTGCTTGGCCTTGCCTTCTTTGCAATTCGCAAGGGCGTTAACTCAGATCCAATTCGTAAAGAACCAGCTACATCACTTTCACTTTCAGCATCGCTGAAATCGCTGATTACAGATCGCTGGAGCCCAATCGCAACAGGTGCAATCGTTGGAGTAGTCGGAACTATCGCCTACCTTCGCGTTGAACCGCTTGGTGTTACACGTCAGCTCAGCACAACAGCGCGCACATTTATGGATGCCCAAGGCATTGGCACTGACACTCTCGTTGGTCTTGATCGCATGGCTGGATGTATTGCAGTTGTCGCCGAGACAATTACCAATAACGGCTGGCTTGTTATTGGACTTGTTGGAACATCATTTGCTGCAGCTTTTGCAGGTGGCCGATTCAAATTTTCAAAGCTCACCGCAAAGAATTCATCGACTGCTCTTATCGGTGGAATTCTTCTTGGCTGGGGCTCAATGACTTCTTTGGGTTGCACCATCGGTGTGCTTCTCTCAGGAACTCAAGCATTTGCACTCTCCGGTTGGCTCTTCTTCGCCTTTGTATTCCTCGGTAGTTACGTTGGAATCAAGTTGAAGTTTCATACAACTGGCTGAGAACGAACCACACCAACTCCGCTGCGCTTTGCTTCATACATAGCTGCATCTGCGCGCTCAAGTAGCGCGCCTTTGCCATCGTTATAGACATGGCCGATTGCAACGCCCACTGTGATCAGATGGCCTTCAATCGTAAATGGATAACTCACCGTTGCCTGCAGCGCTTGTGCAGCTTCTAGCGTCTCTTCGTAACTCCCTGAGATCAGCACGCCGAATTCATCGCCACCTAACCGGGCAAGAATCGCGCCTGTTGGAAGTGATCTACTAAACCGCGCAGCAACTTGTTGGAGCAATACATTTCCGAGTTCGTGCCCGTAGGTGTCATTCACGGGCTTAAACTCATTGAGGTCAAGAAGCAGTAGCGCACCTTCTGTCTTTGAGAAATTATCTAGCTCTGCAATTAGCCTGCGACGATTTGGTAAGCCAGTCATATCGTCGGTGCGGGCCATCACTTTCTCTTCACCCAAATTCTTCGCTTGCCGAATCACGATTGTCATGCGCGTAAATGCAAGAAAGAGAGTTCCGATTGCAGGGGCGACAATAAACATTGGAAATATGCCAGGTCGCAGAGCGATGAGTGCCAACAACGTTGGACTCATAAAGATAGAGAGTGCGATAAAGACAGGATGAATGGTGACATCGTGTCCACCCTTGCTCTGCTGTAACCAGAGCGATGATGCAATCAGGACGATTCCAACTAGCCATCCGTCGTCTGTTAACTGTCCAAATCGATAGTTGTCGCTGACGGCAAGCCAGAGAAAGAGCAGATCTGATGCGGAAAAAATCGCGATACCAAGAAATAACAGCGCCGGCCGCGCCTGAAGTCGATGCGTGACAAGTGCAACCGAAGCAATGACCAGAAGAAGCAAATCACACACTGGATAAAGAAGTGAGAAGAATTGATCTTGCAGGTTAATCAGAGATTGTGGAAAGACGCGCGATAGAAAGAGCGCAGTAGCAATTGATGAAATACCAAGACCAAAGATTGCAGAGTCCAATAGTTCAAGTGGATTAAGTCGTCGCCCGCGCACCAATGAACGCGGAATCGCAACAAGGGCGCATGGGTAAAAGAGTGCGTAGCTAGCTTGCGCAAAGAGCTGTGCGCTAACGGGCAGCAGATAGAACTCGCCATAGCTATTGAGCAGCGAACCGATTCCCCAGAATGTAATTGCAAGACAAGCGCTTGCAACTGCGACGGGGTCGTTACTCAAAGGCGATTGGGCGATTGCGATGACTGCAGCAATCCAAATTACGTTATAGAGAATGAGATCAAGGAAGATAGAACGCTCTTGCGTGAAGAGCTTAAAAACAAGATGTGAAGCCAGAAGAGCATGGGGGAGCCATCGGAGAACGCGGTACATCTAGTGAATTAAATAAGTAAGGCTTCCACCTATAAATAGGGGAAGCCTTACTTCTAAAGCGTTTTTTAAGAGTTAGAAACCCTTTGCACAGAGGAGATTCGCTGAAGCCTTCGCATCTGCTGCGTTGGTCTTGAGCTGTCCTGGAGCGCTGAGAAGAAGTGCCTTCTTCGCTTCGAGGTCCTTTACCTGTGTTGAGAGCTTGGTCTTTGAACCACTGAGAACGAGAACAGCATTTGCAAGCTTTGAGATTGCAGTCGCAAGCTTCTGCTTATCTGCAGAGTTTGTTGATGCATTCATCGTTGCCTGGAACTGCGTTACCTGTGCTCGTGCTTTATCAAGTGCTGCAGTTGTGCTGGCAAGGGCCGCGGATGCAGATGCGAATTCAGCATCAAGAGCTGCGGTCTGCTCTGAAACGTTTGCAAGATCTGCCTGAGCCTTCACTGCTGCTTGGTACTGACCAACTGCAGTAAGGCACTCAGCTGAAAGCCATGTGAGCTTTGAATTCTTAACCAATGGGTTCTTCGCGCACTTGTACTTGTAACCAGAAACGGTAGTTGTTGCATTCACCTTCTTGCAGGCGACACCGTTGCTAATTTTGGTTGCAGCAGATGCTGGCGCTGCAGAGATGCCGCTTGCCATAAGGACTGCAGCTACGAGTGAGACTGAAACTTTGCGAAACATAATTTCCTCCATTAGATACGTCGCTATGGTATCTAGCCAATATTGATTTTTACGCGTGACTGGGCGGTAGGACCATGGAATTTCATGTGAATTAGCACCGTCATACGTCCTGTATGATTAAGCCATCGAAGCATCCCGCATCGATGTACTTCCCCCCAAAGTGCGCCACATGGCCACTTACTTGCGAGTCTTATCAAGACCCTGATGGCGCTGGTTTTAAACCAGATCTGACCATCTAACCGAGACGCGCTTGTCGTCTCGATTGGTGTCTATTTTCATGTCTCTACAAACACGTACCGCTGCTCCCGGAAAAGCTCGTCGCGCAGCCAAAGGTAAGCCCCGCCATACATCAGCTCAGAAGGCAGCCCGTAAGACTGTGGTTGCAAAGCCAGCTGCTCGCGGAACTGCAAAGCGAAGCGCTCCTGTAAAGGAAGCAGCATCAACTGCAGCACGCACAACGGCACAGACTTCACGTTATTCAGATCGCGAGAACGTCACTAAGAAGGATGTACGTCTTGCAGATCGTTCAAAGCTACGCGCACAGCGTTTCCAGGAGCGCACAGCTTCTAAGTCAAAGAACATCGAGGGTGCTCCAAAGGGCAACCCAAAGCAGTCACGCGAAGAGCGCACATTTGAAAAGCCAAAGAAAGCTTTCAAATCTGCAGGAGATCGTCCAGCAAAGACTTTCAAACCAGCTGGAGAACGTCCAGCTACTAAGCCACAGTCACGCGCTGCAAAGTTCATTGCAGATCGCACAGAACGTGCAGAGCGTCCTTTCCGTCCAGAGCGTTTAGAGCGACCAGCGAAGTCTGACGTTCGTCCAACAACACGTCGCGAGGCAGTTAAGGCGAAGGTTGCTCACTCTGATGACGGCCGTCCAAACTTCGTTCCACAGAAGCGCGAAAAATATAATCCTTCAGCACCGCAGTCAGCTGCGCAGCGTCGTGGAGATTCACCACGTACACCTGCTAAGCCACCACGCGATCGTCGTAACGATTCACGCAACGATTCACCTGCGTATGCACGCGATGATTTCCGCGCATCAAAGACACATAACAAGGCAGCTGTCGATTTTGGCGCTGACGATAATTACATTTCAGTCAACCTAGCTGATGCGAACCTCGTAGAAGCAACGCCACTTACTGAAGTAACAACATCATTCCGCGATCTCGGTATTGCACCTGCGCTCGCAAATGCATTGAATGCGCAAGGAATTACGCATCCATTCCCAATCCAGATTGCAACACTTCCCGATGCTCTTGCAGGCCATGACATCTTGGGTCGCGGTCAGACTGGTTCAGGAAAGACTCTTGCATTCAGCCTCGCGTTGCTGACAAATATTTCAAATAAGGTCGCGCGCCCTCACAAGCCATTGGCACTTATCTTGACCCCTACTCGCGAACTCGCGCAGCAGATCGACGAAGTTCTTCGTCCACTTGCACGCGCTGTTGGCCACGAATCAGTAGTTATCGCAGGCGGAATGCCGTATGCAAAGCAGATCACTGCAATGCGTAAGGCGACAGCAATCTTGGTTGCAACTCCTGGTCGTTTGATTGACCTTCTCAACAAGAATGAAGTTCAGCTCGATCAACTTCAAATCACAGTTCTTGATGAAGCAGATCAGATGGCAGATATGGGCTTCCTTCCTGTCGTTAAGGAAATTCTTGATCAGGCACAACTCGATGGACAGCGTCTCTTGTTCTCAGCAACTCTCGATCGCGGTGTTGATTCACTCGTTCGTCAGTACCTCAAGAACCCAAAGACTCACTCATTGCAGAATGACCGTGCCTCAGTTTCAACAATGGAACACCACGTTCTTCAGATGCACCCTGGCGATAAAGATGACATCACATCGCAGATTGCAGCTCGTAATGGAAAGACGATTCTCTTCGTAAAGACTCAGCGCGGTGCAGATCGTCTTGCTGACAAGCTTGCTAACGCAGGTGTACCAGTTGGTGCGTTGCACGGTGGAAAGTCACAGGCAGTTCGTACTCGCACACTTGCACTCTTTAAGGAACAAGAGAACTCAGCTCTCGTTGCAACAGATGTTGCAGCACGCGGAATCCACGTTGATGGAATCTCACTCGTTGTTCACGTTGATCTTCCACAAGATCACAAGGATTACCTGCACCGTTCAGGTCGTACAGCTCGCGCTGGCGAATCAGGAACTGTTGTGACTTTGTCTTCATCAAAGAATCAGCGCGCAGTATCCGGCCTTCTCTCACGCGCAGGTGTGACACCGAAGTTTCACGATGTGCGCCCACTCGACGAAAAGCTCATGGTTATCACCGGTGCTCAAGAGCCTTCAGGTGTTCCTTACGTACCGCCAGTGATGGAGCGCAAGGCTCCTGCAGGTGGCTCACGTTCAGGCGGAGCTCGTCGTGGTGGTTCAGGTAAGTCTGGCGGATACCGTGGTGGCAACAGCCGCCGTGGACGCTAATTACTAACTAACGCTGCTTCTTACGAACATTCATTCCGATCTGGCGTACAAATTTTCTTGGAACAGTTGAGATAACTGCAACAAGAATTTTGTATTGCCAGCCAGGAATGCTCACTGGTTTATTTGCGACTGCATCAATCCATGATTGCTCAACTAATTTATCTGAGTTAAGCCACATAAATTTTGGTAGCCCACCCATCTTCATGCGGCCGCGCTCATGAAATTCAGTGCGAGTAAATCCTGGGCAGAGCGCTGAAACTTTCACTCCGCTGCTGGCAAGTTCGGTGTTGAGAGACTCTGAGAGAACTGTTAAATACGATTTAGATGCGCTATATGTTCCGCCTGCAATAAAGCCTGCAACGGAAGAGACGTTGATTATTGTCCCTGAATTACGTTGCTTCATTCCTGGAATAGCTGTGTGCATCAGGCGCATCGGTGTGCGCACTAATACATCGAACATCTGCTGCTCTGCCGTTATATCGCTAGCGCTAAATGCCTTATTAATTCCAAAGCCTGCATTATTAATCAGCACATCAATTTCGTAGGTCTTGATGTAATCCTCAACGGATGCGCAACCTTCATTTGTCGAAAGATCTGCCGGCAGAACAAAAGTCTGCACGCCATACTTTTCACGAAGCCCCGCTGCGCGCTCATGAAGACGTGCTTCATCGCGCGCAACGAGTGCGACGTTATAACCCTTAGACGCTAGTAACCGAGTAAAACTTTCGCCGATTCCAGCAGTTGCACCAGTTACAAGCGCCCATTGAGCCATTTAGATCTCGATTCCCTTTGGTTCTTCTTCGCGGATATGCCATGAAGATCCGTATTCGGCAATTAAATCAAGGAAGGGTTGTGCTGGGAACCATTCAGGGCCAGCTATTCCTGCTGGTTTCCAACTTCCATTTGCGATGAGCTCCATTGCAATAAGCGGATTGATAGCGGTCTGCCATACAACTGCTTGATTGCCATAGTTCTTCATCGACCATTCATTATCAACAACGTTGTAGATATAGACAGCCTTTGGCTTGCCATCCTTACCTAAACCTTTAACAAGAGTTCCTGCACAGGTCTTTCCGTGCATCTTGTCACCAATTGTTGCTGGGTCTGGCAGAAGAGCTGCAAGAAGTTCGCGCGGTGAAACTTCAACGCCTTGCACGGAAACTTTCTCTTTCTTATCGAGACCAAGTGTGTGAATAGTCTTCAAGGTCTCAATGAATTGAGCGCCGAGTCCATATTTAAAGCGAACTTCTTTCGCCTTCACCTTCATTGGAATCAGAACGGCTTCTTCATGCTCAACGTTGACACATTCGACTGGTCCGATGCCTTCAGGGAAGTCATAGGTTTCAAGTTCGCTAAATGGTTCGGTTGTATACCAACCGCGACCTTCTTCGAAGATCAAAGGCGGATTAAGACACTCTTCGATTGTTGTCCAGATTGAAAATGATGGAGCGAAGTCATAACCGTCAACAGTTAGGTTTGATCCATCCATCACAGCCAAATAATCAATACGAGAGAAGAGTTCATCTTCGGCATAACGCGCGAAGACATCGCTCATTCCAGGTTCGATACCCATTCCAACAACTGCGTAGTTGCCGTTCTTGTTCCAGGTATCTGCGCGAGCGAATTGTTCGTCGCCAAGTTTTACACCGGGCTTATTAAATGGATCGTCGGGATGCGCCTTTGAAAGGGACATCGCCATATCCATGTAATTAACTTTCTCTTCTTCACATGCTAAAAAGATTGGCATTACAAAACGCGGATCTACCGCGTTCACGACAATATCGGGAGCTGCTTTACGAATGAGAGCGCGAATATCGTTCACATCAGAGGCATCCACCTCCTCCGCAGAGAATCGTGGGTCATTTACCTTTGTTACGGCTGCTTGAGCTCTGGACAGACTGCGATCTGCAACGACCATCGAAGTAATAAATGGTCTACGTGATGCGATATTTGCGATTGCACTGCCAACTCCGCCTGCGCCGATAACGAGCGCTTTCATGGGTGGCCTTTCATTCTTAGTTCTACGCGCTTCGAATTAAGCGCGTTAAGGGAAGGCTAGCCGTACCGATAACCTTTGCCAAGCATCTTCACTGTTGAAGGCGCCACGTCCCCGTAGCTCAGTGGATAGAGCAACCGCCTCCTAAGCGGTAGGTCGCAGGTTCAACTCCCGCCGGGGACACTCACCTAAAGTAGGTTCTATGAAGATAAAGATTGTCGTTGTTGCTTTAACAATGGCACTCTCCACGGTTTTCATCCCCGTTTCTTCATCTCACACACGTTCGGTCACTATAAATATTGTCGGTGATGTCCATGGGGAAAGTGCGATTAATCGTAAAGCCATTCCTGCTCTAAAGAAATACTTTGCAGATGGCGACCTCAACATCTTCAATCTCGAAACTTCCGTTACTTCTGAGACTAAGAAAGTAGAGAAGGAATATAACTTCAAGACCGATGTAGCGTTTTTAAAGTCCTTACGCGCTGTCGGTTTTAACGTTGCCAACGTTGCCAATAATCACAGCTATGACTACGGGCTTGATGGATTCATTGATACGTTACAAAATTTGAGATCAACTGGTTTCACCTATGTTGGTGGAGGCAGGAATAGCGAGAGCGCCTACCAAGGTCGCATATACACAATCAATGGAATCAAGATTGCACTTCTGGGTCTTGCCAAGGTTCACGGTGGACCTGAATCAATCGCGAAGAAGGATAAAGCCGGCACAACTAATGGTTATGACTCAGCTTCATCCGAAGCGGCAATCACTCGCCTGGATAAAGCAAGCGATGTACTCATAGTTCTTACCCACTGGGGAGAAGAAGGCACATTTACTCCACGTAACTATGAGATTGCCAGTGCAAAGAGGTGGACCTCACTTGGTGCTGACATCATCGTAGGAAGCCATTCGCATACTCTTCAGCCAATTACCTATGTAAATAAGAAGCTTGTGGCCTATTCACTTGGTAACTTCATCTTTTATTCATCGCATATAGATAATCGAAAAACTGCAATCCTTAAGATTCAAATCAATTCAAAGAAACGCATCTCTTACAAAGTCAGGCCCTTCATCATTAATAATCTGACGAAGGTCCCAGAAATTGAGGTTTCTGAAGCTACGGCTTAAGCAAATACAACAGTGCGATGACCGACAATAAAGATTCGATCTTCGGCATATAACTTCACTGCACGAGCAAGAACTCGGCGTTCAATATCGCGACCAAGGGCAATCATCTCTTCTGGAGTTGCTGAATGGTTCACGTGTGCAACATCTTGTTCGATGATTGGACCTTCATCTAGATCTGCTGTAACAAAGTGAGCAGTTGCGCCAATAATCTTTACGCCACGGTCATGCGCCTGGTGATAAGGCTTTGCACCTTTGAAGCCCGGTAAGAATGAGTGATGAATGTTGATGATTTTTCCTGGCATCGCAGCGCAGAATGTTGAAGAGAGAATCTGCATGTAACGAGCGAGAACTACGAAATCAATCTTGAGTTCTGCAATCTTGGCCAGCATTACCTTCTCTTGCTCAGCCTTGTTCTCGGCTGTAACTGGAAGATAAAGGAACGGAATTCCGTGTGATTCAACGAGTGACTTGAGCTCTTCACGGTTAGAAATAACCAATGGAATTTCAATAGGGAGTTCGCCGAGTTCAAGCAGGTACATCAAATCGCGTAGACAGTGGCTCTCTTTAGTAACAAGAACAAGCGCGCGGGGCTTCTCCGCGGTCGGGCGAATGTGAAGTGCTGGTGAGAACTTACCGAGACCTTCATTAAGGCTCTTGTGTGCTGCATCTAGTCCCTGTGAAGTCTCAAAGCGAGTACGCATCACAAAGGTATTTGTCGTGTGATCTGTGAACTGTTGGTTCTCAATGATGTTGCCGCCGCAATTAAGTACGGCAGTAGTCATCGCGTGAACGATGCCTGGCTGATCCGCACATTGCAGGGAAGCGATGAGATCCATGTTCGTAAGTTTAAAGGGAACTAGTGAGTAATGGTAAATCGCTGCATCCACTTAGGTGCCCACCAGTTGCGCTCACCAAAGAGGCGCATCAGAGCAGGTACCAATAGGGCGCGAACGATTGTTGCATCGAGAATCACCGCAAGGGCAACGCCGAATCCCATCGACTTGATGGAAGTGACGCCGCTTGAGATAAAGGCTGCGAAGACAACTGCGAGAAGAACTGCAGCTGCAGTGATGATTCGCGCAGAACGTTGAAGTCCAGTTGCAACGGCTTCGACATTATCTTTGCCAGCTAGGTGTTCTTCGCGAATGCGTGAGAGCAAGAAGAGTTCGTAGTCCATAGAAAGCCCAAAGACGACGACGGCAATCAAGATAACAATGGATGTATCTAGTGTTCCAGTGAGAGTAAATGAACCAACTAGCCACTGAAGATGCCCATCAATAAAGACCCAAGTAAGAACACCCATAGTTGCAGCGAGTGAGAGAACGTTTAGGAGCACTGCCTTAATTGGAAGAATGATTGAACCAGTGAAGATAAAGATGAGCACTAATACGCTCAGCGCAATCCATCCAAGTGCCCAAGGCAGCGTTGATGAAATGCCATCTTGTGAATCGGTGTAATCCGCAGCTACTCCACCTACAAGAGTTCCTTCAGGTGAAGTTAGATCGCGAATCTCATGGATAAGCGCTTGTGCATCAGGTGTTCGCGGAAGCATTGATTGATAAGCAACAAGTCGAACATCTTGACCAATTACCTGTGGTGGAGCAACAGCGATAACGCCAGAAACTTGACCGATCTTTGCAGCATAGGCTGCGATCTCTTCGGTCTTATCAATTCCGTCGAAGATTACGATTTCAATCGGAGTTCCTGTTTGTCCAGGGAATCGCTCTGATTGGAGCGCAGTTGCAACGGCTGCAGGATTATCTGCAGGAAGCATTCGTGAATCACCTTGTGCAAATTTAATGTTCTGCACAGGTGCGGCCATGATGCCAAGAACAATGAGTGAAAGAATGACAACAGCGGTAGGGCGCTTCATCACCATACGTGCAGTGTTTGCCCAGCGGCCATCTTCTTTCGGCGTGATTGCTGATTTTCTGATGACGCCCTTATCGATCTTCTTTCCTACGAGAGCAAGAATTGGTGGCAATCCCAAGATTGCGCCGACAACAGCAAGTGCAACTACAGATACACCGGCATAGCCAAATGATTTAAGGAATGGAAGTGGGAAGAAAGTCAGCGAGACCATGGTGACAAGAACGGTAAGACCTGAGTAGAAAACAGTCTTTCCAGCAGTTGCCATAGTGGTGACGACAGAATCTTCAACGCTCTTGCCATGATGGATCTCTTCACGGAAGCGGTTGACCATCAAAAGCGCGTAATCGATTCCAAGTCCTAAGCCCATACCTGTTGTGAGGTTGAGTGCGTAGACACTCACTTCAGTAAAGAGTGAGATGAGATAGAGAATAAAGAAGGCTCCCAAGATTGCGGCAACGCCGACGATAAGTGGCATTGCAGAAGCGGCGAGAGCGCCAAATACAAAGGCAAGAAGAATAAAAGTGAGTGGAATAGAGATTGCTTCTGAGATTTTTAAGTCTTTGCCAATCTTCTCAGTGATGGCATTTCCAACTACGCCAACGCCACCTGCATAGAGAGTGAGGCCATCAATTTTTCCATCGTACTTTTCCTGGAAGATCGCGCCGAGCTTCTGGCTCTTAGGCGTAAATGCTTCTCCGTCGCCGTAGATAAGAATGAATCCAGCTTTACCGTCTGAAGATTTCAGAGTTTGTTCGCCACCTGAACTCCAGAATGAAAGTGTCTTAGTAACGCCTTCTTCTTGCGCCATCTTCTTCTCTAACGCAAGCGCTTTCTGAGTAACGATTGGATCAGTGATATCGGTATCACCGGAATCAAGAACAACTGCAACTGCAGGATCTTGAACCTTTAATTCGTCGCGAAGATATTCATAGACCTTGTATGAATCACTGTTTGGGTTTGAGTAACCACCTGAATCGAGTCGGCTGAAGATAAGAGAACCGATTGCTCCTGTGAGCAAGATTCCAATGACAAAGAGGGCAACTGCACTCTTCTTATAACGGACAAGAACATGACCAAGGCGCTCAAACATGAGTTAAGTATGTAGGATTGCGTTATCGGTTTCGAATTCAAAGAACAGGTGTTCCCTCATGAGCGATGTGTTTCCTGCAACAACTGAGGATGAACGCGACCCTCGTGAAGACCAGAGTGAAGATCGACGTCGCGAAGAAGAGATAAAAGGCGATAAGCCGCCACATCACGGTTAATTTATTCTGAAGTAGAAGCTGGCTTTGAAACAGAGTCGGTCTTGTAGAAACCTGAACCCTTAAATACAACGCCTACCGCCGAATACACCTTACGAACTTCGCCCTTGCATTCAGGACATTCTGTCAGCGGTGATTCAGAGAAACTTTGGAAAGCTTCGAAGGCGTGGTCGCACACGGAGCATGCATATTGATACGTAGGCACAATGTGACCTTTCTTCTATTCGTTCTTGGGTATCTATGCCTAAGTCTAAAGAAGTGAGACGATAGGCGCGAATCCACGCGGGTTCTGAGCACCGATATCGAAATATAAGAGGAGTATGTGAGCATGAAGAAGGTCAGCGTTATCGCATTGGTCATTGGAGCAATTTTCCTAACACCTATGACTGCCTTCGCCAATACTCTCGTTGCAACCTCTCCGCTTTCGGGTGCAACTCTGCAAAGCGCACCTAGCGCCGTGACCATCACAACAGAGCTACCTTTGATGGATACCGGAAACGAAGTCTCAGTGACTGATCCAACGGGTGTGCGTGTAGATGATGGCGCGCTCACCATCGATGGCATCAATGCCGTTATTGGCCTTAAGCAGTTGGTAAAGACCGGAATCTATAGCGTCAACTATTCGCTCTTGGCAGAAAATGATGTTCCGCTCATGGGAACTTTTACATTTAACTTTGCTGAACCTACTGTGATTGCAACAGTGGCTCCTGAACCATCAAAAATTCCAACACCTTCAGGAAATAATCTTGGAACAACAATTTTTGTTCTTGGACTTCTTGCAGCAGCAGTGATTGTCACTATTGCGCTCTCTCTATATGCGCGAAAGTTATATAGAGATCGATGAATTTTCTGTCAGGCAATCTGACTTCTGTTGAATTTCTAGGAACTCTCAACAAATCAGTTTCAACTCTCGCCGCATTTGCATTTATCGGTTGTCTCCTGGCCACGTCCTTTCTATTGCCAGAGCGCGAGGGCGCCTTTGAAAAGAGCTCCTTGGCGCTGCGTAAGAAGCTCCGTATCTTCGGATTTATCTGGCTCGCGACAAGCACCTTTCAGATCATTCTTACCCTCGCAAATATCTTAGGAACATCTCTTCTCGACGCCTTTGATGCGACATCACTTAACTCATTTCTCACACAGGTAGATCTCGGTAAATATCTGGCATACCAGCTGGCCTTAATTGCCGTAGTAGTTGTGGGAATTAACTTCGTCCAAAAAGTTCTCGCCAGCACCATCTTCTTGGGACTTTCACTTCTTGCTCTTGTAATACCGGTCTTTCAAAGCCACTCTGCAGCAAGCGGTTCCCACTCATTAGCAATTGGCGCTCTCGTTATTCACGTTGCCGGTCTATCGCTCTGGGTCGGGGGAATTCTCGCGTTACTTCTTATCTCATCCGATGATCGCACCATGGCACTTCCTCGATTTAGCCAACTGGCTTTATGGGCTGCAATCTCTGTTGTGGTCAGTGGAATTGCGAGTGCGTGGACGCGACTTAACTTTGAGGCAGCATGGTCAACTGCGTATGCAAGAGTCATTCTTCTCAAAGCGCTCTTCACATTTGTCTTGATTTTCCTTGGCTATCGAAATCGCAAGACTCTTCTGCAAAGCAATAAGACCGGTTGGAATTTGATGGGCCGAGTTCTTGCAGTTGAAGCGCTGATCATGGGCGTGACAGTTGTCCTTGGCAGTTGGTTATCAAGTTCTCAACCACCACTTGCACCTAATATTAAATACAGCCCAGCACTTTCTATCGTTGGAATGGCTACTCCAGAAGCACCTAGCTTCACGCGATTGCTTATCGCATATAACCCAGATGCACTTTTTATCGGAATACTCATCATCCTTGTCGCTCTCTACATTAAGGGCGTAGTAATTCTGAAACGTCGTGGTGATTCATGGCCGGTAGGAAGAACGATTGCATTCGCGCTCGGTATCTCTGCACTCGACTTTGCAACAAGTGGCGGCTTAGGGGTCTACGCCCTCTTCTCTTTTGAATATCACATGATCGCTCACATGGTCATCGGCATGGTGGCGCCAATCGGAATCGTGCTGGGAGCGCCGATTACTCTGGCTCTGCGCACACTTCCCCTTGGACGCACAAAAGATGAACGTGGCGTTCGAGGCATGTTGATTGCATTCCTACATTCACGTTATTCAGTGATTCTCACCAACCCATTGACCGCACTTGCCTTATTCGATGGCTCACTCTTTGTTCTGTACTTCACTGATCTCTTTGGAAACCTCATGCAATCGCATGCCGGCCACCTCTTTATGAATATCCACTTCTTCCTTGCTGGATTCCTCTTCTTCCATGTCATCATCGGAATTGATCCCAATCCAAAGAAGATTCCTCACATTGTTCGCATCGTGATGCTCTTTGCTGCCATGAGCATCCATGCATTCTTTGCAATCTCATTGCTTGCGACAACTACCTTGATTGATCAGGGTTACTACGCATCTCTTCAAACACCATGGCTCACTGACCTACTTGCAGATCAGCATGCAGCAGGTGCGATTGCATGGGGGATGGGCGAAGTTCCAATTATCTTGGCGCTGATTGCCACCTTTATTCAATGGATGCGTGATGATTCACGCGAAGCCAAGCGCATCGACCGCAATGAAGCTCGTCTTGCCGCCATGGGTGAACCTGATGAATTAGCGCAATACAATAATTATCTCAGCCAATTGCAACGTCGCGATGAGAGGGAAGGAAAGCAATGAGTCTCGAAAATATCTTTACGCTCCCATCTGAGTACAACGATTTACGCGATAGTTTGCGATCCCTTTCCGAGAATGAAATTGCCCCATTCGCACGCGAAGTTGATGAAGATCATCGCTATCCCCAAGAGGCACACGATGCACTTGTGAAGTCAGGGTTATTTGCAGCGCACGTTCCTTCCGAGTTTGGTGGAGATGGCGCAGATGCACTTGCAACATGCATCATCATCGAAGAAGTCGCACGTGTGTGTGGTGCCTCATCTCTTATTCCGGCAGTTAATAAATTGGGCTCTCTTCCATTGATTCTTGGTGGAAGCAAAGAACAGAAAGAGCGTTGGCTCCGTCCGCTCGCACAAGGAAAAGGTTTCTCTTACTGCTTATCCGAATCCGAATCTGGTTCAGATGCTGCATCCCTGAAGACAAAGGCCGAACGAAAAGGCGATTCTTGGGTAATTAACGGAAGTAAGAAGTGGATCTCAAATGCAGGTATCTCTGAGTTCTACACAGTCATCGCTCAGACAGATCCTTCACTTGGCTCTAAAGGAATAACAGCATTTATCGTTGAAAAATCAGATCCTGGCGTCTCCTTTGGTGCACCAGAGAAGAAGATGGGATTCCGAGGTTCACCAACGCGCGAGGTCTACTTCGACAATGTAACTATCGGAGATGATCGACGCATCAGCGAAGTCGGAAAAGGTTTCGCACTCGCGATGGATACCCTCGATCACACCCGCATCACCATTGCAGCGCAGGCACTTGGATTAGCGCAAGGCGCACTCGATGCTGCGAAGAAGTATTCACATGAACGTAAGCAATTTGGCAAAGAGATCTTTGATTTCCAGGGCGTTCAATTTATGTTGGCCGATATGGCAATTGCTGTTGAAACTGCTCGCCAGATTACTTACGCGGCTGCAGCTAAAAGTGAACGTGGCGATAAGGATTTGAAGTTCTTCTCTGCGGCAAGCAAGACCTATGCAACAGATGTCGCCATGAAGGTCACTACTGATGCGGTGCAGGTACTTGGTGGATATGGATACGTTTCAGATTACCCAGTCGAGCGAATGATGCGCGATGCCAAGCTGACTCAAATCTATGAAGGCACCAACCAGATTCAGCGAATTGTTATCGCTCGCAATCTTCCTTAATTAAATTTTTGAAATCTAAGAATTAAATCGGGCGTTGCTGCCGCATGTAATGGAAAATCCCATGGTTCGCGCGGTAGATCTTCACTTGAAATCTCATCTGGATGAATGAGACCAATCGACCACGCAGCTAGTTGCGGAAGTGCGCGGTCGTAATAACCACCACCTTGGCCAAGACGATAACCGCTTCGATCGATGCGAAGCGCCGGAACAACAACAATTTCAATCTTGCCAATATCGCTGATCGCCGGACCAACGGGTTCAAGAATTTTCTTTGCCTTCTCTAAACCTTCTGGCTCGCCAGTCCAGCGAACCCATTCGAGCTGATCGCCATTGATGCGGGGAAGAACGAGAGTTTTTCCTGCTGCGATGAGTGCTTGGTTGAGTTGATGAGTATCTGGTTCATCGCCATATGACATGTAACTTGCGATTGTGGTTGCGCGAGTAAATTCTGGAGAACTCACAAGAAATTCAAAGGTATGTTCGATGTAACGCGCGTTACGTTCTTGGCGGTATCGAGTTCGAAGTGATGACTTTTCATCGCTGATACCCATGAAATCCCCTAGTACGTAGACCTGTGCAAGTAAGGTTAGTGATTATGTCAGAACGATTGCGCGTAGATGAAGTACTTACTTCTCTTTTAGAACTATGCCGTCCTCTCGACCCATTTGATATGCCGCTTCTTGATGCGCACGATGCAACTCTTGCTGAAGATATCTTCGCTGGCGAACGTCTTGTCATGAAAGCCGGAAGCCGTATTCGCTCAACTCAGATCGGTCTTGCAGCTTCAATCGGACTTGATCACCTGCCCACTCGACCACATCCACGTGTTGTCGTGATTTCGGCTGGCCCAGATTTAGTTGAACCAGGAACTCCGCTCAAAGCTGATGAAGAGTACGAGACAAATTCTTGGCTGCTTACGACCGCTGTGCGCGAAGTCGGCGCAGTTGCATACCGCGTTCACTCGATTCCTGATGATGAATCACAATTGCAGAGCGTGATTGAAGATCAGCTGGTCCGCGCAGACCTGATCATTATTAGTGGCGAACGCCATGACGACTCTTTCGATCTCATCACTCGCACCCTCGAAAAGATAGGTGAAGTGAAGACAATTGAAATTGCCATCGAATCTAGCGGTCGCCATAACTTCGGAACCATCGGACCGGATAAGACTCCGGTAGTCACTTTGCCGGGCGACCCAATCGCTGCCTACATCTCATTTGAACTCTTAGTCAGGCCAATGATTCGCACCATGCTTGGTACAGCAACAATTCATCGCCCATCAGTAAAGGCGAAGCTTGAAAAGGCGCTTACTTCATCAGGTGGCGATCGCTCATACGTTCGCGCAATCTTGAGCGAAGACGGAAAGTCTGTAACGCCACTGAGCTCGCAGGATGAGCAGGCAACGCTTTCTGATGCCAATTCATTTATCGCAGTACCCGAAGGCGAAACTTCTCTCACAGCAGGCGCCGATGTCACCGTTGTGGTGCTCGAACGTCGATACCTCTAAAGCACTATTTCTATGTGGCCCGTAGTTCTTCACGGAGATGAAATCACTCTACGGCCAGCCAGATTTCGAGATCGCGCTCGCTGGAATAACGTCCGTGCCGAAAACCGAGAGTGGTTAAGCCCTTGGGAGGCAACGCTTCCGCTGATTCCAGAAGATAGTCCGGCGAGCGAATTTCACACAAAGCGCCCGTCTTTCTTTGAGATGGTCGCAAATCTCAATCGCGAAGCTCGTGCAGGTCGCTCATATTCATTCCTCATCTGGAACGGCAGCAATCTGGTCGGACAGATAACTATGGGCGGCGTTATGTATGGCGCGCTACGTGGGGCTCATATTGGATATTGGATCGATCGCAATTTCGCCAACCGTGGATTTACAACCCAAGCGGTGAAGTTGGTATCTGCCTTTGGTTTTTCACAGTTGGGGCTACATCGCATTGAGATAAATGTGCGCCCTGAAAATGCAGCATCATGCAGGGTTGCCGAGAAGGCAGGCTTTGAATTAGAAGGCCACCGCAAGGCTTTTCTGCATATTGATGGAGCATGGCGAGACCATGTCTGCTTCGTTAAGAACAATGAATTAATCAAGTAAACCCCCCTTGAAATCCACGGGGTTAAAGCCCTGCACCTCTAATCTTTACCCATCATGGCTTCGGGAATTATCTATCTAGCGATTATTGGCATGTGGGTTGCCTATTTTCTGCCTCGCTGGGTACATAACAAGAACGAATTTTCAGGAAAGAGCGTTGAAAGATATAAAAGCGCTCTTCGTGTAGTTGCCAGTAATACCCCCGGAGCGAATACAACTTCCGGTGTCATCTATACAGATGTAGATCGCGAAGGACGAGTAGCGCAACAACTCATGCGCCGCAGAATTATTTTCTCTCTCATCACAGCCACAATGATTCTCACAACGGTAGGTGCAATCATGCAGACCTTCACATATTTAGCTATCGCTCTTCCAGTAACTGGATTAGTTATCTACATCGCCCATGTGCGACGTCAAGAAAATAGTGATCGCATTCAACGTCGTCGCGTTGATCAATTACATCGCACCACCGAAGGTGTTTCACATACAAACCTTGCGGATGTTCTGACAACAAAGACACATCATGAAGTAAAGATTAATCAGGACCACTGGGTACCTCTAGCAGAGCGCGAACTTACTGGCGTTACCTTGCTTCCTAAGGGCACGGCGCAATCACGTGCACAGTGGCAACCAAATGAGATTCCAGTCCCAACATATGTCAATGCGCCAAAGGCTGTTCAGGCAAAGCGCGTCATTGATCTGACCGAGCCAGGTAAGTGGACTGAAGAACAAGAGCGTCTTGAGCGCGAAGCACTTGCGGCAGCTGCACCTTCACGCGATGAAGTATTTGATCAGCAATTAGCTGATGAAGCAGTACAGCGTCTGCGCGATGTTCGCGCAGCGAATCAGTAAGTAAACCTTTAAATCCAGCTCGGGAACCACATGCGAGAGCGCCATGCCTCGTATGTGATGACATCGCCTAAATAGACAGGCAAGAAGTAGAGAAAGTTAAAGAAGAGCACGATAAATGCTGCAGCAATAATTACTTCTCCCGCGCGCGCATAATGAGAAAGAATCCAGCGCGCACAATAAACAAGGGCAAGAATCAAGAATGGCTCAAAGACAATTGCATAGAAAGTAAAGACTGTGCGTTGTTGATAGAAGAACCACGGCAGATATCCAGCTGCAATTCCGGCAACAATCAAGGTAAGTGCCGGCTCCATCTCTTTAAGAACAAGCGCGCGGATCCACATTCCGAATACAACAAAGATTGCGATTGCACCTAGCCACCATAAGAAGGGTGTGCCCAGTGCGAGAATTTCTTGAGAACAACTTTCACTTCCACATCCTTGCGGAGTTTCGTAATAGAAAGATGTTGGTCGACCCATGACAAGCCAACTCCAAGGGCTTGCTTGATAGGTGTGTTTATCTGTTAAGCCTGTATGGAATCCCAACATTTGTTGGTGATAGTAAATGAAGGAAGAGAAGACATTTGATGAGTAGCTACGATCCCAACCGCGGTTACTTGCAAACCATCCAGCCCAAGAAGATATGTAAATGACTAGTGGAGTAATTCCAAATTGTCCGATGCGCGAAAGTGTTGGCTTGATCAAGTCACGCCCTGAATGGTGAGTAAATGCTCGGTACAGTCCGATTGCTCCAAAGATTGCAATGAAATAGAGAGCGCTCCACTTTGTTCCAAGTGCAAAGCCCAGTGCTATTCCGGTCCACCAATAGCGTTTAGTGAGGAAGAAATATGTAGCAACGAGAATAAAGAAAGCAAGGAAGTTATCAAGTAGCGCAGTTCTCGAATGCACTAAAGCAAGACCATCGATTGCCATTAAGCCTGCAGCAAGGGCTGTAAGTACTGTCTTTCTAAAGAGGCGATGAGCGATAAGTGCAATCAGCAGAATCATCAATGAACCCACGAGGGCGCTGGTAAATCTCCAACCAAAGCTATCGTCGCCAAATACTTTGATTCCAAGTGCAATCAACCATTTACCAACAGGTGGATGCACAATGAATTCAGCTTTATCTCCAGAGACTTCAACGCCGTATGCCAGTAAATCGCGTGCACCATCGACGTAATAGACCTCATCGAAGATAAATCCCTTTACTTGACCCAGATCAACGATGCGGAGAATGAAAGAGAGAAGTGCGATGAGTATCGGAGCAATAGCTGCAACCATAAGTACAGAATATGGGAGGATTCGCATATGGCCCTAGTTCTTGCAGCGACTCCACTTGGAAATCCGCTCGATGCAAGCCAACGCCTCAAGAACGCTATCGAATCTGCCCAAGTAATTGCCGCAGAAGATTCACGTCGATTCCATCGCTTAGCCTCAGATTTGGGCGTCACATTTACCGCTCGCATCATCTCTTTCTTTGAAGGTAATGAAACAGATCGCACCCAAGAAATTCTTCAACTGCTTCGAGAAGGCAAAGAAGTACTTGTTGTCACAGATGCAGGAATGCCAACAATCAGCGATCCTGGTTTCCGTTTGATGCGAGATGCAATTGCTGAAAATCTTCCTACTGTTGTTATTCCTGGACCAAGTGCTCCAACGATGGCGATCGCCCTCTCTGGACTTCCCACAGATCGCTTTACCTTTGAAGGTTTCGCACCGCGTGCACAAGGTGCGCGCAATACTTTCTACGAGTCACTCCGCTTTGAAGAGCGCACGATGGTGATTTTTGAAGCGCCTCATCGACTCCATGAATCACTTGTCGATGCTGCAGCAATTCTTGGTGAATCTCGCAAAGGTGCAATCTGTCGCGAAATGACAAAGACATACGAAGAAACAATCCGAGGCACTTTGGCTGAACTCATTACCTGGGCTGCTGGTAAAGAAGTACTTGGTGAAATCACATTGGTGATCGCCGGAGTTGAGGCTGGCTCGCAGAGCAAGACCGCCGATGATGCAGTTGCTCGAGTCCGCGAATATGAGGCCGCTGGAATGGACCGAAAAGGCGCGATCGCTACCGTCGCCGATGAATTCGACCTACCTAAGAAGATCGTTTATGCAGCCGTAGTCGATGCGAATAAGATGAGCAGATGAAGTCTTTCTACCTGACTACGCCTATTTACTATGTAAATGATGCGCCACATATTGGACATGCATATACAACTGTTGCCGGCGATGTCCTGACTCGTTGGCATCGCCAGCGCGGTGAGTCAGTTTGGTTCCTTACCGGAACAGATGAACACGGTCAGAAAGTCATGCGCACTGCAGAACAGAACAGCGTTGCACCGCAAGCATGGGTCGATAAGTTAGTTGCCGATGCGTGGAAACCTAATTGGCAAGCGCTCAATATCGCTAACGATGACTTTATCCGCACCACCGAACCGCGCCACACAGAGCGCGTTCAGAAGTTTTTGCAATCACTGAAAGATTCTGGCCATATCTATGCAGGTAAGTACGAAGGTCCTTACTGCGTTGGCTGCGAAGAATTTAAGCTACCTGGTGATCTCATTGATGCCGATGGTGAAAAGCTCTGCCCAATTCACAGCAAGCCAATCGAACTCGTTAATGAAAATAACTGGTTCTTCAAGCTCTCTGAATTCGCGCAACCACTTTTAGATCACTACAAGAACAATCCTGAAGCGTGCCAACCAGAAAGTGCGCGCAACGAAGTCGTTTCATTCCTCGAGGGCGGCGTTTCAGATCTCTCAATTTCACGTTCCACATTCGACTGGGGAATTCCTGTTCCTTGGGATACCGATCAAGTTGTCTATGTCTGGTTCGATGCTTTGCTCAACTATGCAACTGCAGTAGGACTTACCGATGCCCCAGATTCAGAAGGTGGCAAGAAGTTTGCAGCGACCTGGCCTGCAGATGTTCACCTCGTCGGAAAAGATATCTTGCGCTTCCACGCAGTGATCTGGCCAGCGATGCTTATGGCTGCCGGAATCGAAATTCCTAAGAAGGTATTTGCGCACGGTTGGTTGCTCGTCGGTGGCGAGAAGATGTCAAAGTCCAAGCTCACCGGTATTGCTCCATCAGATATCACCGACCACTTTGGTGTCGATGCATTCCGCTATTACTTCTTGCGCGCGATTCCATTCGGCAGCGATGGATCTTTCTCTTGGGAAGATATGAGCGCTCGATACACATCTGAACTCGCAAATGACTTTGGCAACTTGGCTTCACGTCTTGCTGCAATGATTGAAAAGTACTGCGGCGGAAAAGTCCCTGCAGTTGCTAAGGATGCGGGTCTTTCTGAGGCACTTCAGGTAACTGTCGATAAGGCAGATGCAGCAATGGTCGCTCTCGATTTCCAAGGTGGAATCAACGCGGTGATGGATTACTGCAAGCAGGTCAATGGCTTCGTCACAATCAAAGAGCCTTGGATTCTTGCGAAGGATCCTGCGAACCAGGCTGTTCTTGAAGAAGTTTTATATAACACCGCCGAAGCTCTTCGCGCACTTGCTGTTCTGCTCCACCCAGTTATGCCTGCAACTACAGAAATCTTGTGGGAATCATTGGGTGCAAAAGAGGCACTTGGTGAAATCGGAAAACAAGAAATTTCTAAGGTTGCGACCTGGGGTCAGTTGCCACAAGGTGCAACTGTCACAAAGACTCCGGTCTTATTCCCACGGTTAGAAGTTAAAGAGTAAATCTCTTATGGCCGATCGCCACAACCGCGATATAGATCGTCAACCTGCTCCACTTCCTGAACCGCTTCCTGTCCCAACAGTTGATGCGCATGCGCATATTGAAATCGTTACCAATGAAGCTCCAGATTCAGATGCAGTTCGCCAAGTTCTTGATGATGCCAAGTCAGTAAATGTTGATCGCATTGTGCAGGTTGGATATTCCGCAGAACAATCGCAGTGGTGTGTCGATATGGCCAATGCGTTTCCAGGCCGCGTACTAGCAGCTGTTGCCCTGCACCCCAATGAAGCACCCGTTGTTCCAGATCTGGAAGCTGATTGGGCAATCATTGAAAAGCTTGCACAAGATCCACGCGTTCGAGCAATTGGTGAAACCGGTCTTGATTACTTCCGCACCGAACCTGCGCTTCAAAAGCGTCAGCAAGAATCCTTTAAATGGCATATTGATTTAGCAAAGCGCACCAATAAAGCACTTGTGATTCACGATCGCGATTCACATGACGATGTTCTTTCGATTTTGCTTGAAGTAGGAGCACCAGAAAAGACTGTCTTCCACTGCTTCTCAGGCGATGTTGAGATGGCGAAGACTTGTATCGATCGTGGCTACATCCTCTCTTTCGCCGGCACTATGACATTTAAGAATGCGCCAGCTCTGCGTGATGCGGTCAAACTTGTTCCGCATGACCAGCTACTGGTTGAAACAGATTCACCGTTCTTAGCTCCATCTCCTCACCGCGGGGCTCTCAATACTCCGGCGCAGATTGCAAACATTGTGCGAGCTATGGCCGCTGAACGCGATGAAGATGTGGCAGAGCTAGCCACCGCACTATCTGTAAATGCTGAACGTATCTTCGGATCCTTTGCATGAGCCTGCTCGGCGCTGCTGAAATTCGTGAGCTTGCTGAAGCTCTCGATCTCAAACCTTCAAAGTCTCTGGGACAGAACTTTGTTCACGATGGAAATGTCTGTCGCAAGATTGTGCGAACAGCAGGTTTAACCCCAACTGATATCGCACTCGAAATCGGACCAGGACTTGGCTCGCTGACATTGGCAATGTTGGAAGAAGCGCAAGCAGTCGTGGCTGTTGAGATTGATTCTCGCTTGGCGAGCCAATTACCGATTACTGCTGCAAAACATTCAGAGCGCGCAGATATCTTGACTGTCATTAATCAAGATGCGCTGACACTGAAGAGCTTGCCGATTGATCCAACTGTCTTGATAGCTAACTTGCCATACAACGTCTCTGTTCCAGTCTTTCTGCACCTACTTGAAATCTTGCCTTCACTGCGCAGCGGAGTTGTCATGGTGCAGGCCGAAGTTGCAGATCGATTAGCGGCCAAGCCGAATTCAAAAGAGTATGGAATCCCCAGTGTTAAAGCTGCATGGTGGGCTGATGTCACTGGCGCAGGATCTGTATCGCGCAGCATCTTCTGGCCACAACCCAATGTGGATTCAAAGTTAGTTGGCTTTAAGCGCCGCGAGACACCGGGCGATGAAGAACTTCGCAAGAAGGTATTCGCAATTATTGATTTAGCTTTTGCACAACGTCGTAAGATGCTTCGTTCGGCGCTCTCATCAATGTATGGCGGATCTGCTGCAGCCGAAGCGGTATTAACTGCTGCAGGAATCGACCCAACTCTTCGCGGAGAGGCGCTTGATATTCATGGCTTCTGCGCAATTGCATCTCAACAGGTAGAGTCTTAACGTGGCTAAGAATTCAGTGACGGTACGAGTACCTGCAAAAGTTAATTTGCAGCTATCTGTCGGACCTCGTGAGGCCGATGGGTATCACAACCTTGTCTCTGTCTTTCAAGCGATTTCCATCTTTGATGATGTCACCGTTACCAAATCAAACCCTGGAAGTGGCGTCACCATCTCTGTCACCGGCGAGCACACACACGGCGTTCCTGAAGATCACTCAAATCTTGCAGTAAAAGCTGCACAGTTAGTTGGCCAGAAGTTTGATTTCGATGTCGATGTACATATTGAAATTAAGAAATCGATTCCCGTTGCAGGCGGCATGGCAGGCGGAAGCGCCGATGCCGCAGGCACTTTGGTTGCGATGGATGCCCTCTTTCAGCTCGAGATGTCACGAGAAGAGTTGCACGCACTAGGTTCGCAACTCGGTAGCGATGTTCCTTTCATGATCTCTGGTGGCACTGCAATTGGTCAGGGCCACGGTGATCAACTCACTGCAGCGCTTTCTCGCGGTACCTATCACTGGGTATTGGCACTTTCCAGCGTTGGTTTATCAACACCTGCTGTCTACACCGAATGCGATCGCATGCGCGCTGAACTCGATATCGCACCTCCTCAAGTTTCAGATCAATTGATGCAATCACTCCTTGCAGCTGATGCCGATGCAGTAGGTCGCGCGCTTACCAACGATTTACAGAACGCAGCATGTTCGTTGCGCCCAGCACTGAGCCTTGTTCTAGAAGTTGGTCGTGATTACGGCGCACTTGGTGCAATTGTTTCGGGTTCCGGTCCAACAGTTGCGTTCTTGGTTGCCGACGAGGATTCAGGACTCGATTTAGCTGTGGCGCTCACAGCAAGTGGTGTTGTGGGAAGCGTTGCTCGTGCGCATGGACCAGTGCACGGCGCAAAAGTTATTTAATTAATTCTCGTCAAACTCTGTAACAAGCTTGCTCAGTAACTCTGCCAACGTTTCACGATCGCCTGCCGATAAAGTTCCAAGCAGTTCGCGTTCATTTTCAAGAAGGCCTTCAAGTGCTGAATCAACTGCACGCATTCCAGATTTTGTGAGAGTAACGAGAGAACCGCGACCATCATCAGGATCTTGTTCGCGAGTAATCAGCTGAAGTTCTTCGAGGCGATCAAGGCGATTTGTCATCGTTCCGCTTGTCACCATGGTCTCTTGCATTAGCTGGCCAGGTGAAAGTTGATGTGGTTCGCCGGCACGACGCAGAGCTGCCAAAACATCGAAGCCCCAATTTTCAAGATCACCGAATGCATCGCGACGAGCGATATCGAGGTGGCGGGCGATACGAGTAATGCGGCTAAGGACTGCCAGGGGAGAGAGGTCGAGATCCGGCCGCTCGCGCTTCCAGGCTGCTATGAGGCGGTCTACTTCATCCCGCTCAAGAGGATTCGAATTGCTCTGCATAAGAAATGAGTTTAGTGGTCGCGAGCACTACCGAAGATAAGGGAGAATATAGGTTCCGCCATTGTGTAGTGGCTAGCACATGGGCCTTTGAAGCCCAGGGTCCAGGATCGATACCTGGTGGCGGAGCAATTTCGAAGTAGACTGCACACATGAGCCTTGAAACAGTAGTGATTCTCGCTGCTGGAGAAGGCACTCGTATGAAGTCGAGTACCCCCAAGGTTCTCCATCCAATCTCAGGTCGTTCCCTTGTTGGCCACGTTCTCCATGCTGTCGATGCGCTCGCTCCAAAGCATGTGCGCGTTGTTGTGGGCGCAGGTCGCGAACAAGTAGAAGCTCACCTTTCAGAAGTTGCTCCACATGTCACAACAGTCTTCCAAGAAAAGCGCGGCGGTACAGGCCATGCAACTCAGTTGGCACTCGATGGATTGAAAGCGACCGGAACAATCTTGGTTCTTGCCGGCGATACTCCGATGCTTACTGGAACTTCTCTTGCTCAACTTCTTGAGCAACACCATGCCGGTGGATTCACCGCATCAGTGCTGACAGCAGAACATCCCGATCCAACTGGGTACGGCCGCATCATTCGTGGCGATGATGATTCACTCTTGCGCATTGTTGAAGAACGCGATGCCGATGAAGTTCAGCGCGATATTCTCGAAGTTAACTCAGGCGTCTATGCATTTGATGCAATCAAACTTGCAGGAGCAATTGGAAAGCTTAAGAACGATAATTCACAAGGCGAGCTCTATCTCACCGACGTTATTGAAATTCTTCGCAACGAGGGCGGAAAGATTGCGGCAGTTCTTATCGATGACTTCATTGAAATTCTTGGCGTCAATGACCGCGTTCAGCTTGCTGAATCAGCAGCTCTTTTGCGCGATCGCATCAATGAAGATTTGATGCGCGCTGGCGTGACAATCGTTGACCCATTAAGCACTTGGGTTGATGCAACAGCTACGGTTGCAAACGATGTGGTCTTGATGCCAGGCACTGCAATTAGTGGCACAACCACAGTAGCTACCGGCGCGGTTATTGGCCCACGTACAACTCTTGTTGATTGCACCGTAGGTGCGGGTGCTCGCGTTATTGAATCTCGCGCAACTGAAGCAATCATTGGCGATGGCGCAAACGTTGGTCCATACACATTCTTACGCCCTGGAACTAAGTTGTTACCAAACTCAAAGGTCGGCGCATATGTCGAAATGAAGAATGCCACTTTGGGCGAAGGTTCAAAAGTTCCGCATCTCTCATATGTAGGAGACGCAGTTATCGGTGAAGGCAGCAATATCGGCGCCGCAACTATCTTTGTTAATTACGACGGCGTTGAAAAGCATTACACAGTCGTTGGCGATCATGTTCGAATCGGAAGCGATTCAATGTTGGTAGCCCCAGTCACAATCGGCGATGGCGCTTACACAGCTGCCGGATCTGTGATTACTGAAGATGTTCCTCCTGGCGCGATTGGTGTCGGTAGGGCAAAGCAGCGAAATGTAATAGGTTGGGTTCTGCGTAAGCGTCCCGGCACTAAATCTGCTGAGGCGGCATCGCGCCACAGCACCGATGAGCAGAAAGGCTAACTTCCTTGAGCGAGATCCGTTTATCCTCAGAGAAAAAACTTCGTCTTTTTTCAGGCCGCGGATTTCCAGAATTATCAGAGCAAGTTGCCACCGAACTAGGTATTCCTCTTACCCCAACATCTGCATACGACTTTGCTAATGGCGAAATCTTTGTTCGCTTTGAAGAATCAGTTCGCGGTTGCGATGCATTCGTAATCCAGTCACATGCTGCGCCAATCAATAAGCAGATCATGGAACAACTCATCATGATCGATGCGCTCAAGCGCGCATCTGCAAAGCGCATCACTGTTGTTGCACCGTTCTATGCATATGCTCGCCAAGATAAGAAGAGCCGTGGTCGCGAACCGATTACTGCGCGCCTCATGGCAGATCTTTTTAAGGCAGCAGGCGCCGATCGCCTCATGGTTGTTGATCTTCACACTTCTCAGATTCAAGGATTCTTCGACGGACCCGTCGATCATTTATTCGCACTTCCAATGCTTGCCAATTACGTCGGCAGCAAGGTCGATCGCTCAAAGCTCACCATCGTTTCACCTGACTCAGGTCGCGTTCGGGTTGCAGAACGCTGGTCAGAACTTCTCGGTGGTTGCCCAATCGCGTTTATTCATAAGACTCGCGACCCACTTATTCCAAATGAAGCAGTTGTTGGAAAAGTCGTCGGCGATGTCGAAGGCCGCACATGCGTCGTTATCGATGACATGATCGATACTGCAGGAACAATCACCAAGGCTGTCGATGCTCTCTTCGAAGGTGGCGCAAAAGATGTCATCATCGCTGCAACACATGCAGTCTTCTCAGGCCCTGCAGTCGATCGTCTCAAGGATTCACGCGCCGTAGAAGTAGTCGTCACAGACTCACTTCCATTGTCTGAGGACCAGAAGTTCGACAAGCTCACTGTGCTCTCAATTGCCCCACTTCTGGCTCGCGCCATCCGCGAAGTCTTCGAAGATGGCTCAGTAACTAGCCTTTTTGACGGCCACAGCTAAGTCACGCTAATCTTCACCTCGTTCCGGCGAGGGTGAAATTTATCCGTGATCGACGGCGTAGGTATTAACTCCTGCTGGAACTTCGCAACATAAAGAAGTCCGATAACAGCAACTAAATGAATTTATTAGGGGAGTTTTAAAATGGCAGAAGTATCAATCAAGGGAACAACACGTACCGAATTCGGTAAGGGTGCTTCACGTC
Source organism: Planktophila turicensis (SeqCode) (assembly GCF_965234405.1). GTDB lineage: Bacteria > Actinomycetota > Actinomycetes > Nanopelagicales > Nanopelagicaceae > Planktophila > Planktophila turicensis. Next base: position 153,303 of record NZ_OZ248346.1, read on the forward strand.
GCGCACGCGTTGCAGGTCTCGTTCCAGCTGTTATCTACGGACACGGCGAGAAGCCACTTCACATCACTCTTCCAGCACGCGAACTCGGCGTAGCTCTTAAAGAGTCAAACGTTCTTCTTAACATCGATATTGATGGAAAGGCTGAGCTCACACTTCCAAAGTCTGTAGTTCGCCACCCACTCAAGCAGATCCTCGAGCACATCGACCTCGTTCTTGTTCGTCGTGGAGAAAAGGTAACTGTTTCAGTTCCAATCCACACTGAAGGAAAGCACGATCCAGACGGCATCCTTGAGACACAGCACAACTCAATCGAAGTTGAGGCAGAGGCAACAGCAATTCCTAAGTTCCTCGTTCTTAACATCGAAGGAATGGCTGCTGGAACTTCAAAGCATGCTTCAGATGTTGTACTTCCTGCTGGCACAACTCTTGTTAGCCCAGCGAACACAATCATCGTTCACCTTTCAGAGCGCTCAACAGCTGTTGAAGAAGTTGCTGTTGCAGCTCCTGCTGCTGATGCAGCTGCGGCACCTGCTGCAGATGCAGAGAAGAAGGACTAACAACCCGTACGATTTCGCGTTATGACGTGGTTGGTAGTGGGTCTCGGTAATCCCGGGGATGAATACGCTGCCACCCGTCACAATGTGGGTCAGATGGTCATTGATCATCTAGCTAAACGCCACAATGTAAAACTTTCTACACATAAATCTCGTACCGATATCGCCGCTTACAAATTGGGCGTTGGGGTCGATGCGCATTCAGTAATTCTCGCTAAATCAAAGAGCTATATGAATGAATCGGGTGGGCCTATTAAGGCACTCGCATCTTTTTACTCTGTTGAGCCAACAAAAATTATTGTTCTGCACGATGAACTCGATATTCCATACGCAGCTATTCGCACCAAGGTTGCTGGTGGCGATAATGGCCATAATGGTTTGAAATCACTTACATCTTCCTTTGGAACAGCTGATTACTTCCGTGTGCGTCTAGGCATCGGTCGTCCGATGGGGCAACAAGATCCTGGCGATTTCGTTCTCAAGCAATTTAGTAAAGAAGAGAAGAAGTCCATCGACGAATTTATTGATCGCGGAGCAGATTGCGTTGAGTTCCTGATTGATAAAGGGCTTGATCTCACGCAATCAAAGTTCAACTCTTAATCAGGCCGCATGAAGACTCTCTACGCCAACGGTGAGATTTGGTGCTCAAGAGGGCGGTATACCGAAGCTGTTCTTGTTGAGAACCACAAGATCATCGCTCTTGGTAGCGATGCTTTATCTGCACAGTACGACGAGAAAATTGATCTCGAAGGAAAGTTCCTCGCTCCAGGATTTATCGATGCACATGCACATCCGCTCTTTGCTGGACGCGAAAGCCAAGGGCCATTGCTTAATGGCCTGCAAAGCGTTGATGAGATGGTCGCAGAAGTCGCACGATATGCAGCCGCACATCCCTATAAAAGCTGGATCATTGGCGGTGCATACGAAGCATCTGTTGTTGCGGGCGGAGATTTTGAAGCTGCTTGGCTAGATAAGGCAGTCAGCGATATTCCCGTTGTTTTGCATGCAGTTGATCATCACACAGTCTGGGTAAATTCCAAGGCGCTCGAACTTTCAGGCATTACTGACGCTACACAAGATCCCGATGGTGGCTCTATTGCACGGTATGCAGATGGATCACCTAAAGGAACGCTGCGCGAACCTTCTGCGATTGATTTAATCCTTTCCAACACACCAGTGCGAACTATCGAAGATGACGTCGCAGCAATCGCCTGGGCTTGTGAACAATACCGAGCAGCAGGTGTCACAAGTACTACAGATGCTTGGGTTGAACCAGGTATGCCTGAGGCATATATCGCCGCATCTCGTAGCGGCGCTTTAACAATCGATACAAACCTCTTCTTCCTGGCCCAACCAGAATCCTGGCGTTCGCGCAGTGATGACTTCTTACACTTCCGCAAAGAGATTGAATCACTCGGTGAAGGTTCCAAACTTCATGCAAAGACGGTGAAGTTCATCTGTGATGGTGCGTTATCAGCGGGCACTGCCGCACTTCTTGATCCTTATCTCGATGATCCACAATCACGTGGATTAATGATCTGGAACGATGATGAACTACTGGATGCAATGGTTCACTTTGATGCAGCAGGCTTTCAGATTCATGCCCATGCCATAGGCGATGCAGCAATTCGGCAAGCACTTGATGCGATCGAGGCGATGCAAAGAGTTAATCCACGGTGGGATCGCAGACCAGTCATTGCCCATGCACAACTGATTCACCCAGATGATCTGCCACGTTTTGCAAAGCTTGGTGTGATTGCCAATATCCAACCGCTCTGGACATATCTTGATCCAATGAATGCACAGCTCATCGAGCCACGCATCGGGGCAGATCGCAATAATCAGCAGTATCAATTGAATTCACTACAGAAGAGCGGAGCACGCATCGCCTACGGAAGCGATTGGCCGGTAACGAGCCACGTACCGCTGGAAGCACTTGCCGTTCCTACGCACAGAACAGCGCCAGGAAGCGATAAAGCTTGGAGCCCACAGGAAGCTATTTCTATTGAAGATTCGTTGGTTCATTACACAGAAGATGCTGCGTATTCAAACTTCTGGAACAAGGGAGTAATTGCAGTTGGTGCAGATGCTGATTTTGTAATTCTGAATCAGAACCCAATGAAGACTGATATCAGCCAGTGTTACGTAGTCCCGCAGCCACACCGTTAATTGTTAAGAGCAAGGCGCGGATAAGCGTTGGATCTGCTTCACCTTCTGTGCGCACACGGTGCAAGAGATTTACCTGCAGCAACTGCAATGGAGCAAGGTAGGTATCGCGCACCTGCAAAGTACGAGCCAACACTGCTTGATCACCAAGAAGTGAACTCTTTCCGGTTAGCGTAAGAATTTCAGCAACTGTTAATTCAAACTCTTCCTTGATTGTTTCGAGGAAGTGGCGAAGCTCAGCCGGCACCAAGGTGTCGACATAACGCTGAGCAGTTGTTAAATCTGTCTTTGCAAGTGTCATCTCGACATTGCTAATAAAGGTTGAGAAGAAGTGCCACTCTGCGAGCATCTTCTTAAGTACATCTGTCTTTCCTGCTTCACGAGCTGCCTTGAGCCCAGAACCCACACCGAACCAACCGGGAACAATCTGACGTGATTGGGTCCAACCAAATACCCATGGAATCGCGCGGAGTGAATCAAGACCACCTGCTGCATCAGGACGTCGTGATGGACGAGAACCGAGGAAGAGATTTCCTAGTTGTTCTACCGGAGTTGAAGCATAGAAATATGCAGGTAGATCAGGATGGTCGATTAAAGAACGATAACGAGTAAATGAGTTGTCGCTGACAAGGTTCATGCACTCATTCCACTTAGCTAAATCTTCTGGGCTTTGACGTGGCCCACGGTTAAGGACCGTTGCTTCAAGAGAAGCGGCCAAAGTGAGTTCAACGTTCTCGCGAGCAAGGGCAGGAAGCGCGTACTTATCGGAGATAACTTCACCTTGTTCAGTCATCTTGATCTGGCCGTCGACAGAACCCCATGGCAGAGCAACAAGTGCTTCATAGGTAGGTCCGCCACCGCGACCGACAGAACCACCACGACCGTGGAATAAACGAAGTTTGACGCCATATTTGATGGCAACGTCGCGAAGCTTGCGCTGTGCGCGATGGATTTCCCACTGTGATGTTGCGATACCTGCATCTTTATTGGAATCTGAATACCCGAGCATTACCTCTTGTACGTTATCGCGAAGTTCAACGAGCTTGCGATAAGTAGGATCAGCAAGAAGTTTTTCAAGAATTTCACCTGCAGCGCGAAGTTCGGCAACAGTTTCAAGAAGTGGGGCAAAGCCAATCTTGGCAACCTTCTTATCGATATCGACAAGACCTGCTTGCTTACCAAGAACGGTTGCTGCAATGAGGTCGTCAGCGCCCTTTGTCATAGAGACGATGTATGTCTCGATAACTTCAGGCCCGAATCGTTCAATCAAATCATCGATTGCAATAAAAGTGCCAAGTGTCTTAGCTCCTGCTGCATCTAGCTTTGAGGCATCGAGCTTTTCAGACGAAGCGAGTTGCTTAACAAGAACTGGGAATTTATCTTCATGAGATAGATCGATGTAGTCGCCAGAGATCATCTGCTTGATTGCGTTGTGGTGAGCATCTGAATGTTCGCGAATATCAAGAGTTGCATGTGTCAGACCAAAGGCAGCAACGGTGCGGATGGTGCGCTCGAGTAAGCCCGTTGCAAGGAGTTCACCACGGTGAGCAAAGAGTGAATCGCGCATCAAAGTAAGGTCTGCAAGGAGTTCTGCTGTGTTCTTGTAATCGCGTCCTGGAACGTGTGGCCCATTGACGCTGTGGCGATTACGGGTAAATGCGAGACGGTGCACGATGGCAGTTGCCTTAAGTCGGTATGGCTCTTGCACATTAAGACGCAAGAAGCGCTCTTCGAATTCAGGGATGTTCTTGAGGTCTTCTTCAACAGATGCGCTGAGTTCAGGGGTTGCACCTGCAATACGAGTAGATACCGAAAGCATCTGGCGCAGGCGGTTCATTGCTGCGATTGTTGTACGAATGGCATGGCCCGCTTGAAGAACAACTGCTTCTTCCGTGATTTGAGGAGTGATATTTGGATTACCGTCGCGGTCTCCGCCGATCCAGGTACCGAATGTCAGTGGGCGAGCAGTAACAGGTAAATCAATATCAAGGCGCTTGAGTTCGCGAGCAAAGTCATTGAGAACTTCTGGAACAGTATTTGTTGCAAGGTCATCGAGGTAATAGAGAGCGTTCATCGCTTCATCGAGCGGTTCAGGACGATCAAGGCGAAGTTCATCGGTCTGCCACAGAAGATCAACAGTCTCTGCCAGACGCTCTTCTTGTGTCACAGTCTTTGGAGTATCGAGAAGCGATGCAATTTCACCGAGCTTGCTCAAGATGGAACGGCGCGCTGCCTCTGTTGGGTGCGCTGTAAAGACTGGACGAATATCGAGATCGTTAATCCACTTTTCAAGATCAGCATGAGAAATTTCGTGACCAGAAACAGGATTCTTAATCGCATCTTCAATCTTGTCGATGGCTCGAGTAATCCAAGAACCACCTTGTGCACGAACTTCTGCAAGAACGCGTGAACGGTGAACTTGTTCTGCGACATTTGCCAAGTGGAAGTAAGTACTAAAAGCACGTACCAGCTGAACTGATTCATCGACCGACAGCTTTTCTAGAATTTCGATTCCGCCACCTTCGCGGACTCCCTTGCGAACACTTTCAACGAGATCAAGGAGATCTTGTCCTTCTTGTCGAACAAGAGACTGTCCCAGGAGGTCACCAAGTCTGCGCACATCGCTGCGCAACGTCGCATCATCAGATGCAACGAGGTTCTTGGTTTGTGGGCTCTCCGTCACCCGAGAATTATCACAGATAGACGGGTGCCGATAGACTGTAATTGTTCGCCCCCCTTCTTTTTGAAGTGGGGCTTTAAGCCGTTTGTTGGATGAATAGGGGTGCGCGATGAGAGGAATTCTCTCGGTATTACATAGTGATACTGAAGTCTCTTCTGCGCTCAATGATTCAGCCAAGATCATTGCGCCTGCATCTAGCTATCCATTTTTGATCGCTCTGGCTGCACAAGAGAAGCCACTTCTGATTGTCACCAGTTCCAGCCGCGGCAGTGAAGATCTCTCTGAATATCTCAAGAGCCTTCATCCCACTGTCTTTGAATTTCCTGCCTGGGAGACCCTTCCGCACGAGCGCTTGAGTCCACGCAGTGACACCGTGGCTCGCAGACTTTCGACTTTATATTCACTGACCGAAAATCCAAGTAATCCAATTGTTGTTGCACCAGTGCGCGCAGTTATTCATCGCTTCATTGCAACTCTCGCAAAGAACCCGTTATGGACACTCGAAATTGGTCAAGAGATTGGCCTTACTGAACTCATTAAGCATTTAACGGAGTTAGCTTTTTCTCGCACTGACCTTGTCGAAAAGCGTGGAGAGTTTGCGGTTCGTGGTGGCATCGTCGATGTCTTCTTGCCACTTGCGATGCATCCAGTACGCATTGATTTCTTCGGTGATGAAATTGAAGAGATGCGCTACTTCGAAGTTGCAGATCAGCGCACCAGCGAAGCTGTTGTTGGAAAGTTAGCAATCTTGCCGTGCCGTGAATTCTTACTCACCGACAGCATCCGCGAGCGAGCAGAGAAGATAAAGAGCCAATACCCAAGCGCTCTGGAAATTCTCGACAAGTTAGCGCAAGGAACAATCGTTGATGGCATGGAATCTCTCATTCCATTGCTCACAGATGACTTTGAAACAATTCTTGAACGTATGCCCAAGGGCACTCAAGTTGTTTTCATTGACGACGAACGGATTCGCTCTCGCACCGCTGATTTGATTGAAACCAACCAAGAGTTTCTAGAAGCCTCTTGGTCCAATGCCGCAATCGGAGGATCGGCGCCGCTTCCAGTAAAGAACATCACGTACTTTGATTGGAAAGAGCTACAAGAAGAGATTGCTCGCCTGGCTTTGCCCGTGCGCGCACTCAATGCATTTGGAAGCGACCTCGATGACGATGCACGCTTCCTTGATATCTCAGCTATCGATCCGATGCGCGGAAATGTGGAAGCGCTCTGCGAGCTACTGCGCACTGGTTTAGAGGCTCACCAATCAGTCATCTTCTCAACCACTGGTCATGGAATGGCAGAGCGTTATGCAGGAATCTTCCGCGATGCAGATCTGCCTGTGCAGATGGTCCAGAACTTAAGCGCCCAACCTACTAAAGGCTCAATTCACGTTACTCAATCCTCTTTAGGTTATGGATTTAAGAGTGATCACGCCGAAATTCTCTTTGTTACCGAACGCGATTTGTCGGGCAGTAAGACCAGCAGTAAAGATGGTGCGCGCATGCCATCAAAGCGCAAGCAAGCTATTGATCCACTCGAACTTCGCGCAGGTGACTTTGTTGTTCACGAACAGCATGGAATCGGACGTTATGTCGAACTTATTCAACGAACTGTCGGGGGAGTTACCCGCGAATATCTAGTAATTGAATATGCACCAGCTAAGCGCGGCCAACCTAGCGATCGCATCTTTGTTCCCACAGATACTTTGGAACAGGTAAGTAAATACGTTGGTGGCGAAACACCTACGGTGCACCGCATCGGTAGCGGTGAATGGCAGAAGGCAAAGGGTCGTGCACGTAAAGCGGTTCGTCAGATTGCCGGCGAACTCATTCGACTTTATGCAGCGCGCACAAGTGCTCCAGGCTTTGCTTTTTCACCTGATACGCCGTGGCAGCGTGAACTCGAAGATGCCTTTTCTTACATCGAAACCCCTGATCAGTTATCGACTATCGAAGATGTAAAGCGCGATATGGAACGTCCATACCCAATGGATCGCATCATCTGTGGCGATGTGGGTTATGGAAAGACTGAGATTGCAATTCGTGCCGCTTTTAAAGCGGTGCAAGATGGCAAGCAAGTCGCCGTTCTTGTTCCTACAACTCTGCTGGTCCAACAACATTCAAAGACATTTGCAGAACGCTATGCAGGTTTTCCCATCAAAGTCGCAGGTCTCTCGCGTTTTAACACCGCAAAAGAGAGCAAAGAGATCCTTGCTCAACTCACATCGGGGGCTGTCGACGTTGTAGTTGGTACCCACCGAATTCTTTCGCAGGATGTGCAATTTAAAGATCTTGGCCTTGTTATCGTCGATGAAGAACAGCGCTTTGGCGTTGAACAGAAGGAATCGCTCAAGAAGATGCGCACGACAGTCGATGTCTTAGCGATGTCTGCAACGCCTATTCCGCGCACACTTGAAATGGCTGTTACCGGTATTCGCGAGATGTCCACGATTACAACGCCACCAGAAGAGCGCCATCCCATTCTTACCTATGTAGGACCTGCTGAAGATGCGCAAATTAAGGCTGCCATCCACCGCGAACTACTTCGCGATGGTCAGATCTTCTATATCCATAACCGCGTCGAATCCATTGATCGCGCAGCTTCAAAGATTCAAGAACTCGTTCCAGAAGCGCGCATTCGAATTGCTCACGGTCAGATGTCTGAAGGCCAGTTAGAAGATGTCATTTTGGCATTCTGGAATCGCGACTTCGACGTTCTTGTCTGCACCACCATTGTGGAAAGCGGTCTTGATATTGCTAACGCCAATACTTTGATTGTCGAACGCGCAGATAACTTCGGCCTTTCGCAGCTTCACCAATTACGTGGTCGAGTCGGTCGCGGGCGCGAACGTGCGTATGCATACTTCCTTTATCCGCAGGATCAACCTCTCACAGAGATTGCGCTCGATCGCCTGAAGACAATTGCCACCAACACGGATTTAGGTTCTGGAATGCGCGTTGCACTCAAAGACCTTGAAATTCGCGGCGCCGGAAACTTGCTAGGTGGCGAACAGTCAGGTCATATCGCCGATGTTGGCTTTGATCTATACATGCGCATGGTGGGCGAAGCTGTTAACGATTACAAGACAGGCATCATCGAAACTGAAGAGAAGAACCACGAATGCAAAGTCGAACTTCCAGTTAACGCACACCTTTCTGAAATCTATGTTCCAGGTGAGCGACTTCGTCTCGATCTCTACCGCCGTTTAGCGGACGTTCGCAATAATGAAGATGTGGAATCAATTCGCGAAGAGTTGGTTGATCGCTTCGGCGAACTCCCTGAAGAGGCGCATTCACTTTTGCAGGTCGCGCAGCTTCGTGCATTTGCGAAATCACTTGGGATCACAGAAGTAGTTGCGGCTGGAAAGTTCCTCCGAATCTCGCCCCTAGTTCTGCCGGAATCAAAACAGCTGCGCCTGAACCGACTATTCCCAGGTTCGCTCTATAAATCGGCGACAAATACTGTGATGATCACAATTCCTCGCGCAGCAGCATGGACCCCAACTGCACAAGGTTCGGCCTTGATAGGGGATACTTCTCTTCTGGAGTGGGCGTCAAAGTCCCTCGATGAATTAACGAAAGCGAGCACTAAGTGAAGAAGTTTCTAGCACTCTTGGCCGTCGTATCGGTATTGGGTCTTTCTGGATGCGGCAAAGTAGATAGCGCAGCAACTCTTGGCGACATCACAATCTCGCAAGCTTCTGCTCAGGCAATCGTTGATGAAGTCCTCGCTGAGCGCGCAAAAGTTGATACTTCACAGATGCAGCTTCAGTCAGGATCTGCACTCAACCGCAGCCAACTTCGTTTTACTATCGTCACAACTCTCTTTGATGAGATTGCTAAGGAACTTAAGCTCAGCATTACATCAACTGAACTCACACAAGCTGAGTCTGAACTCATTACTCAAAGCGGTGGCCAAGAAGCACTTGCTCAGAACCTTGTCGCTGCTGAAATCGCACCAAAGAACTTTGATCGTTATATCCGCGCAATCGTGACTTCAAATAAGATCCAAGATGCACTCATTGCATCTGGTGTTGCGCAAGAAGAAGTTTCAGCACGAATTTCACAACTTGTTAATGCGAAAGCTGCGCAGTTGAAGGTTGAAGTAAATCCACGCTACGGAACATGGGATCCAACAACTGGAGATATCGTTGCAACGGATTCAGCTGGATTAGCTGTCACTAATTCTGGCAAGTAACTAAAGAACTTTCATGGCTGATTCACAACTTCAACGCCTCGTTGAAGTCATGGATCGTCTCCGTTCACCCGGGGGCTGCCCGTGGGATGCAGAGCAAACTCACGAATCGTTGATCAAGTATTTACTTGAAGAGTCCTACGAATTTATCGATGCCATCGAAACCGATGATCGCGCAGGAATGCGTGAAGAGCTTGGCGATGTTCTCTTGCAGGTCTATTTCCATTCACGTATTGCGCAAGACCATCCAACTGACCCATTCTCAATCGAAGATGTTGCCGGCGCAATCGCAGATAAGTTAATTAGCCGCCACCCACACGTCTTTGAAAATCTTGAGGTCAGTGGCACAGATGAAATCATTGAGAACTGGGAAGCAATCAAAGCTCGTGAAAAGGGGCGAACATCAGCAATTGATGGGATTGCGATGTCACAACCTGCACTGCCACTCGTTGCGAAGATTCTCTATCGCGCTGAGAAGTACAACGTTGATCTGGATCTGAATTCTTACTCCACTGAAAAAGCGACAGAAAAGTCTGTGGGCGAGGCACTTGCATCAGTAATTGCGTGGGCCCATGAAAACGATATTGACCCTGAAAACGCCTTGCGTGCGCAGGCCCGCGAGATGATCCGCCAGATTCAAGCGTCAGAAAAGCAGGCTTAGCTTCGCGGTAGTATTGCCTCCTGCCGTTCAGAGTTGAGCGCTGATCTTAAAATGCTTAAATCCACACATTCTTGGGAGACACCTCATGGCAATTATCGATGCAATCTACGCTCGTGAAATTCTTGATTCGCGCGGAAATCCAACTGTTGAAGTAGAAGTTCAGCTCGAAGACGGAACACAGGCACGCGCTGCCGTTCCAAGCGGTGCTTCCACTGGAGCTTTCGAAGCTTCAGAACTTCGCGATGGCGATAAGGCTCGTTACCTCGGCAAGGGTGTTCAGAAGGCGATTGCTTTCGTTAATGATGAGATTGCTCCAGCTATCGAAGGTTATGACTCACAAGATCAGCGCCTTATCGATTCAGAGATGATCGCACTCGATGGCACTCCAAATAAGTCACGTCTTGGTGCAAACTCAATTCTTGGTGTCTCACTTGCTGTTGCTAAGGCATCAGCTGATTCATCTGATCTCTCATTGTTCCGCTACGTAGGTGGACCAAATGCGCACGTTCTTCCAGTTCCAATGATGAACATTCTCAACGGTGGCGCACACGCTGATACAAACGTTGATATCCAGGAATTTATGATCGCTCCAATTGGCGCAGAATCATTCCGCGAATCACTTCGCTGGGGCGCTGAGATTTACCACGCACTCAAGGCGGTTCTTAAGAAGCGCGGACTTGCTACATCTGTCGGCGACGAGGGTGGATTCGCTCCAAACCTCGATAGCAACCGTGCAGCACTTGATTTGATCATCGAAGCAATCACAGCAGCAGGCTTCAAGCCAGGTTCAGAGATCGCACTTGCGATGGATGTTGCTGCAACAGAATTCCACGATAACGGTAAGTACAAGTTCGAAGGATCACTTCGCACATCTGATGAAATGATCGCGTACTACGCAGAGCTCGTGAGCGCTTACCCAATCGTCTCAATCGAAGACCCACTCAACGAAGAAGATTGGGCAGGCTGGAAGTCAATGACTTCATCTCTTGGCTCAAAGATTCAGATTGTTGGAGATGACCTCTTCGTAACAAACCCAGTGCGTCTTGCAAAGGGAATCGAAACAGATACAGCTAACGCACTTCTCGTAAAGGTAAACCAGATTGGTACTTTGACTGAGACTCTTGATGCAGTTGATCTTGCACACCGCGCTAACTACCGCAGCATGATGTCTCACCGTTCAGGTGAAACAGAAGACACCACAATTGCTGACTTGGCTGTTGCAACTAACTGCGGTCAGATCAAGACAGGTGCACCATCACGTACAGAGCGCGTAGCTAAGTACAACCAGCTTCTTCGTATTGAAGAAGAACTCTCTGACGGCGCTGTATATGCAGGCCGCCAGGCGTTCCCACGATTTAAGGGATAAATTCTTCGATGGCGCGCAGATCCTCTGGAAGAAGGAAGAGTTACCGTTCACGTAACTTGAACTTCAACCGTAACCAGGGATCTGGGCGTACATTCGCAGTTGCCGCAATCTTCTTTATGTTGGCGCTCTTTCTCGCCCCACCAATTAAGAGTTACTTTGTTCAGCGCGCGCAGATCAGCGCTCTTCAATCTCAACTCAAGAGCGATAACGCCGCTCTCGTTGCTGCTCGCAAAGAGTTAACACTCTGGCAAGATCCTGATTACATCAAATCTCAGGCTCGCGAACGTCTGCACTTTGTGATGCCAGGTGAACGTCAGTACATCGTCACAGGCACTGACGGAACTACTTCCGACGAAGCTGCACAGACAGATGTTGTAACCAATCTTCCTGAAGGACAACCTTGGTACACCCGCATGATTGCATCCATTACTGAAGCAGGGAAAGCATGAGTATTGAGAGTCGCAAAGCCACCGAAGAAGACCTTAAAGTTATTGAGAACCAATTAGGCCGCACTCCTCGTGATGTACATGCGATCTCATATCGCTGCCCATGCGGAAAGCCTGCCGTAGTTGAAACACCACCACGTCTATCTAATGGTGAACCATTTCCAACCTTCTATTACGCAACATGCCCACGTTTAACTGCAGCTATTTCCACCCTGGAAACAACAGGGATGATGGAAGAGATGACCAAGCGACTTGAGACAGATGCTGAACTTGCTGGCGCATATGCCGCAGCTCATGATGATTACATCGCAGCTCGATCAGCGCTCAAGATTGAAGTTCCTGAAGTAGAAAATATCTCTGCCGGTGGAATGCCTAATCGCGTGAAATGTCTGCACTCACTCATTGCACATTCACTCTCTGCAGGTCCTGGAGTTAATCCACTGGGCGATGAAGCTCTCGCTGAACTTCCTGAATGGTGGAAGCACCTCCAATGCGAGTAAGCACATGCGAGTAGCAGCCATTGATTGCGGCACTAACTCAATCCGCCTTCTGATTGCAGATGTCGATGGCACCAACTTCCGCGAGATCGTTCGTGAAATGGAAGTTGTACGTCTAGGACAAGGCGTCGATAAGACTGGCCAATTCCATCCTGATGCAATTGCTCGAACTCTCGTAGCCGTTGATAAGTACGCGCTCGAGATTGCAAAGCGCGGAGTAGAGAAGATTCGTTTCTGCGCCACCAGCGCTACTCGTGATGCAACCAACCGCGATCTCTTTATCAATGGCGTAAAAGAACGCCTTGGCATCGAACCTGAAGTAATTCCAGGAGAAGTAGAAGCTGCCCTCTCTTTCCAAGGGGCAACAAAGGATTTCGATAAAGCCGACGGCCCATTCCTTGTTATTGATATCGGTGGCGGATCAACTGAATTCGTTTTCGGTACTGACCACGTTGAATTTGCCAAGAGTATGAATATCGGATGCGTCCGTATGTCTGAACGCCACTTCACTGGTGGAGATGCTGACCCTGGCCAAATCGCTGCAGCGATTGAAGATATTGATGAAGCTATTAAGCAGGCAGGCAAAGTCGTTCCTATCACTCAAGCAAAGACGCTGATCGCAGTTGCAGGTACTGCCACAACTGTTGCTGCAGCTGGCCTTGATCTACCTGCCTATGACCGTTATGCCATCCACCTTTCACGCATCTCTGCCGACAAGGTTCATGCAATCTCAAAGAAGTTTCTTTCATTGAAGCGCGAAGACCGCGAAGCACTTGGCTATATGCACCCAGGTCGCGTTGATGTAATTGGAGCAGGTTCGCTAGTTCTATCGCGCATCATGCTGGCCACTGGCGCTACCGAATTCGTTGCATCTGAATCAGATATTCTCGATGGAATGGCTTGGTCGCTTGTATAAGTCGATCGAACTTCTCGATAAGGCGATTGTTAAGTGCCATCAATGTCCACGGTTAGTCGAGTGGCGAGAAGAAGTAGCAGTAACAAAACGTAAGTCATATGAGAACGAGAAGTACTGGGGTAAGCCAGTTCCAGGGTTTGGCTCAAGTAAACCTAAGATGCTTATTGTCGGTTTAGCACCTGGTGCCCACGGCGCAAACCGCACAGGTCGAATCTTCACTGGTGACTCATCAGGAGATTGGCTCTACGGATCACTTCACAGAATCGGTATTGCAAAGATTGCGACATCAACTTCTCGCGATGATGGACAAGAGTTGCGAGAAACACGCATTTCAATGGCAGTTCGCTGTGCGCCTCCAGAGAACAAACCCACAACCGAAGAGCGCGATGCATGCGCACCATTCTTTGAAAACGAGTTACAACTGATTGCTCCCACCGTACGTTCCTTTGTTGCGCTCGGAAGCTTTGGTTGGCAGGTACTTATCAAATCTCTCAAAGCCCAAGGTCATAAAGTCCCCGCTGGAAAATTTGGCCATGGATCGACAATCAAGTATTCACATGAAGGCGTTAACTATTTAATTGTTGGTAGTTATCACCCAAGCCAACAGAACACATTTACAGGCAAACTCACCAAACCAATGTTGGATTCAGTACTGAAAAAAGCAGCTAAGTTCGCGGGAGTTCTTTAACTTTTCACCTAGTAGACTTTCGCCTCTATTGGCCCCCATAGTCCAATGGCAGAGACAGAGGACTTAAAATCCTTCCAGTGTCGGTTCGAGTCCGACTGGGGGCACAGTTCACAACCTTTTCTAAAACACTACGCTCGCTAGAAAGTGGAAATTTCCCCGCTTTGCCGTATTTTAGGAAGCGTACGGAGAGACTTTCTTCGCACATATATAAGGAGAAATTAATGCGCAGTTCTAACCCAGTCCTTACCGGCCGCGGTTTCGCTCGTATCAAAGAAAGCACCACTCAGGTTCAAGATCTCAATACGCTCGAGAGCCGCCCAACATCTGCACCAATGTCTATCGACGATGTCGTCATTAAGACAGCCGGACTCTTTGCAGTCCTCGTTGCAGTCGGAACCTTTGCATGGCGTGCAAATAGCCCTGGCCTTGCACTCATTGGTTTCATCGGTGGATTTGTTCTCGCGATGGTCAATTCATTTTCTAAGAAGGTTCGCCCAGCTCTTGTCATTGCATACGCTGCTTGCCAAGGTCTAGCGCTCGGAACAATCAGCGCGCTCTATGAAGCGCAGTACAACGGCATCGTAAGCCAGGCAGTCATCGGTACAGCTTGTGCATTCGGTGGAGTACTTCTTGCTTACCGCAGCGGAAAGATTCGTGTAACTCCAAAGTTCACACGCATCATGATGGGCTCACTCATCGGTTACTTTGTCTTCGCTCTCATCACAATGTTCACAGGTCGCCCAACAGGCGGACTTGGATTCCTTATTGCAGTAGCTGCAGTAGGACTTGCAACAATGTTTATCGTGATGGATCTCGATCAGATTGAAAAGGCAGTTGCTGCACGCGTTCCTCAAGAAGAGTCATGGCGTATGGCATTTGGTCTTATGGTCACACTTGTGTGGCTCTACCTCGAAGTCTTGAGATTGATCTCAATTCTCCGTAACGAGGACTAATTACTTAACGGCTAGATTGCCCGAGATGCGAAGCCCGCGTCTCGGGCAATTTTGTTGATACCAGCACTGCAAAGAGCATTAAGACCGCGCTGACTAAGAACGCAGGTCTGTAGCCATAACCATCCGCGATGGCACCGAGAATTACGGGAGCTACCATCGCACCGGCATCACCTGACATCTGGAATAAGCCAATTACTTGGCCGCCTTTACCTTCAAGAACATCTCCGACGATGGCAGATGGAGTTGTCGAGATAAATGCACCACCAAAGCCAACAATCACACTTGCTGCAATGAACATCCATGGCTCAGTTGTGAAGGCGATTGCGACGATAAAGAGCGTGATGAATGAAGTTCCAATAACAGCTGAATAGCGACGTCCATTGATGTCGGAGAGCTTTCCAGCTTTAAGTAGAAGCAGGCCGTTGATAATTGTTGTGATGGTAAATCCAAGGCCCATAAAGCTCGGGCTCACTTTTATCTCTTCCACCATGAAGAGCGGCAGGATTGATCTGCTCATTCCGAATAGAACCCACGAGGTGCAGAAAGAGATGATGAGCGCGCTGCGGTAAGGCTTGATTGCAAGAGCAGATTTAATTGTGATGGTTTCGCGCTCTTGTTGCGCAGTTGGTTTAGCAGCAAGAGTTGAATTGCGAAGTAATACGGCGCCCGATGCACTGGCAGCGATAAGTAAGAACCCATAAATAATCAGCGGTGCTCGTAGTGAGAACCCTGAGAGAGCTCCTCCAACTACTGGTCCTGCCATCATTCCAATCAGGAATGAGCCGTTGTAAAGCGATTGTGCCCGGGCTCGATGGTCATCATCGACTGCGCGAAGCAAGATAGATCCAGCTGCTACAGAGAACATAGAAGAGCCAAAGCCGCCTACTGCGCGGAAGATAAGAAGTTGTTCGTAGTTCTGTGCAAGGCCTGCGGCAAATGAAGTGAGAGATACAAAGCCGATTCCGAATGAATATACGAGACGTTCACCGAAGTGATCGACAAGTTTTCCGGAGATCAAACCTGTTGCAAATCGTGCAAATGCAAAGGTTGCAAGAATTGCTCCCACTTGCGCATTGCTCACTCCGAATGACCGAGCGAAGAGCGGCAAGGTAGGAGAGATGATTCCGAAACCGACCGCAACAAAGAAAGAAGCGAAGACAAGAACACCAACCTCCCGCGGGAATTCCGCAAAGGGGTTGGTGAATTTGTTTTTCATGAAAGTGGGAATGGGCTCGGTTTAACCGAGCGCCTCGCCAGCTGCTTCGTTACGAGCAGATGCATAGTCAGCATTTGTGCGTAGCGGAGTCTCGCGAAGGAGCAGAGCCAAGAAGAAGCCGATAGCTACAACTGGTGCTGCCACGATGAAGACCACATGGAAGGAATCAACGAAAGCGTTGAGCGCAGCAATCTTGCCATCTGCTGGAAGCGCAGCGATTGCAGCAGTGTTGTTCTCAATCTGTCCTACTTGCTCAGGTGAGAAGCCAGACTTGGCGAGGTAATGGCCAAGCTGATTGGTGAGGATCGTTCCAAATGCTGCGGTTCCAAAGACTGAGCCAAGTGATCTAAAGAATGTATTTGAGCTTGTTGCTACGCCCATATCCTTGAAATCAACTGAGTTCTGAAGCGCTATAACGATGGTCTGCATTGAAAGACCAAGGCCTGCGCCCACCATGATTGCGTAGATAGAGATTTCCCAATAAGGAGTATCGATATCGAGGCGAACCATTGCAAGGATTCCAAGAGTCATGATTGCTGTTCCCATAATTGGGTAGCGCTTGTAATGGCCATGCTTTGTGATTGCTTTACCGCTAAAGATAGAAGTGGAAACAATTCCGAGCATCAGTGGAATCAATTTCAATCCAGCTTCAGTTGCTGAGTAGCCCTTAACAACCTGCATATACAAAGGAAGCATCACGATTGCTCCGAACATACCGGCACCAATGATTGCACCTAGGATTGATGTCAGAGAGAAGGTGTGGTTCTTAAATAGATTCAAAGGAATGATTGGTTCGACGGCTTTTGATTCCCACTTAATAAATAGAACTGTGATGAGAAGTCCGCTGCCGAGGTAAGTAATTGTCTTCGAGTTGGTCCATCCATCTTGTGGTCCGTAGATAGAGACCGCAAGGAGTGTAAGAGTCACGCCAGCAACAAGAAGGATTGCGCCAAGATAATCAATCTTATGTTCGCGCTTGACCTTAGGAATGTGGAGAACTGCAGAGGTAATAACAAGAGCTGCAATTGCAAAAGGAATATTGATGTAGAAGATCCAACGCCATCCTGTAATTCCAAGGATTGTTGAACGGTCAGAGAAGAAGCCACCTAGAAGTGGGCCTGCAACTGATGAAAGTCCCCAGACTGCACCAAAGTAACCTTGGTACCGGCCACGTTCACGCGGAGGAACGATGTCTCCGATGATGACGAAGGTAAGTGCCATGAGGCCACCTGCGCCAAGTCCTTGTACGGCGCGGGTGGCAATGAGCTGTTCCATGTTCTGTGAAGCACCTGCAGCAATTGAGCCGATAAGGAATGTCACGATTGCGAATTGGAAGACGATGCGTCGACCGTAAAGGTCGGAAATCTTTCCGTACAACGGCGTTGATGCAGTTGAAGTAAGTAGGTATGCAGTGACGACCCATGTGTAGTGGTCGAGACCATTGAAATCTTCAACGATGCTCTTAAGAGCGGTTGAGACAATTGTTTGGTCGAGCGCCGCAAGCAGCATTCCCGTCATGAGACCGCTGAGGATGATCATAATCTCGCGGTGTGAGTGCTCTTTTGCTGGCGCGTTTTTTGTCATAGGAGGTAAGTTTACTGTGTGAAATCAGTTATCGCCGAAAACCTCGTAAAGACCTATGACAAAGGCACAGTGCGCGCACTTGATGACCTCAGCCTTGATGTAGAAGAAGGAACTGTTCTCAGCGTCCTTGGACCCAATGGTGCAGGAAAAACAACAACGGTCCGAATCTTGTCGACATTGTTACGCCCAGATTCAGGAAAAGCGAGCGTTGCAGGTATCGATGTCATCAAAAATCCCGAAAAAGTTCGTGAGGTAATTGGGCTCTCTGGTCAATATGCAGCAGTAGATGAAATTCTTACCGGTTATGACAACTTGGTGATGTTCGGCGAGCTGTATCACTTGGGCAAGAAACAATCAGTTATTCGTGCAAATGAATTACTCGAGCGCTTCTCATTAACTGAAGCTGCAAAGCGCCCCATCAAGACTTATTCAGGTGGAATGCGACGTCGCCTCGACCTTGCTGCATCACTAATTGTGAAGCCAAAAGTTCTCTTCCTCGATGAACCTACAACTGGCCTTGATCCTCGCGGTCGCCAAGAGATGTGGGGAGTTATCCAGGAACTTGTTAAAGGCGGAGTAACACTTCTACTTACGACGCAATATCTGGAAGAAGCAGATCAGTTAGCTGATGAAATTGCAGTAATTGATACAGGCAAAGTAATTGCTCGCGGTACATCTGATGCACTCAAGAAGCAGGTTGGTGGCGAACGTCTTGAAGTAGTTGTAGAACAGGCCCATGTTGCAAAGACGATGGAAATCGTTGCTGCTGTTAGTGGTCAGAAGCCAGCTCTCGATGAAGGTCTACGTCTGATCTCAGCTCCAGTTTCAACAGGGTCAGCTGCACTCTTTGAAGTACTTAAATCTTTAGATACAGCAGGAATCCACGCACTCGATGTGGGATTAAAGCGCCCATCACTAGATGATGTATTCCTTTCATTGACAGGCCACGTAGCTGAGGAGAAGAGCGCATGAGAGCGTTAAATGACATCTACATCATCACTCGTCGTCAGCTTCTTCTGCTCACCCGAGTTCCTGAAGTTCTCATCTTTTCAACCATTCAGCCGGTCATGTTCGTCTTGCTCTTCCGTTATGTATTCGGTGGATCAATTGAGACAGGACAACCTGGGGGATATGTACAGCTCTTGATGCCAGGAATCTTTGTGCAGACCGTCGCATTTACATTGGCAGGAACTGCTTCTGGCCTTGCTGAAGATATGAAGAAGGGGCTGATCGATCGATTCCGTTCACTGCCTATTTCTCAATCCGCGCTCGTTATCGGACGGACACTCGGTGACTCACTTCTTAACATCGTCGTTCTTGCAGTGATGGGTATTGCGGGTTATCTCGTTGGATGGCGCCCTACAGGCGGTTTATCAAATGTTGTTCTCGGATTTATCTTCTTACTCTTCTTCGGTTACGCACTCTCTTGGGTGGGCGTACTTGTAGGACTTTCAGCAAAAGATGCGCGCGTGGTGCAGAACGTCAGTTTTATCGTGACATTCCCACTGACATTCCTATCGAATGCATTTGCTCCTACAACAGGTATGCCACGTGCACTTCAGTACTTTGCAGAGTGGAATCCGGTATCAACCATGGTTGCGGCGTGCCGCGAACTCTTTGGTCTTGAAAATCAATTTGGCGCTACTGCTGGATCATTTCCAAGTGAGCACCCATTGACCACTTCACTGATTTACATGGTCGTGATTATGGTGATATTTATTCCACTCAGCGTCCGCAAGTACCGTAATTACGCAGACTAGAGAGTGATTAAGCGTAGAACTCTGCTGCTTTAATCTCGACCTTGATTTCGCGACCGTTAGGTGCGGTGTATGAAACAGTTGCACCGATTTCAGCGCCAAGTACTGCTGCACCAAGTGGAGATTTTTCAGAGTAAACATCGAGATCACCTGATGCGATTTCGCGAGAGCCGATTAAGAACTTCATCTCATCTCCTGCAATCACTGCAGTAACAACCATTCCGGCACCAACTTTTCCATCGGCGCTTGCAGGTGGTGTTCCAATATGAGCGTTCTCGAGCATCTGCTTGAGTTGACGGATACGAGCTTCCATCTTTCCTTGCTCATCGCGCGCTGCGTGATAGCCACCGTTCTCTTTGAGATCGCCTTCAGCACGAGCTGCTTCAATCTTTGCAGTGATCTCTTTGCGACCTTCACCTTCGAGGGTCGCGAGTTCAGCAGCTAAACGATCAGCTGCTTCTTGGGTAAGCCATGTCTGTTGTGAACTCATAGTGGGCAATCCTAGCGCGCGCTTTTAAGGGATGAGTCGGCAGCGTTCGATGCCTACATTGACCGCATCTGCACGTGTAGGGATGCTGATTACACGCTGAACATCCTTGGCACCAGCTTCGATGGTGTCTTCAATCTGCCCTACTACGTTCATATCGAAGTCGCGGGCAGCAAGAGTGCAGATAACTTTCTGCGAAGCATCTTCACGATAAATCGAATATCGAATTTCAGGGTTACGAGGATCTTGGGTAATGAATGAAATTAACTCACTTCGTAGCGCAGGTTGGGCATGATGAAGTCCGGCCCACAAAAGCCACGCTGCACCGAGAATTGCAGTGACAGCTGCATATCGAACCCAGGTGCGCGCAGGCTTGATTCCATAACGATCATTGAAATCGAATTGGCTCTTATCCTGCGACATGGGAGAATCTTCTCATGGCTAAAGATGTAGAAGTAGGTGTGGCTGGTTCGCTCACAATGATCGTGCTCTTCACCACGATGACTCTCTTGCTGCGAAATTTCTACAAGCGATTTAAACGTTTCCAAGATAATCCCGCTCCTCTTCAGGAGAATGAGGACAGTGACTAAAAAGCTCCTACAAGCCTTTACTGTGCTTGTACTTGCCTCCATCTTTATCGGACTTGGCATCTGGCAATTACAGAGAGCTCAAGAGATGGATGATCAGAAGAAAGTCTTGGTCGATACAACTATTTATCCTCTGGCGCAGAAGGCAACACCCACCGGAACTATTCCGCCTGAAAGCATTGCAAAGCTAGTAACTACCGAAGGCCATTACATCGCAACCTATAAGGCGCCTAATCAGAAAGATGGATCAGGAAATGTCGCTGACTGGGAAGTTGCCCTTCTCGAAAAAAATGGTGAAAACGCAATTTTGGTGGTGCGCGGATTATGGGCCGATCGTTTAACCAACCCAGAGATCGTGATGGCTAAGCAGATCACCTTGACCGGCACCCTGATGCCGAAACAGAATGATGACCGCGCAGCAAATACTTCCAGCCAACTATCTCGCCTCGATAGTTCAATACTTGTCTCTTCATACCCCGGACAGCTCTACGACGGATTCATCCTTGCTACCAACGAAGTTGTCGACGGTCAGAAAGTTGAACGCGCAAGAATCTCAGCGCCGGAACTTACTTCGGGAGTCCCCGGCTATTACTGGCAACATATTTCCTACGTAGTTGTCTGGTGGTTTATGGCGCTTCTGGTTCTTTGGGCGCCTTTCTACCGTCGCAAGGATTAGGCTGTACTCATGGCAAAGTCAGGCATGGCAAAGACAGGTAATTCAGCGCTGCTGCGCTTTCGAGTGATGGCAATCCTCTGCGGAGTAAATCTCTTGCTCCTTATCTTGGGATACATGCCAGCGAAGTACCTCTTTGATGCCCTCGATAACAACGGCTGGTTGATCGCAATTCCGATTGCCCACGGTTATCTCTACATCGTCTACATCCTGACCGCTCTTCAAATTGGCGTGCAGAAGAAGATGTCACTCTTCTCAATCCTGGGGCTTACCTTGGCCGGAACTCTGCCGGTGGCTTCCTTTATCGCTGAACGCCGAATGGTGAAGAAGTACAGCTAATTCGGTCTTAAGTTAACTCTTGATGACGTCTTTCTGATTAATGGCGTGTCGCACCAAAAGTCCGAATCACTCGTTCTATCTTTTACGAGTCAGAAGCAATCTCCATCTCTTCCCCACCGCATCAGTGATGCGGCTAGTTAAAACTAAAGAGAATGGTTAAGCCTTGGCTACTTCAAAGTCGGCAGCAAGTGCGAAGAGCAACCCCGCACGCAAAACCTATGTCCTTGATACCTCTGTACTTCTGGCAGACCCCGGGGCGATAAAACGATTTGAAGAGCATGAAGTCATCATTCCGATCGCCGTCATTGGCGAACTCGAGACAAAGCGCGATCATCCTGAACTCGGCTACTTCGCCCGAGCAGCTCTGCGCGCCCTCGATGATCTCCGTATTGAACATGGCCGCCTTGATGCACCGCTCACGGTAACTCCCGAAGGTGGCACCCTCTCTGTAGAGCTCAACCACACTGATTTGAGCACACTGCCTCATGGTTTCTTGCGCGATGGAACCAATGATTCGCGCATCCTGGCGATCTCAAAGAACTTGATGTCAGATGGAAAGCACGTTGTCCTTGTCACCAAAGATCTTCCGCTTCGCGTCAAAGCATCATCTGTCGGAGTTGAGGCACAGGAATATCTCGCCGAACTCGTTTCCAATAGCGGATGGACCGGCATCGAAGAGATCTCTGTTGGCCATAACGTGATCGATGAGCTCTATGCCTCAGATCGCGCAGATCATGAATCTGCTCATCAGTATCCGGTTCACACCGGAATCGTTCTTCACTCTGAAAAGGGAAGTGCGCTCGCCCGCGTTACTGCAGATAAGCAGTTGCAGTTGGTCCGTGGAGATCGCCAAGCTTTCGGACTTCACGGCCGATCTGCCGAACAACGAATCGCCCTCGACCTTCTGCTCGATGACAGCATTGGAATCGTGTCGATGGGAGGCCGTGCCGGAACTGGAAAGTCAGCGCTCGCACTCTGCGCCGGACTAGAAGCTGTGATGGAGAAGCGCCTCCATAAGAAGGTAGTCATCTTCCGTCCGCTCTATCCCGTCGGGGGACAAGAGCTTGGATACCTGCCCGGCAGCGAAGGCGAAAAAATGTCGCCGTGGGCTCAGGCAGTCTTCGATACTTTGGGTGCGCTGGTCAGCCAAGCTGTCATCGATGAAGTCATCGACCGCGGGCTGATCGAAGTTTTGCCGCTGACCCATATCCGCGGCCGCTCTCTTCACGACTCATTTGTGATTGTCGATGAAGCCCAATCGCTCGAACGCGGAGTTCTGCTCACTGTCCTCTCCAGAATTGGCCAGGGATCGCGCGTTGTCATGACCCACGACATCGCCCAGCGCGATAACTTGCGAGTTGGCCGCCATGACGGCGTCGTCGCCGTGGTCGAAACGCTCAAGGGCCACCCGCTCTTCGCCCACGTGACCCTGACTCGGTCAGAGCGCTCGCCGATCGCCGCGCTGGTCACTGAGATGCTTGAAGGGCCGCAGGCGTAGAGCGCCTTAAATAGCCCTCTTTAAATGTCACAGTAACAAATCGGACATTTAGGACTTTGCCCTAACTGACCTGCGCTTTTACCTATCCACAGCGTTGGCCTTTCCTGAGAATTTGCGACTCACGCACGACAAAATTTGCGACTCACCCCATCCCTTGCCAGCCTTTACCCATTCCCCCACGGCCTTAGCCTCATTTCGAGGTCGATGAGCCGCGGGGCAAGAGACAGGAAGGAGCAGATCTATGAAGGCACATCTACGCGAGTTCTTCATCGCTCTCTCCACCCTGCGTATCGCCAGGGCAACAAAGCCAGCTCTCTGGACAATCGTCGGCTCGATGCTCTTCATCGCCACCGCCCAGACAACTGCCTACGGTCTTGATTTCCCAATGACAACTCGAATGACCCTTTCAGAGTCAAAGAACCTGACAGTGGCAAAGCTTCCAGACCTTTCGCTGACAACTCAGATCTCTGAGATGGCGTTGGTTGCCGATATCAGCGCGCAGGTCGAAATGGCCCGCAACGAGATGGGCGCCAAGAAGGTCACCAAATCAATCATGGATGCCGAGTACCAATGGGGCGAAGATGAGTACGCATGCCTCAATCGTCTCTGGACTAAAGAGAGCCACTGGAATTACAAGGCTCATAACAGCCGTTCCGGTGCACATGGAATTCCGCAGGCACTTCCTGCAATCAAGATGGAGGTCATCTCCAGCGATTGGCGCACCAACCCAGTTACGCAGATTCGTTGGGGACTTCGCTATATCGATATTCGCTACGAGACTCCATGCCAGGCATGGTCAAAGTTCAAACGTAGCCGTTACTACTAAGACTTAATTTTCTGGCTTTATTCCGATAGTCAGCGGGCGCATAGTTTCCGCAAAGAAATCGTTGCCCTTATCGTCAACAACAATAAATGCTGGGAAGTCGACAACATCAATCTTCCAGACCGCTTCCATCCCTAGCTCTTCAAAATCTAGAACTTCAACTTTCTTGATGCAATCTTGAGCAAGGCGCGCAGCAGGTCCACCGATAGATCCAAGATAGAAACCGCCGTGCTTTGCACATGCATCTGTTACAGCCTTGGAGCGATTGCCCTTTGCCAACATGACAAAGGAACCACCAGCTGCCTGGAATTGATCAACGTATGAATCCATGCGGCCTGCAGTTGTCGGTCCAAATGAACCTGATGCAAAACCTGTTGGAGTCTTGGCAGGACCGGCGTAATAAACAGCGTAATTCTTGATGTAATCAGGAAGCGGCTTGCCAGCATCGAGCATCTCTTTGATCTTTGCGTGGGCAATGTCGCGAGCGACCACAATCGTTCCGGTCAGTGAAACACGGGTCTTTACAGGGTGCTTAGAGAGCTCGGCGCGGACCGCATCCATTGGCTGGTTGAGGTCAATGGCAACAACGTTGTCGTTGAGGTGCTCGTCGGTGGTCTCAGGCAAGAAGTGCGCTGGTTCGGTCTCGAGCTGCTCAAGGAAGATTCCATCCTTGGTGATCTTCGCCTTTGCTTGGCGGTCAGCCGAACATGAGACTGCAATAGCAATCGGCAACGAAGCACCGTGGCGCGGCAAGCGAACGACGCGAACATCGTGACAGAAGTACTTGCCACCGAACTGTGCGCCGATTCCAAGCTTCTGCGTTAACTTAAATACTTCTTCTTCCAACGCTAGATCACGGAATCCGTGGCCAGTTGCAGCATCTCCTGTTGTAGGCAGGTTATCTAGGTAATGAGTACTTGCAAGCTTTGCTGTCTTTACTGTGTGCTCGGCACTTGTTCCGCCGATAACAATTGCCAGGTGATACGGAGGACATGCCGCTGTTCCGATAGAACGTAGCTTTGCATCGAGCCAATTCATAAATGCAGTTGGGTTAAGAACAGCCTTTGTCTCTTGATACAAGAATGACTTGTTGGCGCTGCCGCCGCCTTTGGCGATAAACATAAAGTTGTACTCATCTTGGTGATCGCTATCTGCATAGATTTCGATCTGAGCAGGCAAGTTATTGCCAGTGTTCTTCTCTTCCCACGTTGTTACTGGGGCCATCTGCGAATAACGAAGGTTGAGCTTTGTATATGCATCGTAAACACCTTGAGAAAGTGCGACTTCATCCTTGGAAGTAGTCAGCACATACTGACCCTTCTTGCCCATAATCAGCGCAGTACCTGTGTCTTGGCACATCGGCAGAATTCCACCGGCTGCAATGTTGGCATTCTTCAATAGATCAAGGGCCACAAAGCGATCATTGGCTGATGCTTCTGGGTCTTTCAAAATCTTTGCTAACTGTTCAAGGTGTTCTGAGCGCAGGTAATGCGAAATATCGTGAATTGCTGTTTCAGTCAGAAGCGTGAGAGCAGATGGTTCAACTTGCAGAAATTCCTTATCGCCAAGCTTTACAACGCTAACGCCTTCTTTAGAGACAAGGCGGTACTTCGTTGTATCTGCTCCAATGGGCAGAAGATCTGAGTAAGTAAAATCTGGAGACATTATTCTTCCTCAGCAGCCTCAGAAACCTTAGCCGGCTTCTTTGCTGCGTCTAACTTCTTCTTTGCGCCATCGAGCCACTCTTGGCAGATCTTTGCTAACTCTTCGCCACGTTCCCAGAGCTTGAGTGATTCTTCTAAGGTCGCGCTGCCATCTTCAAGTGATTCAACAATTTCAGCGAGCTCATCGCGTGCTTCTTCATATGAAGGCTTGATTTCGCTGGACTGGGAATCTTTAGTGGCCATGTGCTCAATCTACTCTCTACTTTTTATTCATTCACTGTGGCGCTGGTCTCGCCCTTTGCTACACGGATACGTAAACGAGTACCCGCCTTTGCCTTGGAAGCATCGCGAACAATCGAGCCATCTTCTAACTGCACAACGGCATAGCCACGATCCATCGTTGATTGTGGCGAAAGGGAGCGAAGGTGGTCACGCACGCCCTTTAGTTCCTTCTTCTCGATTTCTAGAAGCGAGGCAAAGCTACGGATAGAACGGTCGCGCCAGCCCTTAATTTCGTCGCGGCGCGTGGTGACCATAACGCTTGGATCCTTCATCACTGGGCGATTGCGTAACTGTGCGATCTGATTGAGTTCGTAATCAATCGTTGAAACCAGGCGGCGATACATGCGATCGCGGATCTTCTCGATATCACTTATCTCTTGTGCAATATCTGGAACAACGCGCTTTGCAGCATCGGTTGGGGTTGATGCTCGGTAATCAGCGACAAGGTCCAGAAGCGGTGAATCCTTTTCGTGGCCAATAGCGCTGACAATCGGTGTGGTGCACGATGCAGCAAGGCGCACTAGTGATTCATCGCTAAAGGGAAGCAAGTCTTCAAATGAGCCACCACCACGAGTGATGATGATGACATCAACTTCGGGGTTGGCTTCTAGTTCAGAGAGCGCTGCAGATACTTCAACAACAGCTGCTGCGCCTTGCACTGCCACCTCGCGGATTTCAAATTGCACTGATGGCCAACGACGTCGTGCATTTTCAACAACATCTTTTTCGGCATCGGTATTGCGACCGCAGATCAGCCCAACAGTTCGCGGCAGGCGAGGCAGTGCAATCTTTCGATCTGAGTTGAAGAGACCTTCAGATGCAAGCTTCTCTTTGAGAGCTTCAAGACGTGCAAGTAATTCGCCCACACCCACTTGGCGAATCTCTTTGGCAGACATTGTGAGCGAACCATTTTTGGTAAACCACGATGGCTTTGCATGGATAACTACGCGCGCATTTGCCGGCAGCGGTTGAACACTTGCTAAAACAGTTTTGTAACACATCACCGAGATACTCATATCGGCGCTGGTATCGCGCAGGCGCATAAAGGCCATTCCGCCGCTGCGTTCATTGAGTTCAGATATCTCGCCCTCAATCCAGATAGGGCCCAAGCGATCGATGTACTCCTTGATGGCTTCAGAGACCACCCGCACTGGCGCGGGGGATTCACTTGAAGTTTCGAACATAGCGAGAGCCTAATAGACTGCGCGACATGAGCAAGAGAGTTCTTCTAGCCGCGCCACGTGGATATTGCGCAGGCGTTGACCGCGCAGTTGTGGCTGTTGAAAAGTCACTCGAACTCTACGGAGCTCCGGTCTATGTCCGCAAAGAGATTGTCCATAACAAGCATGTGGTCTCAACCCTCGAACAACGCGGCGTCATTTTTGTTAACGAGACCGATGAAGTTCCTGAAGGTGCAACCGTTGTCTTCTCAGCACACGGCGTATCTCCTGCAGTGCATGAAGCAGCAGCGGCTCGTAACCTCAAGACCATCGATGCAACATGCCCACTTGTGACCAAGGTCCATAACGAGGTTAAGCGTTTTGCAGATGATGAAACTGAAATCTTGCTTATCGGCCACAATGGCCACGAAGAAGTTGAAGGAACTGCCGGTGAAGCTCCCGGAAAAGTTCGCATCGTCGACGGTTTAGATGAAGCGCGCACAATTCAGCCAACACCGGGAAAGAAGTTGGTCTGGCTTACTCAGACAACCCTTTCGGTTGATGAAACTATGCAATCTGTTGCAATCCTTAAGGATCGTTTCCCAGAGATCGCTAACCCGCCATCAGATGACATTTGCTACGCAACACAGAATCGCCAGGAAGCGATTAAAGCGATTGCCCCACAGGCCGACCTTGTGATTGTTGTGGGATCAACTAACTCTTCTAACTCAGTCCGCCTCGTAGAAGTTGCACTCGAATATGGTGCAAAGGCTGCCTATCTCGTGGACTACGCAGCTGAGGTAAAGGATGAATGGTTCGTGGGCGTTGAAACTATCGGTGTGACAAGTGGCGCATCAGTTCCAGAAATTCTCGTTGATGATCTTCTCAAGCACTTGAGCACACATGGCTACGGTGATGTAGAAGAAGTCCGTGCAACGGAAGAGACTTTGTTATTCGCTCTTCCTAAAGAGCTCCGTGCAGATTTAAAGAGCGCTAAGCAGTAGCTTCTAAACGCTTTGAAGGACGGTTCTTCGCTTTTTCGTTGAGGAACATAAACCAGCTGTAGAGCGCACTAATAAGTAAGAACGGTGCAACGCTGGCAAGAGATGCGATGAAATCAATTCCAACGCGTGATGGACGAAGACCATCGCTCATAATTGTGTAGATAAGTGTTGTTGCTGCATAGGCAAGTGGTGGAGTAACTGCTGATACGTAGCGAGTTCCTGTGCGACCGTATGCAACGCCACCGTAGGTAACGAGGCAGATAACCAGGCCTGAAAGGATTCCTGCGCCGCTGCGGATCCACATTTCGAGCCAGACAAATACGAAGATAAAGAAGGATTGCAGAACAACAACGCCTTGCTTCTTGAGTCCAGGACCTGAGAGCGCTGGTTTCTTTACTGCTGTTGCCATTTCTTACTCCTCTACTACTTCTACATCAATGAAATCGTCGCCATCCAAATCAGGATTGGCGAGATCAGGGTTATTGAGCGCTCGAACATCTGCAGGTGCATCAGGATATTCGATTGCGAGCTTCTCTTTATCACCTGTAACTCCGAGCTTATGAATGCGTCGAGCAGGTGAGAGAACAGTCTTTTCAGCTGTTGGGACTAAATCTTCATACGCCTTAGAAGTTGAGTTAATCGCCTTACCGACAGCAACAATTTTGGTGTGAAGAAGAGTGATGTTCTTGAGGAATGTAGCCGCAACCTTGGTGATGTCATCAGCGTTTTCGGCTAATTGGTTACGAGTAAAGATATGTCCGACGGTGCGAAGCAGAGCCATTGTGGTTGTCGGTGTGGCAAGTGTGACGCCGACTTTAAATGCCTTTTCGAGCAGTGTGGGATCGATACGAAGTGCCTCTGCCAGAAGGGTTTCAAAAGGAAGGAAGAGAACGACGAAATCAGGTGAACCTTGTGACTTGTGATAACCGCGCTTTGATAGAGCATCAACGTGCTTGAGTAAATCTTTTGTATGTAGCGCTAAGAGTTCATCGCGCTGCCCTTGATCTTCAGTGCCGAAAGCTTCGAGGAAGCGATCAAAAGGAAACTTGGAGTCGATAAATAACTTTGAACCACCAGGCATGCGTACGGTGATGTCAGGGATACCTGAAGAATCAGAATCTGTCGTAGATCGCTGTGCATCGTATTCGTGGCCCTCGCGAAGACCGGCTTGTTCAAGAAGTAGTTGTAGCTGTGCTTCGCCAAATTTTCCGCGAGTCTGAGAACTAGCAAGTGCGCCAGCGATCTTTTTTGTCTCATCAAAGAATGTTGTCGATGCTTTACGCATTTCATCGATGGTGCTAACCAATTGTGTTTCGGATGCAATTCTTTTCTCAGCAGCTTCTTGCGATTGCGTGCGCATACGTTCGACAGTTGCCTTCATCTCTTCCATCTGCGTTGCAATCTTGGTATCTGCTTGCGACTTTTCTTCGGCAGCTTTGAGACGTTCATCAGATGCTTTAAGAAGCACCTTCACATCATTGAGTTCTTGCGCCAATGAATCGGAAGAGCCCGCAGAATTTTTAATCCGAGAAATCCAGATACCGAGGCCCAACCCAAGAAAGAGGCCGATAATCAGAGTTATTAAGGTCACGAGTGCGCTGGACATGGGGCAATCGTGGCAGGAGGCACTGACAATTACGCGTAGGCTGTCCTACTTATGAGCCTCTCTATTGGAATCGTCGGTCTTCCGAATGTCGGAAAGTCGACCCTTTTTAATGCTCTGACCAAGAACAATGTCTTGGCCGCTAACTATCCCTTCGCCACCATTGAGCCCAATGTCGGCGTCGTGGGCGTTCCGGATGAGCGTCTAGCCAAGCTCGCCACAATCTTTGGCTCCGAAAAGCTTCTTCCAGCCGCGTTGTCGTTCGTTGATATCGCAGGCATCGTGAAGGGCGCATCTGAAGGCGCTGGCCTTGGAAATAAGTTCCTCGCCAATATCCGCGAGACCGATGCAATCTGTCAGGTCATCCGCGTCTTCACCGATGGCGATGTTGTTCACGTTGATGGTCGTATCGATCCATCGAGTGACATGGAGACCATCAATATGGAACTCGCGCTCGCAGATTTACAGACAATCGAAAAGGCAATCCCACGTCTTGAAAAAGAGGCGCGTGTTGCAAAAGAGAAGGCGCCAATTCTTGAAGCGGTTAAGGCTGCAAACGAATGGTTGCAATCAGGAAAGCCGCTGTCACAATCAAAGATTGATCGCGAACTTCTTCACGAACTTCATTTGCTTACTGCAAAGCCATTCCTTTATGTATTTAACGTCGATGCTGCAGAACTTGCCGATGAAGAGCTGCGTAAGAAATTATCAGCACTTGTTGCACCTGCTGAAGCAATCTTCTTGGATGCAAAGACAGAAGCGGAACTTGCCGAACTTTCTGATGAAGATGCTCTCGAACTTCTGCAGGCAATTGGTTTAACAGAACCAGGTCTTGCAACTCTCGCGCGCGTTGGTTTCGACACTCTTGGTCTTCAAACTTACCTAACAGCAGGTCCAAAGGAAGCACGCGCTTGGACAATTCATAAAGGCGATACCGCACCAATGGCAGCGGGCGTCATTCACACAGATTTCCAAAAGGGTTTCATTAAAGCTGAAATCGTTTCTTTTGCCGACTTGGTAGAAGCGGGCTCTATGGTCGAAGCGAAAGCTAAGGGCAAAGTGCGTATGGAAGGCAAGGAATACATCATGCAAGACGGAGACGTAGTGGAGTTCAGATTCAATGTCTAATACACCAGTTCAAAACACAGCCCGCGCACGCCTTAACCAGGCTCACCTCAAGGATCTTCCAAAGAAGACCCGTGACAACCTTCGCAACGTAGCGATCATCGCTCACGTTGACCACGGAAAGACAACACTCGTTGACGCGATGTTGTGGCAGTCCGGAGCCTTTGCTGCACATAAGAAGCAAGAAGAAGGCCAAGACCGCATGATGGATTCAATGGATCTTGAACGCGAAAAGGGAATTACGATTCTTGCGAAGAACACTGCGGTTCGCCGTGGTGACACCATCATCAACATCATTGATACACCAGGCCACGCAGACTTCGGTGGCGAAGTTGAACGTGGTCTTGAAATGGTTGATGGCGTAATCCTTCTTGTCGATGCATCTGAAGGTCCGCTTCCACAAACTCGTTTCGTATTGCGTAAAGCGCTACAGAAGAATCTTCCAGTTATTTTGTTGATCAATAAGGTCGACCGCCCTGACTCACGTATTGCAGAAGTTGTCGACGAGGCATATGCACTCTTCCTTGATCTCGATGCAAATGAAGAGCAGATTGAATTCCCAGTTGTGTACGCATCTGCTAAGGCAGGCCGTGCATCACTTACTCGTCCAGCTGATGGTGGAATGCCAGAAGAAGAGAACCTCGACGTACTGTTCGACACAATCTTCTCTGCAATTCCAGCACCGGTTTATCACGAAGGTGCGCCGCTTCAGGCACACGTAACAAACCTTGACTCTTCACCATTCCTCGGACGTTTGGCTCTCTGCCGCGTTCACGAAGGTGTCATCAAGAAGGGCCAGACAGTTTCTTGGATTAAGACTGATGGAACTACAGAACGCGTAAAGGTTTCAGAACTTCTGATGACTGAAGCTCTCGAGCGCGTACCTGCACTTGAAGCAGGTCCTGGAGACATCATTGCGGTTGCTGGTATCGAGACAATCACATTGGGTGAAACCCTTGCTGATCTCGAAAACTCACACGCGCTTCCACTTATTACTGTCGATGAACCATCAATTTCGATGACAATCGGTATCAATACATCTCCACTAGCGGGCAAGAGCGGCAAGATGCTTACTGCGCGCCAGGTTAAGGATCGTCTTGATAAAGAGCTCATCGGTAACGTTTCACTCCGTGTTCTCAACACCGAACGCCCAGATACATGGGAAGTTCAGGGACGTGGCGAACTTCAGCTCGCTGTTCTCGTTGAAATCATGAAGCGCGAAAGCTTCGAACTCACTGTTGGTAAGCCACAGGTTGTTACCAAGATGATTGACGGAAAACTTAACGAACCAATGGAGCGCCTAACAATTGATGCACCTGAAGATTACTTAGGTGTTCTTACTCAGTTGATGGCTCTTCGTAAGGGCCGTATGGAGCAGATGGTTAACCACGGAACCGGTTGGATCCGTCTTGACTACAAGGTTCCATCACGTGGACTTATCGGTTTCCGTACCGAGTTCCTTACAGAAACTCGCGGAACAGGTCTTCTGCACCACGTATTCGACTCATACGAACCATGGTTCGGTGAACTTCGCACACGTGCAACAGGTTCTCTTGTCTCAGACCGTATCGGCGCAGTGACTTCTTATGCACTTGCAGGTATTCAAGAGCGCGGTTCAATCTTCGTTGAACCAGGCGATGAAGTTTACGAAGGCATGGTTATCGGTGAGAACTCACGTTCTGACGATATGGATGTCAACTGTGTTCGCGAAAAGAAGCTCACCAACATGCGTGCTTCAGGTACAGATGATTCTGAAAAGTTGATTCCACCTAAGAAGCTCAACATGGAAGGTGCTCTCGAATTCTGTCGTGAAGACGAGTGCGTTGAAGTAACTCCTGCAGTCGTTCGTATTCGCAAGGTGACTCTCGATGGCGCAGAACGCGCTCGAGCAACATCACGTGCGAAGAAGAATAACCAGAACTAGTTATTACAAGGAGCTGTCGTGAATCGAGTTATTCGTTTACTCGCATTTACGACAGCTTCCTTATTTCTCACGACGCTTTCAATTGCTCCATCTCATAGCCATTCAGCTCTCGTTAGCTCGATTCCTAAGGCAAGTGCGACTCTCACTACGGCACCGGCAAGTATTACTCTCAATTTCAATGAAGATATCTTGGAGTTAAAAGGTAAGCAGATTTCAACCGTTTCACTTGCGACAGTTGCTGGAAAAGTGATTGCACTCAAGAAGCCGCAAATAACAGCGAATCGACTTACTGCCCGCGTCTCGTCACCAGCTCTGAAGTCAGGCAAATATCAAATCTCGTATCGAGTTGTATCAGCCGACGGCCACGTCATCACTGGTGGCTACACATTTTCCATAGCTCTCACTAAGGGCAAGTGAGCCATACACGCTGATTGTCAGCCCCTTAGGGTTGAATACGAACTGTGAGTAAAGCCCCTGTAACGCCGCTTCGCCTGGTGCGAGCCGAAGTTCAGAGCGGTTCTCTCGTTCTCTCTGATCAGCAAAAAGCAGCAATTGCCCATCGCGGTTCACCACTCATTCTAACTGGCGCAACCGGTACCGGTAAGACAACGGTTCTGATTGAAGCCGCGCTCTCGCGTATTGCAGCAGGGCAATCTCCAGATTCAATTCTTTTACTTACATATGGGCGCGAACGTGCATCTGAAATGCGCGATGCGATTGTTACACGTTCTGAAAAGACAGCCTTCGAACCTCTGGCGCGCACATTTCACTCACTTGCTTACTCAATTCTTAAGATGCGTACTGGCGATAACTATCGCGAAATCGTTCTACTCTCTGGCGCCGAACAAGAAACCTTTATCTCTCAACTGCTCGATGGCGATATCGAAGATGGTTACAAGAAGTGGCACGATGATTTAAAGAAGAGCCCTGAATCGCTAGGCGAACCACTGCAGACACAAGGCTTTGTCCGCGAACTCCGCGATTTGATTATGCGTGCAAACGAACGCGGAATTACACCTGATGCACTTGCTACACGAGGCCATCAACTTGGAGAAAAGTATTGGGAAGGCGCCGCTGATTTCTGGAAACGTTACTTAGGCGCGATGACCCTGCAAGAAGTATTGGCAGGAGATGCCAAGGTCCGTATCGATCCATCTGAAATCATCAACTCAGCAATTAACTATTTGCGCGCTAACCCTGAATTGCTCACTGAACTGCGTGCTCGATTTACCACGATCATCGTCGATGAATTCCAAGAGAGCGATCCTGCTCAGCGCACCCTGCTTTCACTATTGGCAGGCTCAGATCTCGTTATCGTGGCCGATAGCGCAAGCGCTGTTGGTCGCTTCCGCGGTGCAGATCCTGAAGGTATTGCCGATGTTATCAACGCCTACATCAAAGCAGGTGCAAAGACGATTGAGTTAACAGAGAATTTCCGAGGAACACCGGTCGCGCAGACTGCCCGCTTATCTTCTGAATCAGAAGAAGCGCAGTACATCGCCTACCAATTCAAGCGCGCACATTTGATGCAAGGTGTTCCATATTCACAGATGGCAGTGATTGTGCGTTCGCATGGGCAGACAGCATCAGCCATTCGACGAGCATTCGCTCAGGTATCTATCCCAACTGCTGGTGATGTCGAAGCGCTAGCTAATAACGCTGCCATTGCTCCATTCTTACTACTAGCTCGCGTTGCCACAGGCGCACAGCCTCTCAATCTCGATACTGCTGAAAAGTTACTGACATCTGAATTCGGGGGAGCAACATCGGTCTCACTTCGTCGCACACGTGCTGCGTTGCTTGCTGCCCGTGATGAAGTCAGCGATAAGCGCTCTGGCACACAGTTGATTCTCGATGCCATCACAACGGGTGATGTTGCAATTGAAGACTCTGCCGAGTTGTTACGAGTACATCATCTGCTTGCTCAAGCTAAGAAATCAATCGCCAAGAAGAACGCAACCATTCACGATTTGTTATGGGCTATCTGGGATAACGCAACCAATAGCGATAACGAGAAGATTGCTGAAAGCTGGCGGACTGCAGCACTTCGTGGTGGTTCACGCGGAGCATCAGCTGACCGTGATCTCGATGCCATGATTCAACTCTTTGATACTGCAGCGCGTCACATTGAACGTTTCCCTGGCGCAAAACCAGATCTATTCCTCACCGAAATTGCCAACGAAACAATTGTCTCTGACCTCATCACCGCCCGCGGAGTACGCCCTGATGTCGTTGAAATTCTTACTGTGCACTCTGCCAAAGGTCGCCAGTGGCGGTACGTTGCAGTTGCTGGAGTGCAAGAAGGTGCCTGGCCAAACCTCAAGCAGCGCAGCTCATTATTGGGTGCCGAACGACTTGTCGAACGAGTACGCCATGGTGATGAGCTTGCACAAGTAACTCTCGACATGATTGCCGCATCTTCGCTGGCAGAAGATGAAGCGCGTCTCTTCCATGTTGCAACTACCCGTGCACGTCAGTCACTACTTGTCACTGCAATTTCTCGCGAAGATGAAACCCCATCGATCTTCTTTGAAGATCTTGCTGACTCTCTTGGCACTTCAGCATCCGATGTAGAAGTTCCGAGGCCGCTTACAGCTTCGGCACTCGTTGCCACTCTGCGTCGTGAGGTAAATCTGACTGGCAACACATCTGCTGCTTCACTTCTGAAGACCTTAAGTGCCAATGGAATTCATTTGGCACAACCATCTCAGTGGCTCGGAACAGCGCCGATAACGAGCGAACTGCCTGTCATCGATGAAGGCGCGCTTGTTCCGGTATCTCCT
This sequence comes from Planktophila turicensis (SeqCode), assembly GCF_965234405.1. Classification (GTDB taxonomy): domain Bacteria; phylum Actinomycetota; class Actinomycetes; order Nanopelagicales; family Nanopelagicaceae; genus Planktophila; species Planktophila turicensis. Next base: position 188,933 of record NZ_OZ248346.1, read on the forward strand.
TCGGGTGCTGAAAACTTCACTGAATGCGGTCTGAAATGGTTCCTCGAAAAGAGCGGCGGCACCGATGGCGATTCAACTGCGCAGTTGCTGGGCTCTGTTATTCACGAATTCGCTCGCATAAAGGTAGAAGAACCTGGAATCACTGATGAAGCGTTGCAGACCAAACTGATTGATTCATGGCCACTGATCGACGATAGCCAAGGTTGGATCAGCCATGCGTCCCTCGCTCGCGCTAAGAAGATGCTCGAGCGCTTCTCTGTATTCCACCAGAAGTCTTTATCTGACAATAACCGCACCGTTGCCGGAGTCGAAAAGAGCTTTGAGATCACCGTTGGCCGTGCGCTCATCCGCGGAAATGTTGACCGCATTGAAGTTGATAGCGATGGCAAGCACTACATCATCGACTTTAAGACCGGTAAGAAAGAGATTTCAGGAGATGATGCCAAGAGCAACTTGCAGCTTGCGTGTTACCAGCTTGGCGTTGTTCTCGATGGCTTTGAAGAGAAGTTGAAGTCAACTGATGTCACAGGTGCGCAACTTGTCTATTTAGCAAGTAAGAACAAGAGCTACAGCACTCGCGAACAAGATGCACTCGTTGATGTCGAAGCAACTACTGCCATCCTTGAAGAGATTGCAGTTGGTATGGGTGGTGCAACATTTACGGCCCGCAAGAACGATATGTGCAAGCAGTGCAAGGTAAAGCCTTCCTGTCCGCTCTACCTCGAAGGTAAGGCGGTGCATCAATGAACGAGAAATACTCACCTGACAAAGTCGCCGAGATGATTATCTCGATTGACCCAACTTTCCATCTTCCCTCTGATGAGCAACGCCCCATCATCTCGATTTATGACAATCCACTCGAACCTGCAGTTGTCATCGCAGGTGCTGGTTCTGGTAAGACGGAAACGATGGCAGCTCGCGTTGTGTACTTAGTTGCCAATGAAATCGCCAGACCTGATCAGATTCTCGGACTTACCTTTACTCGCAAGGCAGCAGGCGAACTCAATACCCGTATCCGAAAGCGCCTTCGTCAATTCCAGCAGGCGCAAGATAAGCAGGGTATTCCGCGCACTTTTAGCAGCCTTGATACAGCAGTGACTACTTATCACTCTTATGCAGGTCGCCTCTTGAGCGAACATGCCATCCGTTACGGCATCGATGCAGATGTTCAACCACTCGGTGAAGCAGCTTTATGGATGAGCGCCAATAAGTTGGTGCGCGAATGGGATGACGGCACCTTTGCAACGACAGATGCAGCAAGCACCGTGGTCAAGGATCTCTTAGGCCTCACCTCAATGGTTCTCGAACATCGCGCTACCGTGGCTCAAATCTGCGAAGCTGATGAAAAGTTACTGCAAGAAGTTATTGCGATGACAGGTCAGACAAATGATGAGACTCGCAAGGTTGCCAAAGTTCTCAATCAGCGCATCGCGATGCTTCCAATGATGGAGGCATTCCTTGAAGCGCGTCGCCAATCCGGCGAACTCTCATTCGATGATCAGATTGCACTTGCTGCAGATATCGCAGTCAACTTCCCTGATGTCGGAATTCTTGAGCGAGCCAAGTACCCCATTGTCTTGCTTGATGAGTATCAAGATACTTCGCAATCACAAGTGCGTTTACTCTCGGCGCTCTTTGGCCAGGGACATCCAGTCACAGCAGTCGGTGATCCTTGCCAATCTATCTACACATGGCGCGGTGCATCTTCTGGAACCATCAGCGCATTTAACGCAAACTTTCCCAAGGCTGCAGGTTCTACCGGCAAAGATGTCTACGAACTTCTGACTACCTATCGCAACGATGAATCCATTCTTACTCTTGCAAATGAAATCTCAGCCGATGTCCGCAAAGACGAGGGCATCACCGTTGCAGCGCTTAAAGCCCGTAAGGGTGCCGGAAAAGGAAATCTCACCTGCGGCGTCTTTGAAAACCTTGAAGGTGAAGCAAGTGCAATCGCTGAATACTTTGCACCGCTCTGGAATAACCCCGAGCGCATAAAGGCAGGCGCAAAGGTTCCAAAGACTTTTGCTGTCCTTGTCCGAAAGCGCGCACAGATAGCGTTGATTCAAGAAGCGTTGGCCGAAGCCGGAATCCCTTCTGAAGTCCTTGGTTTAGGTGGACTTGTGCACGTTCCTGAGGTCGCAGATCTCGTTGCGATGCTTAAGGTCATCAACAATCCTGATGCAGGCGCATCATTGATGCGTCACCTAACTGGCCCGCGTATCAACTTAGGACCTCGCGATATTGCAGCCCTTGGTCGCTTTGCTCGATCACGCTCTGAATCTTTATCTGCCGATAGCCGCAGCATTGTGAAGAATATTGTTGCTGGCAATCCACAATCAGCTGAAGCAGATGATCAATTTATCGGTAGCGTCATTGATGCACTCGATGAAATCGAAGGTTGCGATAAATCTAAGTTCAGTAGCGCTGGATATGAGCGCCTGACAACCTTCGCCTCTGATCTGCGCCGCTTACGTTCACGCGCATCTGCTCCAATTACTGATCTGATTGTTGATATCGAGCGTTACCTCAACCTTGAAACAGAAGTTATGTTGCGCGATGGTGGAACCCATGGCCGTCGACATCTTGATCGTTTTATGGATGAAGCAGCAAAGTTTGCTCGTAGCGGTGGCACTCTCTCTGCATTCTTACAATGGCTCGATGTTGCCAGTGAAGAAGAGGGCGGTCTTAAAGCTGGAGCGCCAGATGTCGATGCATCTGTCGTTCAGATTCTCACCATCCATATGGCAAAGGGAGCCGAATGGGATGTCGTTGCAGTTCCAGGGCTAGCTGAAGGAACGTTCCCTGGTGCAAATACATCTGATCCCGATAATTGGATTACCAACGAACGCCATATTCCATTTGCCTTGCGCGGAGATGCAAACATCTTGCCGGTATTTTCTTGGAACGCAGCAACAACTAATGCAGCTGCAAAGAAGGCAATCGATGCCTTTGCCCAAGAGTGTGTTGATTTCAAGATGCGCGAAGAGATTCGACTTGGTTACGTTGCAATGACTCGTGCGCGCACACATCTCTTCTGTTCCACATCATTCTGGCGCGATGGCGCAAAGCCGGTGGCTCCATCAGTCTTGTATGAAAAGGTCGTTGAGGTCGCAAGTGCAGTAGGGACAGTGCTTTCAGCCCCTGAGGCCCCTGCCAGCACTGATCGCAACCCCGCAAAAGATATTGAGATTACTGCCCAGTGGCCACGAGATCCTCTTGGCAATCGTCGCGCAGAGTTCAATCGGACTGTGGCCCTGGTTGATTCCTCAGCACCTTTCGACCTTGCAACACCACCAAGTGAAGAGATGCGCGGTTTAGTTGAAGATGCGCAAGCAATTATCGCTGAGTTTAATGAGTATAAAGCGGGTGCTCTCGATGTTGCTCTACCTGCGCGTCTTTCTACCTCAACGTTGATTGCGCTGCACCAAGATCCTGCAGAACTTGCTCGCACAATCCGCCGCCCTATGCCACGTGCAATGGATGAGTACTCACATCGTGGAACCGCATTCCACTTATGGATTGAAAACCACTTCAATGCCAAAACGCTCTTCGATGATGAAGATTTCGATTTGCTGACGCCATTTGAAGAAGATCAGAAACTCGAAGATCTTAAATCGAAGTGGCTGGCATCAAGCTGGGCTTCACTGCAACCACATGCAGTCGAGGTTCCTTTTGAAACTGTAATTGCGGGTGTTCTTGTTCGTGGTCGCATCGATGCTGTCTATAAGACAGATGCTGGTTTCGAAGTAGTCGATTGGAAGACTGGTTCTAAAGTCCTAGGCGAATCCTCTGCCGTACAGCTCGCTGTCTATCGTCTAGCGTGGGCGAAGTTACAGGGTGTTGCAGTTGATCAAGTAACTGCTGTTTTCCATTATGTGCCCACAAATACAACAGATCGACGAGCGAACCTCCTTACGGAAGCTCAACTCATCGATCTGTTGAGTGTGAAGTAGTACTACTTTTTCTTCTTGGCGCTCAGTTCGAAACGGTCAAGGTTCATTACCTTGTTCCATGCAGCGATAAAGTCTTCAACAAACTTCTTCTCTGCATCGTTGCTTGCATAGACCTCAGCAAGTGCGCGCAGCTCTGAATTTGATCCGATGACCAAATCAGCGCGGGTAGCGCTCCACTTTACTTTTCCGGTCTTGCGATCGTGTGCCTCAAAGAGGTTGGTATCGCCAGCCTTTGGAGCCCACTGATACTTAATATCGAGGACGTTGATAAAGAAGTCAGTACTAAGAACTTCCTTCTTATGGGTCAAGACACCTGTCTTTGATCCATCGTAGTTAGCGCCGAGTACGCGCAGACCACCCACGAGCACAACGAGCTCTGGGGGAGTCAGCGATAGCAGAGCTGCCTTTTCTACCAATGGAACTTCAGCAGGACGTGTATCTGCCTTGTTGGCGTAGTTACGGAATCCATCTGCACTTGGCTCAAGAACTGCAAAGGAAGCGACATCTGTCTGCTCTTGCGTTGCATCTGTGCGGCCAGGAGTAAATGGAACCTTCGCCTTAATGTCATTGTTCTTTGCTGCAAGTTCGATACCGACGCAACCGGCCAAGACAATGAGGTCTGCAAGTGAGACCTTCTTATCTGACTTCTTATTGAAGTTGGTCTGAATCTTTTCGAGGATAGCAATAACCTTCTTGAGTTCCTTAGGGTTATTTACCTCCCAATTACGCTGTGGTTCAAGGCGGATACGTGCACCATTTGCCCCACCGCGCTTATCGGTGCTGCGGAATGATGATGCAGATGCCCATGCAGTTGTCACCATCTGAGCGATTGTTAACTCACTCTTCTCGATGCGCTTCTTCAGAAGATCAATCTCTGCCTTACCAATGACCTTCTTTGGCTTTGCAGGAAGTGGATCTTGCCAAATCAACTGCTCCTTTGGAACAAGTGGTCCTAGGTAGCGAGCGATTGGTCCCATGTCGCGGTGAGTTAACTTAAACCACGCACGTGCAAATGCATCAGCAAATGCATCGAGATCTTCGGCAAAGCGACGTGAAACCTTTTCGTATGCAGGATCCATACGCATTGCTAAATCTGTTGTGAACATAACGGGAGCATGTGTTTTGCCCTTGATGTGTGCGTCAGGGACAGCCTTTGCAGCAGATTCATCTGTTGGGATCCACTGTGTGGCTCCTGCTGGTGACTTTGTCTGCTTCCACTCGTACTTGAAGAGAGTCTTAAAGTAGGTGTTATCCCACTTCGTTGGAGTTGGAGTCCATGCACCTTCTAGGCCACTTGAAATTGTCTCTGCACCATTACCTGCGCCATTGCTGTTCTTCCAGCCAAGACCCATCTCTTCGATTGGCGCGGCTTCGGGTTCTGCTCCTACATACTTTCCAGGATCTGCAGCACCGTGTGCCTTACCGAATGTATGACCACCAGCAATAAGTGCGACAGTCTCTTCATCATTCATCGCCATGCGTGCAAATGTTTCGCGGATATCGCGAGCAGAAGCTAGAACATCTGGCTTTCCATCTGGACCTTCAGGGTTTACATAGATCAAACCCATCTGCACAGCGGCAAGTGGATCTTCTAATTTACGATCTCCGCTGTAACGCTCGTTGGTAAGCCACTCTTGCTCTTTACCCCAGTAAGTCTCATCTGGTTCCCACACATCTGCGCGACCACCACCGAAACCAAATGTCTTAAGCCCCATTGATTCAAGAGCACAGTTACCTGCAAGGATCATGAGATCTGCCCACGATAAACGCTTTCCATACTTCTGCTTGATTGGCCAAAGAAGTCTGCGCGCCTTATCGAGGTTAACGTTATCTGGCCAGCTATTCAGTGGTGCAAAACGTTGCATACCTGCACCTGCACCACCGCGACCATCGTGTGTGCGATATGTACCAGCGCTATGCCACGCCATACGAATAAAGAATGGACCGTAATGTCCGTAATCTGCTGGCCACCACTCTTGTGATGTCGTCATCAACTCTTCAATATCTTTCATTACCGCTTTGAGATTGAGCTTTGAAAATTCTTCTGGGTAATCAAAGTTTTCGCCCATTGGATCTGACACTGGTGAGTGTTGGCGAAGTACGCCGAGATCAAGTTGGTTAGGCCACCAATCAGTGTTGTAGGTGCCTTCCTTATTGAGCTTGCTACCTGTGTAAGGGCACTGCGCTGCCGATGTCTGACCTGCAGCGCCATTAGTTGAGTATGAAGGAGTTGATTCTTTAGTCATGGGCCAAGGCTAATCAATCCACGGCAATTGCACTATTTGAAGTTGCTACTCGAAGATTTCTACCCCGATGGGAAGGTGGTCACTCACCCCTGTAGGCGCAAAATTTCTCACCGAATATTCACCGAATGCGAGGTCGGGGGTGAGGATGTAATCGAATTGAATCTTGGCGCCCCAACTTGGATAGGTGTTCTGGGTGACAAGGGATTTCCATGACGATGCAACGATCGGCAGATTCTTCGGAAGGTTGAGATCGCCTAAGACAATGGCGCGAGTGCCGGTTGATTCTGCAATCTGTAACGCCCACTTCTTCACGCGACGTAGCTGCGCAAGATTAAATCCTGGAACAAAAGAGAGATGCGTATTGACAACGGTAAATCCATTTTCTAGAACTGCCGCAATTGCTAAACGTGGTTCATCCTTCACATAGATAAATCGCGGCTTACCTTTTCCGGTTTCATCACCAGGGACAACAAGTGGAAGACCGAGTGGAGAATTTCCTAAGTTAAGACGATGCCAACTCAGAACTGGAACTTTGGAAACAATCCCTATTCCATAAGATTCGTGCATTAACTCTGCATGGCTCGAAGTCGACGAAATAATTTCTGGTTCTGCAGAATTTAACTTTCTCCATGATTCACCCGGTGTGCCAATTACGCTGGGCGCCATCGCCCAATCGCGGGCCCCAATACTTTCGGCGATATCTCTCATCTGGGGGCGAGATTGGGAACGCGGCAAAAAGTGATCGACTTCCTGAAAAGCGAATACATCGGATTCAAGGGATTGCACGGCGCGGTTGAGAGAGCTGGTATCAACGCTTGCCTGTGGGGGAATGGCCATTCCATGCAGGAGATTCCACGAGGTGAGGCGCACCCCCACAGACTAGTAACCTGCACCTGTGAGCGCGATTCATCAGCACCCTTCCCACATAGATCGCGCCGGAGAACTGCGCACCAATCAAGGCACTCTCGATACTTTGTGGCAACAAGCCAAGATTCTTCATATCGCTGAAGGTCGCATCGCATCAGTCGATGAAAAACTCACATTCTCTAGCGCACTACAGATTTCCGAGCTTCTGGCATCAGGAAAGTTCACTGAAGGTTCTCGCTACTTCTTAGGTCTTGATCTCGATACTCGCGCTCCTTATTTTGCGTGGGATTCACAGTGGGTAGGTGAAGTTTCTGATGAGGTGAAGAGCGTTGGTTTCACAACTCTTCGCGAAGTCGGTGCGCAGCTTTCACCAATGGAATTTGAACTCTCACTTCATGCAACTGCCATCAGTAATTGGCATCGTGCACATCCGCGTTGTCCTCGCTGTGGTGGGCCAACACGTGTTGATCTCGGCGGAGCTGCGCGCTTCTGCGATGCAGATCAAAGTCAGCATCACCCTCGTACAGATTCAGCTGTTATCGTTCTGATTAAAGATCGCGATGATCGTATTTTGCTGGGGCATCAACCAGTGTGGCCCGAAGGTCGCTTCTCTACTTTTGCAGGATTTCTCGAACCAGGTGAAACATTTGAACAATGTGTTTCTCGTGAAGTCTTTGAAGAATCTGGCATCACAGTGAGCGAGATCAAGTATCTCGGCTCACAACCATGGCCCTTTCCTGCAAGCATCATGATTGCATTTGAAGCAGTAACTGATAACCCTGGCGTTGCAAAGGGTGACGGTCAAGAAATTACTGAAGTGAAATGGTTTAGCCGCGCAGAACTTAAAGCTGCAGCAGCCGATGGTTCACTTCTTCTTCCGCCAACTATCTCTGTTGCACGCAAGATGATTGAAGGATGGCTCGGCGAAAGCGCGCAGGGCGGCGAGACGTGGCGATAGAGGACGAGATCCTCGCTGCACTCGACCCAGATCAGCGCGCAGTAGCACTAGCAACCCGAGGACCAGTCTGCGTTATTGCAGGAGCGGGCACCGGTAAAACTCGTGCAATTACCCATCGCATCGCATATGCCGCAGCTATCGGAACGATGGATCCGCAGAAAGTATTGGCACTTACCTTCACTGCAAAAGCAGCGGGAGAAATGCGTGCTCGACTTCGTTCACTCGGTGTTCCCACCGTTGCAGCGCGCACCATTCACTCAGCGGCCCTGAAGCAACTGCTCTACTTCTGGCCATCTGTATTCGGTGGTCGCACACCAGATTTGATGACTACAAAGACCGGATTTCTTACCGAAGCAATTAATCGCGCTGGATTAGGCGATTCAATCCGCGCAACAAACCGCGAACTCATGCGCGATATTGCATCTGAAATCGAATGGGCAAAAGTTTCACAAGTTGCCCCAAGTGATTATGTGGATGAAATCTCTAAGCGCATGCAGAAACCTCGTGTCTTACCTGAGCAGATGGTGCAGATTTATACAGCCTATGAATCTGTAAAGAAGCAAGAGCTAGCAATCGACTTTGAAGATGTTCTTTTGCTCTGCGCTGCCATGCTTGAGGAAGAACGCGAAGTTCGCGAACGAGTTCAAGATCAATACAGATACTTCACTATCGATGAGTATCAGGATGTATCGCCAGTTCAACAACGCCTAATCAATGCTTGGCTTGGAAAGCGGAACGATATCTGCGTCGTTGGTGATCCTGCACAAACTATTTACTCATTTGCTGGAGCCACTCCAGTATTTCTCAATACCTTTACCCAACGCTTTCCTGATGCTGAAGTCATTCGCCTCAGCACCGGATATCGCTCAACTCCTGAAATTACCTTTGCTGCAAATGCGCTCTTGCGTTATGGATCTATGGGCCAAGAACTTGTTGCCCAAAACGACCACGGCAGTGCGCCTAGCGTCGTTGGCTATGCAGATGAAGCTGCCGAAGTAACCGGTGTGCTCTCAGAAATTACTTCTCTTTTGAGCGCAGGAACCCCACCACATGAAGTCGCAATCTTGGCTCGTACCAATTCACAGTTGAAGAGCGTTGAACGAGCAATGGTGAAGGTGAACTTGCCATACCAAGTTCGCAGTACAGAACGATTCTTTGATCGCAAAGAAGTTCGTGATTTCTTAGGCGAAGTTCGTAAAGCTTCCGTTATTCCTGCAGAAGGTCAAGGTTGGATCGATGAACTTCGCACACTTGCGCAGCCTTATTTAACAGATGAAGCAATCGATGGAATTGCCGCGCTTCTACATTTAGCGCGCGAACTCGATAGCGATGAGAACTTCACCCCGAAGACTCTGCGCGGTTACCTACGCGAAGTTGAAGATCGCGTGCAGCAGAACAATCCACCAACAATGCCTGTCGTAACCCTGGCAACTCTGCATGCAGCAAAAGGTCTTGAATGGGAACGCGTCTTCTTGATTGGCGCATCTGAAGGCCAGCTACCTGTTTCGGATGCTTCGATCGATGAAGAGCGCCGCCTCTTTTATGTGGGAATCACCCGCGCCAAGGCTGATTTACATATCTCTTACCGCAAGAGCCCCAGCCCATTCCTGCGTGAATCTGGGTTACTCGCCGGTTCTTAGCTCATCTCAGGCTCTTCCCGCTATTAATTAGGTTGCCAGAACGAATACCCCTCGCGTACCCTTACTCCATCTACTAGAAGAAGGAGTTGAAATGAATTCAGTATTCGCTTCAACAACAGCAGGCGCTCGTGCGTCTGTTCCTTCTGCTGCTCATACAACCTCAACAGCCACAGCTAAGCGCACTCATAAGCGTGCAGCTTGGCCCACAGCAACAAAGTCAGCGTTTTACGCCAACTTTTATGCAGTGGTTGAGGCCACAGGAGCTCTAGTCGAGTAATTCGAACAGAACCCACAAGGGCCTCAAATCCACAAAGGATTTGTAGGTCCTTTTTTATTTCCACATCAACCAAATAGAAACCACATAGATACGAAAGTAAGTAAAAGAGAGAAGAGGTGAGAGCTATGACAGTTCTCTTCAGCGAACTACAGGTACCAGGCTGGGCAGATAGCGGCGAAAAGATTGGCTTGAAGGATGTGACCTTCACATATGACAACGCCAAGGCTTTTACGCTCCCATGCCATTCTGCAGACCCTGAGCTCTTCTACTCAGAGACAGACCAGGGAATTGCAGAAGCGAAAGCGCTCTGCGGCACATGCCCATCACGTAACAAGTGTCTCGATGGCGCGCTTTCACGCCAAGAGCCATGTGGCGTATGGGGCGGCCAATTGATTGAAGATGGCGTGATCATCGAACGTAAGCGTCGCGCCGGTCGACCACCACGTCAGGTGATTGCAGCTGCTCGTTTAATCGAGAGTGAGATTTAGTAACTCCTGATTGAGATTAGAAAGCACATCCGCAGAGTGGATGGCGAGCAATCGCCACCACCTGTGGTTGGGCAACTCTTTGATAATCAACGGTAGTGATTTTTCCAAAGAGTTCAGCGTCTTTCAGTACTTCTCCTTCTGAAAGAGTTGCAGCATCGCAATAGGCAACAACGTTTGATGCAGCAAGGGCAGCAACTGCGTGAGCTGCAATATGAGGATATTCCTGAGTAACTTCAGCGCTCAGAACCCTTTGCGAAATAACGCCACTTTGATCACGTTCCACCAGTTCTGCGCAACGCAAACACGGCGTCTTTCCCGGAATTACTATCTGGCCAATTTTTGCGCGACCGCCTTCAGGGTGTGGAATATGTATAAATGTTTGTCCGTAGCTCATCCATAGAGCGAGCTTCTCTGGATCAATATCTCCGCAGACAATCACAAGGTCAGGTGTTGATGCTTCATCAAGATAATTGGCGCTTTTATCAAGTGGAAAGAGCGAGTAATCGCGCCTTACATCTTCGCGATTCTTGATAAAGGCAAAGCCATATTGAGCAGAAGTAATTCCATCGACGGCGATATCGAGATCACCGATCTGCGCAGTGCGCGCTCCCGGTGCAAAGCGGCTCTGCGTAAAACCGCTTGCGAGTAGAAGTGAATAGAGAAGAGTGGCAACGCGATTGTTGCCCGAAATCTCAATAAGGAAATTTTGGCGCGCACTCAGTAGCGCAACACCACCATCTGTGACATCGCTTCTCCATGTTGTCTGCTCGAGTTCAGGTGCAATTCGATTCTGAAGTTGGATGTATGCCCCATCACGTTGCGGCTTACTATTTTTGGAAGCTCGACCATCAATCTTCGAGATAAAGCGATCGCTAATTGTGATTGCGCCCTGCCTTGTATCAAGGAGCGATTGCTGGGCAAGCTCGGTCATCAGGTTATGGATTGCAATCGATGAGACCCCAGCGATGCGAGGGATATCGTCTTCGCGTACCCCTTGCGCAAGATGCTCGGCGATAATTTTCTGCTCAGCTGTGTAGATGCGAATTGCTCGCGTTGACGTTCCTAAGAAAAATTCGCCAGGAGTTGTAGTTTCAAAGAGTGATGTACCGCGCTTGAGTGTTCTCATAGCCGGGCATTCTCCGGCGAGCGCCGCAAGTGTTAAGCGAGCGCCCTTACTTGCTGTGGAAAAAGAAATAACCCCCGCCCATAAGGGCGAGGGTTATAACTACGTATAGTGACGTAAAACTTATTCTGGCTTCTTGCCGAGAATGCGATTTACCTTGGTGCCACACACTGGGCAGATGCCCTGTGCCATGCGACGACCAGAGTCTGAGATCTTTACAGTTCCCTCGAAATCACGCTTCTCTTTGCACTTAACGCAGTAAGCGTCACCCTTGTATGTCTCTACCTCTGTCATTTTTGCCTCCGTTCGACCCATGTGCTTGGCGCTCATGTGTACTGGCTGGAACGATACTCCCGCTCACGCTCAAAATACCGATTCCACGCGGGGATTGTGCGTAGAGATTTGGGCAGGGATTGGGCTAGATCTTCTCGAGTTCAACGGGGGCCAAGAGGGCTCGCTCGGCTGCCTCGTAGCCATCGAGATAGGCGCTGGCCAGCTCGGAATCCTCGAATCGAGCCAGGACCTCAGTGAATTCAGAGCCATGGTCGAAGTATTGGAGGTGGATCGCCTCGTGGAAGAGGACGTAATCCAGGGCGTAGGCGGGGGCGAGCTTGAGGCGGTCAGAGATCCGGATAGAACGGTCGACGCTCGTGCATGAGCCCCAGCGCTCGCGCATCGCCCGCCAGGTGACTGAAACGGGGCGTTCGGTGATTTCAGGGGCTAGCTCAGTCAGCAACTGGTCGATTCGGGCGATGAGATCGGCCTCGCCGGGGGTCTTGGACTCCTCTTGGCTGCGAATCTTGGCGATCATCTCGGGGACGATGGCGCGCTCATCGGCCTTGCTCAGGCGGGCCGGAATAGAGATGACGATACGCCCGCCTTGGCGATAGGCGGAGATGCTCTTTTTGCGACGGGTTGAACGGATAACAAGGATTTCACCCTCGTCGACCCCGGGAAGTGTGACCTCTTCAAAGTTATTTGAAAAGTCTCCAGTAGTCATTGAGGAAATGTATTAGATGCAATAAATAATGGAGGAGAAATCAAAGTTTTTGACAGAAAAAAAATTCTGTGTCTCCGCCATTTTCATTTGATTCTGCCCTCTATTCGTCGTACTTTTCGCATACGAAGTCCTCGGATAACCGTTTGATATCAGCAAGGGGAAGGCTGATATCAAAATGTGCGCCCGGGGACTTCGCTTTTCTTTTCCTTCAGGTTTTTGCGATTAGAGCAGGCCGCTGAGGTCATCCGGAACTTCGGTCGACGTTAAGAACTTCTCGGGTTCAAGCAACTCTTCAGCGCTCGGCAAAATTCCGCTCCAGATTTGATCGCGGGCCGCAATATCTTTCGATTCGCGCACCTTTTGCCAGAAGGCGCTCGCTTCTCGCGCCAACTTTGGAGTTACTTCGAGTCCCAACAGTGTTTTGAAGAGTTGTTGTGATGGTGCATTGGTTGCGCGTTGACGTCGATACATCTCGCGAAGTTGAGTAAGCGCTGGAAGTCGATCACCTGCAGCCAAAGCTGTTACTTCATCTGCCCAACCATCGACGAGTGCCAGTGCTGTCTCTAACTTTGAAAGTGCTGCGCGTTGTGCTGGAGTTTCCTCAGGTGTGAAGATTCCATTGTTGAGTGCAATAGTGAATGAGTTTTCACCGGATTCAGGATTGAGTTGTGAAGGATCAAAGTTCTGCATCGCATCTTCTGCTTGGCGTTGAATGGCTTCCATATCGATATGGATTCCGCGACCATAATCAACTATTGCGCTACGAATATAAGAAACAATCCAAGGGTTATGTTCAAAGAGGCGGGCAATCGCTGCTTCGCGAAGGGCGTGGAATAAGTAGACCTCTGTCTTTGGAATCTCGAGATCAGCGCTCCACTTCTCAATATTTTCAGGGATAAGAAGCGGGCGAGCGGGATCAAGAAGTGGCAGACCAACATCATGTGCACCTGTTGCAGTGGCAGAGATGCTGCCAATGGCTTGGCCTAGCTGTGTTGCAATGAGTGAACCAATGAATGTACGCAGAAGCCCCGCAATAGTGCCCATCGGTCCTGCCATGGCCTCGCCATTTTCAGGATCGTGCGCCTGTTGCGCCATCGCTTCATCGAGCAGAGTTGAAATTGCAGCAGTGAGACCAGTTGCAAGCGGCTCCATAGTTGCCTGCCAACCTTTGAGGGTCTCATCAACCCAATCAAGTCGGCTGACAGAGCGGTGAGATGTGTTGCCAGTTGTTGCTGGAAAGACTGTTGCTTCATTGAGCCAGAGGTCGGCAATTTCAAAAGCGTTATCTACAACGGTGACATCTTTCGTTCCGATGGGTTGTGAACCTTGTGCTTGCACAAACTTCTTTGCAGTATCGCGAACTACAGTGGGAGGCAGAGCCTCTTGACCACCTTGAGCAAAAGCTGCAAATGGATTTACAAATCCGGCTGGATTAATTCCTAATTGTTCAAATTGTTTCTGAATCTGCTCTTGCATCTGACGCATCATCGCGTTTAAGTCTTCTGGCTTACCATTTTCTTCATCGCCATCATCAGGCGTGAATCCAAAAGGTGTCATCAAGATCTCCTTTAAGCGCGATGGCCCTAGTGGCCAGATTGATTCTATCGAGAGCAAGTATCGACAGTCGCATCTAAGGTATGTAACAAGTGGAGTGGGCACTTTCTTCCCGAAAGCACTAAGATTTTTACATGTCCCCAATAAGCGCAGCTGCCGGAACCAGTGCATTTGCCGCCCTTATTTGGTGGGTAGTCCCAGCAGCAGGCCTCTTTGGCGCAATTGGATATGTCATCTGGGTATCTAAATTTAAGTCAAAGTTCGAATCCGAGACTTCACGATCTGTTGGGCAGTTCCAGAGATTCCAAGAGTCTTTCCGCGAACAACCAATCCAGGAAGAAATTCCTCCCACTACATCTTCACTTCCTGAAGATCAGATTCGTTAATTCATTTAGCAAGTGGCTCGTTCAGTGCGATTCTCACATACGCCTCGCACCATCAAAGTTTTCTTTATAGCCCTCTTCTTACTTCCTCTTGTACTTCCAGTTAATTTCGCCGTTATTCAACCGGGTGAAGGAACGCCACTATTTCCTAAGGTGCTGACTGTCGATAAGAAGGTCGCAACAACATATAAACCAGATGGCCAGATCTATCTTCTCTCTATCTGGGTATCAAATCCTGATGCGAAAATTCTCGGGGCAGAGGTACTTACATGTTGGGCTCGCGCAGATTGCGTCGTCTTCCCGCGTTCTGTTATTTATAAGAAGAACACAACGTCAAAAGCTGAAGAGAAGAAGGCAAAGATTGAGATGGAAGATTCTCAAAGTGATGCACTCCTTGCAACGAAGGCGCTTATTAAGAAAGAGTTTCCCGGCGTTGATACTTCCAAACTCACAGACCGTGCGATAAAAGTTTCACTTCCAAATGTGGGTGGCCCAAGCGGAGGACTTATCTTCTCCTTGGCTTTGATCGAGTTGCTAACCCCTGAAGATATTTTGCAAGGAAGAAAAGTTGCCGGTTCCGGCACCATTTCACCCACCGGAAAGGTCGGTGCAATCGGGGGAATTTCGGAGAAAATTATCGCCGCCAAAAAGGCAGGAGCGAGCATTCTCTTTGCCGCTCGCGATAATTGCGATGAAATCCCAGGTGATGTCAGCGGTATCGCTGTAGTGGCCGTATCCAGCCTTGATGAAGCTATCTCTTTCCTCCGAGAGCCCTCTCACTCCAGTTTTCGGGGTCTGAGTGGTTGCACTAACCTAGGAGCATGAATAGAAATCGCAGCCCATTTGTTATAACTGCCGCAATCCTCGTTGCCTTAGGTGCACTAGTTACCTATTTCAGCGGTTATTACGTCGACTGGCTCTGGTTCCAATCTGTTGATTTCACAGATGTATGGACAACCGTTCTTGCAACAAAGATTCAACTCTTCCTCGTCGTAGGAATCGTTACCTCCCTCATCATCTCTCTCAATGTTTATCTCGCTTATAAGCGCCGCCCTCTCTATGTTCCTGTCAGCATCGAAGTCAGCGGACTCGAAAGATTGCGTGCGCAGATCGAGCCAATCCGTACCTGGGTATTTGTTGGCGTTGTTGCAGCACTCACCTACTTTGCTGGCTCATCTGGAATGGTCTTCTGGCGCGAATGGTTGCTCTTTAAGAATGCAACAGATTTCGGCGTCACCGATCCACAATTTGGATTAGATATCTCATTCTTCGCTTTCCGCCTTCCTATGTTGCAGGCAATCATCGGTTGGGGAATCTCAACTCTCGTCCTTGCCGCACTTGCTTCTGCCTTTATTCACTACATGTACGGCGGAATTCGCACCAATGTGCAGACTGATCGCACAACGGTCGCAGCTCGTGTTCAGATTTCAATCCTTCTTGGACTCATCGTTCTTCTCAAGGCTGTTGCTTACTGGTTCGACCGTTACGCACTTGCCCTCAAAGAGAGCAAGTTGATCACTGGTCCTACCTATACCGATGTCAACGCGGTGCTTCCTGCAAAGGCAATCCTTTCTGCAATCGCAGTTGTATGTGCACTTCTCTTCTTCGCAAATATCGTGCGTCGCTCATGGTTGCTTCCTGCAGCTGGAACAGCGCTCCTCGTAGTCTCTTCCGTTCTTATCGCTGGAATCTACCCAGCAGCTATCCAGCAGTTCCAGGTAAAGCCATCTGAATCATCAAAGGAAGCGCCATATATTCAGCGCAATATTGATGCCACCCGAGCTGCCTATGACCTCAACCAGGTAGAGATGAAGGATTACAACGCAACGCTTTCAACGAGTGCAGGTCAGCTTGCAAAGGATGCGGCAACAATTGCAAATATCCGCTTGATGGATCCAAATGTTCTTTCTGCAACATTCCGTCAGCTTCAGCAGATCAAGCCTTATTACACATTCCCAGAATCACTCGACGTTGATCGCTACACAGTCAACGGAGTTTCTCGCGATGCTGTCGTAGCTGTTCGTGAATTGAATATCGATGGAAACCCAAGCCGTAACTGGATTAACGACCACCTTGTCTACACACACGGTTTTGGTTTCGTTGCGGCATATGGCAACACTGTCGATGCTGATGGAAAGCCAAACTTTATTGTCGGAGATCTTCCACCAACTAAGGGTCTCGGCGGATTCCAGCCACGTGTTTACTTCGGTGAAAACGTTCCGGATTACTCCATCATTGGTGGAAAGAAGACAAACTCACCAGTTGAATTCGACTATCCAGATGATGCATCTGCAAATGGTCAGAAGAACTACACCTACACAGGCAATGGCGGAGTCCCTGTTGGAAGCCTTCTTAATAAGTTGATCTTCGCTGTGAAATATGGCGAGCAGCGCATCCTTCTTTCAAACCTCATCAACGCAGATTCAAAGATTCTCTTCAACCGTTCACCACGTGAGCGCGTTGCCAAGGTTGCCCCATGGCTAACACTTGATGGAGATCCATATCCTGCAGTTGTCGATGGCAAGATCACATGGATTATTGATGGCTACACAACGAGTGCTGGTTATCCATATTCACAATCAACTTCACTTGCAACAGCGACAAACGATGCGCTGACTTCAAATTCAGCATCAATTACAGCGCAAGCAAATCGCACAGTTAATTACATTCGTAACTCTGTAAAGGCAACTGTTGATGCATATGACGGAACAGTGACCTTGTATCAGTGGGATACCAAGGATCCCGTTCTTAAGACTTGGATGAAGGCCTTCCCTAACTCTGTGAAGCCAAAATCAACTATCTCTAAGGGTCTGCTCGAGCACATCCGCTTCCCTGAAGATATGTTCCGAGTTCAGCGCGATATCTTGAGCTCGTATCACGTGAAGAGCGCAGCAGCGTTCTACGGCGGACAAGATTTCTGGCGCGTACCTCGTGATCCATCAACATTTGGAGCTAACGCTGGTGCGCAACCTCCTTATTACATGACAGTGCAGATGCCAGGTTCAGCAAAGCCTGCCTTCTCATTGACAACACCATTTGTACCTCGCGGTGGACGTGAAAACCTTTCTGCATTTGCTGCAGTGAACTCCAATGCAGGTCCTGACTACGGCAAGATCACTGTGCTGCAACTTCCACGAAGCACCAATATCGCTGGTCCTTCACAGGTTGCATCTAACTTTGAAGCGAAGCCAGAAGTTGCAAATGCGCTATCGCTTCTGCGCCAAGGTGGTTCAGATGTAGTTCTCGGAAACTTGCTCACACTTCCAGTAGGAAATGGTCTGCTCTATGTGCAGCCGGTCTACGTTCGTGCAACAGGTAACTCATCTGCATATCCATTGCTGCAGAAAGTACTTGTCTCATTCGGAGATGTCATCGGATTTGATAGTTCACTTAAGGGTGCACTTGATCAAGTATTCGGTGGAAACTCTGGAACAAATGCATCTGCTTCATCACCAACTACATCAAATAGTTCTGCAGATCTTGCGAGTGCGCTACAAAGTGCAAAGCAAGCAATTGCTGATGGACAGGCTGCACTTGCTAAGGGAGATTTCGCTGCATACGGTCGAGCACAAGACCGATTGAAGGCAGCTATCGCTGCTGCGATTTCTGCGCAGTCACGTAAGTAATCTCTTCGCGTATAGCCAGCTACCTATGCGATTTGGTGGAAGTACCCACCTCGTCGTAGACTGACACTTCCGACGCGGGGTGGAGCAGCTCGGTAGCTCGCTGGGCTCATAACCCAGAGGTCGTAGGTTCAAATCCTGCCCCCGCTACCAATGTAAGTAAATGTAGGTAAAGGCGCTGATTTCAGCGCCTTTTCTTATTTTCCAACCCTGCGAGATACCCTAAAGCGTGGCCAACTCAGTGAAGGTAAATAAGAGAGCCGGATACGCACTCCATGTCATGACAGCTAGCGGAGCCGTTGCCGGTCTGCTCGCTCTCCAAGCGGTCATCGATAACAATATTCGTGGCGCATTGATCTGGTTAGTTGTCTGCCAAGTTCTCGATGGACTCGACGGTCCTATTGCGCGCAGAATCGATGTCGTTATACACGCACCTCGCGTAGACGGATACGTTCTTGACCTCATCGTTGATTACCTGACATGTGTTGTCGTCCCGGTAGCTTTGCTGGTTCGCCTTGAACTACTTCCTAGCGAATTCCAAACGTTGATTGCTGGGCTTATTCTTTTGATGTCGGCGCTCTGGTTTGCTCGCACCGATATTGAGACCGAAGATTATTGGTTTAACGGCTTTCCGGCAGTCTGGAACTTAGCCGTTCCTACCTACCTCGTTCTTGATCTCTCTGAGAACACCGTGGCAATCGTGACACTTGTTCTCTGCTTCTCGCAGTTAACGATGCTGAAGTTCCCACATATCGTCCGAGTTTCAACACTTCGCTTTATCACCTTGCCATTTGGCACGCTCTATATTGCAACGCTCTTCTATCTCTCTTGGAGTTATTCCAACGAAACCGGAATTAAAGAGTCCATGGCCTCAGAATTGATCATGATTCTTTTCCCTATTTACATCGCAGCCATCTCTCTCTGGAGAACAATGCAGAGTGATCCTGAAGAGAGTGCAGAAGCTAACTAAGTAATTACTTGATACGTAGTTACTTGATACGTAGAGAATTAGTGACAACGAAGAGGCTGCTGAGCGCCATTGCCGCTGCTGCGTACATAGGAGAAGCAAGTCCTGCTGCAGCGATAGGAAGACCAATCGCGTTATAAGCAAAGGCCCAACCGAGATTTACCTTGATGGTGCGAAGTGTGCGTCGTGAAAGGGCGAGAGCCTCGATAACCCCCATCAATTGTGGGCGCATTAAGGTGATATCTGCCGTTGCAATTGCAGTATCGGTACCTGTTCCCATTGCAATGCTTAAATCTGATTGCGCAAGAGCTGCAGCATCATTGATTCCATCACCGACCATCATCACGTGGCGCCCAGCTGATTGCAGTTCAACAATCCTTGCCAACTTCGCCTCAGGTGTAGCAGTTGCAATGATGCGATCAGAAGGTATGCCAACAGCAGTTGCAATTTTGTTCGCACTCTCTGCATTGTCACCCGTTAGCAACCAGGTTTCGATGCCACGTTCATGTAAAGCCGAAATTGTGGCAGGCGCATCTGCCTTAATCACATCACCAGTTGCAAAGACAGCGACAGCAACGCCATCCCAAGCCAAAACAGATACCGCGCGAGATTGAGATTCACCTTCTGCAATCGCTCGAAGAATCTCTGCATCAAATGGAGTTGAACTGTGAGCCACGGATGCAGGTGAACCAATAATGACAACCGGTGCCTTATCTGCGATAACAACACGGCCTGCTGTTCCGATACCCGGAGTCTCGGTGAAATCTGTAACTGGGATCTGCTGTGCGCCCTGTGCAATACAGAAGCTTGCGATTGCCTGTGCAACAGGGTGGTTACTCTGACTTTCCAGAGCTAAAGCTGAAGAGAGAATATTTCTCTCATTGGTCAATTCTGCGAACTCTCGTCCAAGTACCTTCTGCGCAGATGTTGGGATAGCAACATCAAGAACCTTCATCGCCCCATCAGTCAACGTTCCGGTCTTATCGAGTACAACGACATCGATAGAACGTGATGCTTCGAGAACTCGAGGATGGCGAATAACAATTCCGCGAAGGGCTCCGCGACCAGAAGCGACGAGAAGTGCGACTGGAGTTGCGAGGCCAAGTGCGCATGGGCAGGCAATAACAAGGACTGTGATCGCAGTAGAGATGGAATAAGTGAGCGATTTATCGCCGAAGTAGTACCAAGCTTCAAACGTTGCAATCGCTAAAACCGTTACTACAGGCACAAATATCGAGGCGACCTTATCGGCTAGCGCTTGAATAGGTGCCTTACTTCCTTGCGCCGTAACGACCATCGCTGTGATGCGCGCTAGCTCTGTATCGCTACCAATGCGTGTGGCTCGCACAATAATTCGGCCATTGTTATTGAGCGCAGAACCAATAACTAAAGATCCTGGCGAAACTTCAATTGCTCGCGATTCACCAGTAACCAATGAGTTATCAACTGAACTTTGCCCTGAGATTACGATGCCATCTGTTGCAATACGCGCACCTGGCTTGACGACGAATTGATCTCCGACGACGAGATGTGAAATGGGAATGATTACTTCAGTTCCGTTGCGAATGACAGCAACTTCCTTCTCGCCAAGTGCCAGAAGCGTGGAAAGTGCGCTGCTCGCACTCTTCTTCGCTCGCGATTCGAGATATCTACCGAGAATGACAAAGAGAAGTACGCCTGCCGCTACTTCGGTATAGACATCGCCCTCTTGGGTATAGGTGGCATAGATAGACCAGATGTATGCCGTGAGAGATCCCAGCGAAACCAAGGTATCCATAGTGGGGTGAAAGATGTTTCGAATTGCAGCGCGATGGATGGGGAATGCGACAAAGAGAATAAGTGGAGCAGTGAGTGCAATCACCAACCATGAGGCAAAAGAGTGCACCGCGTGTGGTGGAAGTGGAATTGAGTAATCGTTAAAGAGTGCAATCAGCCAATCGTTGATCGGTTGATGCCAGCTCATCACCATAGAGATTGCAATAGATGGAACTGCAAAGAGAGTTGCGAAGAAGAGTGCACGTGCTGCGCCTTTGCGATGGAGCGCAGGGCTGGCACCGTCAGAGAGAAGAGTTGCTCCATAACCTGCGGCCTTGATCTTCTTAATTACGAGGTCCGACGATAAGTCAGCGGGAGCAAGAACATGAACTGTCTCTGAAGCAAAGTTAACGGATGCTGAAACGCCGTCCATCTCATTGAGTGCGCGTTCAATACTGTTGACGCAGGCTGAACAAGTCATTCCGGTTACTGCAAAAGTTTGTGCAAGAAGCGGCGATGATTCAGACGGAGAGTAATTCTCATCTGAAGCCACCGGGCTCTTATGCTTCATGAGGTCAATCTGGATATCTTCCATTGCTATCCCGAAACCTTGAGCGCGCTGACCACGTAATCGTGGAGCGCTGCATTTGTTGAGAGACCATTTCCACCCAGGGATCCATCAAGACCATCAAGGTTGGTGAAGCGTCCACCTGCTTCTCGCACAATAATGTCGAGAGCAGCCATATCCCAGAGAGCAAGTGATGGTTCGGCGGCGATTTCGACTGCGCCTTCTGCAACCAACATATGTGACCAGAAATCACCATGTGCGCGAGTGCGCCAAGCGCTCTTCATCAGGTTATTAAATGATTCAAGGCGATCGCCCCAGCCAATGAAATCAGAGTGCGAGATTGATGCATCTTCAATCGATGAAACTGCAGAGACGCTAATCTTCTTAGGAACTTCCTTGTTAACAATGACAAATGCTCCGCCGCCTTCAAAGGCATACCAGCGACGAAAGAGTGCAGGGGCGCTTACAACGCCAACAACAACTTTCTCAACGCCGTCAGCATCTCTCTCCATCAAACCAATAAGTGTTGCCCAGGTTGGAACTCCGCGCAAGAAGTTCTTTGTGCCATCAATCGGATCGATGACCCAGTAACGATTCTTTTCTGTTCCTTGCGTACCGAACTCTTCTCCAACTATTCCATCTTCAGGACGATGTGCGTGAAGCAGTGCGCGAATGGCATCCTCTGCAGATTTATCAGCATCGGTAACTGGTGTGTTATCTGGCTTAGTTGTGACGGTGAGATCGAGGGCTTGATATCGCGAGAGCGTTATTGCATCTGCCGCATCAGCTAATCGGTGGGCGAGTGCGAGGTCTTCACCGCGTCGCGTGCTCATAGTGCGAGTCTAACGCTCCCGAGCAATTACTCGTCGGTGAGTGGCTTCACTTCCAAGAGAGAGCGCAAACTGGTGACTCTAATGAGGCGTTCATCATGCAAGGCGGCATCTGAGTCGATCCACGGATTGAGAGCGCAGGATGCTTCGTGATGAGAACAGTTCGGCATACATGTTTGAGTGACTTGATAGATATCGGGAAACGATTCGATGATGCGCTCTTTATTGAGGTGAGCAAGGCCAAATGCGCGAATTCCAGGGGTATCAATAATCCAGCCACCATTGACGAGCGGCAGAGCAATCGCGCTCGATGATGTGTGGCGACCACGACCGGTTACATCGTTTACATCGCCGGTCATGCGATCTGCTTCGGGAACGAGATCATTAATAAGAGTTGATTTACCAACGCCTGAGTGACCAACAAGCACCGAGATCTTCTCATCAAGGATTTCAAGAATTCCCGCAACATCCTTTGCCCGATCTTCACT
Organism: Planktophila turicensis (SeqCode); assembly: GCF_965234405.1. Classification (GTDB taxonomy): domain Bacteria; phylum Actinomycetota; class Actinomycetes; order Nanopelagicales; family Nanopelagicaceae; genus Planktophila; species Planktophila turicensis. The sequence goes on from NZ_OZ248346.1 coordinate 211,656, forward strand.
CTTTGAAGAAGTAGTAATGATGTCCACGCCGAGGGCTGCGTACTCTTTGATGAAATCTGGCACAGGGGAGACATCTACCTTTGTGACCACAATGATGGGTTTAATCGATTCGTGGAATGCGCTGACCAGGAAGCGATCAATCAGACCACGGCGCGGTTCAGGGTTTGCAGACGCTACGACAATAAGTAGTTGATCAATATTTGCAACGATAGTTCGCTCAACTCGGGCTGCATCATCGACTGTGCGACTCAATGAGTTTGTGCGCTCGTTGACAGTAACAATTCGGGCAAGCGTTCCTTCAGTTCCTGTTACATCTCCAACAATTTCAACAAGATCTCCGACAACAACTGATTTAGGTCCTAGTTCACGCGCCTTCATTGCTGTGATGACTACGCCATCATCGGTAACGCAGGTAGTGCGCCCTCGATCTACAGTTGTGACAAACGCTGTGATGGAGTCAGAGTGAGAAGGTCGATCTTTGGTACGTCTACGCGTTGTGCGAGATGGTCGGATACGTGCATCCGATTCGTCGTATTCGCGTGGACTCATAGAACCAAACTATTCCAGAGCCCTGGGAAATCAGTCAGGGTCTTACGAGTTGTAGCAACATTTTCAACGAGAACATCGGGCACGACTAAGCCAATGACCGCTCCTGCAGTTGCAAGGCGATGGTCTTCATATGTGTGGAAAATTCCGCCATGTAAAGGTGCAGGAGTGATGTGAAGAGCTGTCTCTTCTTCGACCACGTTGCCACCAAGTGAGTTAATTTCGCGGGTTAGGGCAGCGAGACGATCTGTTTCATGCAGACGCAGATGGCCGATGCCGCGTAGGTGCGAAGGAGAATCAGCAAGGGATGCAAGGGCTGCAATAGATGGAGTGAGCTCGCCAACATCATGAAGATCAATATCAATACCGTGAATTGCATCGCCACCGGTAAGAGTTAAACCATCGGCGGTAAATTCAACGTTCGCACCCATTTGGGTGAAAATCTCGCGCAGTTGATCACCAGGTTGAGTAGTGCTCTTTGGCCAATCAGCGATGGTGATGCTTCCACCGCAGACCATTGCGATTGATAAGAATGGTGAAGCATTCGATAGATCGGGTTCAATCACGAGATCTTGTCCGCGAAGCGATCCTGGTTCAACTCTCCAGGATTCTGCGCTCTTATCAACATGAACTGTTGCACCGAAGTCGCGGAGCATCTGCACAGTCATATCGATATGCGGCATTGATGGAAGTGAACCACCGCGATGTTGCGCTGTAATTCCGTTGGTCATACTTGGAGCAACAAGTAGAAGTGCTGATAAAAATTGGCTTGATGCACTTGCATCGATAGTCAGTTCGCCGCCAGGAATAGATCCTTTAGCTTTAATCACCATTGGAAGTGAATAGCGACCTTCATGTTCAATCTCAATGCCAAGCTCTTCAAGTGCTTTTATGACCGGGCCAAGTGGTCGTTCGTAAGAACGAGGATCACCATCGAATGAGATATCACCTTGTGCAAGGGCCGCAAGAGGTGGAAGAAAGCGCATTACTGTTCCGGCATTTCCGACATCAACCTTTGCTGGTCCTCGAAGAGGCGCCGGAGTTACAGTCCAAGCATCGTCATTTCCAGTTATTGCAACGCCCATTGCTTGCAGGCCGGCAGACATCAATTCAGAGTCGCGCGAAATCAGTGGTCGACGAAGTGTCGATGGTGAATCAGCTTGTGCAGCAAGGATGAGAGCTCGGTTAGTTACCGACTTTGAACCCGGGATAGTCACACGTGAAGAAACTGGCTTTCGTCCGCGAAAGGGCGCGGGCCAGAGTTCGTGTGCTGTCATGCATTAAGTCTAACCGCTCGAACAGCGCCTAAGATTCGTAATATGTGCGGTAGATATGCCCAGACTCTTGGCGCTGAAGAGATAGTAGAGCGCTTTGAATTAGCGGGTTCGACTCTCGATCAATCGCTACCGCTCAATTGGAATATTGCACCGACCAACGACATTTACATCATCCGCAATGAATCTGATTCTCGTATTCTCGATTCTGCATCGTGGGGAATTATCGCGCCATGGCAGAAATCATTTGCTGATGCCCGCGCATCGCAGTCACATGCGATTAATGCGCGCAGCGAATCCATTCACGAGAAGCCAACATTTCGCCATGCCTTTAGAACTTCACGTTGTTTGATTCCTGCAACTGGTTATTACGAATGGGCGACTTCACTTGGCAAGTACGCACCAAAGCAACCGTTCTATATTTCCCGCGAAGATGGAGAACAACTTTCTATCGCAGGAATCTGGAGTTCATGGCAGAGTGAAAAAGGGCAGGTAATTCAGAGCGCTGCAATTATTACTCGCGAAGCAGTTGGCGAACTTGCAACGATTCACAGTCGCATGCCGGTCTTCATGCCGATCGAACGGTGGAACGATTGGCTCGACCCACAATCGCGTGACATCAACCGCTTGATAAATATGTTGAATATTCCAGAACCAGATGCAGGCCTGATGGCTCAACCCGTTGCGTCTAGAGTCAACGTAGTAGCAAACAACGGCCCTGAACTAATTATTCCCATTGAGCTCGGAGCGCCAGAGACCCTCTTTTGATATAGCCTAGGCGTAATGACATCGAAAGATTTGGTACTAGAAAGCGCTGCCGATCGCACCATTCGGTTCGAGCGCGATGCTCTTGTGTTCACAAATCAGTTATATGCAGCAGCTCTTCGCTATACAAAGAACCCTGAAGATGCTCGCGATCTTGTGCAAGATACCTACCTGAAGGCATTTGCCTCTTTTCATCAATTTGAAGAAGGTACCAATTTACGTGCTTGGCTCTATCGAGTACTTACAACAACATTTATCAATACCTATCGCAAAGGTCAGCGCCAACCGCAGATTGCCAATAATGAACTCGAAGATTGGCAAGTAGCAGAAGCGCAATCACATACAAGTGATCTCGGAAAATCTGCAGAGCAAGAAGCGCTTGAGAACCTTCCTGATAGTGATATCAAACGAGCACTACATGAAATTCCTGAAGAATTCCGCATCGTTGTCTATCTCGCAGATGTTGAAGGCTTCTCTTATAAAGAGATTGCAGAGATTGTGGGCGCACCCGCAGGAACTGTTATGTCACGTCTTCACCGCGGACGTAAACAGCTCCGCGAAAAACTTGCCTCCTATGCAAAGGAGCTCGGTTACACAACCGATGCCCCAGTGACCGACTCTTCAAAATCAAAGAAGAAGGGAGGCGCAGAATGAGCTACATCGAGATTCAATGCGGCGATGTTTTAGCATCGGTCGTATTTATCATTGAAGGCGAACTACAAGAGATTCCTCAAGCTGCCGCCATCCAATCTCACCTTGTTACTTGTGCTCCATGTTCTGCTGAACTCGAGCATGAACGTTTGATGCAGCAGATGTTGCAAGATGTCCTCAAGCGCACCTGCGATGAGCAAGCGCCTGAAGATCTTCACCAGAGCATTCACCGCCAACTGCGCGCACAGATGGCAGGGGCAGGCGCTACTGAGGTAGTAACTCAATTCAGCATGACTGAGATTTCAATTGAGATTGATGAATTTGGAAATGTGGAGCATCGAGAAATTCAGATCGAACAGACACATATCCAGCACTTTATCGACGACGAGGACTAATCTCCTTCGTATGAGACCTGCAGAAGAGGTATTGGGAGCCGTTGGTTTCTCTGTCCTCTCAGTTCGCCCCGGTGATACCTGCGTAACAATGGGTGTTTCAGACCTTCCTGTTGTTGCACCATCTATCTATCTCTCACTGATGGAGAGCGCATGTGTTGCAGCGCTATCTGAATACTTAGATGCAGGCGAGACTACTTTTCTTACTCATTCTTCTCTGGAAATTGTCGGCTCTGCAACCGCTGGCGTTGAAATCCGCGCCAATGCACGAGTCATAAATATTGAAGGGCGCGAGCTCACCTTCGAGTGCGAGGTCTATGACGGTGAGCGCCATCTTGCGCAAGCAGAAATAAGAAGAGCGACTGTCGAGCGATTATCTTTCCTCGCTCGTACAGCCGCTCAATCTTTAATTCAGTAATTTCCTTCGGAAATTAAGCCTCTTATTCGGGCTTAGATTGCTTTCAGCAATTAAGCCTTCTTGGTCTCCCAGAAGATCGCTGCAATCTCATCAATCTTTGCGATCAATGAATCTGCAACTGCAACATCTTGAGTTCCCTTTGTTCCTGCAGCTCCTGCAAGCTTTGTCGCCTCGTTGAAGAGTGAGTGCAACTGTGGGTACTTCTCAAAGTGTGGAGCCTTGAAGTAATCAGTCCAGAGAACCCAGAGGTGCTCCTTAACCTGATGTGAACGCTCTTCCTTAATTGCAACAGAGCGTGAACGGAAATCTGCATCTGGGTTAGCTGCATACTTTTCCATGCAAGCCTTCACTGAGAGCGCTTCGATCTTTGCTTGAGCAGGATCGTAGACACCACATGGAAGGTCGCAGTGTGCGTGGACAGTGATTTTCGGTGTAAGAATATTTCTCATAAGCGCGAGGGTACTCGAAGCCTTAGAATCTCGCCATGGCAAAGCATGCATCGATGATTATTGAAGGCGATTCGATGGAGCCAACCTATAGCGCCGGAGATTGGTTGATGGGGCGATGGGCTAACTACAAACTCACAGGCCTCAACCGCATCAAAGTCGGTGATGTTGTCGTGATAGAACGCGATGAACAGCCCGGAATCTTCTATGTAAAGCGCGTGAGTGAAACCCGCTGGTCAGGCGATCAGCTTCCAGCAATCTATCTATTGAGCGATAACGAGGCAGGAACTGATTCTCGTACGTGGGGTTGGATTCCCGTCACTGCAGTGCGAGCAAAGATTCAGTTTAGAATGAAAAGAGCCCGCGGAAGAAAAAAGAGCTAGAGGCTAGCGAGCTTCTCTTTGACTGCAATCACTGATGGATTGGTAAGTGCAACGCCATCTGAGAACAAAAGAGTTGGAACAACGCGGTTTCCGCCATTTACCTCTTCAACGAAAGATGCGTAATTCATCTCTTGCTCAACATTGATCTCACGGAATGTAATTCCATTTTCGTTGAGTTGACTCTTCAGTCGCTTGCAATATCCACACCAATCGGTGCTGAACATGACGAACTCTTGTCCAGATAAAGCTAGCTCTTGAACTGGAGTACTCATCGCGTGAAGGCCTCGACCATTAACGCCTTTGCCTCATCCTCGTGCAAGTGGTGGTTACCAGTTGCAGGAGAAGCAGATGCGCGACGAGAGATGCGACGAAGAACGCGACCATCGACAGATGTTCCACCGATTGCCTCAGTTGTGCTGAGTGCAACGTGTGGCCATGCGCCTTGGTTTGCAGGTTCATCTTGTACCCAGAGCAAGTTAGCGTTTGGATGCTTCTTCGCTTCAACTTCCATCTGTGCAACAGGAAGAGGATAAAGGCGCTCAACGCGAACGATTGCTGTGCTGCTGTCATTGAGACGATTACGTTCTGCAACGAGGTCGTGATAAATCTTTCCTGAACAGAAGATCAAGCGAGATGCGTTATTCACCGTTGAATCACCGATGACAGGAAGGAATGTTCCTGAAGTGAAGTCACTGATTGATGACGCTGCAGCCTTAAGACGCAACATCGACTTCGGTGTGAAGACAACCATTGGACGTCGCTTTGGATTTGCTGCGTGGAAGCGCAACAAGTGGAAGTAAGAAGCTGGAGTTGATGGCTGTGCGACAGTCATATTCTTCTCAGCGCAGAGAGCTAAGAAGCGCTCAATACGAGCTGATGAGTGATCTGGGCCTTGGCCTTCATAACCATGTGGAAGCAAGAGCACTACAGATGAACGCTCGCCCCACTTCTGAAGTGCTGAAGAGACGAATTCATCGATGATTGTCTGCGCACCGTTTGCGAAGTCACCGAACTGACCTTCCCAGAGAACGAGCGCTTCATCGCGGACAACTGAGTATCCGTATTCAAAGCCCATCGCTGCATATTCGCTGAGCAATGAGTCGATGACGAAGAATTGATTTGCATCAGAGATGAGCGAACGAAGTGGTGTCCACTCGCTGCCATTCTCCTTGTCGATGATTACTGCATGGCGGTTTGAGAATGTTCCGCGACGTGAATCTTGTCCTGCCAAGCGAATTGGTCGGCCTTCCTTAAGAAGTGAACCAAATGCCAGCATTTCACCGGTTGACCAGTCGATAGTGCCATCGTTGATTGACTCTGCACGCTTTTGCAGCTGTGGCAGAAGCTTTGGATGGACGTTAAATCCTTCAGGGATTGCAGTCTGTGTCGCTGCAATCTCGCGGATGAGTTGTTCTGAGATAAATGTTGGTACATCTTCTGCATTAGGAACAATAGGAGGCACGAAGTTTGGATCGTGCTCTTCTTGGTAATTAGCAACGGATGCAAATACTTGCTCGAGTTGACTCTGGTACTCAACTTCAATCTGTTCAGCTTCAACAGGAGTGATATCTCCGCGACCGACGAGTGCTTCGGTATACAAAGTACGAGTTGTGCGCTTTGCATCGATGAGCTTATACATAAGTGGCTGAGTGAAGCTTGGTTCATCACCTTCGTTGTGTCCGCGACGGCGGTAGCAGACCATGTCGATGACGACATCTTTATTAAATGCTTGGCGATATTCGAAGGCAAGATGGGCAACGCGCACACATGCTTCAGGGTCATCACCGTTGACGTGGAAGACAGGAGCTTCAACTAACTTCGCAACATCTGTTGAGTAACGAGATGTACGTGAAGAACTTGGTGATGTTGTAAATCCAACCTGGTTATTCACAACGATATGGATAGTTCCACCTGTGCGATAGCCCGGCAAGCCAGCCAACTGCAAGGTTTCAGCGTTGACGCCTTGACCGGCAAATGAGGCATCTCCGTGAAGAAGGATTGGAAGAACCGAGTACGTACCCTTTGTATTGAGACGATCTTGCTTGGCGCGCACAATTCCTTCAAGAACCGGGTTTACCGCTTCAAGGTGTGAAGGGTTTGCAGCGAGATAAATCTTTGTTGTCGCACCTGACTGAGCAGTGAAGACACCTTCAGTACCTAAGTGGTACTTCACGTCTCCTGAACCGTGAACTTCATTTTCAGCGTAATGTCCCTGGAACTCTTGGAAGATCTGTCCAACAGACTTACCTGCAATATTTGCAAGCATGTTCAGGCGTCCACGGTGTGGCATACCGATACAGACTTCATCGAGTCCACGTTCTGCAGCTGCAGAAACAATGGCATCGGTCAATGGAATAACAGATTCGCCACCTTCAAGTGAGAAGCGCTTCTGTCCCACGAACTTTGTCTGCAAGAAAGATTCAAAAGCTTCTGCGCTATTGAGCTTACGCAAGATGCGGAGCTGTTCCTCGCGTTCGATAGATGGCAGACCAACTTCAATATGTTGCTGCATCCACTGACGCTCTTCAGGGTTTGAGATATGCATGTACTCAACACCGATTGAGCGGCAATATGAATCACGAAGGATTCCAAGAATCTTGCGAAGTGGAAGGAATGCCTTTCCACCGAATCCACCTGTTGCGAATTCACGATCGAGATCCCACAAAGTAAGTCCGTGAGTTACGACATCGAGATCTGGATGTGTGCGCTGCACGTAAACGAGCGGATCAATATCTGCCATGAGGTGGCCCCATGTGCGATATGCCTGGATAAGTTGCTGAACACGTGCTGTCTTATCGATCTCATCATCTTTGGTAAATGCAAAGTCTGATGCCCAACGAATTGGCTCGTATGGAATACGCAGCGCTGTAAAAATTTCATCGTAGAAATTATCTGCACCAAGCAAGAATTCATTAATGCGCTTTAAGAAATCACCTGACTGTGCACCTTGAATAACGCGGTGATCGTAAGTACTTGTCAGAGTAATGACCTTGCTAATAGCCATGCGGGCAAGCGTTGCTTCACTTGCTCCCTGGAATTCAGCTGGGTAATCCATCGCTCCAACACCGATGATCAACCCTTGTCCCTGAACAAGACGTGGAACTGAGTGAACAGTTCCGATTGTTCCTGGGTTAGTCAGCGAAACAGTTGTTCCTGCGTAATCTTCAACAGTCAGAGTTCCGCCGCGGGCCTTCTTCACGATCTCTTCATAGGCAACCCAGAACTGACCGAAATCAAGTCCTTCGCAGCCCTTAATAGATGGAACAAGGAGCTGACGAGTTCCATCTGGCTTTGCCAAGTCGATCGCAATACCCAAGTTGATATGTTCTGGCTTACCAAGCGCTGGCTTTCCATCGAGTTCGCCGTAGAAAGCATTCATCTCTGGCATCGCACGAAGCGCCTTGATCATTGCGTAGGCAATGATGTGTGTAAATGAAACTTTTCCACCACGTGTGCGCTTGAGGTGGTTGTTAATAACAATGCGGTTATCAATCATCAACTTCGCAGGAATTGCACGAACTGATGTTGCAGTTGGTACTGTCAATGAAGCTTCCATGCTCTGAACAACGCGAGCTGATACTCCGCGGATTGGTTCAAGAGTTGATGCACCAGGTGTAGCCAAAGTTGGAATTGGTTTTGCAACTGGCTGGGCCGGAGTTGCTGGAGTTGTATCAAGAGTGCGAACAATTTGTTGTGATTGCACTGGTGCAGCTGCGACAGGTGCAGCTGGAGTTACTGGAGTTACTGGTGCTGTTTGCGTTACGGAACTTACTTGCGTAGTTGTTGGTTGGACTGGAACCCCTGCCACGGCACCGTAGTTACGGGCTCCGTCAACAGAAATATTTGGTGGAGTCACAGGCTTTGGTGTTGGTGGAGTTCCGCCCTTAGGTGCGTTTGCAACAGCAGCACCTGCTTGAGGATTGTTCTGGAAGTAGGTAACCCACTCAGTTGGAACAGAGGTTGGATCTGCTTGATAGCGCTCGAACATCTCTTCTACGAGCCAATCGTTTGCGCCGAAGTCCTGACCTGATTGCGACACTGAGCGCTCCTTTGCGTTCTCACATACTTACTTATTACATACATCTAGCGTGCGGTTGCAGGCTAAGACTATCGGCTGTGAGCGTGCTGAAAAAATGGCAAAAGCCCTCCAGAGTGCGCGAGATTGGGCACATTTCTACCTTCAAAAGGCGAGGTATCCCAATCCTTGAGAGAGTTCGCTCATGTCATCTGAGAGCACCCGTCCACTCGCCATCATCACAGGTGGAAGCCGAGGCCTGGGCCTAGAAGTCGCAAAGGCTCTCTCACTGCAGGGATTCGATCTCGCTCTCATCGCTAAGGATGCGCAGCGCCTAGAAGCAGTAGCTCAGCAGTTGCGTGATGCGGATACGCATCAGAACGGATCTGCCACCTCTCACATCTCCACATATGCCTGCGATCTCGAACAACCTCACCTTGTTCGCGAACTCATCGATTCACTCAACCAATCACTTTCCACTCCGACGGTTCTTGTACTTGCCCATGGCGTCATGAGCGAGAAGATGTCGAAGACATTAAAGACAAACGATGCCGAATGGCGACGAGTCATGGCTATCAATCTCGACTCTGTATTCCAACTCGTCAATGGAATTGCACCTGCAATGGCAGATGCTCGCAATGGTCGCGTAATTATCTTCTCTGCCTGTCTTGGTCGAATGTCAGGACCAGGAAATGCAGGAGGACTTGCTCCTTACAGAATTTCTAAAGCTGGCGTTAACGCACTCGTTCGAAACCTTGCACATGAAACAGGTCTAGGCGCTCGCGGATTCCTCGTTGATGCAACATGTCCAAACCATTCACGCACCGACATGGGTGGCCCAGATGCACCACGTTCTGCAGAAGAAGGTGCAGCTACAGCAATCTGGTTAGCAACAAGAGAATTTAGCGTTGGAGATACAACAGGCGTTCTTTGGGAAGATCAACAGATAGTTCCTTGGTGACGCGAAGCTCGACTGCATCGCATTGGTACTTTTAACTGTTCTCGTTCTTGGCAATAACGAAAGCGAAATACAAGGTTGGTAGAGCAAGAGCCAGAATGATTACTGCGCCAATATAGAAAGCCCCTTGTATTTGATAGTAAGCAACACCAAGAGCAATTAAGTTAGCCAAAATCGCTGGCGATCTTCCGTAATTCTTACCCCGCGCATATCCACGACCTGCTGCAAATAACCCAAGTGCACCAAGAGCAGCAAATGAAATTTCACCTAGAAGTGGCGCCAACTCTTCATTCTCATGAGTAAAGCTAAAGAAGACTAGCCATAGACCTAGGGCAAGCACGATGGCAGCTTCGATATAGAGAAGGGTTGCCACGATAGAGCGATGTGAAGGTGAGAGTGCATCATTTGCAGCCATGAAGCAGACTTTAGCAGGCACTTATCAGTCAACGCTTAATCGGAAAGAGCTATGACTTTTTCTCATGATGGGCTCCGCGACTCACTCACCATGCTCGCTGCCCCACCATATTTCTATGAGAACTTACGTCGAGAACTAGCAACAGCCGAGAGAAATCGATCGCGCTTCACATTAATTAGATTTCAACTTTTTCCAAGAGATGAGCAAGCGAGCCTCGCATCAGAAGAATCTCAATACGAACTAGCAATACTTTCTTTCGCTGAAGTATTGAAGACATCTGTACGAGCGGAAGACCTATGTGCCCGACTTGGAAGATTTGAATTCACAGTCATATTGAAAGCACCTTTGGCTGTCGCGGAGTCATTGACTTCAAGAGTTGTCGCTAGTTGGAGCAGCCACCAGGAATGGAGCAAGGCGGCCTTATGTAAGTCTGCGATTGTGACTGCCAAAATTGGCGAGAGCTCCCTAGAAATTCTCAATCGACTCGATAACCAAGAGTTAATCGGCATAACTCAGAGTTAACTCATTTCCTATCTATCCACAGGAACCGTAGAAAGCAGAGGCACGTTGTCAGTGCCACCCTAACTTCGCCCCATGGAAACCATGGATCCCGACATCGTCTTCGGACCTATCGCGGAACTTATGTCGGATCCAACTATTGAAGAAATTTGGATTAATTCACCGCAGAGAATCTTTGTTGCAAGAAACGGCAAGAGCCAATTAATTAATCTCGTTTTGACAAGTGATTCGGTCAGACAATTAATTGATCGAGCATTGATCTGGAGCGGCCGTAGATTGGATTTATCTCAACCATTTGTGGATGCCCGATTACCTGATGGAAGTCGACTGCACGTTGCGATTCCTGAAATCACCGCTGAGCACTGGGCAGTCAATATCCGCAAACATTTAATGCGACAGAAATCGATTCTTGACCTTGCTGCCATGGGTGTAATGAGTGAAGAAATTGCCGCTGAATTATCGAGCGCAGTTAAGTCTGGATTGAACATACTTGTGAGTGGTGGAACGCAGGCAGGTAAAACCACTTTACTCAATGCACTCATTGCCGAAATACCTCGAACTCAGCGAGTAATCACCATTGAAGAAGTATTCGAACTTCAGCCTATGGTTCCAGATCTAGTTCAAATGCAGACAAGAAGTGCAAACTTACAAGGCACGGGAGCTATCTCCTTGCGACAACTCATCAAAGAAGCTTTGAGAATGAGACCTTCTCGAATTGTGGTTGGTGAAGTCAGAGAAGCTGAGGCGCTCGATTTACTTCTTGCTCTTAATTCTGGATTACCGGGAATGGGAACTCTGCATGCTAACTCAGCAAGAGATGCAATCACAAAGTTACAAACCCTTCCCTTATTAGCTGGTGAGAATATCTCTCACAAATTTATCGCCCCGACAGTTGCATCAGCAATTGATTTAGTCGTTCAGGTCTCCCTTGCTGTCGACGGGGCGAGAAGACTTATTGAAATTGTTCGTGTCACTGGAAGATATGAGAACGACAGAGCTGAAGTTGAAACCCTGTGGCGCTGGACAGGCCAATCCTACGAACGAGGCTTGGCGAGATTATGAAAAAATCCAGGATCACCCAAATCGCAATCGTGCTGACTTCAGGACTCGTCGCATTCTCCTTTTCTCAATCCATATATATCGCAACGGCATTTTCCTCCTTTATCGCCATCTTTCTCTTCATCGCTCAACGAAAGAGTGAGAGCAAGCGCACGGCAGCCATACAGAGCAGTGTCCCGGAGCTAATAGATATTTTGATTTCGGGTGTTCAGTCAGGGCTCTCACTAAATGAGTCCCTAGCCGGCATGGCAGAACGTGGCCCGGAAATATTTAAAGATGAGTTCAAGAGTTTCAACCAATCGATGCGTCTTCATGGAGATTTTCGCACAGCACTCATTCACGTCAAAGAGTCGCTAGCTGAACCTAATGTTGATCAGGTTGTAGAAGCGCTACTTATATCTCGCGAGCTAGGTGGCGCAGAGCTACTCAACATCCTGAGATTGCTCTCTAAGTTCATTCGCGAAGATCTGACTCTACGTCGTGAAATAGTTGTTAAACAGAGTTGGATTAAGAACTCTGCACATTTATCTGCCGCCGCTCCTTGGATTCTTCTTCTGCTTCTCTCGACACAACCGAGCACCAGTGAGGCATTCTCAACGAGTGGAGGAGTGCTCATTCTTATCTCTGGACTTGGATTTACCGCCTTGGCATATGTATGGATGAATCACTTGAGCAAAATGCCATATCCGAATCGAATCTTCATTGATGCAGAAATGACTCGTGCACAATGAGCTCGATACTTTCAATCACAATGCTATTTCTGATCCCAACATTTTTCCTTATTTACAAAGACTTCTCATTTGAGTCGCTTAGTTTAAATTCCATTCGACGAATTGGGGATAAATCAGGGGTGCGAGAGAAATTAACTGAACTCGGCTACCCCGAAGAGAGCCACTATGAGAATTTCAGATATCGGCAGATCATAATTTCATTCGTTCTGGTATCTGCTCTGTTCCTTCTCTGGATACTTTCTCAAATTCCCTTCACCACACTGGTCGCTATTTCTATCTTCATTATCTGCGCTGTAGTTCTACTGACTGAATATCGGTTAACTGAGGAAGTGAAGAAATATCGCGAGAGTATTGAATCCGATTTCCCGGTCATCGTCGAAGCGCTAACGCTTGCTCTTTCCGCAGGCGAGACTCCACTCAGCGCCATGCAACGTATATCTGCACGAGGAAGAGGGGCACTTTCGCAAGAGTTCAAGAAGGTCATTGAAATGGTTTCATCAGGGATACCTTTTTCGAATGCGCTCGATGAAATGGGGCGACGTGTCAGCTCCCTGGCCGTTAGAAGGTTCGTTGATTCAATAGTTATAGCGATAACAAGAGGCGCACCGCTTATTGATGTCCTACATAGCCACGCACGTGAGGCGAGAGATTTTCAACGAAATCGAACCCTGGCCGCCGCCGCAAAAGCAGAGCTTTCCATGATGATTCCGGTCGTATTTCTCATACTCCCGATATCAATTCTCTTCGCTCTCTGGCCTTCGTTATCCAACCTCAATCTATTCGCACAGAGTTAAGCCGTAAAAAACAAGTATTCATCACAGGAAGACATCCAAAGAAAACCAACCGAAAGGAAAGAGAAATGACAGAAGTAATTCAAGAACGATTGATTAATGCCGAGTTATATGTTGCTTTAAAGTTGAAGCAGATCAGGCATTCACGTATATACAAGGCTCTACTCGATGATCGCGGCGATGTGCCTGGATGGGTTCTTGTAGTCCTGATGACTACAGGTCTAGTCACTGCGCTCTGGACCATTGCTGCACCGCGCCTCACTGCAATCCTTAAGAACTCTCTCGACGCCATGAATGGAATTCGCTAATTGTTGTTGAAGAAGCTGAGAAAGTTTTTATCGGAAGAGAGAGGGAGTGTGGAAAGTTCTCTAGTTCTAATTCCTTTACTCACTCTCTTTCTCATTTCGGCGCAACTTACTCTCGCTGTACATGGCAGGAATATGGAGAAGGTTTCCGCTCAAGACGAAGCATCTTCTAGAGCCATCAGTGGAGAATTCTCTGAGAGCGATACTTTTCTTCATATTGATTCTCCAGATCCAAATCAGAATTTGGATCTAGTAATCAGTTACCGCTCTCGATCGCTTCCAAAACTCTTACCGGGTATTACCGACTCGTTAGGCAATGAAATCCGTACCGAAGTTTCGGGAATTGCACTGATTGAGAATCAACGATGATGGACTCCATTCGTACCTCACTGAAGGCGTTGCGAGACGAAGAGCGCGGAAGCGCCTCTGTGGAGTTTGTCTTACTTGCAATCCCACTCTTCATTCCACTTTTCATCTTCCTCAATTCATTTGCCTCATCGAGCGAAGCCCAAGAAGTTCTCAGAACTCTTGCTCGAGAATCAGCGCGAGGTTTTGTATCAAGTTCAAATGATGAAATCGCATTTGCAGTCGCGGAGGAAATTGTCTCGGAAGGCTCCAAAGTACTTAGCTTCGCGAATGATTCAAGCGGGTCCAGAGTCACCATGGAAGTTGACTGTCTTTCCAAGCCATGCATTTCACCAAATAATTCCGTGAGAATTTCGTTAACGCTCAATCGCGACGGAGAGCCTGCGATTACGGTGAGAGCTCTTGAATATGTCTCTCCGTGGGCCTAGCGCCGGGGGTTGGTAATCAGATGATCCGGAGATTTATTCGCGATGAACGCGGTTCACTTTCTGTTCTCATCATGAGTCTCTTCCTGATGATTGTGACGACGCTCCTTATTCTCACCAACATCTCATCGGTCTATTTAGCAAAGCGATCACTCACTCAAATTACTGAAGCCGCTGCACAACGTGGAGTACGAAATCTAGATTTAGATGCTTATTACCGAAGTCAGTACAACGCCACAAGGTTGTCCCTCAATGTATTAGGCGAAGGAGAGCGGGATCCGGGAATCCCAATCGATTGTCAAAAGGGCGCAAAAGATGCACTTGATTCAATGGCTCAATTAGGTAGTGATGGAAGTGGGTTAATTCGCGAAAACCTTACTGAGATCAAAGTAGAAGAGATTGAGTGCGATGGATTTCAAATATCTTTGAGGACTTCTGCCACGGTCTCCCTCCCATTCATACTTCCCTTCACCCGAATAAGAGACGTTCAAGTGGTATCTGAAGTGGGCTCCTTTGGTGAGCGAAAAATAACCACCAATTACTATGGAATTAATATCGGTTAACTTCTCGCTATCCTTCACCTATGGCTCGCGAATACAACCTCGAAATCAATGAGATTGGCGCGACCCTTACTTCGATTGAAAAGGTATTAGATCTTCCAAAGCTTGAAGCAGAAGCGGTAGAGCTAGAGGCTGCAGCCGGAGTTCCGAATCTGTGGGATGACCCCGAGAAGGCTCAAGCTGTGACAAGTAAGTTGTCACGAGTGCAATCCACGATTGCTCGCCTTAAGGGATTACGTCGTCGCGTTGATGATCTGCCGGTTCTCTTTGAATTAGCTGCAGGTGAACCAGATGGATCAGCCTTGCTTGATGCCGAAAGCGAACTCGACTCAACGGTTAAGGCGATTAGCGAGTTAGAAGTAACAACTCTTCTCAATGGTGAATATGACGACCGCGATGCTTTGATCACGATTCGCTCTGAAGCAGGAGGCGTTGAAGCAGCCGACTGGGCAGAGATGTTGATGCGCATGTATCTGCGTTACTGCGAACGCCATGAACATAAGGTCGATGTCCTTGAAACTTCCTACGCTGAAGAAGCGGGAATTAAATCAACAACATTCCGCGTAAGCGCCCCATACGCATATGGAACGCTTTCGGTTGAACAGGGCACTCACCGCTTAGTTCGTATCTCGCCATTTGATTCACAATCTCGTCGCCACACATCTTTTGCTGGCGTTGAAGTTGTTCCTGTTGTTGAACAGAGCGATCACATTGAGCTAGATGAGAAAGAAATTCGCGTCGATGTCTATCGCTCATCTGGTCCTGGGGGACAGGGTGTTAACACAACGGACTCTGCAGTTCGCTTAACTCACATTCCAACAGGAATTGTTGTCTCATGTCAGAACGAGCGTTCGCAGATTCAAAATAAAGCTACAGCTATGGCTGTTCTGCAATCAAAGCTATTGGAACGTCGTCGCCAAGAAGAGCAGGCAAAGATCAATGCTCTAAAGGGTGATAACTCAGGATCATGGGGAAATCAGATGCGCTCCTATGTTCTGGCGCCTTATCAAATGGTGAAAGATCTTCGAAATAACCATGAAACAGGCAATACATCTGCAGTACTTAATGGCGAGATTGATGATTTCATCGAAGCGGGAATTCGCTGGCGCCGTAGCGCATCTCACTCTTAATCCTGTGAATTGCCATTAAATACCGCGAATCAACCCAGAAATTCCGCTCGCGCTCCATAAACTAAGCCCAGGTCTCAAACGTGCACCCCTGCACGAACATAAGGAGCAGCGCGTGATTAAGTTTGAAAATGTAACGAAGATTTACTCAGGTCAGGATCGCCCTGCCCTCGATAGCGTAAGCCTTGAAATCACTAAGGGCGAATTCGTCTTCTTGGTCGGTATGTCAGGTTCCGGTAAGTCAACCTTCTTACGTTTGATTCTTCGCGAAGAGCGACCAACTTCAGGAATCATTCACGTTGCTGGAAAAGATCTTGGAACTCTTGCAAACCATAAAGTTCCAGAACTTCGTCGCCAGCTCGGAACTGTCTTCCAGGATTTCCGTTTGCTTCCAAATAAAACTATTTCAGAGAACATTGCATTCTCACTTCACGTTCTTGGTTACTCGCAGAAAGAGATCAATCGCGAAGTTCCAGAGATGCTTGAACTCGTTGGGCTTGAAGATAAGGGCGATCGTCTGCCATCTGAAATTTCTGGTGGAGAGCAACAGCGCGTGGCAATTGCTCGCGCATATGTAACTCGTCCATCAATCATCATCGCCGACGAACCAACAGGAAATCTTGACCCTGCACTCTCTGTAGGAATCATGAAGTTGCTCGATCGCATCAATCGTGAAGGCACCACAGTATTAATGGCTACACACGATTCAGGAATTGTTGATCAGATGCGCAAGCGCGTAATCGAACTTGATGGCGGCCATGTAATCCGCGACCAGGTTCGTGGCGTTTATGGATACACGGGTTAATTCGCAAAGGGATATGAGGTAGAAAAATGCGCGCAGGATTCTTAATGAGTGAAGTCCGAATTGGACTTCGCCGTAACCTCACTATGACCTTTGCCGTCATTGTTACTGTTGCTATCTCGCTCTCACTCCTTGGCATCGGATTACTTTCAAATTCACAGGTAAGTGCCATGAAGGATTATTGGTATGACAAGATCGAAGTATCTGTATTCCTCTGCGGATCTCTCTCTGAATCACCTTCATGTGCTGGTGGAGTTGTCACTCCAGAACAGCGCGCAACAATTAAGGCAGATCTTGATGCACTTCCTGTTGTAGATAGCGTCTTTTATGAATCACAGACTGAAGCATTTGAGCGCTTTAAAGAGCGCTTTAAGGATTCGGCAATTGCGCAGAACGTCACAGCAGATCAGCTTCCTGAATCATTCCGAGTAAAGCTGAAAGACCCAACACAGTTTGATGTTGTCGTTAGCGCATTTAGCGGACGACCTGGCGTAGATATTGTGCAAGATCAGCGCACCATTCTTGAGAAGTTCTTCCGCTTGCTTGGCGTGCTTCGCAATGGCGCACTTGCAGTTGGACTTCTCTCCGTTCTCACAGCGGCGTTGCTTATTAGCAACACACTTCGTATCGCAGCATTTAACCGTCGCCGTGAAACTGGCGTGATGAAGTTGGTCGGAGCATCTTCTTGGTCGATTCAACTTCCATTCCTTCTCGAAGGAATTTTCTCAGCCTTTATCGGTTGGGGACTTGCGACCGGACTTCTTGCGGGGCTTAAGTACGTAGTCCAAGAGAAGGTCGCGCCTCTTCTTACCTTCACCAAGTTCTTCGGTTGGGGCGAAGTTGCGGCAGCTTCTGCGTGGTTGCTCCTTACAGGCCTCGTTGTTTCAACGATTGCTTCGCTCATTACCCTTCGCCGTTATTTGAAGGTTTAATTAGCCCTTCAAAGTAATACTTGCTGGGAGGTGAGCTCATGGTTAAAGAACTAGGTAAGAAGCTCATCGCTCAGAACAAGAAAGCTCGTCACGATTTCTCCATTGATGATGTCTATGAATGTGGCATCGTCTTAATGGGAACAGAAGTGAAATCACTCCGTGCAGGCCGCGCATCTCTGATCGATGGCTTTGCCATGGTTGAAAATGGCGAACTCTGGCTACATGGCGTTCATATTCCTGAATACACAGAAGGAACGTGGACAAACCACACACCTCGTCGTAAGCGAAAGCTGCTTGTTCATAAACTGGAACTTCGCAAGATTGCTGCGCGCACAAAGGATTCTGGAATCACTCTTGTACCATTGCAGCTCTACTTTAAAGATGGAAAAGCGAAGATTGAAGTCGCTGTTGCCAAGGGTAAGAAAGCGCACGATAAGCGTTCTACTTTGATGGAGCAGCAAGCAACCCGTGAAGTAAACCGCGAACTATCTCGACGCCAATCCGGCAAAGACTCCTTCTAGTTTTCACGCTTAGATTTTCGGGAATTTCTCACTTGTCTTATGCGTTCTCTATACTGAATGCACAACTTAATAAAACGCTCTTCAACGTTCACGGGGGTGAACGGTCTCGACTTTAGTTGTTGAGGCAGGGGAAGCGGGCCGAGGAAGCCGGGATGATCTCGTAAACCATGAAACCTGTGCACAAATAACTGCAGACAACAGTCGCAGTGATTTCGCTCTAGCTGCATAAGCTAGTACCGAATCCGTCAGCCCGGGCGCGCTCTCGTCCCGGAACCTGGCGTCGCTAGAGAGCTTTTCATCGAGATAGCGTTGCGAATATCTCGAGAGAACAGTTTCGCAAATGAGTTCGTTGAATACTTGTGTGTAAGAGATTCAGGACTGAGAAAACGATAAACACACTACGCCCGTAGAAGCCCTGTTTTAATTCTGAAGGACCCGGGTTCGATTCCCGGCACCTCCACAAAAAGGTTCAGCTACAAGTTCTGCAATCTATCGAATATTGTCGAGCTTCTTGCTTGCACCACTTTTGTACCAAGTAGATGATCATGAATTGCCCGTCGATCATCACGGAAGATGAACACTCCATCGACGACGTAATTCAGAAACATTGTCATCGATCCCAAGACTGTGGCGAAAATTCCCTTAAGTAGGATTTCTCGAAGAATCATCTTTCCGAGCGAGAGCGGCTCTCCATTCTTTGCACTTACAACCTGTTGCCCCATTAAGTCGTGACCTGGAGTTGCGCCACGTTCTGCAATCATAAAGAACCAAATAAGCCACCCAACCCCAAAGGTGATGCCAAAGAGGATGAGATCAATGAGGTAGGCGACAATTCGACTTTGTGGTGTAGCAAGGGCAGCGCTAGAAGCTTTAGTTGAGTGGATTGTGTAGTTATTCATGGCCGTAACGTTAAGAGCGTTGTTACAGATTTAAATCAGGAGATTGATTTCTGTGGAGTGCATGCCCCTTATTGCAAGTGACAAGTAACGTCTTAATTACAGTGAGTTCTTTTACTCTGCCTTGTCGCCATCTTCAGGACCAGGCTTTAGCCCTTCAAAAATCTCTTTGCAGATTGGGCAGACGGGATACTTCTGCGGATCACGAGAAGGAACCCATTTCTTTCCGCATAAAGCGCGGACAGATTTACCGGTTACTGCTGATTCAACAATTTTCTCTTTCTTAATGTAATGAGCGAAGCGATCATGCCCACCATCATCTTCTTGTTCTACGGGGCGAGTGAGTGTGTCTGTATCTGCACCAGTAATAGGTGAATCAAGCGTTGGAAGACCGCGGTCGAAAATACCCATGCTCCTAGTATCTAATATGACTGTAGAATCTCCCAATGAAAGACTTACTACGCACAGAGCACCTTTCCCGCGCTGATGTCGATTTACTCCTCGATACAGCAGCTGACTTTGCGAAGAATCCGCTCCGCTCCAACACAGCGTTGAGCAATAAGACTGTCGCGATCTACATGACCAAGCCTTCAACACGTACTCGCCTTGCCTCAGAAACAGCAGTGGCGCACCTTGGCGGAACACCTATCTTTATCCGTGGCGATGATCTACAGCTTGGTCGCGGAGAAACAATCGCTGATACAGCAAAAATCATCAGCGGTTTCTGTGATGCGCTAATTATCCGTACCTTTAAGCAATCTGATGTCGATGAACTCGGCGCTGAATCTTCAATTCCTGTTATCAACGGTCTCACTGATGATGATCATCCAACTCAGCTTCTTGCAGATTGGGTAACAATCCGCGAAAACTTTGGCAACGACATCAAGGGCCGCAAATTTGTTTATCTCGGCGATGGAAACAATATGACCCATGCCTGGTTAATCATGGGCGCAATCATGGGCGCACATGTTGTTGCAGCAACTCCTGATGGCAAGTGGGCACCCGATGCCGCAGTTGTTGCAAAGGCGAAAGAGATTGCCGCAAAGAGCGGTGGAACAATTGAAGTAACAACAGATGCAGAAGCTGCAGCAAAGGGCGCATCGGTTCTCTACACAGATGTGTGGATGTCGATGGGCGACCCTGAAGCAGAGCGCGCCGAAAAGATGAAGGCACTTGCGCCATATGCAGTGACCGAGAATTTGATGTCACTAACTGAGAAAGATTCCATCTTTATGCATTGCCTACCTGCGCACCGCGGTGAAGAAGTTGAAGCATCAGTCATCGACGGACCAAAGTCAGTCATCTGGCGCGAGGCGTATCACCGCCGCACAACGATTCAAGCGTTGCTCTATCACCTCACCCGCGGTGAGCTAAAGGGTTTGCCGAGATAATTACTAAGCAAGCCCCTAGCTAACAATCGCTGCGGGACTTCTTATTAATTATCTCTTTATGTCGAGATAGTTCTGCGGCAATCGGCCGAATCTGATGCAATTCACATAGCCGCGTTGAGGTCTAACCAGTACCTTTATTGCCATGAGAGTTGCTGTTCCTAGAGAAATCAGAGATGGCGAGAAGCGCGTAGCGCTCGTGCCAGATGTCATCAATAAGTTAACGCGACTTGGTTATGAAGTCGTCATTGAATCCGGAGCAGGCGTTCATTCGCAAGCAACGGATGATCTCTTTACAGCTGCGGGTGCCACAGTTAAGAGTGGCAACGTTATTAGTGATGCTGATGTGGTTCTCTCCGTTACCTCACTGACACCAGCGCAGATGGGCAGCCTCAAGAAAGGCGCCGTCACAATCTCTTTCCTTTCTCCAGTTACAGCAGTTGATTCAATCGATGCAGCAACAAGTGCCGGAGTAACAGCGTTCTCACTTGAACTTGTTCCACGTATTTCACGTGCGCAATCAATGGATGCGCTGACTTCACAGGCGCTCTGCGCTGGTTATCGCGCGGCTCTTGTCGGCGCCGAACTTTCACCACGATTCTTCCCAATGCTAATGACAGCTGCAGGAACAGTTACACCGGCTCAGGTACTTGTGCTTGGTGCGGGTGTTGCAGGACTTCAAGCAATCGCAACAGCTCGCCGACTTGGCGGCGTTGTGAGCGCTTATGACGTTCGTCCTTCATCTGCTGATGAAGTGAAGTCAATGGGTGCAACATTTATCAATCTCGAACTCGAAGCACTTGAAGGTGCTGGCGGGTATGCCCGCGAAATGTCAGAAGAGCGCGCTGCAAAGCAACGTGAACTTTTGACTCCGTACATTGCAAAGTCACATGTAGTGATTACAACGGCTGCAGTTCCAGGACGCACAGCACCTCGCTTAATGACAGCGCAGATGGTTGATGCGATGGAAGCCGGAACAATCATCGTTGACTTAGCTGCAGAAACAGGCGGAAACGTCGAAGGATCAAAGCCCGGTGAGATTGTTGTTACTGAAAAAGGCGTTCAGATCTGGGGCGGTAAAGATGTGCCAAGCCAGCTCCCATTCCACGCTTCGAGCTTGTATTCACGTAACGTCGTAAACCTTCTGACCTTGATGACCACACCTAGTAAAGATGGAGCACCAGTTGCTCTCAACATCGATTTCACCGATGAAATCATCGACAAGTCAGCCACAACTCATGGCGGTACCAAGCACACACCAGGAGCAAGCGACAATTCAACTAAGACTGGGGCGGGTAGCAACTAATGGATGCAATCGCAATCATTTCCATCTTCGTTCTCGCAGTCTTTGTGGGGTTTGAAGTTGTTTCGAAAGTCTCTTCAACTCTTCACACACCACTGATGTCAGGTGCGAACGCAATTCACGGTGTCATTCTTGTTGGCGCCATCATCGTCGCTGATCACAGCGAATCAAATCTTGAACTCGGCTTATCTCTTGCCGCGATTGTTCTTGCAACCATCAATATGGTCGGCGGCTTTGTTGTTACAGATCGCATGCTCGAAATGTTTAAGCCGAAGAAGAAGGGGGGCGAATTATGAATAGCACTCTCTATAGCTTGATCGGCCTCGCAGCCGGCGTTGCTTTCATCTTGGCTCTCAAAGGGCTTTCCCATCCAAAGACTGCTCGTCGCGGAAACCTGATTGGCGCATTCGGCGCCACCGTTGCAACTCTCTCTGTCTTTCTCTACGTCACTCCATCACACGGAGAAGAGGTAGGTCATTCACTTCCACTTCATAACTTCTGGTGGATTCTTGGCGCAATTGCAGTAGGCCTCATTATTGGAGTGCCTGCAGCTCGCAAGGTCGAAATGACTCAGATGCCTCAACTTGTTGCACTCTTTAACGGTGTTGGTGGCGGAGCAGCTGCTCTCGTTGCAATCGTTGAATATCTCAACCTTGGCGCAGAAGCCACAACTGCAGAAGTTATCTTCACTGTCTTTACCGTTGTTGTTGGCTGTGTTTCATTCAGCGGTTCGATCATCACATTTATGAAGCTGCAAGAGTTGATGACAACGCGCCCGGTTGTATTCCCTGGCGGACGTTTCGTTATTGCAGGAACTCTCGCAGCAGTACTTGGTACTTCTGTTTGGGTTGTTGCAGCGCTCGGAACCACACCACTACTAGCACTTGCAGTGCTCTCACTTCTCTTCGGTGTGCTCTTCGTACTTCCAGTCGGCGGCGCAGATGTGCCAATCGTTATCTCACTCCTTAACGCCTTCACTGGTCTTACCGTTGCAGCAAGTGGATATGTACTCTCATCAACACTTCTCATCATCGCTGGAACTCTCGTTGGTGCATCAGGAACTATCTTGACTCGCTTGATGGCGGAGGCAATGGGCCGCTCACTCTTCGGAACTTTGTTCGGCGCATTTACTGCAAAGCCACAAGAAGCATCAAGTTCCGCAGAAGAACGTCCAGTGCGTTCAGGTTCTGCTGATGACGTTGCAATTCTTCTTAACTATGCACGTCGCGTTGTAATCGTTCCTGGCTTCGGTCTTGCTGTTGCTCAAGCCCAGCACACTGTCCGCGAACTCGCTGATTTGATGATCTCTAAGGGAATCGATGTTGCCTATGGAATTCACCCAGTTGCAGGTCGTATGCCAGGACATATGAACGTTCTACTTGCTGAAGCAAACGTTCCTTACGATCAGCTAGCTGAAATGGATGAAGTAAATCCAACTTTCGGTCAGACAGATGTTGCGATTGTTATTGGAGCTAATGACGTTGTGAACCCTGCAGCGCAGACAACTCCAGGATGCCCTATCTATGGAATGCCAATTCTTGAAGTCAATCACGCATCGAACATCATCTTCCTGAAGCGCTCAATGCGCCCTGGTTTTGCTGGTATCGAGAATGAACTTCTCTATGATCCAAAGACGATGTTGCTCTTTGGAGACGCAAAGGCATCTCTTACAAAGGTAGTCTCAGCGCTCAAGGCTCTGTAAACCTTCTCTAGAACTATCCCTCTTGTAGGTCAGTGGGAGCGTT
The DNA here is from genome assembly GCF_965234405.1 of Planktophila turicensis (SeqCode). Classification (GTDB taxonomy): domain Bacteria; phylum Actinomycetota; class Actinomycetes; order Nanopelagicales; family Nanopelagicaceae; genus Planktophila; species Planktophila turicensis. The sequence continues at coordinate 235,389 of NZ_OZ248346.1, forward strand.
ATGCACGTCGAGAACATCGCCAGATAACTTATCTGTGCGGTTCAGTGGCTTCTTCGCATCTTCCTTATAGATCGCAGGGATTGAGCCCAAGAGACCCTTCTGGAAATCTTCAAATGCTTGAAGCACTTCGCGCTTTGTATTCATAACAAAAGGGCCCATCCAGGCAACTGGTTCCTTGATTGGTTGGCCACCAAGAATAAAGAGTTCGAGGTTTGGTGAACGTGACTCTTGCTGATTTGCAGCACGCACAACGATTGTGTCGCCATCTCCGAAGACAGTGAGCTGACCCATTGAAACCGGACGCTGTTCGTCACCAACAAAGCCATGACCTGACATTGTGTAGACAAGTGCGTTGTAATCCTTGCGCCAAGGAAGGCGAAGTTCTGCACCCGGTGCCACAGTTGCGTGAATCAAAGTAATTGGGGTCTGTGTGGTTCCAGGACCTACATGGCCATCAAGTTCACCAGCAATGATACGAACAAGGGAACCGCCATCAGTTGAAGATAGAAGTGCAACGTCGTTTGCACGAACATCCTGATATGCAGGAGGTGACCACTTCTTAGCTGCAGGGAGATTTACCCAAAGTTGGAAACCGTGGAACAAGCCACCTGACATCACGAGATGTTCTGGGGGAGTTTCAATATGAAGAATTCCGCCACCAGCTGTCATCCATTGCGTATCTCCATCAGAGATAGTTCCGCCGCCACCATTGGAATCTTTATGATCGAAGATGCCATCAATAATGTATGTAACTGTTTCAAAACCACGGTGTGGGTGCCACGGAGTTCCCTTTGGTTCTCCTGGTGCATATTCAACTTCGCCCATTTGATCGAGGTGAATAAATGGATCGAGCTCTGCTAAATCAACACCCGCAAATGCACGACGAACCGGGAATCCTTCTCCTTCAAAACCTTGCGGAGCAGTTGTAATGCTCTTAACGCGACGCGCACGTAGACCTGTTGTATCGCTGATGCGCGGAAGGATGGTGATGTCACTGACGGTTACTGCTGGCACGGTGGCTCCTTTGACTTGCCTTAAATGTAGTTGAACTTTCAACTAGTCGCAAGGCGAACTAAACGGGCTCATTCATAGAGCGTGCAGGAGTAAAGAACTCTTTTCCGAGCGGAGATGTCCAGGTGCAGGAGCCATCGCTAAAGCTTTGAATTCTCCAGCCATCGTGAGTCTTGAGTCGGTGATGCCTTCGACAGAGTGCGCCGATATTTTCAGGAGAGGTTGAACCTCCGGATTCCCAACTTTCAGCGTGATCGAGATCGGAAAGTAGGGCCGATCTTCGACAACCTGGAAAACGACAAGTTCGATCTCGAGCGATAAGAAAATCCTTGAGATGTTGCGGTGGTTCATAACTTTCGCGCCCGAAATCCAGGAGATTTCCAGTTTGTGGCTCGGTAATGAATCTCTTCCACTTCGCGTCCGATGCGAGTTCTCGCGCAACCGATGCAGGAATTGGTCCATAGCCCGCAAGCTGACCAGGATTTTCAGAAAGACCGAGAAGTGTTGGCAGATCGACAGTCACATTGACGGTGAGCGGACGACGTTGCGGAGTGACGGTCTCAGAGATTTCAGCGAGGAAGTTAGAGCAGATTGTTGAAAGTGCATCAGCGCGCTTCTGATCAATTGTGCGATCTGTATCGCTTTTGTTCTGTGAGAGATGAAGTTGATCTTGGCGCAAGATGAAGGCTTCGATGGAATTCATAACAATCTGCGCATCGGCCGCGGGTAAAATCGCGACGACTGTAGACATACCATCCGCTTCGTTATAGCAACTGACTCGTCGAAGCGCGGTCGCTCGAGATGTCATCTCTTCGAACTCTTCGGGAATGGCTTTAGCAATATCAGTTCGCACGCGCGCTGCTACTTGCCCCGGTGTATGTAGTTCGGCGAAGGAAATGGCGCGCTGTTCTACTTCGAAGATGACTGAATCCGGTGCACCATTACGAATCGCAATTGCTGCTTCGCGAGCAATTACAGTGGCATGCGCAGCAGAAATTTCTCCGGTAGCAAGCGCCGAACAAGTGTTAGGCAAGTTATTAACCAAAGTACGCGCAATATCAATGCGTGACTGTGCAGTCGCTGGTGCCAATCGAAGTGCGGTCGAAACATCTTCGCGCTCTGCCTCATCGACACCATAAAGCGGCCCTTCACCTTCGCTGGGCTGCAGTCCAGCAACTGCGGCAATTGCACGTTGACGCAAGGCATAGAGCCAGCCATCTTGGCGGTCGAGAGCTGCGAGGTAGTTAATGCGATCAGCGGCGCTGAGTGAGCACGGATCAATTTCTGAGAGACGAGCCAATGTTGCGGCACCCGGAATCGTGCGGAGAAGTTCTGACACATGTGCAGAGAGCCCCGCTACATCGATAAGGCGTGCTGTCGTCATGGAGGCGATATTCGTTGAGCGCACTGACAAAGCGTTCTGTCTATTCGCTTGACTATCGACACCTGGGGAAAAGTATTTTCGAGTGGGTGGCTCTGCGTGCGTAAATGGGCGGGTTTATTACAGTCGGTAGCGGCGTTAGAATGGGAATGTGAATAAGCATGCACCCAAGCTCAACAAGGTGATTCTGTATTACAAATTTACGCCAATCGCCGATCCTGAAGCTGTGCTGCTCTGGCAGAAATACTTGTGCCAATCTCTGAATCTCAAAGGCCGCATCCTGATTTCAAAGCATGGAATCAATGGAACAGTCGGCGGAGAAATGGCCGATGTAAAGAAGTATGTGCGCGAAACTCGCCGCTACGAAGGTCTGAAGAAAACTGTCTTCAAATGGTCAGATGGAACAGGCAACGAATTTCCTCGCCTTCGTGTTGTCGTCAAAGATGAACTCGTCGCATTCGGCAGCCCCAACGAAATTGAAGTTGATGAAAACGGCGTAGTCGGTGGCGGTGTACATCTTCGCCCAGAGCAAGTCGAAGAACTTGTGAAAGAGCGCGGCGATGAGGTCGTTTTCTTCGATGGTCGTAATGCCTACGAAGCAAAAATCGGAAAGTTTAAGAATGCAATCGTTCCTGATGTAGATACATCACGCGATTTCATCCGCGAAATCGAGAGTGGCAAGTACGACCACATCAAAGATAAGCCAGTCGTTACTTATTGCACCGGCGGAATTCGTTGCGAGATTTTATCTGCAGTCATGAAGAAGCGCGGATTTAACGAGGTCTACCAAATCGATGGTGGAATCGTTAAGTACGGCGAACGTTTCGGCGATGAAGCAAACTGGGAAGGTTCGCTCTACATCTTCGATGATCGTATGGCGATGGATTTCAGCGATAAAGCAAAGGTCATCGGCGAATGCGACAAGTGCAGCGCGCCAACAAAGGATTTCCGCAACTGCAACACAGCTTCATGTCACCAACTCATTCTTCTCTGCGATTCCTGTGCATCACTGCCATCAAACCTCAGCTGCACACACGATCAATCTCGTCAGCACGATTCCGAACTCGTCGGCTAACCACTCATGATTTGGTGGCCCTCTGAGATCCCCACTCTGCAATATGGGCTCGTCACTCTGCGCCAAAGCGCTGAAAAAGATATCGATTCGATTTTTAATGCCTGCCAAGACCCACTGATTCCAGCATTCACCACAGTTCCGGCGACATACACACTTGATCACGCAATTGATTTCGTGCGATCAGATCCATTTAGCCTCGCAGAACGTCGTGAGCTGAGATTTGTTATCGAATATGGAAATGGCGCTGATGCAAAATTTGCCGGAGTGATTTCGCTTCACACCATCAACATCAAGAATCACACCGCTGAAATCGGTTACTGGCTTGAGAAATCGATGCGCGGAAAAGGCATCGGAACAATCGCTGCCAAGATGATTACTGATTATGGATTGCGCACAATTGGCTTTAGACGCATTGATGGCCTTGCGGATGTAGAAAACGCCGCTTCACAGAAACTTCTCACAACTGCGGGCTTCCAAAAAGAAGGAATATTGCGCAACAAGGTCACACGTGATGATGGTCGGCAGATTGATATGGCACTCTTTGCAACGACCGATACGACCTGGACACCGCTAGAGCGCTAATTTCACAGAGAGGAATGCCATGGCAAAGAACCTCTTCCGTTCAACAGCGCTAGTCATTGCAGCTCTCTCGCTCTTCGCAACAGCGCTCACAGTGCCAGCCCGTGCCGATGACAATCCTCCACGAAAAATCATGACTGGCTGGATTCCTTATTACTCCATGAAGACCGCGCTTCCTGATGCGCTGAACAATGCGGATTTAGTTCGCGAAGTAATGCCTTTTTGGTACACCTTGAAATTTGATGGAAAAGCAAAAGCTCCATACGTTGCAGATTTATATGCACCAGCAAATCCAAGTGTTCCTATCTCTGAACCACTGACAGCCATGCGCAATGCCGGATTTTCGATTATTCCAACAATCACAGATGGAACGAGCAAATTAGTTTTGGCAGGACTTCTTAAGAATCCAACTTCGCGCACACAAGTCGTAAATGCGATTATGAATTTAGTACGGACAAATAATTACGATGGCGTTGATCTAGATTTTGAAGGTTTTGCTTTCGTTGATGGAAACACCACATGGGCAAGCACGGCACCTTCGTGGGTTGCACTCGTGAAAGAGCTAAGCGCCGCACTGCGTGCAGAGAAGAAATTGCTTTCAGTCTCAACGCCATATGTACTGAACCCAACTGGGGCTCAAAAGGGTTACTTTGTATATGCATGGGCTGCCATTGCGCCTTACATCGATAAGTTGCGAATCATGACGTATGACTATTCCGTCTCGAAGGTAGGTCCAATTGGCCCAATTACCTGGACGGAACGCACAGTTCAATATGCAGTTTCGATCATGCCTGCCTCAAAAGTTTATGTCGGAGTCCCTGGATATGGACGCGACTGGGTAACAGCAGTAACTGGCGTCTGTCCTGCCAACGTTATTAATACAGTAAAAGCTGGTGCGAAGGCTGCAACATTTGTGATGCGCGATGCACAGGCGCTTGCAGCAACATATGGCGCAGTTCCAACATATAACGAGCAATTTGGCGAGATGACCTTCTCGTATCAGAAGGTCTATAACGGAACCACCGCAACAGGTTTATCTACATCGTGCACAGCATCGCGCACTGCTTGGTATCAAGATGCCAGAAGCTGGGCGCTACGCGCAGACCTTGTTACCAAATATCGAATCGGTGGAATTACAGCATGGACTTTCGGCATGGAAGAACCCCTTGCCATGGAAGCAATTCGCACAGTTGCTAAATCAGTTGCCCCTGATCAAGTAACGCTGACCGCTGCAATTGATAAGAACGTTGTTGATTATGGAAATCCAATTACTGTAAATGCGTTGTTAACAATTAAGGACAAATCCGCCGTTGCTGGTGTACCAGTTCGCATCGAAGGTAAATCACAAGGTGATTCAACGTGGCGACTTCTTGCAACTGCCACATCAGGCATTGATGGAAAGATTGAGAAAGCTGTCATTGTCGGAAAGAGCACTGCTATCCGAGTCGCATCAGATGCAACGTGGGAACGCACTGAAGGCTTAAGCCCAGAGTTCCCAGTTTCAGTCAATCGCCTTCTCGTCGTATCAGCGCCTGCAACGGTTAAGTCTGCGACTGCAATAACCATCAGTGGAAATATCAGGCCACGTCTTGCAGGAAGTTCGGTTGCGCTCGAACGTCTTGTTGGAAAAGAGTGGAAAGCAGCCGGAACGGCAGTTCTGACAGATGCTCAAGGCAATTTCACGATCACGCTTAGCGGTTATCCACGAGGAGTTGTCCCACTTCGAGTAACTGTTGCTGCAGATTCGCTCTGGAACGTTGTGAGCAGCCCAACCTTTAATATCATTATCCGGTGATGGTAAAGACTGCAGATAAAATCGAAGAAGAGATTCGTGCAATCTTTTCTGGCGATACACCTTGGGTCACCATCGTCTGGGATGACCCGGTCAACCTGCAAACGTATGTGGTCTATGTATTTATGGAGCTCTTCGGATATTCAAAGGCACGTGCAACAGAGTTGATGTTGCAAGTACATAACGATGGCAAGGCCATTGTTTCTACCGGCAGCCGCGAAGAGATGGAACATGATGTGGCACGCCTTCACGAATATGGGCTTTGGGCCACCTTGCAACGTGGCGATCAGCTATGACCGCGACCGAAGGATTTAAGCGCCATGGCGACCATTCATACGTAGCAACATTTGCCGACAGTGAAAAGGAAGTGCTCCTCAATCTCTGCGAACAAATCATTGAGTTGCTGGCTGAGCGACATGACCATGGCCACGATGACCCACTGGCAGCGATGGTTGGAATTACTTCACACGACTCTCCACCAGAAGATGAAGTACTACACCGCCTGCTTCCCAATGCATATGCAGATCAAGTGGATGCATCAGAATTTAGGCGATACACAGAGGCAACTTTGCGACAAAAGAAACAAGCACATGCAATCTCAATGCGCATCCATCTGAAATCTTCCGATGATGGAGTCATTGATTTAGATCATGACAATGCCAACGCATGGCTTGGTGCAATCAACGACATTCGCCTTGCACTCGGTGTCAGATTAAAGGTGCAGAACAATTCTCAGGAAGATCTTGAACTTTTGGCGCCCGATGATCCTTTGCGCGGTGTCTATGCGGTCTACACATGGCTCGGTTGGCTACAAGAGACTTTGCTATCGGCCCTCATTGATGATGCCGATGAAGATGAAGAATCACAGCTCGGTAACTCGTAAGTTCTCTCCACTAGAAATTCTTGTGTAGGATTCACATATGTCACTCGAGATTTCACGCGCATTTGTTGATGCAATTCTCGAACAGTCGCGTGCGGAATATCCCGATGAATGTTGCGGAGTAATCCTTGGACCAGCTGGTTCAGATAAAGCCCTTCGCCATAAGCCGATGCTTAATGCAGCGCACTCACCAACATTTTATGAATTTGATCCGAAAGATCTCCTTGCGCTCTATCGCGAAGTTGATGACAACGATGAAGAGATTGTCGTCATCTATCACTCGCACACTGAGACTGAGGCCTACCCATCTCGCACAGATATCGCCTATGCCGGAGAGCCAGGTGCGCATTATGTGCTGGTCTCTACACGCGAAGAGATTGCACCTGCAACAGAGTTTCGTTCATATCGCATCATTGACGGCGTAGTTACCGAGGAACCCGTCACAATCACCGACTGATATTTTCAATTAGAGTTCACGGCTCTTTTTCGACATAATTACCACTATGGCAATCGACGTACGTATCCCAACAATTTTGCGCCCATATACCAAGGACCAAAAGTCCGTTGAGGCATCTGGTGCAACCCTCTCTGCAGTTATTGCAGATCTCGATGCGCAGTACGCCGGTCTCGGAGAACGTCTTCTTGAAAACGGAGCGCTCCGTCGCTTCATCAACGTCTACGTCAACGATGAAGATGTTCGTTTTCTTGGTGGACTTGAAGCGCAGATTAAAGATGGCGACTCCATAACAATTTTGCCTGCAGTCGCTGGCGGATAATTTTGGCTCGTTACGACTCTCTCGAATCGTCAGTAGGTAACACACCACTTATTGGCCTTCCTCGACTCTCACCTGCTCCCAATGTTCGTCTCTGGGCAAAGATGGAAGATCGAAATCCAACCGGTTCCATTAAAGATCGCACAGCGATCTCAATGATTGAGGCTGCAGAGAAAGATGGCTTACTTAAGCCTGGCTCAACAATTCTTGAACCAACAAGTGGCAACACAGGAATCTCACTCGCCATGGCTGCAAAGGTGCGCGGTTACAAACTCATCTGTGTGATGCCAGAGAACACAAGCCCTGAACGTCGCCAACTGCTTGAGATGTGGGGAGCAGAGATCATCTCTTCACCTGCAGCTGGCGGTTCAAATGAAGCAGTCCGTGTTGCGAAAGAAATTGCAGCGCAAAATCCAAGTTACGTATTCCTATATCAATATGGAAACCCTGCAAATACAGCAGCGCATTACAACGGCACCGGTCCAGAAATTTTCAAAGATCTTCCAACAATCACTCACTTTGTTGCTGGTTTAGGTACCACCGGAACTCTTATGGGTGCAGGTCGCTATCTTCGCGAACAGAATCCAGATGTTCAGATCATTGCAGCTGAACCTCGTTATGGAGAACTTGTATACGGACTTCGCAATATTGATGAAGGCTTTGTTCCAGAACTTTATGATGCAACTGTTTTAACTCGTCGCTTTTCTGTGGGCGCAGAAGATTCAGTGAAGCGCGTACGTGAATTACTTGAAGTTGAAGGAATTTTCGCAGGCATCTCAACAGGTGCAATTCTTCATGCAGCGATTGCTATGGGCAAGGAAGCAATTCGCGACGGACGAGATGCTGATATCGCATTCATCGTCTGCGATGCAGGCTGGAAATACTTATCTACTGGCGTTTACGGCTCGCAAATCGAAGAGGCAACCGAAGGGCTCGACGGCACTCTTTGGGCTTAACGCCTTCTCGCGGTTAGACTTAATCCATGAGTAACGCGCCAATCGGTATCTTCGATTCTGGCGTCGGCGGACTCACAGTCGCTCGCGCAATTCTCGATCAACTTCCCAACGAATCAACTCTCTATATCGGCGATACCGCTCGCGGACCGTATGGCCCTCGTCCACTCGCTGAAGTTCGTGACTTTGCACTCGAGACCTTGGACTTCTTAGTTGACCAAGGCGTGAAGGCTCTGGTTATTGCTTGCAACACTGCAAGTGCTGCGATGCTTCGCGATGCACGCGAGCGTTATTCAGTGCCAGTTATCGAAGTTATTCAACCCGCGGTTCGACGTGCAGTTGCGGCTACTCGCTCAGGAAAAGTTGGAGTAATCGGAACTAGAGCAACTATTGAATCAAAGGCTTATCTCGATGCATTTGCTGCAGCGCCCCAGCTATCTATTGAATCAATTGCTTGCCCACTCTTTGTTGAGTATGTCGAACGTGGTGAAACTTCCGGAGATGCAATCACCAAGGTTGCCCGCGAATACTTGCAGCCGATGATTGATGCCGAAGTAGATACCTTGGTTCTTGGATGTACTCACTACCCACTCCTTACAGGTGTTATTTCTTATGTAATGGGTAATGGAGTTTCACTTGTTTCGAGCGCCGAAGAGACGGCAAAAGATCTTTATCGCGTTCTTGTTGAAAATTCACTCTTGCGTCAGCCATCAGAGACACCTGCTACACACCGTTTTCTCGCTACTGGCGATGCCAAAGCTTTTGAAGTACTTGCACGACGCTTCTTAGGACCTGAAGTAGGTTCTGTTCAACATCAAGTTCTCTAATACCAATACATTCAGAAAATGGGGCATGACATGGCACGCAACGACGGACGATCAGTAGATCAGCTTCGCGACATCAAAATCACACGAGGTTGGCTCGATCACGCCGAGGGTTCTGTGCTTGTTGAATTTGGAAAGACTCGTGTGCTCTGTGTTGCTTCCTTTACTCCAGGTGTTCCGCGTTGGCTTAAGGATTCAGGCAATGGCTGGGTTACATCTGAATATTCAATGCTTCCGCGCGCAACACACACTCGTTCAGATCGTGAAAGCGTAAAGGGCAAGTTGGGCGGACGCACACAAGAAATTTCTCGCCTCATCGGTCGTTCATTGCGCGGCATCGTGGATATGAAGGAACTTGGCGAAAATACAATCGTGATTGACTGCGATGTTTTGCAGGCAGATGGCGGAACTCGCACAGCAGCAATTACAGGTGCATACGTTGCACTCGCAGATGCAATCTCCTGGGCACAGAAGCAAGGCCATGTGAAGGCAGGGGCAAAGCCACTTGCTGATTCAGTTGCAGCAGTAAGCGTTGGCATTATTGATGGAGTTCCAATGCTTGATCTCTGTTACGAAGAAGATGTTCGCGCTGAGACAGATATGAACGTTGTCTGTTCAGGCGATGGTCGCTTTATTGAAGTACAAGGAACTGCAGAAGGTGCACCATTTGATCGCGCCCTCCTTGACTCACTACTTAACTTGGCAGTTGCAGGATCTGCAACTCTCACTGAACTCCAGAAGCAAGCTCTCGCGAAGTAAATGGCACATAAGCTCTTACTTGCAACGCGCAATAAAGGAAAGATCGAAGAGTTCCGCCGCATCCTTGATGCTGTTGCTCCTGGAGAGATTGATTTAGTAGGTCTTGATCAATTCCCAGATTTACATGATGTCGTCGAAGATGGCGCCACTTTCGAAGCAAATGCTCTGAAGAAAGCGCGAGAAATGTCTATTGCAACCGGAATTCCCGCCATCGCTGATGACAGCGGACTCTGCGTCGATGCACTTAATGGCGATCCTGGAATTTTCTCAGCTCGATGGGCTGGAAACCATGGTGACGATGCAGCAAATACTGCAAAGGTATTGGAACAACTTGCAGATGTTCCTGATGAGAAGCGAAGCGCTCACTTCACCTGCGTCGCTGCTCTCTATCTCCCTGATGGCAGAAGCCACTGCGAAGAAGCCCAATTCAATGGCTGGATTCTGCGCGCACCAATTGGCGAACAAGGATTTGGCTACGACCCAATCTTTAGACCTGATGGATTGCAGCTCTCCAGCGCACAAATGAGCGCAGAAGAGAAGGATGCGATTAGCCATCGAGGGAAATCACTCCGAGCAATAGCACCGCATGTGATCACTTTGCTCAAATCCCTAGGTTAAACTTTCCTTATATTCCACCGTTTCATAACTCAAGGAGATATACCGTGGCAGTAAAGAAGAAGTCAGCAGCCAAGAAAGCTGCACCTAAGAAGGTTGCTAAGAAGTCTGTAGCCAAGAAGTCTCCTGCAAAGAAGACGGCTGCGAAGAAGAAGTCTGTGGCCAAGAAGACCACAGCTAAGAAGTCAGTAGCGAAGAAGTCGACTGCGAAGAAGGCAGTTGCAAAGAAATCTGTAGCGAAGAAGAAGACCACAACCAAGAAGGCAGTTGCGAAGAAGGCAACAGTCAAGAAAGCTGCGAAGAAGTCTCCTGCGAAGAAGGCAGCGACAAAGCTTGTTGTTCCTCCAGTTCCAGCAACTGGTTCAGCACGCGTCAATGTTTCAACAACACCAACTCCAGCAAAGCCTGCTGCTGCAAAGGCGCCAGCAAAGCCATCTGCAGCGCCACGTCAGGGATCTTCAAGTAAGACTCTCCTCGCAGTACTTGTCGGAGTAGTTCTTCTTGCGGCAATCGTTATTTCAAACTCAAGCAAAGATTCTGATGATGCAGCACCTGCTGTAGAGCCTTCGATTGAAGCTTCTGCAGAGCCAATGGCGACAGAGTCTGCCGAAGCTACAGATTCTGAAGCAACTGAGGTCGCATCAGGTGAAGCTCCATCACGTTTCATTGGAAACTGGAAAGATAGCTCTAAGTCAGTAATGGTCATTACATGGAAGGCGCCTGCTGGAGATGTAAAGGGCTACAAGGTTGAGACTCGCTCAAACATGGGCGCATGGAACGTAGTTTCAGAAGTTTCAGCAACAACACTTTCATCTGAGTTTGCTAAGACTTCAGAAGATGGTTCAACATCATTCCGCGTCACTGCAGTTTATGCAGATGGTGCTGAAGGCGCTGCGAAGGCATTTGGATTCGCAGGTCAGTTCGAATAATTCATTAGTTAGAAAAATCCCCATCCGATCACCGGGTGGGGATTTTTCTTTGCATCAAAATTACTTAAGCGACTTCACTATCTCCGCTACATAAACAGATACACCTGTCGGCACGAGGTGCACTCCATCGGGAGCGAAATATTCAGGGTGCCCTTCAGAGATCGCGCTCCAATCAACAACAGTTGTATTTGGGTACTCGGCTGCGATCTCATTGATGAGCTCGTTATTGGCCACACGCCAAGGACGTGGAACTGCCGTATTTACGACGATAATTTGAGGTTGATTCTTTACTAGTTCAAATATCTCACGTACCTGTTCGCGGCCTAGAGCATTGTTATTGCCAAGATTGAAGATAACGGGGGAGTCGGCGGCGTTGGCTAGATCAACCTTCATCACCTCAAGAAGCTCGCCGGCTTGTCTACCGATGCGAGCATTCATAATGGCAATCGGAGCGTTCTCACCAAGTGATGACCGAATACCAAGGATGACCGAGTCGCCAGTTACCCAGAGCCCGCCTGTATTGACTTGTTCTGTTGCGATGGGTTCTGAAGTCAGTAAAGCCTCTAGCTTTGCACGCTGATCATTGGCGATTCCAATTGCACGAACGCTAATGACTGCAGCAATAGCAATGACTACAACGGTGAGAATCGCAAAAGAGCGTGTCTGCACTGTTCGCTCTTTCTTGGTTCGATACTTAAGACCTTTATACCAATATTGAATGACGCCACGGCGAATCGGAAGTTCGACATATCGAAGCGAGATATCGCTAAGCGCAAAGACAATCAGAATGCGTAGCGCGTAGAGAGCCCATTCTTGTCCTGCAAGATCGACAGATGGTCGAGTGACTTGAAAGATTACCCAGTGCCATAAGTAAATCGCATAAGAACGTTCACCGATCCAGAGAAATACTGGGTTCTGTAATACCGGTGCAAAGCGCGATGCAGGGTGAACGACAGACATCACAATTGCAGCACCGCAGATACCGGCAAGCGGGAAAGCAATTTTGTAGAGCGTTGGTTGGCTCTCATCAATCAATAAGAACGCTGCGATGATTCCGAAGAATCCAAGAAACCCAACTGCATCGATAAAGTCTTGTGCCTTCTTCGATACGGTCTTTGTAAAGTTCTGAGGAATCCAGCTCACTGCAAGGGCGGCTCCCAAGAAGAGCCCGATGCTATGTGTATCTGTTCCAAAGTAGACGTGGCTTACCTTCGAAGCATTTGATGCATCGAGTGAGAAAGAGACAAAGAGAAGTGCGGCACCAGATGCCGCAGCAATAATGAGAGATGCAGCAGGAATGTGTTTCTTGCCAAATTTCTTGAGAATGAAATAGAGAATCAGTGGCCAAACAAGATAAAACTGCGCTTCAACAGCAAGTGACCATGTGTGCTGCAAGAGCGGCGGTCGACCGATGCTTTCAAAGTAATCCTGATGGCGAGCAACAAGCCACCAATTCATAGTGCCGGTCAATGAGAAAGGGGTATCAGTCAGAAGTCTCTTGATCGTATCGGGAGCCCAAATTCCGATAGCAATAGTTGTTGAAACGAGCATAAAGATTAGAGCGGGCAATAAGCGACGAGCACGGGCTAGATAGAAGCCCCGCAAATCAAGGCCACCACTTTGGGCGATGGAATCAAGCAATAGGCGAGTGATGACATAGCCAGAGATAACGAAGAAGAGATCAACGCCGAGGAAGCCACCTGGAATCCAAGTGAAGCCCAAGTGGTAGAACATCACTGCAATTACAGCAATAGCGCGAAGGCCATCGATTGCAGGAATGTATTGGATACCGCGATTGGTAGCCATAGAAATTACTTACGCTTTGCGGCCGGCTTTTTAGAGGCTGACTTCTTTGCAATCGCCTTCTTCTTCGCCGGCTTCTTTGGCGCTGCGATTGCAGGACGAGTGCGCTTGCTTTCTACTTTAATTGGAGCAGATTTCTTGACTGTTCCATCTGAATTGAGGGAATCGTTAACAACAGCCTGCATCTTGTTAAGTCGCGCAAATGCCGAATCTAATTTTTCGCGAGATGCTGCAATGGCGGTTTCAGCAGCTGTGAGCGCACTTGCCTGCGAACGGTAAAGGCGCTCAGATTCAGCGATGATATCTGCAAGCCATGCTCGGTATTCGATAACATCTTCTGCAGCTTCTGAAATCACGCGCTCTGCTTCGCGGCGAGCAGCCGTAGTAAGTGCAACTGCTTCGCGGCGCTTAGAGTCAACAACAGAATCCGCTTCGCGCACCTTTGCATCTGCAATTGTTGATGCTTCGCGACTTGCATCGCGAACAATTTCAGAAGCTTCGACTTCAGCAGCTGAAATATATTTACGTCCACGAGATTCGGCTCCAGCAAGAATGCTGCGAGCTTTATTCTCAGCACTTTCAATCGCATCCTGAGCCGTGCGGGTAGTCTCGTTTACGAGTCGTTCGGCAGCAGCATGAGCTTTAGCTTCACGCGCTTGCGCCGACTTGATCATCGACATGGCCGTTTCGGTAGCTAGGATTTCAAATTCTTCGCGGCTTAAGCCGGTGATGTCGCGGCGAGACTTGAGGTCAGCAAGTTGTGATTCGAGTTCGCGAATGCGATCGACAGGGTTTGCCACTGGTGCGCGTTCTGCTTCATCGCGAAAACCAACCCAGTTGCGGAAGCTCTTCTCTGCCATGGTCTAACTCTCAATCAAATCTCGGGGATATTGGTGCAAGAGCCCAAGATTAGAGCATCAAGCTACTTTCGGTAAATGGCGAATGAGACAGCTAAGTACTGCGAAATCCATGCGGCAAGCACAAAGATATGAAAGAGCTCGTGGAAGCCGAAGTACTTTGCGTTGCGCCCCGGCAATTTAAGCGCATAGAAGATGGCGCCGATTGAGTAGAGAAGGCCACCGATGAGAATAGGCAGAATCACCCATAGCCCACCCTCTTTATAGAGCTGTGGTGTGTAGATAACTGCAACCCAGCCGAGAAGTAGATAGTTCGCGACATAGAGAAAACGTGGTGCGCCAACCCAGAAGACCCGGAGTGCAACACCAACAAGAGCTCCTGTCCAAACAACTGCAAGAAGAACGTTGCGATCTCGATCATCAAGGAGTGCAACAGCAAATGGTGTGTACGAACCTGCGATAAGTAAGTTGATATTTGCATGATCCCAACGTCGCCAAATTTTCTTCTTACGTGGAACCCATGGAACGCGGTGATAAATCGCAGAAACGCTAAAGAGCATGATTGCAGTGAGTGAGTAGAGAGCCACCGCCCACTTAAATGATTCGCCACTGAGAATAAAGAGTACGAGTGAAGCAATGATGACAAGCGGTGTTGCAGCTAAGTGAAACCAGCCACGCAACTTCGGAGGCACCTGGTTTGGTTCGATGGGCGTTGGCTCCGTATTCATACCCGTAAGCCTAATCGTTTCTGAGGTTTCGAACCGATGGAACCATGAGAGATGCAATAGATGCCACCAATGTCACGCCCCCGGTAACGAAGAGAATCGTATTCACGCCAAAGTGCATAGCTAGCGGGCCTGCAAAAACAATGCCAAGTGGAGCAATTCCGTAGGACCCCAGAGTGTCATAAGAGCTGACACGAGAGTATGACTCTTCCGGGACGTGACTCTGTAGGGAGGTATTCCAGGTAACCATAAATACTTCAAGGCTGATGCCTGAAATAACTGATGCAAGAACAGAGAAGATGATGTGCGAATCAAACGCGAGTGTGAAATCCCAAACGGCAGATAACGCAATCAAAATCATGGCAAGGAAGAGTGGACGTCCAATCTTTACCTTGAGCACCCAGATGCCGCCGATGAGCATGCCCACTGAAAGTCCGGCAAGGTTGTAAGACCATTGTTTTGGACCGCTGACTGGATCATTGAAGTTAAGTGGACCTAGTACCGAGAGCATCGATTCAAATGCCATGTTGATCAGCGCAAAAGAGAGCACCATTGCAATAACCCAAGAGCGCGAGATGAATTCTTTCCACCCTGCAGCAAGATCGTGAATGATTCCTGGGCTCTTATCTTTCACTTTTCCAATGATGGGTAAGTTCCAGACGATTGCACCTGCAATAAAGAATGAAATTGCATCAACAAGTAAGCCCCAACCAGCGCCCACAGTTGATACGAGAATTCCACCACCGAGCGTTCCGAGGATGTATCCAAAGTTGGTAGTTAATCCAATTACCGCATTACCTTCTTGCAACTTCTCTTTTGGCAATATTTCAGGCAGAACTCCAGACATCGCTGGCCACCAAATTGCGTTGAGAATTCCAAAGAGCGCTCCCATCAGCGCAAGCAACCAAGTACTTGAGAAACCAACGATGAGCGAAATAGCGCTGAGAGCCGCGAGGAAGCTACCAATCATGTCGCTTCCACCAACTAGACGATTACGTTGGAATCTATCGGCGATGACTCCACCAAAGAGCATGAATGCAAGAAGTGGCACAAAACGTGCAGCCATAACAATTGAGAGATCTTTACCGGTTGAGTTAGGAAGACTGAGTACTCCGTAAGCAAGTGCAATGGGGGAGACGCCATTTCCCACATTCGAAATAAATCGAGAGATGGCCAAACTAGTGAAGCCCGGATACCCCCGGACATCTCGCAACTGAGTCAGCATCTGAGAAGGATACCTACCCTCGAGTAATAAAAATTGAGCGTAAAACGGCGTCTCATCTCCAAAAATAATCCCCGAAATTAACCAGTTTGGTGATGCAAATTCTTCGCAACAGGCGCACACTTTCTTCTGTCGGCGATCACTGAGGCTCCTCGAGGACTTCATGGGTCACTGAACTTACGAATCAAACGATTCGCACTGATATAGCACTCACGGAGGCTTACTACATGTCAGTAACACTCGACAGCAACCAATGGAACCTCGTTTACGCGGTCTTCTCATTCGGTTTGGTTTCAATGCTCGCATGCACTGTGTACACCCTCGTATCACAGTCACGAGTTCTAGCTAAGTACCGCAATGCTCTAGTGATGTCATCAATGGTTACATTCATTGCTGCATACCACTACTGGCGCATCTTCAACTCTTTCACTGAATCTTCAGAAGGAATGGTTGTAAATGTTTCAGGCGAGCAGGGCGCATTCAACGAGGCATACCGCTACGTTGACTGGCTACTCACAGTTCCACTACTTCTTGTTGAAGTAATTGCTGTTCTTGCACTTGCTGCAGCAGTTGCAAAGTCACTCATTATGCGACTTGTTCCAGCAGCAGCAGCGATGATCGCACTTGGTTACCCAGGTGAAATTTCATCAGACCAGAACACACAGGTTCTTTATGGTGTTCTTTCAACAATCCCATTCCTTTACATCCTCTACGTACTATTCGTAGAGCTTGGAAAGTCATTGGAGCGCCAGCCAGCAGGTGTAGCAGAAACTGTAGGACGTCTACGTCTTCTTCTCATTGCTACATGGGGCGTTTACCCAATCGCGTACATCTTCAACATCGTTGGTGATGCTTCAGCATCATCATTCGTTGCAGTTCAGGTTGGATACACAATCGCTGACGTTCTAGCGAAGTGCGTATTCGGTCTCACAATCTTGAAGATCGCACGCATGAAGTCACATGCTGAAGGCATGCCAGCAGATCACTAATTATTTAACGTAATTAGGGAAGGGCGTCGGGAAACCGGCGCCCTTCTGCTTTACCCTTTACATATGAATATGCAGCGCATTAATAATTTTCGTATGGGTGCATATGCAGCCCTTGCAGCAGGTCTCATCAATCTCCGTTACCAGACAGGTAGCGATAGCAATATGTCTAAGAGCTTGCTACTAATTGTTCCTGGTGCGCTTGTTCTTGGGCTTTCATTAACAACAGCTGGAAAGAAACTTCTAGATAGCAAGACCGCCGCAGCGATTGGTATCACTGGCGGCGGCCTCTTACTTATCTATAGCTTTATTTTGTAGCGATTAACCCTTTGCTGCAATAAAGCCAGCTGCAAGATCTGCCTTAATATCTTCGATATTTTCTAGGCCAAGACTCAAACGAACAAGTCCTGGAGTAACTCCAGCTTCAAGCTGTTCAGCTGGTGAAAGCTGTGAGTGTGTTGTCGTCGCTGGGTGAATTACCAAAGAACGAACGTCTCCGATATTTGCAACGTGGCTAAAGAGTTCGAGAGATTCGACGAACTTCTTTCCAGCTTCGATGCCACCCTTGAGTTCGAAGGAAAGTACTGCGCCGGGTCCCTTTGGAGCATACTGAGTAGCCAGTGCATTCCAAGGTGAAGATTTCAGCGCAGCGTAATTTACCTTTTCAACATCAGGATGAGCTTCTAGCCATGTTGCCACTGCCTTTGCATTTTCGATGTGGCGTTCAATGCGAAGTGAAAGTGTCTCAAGACCCTGTGCAAGCAACCATGCGTTAAATGGTGAAACTGCAGCTCCGACATCACGAAGAAGTTGAAGACGAATCTTGAAGATATATGAAAGGTTTGCACCGAATGCAGAACCAACGCCCAGAGCTTGCGAGAAGACCAAGCCATGGTAGCTAGGGTCTGGCTTATTAAATCCTGGGAAGCGATCTTGATGCTGCGCGTAGTCAAACTTTCCTGCATCGATGATTGCGCCAACGACAGCGTTTCCATGGCCTGAAAGGAACTTTGTTGCTGAGTGAACTACTACGTCAGCACCAAATTCAATCGGCTTAATGAGGTATGGCGTTGCCACTGTGTTATCAACAATGAGTGGAACACCGACTGAGTGAGCAATATCTGCAACTGTCTTAATATCAAGGATTTCATTCTTTGGATTTGCAATAGTTTCACCGAAGAATGCCTTTGTATTTGGCTTTACAGCCTTCTTCCATGATTCAGGATCGCTTGGATCTTCAACGAAGGTGACTTCTACACCAAACTTAGGAAGTGTGTAGTGGAACAAGTTATAAGTTCCGCCGTAAAGGCTTGGGCTAGAAACAATATGGTCGCCCGCTTCTGCAACGTTGAGAATTGCAAATGTTGTTGCAGCTGAACCTGATGCAAGAAGTAGCGCTGCAACTCCACCTTCAAGCGCAGCAAGGCGTTGCTCGACTGCATCCTGCGTTGGGTTCATGATGCGTGTGTAGATATTGCCAAGTTCAGCTAAGCCGAAGAGGTTGGCAGCGTGTGTTGTATCGCGAAATTCGTAAGCAGTTGTTTGGTAGAGCGGAAGTGCGCGAGCACCTGTAGTTGGATCTGCAGTCTGCCCTGCATGAATCTGCAGAGTCTCAAAGGACCAATTGTTAGACATAGTTATCTCCATCGCGGTAGATGTCATGCACTGAGAAGCGAGAAGAAAATCAACTTTGATTTTCGCGCTTGTCAGTTACCTGACCTGTTCGTCACCCGGAGCACCCCACCGCGGTGGAGGGTTGCCGTCTACTGAGCCGGGGCTAATACGTAGAACTCGTGAACACCAGAATTTTATACAGAAGAATTTCAAATGAAAAATTGCAGTTCAATCTCCTTTGCGAATGATTCGCATTTTCATTTTCTAAAGGAGAGATCTGCCTTTTTCATCGCATTCGTAAGGATTCGAATGGCGTTTGGCCCCATGCCGTGAAGCGATTTCACCTCATCGAGAGAAGTTTTTCGTAGGTCGCTCAATTTGTAATAGCCATCATCAATGAGTGCTCTGCGGGCAGGGGCTGCTAAACCAAGTTCTCGCCAAGGGCCATCAACGGCTGCATAGGCATCGAGATCTACTTCTCCGCGGGTAACTTCACAGTTGCTCATCGCACGCGCTGCTTTACGAGCAGCGGCAGCGCGCATAGCTTCGCCACGTAACTTCTTAGCTTTTGCTGGAGATTGTTTAGCCATGGTGATGAAAGCCCTTCTGGTGCGGGAGGCGGGACTTGAACCCGCACGCCGAAGCACAAGTTCCTAAGACTTGCGTGTCTGCCATTTCACCACTCCCGCTGGAGTTGCATCACGAAGGTTACGCGCCTTTCGCTGATGCAACAAATCCGTGCGTAACTACTCGGTGAAGCGCTAGTTAGTGAGCGCTCCACGACGAGAAACTGCATCGACTCCTGCTGACACGAGCAAGACCGCGCCAGTTACTAGGAATTGAATTCCTGCACCGTATCCAAGAAGTCCCATACCGTTGTCGATGACAGCAACAACAAGTCCTCCAAGGATTGCATCGCGCATGCGTCCTTTTCCACCGAAGAGTGAAACGCCACCAATTACGGCTGCACCAACTGCATAGAGCAGAGTTGATGATCCACCAGTTGAAGGCGAGATTGAGTTCATGCGGGATGCAAAGAGCATTCCAGCAACAGCTGCGAGTGAAGAACAGAGGACGAATGCAATTGTGCGAACGCGCTTTACATTGATACCGGCACGACGTGCAGCTTCTGCATTTCCACCGACAGCGTAGATATGTCGACCGAATGCAGTCTTTGAAAGCAAGAATGTTCCAGCGATAAGAATTACGAGAATAAGTGGAGCTACGTAAGGAACGCCCTTAGTGCTGTTGGTCTCTGACAATCCACGTTCCTGGTTGAGTTGGAAGACGGCAACACCAGTGATGATAAGTAGTGCAAATGTTTTCATCGCCCAGAGCTGAGTAAGTTCAACTACCAGACCCGCCTTGCGACGTGAATTGATGCGACGGAGGCCGCTGAGTACGTAGAGCGCAGAAGCTACTGCCCACAAGATCCATCCCTGCATCGGTGTCATATTGCTATTTTCAACAGCCAAGATAGTTTCATCAGCGATTGGAATAGTTCCGCCTTCACCAGCAAGGAGAAGCAGAATGCCCTGGAAAGCCAAGAAGGCAGCCAAGGTGACAACGAATGAAGGAATTCCAAGTCGTGAAACCAGGATTCCGATAAATGTTCCGAGCGCTGCACCAACGACGATGCTCATTCCGAGTGCGGTGTACCAGCTCCAACCGTGGTCGGTCACAAGAAGAACAAGTACTGCGCCGCATACACCTGATGCATAACCAGCTGAAAGATCGATTTCTCCAAGCAAGAGCACAAATACAAGGCCCATAGCAATCACCATTACTGGAGCTGCTTGAGTTAATAGATTTGCAAAGTTGCGGTTGGTAAGGAAGTACTCAGACATAAAGCCGAATACGGCGATCAGCGCAATAAGGCCAAGTACTGCAGGAAGTGAACCAATATCTCCTGATTTGATTCGAGAGAGGTAATTCGTTGCCGCTCCCTTAAGGGATTCTTTCTCTAAAGTCGCTTGAGTAGTCATTACTTTGTCACTCCTTCAGATTTACCAGTCGTAATTAGTTCGATGACCTGATTTGTTGTTACATCAGTCTTCTTTACCTGTGCAGCCATTTTTCCGAGATAGAGAGCGGCAATATTGTCAGCAACTTGGAAAATATCGTTGAGGTTGTGGCTGATAAGAACAACAGCCAAGCCCTTATCGGCAAGGCGACGAACAAGGTTAAGTACCTGTTCTGTCTGCGCAACACCAAGGGCCGCAGTTGGCTCATCCAGAACAACCACCTTTGAGTTCCAGAGAACTGCGCGTGCGATGGCAACTGTCTGACGTTGACCACCTGAAAGAGATGAAACAGTCTGACGAATTGATTTCACAGTTCGAACATTGAGGCCATCAAGAGTCTTACGTGCAAGTGACTCCATTGATGTCTCGTTAAGTGTGATGCCCTTCTTCTCTTCGCGACCAAGGAACATATTGTGAACGATGTCGAGGTTGTCGCAGAGAGCAAGATCTTGGTACACGATTTCAATGCCGAGCGCAGTGGCAGCTCGTGGACCATCGATATCGACCTTATTGCCTTCAAAGATTATTTCGCCGCTTTCTGGTGTGTAGATACCAGCGATACATTTAATGAGAGTCGATTTACCAGCACCGTTATCTCCGACGAGGGCTGTTACTTGCCCTGGATAGATATCTAGGTGAACATCTTTCAATACGTGGACCGGACCAAAGGATTTATTGATTCCTTTAAGCGATAGCAACGGTGTGCTCATGAGCGCCTCTCGATAAATATTTCATTTAGTGAATTAACTTTAATAATGCGAATCCGGTCCGAGGTAACCCCCGGACCGGATCCTTAAGCATTTGCTATATGAAGCAAGGTAAAGCTTTGGTTTCTAATGAATTAGATACCGTTTGCCTTACAAACAGCTTCTGTTGCAATCTTGCAAACATCAGCACGCTTCTGGAAGCCATCAGCGATGACAACCTTGACGTTAGCCTTTGTGATTCCAACTGGTACGAGAAGAACTGATGGAACATTGCGCTTTCCATCGTTTGTCTTGCCCTTTGCAGTTGTGACCTTCTTGCCCTTTACCAATGCAACTGCGAGATCAGCTGTTGCGTTAGCTTGTGCCTTAATACCCTTGTAAACAGTATTTGAAAGGTCTCCTGTAAGTACTGCTGCAAGTCCGTCTGCTGTTGCATCCTGACCTGAAACGCATACCTTGCCGTTAAGTCCGTTCTTCTTAAGAACAGCTACTGCTGCAAGTCCAAGACCTTCGTTAGCTGATACAACTGCATCAAGCGTTCCGCCTGCCTTTGTGAGCTGCTGCTCGAAGATAACTCCACCCTTTGCGTTATCCCAGTCTGGGACAGCCTGATCGTCAACAAGTGTGTATGCACCTGACTTGATTGATGGGCGAAGAACTGAGTCGTAACCCTGCTTGAAGAGTGTTGCGTTGTTATCTGTTGGTGAACCGTTCAAGTAAACGATCTTTGCTGACTTCTTACCAGCTGCATCGAGGCAAGCCTTGATTCCCTGGCCTTGAAGCTTTCCAACAGCTACGTTGTCGAATGAAACGTAGTATGAAGCTGAACCAGCAAGTGTTAGACGATCGTAGTCGATTGTCTTAACGCCAGACTTTGCAGCCTTCTTCTGGATTGCAGCTGTTGATGGTGAATCAAGTCCAGCCATGATCAAGACCTTGACGCCCTTTGCGAGCATCTGATCTGCGATTGTTGCGAACTTTGCCTTATCTCCGTTTGCATTCTGAATGTCAGCAGTTACGCCAGCCTTCTTAAATGCAGCTGCAAGGAAGACGCGGTCTGCTGTTTCCCAGCGAGCTGATGAAGCAGCATCAGGAAGGATTACGCCAACCTGTACGCCAGCAGCTGTTGCTGATGATGCAGACACGAAGCCTGTGAGTGCGAGGGCAGCTGATGCGATGACCGCTGCTACTGCGCTACGACGCTTTGTCATATATGTAGTGACCTTTCGAAAAAGTCGAAGACCAGGAGAGAAGATTTTTCTCATCCTTTTGTGGTCTCTGACGGGTGATGTAAAGGTATTAGCGTGTTCAATAAATGGCGATACTTCTGAGTTAACGATTAGGTAACGCTTGGCGCTGATTTGGGCGTCCTCACGCGTGCGTGAGCGGGTAACCTTGCCTAATGCCCAGCCTCGCCGACCAGCTCGCAGCCGATATCCAGGCTGCCCTTGCCGAGGCATTTTCCAAGGGGCTTATCGAAGGTAGCGCCCCTGAAAACATCACCCTCGAGCGCCCTAAGAATCGCGACCATGGCGATTACGCCACTTCTATTGCGCTTCAGTTAGCGAAGGCGGCCGACAAGAATCCTCGCGAGATCGCGACCATCTTGCAGGGCGCAATCGCTTCTATCGCAGGAGTCGCCAAGGTAGATATTGCAGGTCCCGGTTTTATCAACATCACATTGGACCGCGCCAGCCAAGCAGAACTTGTTCGCACCATTCTTACTAATAAATATGAATATGGTCGTGGCCATGCGCTCGCTGGAGTAAAGATCAACCTCGAATTTATTAGCGCCAATCCAACCGGGCCGTTGCACTTAGGTCACACACGTTGGGCAGCGGTCGGTGATGCACTCGGTCGCGTTCTTAGCGCAGCAGGTGCACAAGTCACTCGCGAGTTCTATATCAATGATCGTGGTCGCCAAATGGATCTCTTCGGTCAATCTGTTCAAGCTGCCGCTCTAGGTAAGCCAATTCCTGAAGATGGTTATCAAGGAAATTACATCGCAGACCTCGCAAAGGAAGTTGTTGCTGCAAATCCAGCAATTTCAACGAGCGAAGAATTTCGCGAAGCCGCTTACAAAGTTCAGCTCGTGCAACAGCAGAGTGTTCTTAACACCTTCCATACTGTCTTTGATGTTTGGTTCTCAGAGCGCTCGCTCCACGAGTCAGGGGCTGTCGAACATGCACTCGACAAACTTCGCCAACAAGGCCACGTCTTCGAACAAGATGGCGCTGTCTGGTTACGTACAACAGATTTTGGTGATGATAAAGATCGCGTAATTCTTAAGGAAGATGGCGACCTCACATACTTCGCATCAGATACTGCTTATTACATCAATAAGCGCGAACGTGGCTTCGATATCTGCATCTATATGTTGGGCGCCGACCATCATGGTTATATCCATCGCCTCAAAGCAACTGCTGCCTGCGCAGGAGATGATGCTAATTACAACGTCGAAATCATGATTGGTCAGCTGGTAAAGATTATGGAAGGCGGCGAAGAACTCAAGCTTTCAAAGCGCGCCGGCACCATCATTACTCTTGAAGAACTCGTTGAAAAAGTTGGCGTTGATGCAGCGCGCTACACCTTGATTCGCTACCCGGTAAATACGCCGATGGTGATGGATATCGATGTGTTACGTCGTAACACCAACGAGAACCCTGTCTATTACGTGCAGTATGCACATGCGCGTATTGCCGCAGTTCTGCGTAACACTGCTGAACTAGGAATCAAATCTGATCTTGGCTCATTTGATCCATCCCAACTTTCTCATGATCGCGAGAACGAATTACTTGGAGCACTTGCCGAATATCCAAACGTCGTTGCAAGTGCTGCTGAATTCCGCGAGCCACATCGTGTAGCTCGTTACCTCGAAGAACTTGCCGGCGTCTATCACGGCTTCTATGCAGATTGCCGTGTCCTACCAATGGGTGATGAAGCGATTGCACCTATTCACTCTGCGCGTGCTGCACTCTGCGCAGCAACGATGCAAGTTCTTGCAAACGGTCTTGATCTACTGGGTGTCTCTGCACCGGAGAGGATGTAACGATGGCGCAGAACGCTTCAACAAATATGTGGTCAAAGAATGCATCCCTTGATGGCGGAACTTTGAGCCTTGCTGGAATTCCAGCTGCGCAATTAGCAAAAGAGTTTGGTACACCTGCATTCTTCCTCGATGAAGATGCTTACCGTTCACGCGCACTTGCGTGGCAGAACGGATTGCAATCCGAGTTCGGCGCACATGCAGGAACTATCTACTACGCTGCAAAGTCCTTTATCTGCACTGCTGTAGCTCAATGGATTGCTGATATCGGAATCGGTATCGATGTCTGCACCGGGGGAGAACTCGCAGCAGCTCTTGCTGGTGGAATCGACCCACAGAAAATCGAAGTTCACGGAAACAATAAGTCTGTTGCTGAAATTGATCGCGCAGTATCTGTTGGCGTAAAAACAATCGTGATGGATTCACTCTTTGAAATTGAGCGCGTAGCCGCAGCTGCGAAGAAGTACGGTGTACGCCAAGCGGTAATGCTCCGCTTAACACCGGGCATTGAAGCTCATACACACGAGAAGATTTCAACTGCTCATGAAGATGTGAAGTTTGGTTTCTCTATCGCTTCCGGTGCTGCATGGGCAGCAGTCGAAGCGGTTGCAACACATCCCGAACTCGAACTCCGCGGAGTGCACTGCCACATTGGTTCACAGATCTTTGGTTCAGAGGCACATGAAATTGCAACTGATCGCTTAATGGGCTTTATGGCTAAGTATCGCGATGCATACGGCGCAGAACTTCCCGAACTCGATCTCGGTGGAGGATTTGGAATCTCTTATGTGAACGGAGATGTCACTGTCGAACCAGCTGATGTCCTGCCGCAGATTCATACCGCAGTAAAGAAGGCATGCTCGACTTACAACTTAGCAATGCCGCTCGTTTCACTTGAACCAGGTCGCAACATTGTTGGCCCAACAATGTTTACATTGTATGAAGTAGGAACTGTTAAGGATGTTGTCATCGAAGGTGGCAAGGTGCGCAAATATGTATCTGTCGATGGCGGCATGAGCGATAACGCACGTACTGCGCTTTACGATGCTGAATACACCGCAGTGATTGCACAACGTGCATCAACTGCTCCTGTCGCACTTACTCGCTTAGTCGGAAAGCATTGCGAAACAGGCGACATCATCATCAATGAAATTCAACTTCCATCAGATATTGCACCTGGTGATCTCGTTGCGACTCCTGCTACCGGCGCATATGGCCGCAGTATGGCGAGCAATTACAACCATGTGCCTCGACCACCTGTTGTTGCAGTAAAAGATGGAAAAGCCCGCGTAATAGTGCGCCGAGAAAATGAGGCAGACCTGCTCTCACTTGATGTGAAAGAATAGGTATATGAGCCCCGCAGATAAACCAGTTCGCGTTGGCATGCTCGGCTGCGGCGTTGTCGGAAGCCAAGTAGCCCGCCTACTCCTTGAAGATACTGCCGAGCTCTCTACTCGCGCCGGAGTAAAGATTGAACTTACTCGTATCGCTGTTCGCACAATTAAGGATTACCCAGGCCTAGACCCTGCTCTCTTCACAACAGATCCATTCTCCATTGTGAATGACCCTGAAATCGATTTGATCGTTGAAGTTATGGGCGGCATCGAGCCTGCTCGTGAATTAGCAATGACTGCAATTAATAATCGCAAATCAATTGTTACAGCTAATAAGGCGCTCCTTGCTAGCCACGGTGCTGATCTCTTTACCGCGGCATATGCCAAGGGTGAAGATATTTATTACGAAGCATCAGTAGCAGGTGCGATTCCAATTATTCGCCCACTTCGCGATTCATTGGCTGGTGACTTCGTCACACGCTTAATGGGAATCGTAAATGGAACAACAAATTACATTCTCACAAAGATGCATGAAGATAATCGCGAATTCGCTGATGTTCTCAAAGAGGCACAGGCGCTTGGTTACGCAGAAGCAGACCCAACTGCAGATATTGAAGGTTTCGACGCAGCTGCAAAGGCGGCAATTCTTTCTGGTCTTGCCTTCCATACTCGCGTAACCGTCGATGACGTTTACCGCGAAGGAATCTCAAAGATCACTCTTGAAGATGTAGCTATTGCTAAATCAATGGATCACGTCATTAAGTTGCTTGCTATCGCAGAGCTCACACCTGCAGATGAAATCTCTGTGCGCGTTCACCCTGTCATGATTGATAAGAGCCACCCTCTTGCATCAGTGCGCGATGCATTTAACGCCGTCTTTATCGAAGCCGAATCAGCTGGACCACTTATGTTCTACGGTCGTGGCGCAGGTGGACAGCCAACGGCTTCTGCAATCTTGGGCGATATCGTTGCTGTTTCTCGACATATTGCGCTCAACTCAATTGGTCAGCGCGAAACTGATTATGCGGATCGCGATATCGCACCGATTGAAACCACAAAGACTAAGTTCCTTATTCGCCTCGAAGTTGAAGATAAATCAGGTGTCTTGGCAGCGATTGCCAAGGTATTTGCTGATCAAGGCGTATCGATTCAGACTGTTGATCAGAACGGTCGCAACGAGGATGCTGAACTCATCATCGTCACCCACCGCGCAACTGAAGGCGAACTTAAGGCAACAGTTGAAGCGCTCAAGAAGATGTCAATGGTCACCAAGATTTCAAGCGTTATCCGCGTAGAAGGAGCAATCTCGTAATGGGAATCTTTACTAAGAAGTCAGGCGCACACCAATGGCGCGGAGTGATCGAGGAATATCGCGATCGCCTACCTGTCTCTTCAAAGACTCCTGTCGTCACATTGCGCGAAGGTGGAACACCTCTTATCTATGCAGGCGTTCTCTCAGAAATGCTCGGCAACAATGTCTGGGTAAAGTTTGAAGGAATTAACCCAACAGGTTCATTTAAAGATCGCGGAATGACAATGGCGATCTCGAAGGCTGCTGAAGATGGCGCGAAGGCTGTTATCTGCGCATCCACCGGAAATACATCTGCCGCAGCTGCAGCGTATGCAGTTAAAGCAGGAATGATTCCTGCCGTACTTATTCCTGAAGGCAAGATCGCAATGGGCAAGTTGGCGCAAGCCGTTGTGCATGGCGCAAAACTTCTGCAGGTCGACGGAAACTTTGATGATTGTTTAGTTCTTGCTCGCGATCTTTCTGAGCACTATCCCGTTTCACTTGTTAACTCAGTTAACCCCTATCGCATCGAAGGCCAGAAGACTGCAGCGTTTGAAGTTGTAGACATGCTTGGCGATGCTCCAGATATTCACACATTGCCAGTTGGAAATGCAGGAAATATCACTGCATATTGGAAGGGCTACAACGAATATCGCAATGACAAGATTTCAAAGAAGTTGCCACAGATGTGGGGATTCCAAGCTGCAGGCGCTGCTCCACTGGTAACGGGTAAGCCAGTTGCCAAGCCAGAAACAATTGCAACTGCAATCCGCATCGGAAATCCAGCTTCATGGGATCAAGCAATTGCTGCTCGTGATGAATCAGGCGGATTGATTGATTCAGTTACTGATGAAGAAATTCTTGCGGCGTATCACTTGCTCGCATCAAAAGAAGGAATCTTCTGCGAGCCATCTTCAGCTGCTGGCCTTGCAGGTCTTATCAAATATAAGAATGCTGGAAAGCTTCCCAAAGATAAGACAATCGTTATTACATGCACAGGTAACGGCCTTAAAGATATTCCGTGGGCACTTGAGGGTGCAGCAGATCCCGTCGTCGTTCCTGTTAATGCAGATGCGGCAGCTAAAGCTCTTGGTTTAGTGAAGAACTAAGGAAAGAATTGCCCCATGGCCAAGCCAACATTTAAAGCCAATCCCATTCAGGTACAAGTTCCTGCAACCTCTGCAAACTTAGGTCCTGGCTTTGATTCATTCGGTTTAGCTTTTGGAATGTATGACCGATACGTCGCACAGATTCTTGATGAAGGTGGCCTCGATATCGATGTCACCGGCGAAGGCGCCGATGAAGTTCCTCGTACTGATAAAAACTTGCTCGTTAAGGCGATGTATAAAGGATTTGATTTCTTGGGTGGAAAGCCAAAGGGTGTAGCAGTACGCGCGCTCAATGTAATTCCACATGGTCGAGGTCTTGGTTCATCTGCTTCAGCAATTATCGGTGGGCTCGTTCTTGCTCGCTCATTGGTGCTCACTGGCACAGACAAGATGAGCGATGAAGCGCTTCTCAATCTTGCTAATGAGATGGAAGGCCACCCAGATAATGTGGCTGCAGCACTTTATGGTGGAGCAACAGTTGCTTGGCAAGATGTCGTGAAAGGGAAAGCCGTTGCACACGCTGTTCATCTACCGGTTGATCCGCGCATCAAGGTAATGGCATTTATTCCTGCAACGCCGCTGGCTACCAAGAAGGCGCGCACGATGTTGCCTGAAACTATTCCATTTGCAGATGCGCTTCGAAATTCATCGAATGCTGCTCTACTGACACAAGCGCTCACAATTCGCCCTGATCTACTTTTCACAGCGACAGAAGATTTCTTACATCAGTCATATCGCCAGGACGCGATGCCAGCTTCATTTGCACTTATGACAAAGCTTCGCGCAGCAGGAATTGCTGCATTTATCTCAGGAGCTGGTCCAACTGTTCTCGCACTCCACACTGAAGGCGATGAAGAGAGCATCCAACTTTCACGTGCTGGCGGAGCGAAATTTGAGGGTAAATCTCTCGAAATTGCTAGCCGCGGAGCCACCCTGCTATAGTTTTGCCATCAGTTCGAACCCAGTAAGTAAGGGTGAAAATTAAGAATTGATAATCACAGAAGTAAAAATCAAAAAGTAAAACCCCTGATTAATAAACCCAGGGCTTAACTCATACGTTTAGCCCCAAAGTGAAAAGAAATACATGACAACAACAGAACCAGTTCGTTCTAGCAGCCCAGAACTTTCAAGCATGACCCTTCCTAAGTTAAAGGAAGTTGCGTCACAGCTCGGTATCGAGGGTGCAGCGAAACTAAAGAAGGATGATCTCGTTACAGCAATTGCAGATCTCCAGGCAGCCAACCGCGAAGCAGCAAAGGCAGAGCGCGAAGCTCGCCGTGAAGCTCGCAATGCTAAGAAGAACAATCGCGATAACAATGCAAAGAATTCAGATGACTCTTCAGATGAAGGCGACGATGAAGATGATTCATCAGATAACGCACCTTCAAATAACGACCGTGGAAACGATCGTGAAGACCGCGGCAGCCGTAACCGCCGCGATCGCAACCGTGGACGCGATCGCAACCGCGACCGTGGCAACCGCGAAGAGCGCGAACCAGTAATCGGTGAAGATGATGTCTTGGTACCAGTTGGTGGCCTCGTCGACATCATGGATAACTACTCATTTATTCGTACGGGTGGATACCTTCCAGGTCCTAACGACGTCTACGTTTCACAAGGACAGGTACGTAAGTACGGTCTTCGTAAGGGAGATGTTGTAACAGGTCAAGTTCGCCAACTTCGTGAAGGCGAAACTCGTCAGAAGTACAACCCACTTATCTCTCTCGAGACAATCAACGGATTGCCATATGAAGAAGCACGTGGCCGCGTTGAATTTGGAAAGCTTGTTCCTCTCTATCCGCAAGAGCGTCTTCGCCTTGAGACAGAGCCAAACATTCTTACAACTCGCGTCATCGACTTGATCGCACCAATCGGTAAGGGCCAGCGCGGACTTATCGTTTCGCCTCCAAAGGCCGGTAAGACCATGGTCTTGCAATCAATTGCTAACGCAATCACAACAAACAATCCTGAATGTCACCTGATGGTTGTTCTCGTTGATGAGCGTCCTGAAGAAGTTACAGATATGCAGCGCAGCGTTAAGGGTGAAGTAATTGCTTCTACCTTCGACCGCCCTGCAGATGACCACACAACAATCGCAGAGCTCGCTATCGAGCGCGCAAAGCGCCTCGTTGAAATGGGACACGATGTAGTTGTTCTACTTGACTCAATCACACGTTTGGGCCGCGCATACAACATCGCAGCACCTGCATCAGGCCGCATCCTTTCTGGTGGTGTTGATTCAGCTGCTTTGTATCCACCAAAGAAGTTCTTCGGTGCTGCTCGTAATATTGAAGATGGTGGATCACTCACCATTCTTGCAACAGCTCTTGTTGATACCGGATCACGTATGGATGAAGTTATCTTCGAAGAGTTCAAGGGCACAGGAAATATGGAGCTCATCCTCGATCGCAAGATGGCTGATAAGCGCATCTTCCCTGCGGTTAACGTTGTTGCATCAGGTACACGTAAGGAAGAAATCCTTATGGGAACTGAAGAACTCAACATTGTCTGGAAGCTTCGTCGCGTTCTTCACGCTCTCGAACCACAGGCTGCACTCGAACTCTTGCTAGAGAAGATGAAGGGCACTAAGTCCAACGTTGAATTCTTGATGCAGATTCAGAAGACAACAGCTGGGCCAGACGACAGCAAGTAAGTCACATAGGCTTCACAGGAAACCCCGTTCAGAAATGAGCGGGGTTTCTGCTTTCACATTGCTTGCACTCAAGCAACACAGAGGAAGCACAATCTTGACCCCCATAGTTCCATCCATACGCAGGAACTAATGAAGGAGAAGGCAATGAAGTTCATTTCAGCTCAGAACGTAGCGCTACTCGTAGCGGCAGGATTGATCGCAAGCAGCGGAACAGCAATCGCTGCTGATACAAAAGATGCTGCAGTCGCAAGAGCGCAAGCTCAGGCTGCTTATCAGAGCTCGATGTCGACATATATCGCTTCTCACCGTGCAATCGTTGATGCGCGACGTGCCGCAAATGCAAAAGCGCTTAGCGATTTCCAAAGTGCACTTAATTCAGCAACAACAGATGCGCAGTTGCAGGCAGCCAAAGATGCACGCAAAGCAGCCGTTACTGCAGCAAATGCAACAGCTGCGGCTTCCCTTGCAGCTCTTGTGAAGCCAGCAAAACCAGTTAAGCCAGCGAAGGTAGCGCCTACTCCAAAGGCATCTGCATAAATTCTTCTCCGACGGGTGGCAGGGGCCGCAGAATCCAGCGTGGATTTTGCGGTTTTCTGCTTTTAAGAGAGACTTAGCGCCTATTGCCACACCTTATGGCGATGACCTGGTTCACCAGTACTGCTGGACCCAGACTCAAGAAAAGGAATATGAATATGAAGAAAGATATCCACCCAGAGTACAAAGATACTCAAGTAACTTGTGGTTGCGGTGAAAAGTTTGTTACCCGCTCAACAGTTGCAAGCGGTTCGATCTATGTTGAAGTTTGTTCAGTCTGCCACCCGTTCTACACAGGCAAGCAGCGCATCCTCGATACCGGTGGACGCGTCGCGAAGTTCGAAGAGCGTTTCGGTAAAAACAAGTAGCTTTCTAAAGAGACCGCATCGCAACCCATTAGTGGTTGCGGGGCGGTCTTTTTATTTCTCCAAAGAAAATTTTGTTTTACAGAGAGAAGGGATGAAGTCATATGGCTAACGATCGTTTCGCATCGGCACATGAAATGGTGCGCGAGTATCAAGAGCTCGAAGCAAAGATGGCTGACCCTTCTATTCACGAAGATCAGGGCAACGCCCGCAAACTCGGTCGTCGTTATGCACAGCTAGGCCCCGTTGTTGCAGGCTTCAACGCTTGGAAGTCAGCAGCTGATGACCTCGAAGCAGCTAAAGAGATGGCTGCAGAAGATGCTTCATTTGCATCTGAAATTCCGGCAATGGAAGTTGCTGTTGAAGCTGCTGCCGATAAGTTAGAAGAGCTATTACTTCCACGCGACCCTAACGATGATCGCGATGTCATTATTGAAGTAAAGGCCGGAGCCGGCGGCGATGAATCAGCGCTCTTTGCTGGAGATTTAGTACGTATGTATCAGCGCTATGCAGAAAAGCGCGGCTGGAAAGTTGAAATCATCGATATGACTGAGTCAGAACTCGGTGGATATAAAGATATTTCTATGGCTGTGAAGTCAAAGGGAACTCCAGAACCTGGAACAACACCGTACGCACGTCTTAAATTTGAAGGTGGCGTACACCGCGTACAGCGCGTTCCAGAAACTGAGAGCCAAGGACGTATCCATACTTCTGCGGCAGGTGTACTCATTCTTCCTGAAGCAGAAGAAGTAGATGTTGAATTGAATATGAACGATGTGCGCGTAGATGTGTATCGCTCATCAGGTCCTGGTGGTCAGTCTGTAAACACCACTGACTCTGCCGTTCGTTTGACCCACGTTCCAACAGGAATTGTTGTTTCATGTCAGAACGAAAAATCACAGCTTCAGAATAAGGAATCAGCGCTTCGTATTCTTCGTGCCCGTCTTCTTATGGATGCGCAAGAGAAGGCTGAAGCGGCTGCAATGGCAGAACGTAAGAGCCAGGTCCGCACCGTCGATCGTTCAGAGCGCATTCGTACATATAACTATCCTGAAAATCGCCTCAGCGATCACCGCGTTAATTACAAGGCTAATAACCTTGACTCTGTTCTTAATGGCGAGCTCGATGAAGTCGTGCAAGCTCTTCTCGATGCTGATCGCGCTGCAAAGCTTTCATCAACGAATTAAGTCACTACTATGGAACTGACTTTTAAAGAATTCTTGCGAGGCGGCAAAGAACAGTTGGCGACGGCTGGATTTCCTGAAGTAGAAGCAGAACATTTACTAGCCCACACCTTGGGCCTTTCACGGATGGATCTACATAACCCACTGACCGTTGAAAATGCACTCGCAGCTATTGGCGATATGACTATCGTCGAAGAGACTTTCTGGAAATTACTTGATCGACGTTGTGCTCATGAACCGCTGCAATATCTGACTGGCGTTGCATATTTTCGCCACCTTGAATTAAAGGTAGGACCCGGAGTATTGGTGCCACGTCCTGAAAGCGAACTCCTTGTTGAAGCGGTGTTGACTCACATTGAGAAGTTAAGCGGTGCGGTAAGCGTTGTTGATTTGGGTTCTGGTTCAGGTGCTCTCGCACTTGCAATTGCAACAGAAGCTCCACAGACACATGTGATTGCAGTCGAAAAGAGCGCTGAAGCAATTCATTGGCTGAAAGAGAATGTCTCCTTTATCGACGAAAAGGTCCGTATTCTCGAAAGTGATGTCGCTACCGCTCTCGAAGGCGTTAAGTGCGATGTTGTCATTGCCAATCCTCCATATATTCCTGACGCCCAAGAACTTCCTCGCGATGTCGCAGATCACGAGCCTGCAGTTGCGCTATTTGGGGGAGCAGATGGGATGAAATCGCCTCGCCTCTTTATCTCAACAGCGGGGCGCCTCTTAAAGCAGGGCGGATTCCTGGCAATCGAACATCATGAAGATCAAGGTGGCGCGATTGCCGATGTACTCAGCGCAGATTTCACAGATATTCTTCTGCATCAGGATTTAACCGGCCGCCCAAGATTTACGACAGCAGTGAGGAGATAGCGATGCCACGCATTGACCTCAAGCAGGGCGAACAGAAGAAGCACGTTGCTCGCGCACTCAAAGAGATTCGCGCCGGATATGTCATCGTTGCTCCACTTGAACATGGCTATGTTTATTTAGCAGATGCATTCTCTCCCTTTGCAGTTCGTGCAATGCATGTACTTCGCGGAGATGAAATCGGAGTGGCTGCCCAAGTCCTTGCATATTCATTGGACACTGTTAAGGGAATTTCACGTTCAGTTTCTCCAAGCACACAGGATCTCTGCAAGAAATTCTGGCCCGGACTTCTTTCTGTAACACTGCAACCAAGTTCACTTCTTAGTTGGGATCTTGGCGACAATAAAGAACTCGATTGGTTTAACGTCCGAGTACCAAAATCTAAATTTGTACGCGCACTCTTGAAAGAGTCGGGTCCACTTGCAGTAGCAAGTGCATCAGGTGCCGGGCACGAACCGATGTTGAAAATTGATCGTGCAAAGGTAAAGGATTGGGATGTCGCAGCAATTTTCGATACCGGCGCTCTGAAATCCGGCCCACGTTCGACCATCATTGAGGCCGACGCTGTAGATCTACGCCTCGTGCGCGAGGGCGCGATTTCATTTGATGAGATGGAAAAGGTCGCACCGAACATTTCTTACATATAAAGCAAAAGGGGGCCTGAACTATTAGGCTGGGCCCATGTCCGAAACTTTCTATGGCCCTGATTTCAATCTTCTCTCGAAGCAAGATCCAGATATCGCAGCGGTGCTTTTATCTGAGCTCAAGCGTCAGCAGAACAACCTGCAGCTGATTGCTTCAGAGAACTTCACTTCACGCGCAGTGCTTGCCGCTCTTGGTTCAACTCTCTCCAACAAGTACGCCGAGGGATACCCAGGAAAGCGTTACTACGGCGGATGCGAAGAGGTCGATAAGGCCGAAACAATCGCGATTGATCGCGCAAAGGATTTATTTGGCGCAGAACATGCAAATGTGCAGCCACACTCAGGTGCCAGCGCAAATATCGCTGTCTACCAAGCATTCACAAAGCCGGGCGACACCGTCCTTGCCATGTCACTTCCACATGGTGGCCACCTGACTCACGGTTCGAAGGTCAACTTCTCAGGTAAGTGGTTCAACATTGTTTCTTACGGAGTTCGCCAAGATAACGAACTCATCGATTACGACGAACTGCGTGAACTAGCGATCGCTAATAAGCCAAAGATGATCTGTTCTGGTGCAACTGCTTACCCATCACTGATTGATTTTGAAAAGGTTCGCGCAATCTGCGACGAAGTCGGTGCAATCATGTGGGTCGATGCAGCGCACTTCATCGGACTAGTTGCAGGTAAGGCGATTCCTTCACCGGTTCCATATGCAGATGTTGTCTCATTTACAACACATAAAGTTTTGCGCGGTCCACGTGGCGGAATGATCTTGTCGAAGGCAGAGCACGCAGCTGCAATTGATAAGGCAGTCTTTCCTGGAATGCAGGGTGGACCAATCATGTCTGCAGTTGCAGGTAAGGCGATTGCATTGGCTGAATGCGCAACACCGGCTTACCAAAAGTATGCAAAGGATGTCATCATCAATGCGCAGGCACTTGCAGCAGCTCTTGAAGGCGAAGGCATGCGCGCAGTATCTGGCGGCACTCAGACCCACCTCGCACTTATTGATATTCGTTCCACAGGCGTTAATGGCAAGGTTGCTGACGAGCGTTGTGGCGCGGCAGGAATCGTTCTTAATAAGAACTCGATTCCTTATGATCCAGAAGCACCTTCAGTCACATCAGGTATTCGCGTAGGCACACCTGCAACAACTACCCAGGGAATGGGCGTTGAAGAGATGAAAACAATTGCATCTCTGATTGCACGTGCGATTAAGACTGATGATGCAGCTGCACATGCTGCGATTAAATCTGAAGTCCACGCACTTACTTCGCGTTTTCCTATCTATCAGGCGTAAAGACAACTCTTAAGAGATGCGCGAGTACCTGGTCACCCTGCTTCTGGCAGCAGCGCTCTGTTATGTAGTGACTCCTTTTGTTCGTACCTGGGCGTTGAAGTTCGGTGCTGTGGCACAGATTCGTACTCGCGATATTCATACAACTCCGACTCCACGTTGGGGTGGCCTAGCAATGTGGATTTCAATGGCGCTCACCTTTGCCATGGTCAGCCACTTATCTCTCGTTGGAAAATCTTTTGGCCGAGAAGCGCTCGGTATTTTCTTGGCCGCAACACTTCTTCTTGCTATCGGTTTAGTTGATGATCGCTTCGAGCTCGATGCACTTACCAAGTTAGCTGGACAAGCCCTTGCTGCCGGAATTTTGTTGCTCTTTGGTATTCAAGTTCTCTGGTTGCCTATCAATGGCGTTATTACTTTGCCGCCAAGTATTGGCCAGTTAGTTACTGTCTTAATCGTTCTCATCACTATTAACGCCGTTAACTTCATCGATGGCCTTGATGGGTTAGCTGCCGGAATCGTGGCTATTTCAGGCGCTGCCTTCTTCGCCTTTGCTTACCTATTGGCAGTTGTTTACGGCTTTAGCCGTGCAGGTGCACCATCGCTTATTACTGCAGTAATTATTGGCGTCTGTATTGGCTTTCTGCCCCATAACGCCCATCCAGCAAAGATCTTTATGGGCGATTCAGGATCGATGTTCTTAGGGCTTCTGCTTGCAGCATCTGCGATCACACTGACCGGACAGATTGATCCCAATGCCATCTCAGCAGAGAAGTTGGGGCCAACGTTGCTTCCTTTGATGCTGCCATTTGCAGTTCTAGCAATTCCTTTGATCGATCTCTTCTCAGCAATCATTCGTCGTCTGCGCGCAGGTCAATCACCATTTAGTTCCGACAAGGAACATATGCATCACCGCATTCTCCGTGCGGGTAATTCTCATCTTCGTACATCAATCATCATGTACCTATGGACTGCAACGATTGCATTTCCTGTAGTTGTCTCAGCATTTGCACCGTTGTGGGTTGCAGCAGTTGTTGCGGGCGCGATGTTGGCATTCACTCTCTATTACGCAAAGAGTGGAGTAAGAGAAAATGTCCCAGCAAAATAATTCAA
The DNA here is from genome assembly GCF_965234405.1 of Planktophila turicensis (SeqCode). Lineage (GTDB taxonomy): Bacteria > Actinomycetota > Actinomycetes > Nanopelagicales > Nanopelagicaceae > Planktophila > Planktophila turicensis. The sequence continues at coordinate 272,332 of NZ_OZ248346.1, forward strand.
GCAATGAGGCGCAGTTATTGCGTGGAGCGCTAACTCCTACATTTATTGTCGGCATCATTGCGATTGGATTTGCAACCGCACTGCAGGGGCGACCAGGATTATTTGCAGCTTTACTTGCTCAAGTAATTGTTGTTATCTACTTCCTTGTTCATATTGGGGTTTCTCGAATTTCGCGCGACCTTGATCCCATGAGCACTATGGCAATTGCGATGTTTTCGTACTTCGCCAAGTTCTTGCTCCTTGGAGTTTTCTTCTGGGCGCTGGGCCAATTTGTCTCGGATGAGAACCTTGATCGCAAGACCTTCGGCATCACAGCCGTTGCGCTCACCTTCGCCTGGCTAGGCGGGGAGATAGCTAGTTATCTAAAGCTGAAAACTCATCTACCATTGCCGCATGACCGACCACAAAGCTAACCGCCGCGACGAGAACGCCCTTTGGACGATCTTCGGCTACCTACTCTCAGGGCTTCTTTTCTGGGGTGGAGTCGGCTTCGCCGCCGATAAGTTCTTTGGCACCAGCATCTTGACCCTGGTTGGCCTGCTCGTAGGTATGGGCGGCGCCCTTTATCTCGTCTGGCTCAGGTTCGGACGAGAGTAACGAGTCCGACAGTCTGGCTAGTGGGCGCGAGTAAATCAGCTCTACCCAGAGTGACCAGCCCCACCCAAAACCCCTGAATTCCGATTTCACAGCCGAGAGGTTTTCCCCATAAGGTTGCCCTGCTTTACCGCTTCCCCAGCGATTGGTCTATAAGCCCTTTTAGTATCAAGGAGAGTGCGTGCGCGCCTTTGTTCGTCTGAGCTCTGAAGGTGAAGGATTCGTCCCACCTAGCGCTAACGACTTCGTCCTCCCTCCAATTTTCGAGAATATTTCTTGGTTCACTAAACCAATTCTTCTTGTATTTCTCTCAGTAGTAATCATCTCTGTCTTCTTTATTCTCTCTTCACGCAAGGCTGCTGTCGTTCCATCGAAGATGCAGTTTGCTGGAGAAAGCGTCTACGGATTTATCCGCGACGGGCTTGCTAAGGATGTTCTTGGCCCAGAGTTCATGCGCTTTGTTCCGTACCTATTTACCCTCTTCACATTTGTACTTGTAAATAACTTATTCGGAATTGTTCCGTTATTGCAGTTCCCATCTTTCTCTCGCGTTGGTTTCGCTTACGCGCTCGCGATCATTACTTACTTGGTTTATCACTATGTTGGAATGAAGCGTCAGGGAGTCGGCCACTACCTCAAGGGCATTGCATTTATGCCAGGAGTGCCAAAGCCAATTTATGTTCTTCTTACACCGATTGAAATCGCAACATTCTTTGTTGTGCGTCCATTCACCCTCGGTCTTCGTCTCTTCGCAAATATGTTTGCGGGACACCTTCTCCTTTTGGTCTTTATCCTCGGTGGAGAGCACCTCTTGCAAGGTGTAATTGGACTCAAGCTCGTGAGCCCATTTGCATTCACAATGGGAATCGCGCTTACCTTCTTCGAGTTTATGGTCCAGTGCCTACAGGCATATATCTTTACTCTTCTGACCGCCCTCTATATCGCCGGATCACTCGCCGACGAGCACTAACAACTAACTTTGGGAAGGTAACTTCGCCTCCTCAAGCATGAAAGGTATAAACATGACAGGCTCACTTAACGTCATCGGTTACGGCATTGCTGCAATCGGACCTGCAATCGCAACAGGCATGATCTTCGCCGCATACATCAGCGGAGTTGCTCGTCAGCCAGAGTCACGCAGCGTCCTTCAGCCAATTGCGTTCCTTGGTTTCGCGATGGCAGAAGCTCTCGCACTCTTCGGCCTCGTACTCGCATTCGTTCTCTAATCGATTACCTCTACACACCAATATTGGTAACGATTTAAGGAGAAATGATGCAACGAATTAATATTTTGTCAGGCGAAGGGAGCTTGAATCCGCTCATCCCTCACACAGCTGAGATTGTCGTCGGATTTATCGCTTTCACACTTCTCTTCCTTGTCCTCAAGAGCAAAGTCGTGCCTATGTTTGAAAAGGCATATGCAGCACGCACTGAAGCTATCGAGGGTGGAATCGAACGTGCTGAAAAGGCGCAGCTCGAAGCACAACGTGCACTTGTTCAGTACAACGAACAACTTTCGTCAGCACAGGGTGAAGCATCAAAGCTTCGTGAAGATGCTCGCATTCAAGGCGCAGCAATTCTCGAAGAACTTCGCACAAAGGCTCAAGAAGAAGCAGCTCGCATCACAGCAGCAGCTCACGCATCTATCGAGGCAGAACGTCAGCAGGCAATCACTTCACTTCGTAACGAAGTTGGTGCACTTGCAGTTGAACTTGCTTCAAAGATTGTCGGAGAAGCACTTGATGACCAGGCCCGTCAATCACGGATCGTGGATCGCTTCATCGAAGATCTCGAAAAGTCCAAGAAGTAAGTAGAAGAGAAAGAAGAGAATGAGAATCCATCTCGGAGGCAGTAGCCGTCAGTCACTCGTGGCTGCACGCGCGAAGCTCGATGCTGCCGTAAAGGGCGCAACCGCTGCATCTGCAACTGAGCTCTCATCTCAACTCTTCTTCGCAGCAGACGTTCTTTCAAAGAACACTTCAATCCGCCGCGCCTTTGCCGATCCTTCACGCGATGCAGCCTCAAAGGGCGCGCTCGTTAAGGATCTCTTCGGAAAGACTCTCGCAGCTACAGCGCTAGAAATACTCACAGATGTCTCAACTCTTCGTTGGTCATCTGCAGGAGACCTAGTTCATGTGCTCGAGCAGCTGGCGATCGAAGCTGAAGCATCTGCTGCAAATATCAACAATGAACTCGATCGCGTCGAAGATGAACTCTTCGAAACATCACAACTCGTTGTCGATAACTTTGAATTACGTAAAGCACTTGTCGGAGCCGGTACACCAGAGGCTAAGGCAGCTCTCATTACCGAAGTTCTCTCAAAGAAGGCATCTGCGTCAACTGTGAAGCTTGCAGTTGCTCTCGTCGGAAGCCTTCGCGGACGTAGCATTGAAGCGGCATTTGCTGACTATCTCTTTGGTCTAGCTAACCGCCGTAATCGTTTAATCGCGGTAATTCGCGTGGCATCAGAAATTACAGATGCTCAGAAGTCTCGTCTTGCAACTGCGATTGAAAAGCAGGTTGGTCAGCCAATCCGCGTCAATATCGAAGTTGAGCCAACGCTCCTCGGTGGAGTTTCGGTCAAGTTTGCAGATGAACTCGTAGATGGAAGCGTTTCAAATCGACTTGCAAGTGCCGGACGCGCACTTGCTGGAAACAAATAAAGGGGAAACTCATGGCAGAGCTCAAGATCCAACCGAATGAAATTCGGGATGCCTTAGCGAACTTCGTTAAGTCATACGATCCAGGCACAGCGGCTCGTGATGAAGTCGGAACAGTTAGCCAGGCAGGCGATGGAATCGCTCGCGTTGAAGGTCTTCCTTCAACAATGGCAAACGAACTTCTTCAGTTCGAGAACGGAACACTAGGTCTTGCACTCAACCTCGACGTGCGCGAAATCGGTGTTGTTATCTTGGGCGATTACGCAGGCATTGAAGAAGGAACATCTGTGCGTCGTACAGGTGAAGTTCTCTCTGTTCCTGTCGGCGACGGATTCCTCGGTCGCGTTGTTGACCCACTTGGTCGACCAATCGATGGCAAGGGCGACATCACCCCAGATGCACGTCGTGCTCTAGAACTTCAGGCTCCTTCAGTAGTTCAGCGTCAACCTGTTAAGGAACCAATGGCTACAGGTATCAAGGCAATCGATGCGATGACAGCGATCGGTCGCGGTCAGCGTCAGTTGATCATTGGTGACCGTCAGACTGGTAAGACAGCAGTTGCTATCGACACAATTATTAACCAGCGCGAAAACTGGCTATCAGGCGATAAGAAGAAGCAGGTTAAGTGCATCTACGTCGCTATTGGTCAGAAGGGTTCAACAATCGCATCTGTTAAGGGTGCTCTTGAAGAAGCTGGCGCAATGGAGTACACAACAATCGTTGCATCTCCTGCATCAGATCCAGCAGGCTTTAAGTACCTCGCTCCATACACCGGTTCTGCAATTGGTCAGCACTGGATGTACAACGGCGAGCACGTTCTTATCGTCTTTGATGATCTCTCGAAGCAGGCTGAGGCATATCGTTCAGTCTCACTTCTCCTTCGTCGTCCACCAGGCCGCGAAGCGTACCCAGGAGACGTTTTCTACTTGCACTCACGTCTTCTCGAGCGTTGCGCAAAGCTCTCTGATGAATTGGGCGGCGGTTCAATGACTGGCTTGCCAATTATTGAAACAAAGGGAAATGACGTTTCAGCGTTTATTCCTACAAACGTAATTTCTATTACTGACGGTCAGTGCTTCCTTGAAACAGATCTCTTTAACGCAGGCGTTCGCCCAGCGATTAACGTAGGTATCTCTGTTTCACGTGTTGGTAGCTCTGCGCAGACAAAGGCGATGAAGAAGATCGCTGGTCGTCTGCGTCTTGACCTCGCTCAGTACCGCGAACTCGAAGCATTCGCTGCTTTCGGTTCAGACCTTGATGCTGCATCAAAGGCTCAGCTCGAGCGCGGTGCCCGCATGGTTGAACTCCTTAAGCAGGGTCAGTACTCACCATATTCAGTAGAACGTCAGGTTGTTTCTATCTGGGCAGGTACAACAGGCAAGCTCGATGATGTTGCTGTTGCTGATATCCGCCGCTTCGAATCTGAACTTCTCGACTTCATTGCTCGCGAACGTAAGGACATCTTCACAGTGATCTCAGAGACTAAGCAGCTCGAAGATGACACTGTTGCAAAGATGGAGACAGCAGTTGCTGACTTCAAGAAGCAGTTCAAGCCATCTGTTGCTGCAGCTGTTAACGAGGCGCCTGCACAGGCTCTCGAAGGCGAAGGCGCAGAAGCAATTACAAAGCACGTCCCACCGGCGGTGAAGAAGTAACTCATGGGTGCTCAACTTCGCATATATCGCCGACGGATGCGTTCCGTTAAAGCGACTAAAAAGATTACGAAAGCAATGGAGTTAATCTCTGCTTCTCGTATCGTTAAGGCGCAGCAACGTGTTTCAGCATCGACTCCTTATGCAAATGAGTTAACACGTGCGGTATCTGCAGTTGCTTCATACTCTTCAACAAACCACCCGTTGACTACAGCACACGACAACCCACGTCGCGCAGCGATTTTGATCATCTCTGCAGACCGCGGTATGGCCGGTGCTTACTCAACGAATGCGATTAAGGAAGGCGAGAAGCTCGCTGCCCTACTTCGTGAACGTGGCTTGCAGGTCTCGAACTTCCTCGTGGGCCGCAAGGCAGTGAACTACTACAAGTTCCGTAACCGCGAGATGGCTGGAACATGGACAGGTTTCTCAGATAACCCAACATATGAAAACGCAAAGGAAATTGCAGATGCACTTCTGTCAGCATTCCTTGCAGATTCAACTGAAGCAAATGGCGTCGATGAAATTCACATCATCTTCACTCAATTTAAATCAATGTTGACTCAGGAAGCCACAGCTAAGCGCATGATTCCTCTCGAAGTTGTCGAGTCATCAGCGCCAGTTCCAACAGGCTTACTTCCAATGTATGAATTCGAGCCAAATGCAGGAGAAGTTCTTAACGCTCTTCTTCCTCGTTATATCGAAGCACGTATCTTTAACGCGATGTTGCAATCTGCAGCTTCAGAGCATGCAGCTCGTCGTCGCGCTATGAAATCAGCAACTGACAATGCTGAGGATCTCATCAAGTCGCTCACACGACTTGCGAACGCTGCCCGTCAGGCAGAAATTACCCAGGAAATCAGTGAAATTGTTGGCGGCGCAGATGCGTTGGCCTCAGCTAGTGCAGGGAGTGAATGATGTCAGCAACAGGTAAAGGCCGCGTAGCCCGAGTTATTGGACCGGTGGTGGATATTGAATTCCCCGCAGATTCAATGCCTTCGATCTTCAACGCGCTTCACGTAGAGACCACCATGAGTGGCACTACTCGTACCTTGACCCTCGAAGTAGCACAGCACATTGGTGACAACCTCGTGCGCGCTATCTCGATGCAACCTACAGACGGAATGGTGCGCGGTGCTGAAGTAACAGACACTGGTTCAGCTATCTCTGTCCCAGTCGGTGACGTCACAAAGGGCCACGTCTTCAACACTCTCGGAGAATCCCTCGACGTTCCAACATCATCACTTGATATCAAGGAGCGTTGGTCAATTCACCGTAACGCACCTGCATTCGATCAGCTTGAGTCAAAGACTGAAATGTTCGAAACCGGTATCAAAGTTATCGACCTTCTTACACCTTACGTAAAGGGTGGAAAGATCGGTCTCTTCGGTGGTGCAGGTGTAGGTAAGACTGTTCTTATCCAGGAAATGATTTATCGCGTAGCTGAAAACTTCGGTGGTGTTTCTGTATTCGCCGGCGTTGGAGAACGTACTCGTGAAGGTAACGACTTGTTCCTTGAAATGACTGAGACGGGCGTTATCAATAAGACAGCCTTGGTCTTCGGTCAGATGGATGAGCCACCTGGCACGCGTCTTCGTGTTGCTCTGTCAGCACTCACAATGGCTGAGTACTTCCGCGATGTTCAGAAGCAGGACGTTCTCCTCTTCATCGATAACATCTTCCGCTTTACTCAGGCAGGTTCTGAAGTATCAACACTTCTCGGCCGTATGCCATCTGCAGTGGGCTACCAGCCAACACTTGCAGACGAAATGGGTCAGCTTCAGGAGCGTATTACTTCAACACGTGGTCACTCGATTACATCTATGCAGGCAATTTACGTTCCTGCAGATGACATCACCGACCCAGCTCCACACACAACATTCGCCCACTTGGATGCAACAACAGTGTTGTCTCGTCCGATTTCAGAGCTTGGTATCTACCCAGCTGTGGATCCGCTCGATTCATCATCTCGTATCCTCGATCCTCGCTACATCGGCGAGCACCACTTCCGTGTTGCTAACCGCATTAAGCAGATCTTGCAGCGCTACAAGGATCTCCAGGACATCATCGCAATTCTCGGTATCGATGAATTGTCAGAAGATGACCGCGTACTCGTAGGTCGTGCACGTCGTATCCAGCGCTTCTTGTCACAGAACACATTCGTGGCGAAGGTCTTTACTGGTATCGACGGTTCATTCGTCCCACTTGCAGACACAATCGCAGCATTCGAAGCACTTGCTGATGGAAAGTACGATCACATTCCAGAACAGGCATTCTTCATGTGCGGTGGCCTCGACGATGTCGAGCGCAATGCAGCTGAATTGGCGAAGAAGTAAAAATGGCTCTTAACGTCGCACTAGTATCGCCAACACAACAGGTGTGGTCAGGCGAGGCAACTTTTGTCTCTGCTCGCACCACAGAAGGTGATCTTGGAGTTCTTCCAGGTCACTCACCTTTGTTTGGCGTACTAGTCGACGGAGCTGTAAGCATTAAAGGCACCGACGGAACAACACAAGAATTCCAAGTTCGCGGAGGCTTCTTATCTGTCTCTAACGACCGCGTTTCAATTCTTACTGAATCAGTAGGTTAATTACTCTCTAGAAACTTTTGCGCCGAGGCTCACTAATTGCTCGGCGAAGTTCGGATACCCACGATCAATATGGAATGCGCCATCGACTGTTGTTTCACCGTCAGATACGAGCGCTGCCAATACAAGACCCGCGCCGGCACGGATATCAGTTGCCTCAACTGGGGCTCCAGATAGCTGTGGGATACCGTCGATAGAGGCGTGGTGGCCGTCTACGGTGATCTGAGCACCCAGGCGCATGAGTTCGTTGACGAACATAAAACGTGATTCAAAGACATTTTCGGTGACGATTGAATGGCCATCTGCAACAGCGTTCATGCCGATGATGAATGGAAGTAAGTCGGTAGCAAATCCCGGATAGGGAAGTGTTGCAACATCGATAGCGCGGGGACGCTGATTCATCTGGACGCGAATTCCATCTTGTGTTGATGTGACGATTGCACCAGCGTGAGTAAGTTTTTCGAGCATGACTTCCATATGGTCTGCGCGTCCACCGTGGATGGTGATATCGCCTTGGGTCATGGCTGCTGCAAATGCCCATGTTCCGGCGATGATGCGATCGGTAATTGTGGTGTGATCAGTTGGCCTTAACTCTTTAACGCCTGTGATGGTGATGAGCGGTGAACCAAGTCCATCAATCTGTGCGCCCATTCCTATAAGGAATTCACCAAGGTCGACAAGATCTGGTTCGCGCGCTGCATTATCAATTGTTGTCACACCTCGAGCGAGAACTGCAGCTGTCATCAAGTTCTCTGTTGCACCCACTGATGGGAAATCTAGCTCGATTGCTGTTCCTGTTAAGCCGTTAGGTGCTTCGGCGATGACGTAACCATGTTCAACGTGCGCTGTAGCTCCGAGTGATTCAAGGCCCTTGATATGAAAATCTAATCCGCGAGAGCCAATTGCATCTCCACCAGGGAGCGCGACTTCTGCTTTTCCAACGCGTGCAACGAGTGGACCAAGTACGTTGATTGATGCGCGCATCTTGCGAACGAGATCATAATCTGCGCGGTGCAGGGGAGCAGCAGGAACGTCAATGGTGACGACAGAACCTTCGTGCTTGACGGTGCAACCAAGGCGAGTAAGAAGGTCGGCCATGATGTCGACATCTGCAATATCTGGAACGTTGCGGATAGTTGTTGTGCCGACTGCCAGAAGGGATGCTGCCATCAGCTTCAGGACAGAATTCTTAGCTCCTGTAACGGTTACTTCGCCCTCAAGACGGCAGCCCCCGGTGATCCGGAAGCGGTCGAGCGACGAAGATGCCATATCCGAAGTCTACTTATAGGCTACGGACATGGTTAATTTAACGCGTATTTACACAAAGACAGGCGATGACGGAACTACATCTCTTGGAGATATGAGCCGTACTTCAAAGAATGACCCTCGTCTTGAAGCATATGCAACAGTTGATGAAGCGAACTCCACCATTGGTGTTGTTCTTGCAACTGATGAATTAACCGATGAAGTTCGCGCCCTCTTGGTGCGCATTCAAAATGACCTCTTCGATGTGGGCGCTGACCTCTGCACTCCAGTAGTTGATTCACCAGCATTTGAGCCACTTCGCGTCCTTGAATCACAGGTCGTTTACCTCGAAGAGCAGATAGATCACTTCAATAAGGATCTTGAAGCGCTTCGCTCATTCGTTCTTCCATCAGGCACACCAGCTGCTGCCCACCTTCACGTTGCCCGCACAGTTGTTCGTCGCGCAGAGCGCCGCACATGGGCTGCTATTCACGCATTTGGCGGCGGTGTAAACCCACTGACAGCTAAGTACCTCAACCGTTGTTCAGATCTTCTCTTCGTTCTTGCTCGTGTTGCCAACAAGAAGATTGGTGATCAGCTCTGGGTTCCTGGAGCTAATCGTTAATTAGAAGCTTTTGAGATGAGCGCGAGCAGCGCTCTCTTCTTCAGGAAATACAAAGATGCGTGGCCCGACTTTGGTCTGTGTCAGCGTTGCCTTAATTCCGACTGCAATTAATCTCTGGCGCAGAATTTCACCTTCGATGTGATTTGAAGGTTGGGCAACAGCGACCAAAGTTCCGTATTCATCTTCATCGCCAGCAATAGGTTTGCGCGCAATCAGTGATGAACCCTTAGCTGATGTCCACTTAAGAATGAGGATGAGAAAGAAGACGACAGGAAATCCTGCCAAGCTCATGAGGAAGAGTTTGTTGTCGACTCCACCCAGCATTAGCTACCTACCTTGGTAAATGTGACTGTCTGAGTTCCTTCAGGCTTTGCTTCCTGATGGCAGACCACTTCAATACTGGAAACGTACTCAAGGGATGAAAGCGGTTCGGGGGAGATAAGAAGAATTGTCTTTACTTCGCGAGCAACGCTGGCGCCTGAAATTGTGCGCAGGTTTCCGATGAGATCTCTATTTTGCGCATAAACCTTTGAATTTACTTCCCACCAGACGCATCCTTGTTCGGAGGCAACCTGTACTGCGCCGCAGATAAATGTGCGGCAGGCAGCTACTTGGGAAGCCAAGTTGCCCTTTGCAGAGATAACGCCGACAAGTTCTTTACTTGTAGGAATCTTTGCGTAGATTCCTGATTCATATTCATAACCAACGGGTGGCCACTTTGGCTTCGGTGACGGAGTCACCTTTACCTTCTTACGCGGCTTTGGCTTTGGCTTTGGCTTTGGTTTTACCGAAGCTTTTGCTGTTGGCGCCGCAGTTGAAGTCGATGTAGAACTCGCTGTTGGTTTTGCAGTGGCCTTAGCTGTTGGCTTGGCTGTCGCCTTAACCGTTGCTTTCGCGGTCGGTTTTGCAGAAGTTTTTACAGTGGGCTTAGCCGTTGCTTTAGTCGTGGCCTTCGCTGTCACCTTTGTGGTGGGTGTTGGAGTCGGCTTCTTTGTTGCAGCGATAGCTGAGCTTCCTGAAACTGTGAGAACGAGAGCCAGGAGAATCGCGAGATTGCTTAGTCGCGCTCCCACTTGAAGCTTCGAACTGCCCAGATAATTCCGACTACGAGCCATGCAGTAATAATGGCAAAGGTACGGCCAGTTTCCCAATTGCCGGCTACTTCACGCGTAGCAAATGAGTCAGGAAGGAAGATTGAGCGAGCTCCTTGTGTCATCCACTTCAGAGGGAATATCGCTGCCACTTGCTGCATCCATTGTGGAAGATCGGTGAAGATAAAGAAGACACCGCTAAAGAATTGAAGAACGATGACAACGGGTGAAACCACTGCGGATGCACCGCGTCCACTCTTTGGAACATTCGAGAATGCAATTCCAAGAACTGTTGAACATGCACTGCCAAGAACAAGGAGTGCGACAAGGAGCAACCACTTATCGGCACCAGTTGGGAGATTAACTCCAAAGAATGCAACGCCTGCTGCGAGAAGTAGGAAGACTTGAATCAACATGCTCAGCGTTACAAGTATTGCCTTGCCGATGAAGTAACTGCTTGCCGGCATCGGGGTTCCGCGTAAACGCTTTAAGGTGCCGAATTCGCGCTCCATCGGAATCATGATGGCTAGCTGCTGGAAGCCAGTATTAACAAGGCCCGATGCAATCATACCGGCGACGAAGTACTGGCTAAATGTGACGCCTTCAGCAATTGAATTAGAAAAGACGGAACCAAAGATTGCCAGCAAGATAAGCGGGAAGAGCATGGTGAAGACGACGGATTCGCGCTGGCGCATGAATTGTTTAATCTCAAGGCCGCCACGTTGGATACCAATCGAGAGCGCAGTTGGCTTACTCATGGGTGCCTCCAATCATTTCGAGGTAGATATCTTCAAGGGATGCTCGCTTTACATTGAGCTCTGGAACTTCTCCACCGAATTGCGACGAAAGCTGATTCACGAGTTGTGTTGGGTTTGCTGACTTCTCGCTACGAAGCTCTGAACCATCGCGCCAAGAGACCGTTGCAAGAGAAGTTGCCCGACCACCAAGCAGTGCCGGAGTTGAGACTTCAATTATCTTTCCGCGATTGATAACAGCGACTCGATCAGCAAGTGCTTCAGCTTCATCGAGGTAATGGGTGGTCAGAAGAATTGTTGCGCCTTCATCACGAAGTTTGCGAATCAACTGCCAAAATGCGCGACGCGCTTCTGGATCAAAACCTGTTGTTGGTTCATCAAGGAAGATGAGTTCGGGGCTGCCGATAATTCCGAGCGCCACATCGAGTCTGCGACGTTGCCCACCTGAAAGTGTGCGACCTAGTGCATCTGCTTTCTCAGTTAACCCGACTAACTCAATGACTTCTCGAGCGTCTTTTGGATGCTCGTAATACTTTGCAAAGTGCGAGACAGATTCGTAGACAGTTAAATCACCAGCATCAGCAGTTGATTGCAGAACGATTCCAATGCGATCACGCCAAGCTTGACCAGCGCGCCCCTTTGTCGATGGATCAAAGCCCAGTACCTGAACTTCACCTGAATCTCGGTCGCGGAAGCCTTCGAGAATTTCTACTGTGGTGGTCTTGCCGGCGCCGTTGGGGCCAAGCAGCGCAAAGATTTCGCCCTGTTTGATATCGAGATCGAGGCCATCGACTGCCTGGTTGGCTCCATAGCTCTTGCGAAGCCCCGAAACGCTGATGACTGTGCTCATATGGCTATCTTGTCACTGAGTCAGTAAAAGTGCGAGAAAATAACGCCATGAGCCCGCGTAAGAATTATCCCAAAAATCGTAGGCCTAAAAGTGGCGATGATGAACCAATCACAATCGCTTCTAATCAAAGTTTTGAAGAAGATGACAATGGTTTATGGATCGTTAGAAAGTTAACGGGATCTGCTGCAAATAAACCATATCGCTGCCCTGGTTGCGACCAGTTAATTCCGATGGCAACGCCACACACAGTTGCATGGCTTGAAGGCGATGAAGATAACCGCAGACATTGGCATAACGCATGCTGGACCAAGCGAAACAATCGCCGTCCTCGTACAGAACGTACGCGCAATGCCCCTAGATATTAACCGAGGCGACCCTTTAGCAATTTAGTTACTTTCACAATTAACTTATCGCTTCCTGGTGTACGAGAGAAACTTGTAAATGCAATCGGCAATTGGAATCTGGCACGCACAACAGTGCGCGGATAAGTGAATTCGAGAATTCCTTCAGGTCCGTGGATGCGACCGTAGCCGCTATCTTTCACACCGCCGAATGGCACTGAATCAACAGCTGCAAATGAGATCACGGAGTTAATGGCAACCATGCCGGTGTGAAGCTGTGAAGCAATGTGCTTGCCGCGACGCTTCGACCAGACAGCAGCGCCAAGTCCGTACCGACTGGCATTGGTAAGGCGAATTGCTTCAGCCATTGTTTTCACACGGTTAATTGCAATTGTTGGCCCGAAGGTTTCTTCAGTCATTGCAATCGAATCTTCGGGAACATCGCAGAAGATCACTGGTTCAACAAAGGGAGCTTTTACAGAGCCAGAGCCACCCATCAAAACTGTGGCACCACGTGCGATTGCATCATCGATATGAGATTGAATAATCGGAATCTGCTTGGGCATTGTGGTCGGCCCATATTTTCCATGCCCTGGTGCACCTGGGCGGATATCTTTCGCAATCTCAAGAACTTTCTCAATGAACTTATCGGCAACGCGTTCATCAACATATACGCGCTCTGCACCGATACATGTTTGGCCAGCATTGGAAAAAGCTGACCAGACTGTGGCATCAGCAGCTCGCTTGATATCAGCATCGTGAGCGACGATGACAGGATCTTTACCGCCGCATTCAAGGACTACAGGGGTCATGTGGGCCGCGCAGGTTGCAGCAACAATCTTTGCGGTTCTCGTTGAACCCGTGAAAGCTAACTTGTCGATGCCGCTCTCGCAGAGGAACTTTCCTGTTTCCCCAAGACCGGTAATGCAGGTAAATACATCGGCAAAGAGAGATGAATCTATAAATGATTGTGCGAGGTATTCACCGACTGCAGGTGTGTATTCACTCGGCTTAAAGACAACGGTATTGCCAGCGGCAAGTGCATAAGCGATAGAGCCAAGGGGAGTAAAGACGGGATAGTTCCAAGGTCCAATGACTCCAACGACTCCCACAGGTGATCTTTCAACCGTTGCTGACATATTTGCCATCAAGAGACCAGGAGAGCGATGAGAGGTACGCATTACAGATTCTGCGTGACGAGCAGCCCACGCAATATGACCTGCTGCAAGGGAAGCTTCTAGCTTTGCATCACTGACTGGCTTTCCAGTTTCGAGTGAGACTAGCTCTGAGAGTGAATCAATATTGTCGAGTAGATCAGTGCTCCACTTCAGCAAGACTTTGCGGCGTCCACGGAAACCCAGCTCGCGCCATTCGCGTGAAGCTTCACGAGCGCGTTCAACGGCAGCAACGACGGCTGTCTCGTTATAAATCTCGTGAGAAGAAATCACTTCATTTGTTACTGGATTATGCGAATCGAATGTTGTCGTTGAGTCAGCCATGAGCAAAGACTAGACTCCCAACTATGTCGGAACCAATCCGCCCCAGCACAATTCTTCCGGGTCTACGCACACCTTTTACGGTGACCACCGAAGATGGCCAGACTTTAATCGGCGAAGTAAGCGCACCGCTAGATAACCCAACTGCTGCAATTCTCTGTTGCCATCCCAACCCAACGGGTGGTGGAATGATGGATAGCCATATCTACAAAAAGGCTGCCAACCGCCTACCTGCGATGGCTGGCATCACCGTTGTTCGTTTTAATACTCGCGGCACAACGAGTGAAGCCGGAACAAGTACCGGTACATACGACAATGGTCGCGCAGAAAAATACGATGTGGAAGCGATGATTCGATACTGCTTCGATACATTAAAACTTACGCAGCTTTGGGTTGTTGGTTGGTCATTCGGAACCAGCATTGCAATTAGCCATGCACGCGATCCACGCGTTAAAGGACTCATTCTCTTAAGCCCAACACTTCTCGATATCGTCGATGGCGATCTTGAATTCTGGGCTCAAGACGGAAGACCAATCACAGCACTTATTCCCGAACATGACGATTACTTAAAGCCTGATCAAGCAAAGGTTCGATTCGCCGTTGTTCCACAGATCAATCTCATTGCAGTTGATGGTGCAAAGCACTTATGGGTTGGCGAACCTTATGTTCATCGCGTTCTGTCGGAAATTACTCAGATAGTGGCGCCGGAACGACTTCCTTTACCTACCGACATCTAGCGATTGAAATCTAGTTAAGACTTCTCAGCGCGAGGATAGACAACTTCTTCCAGAATAAGGATGATCGAAGCAGCTACTGGTACTGCCAAGAGTCCACCGACAAGACCAAGAAGTGATGTTCCCAAGAGTGCGGCAATGATTGTGACTGCGCCTGGAACATTGAGTGTGCGCTTCATAATCTTCGGAGTCAGAATGTAATTTTCGACTTGGACGTAAACAACGTATCCAACGAAGGCAATGACACCGACTGTGACAGATTCAGTCAGAGCAATAATGGTGAAGATTGCTGAACCAATGAAGTGGCCAATCAAAGGAACCAATCCACAGATAAAGATGATGATTCCGATTGCAATAGGGGATGGAAGGCCAAGGAGTGCTCCAAAGATTGTCATAAAGAGAGCTGCAAAGAAGGAGACCAGAATCTGGCTGCCAACGAAGGCGCCCACGCGGGAAATAATCGCCTCGGTAAGAGCTGCCACACGTGGTCTGCGGCTTGCAGGAACAAGCTTCAAACCAAGCTCAGTTGCTTGTGGCAGCGATGTGATGAAGTAAAGGGTTAGAACCAAGATTGTAAGCGCTGTAAATGTTCCAGAGAGAACAGATTTTCCAACACCGATTACTCCACCGAATGCGGTGATCAGAAGCGTCCCATCGGAAGTAACGCTATTTAACTTCTTCTGAAGAGAATCGATGATTCCATATTGCTCATTGAGGTTTGCAATAGTTGTGTTGTTTTTGAGGTTCTCAAGAAGTGCGGGTGCTGTCTCGATCAGGTGTGTTCCTTGCGTGACTAGCGGCGGAACTACGAGTGCTGCAAAGAGTCCGACAAAAGCAATAACTGCAACAAAAATTACAGCGACTGCGCCGGCTCGAGATAGTCCGCGTCGACGAATTGCTTCGACAGCAGGATTAAGGCCAGTTGCCAAGAAGAGTGCAACGAGGATCAATACAAATACGCCAGAGGCGCTAGCAAGTGCTCGCATCATGACAAATGCGGTGAGAGCCCCCACTGTTGCCACAAAACCGAAATAGAAGGGATGTCCGCGGTCGATAGGTGCGCCAGCGGCACCAAAATCAGGAGTTGCGGGTGATTCTTTTGGTTTTCTCTTCATGCGCTCTGAAATGGCCATGCTTTATTGTAAAGGTACGAGAGAATAACCCCATGGCCTTACGGATAACTGGACTCGGCGAAGAAATCGCAGCAGTCACAGGCCTACCGTGGAATGTGCCTCTGGAAGAGTGGCCTGAAGACCCAATGCTCGCCGAGAAGCGCGGTATCTCGCGCCACATCGTGCGCCTAGTCCGTTCTACCGATGATCCTGACTCTGAGGTCTATGCGGTTAAAGAGACTGTCTCTGAATTTGCTAACCGTGAATACAAAATCCTTCGCGAGCTAACACACCTAGATTCTCCAAGCGTTCAATCGATTGCCGTAATTGAAGGTCGCACCGATAAGAATGGCGAAGAACTTCCTTGCGCTCTCGTTACTCGCTTCTTACCGTACTCACTTCCATATCGCGTAGTTCTAAGCGACAAGACCGT
The DNA here is from genome assembly GCF_965234405.1 of Planktophila turicensis (SeqCode). GTDB lineage: Bacteria > Actinomycetota > Actinomycetes > Nanopelagicales > Nanopelagicaceae > Planktophila > Planktophila turicensis. Next base: position 288,507 of record NZ_OZ248346.1, read on the forward strand.
AACTGCAGAAGATGTCACCTTGATGGCAAACGCACTGGCGTTATTGCTTGTTCGCCTGCACTTGCTTGGTTTTTGGTGGGGCGATTGTTCACTTTCCAACACACTCTTCCGCCGAGATGCTGAGGCGTATGCGGCATATCTTGTAGATGCCGAAACTGGTGAGTTCCAAAAGTCGTTGACTGCAGGTCAGCGCGAACACGATCTAGAAATCGCACACTTCAACGTTGCTGCAGAACTTGAAGATCTGCAGCTGTCTGGAGTTCTTTATCCAGGTATGGATCCAATCCGCGCGAGTACCGCTCTTATTAAGCGATACCACCGACTTTGGTCTGCACTGAAAGATCGCCAAGTACTTGATCCAACTGATCGCCATGCAGTTGAACGCGCAATGCGCCAGTTGCATGACCTTGGCTTTGCAGTGGAAGAAGTATCTGTATCAATGGAAGAGGGCGAGAACGAAGGCAAGTTGGTCTTCCAGCCAAAGCTTGTTGCTGCCGGGTATCACAAGAACCGTCTTCGTGAATTGATGGGTCTTGAAACTGAAGAGCTACAGGCAAAGCGACTACTTGCATCATTCGATCGATTCAGAGGCCGCGAAAAATCTCCTAAGCCACCGATGCATGATTCTGCAAAGCGTTGGCTCGATGAAGTATTTCGTCCGACCGTTAATTTGATTCCACCAGAGCTAGAAGGACGAATTGAACTTGCTCAATTTTTCCATGAAGCCCTTGAACACCGCTGGTATTTGAGTGAGCGCGCAGGCCACGATGTTGGACTAGAGTTTGCTGCGAAGTCATATGTAACAGAAGTTTTGCCATACCGTCGCGACTCTGGAGTCGATGTACGCGTTGATGGCGCGATGCAATAGCGAGGAAGATGCCATGAGTTTGCCACCTAACTTTTCACAAGCGTTTGATCTCAGCTCACTTGGAAAGCCAAAGGCAGATACATCAACTCCAGCTCCAGGCCTCGAAGTAACCGCGCAAAATTTACAGACCGAAATTCTTCCGCTCTCGGAAACCAAGCCAGTTGTCATTTTATGTTGGACTCCTCGCTCTATTGAATCCCTCGAACTTCTTCGCACTCTAGGAAAACTTGAAGCAGAAGATTCAGGAAAGTGGGTCCTTGCTTACGTCAATATCGACGAACAGGCGCCAGTGGCTCAAGCTTTGCAAGCGCGAACAATTCCTTACGGTGTTGTCTTCATCGGAGGACAAGCAATTCCATTCTTAGAACAACCGCTGAGTGAAGCCCAACTTCGCGAAGTTATTCTCAAGATTCTGACCGTTGCAGCACAGCAGGGAATCGGTGATGAGCCAGTTGAAGCAACTGAACCTGAAGAGGATGAAGCGCTAGCTGCCCTTGATCAAGGTGATTACGCAACTGCCGAAGCTGCATATAAGCGACTGCTCGCCAGAAAGCCAAACGATAATTATGCAAAGTTAGGTCTTGCCCAAGTTCAACTTCTTGCACGTACTCATGGCGTCGATGCAGCGAAGGTAATGGAAGAAGCCGTAAAGAACCCTGACGATATTGAACTTCAGATTCAATGTGCCGACGTTGAAGTAATGAGCGGTTATCTCGAGCCAGCATTTGATCGTTTGCTTCGGCTCTTGGTTCTCTTTGACGGAGACGAACAGAAGCGCATTAAAGATCGCCTCCTTGAACTCTTCGCCCTGGTTGACCCAGCAGATCCACGCGTTATTAAGGCTCGAACTCAGCTTGCGAATGCCCTCTTTTAATGGCTAAAGACATTCACCATAAGTTAGAGCAGAGACTTCTACATACAGTCTTCTTCCTCTTTGGCTTTGGCATCATGGCGTGGGTTCCACGCTTTCCTGAAGTAAAGGCAAATCTAGGTCTGCAAAATGGTGCATTCGGTTCATTGATGAGTACTGGATCCATCGGTGCATTCTTTGGTCTACTCACCGTCGGACACATCATCCATAAATATGGCGCTCTTAAAGTAACTATTGCATCGATACTCATTCTCTTTTCAAGCTTGGGTGTGCTCGTTCACCTCAATTCAAGCTTCTTATTCCTCATCTTCAATATCGCCTTTGGTTTCGGAATTACAGCAGTCCACGTCTGCCTCAATAGCCAGGGCTTTCACTTCCTTGAGCGCAGCAAAATCAATCTGATAACAAGTACTGCTGGATACTGGAGCGCAGGTGCGCTCAGCACAGCAATTCTTTCGGGTGTTTTAGTTGGCCGAGTAGGTCTCATAGCTCACGTCAACTTCTTATGCGTAACACTCACAATCGCAATGATTGCAATCGTCTTAAGACTTCGTCCTGTCTTACTTGAATCAAACACTGATTCCGATCACGACTACTCAATCAAAGATATCTTCACTGGTTTCAGAATTGATTGGCCGGTAAGTCTTGGAATGGCATGTGCTGTCTATCTTGAATTCGCAATTGGTGACTGGGGAACAATCTTTACTAAAGATCGCCTCGATATCGATGCCGGCCTCAGTACTGCGCCATACATTGTCTTCACAGCGATGATGATCTTTGGTCGACTACTTATCCACAAACTTATTCCACGCGCTCCACTGGATCTCTGGGTTAAGCGCGCTGCACTATTAGCTGGCGCTGGCTTCGGAATCTGCATCATCACCGCAACGCACCTGCCTGCAACGCTGAAGTGGTGGTCTTACGGCCTCTTCGTTCTAGCCTTCTTCTTCGCGGGGCTTGGCTCATCATTCTTAGGACCTTCCTTCTTTGCCGCAGCTAACCGCCGCTCATCCCTGCCTAGCGCTGTGGTTGTAGGCCAATTTGGCGTCGTCAATAACGTACTTCTCTTTGGAATTAAGTGGATTGTTGCCTGGACGATTCAATTCACAGGATCGATTGCGCTTGCGATGATGATTCCAACAGTGATGATGTTGGCAACTGTCTTCTTTGCTGATTCACTCAAAGAAAACTCAAAGTCTAAAGTTTAAACGCGCTCAAACCAGACTGTGGCAAGAGGCGGGATTCTCACCGTTGCATACAAGTTGGTATCAACATCGACAGCAAATGAGTTATTGGTAATTCCGCTGCCGCCATATTTAAGATCATCTGTATTTACCACTTCACGCCATACTCCTGAAACTGGAAGTCGAAGTGAATATTGCTCGTGTGGAACAGGCGAAAAGTTAGTTACGCAGACAACAGGAATTCCCTTATCTGACCAGCGAACAAATGCGAGAGTATTACCGGCTCCATCATCGCCAACGATCCATTGAAATCCATCTGCGAAGATATCTTTCTCCCACATTGATGGAAGTCCTTTGTAGCTCATATTGATATCGGCAAGCGCTTTCTGGACACCGTTATGTTCTGCAAATTCGGTGAGATACCACTGAAGCCCTGCCTCTTGGTTCCACTCATCGTTCTGTGCAAATTCTTGTCCCATAAAGAGCAACTTCTTACCTGGGTGCGCCCACATAAATCCATACAGCGCGCGAAGTGTTGCCAGCTTCTGCCAACGATCTCCTGGGAATTTATTAACCAGCGAACCTTTGCCGTGAACAACTTCATCGTGAGAAAGCGGAAGCATAAAGTTTTCAGACCACGCATAAAGAATTGAGAAGGTAATTTCATTGTGGTGATACATGCGGTGAATGGGTTCGTGCTGCAGGTATACGAGGGTGTCGTGCATCCAACCCATATTCCATTTAAAGCCAAAGCCAAGACCGTTACTTGAAGTCTCTTTAGTAACCCCGCCCCAGGCAGTTGATTCTTCGGCGATCATCATGATGCCTTGGTGGTGCTTATAAGCAGTTGAGGTCGCCTCTTGTAGGAGCTGAACCGCCTCAAGGTTTTCACGTCCGCCGAACTTATTAGGAAGCCACTCGCCTTCTTTACGCGAGTAATCGAGGTAGAGCATGGATGCCACCGCATCAACGCGAAGGCCATCGATATGGAACTCTTCTAGCCAGTACAGCGCGCTAGCAACAAGGAAGTTACGTACTTCATTGCGACCAAAGTTAAAGATGAGAGTTCCCCAGTCAGGGTGTTCTCCTAAACGAGGATCAGCATGTTCGTAAAGTGCTGTGCCATCAAACTTTGCCAGTGCCCATTCATCTTTAGGAAAGTGCGCTGGAACCCAGTCGAGAATGACGCCAATATCTGCTTGGTGAAGTGCATCAACCAGGAAGCGGAATTCATCGGGTGAACCAAAACGTGAAGTGGGTGCAAAGAATGAAGTTACTTGATATCCCCATGAAGGCGAATACGGGTGTTCGGTAATTGGTAGGAATTCAACGTGAGTGAAACCTTGTTCGAGTACATATGCAACAAGTTCATCTGCCATCTGCAAGTAAGAAAGACCTGGTCGCCATGAACCGGCATGGACTTCATAGACCGAGACAGGAGAGCGCCAAGGTTGGTAGCTCTTTCTATCTTCCATCCACTGTGAATCGTTCCAGTTGTAATTCGATTCAGTGACAACAGATGCTGTGCGCGGAGGATGTTCTGTAGCACGCGCCATTGGGTCTGCGTGATCTACCCATGTGCCGTTGATTGTGCAGATTGCAAACTTGTAACAAGTATTTGGTCCAACGTCTGCAACAAAAATTTCCCAAATACCTGTGGAACCTGCGCGCACCATTGGGTGTGTATTGCGATCCCAGAAGTTGTGATCGCCAACAAGGCTGACCGCTTGGGCATTGGGAGCCCAGACTGAGAATGCTGTTCCGATAAGTGAGCCATCTGCATCGCGCTTGATATGAGCTCCGAGTACATCCCACAAGCGTTCGTGGCGACCTTCAGAGATGAGATGGAAGTCGAGTTCGCCCAGTGTTGAATAAGGATTGAGGTATGAACCCTGAGGAAGATAGTTATTTTCTTCACCCGCTGCACTGCTCTTAAAGAGGCGGGAGAAAAAAGACATGCGTAATCTTAAAGCTTTACCTGCGCAATGTGAACGACTTTGCCCGACAACCTTGTTGGATCAAGGCGCACATAGGTGTGTGCTGACCAGTTATATGAGGCTCCATCAATTAAATCCGTTACCTCAAAGTTATCGTGGTGCAATCCAAGGTCGCTCATATTCCAATGAACTGTTGTCTCTTGAGCAAATGATGGATCTAGGTTGATTACGACAAGAATTAGGTTATCTCCCTCGCGCTTTGAATAAGCGATGATGGAATCATTTTCGGTTGTATGGAAACGAAGGTTGCGAAGGCGTTGAAGAGCAACGTTCTTCCTGCGAATCGAGTTCAATTGAGTGATAAATGGCGAAAGAGTTAGCTTCTTCTTTGTAGCGCCATCCCAGTCGCGGACCTTGATTTCATACTTTTCAGAGTCGATATATTCCTCACCGCCCTCTTTAAAGCGACGGTGTTCGTAGAGTTCATAACCTGCATACATTCCCCATGAAGGAGTCAGCGTTGCAGCAAGGGCTGCTCGAATTGCAAAGATTGCTGGATTTCCTGATTGCAGATGGAAAGGCAAGATATCGGGAGTATTGACCCAGAAGTTCGGTCTGAAGAATGCGCTGGTCTGTTGAGAAACTTCCGTGGCATATTCAGTCAGCTCTTGCTTGCTGGTGCGCCATGTGAAGTATGTATAGGACTGGTGGAAGCCCGCCTTACCCAGCGCATGCATCATCGATGGCTTGGTAAATGCTTCGGCCAGGAAGATGACATCAGGATGTTCTGCGTGAATAGTCTTCATGATCTCAGCCCAGAAGTGGACTGGCTTTGTATGTGGGTTATCTACGCGGAAGATGGAGATTCCCTTTGAGATCCAGAGACGCAAGATGCGAAGTGATTCAGCAACGATTGCGTTGTAATCATTATCAAAGTTGATCGGATAGATATCTTGATACTTCTTTGGAGGATTCTCTGCGTATGCAATCGTTCCATCCGGACGAGTTGTAAAGAATTCAGGATGCTCAGTTGCCCATGGGTGATCAGGTGATGCTTGAAGAGCAAAGTCCATCGCTACTTCAAGACCCTGCTTCTTTGCTGTCTTTACGAAGTTTTCAAAGTCAGACATGGTGCCCAGTGCTGGATTAATCGCATCGTGGCCACCTTCTTTATTGCCGATTGCCCAAGGAACACCTGGGTCAGTCGCAGTTGGTGTCAGAGTGTTGTTCTTGCCCTTACGAAACTTGGTTCCGATGGGATGAACAGGTGGGAGATAGAGGATGTCAAAGCCCATGGCAGCAACTGCAGGAAGGCGAAGTTCAGCAGTCTTGAAAGTTCCACTGATGACATTTCCATCAGCGCCAACTTTGGCACCTTCACTACGTGGAAAGAATTCATACCAAGAACCGACTAGTGCACGCTCGTGATCTGCGCGGATTGGGTAGTGAATAGTTGATGTGACAAGGCGGCGTGAAGGATTGGCGGTGAAGTAGTCGCGAATTTCTTCTGTGGAGGTCTGTGAGAAGCGGTTCATGGCAGAGAGTGTTGTATCGCGCAGAATCTTGATAGCTGCAGTGAGCATTGATTTCGCAGATGGGTCTTCAGCCAACTTCTCTTCAAAGATGGCGCGCCCGATTGTGCACATGAGTTCAGCATCGATATCGGCAGGAATCTTGATTTCAGCATCATGGATCCATGTTGCAAATGGATGGTCATATGAATCGATGGTGAAGGTGTAATCGCCCTGTGCTGGAATGCGTACAGAGCCTTGATAACGGTCTCCGCCGTGCCATTCTTCACGCATTACTGAGCGAGAAAGCTCTTTACCTTGCGAGTTATAGAGAACTACATCAGCACCGAGTAAATCGTGGCCTTCGCGAAATATTGTTGCACTTACTGGAATCTCTTCACCGGCGATTGCCTTTACAGGAACGAAATCTCCCCCAAAAAATACTGTGGGGGAGATGTCGGTGACGGGGATTCTATTGATCAACCTGAACCTTCAGTGTTGCCAGCATCTGCTGAACGTACATCGAAAATACGATACTTATCAATAGCTTCTTGAACTACAGATTCCTTAACTTCTCCTGCCTTGGCTAGCTCTGCAAGAGTTGCAACGACGATTGATTCTGCATCGACCTTGAAGTGGCGACGAAGAGCACCGCGAGTATCTGAAAGACCGAAGCCATCAGTACCGAGTGAGTGGAATGCGTTCGGTACCCATGGAGCAATCTGATCCTGCACAGCGCGCATGAAGTCAGAGACTGCAATGACTGGGCCTTCAGTTCCCTTGAGCTTGTCATGAACGTAGGCTGTCTTCTTATCCTTCGGATTGAGCATGTTGTGGCGATCTACTTCTAGACCATCGCGACGAAGTTCATTCCATGAAGTTACTGACCAGACTGAAGCTGAAACGCCCCAATCTTCTGCAAGAAGCATCTGTGCCTTAAGAGCCCAGTTAACTCCAACGCCTGATGCCAAGAGTTGCGCGTTCTTCTTGCGCTGCTTTGAACCAGGTGCGTAGAGATAGATTCCCTTAAGCAGACCTTCGAGATCCAAGTTATCTGGTTCAGCTGGTTGCATGTATGGCTCGTTGTAAACGGTCATGTAGTAATAAATGTTCTCGCTGTTTTCACCGTACATGCGACGTAGACCATCTTTAAAGATATGTCCGACTTCGTATGCAAATGCTGGGTCGTATGAAACGACTGCAGGGTTTGTTGCAGCAAGTAGGTGTGAATGGCCATCTTCGTGCTGCAAGCCTTCGCCGTTAAGCGTTGTGCGGCCTGCAGTTGCACCCAATACGAATCCGCGGACCAACTGGTCAGACGCTGCCCAGAAAGCATCGCCTGTGCGTTGGAATCCGAACATTGAGTAGAAGATGTAGATCGGAATCATTGGTTCATCATGTGTTGAGTATGAAGAACCAACAGCGGTAAATGAAGCAACAGATCCTGCTTCGTTAATACCTTCGTGAAGAATGACACCAGCTGTTGATTCCTTGTAAGACAACATCAATTCGCGGTCTACTGCCATGTACTGCTGACCATGTGGTGAGTAGATCTTCAGTGATGGGAACAATGAGTCGAGACCGAATGTGCGTGCTTCATCAGGAATGATTGGAACAAGGCGGCTGCCAAGTCCTGGATCCTTGATGAGGTCCTTCAACATACGAACAAATGCCATGGTTGTTGCAACTTCTTGCTGTCCTGATCCACGACGCACTGATTCGTAAGCTTCATCAGCTGGCTGTGTCAGTGGGCGCGAAACCTTGCGACGGCTTGGAATTGATCCACCGAGTTCACGACGACGCTCTTCGAGGTACTTCATCTCTGCAGAATCTGCAGGAAGCTTGTAATAAGAAGGTGTGTACTTATCCAAAGCGCTATCTGGCAATGGAATTTCAAGGCGATCGCGGAATTCGATGATGTCTTCAAGAGTCATCTTCTTCATCTGGTGCGTTGAGTTACGTGCTTCGAAGTGCGAACCGAGAGTCCAGCCCTTAACTGTCTTAGCCAAAATTACTGTTGGGCGACCATTCTTTTCAGTTGCAGCTGTATATGCCGCAAACAACTTGCGATAGTCGTGGCCACCGCGCTTGAGGTTCCAGATCTGATCATCAGACCAACCAGAGACCATTGAAGCAGTGCGTGGATCTTTATTGAAGAAGTGTTCGCGAACAAATGCGCCACTTTCAGCCTTAAATGTCTGGTAATCACCATCAAGAGTGGTGTTCATCAAGTTAACAAGTGCACCTTCACGGTCTTGAGCTAGGAGTGGATCCCAACCGCGACCCCAGACAACCTTGATGACATTCCAGCCTGCACCACCGAAGATTGATTCGAGCTCTTGAATAATCTTGCCGTTACCGCGAACAGGTCCATCAAGACGCTGCAAGTTACAGTTAACAACGAAAGTAAGGTTGTCGAGCTTCTCGCGAGATGCAAGACCGATTGCACCCAATGTATCGACTTCATCCATTTCACCATCGCCAAGGAATGCCCATACGTTCTGATCGCTTGTGTCCTTGATGCCACGGTTATGGAGGTAGCGGTTAAAGCGCGCTTGATAAATTGCATTGAGTGGTCCGATACCCATAGACACTGTTGGGAATTGCCAGAAGTCCGGCATCAAACGTGGGTGTGGGTATGAAGATAATCCGCCAGCTGTATGTGAAAGTTCCTGACGGAATCCATCGAGCTGATCTTCTGAGAAACGTCCTTCAAGGAATGCACGTGAGTACATACCTGGAGATGCATGGCCCTGGAAGAAGATTTGATCTCCGCCGCCTGGGTGATCTTGTCCGCGGAAGAAGTGGTTGAAACCAACTTCATATAACGCAGCAGATGATGCATAAGTAGAGATATGTCCGCCTACGCCGATTCCTGGGCGCTGTGCACGGTGAACCAAGATTGCTGCGTTCCAACGAACTGCTGCGCGGATACGACGCTCAATATCTTCGTCTCCTGGGAATTCTGGTTCGTTCTCTGGAGAAATAGTGTTGATGTAATCAGTTGTACGAAGTGAAGAGAGTCCGATGTTCTTCTCGTGCGCTCGCTTGAGAAGTGACAACATCAAGTAACGAGCACGGACTGGGCCAGCAGCGGTCAGCGCTGCATCAAAGGACGCTTGCCATTCAGCTGTTTCAGAAGGATCTGTATCTACTAATTGGTCGATTATCTGATCTGGCGATCCAGCGAATTCGGTCATGCCCGTATTCTCGCGCCAAAGGGGGATGAGCGCAAAAAAATAGGCTGTGAGGCAGGTTAAACCCTTGTAAATATCCGTCTCATCCGTTGGACTTATCCCGTGGCAATGCGCATGGGTTTTGCTAAAGGAGAGCTCATCCTCGAGATCGGCTACGGGCCTGATTGTGATGATGCTCTACGCGCCGATATCAAGAAGATTGTGGCCACTGCTTTCCATGAAGATACAACCACCGAAGTCGTCGATGCCGTTCTCCTCTGGTTCCGCGATGGCGATGGAGATCTCGTCGATGAATTGATGGATGCAAGTACATACCTTTCTGAGACAGGACCCATTTGGGTGCTCACCCCGAAAGTCGGCCGCGATGGCCATGTTGAGCCAAGTGATATTCAAGATGCAGGACCTACATGTGGTTTGAGTCAGACATCAACGATTGCAGTTGCTAAAGATTGGACTGCAACTCGTCTAGTGGCACGCAAGGCGGGCAAGCGATAGATTCGCGCCATGACACTACAAATTGGCGATGCAGCACCAGATTTTGAATTGAAAGATCAGAACGGAAATAAAGTTCAGCTCTCTTCATTTAAGGGCAACAAGAACGTAGTCGTTCTCTTTATTCCATTCTCATTCACCGGAACTTGCACAGGCGAACTCTGTGCAATCCGCGATGACCTAGCTGCTTTCCAGAACGACAACGTTCAAGTACTTGCGATCTCTTGCGACTCAATGCACACACAGCGCATTTTTGCTGAGCAAGAGGGATACAAGTTCCCCGTTCTTGCAGACTTCTGGCCACATGGCGCAGCTGCAAAGGCATACGGAATCTTCAATGAAGATCTCGGTTGTGCAATGCGCGGAACATTCATCATCGACAAAGAAGGCATCATTCGCTGGACTGTCGTAAATGGCCTTGGCGATGCTCGCAACAATGGTGATTACAAGACTGCGATTGCAGCGCTCTAATCCCGCATACTTCACGCACGATTTTCGTTCTTTCGCGTATATAAAGTAGTATTCGCAAGTCCGAAAGCCAGCTCACGCTGGTACCGGGTGGTTAGCTCAGTGGTAGAGCGCCTCGTTTACACCGAGGATGTCGGGGGTTCGAAACCCTCACCGCCCACAGTTCTTTTCTTATCAAACTCTAGTTTCATCTCTTGATATCTCATCAACGTAAATTGAGCATGCAGAACAACCTCATCCTTCGCAGACTTTGTTGCTGCATTGAGCGGTTCGACGATGCAGTCGCCTAAAGCGCAGAGAAACCTAGTCAGATCAAATTGCACATCGGAATTTCCTCGACCTAGCTGTGTCAGCAAAATAGTCGTCAATGCCGATTTCTTGTCTTCAGGTACCAAAACAGAAGAAGCACGCCATGCGGTCACTGCCACCTTATCGTTCGAATCAAAGAGATGCTCATGTGTGATGAGTGGATAGAACTGCTTGTCAGCAATCTTGGTAAGTGTGTGCAGTGCCTGGCTTTTTGCTTGAGGATTTTCAGAGATCAATTCAGGCTTAAGGCGTTCAACCACTCTAGGAACTTCATTTCGCATAAGCGCCCATGTGAGTGTGTCTCGCACAAAGAAATCAGTTTCGAGGGCGCATTGTGAGACTAAGACATCGATGTATTCAGGCTTAGGAAATGTACCTGCGGCAAGTGCTGCTTTCAGGCGAACGGATTGATCGGGCGATTCCAAATGTGCTTTAAGAGTCGCCATAAGAAAAGGGTGTGGTTACTTACCTTCGTAAGCATTCTTCATCGCAGCTAGATCAATCTTCTTCATCTGAAGCATCATTTCCATGCGAGGAGAATAGCCGACTGTTTACTGGTTGATACGGGCCTTAAGGAGCTTCTTAATGAGCCCTTTAGTAAGTGGCTTATCTATTGGGATATGGATGGCGCTCTTGGTGGTGGAGTACTTCGCGAGTTCATCGGGAAAGAGATGAAGAATCGAACCACTAAATGGGTAATAACCAACATGCTTCTTATTCGCTAGCAATCCGGCGACGATTACATCACCGACCCTAAATGCGGGCATTCCGTAACTGACAATCTCTTCTGCTGCAGGAACAATTTCAAGAATTCGATCGCGAATTTCCAACATTGTTTCGCGATGCGGCGATGGAGCTGTGGCATAGAACTTCTTAACTGCTGCCGGAATCGCCTTTGCCATGCGTGAATATTACAAGTGAGGTGGATATCAAGTAAGGTTTGCTCAAGAATTACATATCGAGCCCACTTATCTTGAGGAGTACGCCGTGAAAGCCAGCGTCAGCGACCAGCGTTCTATCCTCGATATCCAGAAGTTCGATCTCCAATCCGCCACCTTGCGCAATAAGGCGGCAACCTTGCCCGAGCTCGCTGAACTCTCATCAACAACTATTAAGCAGAACAATGTCCGCGACCTTCGTATTGCAGCCGAGACTGAACTCAACGATGTGAAGCGCGAACTTGCTCGCGCTGAAGGCGATGTTGAGCAGATTGTTACCCGCATCGAGCGCGATGAAAAGCGCCTTGCTTCAGGCACTGGAACACCAAAAGAGCTTGAGCAAACTCAGCATGAACTTGGCACTCTCGGTGCACGTCGCGCTGAACTTGAAGAAGTCGAACTCGAAATCATGATGCGCGTTGATGGAATTAAAGAACGCATCACAGTCCTATCGGGCGAAGAGAACGAACTCGCGGCCGTTATTGCTGACCTCAATATTCGCAAAGAGAACGCTCTTGCTGCAGTTCATACTGAACTTGAAGGCATCGAAACTGATCGCAAAGCCACAACACAATCTGTTGGCTCAGAAATTCTTGCTCTCTACGAGAAGATCCGCGAAGCAAATAACGGTATTGGCGCAGCTGCTTTAGCTGGCAATCAGTGCAAGGGTTGCAACCTAACTCTGAACACCATCGAACTTCAACGTATTGCAGGCCTTAGTGCAGATGAAGTTGTTCGCTGCGAAGAGTGCCGCTGCATCTTGGTGCGTGATCACTAGTGGCACGTCACTTCAAACTTACTGCTGATGGCGGATCTCGCGGAAACCCAGGTCCTGCAGGATATGGAGCCGTAGTCACTGAAAGCGGAAAGATTGTTGCCGAACTCTTTGATGTAATCGGCGTTGCAACCAATAACGTAGCTGAATACAGCGGACTACTTGCGGGCCTTTCACACATTAATAAGTTGGACGCCCAAGCAACTGTTGAAGTCGCCATGGATTCGAAGTTAGTGGTCGAGCAGATGTCTGGTCGCTGGCAGATTAAGCATGCAGATATGCGCGATTTAGCTAAGCAATGCCGCGATGCGCATCCGGCCTCGCTTGTTACGTATTCATGGATTCCACGCGATGAGAATTCACATGCAGACCGCCTTGCCAATAAAGCACTTGATGGCGGCAGCGCACATAAGCCAGCACCAGTTATTCAACAGAACTTCCTTACCGATCGCCTGCGCAGCGCAGAGATTCCTACCTTTATCTACTTCGTTCGCCATGGCGAAACTGTTTTAACGCCAGCTCGTAAGTTTTCAGGAACTGGCTCACTTGATCCAGAGCTGATGCAAGAAGGCTTAGATCAAGCAGATCTCGTGGCAGAAGAGTGCGCAAAGTTAGGTGCGGAAATCCTGATTGCATCACCGCTAAATCGCACCCGCCAAACAGCAGAAGCAATCTCTCGAGCAACCGGTCTTGAAATCATCTTTGATAAAGCTTGGTACGAACTCTCTTTCGGTTCATGGGATGGAAAAGCTATTGAAGAGGTAAGGGAAGAAGAGCCGGATAATTACCAGGCTTGGATTAACTCATCTTCTTACGCACCTCCTGGCGGGGGAGAGTCCTATGACGAAGCTTCTATCCGCATTGAAGAAGCTCTCGAAAAATTAGTAGCTGAGTACCCTGGCAAGAAGATCATCGTGGTGACTCACAACGGAATCGTTAAAACTGCCGCTAAATTGGCAGTTGGTGGCCCTAGTGACGCCGTGTTTCACATGGATGCAACACCTTGTTCGATATCTTCTATCTCTATTTGGCCATCCGATGGTCTTCGCGCCCTGCGATCATTTAACGAAAGAGGACACCTCCGTTGATTTCATCTACTGAATGGCTCGTCACAGTTGGCGTGCTCGGCGCTGTCATCGTCTTCGACCTCATTCTTGCTATCGCACGACGCAATAAAGAGACAACGTCTCGTGAAGCTCTTGGTTGGACTCTCTTTTACGTAGTTGCAGCGATTGCTTTTGGGTATTTGCTTCCCAACTGGGCGCCACACGAGTACCGCAAGGAGTTCATCGCTGGATGGCTTACTGAGTACTCACTATCGGTCGATAACCTCTTCGTATTCATCATCTTGTTGGCAAATCTCAAGATTAAGAAAGAATCGCAGCAACTCGTTCTTCTTTACGGAATTATGATTGCGATTGTTCTTCGCGTCATTCTTATCTTCCTTGGCGTAGCACTGGTAACTCGCTTCACCTGGGTCTTCTTCTTCTTTGGTGGATTCCTTATCTTTACCGCCTACAAACTGGTCAACGAGAAGGAAGAAGTTGAGGGTGATGAAGCCAAGCTCGTAAGCTTCTTGCGAAAGCGCGGATTCAGTAACTTTGGAATCGCTCTCGTCGCACTCGGAGTCACGGACCTCATCTTCGCTCTCGATTCCATCCCAGCAATCTTGGGTCTTACAACAAGTAGCTACGTCGTTATCACTGCAAACATCTTTGCTCTGATGGGACTTCGCCAGCTCTACTTCTTACTCCAGGGTCTAATGGATCGCTTGATTCACTTATCGCGCGGACTTGCATTTATCTTGGCATTTATCGGAGTGAAGATGGTTCTCCACGCGATTCATAGTCTGGGCGTCCACGTTCCTGAGGTATCTCTTGAACTAAGCCTTGCCGTGATCATCACTACGCTCACAGTCACTGCAATTACTAGCCTTTTTGCGACAAGAACTTCTAAGGGCTCTAAACAGTAAATACCTGTGCAGATTTTGGAATGATGGCATTCCATCCGAGCTCAGTCGATAAACGTTGTTGCATGTGTTCTTGACCCTGTAATTCTCCATGGACAACGAACGCTTGCTTGGGCTGTTTCGCCTGCTTAAGCCATCCAATCAATTCATCTGAATCAGCATGAACTGAGAAACTTTCCACTTTAGAGATGTGTGCATTTACTGCAATGAGTTCACCATGAATCTTGAGTTCAGTGACACCTTCCTCAAGTAAGCGACCACGGCTACCTTGCGCCTGATAGCCCACGAGAATCACCGTGTTCTTTGGATCTGGCAGCATATTTGCAAGATGGTGAACAACTCGACCACCAGTGGCCATCCCGCTTGCAGAGATAATAATTGATGTGGTTTCAAGATCATTTATCGCCTTCGACTCTTCGGTCGTAGCCATCTGATGTAAGTCACCTGCATCGAATGGGTCTTGATCAAGGAATCGATCTGAAACTCCATCACGAATTTCAGGAGATCGTGCGGTAATTGCTTCTCGGTAAAGATTAAGAGCTGATAGCGCCATTGGTGAATCCACATAAATTGGAATTGCCGGAATCTTTTTCTCAAGAATGAGCTCTTTAAGCGCCATCAGAATCACTTCAGTTCGGTCAACTGCAAATGCTGGAATAAGTATCGAGCCACCGCGAGCGATTGCATCATTGAGCTCTTTCGCAAAAGTCTCTGGGGTGGTGTCATGGATTCGATCTCCATAAGTAGATTCGGTAACCACAACATCAAAATCCTTCTGTGGTGGATTGTCCGGGTTAGAGAGAAGAGGATGGTTATTTCTTCCCAGATCGCTTGTGAAGAGGAAGAACTTTCCTGCTACCTCAATCTCAACGTAACTTGAACCAAGAATGTGTCCGGATGGATAGAAAGTTACAAAGGCATCTGGAGCAATCTGCACGCGCTCACGAAAAGCGCGCTCACGTAGATGGTCGATTGCCTTTTCTGCATCGTCAGAGTTGTAAAGAGGCTGTGGATCCTTGTGGTTGGAGTAACCCTTCTTC
The DNA here is from genome assembly GCF_965234405.1 of Planktophila turicensis (SeqCode). Taxonomy (GTDB): domain Bacteria; phylum Actinomycetota; class Actinomycetes; order Nanopelagicales; family Nanopelagicaceae; genus Planktophila; species Planktophila turicensis. Next base: position 304,066 of record NZ_OZ248346.1, read on the forward strand.
GCTGCGTATTTTGCATCTTCCATCTGCAGACGAGCCGAATCTCGAAGAATAATTTTCGCAATGTCGTTGGTGTATCGAGTGCCATAAATCTCTTTGTTGAAACCTTGTTTGATTAAAAGAGGAAGGTAACCGCAGTGATCGAGGTGAGCATGGGTAAGAACCACAGCATCGATTTGCTTGGCATCGATTGGGAATGGATCCCAGTTCTTGCGCTGGACAGACTTGACGCCTTGAAAAAGACCGCAGTCGACCAGGATTTTGCTTTGTGGGCTGGAGATTAAGAAGCGACTTCCGGTCACGGTATCTGTTGCGCCAAGAAATGCGATAGTAACTTCACTCATATCCATAGGCTATCGTTTAAAAAGAGAAGTAGCCTTGCTTTATGAGCGGAAGAAAATTCAATTGGGCGCTTCTGGGCGCTTCTTCCGGGACACTATTACTGGGATTTATTGTCGAGCAGTCATGGATTCTTGCCGGCGTTATCGGACTCGTCCCTGCAATTACTTGGCTCGTAAATGACCTAAGAGATAAGACCATGGGATCCGATGTTTTGGCTGTTCTTGCACTCTTGGGTGCGCTCTTCACGGACGAACTTTTCGCCGCCGCAGTTATATCGGTGATGCTTGCAACAGGTCGAGTTCTTGAAAGCTGGGCCGAAGGGCAAGCAGAACGACAGCTCAAGGCTCTTCTTTCTAGAATGCCGCGCAATGTTCATCGAGTGAAATCTGATAAATCGATTGAAGAGATAGATATTGAAGATATTGAAATAGGTGATCGACTCTTAATTCGTTCAGGTGAAATCACTCCCACTGATGGCTTACTGCTTGCGTTAGCCACTCTTGATGAATCAGCGCTTACGGGTGAGCCTCTTCCAGTTCTTCGTCCATCAGGTGATGAAATATCAAGTGGGGTGCTTAATGCGGGTGCTCCGTTTGAATACACCGCAACGTCCACATCTGAAAACAGTACCTATGCTGGAATCATCAAATTAGTGAAAGCAGCCCAAGCAAAATCTGCGCCGGGTGTGCGACTAGCGAATACCTGGGCACTCCGATTTGTTCCAGCCGCACTTTTGATTGCAGCGCTGGCTTGGGCGCTATCTGGAGATATCGATCGGGCGGTGGCTGTACTAGTCGCCGCAACTCCTTGTCCGCTAATTCTTGCAGTACCAATAGCAATCGTTGCCGGTCTTTCGCAGGCAGCTAAGAACGGTGCGATTATTAAGGGCGGCGGAATTCTAGAACTTCTTGCAAAGACCGAGACTGTTCTTCTTGATAAAACCGGAACGCTCACCCATGGTGGCCCTGCTGTTTCAGATATCAATACTGAACCCGGAATCAGCGACGATGAGCTACTACAACTTGCTGCATCTGCTGATCAGTACAGCCCTCATATTGTCGCAAAGGCACTTGTTCAAGAAGCTCAAAAGCGAAACTTACTGCTTACCTCTTGTACTGATATCGAAGAGATCCCTGGACATGAAATCGCTGCAACTATCGATGGAGCCCGAATTGTTGTTGGACAAATGCGATATGAGAATCCAAATTGGTTGCATTTTGCAAAACCGCTTATGGTTGCGGTGGCGCGAGATGGAAGACTTATTGGAGTAATTGGTCTGGATGATCCAATTCGCGAAGAGTCTGCACAAATGGTTGCAGATTTGAGCTCTGTCGGTGTAAAACATATTGCTCTTGTTACTGGCGATAGAGAAGAGACAGCGCGAGAAGTGGCAGCGTCTGTAGGAATTACGGAGGTTTTCTCAAACGTCACAGCTGCAGGAAAATTAGAAATCACAGAAACAGCAAAATCAAAAGCATCAGGTTCTGTCATTGTTGTAGGCGACGGCATCAACGATGCACCCGCTCTTGCCGCAGCCGATGTGGGAGTCGCTATGGGCGCGCGAGGAGCATCTGCCGCTAGCGAGGCAGCCGATGTAGTTATTGTTGAAGATTCCATTGATCGCCTGACCCGCGCAATTCGTATTGCAAAATCTTCACGGCGAAAAGCGCTTCAAGCCGCTGGAATCGGAATGGGTCTCTCATTTATCGTGATGGGAACAGGCGCAATCGGATACACAAATGCGAGTCAAGGTGCCATCGCACAAGAGGTAATCGATGTAATTGCGATTCTTTGGGCGCTCACCGCACTCAAATCCAGCGCACAATAAATCCCGTACCATTAGGTAACGAAGAGTCGCCCGGATCACCGCGTTGTCGCAAGACACCGAGGAAAGTCCGGACTTCACAGAGCAAGGTGGTGGGTAACGCCCACCTGGAGCAATCCACGGGAAAGTGCAACAGAAAGTAAACCGCCAATAGCAATATTGGTAAGGGTGAAACGGCGGTGTAAGAGACCACCAGTACGAGTAGCAATATTCGTAGCTATGTAAACCCCACCTGAAGCAAGACCAAGAAGATAGTGCGTTGCTCGCGCAAGCTATCGGGTAGGTTGCTTGAATCTGTAAGTAATTACAGATCTAGATGGATGGTGATCGGTTCGCAAGAACTACAGGATCCGGCTTATAGGGCGACTCTTCTTCAAACCTTCTGAGTGAAGTTATGGCACTAAACTATTTTCTCCATGTGATGCGCACCTGTTACACCCGAAACAAACTTTATTATTCGTGAAGATTTAGTGTCAATAACTTTAAATCCTTCCCGCTCATACAATTTTCGAGCACGTTCATTTTCCAAAATAACCTTCAATGTGAGTGAAGAATATAATTCTGATTGAGCTCTTTCGGTAAGTTTATCTAGCAACATTTTCCCAGCGCCTAGTCCACGTGCTTTGCCGTCTACCGATATTGCTTCGATGTACATCTCATCTGGATTGGGAGAATAAGAAAACAACGAGAAAATCGCTCCAGCTCGCAAGAAGCGTAAAAGTCCTAGTTGTTTGTAGAGAATCTTTCCGCTCTCGGCTTTGAATCCAGAAGCATTGGATGTTGCAAACAGCGCAACACCGATTAGTTCGCTTTCTAGAAATATTGTCAAAGTTTGGTCAGGGTTAATTGATTCATTCCAGAATCGAAGCCGATCTTTTTGAAGCGGAATTGCTGTGGAGAATTTACTTGCGAAAGCTTCATCGAAAAGTTCTGCTACCCGGCCAGCTTGCGTAGCTAAATACCCCGCTCTAACCTCTAACGCTCCCATTGTTTATCCATTTCTAAACTCTATCGCATTAATGAAATTCAAGATTAGAGACTAAGAAGAGTCTCGCTACTTGAATTGATTCTCACTCAATGTAGAAAGCAATGAACCAAATAGAAGGATCCGGCTTACAGGGCGACTCTTCTCTAAATTAGTGATTAAGGATCATTTCTCACAAGGAAATGGTCCTTAATTGTTTTCAAAACTCAGCAGAACCTATAAAGGTTTATAAGGTTTTAGTGGGGATTTTGTGGGGAATGTGGGCTAAAACGTGGGTAGATTTCTGACTACAAACAACTTTGTCTGCAGTCAGAAACCTTCCTATTAAAGCGTTGGGTAATCCGTATAGCCCTTTTCGTCGCCACCATAAAACTTTGATCCATCTGCAACGTTGTATGGACCATCAGTCTTTAGGCGCTCCACTAAATCAGGATTTGAAATAAAGAGTTGACCGAGTGAAACCAAATCAGCTACGCCAGATTCGATGTATTCCAAATCCGCCTTGCCCTTCATTTTTTCACCAACAAAAGTGTTTACGATCAAAGAATTCGACCACCATGTGCGAACCTTCGTCAGAAGTCCATTTTGCATTGGGTTCTCCATGAAGTGAAGGTAAGCCAAATCGAGCGGTGCCAATTCTTTGATGAGTGCCTCATATGTGGCTTCAAAACCCTCTTCGGCTATTCCATTGAAGGGGTTAGCGGGAGAGATTCTGATGCCGACCTTCGATGATCCAATCTTTGCTGAGACTGCCTTCGCAACCTCAACAGCGAACTTAATTCGACCTGCGACTGAGCCACCCCATTGATCTGTGCGGAGATTTACATTTGTAGATATGAATTGGTGCACCAAATAACCATTGGCGCCATGAATTTCGACGCCATCAAACCCTGCAGCAATTGCATTTTCTGATGCACTTACAAAATCATTAATCGTTTGCAGAATGTCCGCTTCAGTCATTTCCTTAGGCACTTCGAAAGCTTGTGGACCTTTTGAGGTGTAAACCTGGCCTTCGGCGATTACTGCTGAAGGAGCAACGGGCACGAGTCCTTCTGGAAGCAGATCCTTATGGCCGATACGTCCTGTGTGCATGAGTTGAGCAAATATGACACCACCTTTTGCGTGGACGGCGCTTGTTACTTTCTTCCATGATTCAACTTGTTCTGCCGAATGCAATCCTGGAGTACTTGGGTAGCCCTGTCCCACGATTGAAGGTTGTGTGCCTTCAGTGATGATTAATCCTGCCGAAGCTCGTTGTGCGTAGTAAGCAGCCATCAAATCTGTGGCAAGTGCACCAGGATTTCCGGCACGGCTACGTGTCATGGGAGCCATCACAATACGGTTTTGAAGCAGTTTTCCAGCAAGGTCGTATGAACTAAATGCTTTTGTCATGTTTATTACTTTCTAAGAGATGAACCGAAGCAGGTAGCTTCAGATTTAAATTAGTACGGAGTTACTTTGTTGAGCGTTTTGTTCCGACAAACCAGATAAGACCTGCAACTACGTGCATTGAGGCCAATCCAATTGATGTCTTGGAGTCATCTGAAGCGCTAAATGGGGCAGCAGCGGTTACTACGCCAAAAATGAGTCCTATCGTCGATGACTTTGATAAGAAACTCTGGGATTTTTTCCCAATTATTGAAGTGACAAAAGCCGCAATCACAAGTCCGAATAAAGTTGAAGCAAAGACCATAGCCAGAGCGATTTCTTGAGATCCACCTTGATTTACGACCATTGTTGCATCGGCACCTTTGGCGATAAGGAAGATGATCGAGTTACCAATTGCAGCAATTGCTGCATAACCTGCAAATTTACGAACGTTGAGTGACTGCGTCATGTCTGTTTTCCTTCTTGTTTATGGGGTGATGTTCTTTCATGTGATTAGAGATTGCTTCTGATATTTCGATCAAAGACTTCATTTGAGCCTGGGTTAGGACCTCGCTGAAACAATGATTGATTTCTTTTGACTGCAAAGGAATTGCAGCCTCAGCTATTTTTCTTCCCTTAGCTGTGATGGAGACATCGAAGCAGCGAGAATCATCGGTATTTCTAGATTTCTTTACAAAACCAGTCTCTTCCATCCTTGAAATCTGATGAGACATTCGGCTTATTTCCCAACCAAGCCCCTGTGCAAGTCGATTCAGGTTCACGCTTGGGACAGTCAATTCAGAAAGAGCGACAAGCACTACGTATTCCGTTCCAGAAATTCCAGAGTGGTTAGTAATTTGTCGACCAAGGTGAGGAAGCAAACTGGTGCCGATTTTGTGGAATGCACGCCAGGCCTTGGAGTCGAGCTCCTTCATTCCCTTTTGTGCCACGAAAGTATTAAATCAGATATACTTGATATGTCAAGTAATAAGCAGATTTAGAAAGAGCCCCCCAATGAATAGTTATATGGTCGTTTCCACTTTTAAAGAAAGCGTTACACAAGACGAAATTCGAGCATTGATTCCAGCAGAGCAGTTGCAAGCTAAATTGTTGGAAGCGCAAGGTTTGTTGGGGAGCATCAAAGTTGCGATGCCTAAGCGCACGGTGTTTCTTGAGGCATTTGGCCAAGACGATCAAGGCGTCCTAGAAACCATCCACTCGCTTCCGCTAGCCGCGCTTTGGAACATTGAATTGTTCTCGATAACGCCACCAGCAGGATCTAGCGTATAAAAGTTCATATAGAACTAACAATCAAATCTTGAGAGATATGCCAGTTTCTTTCTCGGAAAGTTCCCAGAGCTTGCGAATGTTCGTCTTATTCCGAGTTCGCAATATGGGGTGCTTTACCGGGGCGCCGTTATTTCCAAATCTTGGACTGTAGAACTGACCACCTTTAGCTTCGGGATCAAGAGCAGCTCTAATTTGCGGCCGAGCACCTTCACCAGGCTCCATTCCCACGTGAGCAGCTAGGTACTTTGAAAGGGTTCCAGTCCAACCTGCAGCGCCCTTGTCGAAAGTCTCAACCTGTAAGTTTGTGTGAGACAACCCTGGGTGCGCCAAAAGGCTCATGGCTTTTTTTCCTGCATTTTTGAACTCGTTATCTAATCCAAGAGCAAAGAAATAGTTGGCTAATTTTGATTGGGCATATGCCTTCCATGGGGCGTACTTCTTGCGCAAATGTGGATCATCAAAGTTGATGTTCCACACCAAGTGGTGCGCAGTGCTGGTCACAGTAACAACTCGGGCTTGTTCTGCTGCCAATAAGTTATCCATTAGAAGTCCAGTAAGACTCCAATGGCCTAAATGGTTAACGCCAAACTGACTTTCAAAGCCATCTTCAGTTTTCATTTCTGGCATAGCCATAATTCCAGCGTTATTTATCAAGAGATCTAATTGGCTGAACTTGTTGCCAACTTCTGCAGCTGCGGCTCTGATACTGCCCTGAGAGGCAAGATCCAAGCGAAGTAGTTCTACTTGGGCTTTTGGTATGAGCTTTTGAACTTCTGCAACTGCTGCCTTGCCCTTTTCTTCATTTCTAGCGGCGAGAAGTACATGAGCACCTTTAGAGGCTAAAGCCTTAACCGTTTCAAAACCTAGACCGATATTGCCACCAGTAACTAGCGCAGTCTTGCCTTTAAGTGACGGGGTTTTATCTATTGAAAATGACATTAGTGGCCTCCGAAGATTCTTGATGCGTTGATGAGTCGAAACCTATCAACCTATTAGACCACCGTCAACTAGCAATCCCACAGAAGTTTCATAAATTTTTTGAGATTCTTAGAGGCATCAGACCACTCAGACTCATAGAAGATTTCCCGAGACTTCTTGGTCGATTTGAGTAGGCCAGCATTGCTCAGAATCTTTAGGTGGTGGGAGATAGTCGGACGAGCCAGATTCAGCCGTTCAGTAATCTGTAGGACATTGAGCGGCCCTTCCGTTTCAAGCATGATCAAAATATCTTGCCTATTGGGGTCGCCAAGGGCATTAAAAACTAATGAGCAATCCCTAGCAACTTTTCGAACCTGATTTTCCGTAACCATAAGATAAGGGTATCAACCCGTCGAAACTCTTCAACCGAATCCGAATTGAACTTTTGGAAGTTGTTTCAAGTTGATTAATCTTTGGGGGCAAAATTGAGGGCAATTGAACATTTTGAGCGTTGCTTCACGCATAACAATGTCGTCTCCGGCTTATAGGGCGACTCTTCTTTAACTTAATGTCTAGCGATTTCAATTTGGCCAGCTTTTGAGCTTTATGTGGTTTACTTCTTAAATGCAATCGGGTAGAAACGTGGCTGGCTTACTCCTGGCCATTATGTTTACAATTTCAAACTTGACCCCTGCTTACGCCCACCAGCCAATTAACCTCACCGCAACTAACTCAAGTGCTAATAAGGGACCAATCATTGTTGATGGCAAAGTCTCCTTTGTAATCAGAGCAAATTTCACAAAGCCAAATCAAAGTCAAGGATTTCGGGCAGCATTACAAGCAGGTGAGACATTGTATTTTGAGTACTTAATCATTGATAAAGCACCAGAGAATAAATTAGCTAAAAACAAATTACCAGTTGCCACAATCACCGATCCAGCTGGGAAAAAAATGGTAATCAATTTCACTGAACGTACTAAATTCTATTATCCATTTCTCGACACGAATTTCGTGTATTTGGCAAAATATAATCAAGCAGCTCTTGATGGAATATATAAGTTTACTTTGCGATCAAAGGTAAAGGCCGCAATCCAAGTTGTAGTTGGAACTCTAGAAACTTATGGTGAGGTTCTATCACCTGCCACCTGTCCAGCATGGGTGGAACCAATAGATGAGGTAAAGATTCTGCCTGCATATGCCGAAGGGCTAGTTGGTATGAAAAAAGAGGCTGCTGCATCTTGTGCTGAAAAATTAGGTTGGCAGTATCGAATTGGCCAAGAAGATAATCAAGTCTTTGCTTTAACTAGAGATTATCGAAGGGATCGTATAACTGTTTCAATAAAGAATGGCTTAATAACTCAAAGCTTAGTTGGTTAGGTAGTTTCCTCAGGTTTATTAGTTGTTTCTATGGGGAATCTATGGGCAATTGCATTTCTTGAGCGTAGCTTCATGCATAGTAGCGTCGTCTCCGGCTTATAGGGCGACTCTTCTTCACATAATTGTTACTGCGAGTAGCCAGATACCTATCCCATGATTTACTTGCACTACGGGTTTGGTAGTAATCGGGACTTGGTTAATAGCCAGGTCCCTTTTGCTTTCCCGCACCGCTTAATTAAATATGCAATAATTCGAATCCGCTTGTTTGGTAGTAATTGGGACTTGGTTAATCACCAGGTCCCTTTTGCTTTCTAAGTTCGTTTTTATCCACAAGTAGCCTCATTTAGAAATTCATGATTTGGCAAAGCCGTAACTTCGCTTCCGTGTTGGGGGCGTGTTGTAATTGGTAGCCTGTTCGTTTACCAAACAAGCGGAACGGGTTCAAATCCCGTCGCCTCCACCACAGTCTTAACTGTTTCAGCTCGATCTATTGGTAATGATCAAAAGAGCTACTTCAGATATGCATGGAAGGGCCTCGAGAGATCGGGGCCCTTTCCACTTCCCTGGTCTTATTGAGCCAGTCTTCTCCTTTGCCATTTCCAGATTTACAATTAATTCATGGCAGAGAAGAAAGTAATGGGACCGGCTTCGTATTTCCCCTCAATTGAGAAGAATTATGGAAAGCCAATCGAACACTGGATGAAGGAACTTAAGAAAGTTTCGAAGCTTGCCCACATGGAACAAGTGGCTCACCTCAAAGAGAAGTTTGAAATGGGTCATGGCCATGCAAATGCAATAGTGGCTGTTTTTAGACAGAAGAACGGTCTTTAGTTTTTGGCAACAAGAGAGCAGAAGCTTTATGAGATGCCCGTGGCTGACGTTTATGTTCACTATGTAAATAAAGTGGAGCGCAAAGATCGAACCGAGGCTGAGCTAATTAAAGTCATGTGCTGGCTGACGGGCTTTGATAGTAAGACGCTTAAACAGCACCTCAAGAAGCAAACTTCATTTAGGGATTTCTTCAAAGCCGCAAAGATTCACCCGAATGCCAAGCTGATTACTGGTTCTATTTGCGGCGTGAAGATTTCAGAGATCGAGGATCCTCTGATGAAGAAGATTCGCTATATGGACAAGCTCGTTGATGAGATTGCTAAGGGACGCCCAATGGAGAAGATTCTTCGTTCTGGCGAATAGCGCCAGAGGTTTTGTACCATTAATGCATGAAATCAATGACATGCATTCAACTTGGTGGCGCCTGTGATCAGGTATTTTCTGGAGATTCTTTCGACGAGCTAGCTAGCCAAAGCCAGCAGCACGGCAAAGAAATGTTTGGAGCTAACGATGGACCTCACATGGAAGCTATGGGAGCCATGATGGAACTCATGAAGACAGGTGGCATGGATGCCTGGAGGTCTGCGCGCAAAGCGGAATTCGAAGCACTTTAAATTTATTGCTGCTTATTCAGCAATCGGTGCGAGGCACTCTGAGATGCATTTTGGATCAATCACTTCTCCGGCCTTCACTTCAATATTGAGTTGAATCGAGTTAGGTCCAGGAACAATCTGCATGGTCTCGACCTTTTGATATTCATCTGTCGAACATGCACAACTACCGTCAGCACAACCCTGAATGGTCTCCAGTACCGCATCTTTATCTACAACATTCTCTAGATTCACCACGAGCGATGAGCCTGTTTGCGCTGACTTGATGTCCATTTAAGTCCCCTTTTTCTTGAATTCTACGCCCGTGTAGTTTCAAAGAGGGACCACTTAGTGGGGCTAGCACTTGAAGTTCCGATAATCGGTTTATTCACTCAAATTTAGATGGGGCAGTTAAACTCGTTACATGAGCGATCAACTTCCTCCATGTCCTGAATGTAAATCTGAATACTCATACGAAATGGGCGAGCTACTCGTGTGCCCTGAATGTGCTCACGAGTGGAACCCGAATGACGTTGAAATTGAGACGGTTCGAGTCATCAAAGATGCTTCAGGAAACGTTCTTGTCGATGGTGATGATGTAACTATCGTGAAGGATATGAAGGTCAAAGGAAGCTCAAATACTTTGAAAGTCGGAACCAAGGTACGAGGAATTCGACTCGTCGATGGTCCGGGAGATCACGACATCGAGGCGAAAGTTGATGGTTTTGGACCGATGAATTTGAAATCAAGCATTGTGAGAAAGGCTTAAACGATGACCGAAGGCAAGATTCGATCTGAAATTCTAGAAACAGGTAATCCCAAGATAAAATCTGCACGCATTGTCGTTGAGGCGTCTCCAGCAATAATTTTTGCAATCCTTGCGAACCCAAAGCGCCATAAAGATATTGACGGAAGCGCAACGGTCACTGCGAATGTCAGCGGTCCAGATGCATTAGTCCTAGGGTCAAAATTTGGTATGAAGATGCGCCTAGGAATCACGTACTGGATTAGAAATACAGTTGTGGAATATAGACAGGATGAATTAATTGCATGGCGACATTTTGGTCGTTGGAGATGGCGATACGAGCTCTTGGATCTAGGTAATGGCTCAACTCAAGTTACTGAAACCTTCGATGGCTCCTTTGCTCCAGAGCTTGCCCAGAGATGGCTTAACTTCCGTAAGGCTTATCCATGGACCCAGCTCGCTGTTGCAAAGTCATTGGTCCGCTTAAAGGCTGTAGCAGAAAGCGAGGGAAAGTAATGAGTGGAATAAGGAGCTTCTTGCTCAACATATTCGCGATACTTTTTGGAGCACTAGCGATTATCTCTGGCGAAGCCGATGATTCCCCAGGACTTCAGGGGATTGGCCTGATTGTCTTGATTATCGTTTTTGTGAAGTCATTCAAGAAATGGCAGAATTTAAGAAAGAACTTGTAAAGGAATCGCATGAAGTTTCTTATCTCAGTAATCGATGATCTCTCTAACTCAGGCACACCTGCTGAGATGGAGGCAATTAACGCCTTTAATGATGGACTGCGCGACAACGGCCAGTGGATCTTCGCTTGGGGACTTCAAGCTCCCGAAACAGCAACAGTGATTGATAATCGCAATGGTGCTAATACCGAAACAGGCAAGCCGCTATTTGATGCAAAAGAGAACTTCAGCGGCTTATGGCTTATCGAAGTTGCAGATGCAGAGACAGCCAAGAAGCTCGCTTATGAAGCTTCAAAGGCTTGCAATAGAAAAGTTGAGCTTCGCCCGCTTCACTAATGGAATCTATTGAGCCATGATTGCATCGTGTACATATTGCGCTAAGCCGTTTACGCGACCGTCGTAATACTTCTTAAATCGAGGATCTTGCACATACATAAGCGCGAGGTTCTTCTGCATCTCTACTGAACAGTCGTAGAACCATTTAGAGATAGCTTCTCGATGGGCGACAACGGCTCTTTGAGCTTCGGGTGCATGAATTGAAATGCTATTTCCGAATGCGTAAACAAAAAGTTCAGTGGCCGCTTCTTGATCTACCTTTGCGGCAGCGAAGTCAGCGTGGGTGTACTTAGAAGTCCGGGACTGAGATTGGGCATAAGCCTCGGTATCTCCCCAGCGCTCTTGGACCTCGTTTTCGTACTGCTCCATGATCGAGAGGTTACCCTTTATTGACGTTGGAAAGCGCCCACAAAACACAGAGAACGATTCCGATTGCAGAAAGAACCATCGCCAGAGTTACGGATTCACCAAGTAACAGTGCAGACCAACCCAAAGTCATGATTGCTTGCAGCTGCTGTACTTGAGATCCATGGGCAACACCGAAGTCACGAAGACCGCGATACCAAGCAAAGAAACCTAAGTACATGGATGAGAATCCGATGGCGAGTAAGCCAAAGAGCGCGTCCCCGTGGAAATCATAAGAAGAGTTTGTCTGTGCATACACAATCGCTGATGCTGGAATCGCAATCGGCAAGCTGACAACGACAACCCACGAAATGACCTGCCAGCCAGGCATATAAGAAGTCAGTGAGGCACCTTCTACGTAGCAATAAGAAGATGCAATCACCGCACCGATGATTAAGAGATCGGTGAATAAATCAGAGTCAGAAGTGCCGCCGCGGGTTATTGAGAAAGCGATGAGCAGAACGGTTCCAAGGCTTGAAGCGACCCAGAAAGAAGTGCCCGGATGCTTTCTATGCTTAATCACTGCGATGATTGCTGTGACAAGAGGCATCACTGCTGCAATGACGGAGACGTGTGCAGATGTTGTCCGTTGAAGGGCGAGTGCAATCAAAATAGGCCAACCGAAGACTGCGCCGAGCGCAGTAAATGCAGTTGGTCGCCATAGTTCTCGTGGAAGTTTTGGAACCTTGGCAATCAACATCAGCGGAATTGCGAGGCATGCGGCAATTACCGGGCGAGCAAAAGCAGTAAAGAGTGGGTCAAAACTCTTGAGCGCTAGTTTGGTAAAAGGGAGAGAAAGTGAGAATGCAAAGATTCCAAGGAAGGCAAAGAAGAGACCGCTTCGCTGAGTTTTAGTAAGTGAAGCGGCCATCTACTTAGTTGAGATTAACTTTGACAGACTTTCCAGTGCGAGCAGATTCGTGAGCTGCATCAGCAAGAATTAACGCTGCGCGGCCATCGTCATAGGTTGATCCAAGAACCTTGCCTGACTTAATTCCCTCAACGAAGAGTTTGAGTTCATTGCGGTATGAATCTGCGTAGCGCTCGAGGAAGAAGTCCATAAATGGTTCTCCTGCAGTCGTTGCATCCTTGGTAAATGACTTCACAGTTGAATCAGAGAGGTTGCTGATCTGCAGCATTCCCTTATCGCCGAAGATTTCAGCGCGCTGGTCGTAACCAAATGCGGCATGGCGTGAATTAACGATGGTGACGAGCTCGTTATTGGCACCCTTCATGACAACGCTGACGTTATCGAAGTCGCCTTCTTCTTTGATGTAATCACAGAAGCTATTGGCGCCAAAGGCAGTTACTTCAACGATATTTGGTACGAAGTTACGCGCCATATCGAAATCGTGGATTGTCATATCGCGGAAGATGCCACCAGAGACTGCAATGTAAGCCTGTGGAGCAGGCCCTGGGTCGCGGCTCGTAAGGATTACCTGCTCGATATTTCCGATAGTTCCATCGACAACCTTTGCCTTAAGTGCCAAGTACTGAGGATCTTGACGGCGGTTAAATCCAAGAGTGATGTTGATCTTCGCCGCATTTGCTTGAGCGCGGAATTCTTCAACGTTCTTGATATCAAGATCAAGTGGCTTCTCGCAGAGAGCGTGCACGCCAGCGGCAATACATTCACGAATAAGTGGAATGTGTGTTGCAGTTGGTGAGCCAATGATGACCGCATCAACTTCACCTGAAGCGATGACTGCTGAAGGATCATTGGAAACCTTGCCACCGAATGCAGCAGTTACCTTCTTCGCATTCTCTTCAAAGGGATCAACTATATAGACAAGCTCAAGTTCGGGGGTGTCATTGACGCTTCCAGCATGGACATAACCAATACGACCTGCGCCAATAATTGCGATTCTGATTTTCTGAGTCATTGCGTGAGCCTATTCCTTGATTCGTAGTTGGTGAAGTTACTTGTAGCGAGTCCCGATGAGATTGCCAATCTCAAGAACGGTCTTGATATTAGAAAGTGAATCGTGGTGGGTATAGAGAGGTCCCTCAAGAAGTCCCTGTTCAACATATTGAGCAAAGGCATGCACTTGATAGATAAGGCCGAGATGCTCGGGGATTCCAAGTTCATCCACCCACGTGGTCTGCGCTCCGTTGAATGTGGATTCATGGAAGGTAATCGAAGATGGGGTAAACCAAGGTGTTCCAAAGGTGATTGCACCCTTTGAGCCAGAAACGCCAGCCCAGTGTGGAAGCGTTGTACGAGCTGAAAGAACAAAGTTAGAACGTGATCCATTGGCAAAGCGCATAAATGCGTGGGTCTCTTCATCAATATCGTTGGGATGTAACTTTCCAAAGGCGTGAATCTCAGTTGGATTACCAAGGAACTGCTGCGAAAGAGCTGCTGGGTAGATGCCCATATCGATGATGGGATTTCCACCGCCTAAGGTGAAGAGGCGAGTAACTTCGAGATTGTTCTGGCAGAAGTTAGAGACAACGAGTTCAACATCTCCGAGTGCGCCATCAGCAACGAGCTGGCGCGCAATATCCATCTGTGGCAAGAAGCGAGTCCACATTGCTTCCATCGCAAGGACCTTCTTCGCCTTTGCTGCGGAATAAATCTGTTCAGCTTCTGCGTAATCCATAGTGATGGGCTTTTCGATCAGAACGTGCTTGCCAGCGTTGATAGCAACGAGTGCCACTCCTAAACGATCAGATGGCAGCGTGCCAATATAGATCGCATCGATATCTTCGCGCGCTGCTAACTCTTCATATGAGTTGTGGAATGAATCAAGGTTCCACTTCTGTGCAAATGCTTCGGCCTTACCTGGTGTGCGAGAGGCAACAGCAACAAATTGCTGCGTTGAATTAAGTTGCGCAGTCTTGACCATCGCATCTGAAATCCACCCGGCACCGAAAATACCCCAGCGAAGTGGCTTTGAATCAGCCGCTGCAAAAACATGTGGCTTTGGAAGTGTGGTCATTGCTTCACCTTACTTATCTGGGTTAGGAACGGTTACGTCGCGAACAAAGGATTCGAGGTCGTTAACTGATTGCAAGAATCCGCGAAGAGTGCGAAGAGTTCCACCAAAGTTGGTGAACTCTTCAACTTTGAGACCATCAACGTCATACATCTTTCTAAACTCTGGGAAGTTTTCTAGAAGTGGGTCAAGGATGCGAGCCTCAATCGGTTCGTTGACGCTATTGAGGTTGGGGGTAATGCCCATCTCATTGATCTTTACCTGCCATGCATATGGGGGAGAGATGACTGAATCTCCACCAAGAATTTCTGACCAGTGCATGTGATTGCGGAAGGCAGCAGACAATAAACGGGTGCGATATCCGCGTTCGGTGTAAATCTTGTGTGCATGTCTAAAGACTGCAACACCAGCCCACTCAAGAATCTCGGGATCGACTTTGGCGCCCATCTTTTCAGCGCCGACCTTTACCCAATCGTCTACGCGACCAACCATGATGGTGCAGACAGGTCCCATCTGAGAGATATCTAAGCCTTCTGCTTCGCGACGCTTTAGCCCGCGCTCGATTGCTTCAGCAACAGCGATTGTCTGTGCCACAGAGAATGAAACGGTCGCATTGAGGCTGACACCTTGGTATGTCGCTTCTTCAAATGCAGTGATTGCCTCACTTGTTACTGGAATCTTGACGATGATGTTCTTGGCAAGCTTTGAGAATTCAACAGCCTGATCAGTAAGAGCCTTTGCATTTCGATAAAGACGTGGATCTGTCTGAATAGATAAGCGGCCATTTCGTCCGTTGTACTTATCGAATTCACCTTCGAATAGCTTTGCAGCGTTGACCGAGAGCTCTTTCACCATCGCCCAACCGATTTCATCTTCGGTAGCCAGTGGATTCTTCTTGGCATAATCCTTGATGCGCTCAACCCAATGTGGAGCATCTGCCTTAATTGCAGTCAGTGCAATAACAGGATTACAGGTTGCACCAACGATTCCCCAATTAAGTGCATCGGTGAGCTCTTTGGGATCTGCTGAGTCATTCCAGAGAACAGTCTTCGAGTTCTCCTTCATATAAAGAAAAGGTGATTGGCTCATCTCTATTACTTCACTCGTGCAGCGCGAGTTGCAGCAAGGATGTGCTCGCGGGTGCGCTGTGCAATAGGAAACGGCATATCAACAGGGCAGCCATACATATCTTGCTCAATGATTGCGAAGATTTCCGGATTGATCTCAAGTGCGCGCTCAATGATTGGCGCGAACTTCGGAACACCTTCAAAGCCTGGCTCAGTCATAACACCCTTGGCTACTGCATCTCCGAAAGGAACATCATTCTTTAAAGTCTCAGCCAAGATATCGGGATGCACTTGCTTAAGATGCAAGTAACCAATGCGCTCTGGATATGCATTCATCATCTTGAGGTTGTCACCTAAGTAATAAGCAAAGTGGCCTGTATCGAGACAGAGATTTGAGTAAAGCGGATCTGTCTCTTGTAAGTAGCGCTCAACCTCTTGATAAGTACCGATATGGCTATCTGCATGTGAGTGGAATTGCTGATGAATGCCGAACTCCTCAAGAAGAGCCTTGCCAAGCTTGTTATGCCCTGCAGCAAGACGCTTCCACTGTTCATTTGAAAGTGTGCGCGATTCGCGCGCTTGGCCGGTCTTGTCATCGCGCCAGAGATCAGGAATAACTACTAGGTGTTCGACGCCTAACTTAGAGACAAGGTTTGCAACTGCAAGTGCCTGATCCCATGCGCGCTGCCACTGGCTCTCATCTTCTTTATGGAAACCTGTAAATACAGTTCCAGCAGTCATCTTGAGATTGCGCTTACCAAGTTCATCTTCAAGCTGCTTTGGGTCAGTAGGAAGGTATCCATAAGGTCCAAGCTCAATCCAGTGATAACCCGCCTCAACAACTTCATCAAGGAAGCGATCCCATGGAACCTGATGCGGCTCACTTGGAAACCAGACGCCCCATGAATCAGGTGCTGTGCCTACGCGGATTTGCTGTGTCATGAATGTGCTCCTATTTCTTATCTTCTACGCCGTTACCAAGCAACGGACGTTGCTGTGCAATCTCTGTTTTGTACTGGGCATACGCATCTTGGGTGCTCTTCAAGTTTGAAACGGGGGCGATAGGAACATCCCACCAACCTTCTCCGCCAGGTGAATAGAGCAGTGGATCGCTATTGATATGGATAAGAGTCGATGTAGCCGATTGTTTTGCAGTTTTCACTGCCTCATGTAGATCTGCAATTGCGCTTGCTGTCTGCTTGATATCGATGACGTTGATTCCAAGGCTTGCCGCATTTGCCGCAAGATCAACCGGAAGTTTTTCGCCGTTCTCGAAGTTATTGCCAGCTTGGTCTTTAAAGCGATATTGCGTGCCGAAACGTTGTGAACCAATATCTTCAGAGAGATGGCCGATGGATGCAAAGCCGTGATTTTGGATTAGAACGATGATGACCTTGAGTCCTTCGGCAACTGCAGAAACGATTTCGGTATGCATCATCAAATATGAACCATCTCCGACCATGACGATAGGTGTGGCTCCTGCGCGAGCTGCGCCAAGTCCTGCGGCGATTTCATATCCCATGCATGAGAACGCGTATTCGACGTGATACCCAAGTGGTGAACGTACGCGCCAGAGTTTGTGGAGATCGCCCGGCAGTGAACCAGCTGCGCAAATCACGGTATCCGTTGCATCCGTTGCTGATTGCACTGCATGAATGATTTCAGTCTGGCTTGGAAGTGCGAGCTTTTGATCTACAAAAGCTGCATCAACAACTACATCCCATTCGCCCTTATCGCTTGTGTACTTCTTCTGATACTCAGGTGAAGTTGAGAATCCGCTCAGAAGTTGTGTCAGCTCTGTCAGAGTTTCGCGCGCATCGGCAACAACTGGCAGTGCGCTTCCATGCTTATAAGCATCGAATGAGGCAATGTTGATATTGATAAAGCGAACGTCGGGGTTCTGGAAGGCAGTGCGGCTTGATGTCGTGAAGTCGCTGTAGCGAGTACCAATACCGATAACAACGTCAGCGTTATGAGCTGCTCTATTTGCAGCAGTTGTGCCGGTTGCACCTACAGAACCGAGAAGTTGTGGGTGATCCCAATTAAGTGAACCAACGCCCGCATGTGAAGTTCCAACAGGGATCTTGGTCTCTTCTACGAAAGATTGAAGCGCATCATGAGCATCAGAGTAAATAACTCCGCCACCTGCAATGATTAATGGGTTTTTTGCGCCAGCAATTACTCGTGCAACGTTTGCAAGAAGAGCCGCTTCCGCACGTGGGCGACGGATATGCCATTCGCGATCTACCAGAAATTCTTCGGGCACATCAATAACTTCCGCTTGCACATCTTCAGGAAGCGCGATGGTGACTGCGCCTGTTTCAGATGGATCTGTCAGTACGCGCATTGCACTTAAGAGCGCTGAGAAAACTTGTTCAGGTCGCTGTACTCGATCAAAGAAACGAGAGAGTGGCTTAAATGCATCGTTCACAGAGAGCGTTGCATCATGTGGCATCTCGAGCTGTTGTAGAACTGGATCTGAAGAACGATTGGCAAAGGTATCTGAAGGAAGAAGAAGTACAGGTAAACGATTTGTGGTTGCAACCGCTGCACCTGTGAGCATATTTGTAGCTCCTGGACCGACGGATGCTGTGCATGCGAAGGTGGCGCGACGGCGCTTCATGCGAGCAAATGCAGTTGATTCGTGAACCATGGCTTGTTCATTGCGCGCTTGGAAATAAGGCATAACTGATGGATCTTCAACAGAGAGTTGCTTGAGCGCTTGACCGATACCAGCAACATTTCCGTGGCCAAAGATTCCGAAGACACCTTGAATAGTGCGTTCGCGGTGATCGCCATCAACTGTGTATTGGTGTGAAAGGAATTCAACAATTGCTTGGCTAACTGTCATTCTGCGAGTGGCCATATCAATTCCTTCCTAAGCTCCGTAGGGCAATCTTGGGTCTGTTTGCTGCGATTGCCAAGTGTCACGAATCCAAACCTGGTCGGGATGATCCGTTGCATTCCATGTGCGTTCTGGGTCTGGTCCGGCCATCACATTGAAGAAGTAGAGGTCATATCCAGGTCCTGCTGCAGCTGGTCCGTGCCAACCGTAAGGAACGAGTGCAACGTCGCCTGAATGAATCTCTTCATTGACGTCGTAGGGGCGTGAATCGGCAGAAGTTCCGCGGAAATATCCGAATGGCGATGATGCTGTTGGGGTTGTTGCTCCGCGAGTGACTGCGCTTTCGAAGTAGTAAATCTCTTCCAGATTAGATTCTTTGCCAGCGATATATGCATCGTGCTTATGTGAAGGAGACCCTGACCAGTTTCCAGCCGGAACTATTACTTCGCAGACAATCATGCGATCAGCATCGAGAGTCTCGGGCATTCCTAAGTTATGGACTTGGCGAGTTTCGCGACCTGCTCCGCGAAGAGTTACTGAAACATCTTCTTTAGGAGTGAATCGAACTTCTTTCGCAACAGTTGCAGGAGTTTCACCAACTGCAATACGACCAACACCAGTTATTGATGCTGAAGTATTGATAGGTAGATAGATGAAATCTGAAGGTCCGTGGAATACGGATTTGCGGCCACGTAGTACTTGGCTTGAACTAGTTCCGTTGTGTGCGTACTCAACAAGAAATTCATCGCCTTCTAAAGCGAAGATGATGCGCTCGTTGGAATCACTAGGAAGTGAAAGTGCGGCGCCTTGTGAAAGTGTTCCAACGCGAAGGCCTGTGTATTTCCAGCCCGCGACAGGTGGGTTCTGCGGATCAACGCGGATATCCCAAGCGCCCTGAGCTAACTCAGCTTTCTTGAAATACCACTTGCCTGCAGAGGTCATCTCATCGACTAATTCTGTTTTGATTAATTCTGTGGGAAGCCGAGGTTAATTCCACCGTGGCTTGGATCAAGCCAACGTGAAGTAATTGCCTTTCCACGTGTGAAGAAGTGAACTCCTTCAACTCCGTGTGCCTTGGTATCACCGAAGAGTGATTGCTTCCATCCACCGAAGGAGTAGTAAGCAACAGGTACAGGAATAGGAACGTTGATTCCGACCATACCTACTTGAATTTCATTCTGGAAGCGACGTGCTGCGCCACCATCGTTTGTAAAGATAGCTGTTCCGTTTCCGAATGCACCGCTATTAATAAGTGCAACACCTTCGTCGTAGCTCTTTACGCGCACGATAGAAAGTACTGGCCCGAAGATTTCTTCGGTGTAAACCTTTGATGTTGTAGGGACTTTGTCGACCAAAGTCGGTGCAAGCCAGAATCCATTAGCATCGCCATCAACCTGTGGGTTGCGGCCATCAACCACAACTGTTGCGCCATCTTTTTCCGCGATATCGATGTATGAAGCAACTTTATCGCGGTGTTCGCGTGTAACAAGTGGACCCATATCGCAGCCACGGCGACCATCACCAGTACGGAGCTTGCCCATACGTTCGACAATCTTTGGAATCAACTTATCTGCAACTGGTTCGACAGCTACGACAACCGAGATAGCCATGCAACGCTCGCCTGCGCTACCGAAACCTGCGTTGATTGCAGAGTCTGCAACAAGTTCAAGATCTGCATCAGGAAGAACGAGCATGTGGTTCTTTGCGCCACCGAGCGCTTGTACGCGCTTACCTGAACGAGAAGCGTTCTCGTAAATATATTGTGCAATCGGGGTTGAACCCACGAATGAGATTGACTCGACATCAGGGCTGTTAAGCAATCCGTCTACAGATTCCTTATCGCCGTTGAGAACGTTAAATACGCCGTCTGGAAGTCCAGCTTCTTTCCAGAGCTTTGCAATCCACATTGATGCACTTGGATCTTTTTCAGATGGCTTAATGACTACGGTGTTTCCTGCTGCAATTGCAATTGGGAAGAACCACATTGGCACCATTGCTGGGAAGTTAAATGGGCTGATGATTCCGACAACGCCAAGTGGCTGACGCGTTGAATACACATCGACGCCAGTTGAAGCGTTCTCTGTGTAGAAACCTTTAAGTAGGTGAGGAATACCAGTCGCAAATTCAACAACTTCTTGGCCGCGGGTAATTTCACCGAGCGCGTCTGAGAGGACTTTTCCGTGCTCGCTTGTAATGATTTCTGCGAGTTCGCCCTTACGAGAGTTAAGAAGTTCGCGGAAGGTGAAGATGATTTGCTGGCGCTTAGCGAGTGACTCATCGCGCCACTTTGGATATGCATCCTTTGCAGCCTTAATAGCGGCATCAATTTCTGTCTGGTTAGCGAGAGCTACACGCTTTGTTTCGGTTCCAAGAGCTGGGTCGTAGACCGGGGAAGTTCTTCCTGAAGTGCTGACGAATTCTGCGCCATTGATCCAGTGGTTAACGACAGTGCTCATTTATTCCTCCTCGAAGCCAGACTGCGATACTAGGGGAGAAGTTGCTGTACCTGGAAGTCACATCTAGAATTCTCATCATTAAGGGGAGTACCTAGATACAGCCACCTCGTCAATACGGTGTAAAAACCCGGGGCGCTGGCCGCAGTGCGGTTAGGAAGACCTTGACCACGTTACTACTTACGCGCGTCAAGGAGAATAAATCATGGATGTATCACTACTCGTTTGGTCAGTTACGGTCGGAGCAATTCTCCTACTCGTTATTGCTGATCTACTCACCGTCAGTGCAAAGCCCCACGAAGTAAAGTTTAAAGAAGCTGCGGGCTGGTCAATTTTCTACATCGGAATCGCAATTGGTTTCGGCATCTGGGTCTGGCAGCAATATGGAAGCCAGATGGGAACCGAATTCTTTGCCGCTTATCTCGTTGAGAAATCTCTCTCCGTCGATAACCTCTTTGTCTTTGTCATCATCCTTGCTCAATTCGCTGTACCGAGTGCGTTCCATCAGCGCGTACTTCTTATCGGCGTAATTTTGGCGCTCGTACTTCGTGCCATCTTTATTGCAGTGGGTGCTGCCGCACTTCAAGCATTCGCGTTCACCTTCGTGATCTTCGGAGCAATCCTGATCTGGACCGGTGTTGGTCTCTTCAAGCATTGGGATGAAGATCCAGAACCTGGCGATAACGCAATTGTGAAGCGCATTCGTAAGCGCATCACGATGGTCGATGAATTCCACGGAACAAAGCTATTCATCCGCCAGAACGGCAAGCGCATTGCAACACCAATGTTCTTGGTGATGATTGCTATTGGTTCAACAGACTTGCTTTTTGCTCTGGACTCAATCCCGGCAACTTTTGGCGTAACTTCTGAGACCTTCTTGGTCTTCTCAGCTAACGCTTTTGCGCTCCTTGGGCTGCGAGCTCTCTACTTCCTCGTGAAAGGCTTGCTAGACAGACTTATCTATCTATCTCTTGGCCTCTCAATAATCTTGATGTTTATCGGGGTTAAGTTGATCATGACGTATCTTCATGAAGAATTCACTTCTATCCCGAAGATTTCTACACCTGTCGGCTTGGCCGTCATTGGTACTATTCTTGTTATCTCGACAGTTGCTAGTTTGATTAAGACAAAGTCTGATCCGACAGCAAAGGCACATGCCGGTCGTGTAACAGGAAGCAAGGACAATGAAGGCGAAGATAGCTAAGGCGTGGAAAGCTCTTCCAGGCCCAGTCCGTAAAACAATTGTGTTGGTCGTTGGATCAACTCTGATTATTCTCGGATCACTTCTTGTCGTGCTTCCAGGCCCATTTACTTTGCCATTGATCATCCTTGGGCTCTTTGTTCTTGGCCTCGAATTTGCATGGGCGCAGAGAACTCTTGAGCAAGTAAAAGCACAGGGTTCGAAGCTCAACCCAAAGAAGTTGTTTAAGAAGTAATTCTGGGCATGCATCAAACTCTCACTGTTGAAGAGTTGCACGAAGATCAGTGGGCTCGTTACAGAGATATCCGTCTTGCTGCACTTGAAAACGATGGTCATGCGTTCGGCGGAAATCTAGAATCTGAAAAAGCTTTCACCGAAGAGGAATGGCGATCAAAGGCGCGGCAATACATTGCCTTAGTCGCAGTGATAGATGGCGCTGATATCGGCATGATGACGGTAGAAAATCTCAGCGGAGATTTCGGAGCCACATGCTGGGTTGGAAGTTGCTGGGTGAATTCAGAATTTAGAAAGTATGGAGCACTACGCGCACTCTTTGAGTATCTCGATACGGATGCCGCCCACAGAGATTGGCTAATTCAAGGACTTGGCGTCTGGGTTGATAACGAAATTGCGATTAGAGCCTACGAAAAAATAGGCTTTGCAATGATGGGTGAGAAGCAGGAAAGTACGCGCAAGCCTGGAATGTATTACCAGCGGATGATCAGAAAGGCGCCCAACTAGTTACGAAAGCTGAACTCGGTACTGACGCTTGCCGGATTCAAGAACGTAAGTGTCATAGAGCCCGCGTGCTACTTCGTTATCTGCATCAGTGTTCCAATAAAGGCGTGAGCATTTCATTTCAAGAGCGAAGGCTTTGACGTAATCAATCAGTGCTCTGCCTGCACCCGATCCGCGAACTGCTGGATCTACAAATAGATCTTCAAGGTAGCAGTGTCCGTTGGGAGACCATGTTGAGTTTTGAAGGTTGTAGGTCGTGAAACCAACAACCTTTCCATCAAGTTCAGCAACAGCACATTTCATATTGAATTCAGGATCCATGATGCGAGTCCATGTGCGCTCAGTCTGTTCAGCAGGGACAGCGGTCTTATAGAAGTCGAGATATCCCTGCCAGAGAACGAGCCAGCGCTCTTTATCGCCTTGTGCGATTGGTCGAATTGAAAGCGTCATTTAGAGTTTAAATGAAGGGTATTCGTCGGTAACGAGAATCAGCGCATAGCCGTACAAGCGGTTCCAGAACTTAATTGTTCCGAGAACTATCGTGAGAGCCCATTCTGGATATCGTCCGGTTGACCATGTGATGACCCAGGCGATTACTGAGACCGGTAGTGAAATTGCAATATAAATAAGTCCAACGACCACTAATGGAATTGCTAAGAACCATTTAATGAGTGGAAGTCCGCGATTGAGTTTGCGACCACCATCTACATCGGGAAGAAGTACTGCAACATTTGGATTACGTTCAATTGATGGATATTCATCTGTGAGAAGGAATAGATAAGCAAAAACTCTAGTTTCTAGCTCAATGAGGGCGTGATTAAAAGAAAGTACATAGCTTGGATAGAGACCGCGAAAAAGGATCGCTAGGCCGGCTGGGATGACAATCATTCCCGTTGCCCAGCCGTTATCGGCCATTGGAGTAAATGCGGCCACAAAAGCAATCATTGGAGCGACCAAGATGCCTCGCCAGAAGACAGTCTTCTTATCGCGATTGTCGAGTTGGACATTGATGATTGTTTCAATTTGATTAGCCATGTACCAATCTTAGTCCTCGCATATACCCTTTCCCAATGACATCACGCGAATACGCAGTTATTACTGGAGCAAGTAGTGGAATCGGCGCAGCAACTGCACGAGCGCTAGCAGCAAATGGGTATCACGTGATTGCGGCCGCAAGACGAGTCGACAAATTAACCGCTCTTGCAGCTGAATCACCAAATATTGAGGCTGTTGAGCTCGATGTCACTGATCAATCCAGCGTTGACGCACTTGTAGCGCATTTAGGAAATGCACCTGTTTCAGTGTTGGTACATAGCGCTGGTGGTGCATTCGATGCCGATTCAGTAATGGATTCAGATCCAGAGCTATGGCAGAAGACTTTTGATATCAACGTTGTAGGCGCAGTGCGCATGGTTAAAGCGATTACTCCGCTCTTTCGCGAACATCGCAAGGGCCACATCGTTCTTATTACATCTACCGCCGCGCATCGCACCTATGAAAATGGTGGAAGCTATGCAGCAGCTAAGTTTGGTGAAGCATCTCTTGTCGATACCTTGCGCCTTGAACTCAACGGCGAGCCCATTCGAATTACTGAGATCGCTCCGGGCATTGTGAAGACAGAAGAGTTCGCGAAGATTCGCTACAAGGGCAATGTTGATGCGGCAGCGAAGATTTATGAAGGTATTGAAAAGCCACTTGTCGCTGACGATGTTGCAGAAGCAATCCGTTGGGTTGTTATGTTGCCAGATCACTTCAACGTTGACTCGATGATGATCAAGCCACTAGCGCAGGCAGTTTCACACAAGGTCTATCGCAAGCCAATTCGTTAAAGGGAGTCAAGACTGATGTTCTCTGATCTCAGCATTAAGCGCGCCCGTGTGGGAGTAACTCTCTCTTTTCTTACTCTCGGGTTTAGCGCAGGAAATTTCGTATCTCGTATTCCTGATATCAAAAGCAAGCTCGAACTTTCAAACTCTGCGCTCGGTATTTGCTTGCTCATGATGTCTGTAGGAGTGCTCGCGGCGCTTGGACCCGTGGGTAAATTTGCCGCAAAGTTGGGTAGCGCTCAGACACTTAAAGTTGCTACCGCAGCTCTCTTACTTGTACAGCCCTTCGTTGGTTTGGCTAACTCTGTCGTAACTCTTTCTGCAGCGCTCTTTATCTTCGGCATGACTGTTGCTTCGCAAGATGTATCAATGAATACACATGGAGTGACCCTGGAACAGAAATCTGGCCTGCGCTATATGAGCAGATTCCACGCCTTCTGGTCTGTCGGTGGACTTATCGGAAGTATTTTTGGTGGTTTATTCGCGCAAGCTGAGGTAAGTGTTTTTATCCATATCATCGTTGTGTCGATTGTTAGTGCCATTGTCACTGTCATTGGGTCTCGACTACTTCTTTCTGCAGATGCAGATAAGCACATTTACACAGAAGAGCAGAAGGCCAAGAAAAAGCGCCCACCACTAATTCTCATCATGGGACTACTTGGTATGGCTGCATCTGTCGGAGAAGGTTCGACAGGCGACTGGGGAGGCGTGCTTGCGCGCGAAACTTTTGGCGCATCTGCATTCGTTAGCACAATTCCTTTTATTGCATTCTCATTCACCATGGTCGTCGGTCGTTTCTTTGGGGATCAACTTGCAACAAAGTTTGGTCCCAATCGCATCCTTAAAGTAGGCGGATTCATTGGTGGAATCGGTTTAGCAACAGGACTCATTGTTGGCGGAACTGGTGGAGTTATCTTCGGTTGGTTGCTCTACGGAGCAGCTCTTTCAGCAGTGATTCCACTTCTCTTTAGCGCAGCGGGATCAATGGCCAATAAGCGATTTGCTGGAAGTATTTCACCAGCTGAAGCGGTCGCAATGATCTCGGGAATTTCTTACTTTGGATTTATTGTTGGCCCACCATTAATGGGATTTGTTGCAGACTTGATCACACTGCGTTGGGCGATGCTTATTCCGGCAGTGCTCGCCATCATCATTTCGGCAAGCTCTCGAATCTTTACGAGCGATTAACGACTCTGTAATTTTCTAGCGTTGAATCTGTTGCATATGCGATTCGAACTCCTGCAGCACGAGAAGCGCTAAGGCCCTCAACAATCTGCTGGGTAAGTACTTCACCAGGAGCAACAACTGCGACTCCAGGAGGGTATGGTGCAATCAAATCTGCAGAGATTCGTCCGACGGCATTTGTTGCGGAAACCATCTCGGTTTCCGCAAAGTAAGCATCACGCATCGAAGTAGCGCGTTGTGGAACAACGGACCAGCTCAGTGCTGTTGCACTTTCGCGACGTTGTTCTTGGCGCTTCTTTAAAATCGGAATAAGAGCATCGGCTAGCGCATCAAAGTCAGCTTCAGAATCTGCAATCGTTGAAAGGAAGACGATGGTGTCGCGATCTGCCATTTCCACGCGAATTCCCTTCGCTTGCAGATCTTGTTCGATTTCAACGCCTGATGCGCCAAGCTGCTGAACGCGAAGAACAATCTTCGACGGATCAAAGCGTCCTGCTGGAAAATCTGATGGGTAGAGAAAAATTGGCAGTGCGAATTCTGCTTGCACCATCCCTTTAAATCGGTGAATGTTGTTGAGAAGGTTGCCAATAAGTTCTTCGCCGCGAGTTTCAAGGAGTGCGCGAACTCCATCGATGGACGCAAGAGGTGCTCCTGCAGGCGATGTTGTATGAGTCGTCTCAAAACTTTGTTCGAGTCTTTCGGCACTTAGAAGAGTTGTGCGTGCCAGCAGTAGGGCAGAGGCGCTGTAACCAGGAAGTGCCTTATGTGTGCTGGTAATGAGTGCATCAGCGCCGACTTGGAGCGCATGGTGTGGAAGATCTTTATGGAAACCAAAGTGACCACCCCATGCCGCATCGAGAATCACTGGAACGCTTACTGCGTGTGCTGCGTCGATTAGTACAGGAAGATCTGAAATCGTTCCGAGGTAACCAGGTTCGGTCAGAAGAACTGCAATTGGTTTTTCGCCCAGTGCGCGCTTTAGCTCTGCAATACCGATTCCAATTGGCACGCCAGTTGCTGCATCAATCTCAGGTGACATCCAGATTGGTTCGAGTCCTGCAAGAACGAGTGCGCTTAAAACAGAACGGTGAGCAGTGCGCGAGACGGCAACTTTGTCGCCAGGCTTTCCGAGAGCGAAGATGATCGCTTGATTGGCGTGGGTAGAACCTCCGGTTGAGAAGCGCGCATAGTCAGAGCCCCACAATTTCGCAGCTAGTGATTCAGCTTTCTTTAGGGTCTGATTGGTTAATTTGATTTCATCTAGCCCACCGTAGAGAGGCGTATCGGAATCAACGACAGCGCCTAGCCCAGCGTCGAGCGCGCTGGTCTTCTGCTTGTGGCCAGGAATCGTGAAAGGTGTTCGAGCACTCTCGAAGTAAGAGAGATAGGCATCAAGAAGTGGTGCGCCATCTCGAAGGTTGCTCATGTGGCAAGCCTAACTTGTAGAGAGCCATGGTTGGGCTCGCATCAGAAAATGATGGGCTTAGACTTTCACCATGACATCAAAGGATCCCCTCCCACAATCACGCCACTTGGCCACTGAAATTCCAGGGCCACTATCAACTGCAGCAATGCAGCGACGTAAAGAGGCTGTATCTGGGGGACTAGGAACTGCGATGCCGGTGATTGTCAGCCGCGCACATGATGCAATTATTGAAGATATCGATGGCAACCGAATCATCGATATGGGTTCAGGTATCGGTGTAGTAAACGTTGGTAACTCTGCACCTCGCGTTGTAAAGGCAGTGCAAGAAGCTGTTGCAAACTTTACGCATACCAACTTCACCACTGTTCCTTACATGGGTTACATTGAAGTATGCGAAGCGCTTAATCGCCTGACTCCAGGAAAGTTTAAGAAGAAGTCGATCCTGCAAAACTCAGGTGCAGAAGCTGTTGAGAATGCAATCAAGATTGCTCGTCACTTCACAAAGCGTGCCGCTGTTGTTGTCTTTGAACATGCGTATCACGGTCGCACCAATCTCACTATGGCGCTCACTGCAAAGAACATTCCTTACAAGGATGGCTTTGGTCCATTCGCTAACGAGATCTATCGCATGCCGATGCCTTATGCATATCGCTACAACGGCAATCCTGCGACTATCGCTGAAGATTCACTCGCAGCTGTTATTTCAAAGATTGAGAAGGAAATCGGCGCACATAACGTTGCAGCAATCTTGATCGAACCTGTAGTCGGCGAAGGTGGATTTATCGTGCCACCAGTTGGCTTTATGCCAGGGCTTCAAAAGTTTGCTACTGAAAACAAGATTGTCTTTATCGCTG
Source organism: Planktophila turicensis (SeqCode) (assembly GCF_965234405.1). GTDB lineage: Bacteria > Actinomycetota > Actinomycetes > Nanopelagicales > Nanopelagicaceae > Planktophila > Planktophila turicensis. Next base: position 332,298 of record NZ_OZ248346.1, read on the forward strand.
ATGAAGTTCAGTCAGGCTTTGCTCGCACAGGAAAGATGTTTGCTGTCGAGCATGAAAATATGGAGCCAGACATGATCATCTCTGCAAAGGGAATCGCTGGCGGAATGCCACTTGCAGCAGTTACTGCTCGCGCTGAAATTATGGATTCATCTCACGTGGGTGGACTCGGCGGAACATACGGTGGAAACCCAGTTGTCTGTGCTGCTGCCCTTGCTGTTATTGAAACCATCGAAGAAGAGAAGCTCGTGGATCGCGCTGCGCATATCGGCACGATTCTCGTGGACTCACTCAACGCACTTAAGGCTAAGTACCCAATCATTGGCGATGTTCGCGGTCGCGGTGCAATGGTTGCAATCGAACTCGTTCACGCTGGCACTAAGGATCCAAATCCTGAAGCGATGGCCAAGGTCATCAAGTACTGCCAGAGCAAGGGCGTACTCATCCTTACTGCGGGTACATACGGCAACGTGATTCGCTTCTTGCCACCATTGGTTATTACCGATGAACTTCTGAAGGATGCCCTTGGCGTTCTTGCAGAAGGTTTCGCAACTCTGTAATTCAATGATCATCGATGTCTGGTCGGACATAGTTTGCCCATGGTGTTTTATCGGTCGTCGTCGACTTCAAAAGGCGATTGCAAACCATGGCGCGGGCCATGAAGTCACAGTGCGCCACCGAGCTTTTCAGCTTCAGCCAGATATTTCTGGGGTTGTACCTACGGCTGAACATTTGGCCCAGAAGTATCGTCTAGATAAGACGAAGGTCGCCGAGATGCAGGCCAACGTTTGCTCTATTGCCGACAGTGAAGGCCTTTGCTACAACCTCGAGAACACTCTCTCGGGAAATACGGCAGATGCGCACCGATTAATTCTGTGGGCCGAGACCATTGGCCGGGATGACGATCTTCTGGAAGCGCTCTATTCAGCATATTTTGAAAAATCGAAACCTGTCTTCTCGCATGAAGACCTCTTGGCAATTACAGATGAGATTGGGATTGATCGAACTGCGGCCTCGGCCCTACTTGCCTCCGATGAATACACCGACCGAATCCAAGAGGATCAGGCGCTCGCAGCATCGCTAGGTGCAAACGGAGTCCCGTTCTATGTGGTCGATATGAAGTTCGGAATCTCAGGGGCTCAGCCACAAGAGCACTTCGACCAGATCTTCAGCCAGATTCACGCGTAAGAATCACCGCGTTATCTCACCCCTAATGGGGTGATTTTGGCTTCCATTAACCCTGACTCTCCATCACCCTAACACCATGGCAATGAAGAAGGGTGAGAAGAACTCCGAGTTCGAAGTGACCTCTGGGGTCACCCTTTCGCGCACACTCATTCCAACTCTTCCGCCAAATTATTTATCACGAAAACACCTCTTTCCTCTCTTGGATCAAGCTTCTCCAAGTACCACTGTTGTCATTGCCCCCGCAGGTTATGGAAAAACTTCTTTAGTTGCTGAATGGGCACAGAGTAAAAAAGATCAAGTTATTTGGACCACTCTCACTGAGTCAGATTCACTCGAAGAGATGAGCGCAATATTTATTCAAGCAACTCGAAATATTCTTCCTGGATTCGCTCCCTGGTTTGATGAAGAACCAGGAATTCGCCCTGTTGAAAATGTGCGTCGTTGGGCTAACGAGCTGATTGCAACTGGAAAAGATTTCATACTTGTTATCGATAATCTCCGACAGAACACGGCACGAGATGTAGATATTGCAATTCGGCTTATCGAACAATTCCCACCCAATTTACAATTTGTAACAATTAGAGGAGACAAGATCGAGACCGTCTACGCAACCTTCTCTTCTCGTGGTCCACTTTCAGTAATTGGCGCGCAAGATCTTGAGTTCAGCGAACACGAGGTTTCAGTCTTGGCAAAAATGCACAGCGTGGATTTCGAAGATTGTGAAATCCGAGCTTCACTCGATGCAGCACACGGTTGGCCAGCTGCAGTCTCGATGATGCTTTATCAAATTGGAAAGAATCGAAAAGTAGTTGATTTCGAGAAACTCGTATCCTCAGAGACTGAACCTCTACGTGCACTAGTCGCTTCGCTAGTAGAAAATTTAGATCCTAAAACGCGATCATTTGTTACGGCTCTCTCCGTAATTCAGGAGTTTAGCCATGAGCAAGCTGAAGTGATTTTGGAAGATGAATATTCATATGACCTCATCAATCAGATTGCCTTAGAGGGCAGTTATTTCTCTCAAACTGGCGATCCAGAACTTACATTTGAATTTTCTAAACTCGTTCGAGAGGTTCTTCTCTCCGAATTAAGAACCGATAAGTATAAAAAGATGCGAATTCACGCAAATTTAATGAAATTCCATGAGCATCGAAACGAACCAAATTTAGCCCTTGAGCACGCTTACTTAGCAGGCGATTTAGAGCGGGTAGCTGAACTCTTTCCCGATGCAGCTCGGATATTGCAGGCGACAGGTAATGGCCTTGAACTAATCCGTTGGTCAATCTTTGCCGGCGACAGTTCTCAGCTCGGACTTCTCAAGAGAAATACGGTCGAACTTGCCGGCCGTATTGCGTTGATGGATTATCACGGTGTCAGCAGCCTTTGCGATCAAATGATTTTCGATGCACAGGGGACTGTACTCGAGGGTTTCATTCGACAGATTACTCATGGTGCTCGCGCGCATCTTGATCTTGTCTTTGGAAGATTTGATGCCTTCGACAACAATTTTGAAATTGCAATGAATCCACAAGATGGGCCGTTGATGCTTGGCATCGACGAGCAAGTCGGACTCCTTCGCCTTGCGGCGACAAAAGCCTTCATTCTGGATGATTCAGAGAAGTTAGAGCGCTACTACAAGCAGGCTCAATCAATTGCGCAGGCTTCCAAAATTCCTCTTACTCAACTACTTCTGAATGCAATGAAAGCGATGTTTCTGTTTCAAAACGGAGATTATCGCCATGCCTTTGAAGCAGCACAGATTCACTACACGCAATCTACGAAGCGAGGCTACGTAGGATTCTATGGGCCACTCGAATCGATATTCATCATCGCTCGCTGTCAATGGGAGTTCACTCGCGAGAAAGAGGCAAGATCACAATTTGCTGCACTTAAAGATTTCGGTGAACAGTGGAAGCAGTGGCATTGGCATTTCTATGCAGACGGTTACCAAGCACGAGATCTAGTTATTAAGGGTCTTGTTCCTGATGCTCTTGAAAATATCAAAGCAGCTCGCGAAAAGGCATCGACCCTCGAACATTCTGAAGGACTCATGTCGATTATCGACTTGAGTGAACTATTCGTGCGATATGAAGTTCGAGATAATGAACGATTGGCGGTACTCCTCCAACGCGCACCAAGCTTGCGATTTGTTGAGCAGATTAAATTGTCACTCGATGAACGACTTGGAAAGAAGAGTGTTTCTGAGGATGTGAAGAAACTTCCTTCCAAAACACCAAGAGAGAAGATTTGGAAATATTTAGCAGAAGTTGGTGAGGTAATTGATAGCGAGAATCAGGCGCTCAAGATCATGAAGAGCGCTCTCGATGTTGGAGCCACAGTAGGGGCGAAAGAAACCTTCCTTCGCCAATCAGCAGAGATGGGAAACCTGATTATGAAGATAGCCGCCGAAAATCCAACGGTCTACCTAGAAGAGCTTGCAACAGGCGTAGCCGAGAGAATCAAATCTCAGCATAATCGCCCATCAGAATTTGCAGCATCACTGACCAAGCGAGAGCTCGAAGTATTACGCCATCTTTCGACTGATCGCCCGATTAGTGCGATTGCAGCAACTCTTCACATCTCACTCAACACGATGAAGACTCACCTGAAGAATCTTTACCGAAAGATGGAAGTTGATGGTCGAGTCACGGCAGTAGAGAAGGCAAAGGCTCACTTCATTCTCTAGCGTCGTGCGATACTTCGCATGTGCACGAGAAGGTAATTGATACTCCGCGTCTAGAACTTCATCATATTTCTGCGCAGGGCATCATTGAGTTATATGAAAACAAGGATGATGTCACAGCGATAGCGGGCAGAGACTTCACAAACCCACATCAGAATCTTGTTAAAGAGAGCGGTCCATTGGGTTGGCGTGTTCCGCAGGTGAAAGTTGATCCATCAGTAAACAAGTGGTTTGTCAGATTTATAGTTCTCAAAGAGAGCAAGGAAATTGTTGGCAGCACTAGTTTTCATGGAGTGCCTGATTCCGAAGGAATGATGGAGATTGGCCTTGGCATCGAAGAGGCTTTTCAAGGCAATGGATATGCCAAGGAAGCTCTTAAAGGCATGTGGAGTTGGGTCTGTACCTTTCCTGAGGTAAAAACTTTGAGATACACCGTGAGCCCAGACAATCTGCCATCCATCGCTGTGATTAACTACTTTGGTTTCGAGTACAAGGGCCAGCAGATTGATGAGGAAGATGGCCCAGAGAATATCTACGAGATGAGTACTTCAGAATTTAAGAGTAAGTGGGGGCAACAATGAGCGATGACTTCGATGCAATCGTTGGGGATATCGATGACGAAATCGACCTCACGCTCTATGCAGATGCTGCCGAACTTGCTGAAGAGGTAACTGTTCAGATTCTGGCTGCGATTGAAAAAGGACTTAAATTAAAGAGCCAATTCCACTTGGTGCTCACCGGTGGCACCCTCGGCGTGCAAATCTCAGAAGCGTTAGTCAATGAATTCAATGCCGATTCAGATGGCTTTGCCGGTCTTCATATCTGGTGGAGCGATGAACGCTTTGTTCCTGCAGATAGCGTTGAACGAAATGCTTTCCCATTCCACAAAACAGTTACCAATACAAAGATTGTTATTCACGAAGCTCTTGCATCAGATGTCGCAAAGAGCATCGATGAAGCGGTGAGTGATTATGATTTAGCGCTAGAAAATGTTGATATCGATCTCAACGTTCTGGGACTTGGCCCTGACGGGCATGTGGCTTCACTCTTTCCTGGAATTGCAGATATCGATGACCATAGAAAAGTATTTGCAATCACTGATTCACCAAAACCTCCTGCTGTGCGCGTTTCATTCACGATGTCATTAATCAATAGCGCTGCAGAAGTTTGGATTGTTGCAGCAGGTGAAAGTAAGGCCGATGCGGTCACAAAGATTATTGAGGGAGATCTCTCAATACCGGCGAGTTATGTTCGTGGAAATTCACACACTCGACTCATCGTTGATACAGAGGCCTTTTTCTCCGAATAAATTAGGGAAAAACGGTGCGATTCGAAAGTTGCAGACCGTTTCCGATAGACTTCTCACCTCAACGTTGAGCGTTTTCTACAGCGAATAGGCATATTCATGACAACTACCAATTTCGGAATGGTCGGCCTTGGCCGCATGGGCGCAAATATCGTCCGTCGCCTGGCTCGTCACAACATCACATCTGCCGTCTATGACGTCAGCCCTGATGCTGTTAACGCTCTCGCTGCTGAAGGCGCACTCGGTGCAACCGATATGGCTCACTTAGCCTCACAACTTTCAACACCTCGCACCATCTGGATCATGGTTCCGGCATCAGTAACTGATTCAACAATCGCAGCGATGGCAGAACATCTTTCTGCAGGCGACACCATCATCGATGGTGGAAATAGCTATTACAAGAATGACCTCAAGAACGCTGAGCTTCTGAAGGCAAAAGGAATTAACTTTGTTGACGTCGGAACATCAGGTGGCGTTTACGGTCTAGCGCGCGGTTACTCGCTCATGATTGGTGGCGACGATGCAGTCGTAAAGTCACTGGATCCAATCTTTAAAGCACTCTGCCCAGGAGTTGAATCCGCAGAACGCACACCTGGTCGTACCGGTGAACCACAGCAAGCAGAATACGGATATTTGCATTGCGGTCCGGTTGGTTCTGGTCACTTCGTAAAGATGATTCACAATGGAATCGAATACGGAATGATGGCGGCATTCGCAGAGGGCCTTGCAATCTTTGAAGCAGCAGATGAGATGACTCCTGCATACGATCTTGATATTCCAGCAATCACCGAAGTCTGGCGCCGCGGAAGCGTTGTTGCCTCATGGCTTCTCGATCTCACAGCACAAGCGCTTGTTGAGTCAGAAGAACTTACAGAGTATTCAACACAGGTAAGTGATAGCGGTGAAGGTCGCTGGACAGTGCAAGCAGCAATCGAAGCTGGCATCCCTGCCCATGTATTGAGCGCTTCTCTCTATGCGCGCTTTGCTTCACGTAACAACGACGAATTTGCTAACCGAGTCTTAAGCGCAATGCGTTACAAGTTTGGTGGCCATAACGAAAAGCCAAAGGGAAATTAATGAAGGCAGATGCTTTAGTTCTATTTGGCGCGACCGGAGATCTTGCAAAGAAGAAGTTATTCCCCGCCCTCTATGACCTTGAAGACCTCGGCGAACTCGATGTCCAAATCTTTGGCGTTGCATCTTCCAAATGGACACAAGAAGTCTTTAAAGAGAATGTAGAACAGGCAGTTCGTGCTCGTAAGCCTGATGTAGATGAAGCAGCGCTCGGTAAGTTGCTCAATGAGATGCAGCTGATTGTTGGCGATTATGAAGACCCACAGACATTTGTGGCTCTTGCTGAAGCAATCAAAGACTTCAAACTTCCAGTAATTTACTTAGCAATCGCTCCTGAATATTTTGCTCGCATTACTGAAGCTCTTGCGATGGTCGGAATTACTCGCCGGGCACGAGTAGTTGTTGAGAAGCCATTTGGTCGCGACCTAGAGAGCGCCAAGGCACTCGATGTTGAGCTAAAGAAGTTACTTCCTGAAGAGCAGATCTACCGCATCGACCACTATCTTGGTAAAGAAGCTGTAGAAGATCTTCTGGTATTCCGCTTTGCCAACACTCTCTTTGAGCCAGTGTGGAACCGAAACTATGTATCCAACATCCAGATCACCATGGCAGAAAGCTTTGGTATCGATGGACGTGGAAAGTTCTATGACGGAGTAGGTGCAACCCGTGATGTACTGCAGAACCACATCTTGCAGGTACTCACCATGCTTACGATGGAACCGCCCATTGATATGGGTTCTGATGCCATGCAGAACGAGAAGATGAAGGTTCTCTCTGCGATTCGCGATATCAATAAGACCGATGTTGTGCGCGGCCAATTCGAAGGTTTCCTCGATGAAGATGGCGTAGCTCAAAATTCTGATACTGAAACTTTTGTTGCGATGAAGTTATTCATTGATAACTGGCGTTGGGCTGGCGTACCTATCTACCTTCGCACAGGTAAGAAAATGCCTGAGACCGTACTTGAAGTCATCGTTGAATTTAAGCAACCTCCACGTGCACTCTTCGGAAAGAGCCAATCAAACCAAGTGCGATTCCGTCTTGGCGCAAAAGATGGCGTAGATATCTCACTTCAGGCGAAGAAGCCTGGAACAAAACTTGTCACTGAAACTGTTGATCTATCAGTTGAATTCGTAGCTGAATTCGGAGATCGCCAAGGACCTTACGAGCGACTTCTGCGCGCTGCGATGTTGGGAGATCACTTCCGCTTCACACGTATCGACTCAGTGCTGCACTCATGGCAGATTCTTGAAGATTTGTTGAAGAATCCAAATCCCGTCATTCAATATGAAGGCGGCACATGGGGACCAGCTGAAGCTCAGGATCTCATTCCTGGCGGTTGGGCACCTGTTGGTTCTGAAGCAGAGACTCTAAAAGATCTACATCAGTAATTAATCGCGGGCTTGCCCCGATTTATGTTTGTAGCGTCCCATAAATTCTGTCTTCATTTCCTGGAAGCTGCCGTCAACGAGCGCTTGGCGCATCTGATCAACCAGGCGCACGATAAATCGCTCATTGTGAATAGTCGCAAGCGTTCCTGCGAGCATCTCTTTGCCTCGGAACAAGTGACATAGGTAAGCACGGGTGTAGTTCTTGCAAGTGTAGCAATCGCATTCATCATCAATCGGATTGAAGTCGCGCACAAATGGCGCATTGGAAACATTGAAACGACCGGTCATTGTGTAGACCGAGCTGGTGCGAGCGATGCGAGATGCAAGTACGCAATCGAAGGTATCGACGCCATTTTCCACGCCAACAAAGAGATCTTCTGGAGCGCCAATACCGAGCAGGTGCTTTGGCTTATTTTCAGGAAGCGTTGAATTGACCCAACCAACGATGGTGCCGAGTGAATCTTTATCGAGCGCTCCACCAATTCCGAAGCCATCGAATTCGATACCCGATGAACTCATGGAACCTAAATCAGATGATGCCTTCTTGCGAAGATCTTCATACTGCGCACCTTGAATGACTCCAAAGAGAGCTTGGTAAGGCTTTTCTGCGCGTGATTCGGTAAGACGCTTATGTTCATCGAGGCAACGGATTGCCCAATCGTAAGTACGTGACATCGCTAGCTCTTGATAAGGGCGAGTGTTGTGAAGTGTTGTGCATTCGTCGAAGGCAAACATGATGTCAGCGCCCAGTTGATGCTGAATCTGCATCGACACTTCGGCGGTAAAGCGATGCATCGAACCATCGAGATGGCTCTTAAATGTCACGCCTTCATCATCAACATGCGCAAGACGCTCCTTATTCTTGGCAATTACTTGATCAGAACGGAAAGTCTGCGCATCCATGGCAAGAACTTTCTTGAATCCAACGCCAAGTGAGAGAACTTGGAATCCACCGCTATCGGTAAATGTGGGCTTATCCCAATTCATAAATTTGCCGAGCCCACCTGCTTCATCAAGAACGCTTGGACCAGGCTGCAAATAGAGGTGATAGGCATTAGCCAATAAAGCTTGTGCGCCAAGTTCTTCCATCGCTTCAGGAAGAACTGTCTTCACATTGGCTTTGGTACCGACGGGAATAAATGCTGGAGTTTGAATTTGTCCGTGGGGAGTTGTGATCACTCCGGCGCGAGCTAAACCGGATTCAGCGGCATGGGTAATCTCATATGAGAAGCCCTTATTTGATGTAGCTGAATCCATGTTGCATATTGTGTCAGAGTAATAGACTGACCAAATGCCTCAATTTAAACTCAAAGATGGTCGCGAACTCGAGATTCTCGATAATGGAATCAACTCTGAAAACGCAATCATTTTTCACCATGGAACTCCGGGCCATGCCAGCGCATGGTCTGAGTGGTTAGAGGCGGCAGCATCAGCAGGCATTCGCGCACTTTCCTATAGCCGCGCTGGTTACGGAACCAGTGATCGCAACCCTGGTCGTAGCGTTATCAGTATCAACAACGATATTGCGCAGCTACTTGATGCAAAGAACATCACCAAATTTGTTTCTATCGGTTGGTCAGGTGGGGGACCGCACTGCATCGCCAACACATTTGAACCACGCAACGTCGGCGCAATTTCACTCGCGGGCGTCGGAGCCTTTGGTGTAGACGATTTAGATTTTCTCGAAGGTATGGGTCCAGAAAATCACGATGAATTTGGTGCAGCGCTCAAAGGCGAAGCAGTTATTGATCAATGGATGAATGACAACGCAGGTCCCATGAAATCAGTAACCGGAAACGATATCCGCGAAGCATTCGGTGGATTAATTGGCGATGCCGATAAAGCAGTTCTTGAAGGCGATGCAGCAGATCAGATGGCAGCAACAATGCGCAGTGGGTTAGCAGTCAGCTTTGATGGTTGGATTGATGACGATTTAGTCTTTGTAAAGCAATGGGGATTTGATCTAGCTGACGTCACCAAGCCTGTCTTCTTATGGCAGGGCGATGATGACTTTATGGTTCCTCATACGCACTCATACTGGCTGGAAAAACACATTCCAACGGCAACGCTCTCATTTAAACCAGGCGAAGGACATATATCGCTCACAGTTAAGTGCCGCTCGGAAATTCTTGCGCAGGCGCAGGATTTATTGAAGTAAATGCTCTTTAAAGAATTTACCGTTCTGCTTAATCCGCAGTCACGGAAGCTAGTGATTGGCATGTGCCTCAACGCTATTGGCGGGGGCATGACGCTCTCACTTTTACTTGTCTATCTCCACGATATGCGCGGCTTTACCAATACCTTCGGCGGCCTTTTGCTTTCATATGGCGCAATTGTCAGCATTGTTGCCAGCACGCCGATGGGCGCTCTGGTCGATCGCATTGGCCCCAAGAAGGTAATGATTGCTGGCCTCATCTGTAACTCTGCTGCAGCGTTTTCGCTCTCATTTGTAGAGACTCACTTTCATGCAATTCTTGCGCTGACTTTTATCAATATTTCAGCACAAGCAGTCTGGCCAAGCCAGAGCGTAATTTTGACTCGCGTAACGCCTGAAGTTGATCGTCCTAAAATCTTTGGCTTTAACTTCATGTTGCTCAACCTTGGTCTTGGAATGGGTGGTTTGCTTTCATCTCTGATTATTCAAAAGGGTGACTTACTCTCATTCCAGATTATGTACTGGGTTGATGCAGCAACTTTCTTAATTTATCTACTCATTGTTTTTTCATTGCGTGGCGAACATGTCAACAAATACATTCCGAAAGAACATGAACCCACGCAGGGTTCCTATCGTGACTTGATGCAGATCAAACCGCTGATGTATCTAGGTTTTGCCGGAATCATTCTCTTCACATTTGGTTATGGAACCATTCAGGCTGGTATTCCTGTCTTTGCTACACAGTTCCTAGAGCTATCTCCTAAGTGGCTCGGAATTATCTTTGGAGTAAATACGATCTCCATCGTTCTCTTTCAACCACTTGTCATGCGCATTCTGGAAAAGTATTCAAAGTACACAGCGCTTATTTCTATTGGAATCATCTGGGCGCTCTCTTGGGTCTTTGTCGGCGTCTCTCCATATCTTCCTGTTCTTGCATCTGGCATAGCGCTCTGCATGAGCCAACTGGTCTTCGCATTCGGAGAAATGGTGCAAGCGCCGACGATTCCGGTACTTGCCAATGAACTTTCTCCTGAACATATCCGTGGCCGCACCAATGCCCTGATGAGTTTGCAGTGGTCAGTCTCGGGCGTCCTTGGGCCAGCCATCACGGGGCTGATGCTGGGGGCCGATCTGGCAACGGCCTGGGTTGTCGTAATGTTCCTCGGATGCTTCCTCTCTATTCCGCTCTTTCTGGCGATGAAGAGGCTGGCTCTCAAGGGGTGAAATAGGTCTAAATCGGACTTATGGGGTTCCGTTTTCGCTCAAATGCGACTACCTTGCAGTACTCGCGGGTAGATACGACCTGCGTCGAAGTTGAGGGAGCGTTCTAATTGGCTGAGTCCGTACTCAAGGAAGAGTCACAAGAGATTGTTCAGCGCACCCCAAAACAGATCGCTTGGGCGCGCTTTAAGCGCAACAAAGTTGGCGTTTATGCGGGATACACGACGATCTTCTTCTTGCTCTGTTCAATTCTTGCACCTCTTATTACACGCGCATTCGGAGTAGATAACACAACCATCTACGAAGGCGTTCTCGACGAATTCGCGATGCCTATTGGTAAATGGGGCGGCGTTTCATGGGATCACCCACTTGGCGTCGAACCAGGCGTCGGTCGCGACGTCTTCGCACTCCTTCTCTACGGTTCACAACTTTCATTCTTAGTAGCAGTCATTGCTACAACAGCATCAATCGGAATCGGAATGTTGATTGGAATTGCAACCGGTTACTTCAAGGGTCGTGTTGATTCAATCGTCGGACGTTTTGCAGATTTCCTTCTTTCTTTCCCAGGTACCTTCATGATCATCGCGCTCTCACTTCCATTGGTGCAGCGCGTTGAAGCAACCGGTATCGCACATGAAAATGCTGCGCGTATCTTGGTTTTGGTTATCTTCTTGGTCTTCTTTGGCTGGACAGGTTTTTACCGACTTATCCGTTCACAAGCTATGTCATTACGCGAACGTGATTTTGTTATGGCGGCGCAAGCAATGGGCGCTTCAAGCTGGCGCATCATTGTGAAGGAGATCCTTCCTAATCTTTGGCCAACAGCAATCGTCTTTACCTCGCTCTCGCTTCCTGCATATATCGCAGCAGAAGCAACCTTCTCCTTCTTGGGCGTTGGCGTACGACCACCAGCTTCAACATTCGGACTTGTGTTATCTGATGCCGTTGGTTACTGGCGTAACGACCCTGCATATCTTCTTATTCCATCAGTAATCCTGATTGCCATTGTGCTCTCGCTCAACCTATTGGGTGATGCGATCCGCGATGCACTCGATCCTAAAGCAGGACGATAGAAAGACCCTAGATTTCCCATAGCAATATGGGAAAGAAGCTTCAGTGAAGAGATATCTCGCGAGTTTCTCTTAATGAAGTTTCAACTCTGATTCACGACCCGTGGACCAGAACCGCTTCTACAAGGAGGACACATGTCCGGTTTGAAAACTAGCCGTCGCATCCTTGCTTCAACAGCTGCAATCGCACTTGCTGTTGGCGTAACAGTTGCTGCAGGCTCAAGTGCAAACGCTGCAGAAAAGCCAGTTACTGGCGGCACTTTGTACTTCATTACACATCAAGAGCAGTTTGACCACGTAGATCCAGCCCGTGTTTACACAGGCCGCGATATCGCGTTCTTCAACTCATACATCTACCGCAACTTGGTTTCATACAAGCCGGTCCCAGGATCAGCAGGTTCATCACTCGTTGCAGACCTTGCAACAAACACTGGTGTTCCATCAAACGCTGCTAAGACATGGAAGTTCACACTTCGTTCAGGCATCACATGGGAAGACGGCTCAGCTGTTACCTGTGCTGACGTCAAGTACGGTGTTTCACGTCCATTCGCTGGCGATGTAATCACAGATGGTCCTCAGTACCTCGTACAGGCACTCGATATCCCTAAGGATAAAGATGGCGCATCTGTATACAAGGGTCCTTACAAGAAGACCGGACAGGCTCAGTTCGATAAGGCAGTTTCTTGCTCAGGTAACACAATTACCTTCAAGCTAAACCGCTCATTTGCTGACTTCAACTACGCACTTACTTACCCAGCAGGTGCACCAGTTAAGGCTTCAAAGGACACTGGAGATAAGTACGACCTCAAGCCATTCGCTAACGGTCCATACAAGATCGCTTCATACAAGATCGGCGATCAGATGGAACTCGTACGTAACGCTGCTTGGAAGAAGTCTTCTGACGCAATCCGTACTCCATACCCAGATAACATCGTTGTTCGCTTCGGTCTAGCTGAAGATGTTCGCGATCAGATCATGCTCGAAGATCAGATCCCAAACACAGCTTCACTTGATTCACTACAGCCAGCAAACACACGTGCATTCTTCGCTGACCCAACAAAGAAGGCTCAGCGCTTTAACGTGTACGACCCATACGTTCGCTACTCAGCAATGAACGTTAAGAAGGGCAAGATGGACTGCCTCGACGTACGTAAGGCACTCTTCTTCTCAATCGATACACAGGCTCTCATCGACCTTTCAGGTGGACGTGAGTTCTACGGCGACCCAGGAGATAACCCTGTTAAGCCAGTTCTCGGTCTTGACTATGCAAAGACAAAGGGCAACATCCACGATCCAAACTGGAAGATCACTGGAAATGCAACATATGCAGCTTCATTGATGGCTAAGGCAAAGACCTCATGCCCAGATGCATACGCTCGCGCGACATCTGCTGACAAGGGAATCGTTTGGGATATTGCACAGTCTGCAACAAACGAGAAGGCATCTGTATTGATTCAGAATGCTGCAAAGGAAGCTGGCATTGTTGTGAAGTTCAACTTCATTCCATCAGGTCAGTACTACTCAACAGTTCTCAACAACGACAAGCAGAATGACATTTCAACTGCTGGTTGGGGAGCTGACTGGGCAAACGCATCAACAGTTATTCCTGAACTCTTCACAAAAGAGGGTGGATTTAACTTGGCTCAGAACTGGGATGATCCTGCATACGCAGCATTCAAGAAGAAGTCAGATGCAGCAAAGGTAGAAACAAACCGCACCAAGCAGGCAGCGATGTGGAAGGAACTTTCACAGTACGTTATGGATCAGTACTGGATCATCCGTCCTGTCTTCTCAAAGACCCAAGAAGTTTGGGGATCTAAGGTCGGCGGCGTGTACTACTGGGAGCCACAAGGTAACTTCGGCTTCGGACAGATGTACGTAAAGAACTAATTAATCTCTAGAGAAATCTAAAGTTAATTAGCTATTCGTAGCTGGTTGCGGGCGGTTCAGTAATGAGCCGCCCGCAACTCCACGAAATCAAGAATTTTTAATCGTTAATTTTTAGGAGATATAAAGATGTTGAAGTACTTAGCTCGACGATTGAGTGCGACCTTTGTGGTCCTTACTCTCGTCAGCATGTCTGTATTTGGCATCTTCGCAGTACTTCCGATGGATCCGGCAGCTCTTACCTGCGGCAAGGCATGTTCGCCTTCAGTAATCGAAGCTAACCGCCATCGTCTCGGACTCGATGTCCCAGTGCATGTGCAATATGGAAGATTTGTTAAAGGTTTAGTAGCAGGTCGCGAGTACGGCGATGGCGCAGCGAAGATTGAATGCCCAGCGCCAGCTTTCGGATATTCATTTAACCGTCACGAGTGCGTGACCACACTTATCAAGGAAGCATTCCCAGTAACACTTTCCATGGCCCTAGGCGCCTTTGTTCTCTGGATTTCGGTAGGTGTCAGCCTTGGAATTTTGGCGGCGCGAAGAAAGAACCAATGGCAAGATCGAGCGGCAACGGCCTTCGTCCTTGTCGGTACATCTCTTCCAACATTTATCTCAGGAATTCTGATTCTGCTCTTCGTCGCACTTAAATTTAATTTGATTAACCCCATCGAGTTGGGCCGCTGGGTCTCACCATATGAAGACCCTGTTGGTTGGTTTAAGACTTTTATTTTCCCATGCATCACGTTGGCACTTCTCTATGCTGCCAACTACACACGCTTTACCCGTTCGAATGTCATCGAGACTTCTTCTGAAGATTACATCCGTACTGCGCGCGCAAAGGGCTTACCTGAAGGTGAAATCTTGCGCAAGCACACACTTCGCGCAGCTCTTGCTCCAATCGTCACAATGGCCGGTCTAGATTTTGCTGGTTTGCTCGGAGGCGCAATCATTACTGAAAGTATCTTCAACTTACCTGGGCTCGGACGCCTATCAATTCGTGCCGTGCTCAATGATTATGACCTTCCAACAATTCTTGCCACAACTATCTTGGCTGCAACATTCGTTGTTGTCGCTAACTTGTTGGTGGATATCTTGTATGCCTATATCGATCCACGAGTGCGAGTTGCATCATGACCCAGAAGCCATTCCTCGAGGTTAAGAACCTCAACGTCGCATTTCCTACTGAAGATGGCCTCGTTCAGGCATCTAATGACATCTCATTTACCGTCGCACGTGGTGAAACCCTTGCGGTCGTAGGCGAATCCGGTTCAGGAAAGTCTGTTACTTCGTTGGCTGTTATGGGTCTACACGATCGCAAGCGCACTCAAATTACTGGCCAGGCATTTCTCAATCTCGAATCAGGCCCTGTCGATGTTATCTCTGCCGATGAAGAGGTAGTTCGTAAGCTGCGCGGCAAGGCGATGTCGATGATCTTCCAGGATCCAATGTCTGCTCTGCACCCTTATTACTCAATCGGCAACCAGCTCATCGAAGCGTGGTCTCTCTATAATGAGGGCGATAAGGCTGCCGGTAAGAAGCGCGCTATCGAGATGTTGGACCTCGTAGGAATTCCAGCTGCATCAAAGCGCGTCGATGAATTCCCACACCAATTCTCAGGCGGTATGCGCCAGCGCGTAATGATTGCGATGGCTTTGATTAACAATCCATCACTTCTTATCGCTGACGAACCAACGACAGCTCTCGATGTGACAGTTCAGTCACAGATTCTGCAACTCATCCGAGATATGCAGAAAGAGTTCAACATGGCTCTTATCTTGATTACTCACGATCTTGGCGTTGTTGCTGAAGTCGCTGACCGCGTCAACGTGATGTACGCAGGAAAGATTGTCGAAAGCGGCGGCGCAGAAGATATCTACTACCGCCCTGATCATCCTTATGCGATCGGTCTTCTCAACTCGATTCCAAAGATTGGCGAACTCGAATCAAAGCGTCTCGTTGCGATTCCTGGACAGCCACCATCACTGATCAATCTTCCTCAGGGTTGTTCATTCCGTGCACGTTGCTCATTCTCAGATCGCGTTCCTGGCAATCTCTGTGCAACAACAGCGCCAACTCTTGATCAAAAGACAACTGACCACTTCTCACGTTGCCACCTCTCAGAGGCTGAGCTCGTCAAGGCCCGTAAAGAAATCGGTGGCAACTAATGACTCATCCAATTCTTAAGATCGAAGGACTCCAGAAGCACTTCCCAACAACAACGGGTGGAGCATTCTCGAAGGTAAAAGGAAATGTTAAGGCAGTCGATGGCATCGACCTTGAAATTTACGCGGGCCAGACAATCGGCCTCGTCGGTGAATCAGGTTGCGGTAAGACCACAGCTGGTCGCACCATTTTGAAGTTATACGAACCAACGGGCGGCAAAATTACCTTCGACGGTCAGGACATCACCAATCTGACTCCGAAGCAGATGAAGCCACTTCGTTCACAGATGCAGATGATCTTCCAGGATCCATTCGCATCCCTTAATCCACGTCAGACTGTTGGAAGCCTTATCGGCGCAGCATTTGAAATTCAGAAGATCACTCCTGAAGGCGGAATTGAAGCTGAAGTTCAGCGCCTCATGGCTCGCGTGGGACTTAACCCTGAACATATCAACCGCTATCCACACGAATTCTCTGGCGGACAGCGCCAACGTATCGGCGTAGCTCGCGCGATTGCACTGAAGCCAAAACTGATCGTTGCTGACGAACCTGTATCGGCTCTCGATGTTTCTATTCAGGCACAGGTCGTTAACCTTCTTGAAGATCTGCAAGATGAATTCAATATGGCTTACATCTTCGTCGCTCACGATCTTTCAGTTGTTCAGCACATCTCAGATCGCGTGATTGTTATGTATCTCGGCAAGGTGATGGAAGAGGCAGATAAGGTCGATCTCTTTACTCACCCACGCCATCCATATACAAAGGCGTTGCTATCTGCAGTTCCTGTTGCAGATCCAATCAAGGGACGTAAGCGCGAACGCATTATTTTGCAGGGCGATCTTCCAAGCCCAGTAAATCCACCAGCAGGTTGCGTATTTAATACTCGCTGCTGGAAGGCGCAGGATAAGTGCCGCACAGAAGTCCCACAGTTGATGCAGATCGGCACCAATCACCGCATTGCATGCCACTTCCCCGAGGACTGAGAATTAAAAGCAAATAAGAAAGCCCCGACCAATTGGCCGGGGCTTTCTTATTTGCAATAACTAGTTAAGCGATCTTTCCATCTACCTGAACAGTTGATTCGCCGATGCGCACTGTCAGAGTAAGTGGTTCACCAGCTGCTGCTTGGCAACCTACGCCGTACTTGTAGCTAATTTCGCCGCCTGCCTTAAGAGCTTCAGTTGGGGCTCCGTTGATATCGAGGTCACCAAGGACGTCGAAGCAGACATTGGCACCTGATACAGCTTCGAGTGAGACTGTGGTGAAATCAAGTGGAGTTGAACCACCATTCTTGATGATCACATCGAATGAGTTAGAAGTCTTTGGCTTCTGATCGATATTTGTCATGAACTGTGTTGGCGTAAATCGAGTTGGAGCCGAGACAGTCACAAAGACGCCATTGCCAAGGTCGAGCGGTGAGTCGAAGCCGATTGTTGCTGTTGGGGCTTCTTCTTGGACGAGGGTTGAGGTATCTGCAGGGAGTTCAGGGCCGCTATTGGTCGCTGAGCGAAGGATTGCTCCACCGATAAGGACGACGACAGCGATGATGATCCACTGCTTACGAGAAAGTTTTTTCATGGTCGCGATTCTACCTTTACCAAATCCGTACGCGCTCTTTAGGCGCTAGCCAGAGCTCATCTTTTTCAGTAACTGCGAATGCGTCGTAGAACTCTTGGACGTTACGCACAATCTGGTTGCAGCGGAACTCATCAGGGGAGTGTGGGTCGATGGCGATACGGCGACGAACTTCTTCAGGACGGTTCTTATTGCGCCATGAATGCGCGTAAGAGAGGAAGAAGCGTTGATCGCCCGTAAATCCATCGATCACAGGGCTTTCGGCGCCCTTAAGGGCCAATTTATAGGCCTTATAGGCGATTGCAAGGCCACCAAGATCTCCGATGTTCTCACCCAGTGTGAAGGCGCCGTTCACGTGGATATCAGGTGTGCTTTCAGGTGAGAGCGCATCGAATTGCTTTACAAGAACGCTGGTGAGCTCTTCAAACTTTGCGCGGTCTTCATCTGTCCACCAATCGACCATGTTGCCATCACCGTCGTACTTAGAACCTTGATCATCGAAGCCGTGGCCAATTTCGTGGCCGATAGTTGCACCGATTCCGCCGTAGTTGGCAGCCATTTCAGCATCGAGGTCGAAGAATGGTGGCTGCAAGATTGCCGCCGGGAAGACGATCTCATTGGCGAGCGGGTTGTAATAGGCATTTACTGTCTGAGGGGTCATATGCCATTCGTCGCGATCGACAGGTGCGCCAATCTTTGCGATGGCATAGGCATGATCGAATTCAGCGATGCGCCAAAGGTTGCCGATCAAATCATCAGCAGAAATCTCAAGAGTTGAATAGTCGCGCCACTTATCGGGATAGCCGATTTTGGGAGTGAACTTCTTTAACTTCTCAAGAGCTTTCTCCTTGGTGACATCAGACATCCAGGGAAGTTCGAGAATGCTTAAGCGATATGCCTCGAGGAGGTAATCGACCAAGACCTTCATCTCTTCCTTGGCGCGTGCCGGGAAGTGCTTTTCAACATAGACCTTGCCGATTGCTTCACCGAGTGCGCCTTGAGTAACTGAGACTCCGCGCTTCCAGCGATCACGGATTTGAGGAGTGCCAGAAAGAGTCTTGGCGTAGAACTCGAAGTTCTGCTGGACGATGTCATCGGTTAAAAACGCAGCGCTCGCAGAGACGAGGTTGAGTTTGAGCCAGGCAACCCATGAATCGCGGTTGGCATCGAAGTTGGCGAACATCGCGGAAACTGATTCAAAGAAAGATGGTTCGCAGACAACCAGGGTCTCAAATGCCTTTGCTGGCACCTTGGCATTGGTTGCCCAGGTATCGAATAAGAAGTGTGGGGCAAGGGCTTCAAGCTCTGCGCGGCTGTACTTGTTATAGGTCAGCGTTGCATCGCGGTCCTTCACCTGATCCCAGTGGTGGGTAGCAATCTCGGTCTCGAGGGCCAAGATCTTTGTCGCAAGATCTGCGCCATTAGCGATTCCAACTAACGCACACATCTTGGTGAGGTGATCAATGAAGGCGGTGCGAATCGATGCGAATTGTTCTTCGCGGTAGTAAGACTCATCGGGCAGTGATAGCCCGCCCTGGCCGATGTACAAGATATTGGTATTGGAATCCATCGCATCGGGATAGATAGCTGCCCCAAAGATTCCGCCGATGCCGCGCATTTCAAGGCGGGCCATGACGGTAATGAATTCTTGAAGATTGGTGATGCCATCGATGGAGGCAAGGTCATCGACTATCGGTGAAATGCCACGAGCCTTGATGGCATCGGTATCCATAAATGATTTGTAGAGGTCACCGATCTTCTGAGCTTCACCGGTACCTGAAGATGTTTCAATAATCTGGCGAACTTGCTCTTCGGCTTCATCATGAAGTTTGCGGAAGATTCCATCGCTTGAGCGGTCTGCTGGCATCTCGTACTCGCGGACCCACTTGCCGTTGTAGTGGCGGAAGAGGTCATCTTGCGGGCGGACCAGCTGGTCGAGCGAAGCGGTATCGATTCCTGATGTGAGGCTCATGTCATCCAATTCGGTTGTATGAAAAGTAGTTGAAAGTTCAACATATTCTACTTCTGCCGTACACTTCTATGCATGGCAGGGCAAAACGCTACAACACCACGTTGGTTAAACCCTGCCGAAATGAAGGCTTGGCGCCGCTACATCATCGCTAGCCGCCGCTTACTTGAGGCCCTGGATTACGACCTCGATCACCACGAACTTTCGATGGCAGATTACGAAGTTTTGGCTCAGCTCAGTGATGCCCCAGAGCGGAAGATGCGTATGAGCGAATTGGCAGATGTCGCCATGCTCTCGAGGTCACGACTTTCACACAGAATCAAGGTGATGGAGAAGGCTGGCTGGGTAAAGCGCGAGGCCTGCCCCGACGATAAACGTGGCTACTTTGCGGTGATGACTGCCAAGGGTTGGAAGGCGATTGTGGCTGCAGCCCCAGACCATGTCGATAGCGTGCGCACTCGATTCTTAGATCATCTAACCAAGGAAGATCAACGAGTTCTTGCTGAAATTTTTGAACGCGTTACAGATTCATTGAAAGAGAATCCAATCGAGGAATAAACTCTAGAAGATTAGTTTTAATTCTTAACCGTATATTTCTTGCAATAAAAAACCCCGCCAGTTACCTGGCGGGGTTTTTTATAAGAGGTTAAATTACTTAGCCTTCTTAGCTGCCTTCTTACGACGCTTTGGAGCAGCCTTCTTTGCAGCTGGCTTAGCAGCTGCCTTCTTGCGCTTTGGAGCAGTCTTCTTTGCAGCCTTCTTTGCAGCTGGCTTAGCAGCCTTCTTACGACGCTTCTTTGGAGCAGCAACTGTTGCAGCTGCAGCCTTCTTCTTGCGACGCTTTGGAGCAGCCTTCTTAGCAGCTGGCTTTGCAGCAGCTGCCTTCTTGCGCTTTGGAGCAGCCTTCTTAGCTGCTGCCTTCTTACGGCGCTTTGGAGCTGCCTTCTTTGCAGCTGGCTTAGCAGCTGCCTTCTTGCGCTTTGGAGCTGCCTTCTTCGCAGCTGCCTTCTTACGACGCTTTGGTGCAGCTGCCTTTACAGCAGCCTTCTTACGACGCTTTGGTGCAGCTGGCTTAGCAGCTGCCTTCTTGCGCTTTGGAGCAGATTTCTTAGCTGCAGCCATGTGTTTATCTCCTAATCGGAAGGGTTCGGATCCGTCACCCAAACCTGTTTCGTGGATAAGTGTGACGGAATATAGAAAAAAATGCCACTACATAGTGAGAAATTTCGCAGTGCGTGTCGCTAATTATTTTTTTATTTTTAATGTGCTCTTTCGCATTTTCAATAACTTATTTTCTAAATTTTTAATAAAAATCTGGCGAAAAAGTTAAATATTCGATTGAGAGTTAGGAATTTTCCCGATTTTTACGAATTTCTCGCTCTCGAACGGCAAATTCGTTCGTTTCGACGTCGTATTTCCACATTTTCGGCAAGAAAATTGCCAAAAATCCGACCACAACGACGCACATCAGCCCTCCGGAAGTTACCGAAAAGGACAAGCTGGTAGCTGCAGCCATTGATGCGGCGCGAAGTTGTCCCGCCAATGGACCAACCGAATAGGAAAGAAGTTCGATTCCAGCAAGCCGTCCGCGGAAGTTATCGGGGATGGTTTGGTTCCAAATATTTCCGCGGAAGAGGGCGCTGACCATGTCGAAGGCTCCGGCAATTGTTAAGAAGATCAGAACGAGGATCAATGAATTGCTCAACCCCGCAGCGGCAACTGCCAGACCCCAACCCATCGCCGCCAGAATCACGGCCCGACCGTGGAATCGGTAGGTGCGAGTCCATCCGGAAGTCAGTGTGATGAAGACCGAGCCGACGGTTATTGAGGCATAGAAAAATCCGAGCGCCCAAGGAGCATTTAATTCATCAGCCCAGAATGGATACAGCGCCATCGGCATTGCAAGTGTCATTGCAGCGAGATCAATTATGTAGGTACCCAATAAATCTTGGCGTTTAAATGCATATTTCACACCATCTAATAACGCTGCCAGAGATGGCTTTTCGGCCTCTTTTGAAGGCGGAATAGATCGCACTCGCGAGAGGAAAAATAATGAAAGCAAATATGTTCCGATGTCGACAACGAATCCTGCACTTACTGACATCGTTGAGAAGATAACTCCACCAAGTGTTGGACCAACAATGACGCCGAGCTGCCAACGCAAACTTAAGAGCGCACTTGCCGCCGGCAGATCTTCATGGCTGACAAGACGAGGCAACATCGCATCCATTGATGGGCGCTGCAATCCATCGACCACGGCAAAGAAGGCGGCGACGAGATAAATGATGAATGTCTTGGGGCTGCCCATGAGCGAATTTCCAAGGAGGACGAGGACCAATACAAGAGCGCCGGCTTCAGTCGCCCAGACCATCTTCTTGCGATCGACTGAATCGGCTAGAACTCCGCCATACAGTCCGAAGATGATTAGTGGAACGATTTCAACGACACCTAAGAGTCCGACCGCTAGATAGGAACCGGTGAGCTCTTTAAGTTGGAATGGCAACGCGACATAGGTAATCATCGATCCGAAGTACGAAATGAGCCCCGCAGTCCAGAGATTTCGGAAATCCGGGTATTTCTTTAGCGGAGTTAGGTCGATTGCGAACTTTGCCATCTGAGAAAACTAGTGGAAAGTCTCTCTTTCGGTTGGGAACGTTCCGGATCGAACTTCCTCCGCGAATTCTTGGGTGGCGGCTAGTAATTCGGCGCGCATATTTCGGTATGCCTTGGCCAACTTTGGGGGATTGGCGGTGAAGCCAGCCATATCTGTCCAGACAAGAACCTGAGCATCGCAATTACTTCCGGCGCCGATTCCAATCGTTGGAATAGAAAGGGCAGAAGTAATTCGCGCCGCTAAATCGGCAGGGACTAGCTCTAGAACAATGGCAAATGCGCCAGCTTTTTCGAGGGCGAGCGCCGCTTCCAAAATTGCATCTCCATCGGTGCGACCCTGCACGCGATAGCCACCTAGTTGATGAAGTGATTGCGGAGTAAGGCCCAAATGGCCCATGACAGGAATGCCGGCGGAAGTTAATTTCTCAACTGTTGCAAGGTGGGCACCTTCTAGCTTTACCGCCATTGCACCTGACTCTTTAAAGAAACGAATTGAAGTAGCAAGTGCTTGTTCAGGAGAAGATTCATAAGAACCAAAGGGAAGGTCTGCGATAACTAGGGCGCGCTTTGAGCCGCGAACAACTGCGCGGGTCAGCGGAATCAGATCATCGACAGTGACGGGGATGGTGTTCTCTTCCCCTAAGAAATTATTGCCGGCGCTATCTCCAACTAATAGGACAGGGATACCGGCCTCATCGAAGATCGATGCCGTCATCTGCTCATAGCTGGTGAGCATCGCCCATTTCTCGCCGCGCTCTTTGGCAGCGCGCAGGTCGAGGATGGTCACGCGTCGGTGGGATGCACCGCCATAAAGGGTCGTTGAAGTACTCATTTTTATCTCCTGCCTCGAAGCCTCATGCGAGGTCCCCGGGTCTTCCATCAAATGGTACTCCCGTTACTCTTGAACTATGAAGTTGCGATTGGCGCTAGCTCAAATCAACCCCACGGTCGGTGACCTGGCGGGTAATGCTGCGCTGATTAAGCAATCAGTAGATCAGGCAGTAGGTGCGGGTGCGCATATCGCGATCTTCCCCGAGATGGTTCTGACTGGATATCCCGTTGAAGATTTAGCGCTCCGTCCTTCGTTTCAAATAGCGAGCAAGACAGCTCTCTTGGCGCTCGCTTCTCAATTAGATAAGAGCATCGTTTCTATCGTTGGTTACCTAGACCAGGTCGATGGCAAGCCCCAGAACATGGTCGCTGTTATTGCAGGTGGAGAAGTAAAGGCGCGTTATGCCAAGTGCCACTTGCCTAACTACGGCGTATTCGATGAATTCCGAAATTTTGTAGCGGGGGATTCAACACTTGTTGTTCGCATCCACGGCGTCGATGTCGGAATCGCAATCTGTGAAGACCTCTGGATTGATGGCGGAATCACCTCACAGCTTGCAGCCCGCACACCAGGGCTCGTCATCGTTCCTAATGGTTCACCGTATGAACGCGCAAAAGATGACGTTCGTTTAAGCCTTGTTACCAAACGCGCTCGCGAGGCTAAGGCGCCACTTGCCTACGTCAATATGACCGGCGGCCAAGATGATTTAGTTTTCGATGGCGACAGCATCGTTGTGAATGCAGAAGGTGCGGTCATTGCACGCGCTCCTCAATTTGAAGATGGCGTCATGATTGTTGATGTTGAAGCTGCGACTGGCACATCAAAGCCTGATGTCATCATCTCTGACGATGCAGTCGAAATCGCAAAGCCTTCTATTCCTGGGATCGCGCATCGCTTGGGTGATGAAGAAGAGATGTGGAACGCCATCGTTGTAGGCCTTCGCGATTACGTCATTAAGAATGGTTTCAAGTCAGTACTCGTTGGGCTTTCTGGCGGAATCGATTCCGCACTCGTTGCAGCTCTTGCCGTTGACGCACTTGGTCCAGACCGCGTCTTTGGTGTGGGCATGCCAAGTAAGTATTCATCTGATCATTCAATTGCCGATGCCGAAGCGATGGCTGCACATACCGGCCTAGCTTTTCGCATCGTTGAGATTCAGAAGATGGTCGATGCCTTCCGTGATCAGGTAGAGCTGACTGGTCTTGCTGAAGAAAATTTGCAGGCGCGTGTTCGCGGAACAACGCTGATGGGTCTTTCTAATCAAGAGGGTCACTTGGTTTTGGCAACAGGAAATAAATCAGAGCTTGCCTGCGGATATTCAACGTTATATGGCGATGCCGTCGGTGGGTATGCGCCGATTAAAGATATTTACAAGACCGATGTCTGGGCGCTATCTCGTTGGCGCAATCAGGTGGCAAAAGAAGCTGGTGAAGTTCCGCCGATTCCAGAGAACTCAATTACCAAAGAGCCATCTGCTGAATTGCGTCCAGATCAGAAGGACTCTGATTCACTTCCTGAATATGAAATTCTCGATCAGGTGCTGAAGGCATATGTCGATGATGACCTAGGGCGTGATGCGCTAATTGCGGCTGGCTTTGATAAAGATTTGGTCATGCGAGTAATCGCGATGGTCGATAAGGCTGAATACAAGCGTCGCCAATATCCGCCTGGCACCAAGGTTTCTAAGCGTGCCTTTGGCAAGGATCGACGCCTGCCAATGACCAGCAAGTGGCGCGAACTCTAATTTTGTAACACAGCCGTAACTTCGCTTTGGCACGATGGGGCGCATGTCCCCAAGTGAAAACATGAGCAAGCAGCAAGAGTTTGTCCTTCGCACCATCGAAGAGCGCGATATCCGTTTTATCCGTTTGTGGTTTACAGACATTCTCGGAACTCTTAAATCTGTAGCGATTGCACCTGCTGAAATTGATAGTGCTTTTGAAGAAGGCATTGGCTTTGACGGTTCTGCGATTCAAGGATTCGCTCGCGAATTTGAATCCGATATGTTGGCAAAGCCAGATCCATCAACTTTCACCATCTTGCCGTGGCGCGCTGAAGCACAAGGTGCTGCACGTATGTTCTGCGATATCACTTTGCCGAGCGGTGAAGCATCTCCTGCAGACCCACGCAATGTTCTTCGTCGCACATTAGATAAGGCAGCGAAGATGGGATACACCTGTTACACCCACCCAGAAATTGAATTCTTCCTCTTTAAATCACAACCAGAAAAAGGCGTTGCACCAGTTCCTGTAGATCAAGGTGGCTACTTCGATCACACGCCTGCTGTTGTAGGACATGACTTCCGTCGCCAAGCAATCACGTTGCTGGAAGCGATGGGCGTCTCTGTTGAATTTAGCCACCATGAAGGCGCTCCTGGTCAGCAGGAAATTGATCTTCGTTATGCAGATGCCTTGAGCACTGCCGATAACATCATGACTTTCCGCCATGTCATTAAAGAAGTTGCACTGAACCAAGGATTCTTTGCATCCTTTATGCCAAAGCCATTTACCGAACATCCTGGCTCTGGAATGCACACGCACGTTTCGCTCTTTGAGGGCGAGAAGAATGCTTTCTATGACGATAAGGCAGAGCTCAATCTTTCAACTGTCGGTCGTCAATTTATTGCCGGCATCTTGAAGCACGCTGCTGAAATCACAGCCGTCACCAACCAGTGGGTCAACTCTTATAAGCGCCTGCAAGGTGGGGGAGAAGCTCCATCGATTATTAACTGGGGCCATAACGATCGCGGCGCACTTGTACGTATTCCTATGTATAAGCCAAATAAAGAGAACTCAACTCGTATCGAATTCCGCTCACCGGATTCTGCATGTAATCCATACCTTGCCTATGCAGTGATGATTGCAGCTGGCCTTAAGGGAATTGAGAAGAAGTATGTTCTCGAACCATCAACGGATAACCAACTTCTTCCGTCAAACCTGGAAGAAGCGATCTTGGTGATGGAGAAGAGCGAACTTGTCCGCGAGACTCTGGGCGAGCACGTCTTCGATTACTTCCTTCGCAATAAGCGTGCAGAGTGGCAGGACTATCGCCGCCAGGTCAGCGCCTACGAATTAGATCGCTATTTACCTGTCCTTTAACAGGGAATCGTGAGGAGTTCTTTGTAGCCTTGTCCTATGGCTAAAGAAATCAACGCAGGATCTATTCGTCGCTACAACCTTATTGCTGGCTTCTTTCATCTTGTTCAGATGATCACAGTGCTTGCGCTAGCAAATGACTTCACGCTACCGATTGTTGCGCGTTACATGGCAGGACCTCCAGGAAGCGTCTTTGCTGAGCCCGTTACTTTGCTCGAAGCGCCAATCGGTCTAACCGTTGCAATATTTCTTGGTCTCTCAGCTTTCTTCCACTTCCTTGTAGCAAGCCCACAATTCTTTGGTCGCTATAGCGCAGGGTTAGCGGCACAACGCAATTACTTCCGCTGGGTTGAGTACTCCTTGAGTTCATCAGTAATGATAGTTCTGATCGCTCTGATTACAGGCGTATCTGATGTTGTCGCTGTCATCGCACTCTTCGGTGTTAACGCTTCAATGATTTTATTTGGATGGTTACAAGAGAAGTATGAGCAGCCAGGAAATGGTGGATGGCTTCCTTATATCTTCGGATGTATCGCGGGCGCTGTTCCATGGCTTGCGCTCTTGTTCTACGTTCTTGCAATTGGTGGTCCAGGAGATACCAAGGCGCCAGCGTTTGTTTATGGAATCGTCTTCTCAATCTTCATTCTCTTCAACACTTTCGCCATCGTGCAGTATCTGCAATATAAAAAAGTTGGCAAGTGGTCGGATTACATTCGCGGTGAGAAGACCTATATAACGCTCTCACTCGTTGCTAAATCGGCCCTTGCTTGGCAGATCTTCTCTGGCACCTTGATTCCTCAGTAGAACTCGGGTTATCCTTAAGCCATCATGAAGCTCCGCGGACTCCTCCTTATCCGCCGTAGCGAGGCCTAAGGTCCGAAACTTTCGAGTTTCGGCCCGTAAAGAAAGACCGGTCTCCTCGCTGCGGAGTTTGGTGTTGCCGGTAAACACCGCAGGTAAACCAAACAAATAAGGAGCAGTTAAATGAATTTCCCAAAGCAAACGCCTTCAAAGATGCCGGTGCATCGTTATTCACCATTTATCCCTGTAGAACTTGAAGATCGCACCTGGCCAAGCAAGAAGATGACCAAGGCCCCACAGTGGTGTTCAGTCGATCTTCGCGATGGCAACCAAGCGCTTATCGACCCAATGGATACGCCCCGTAAGCTTGCAATGTTTAAGTTGCTCGTTGCAATGGGTTACAAAGAGATTGAAGTGGGTTTTCCTTCAGCATCTCAGACAGATTTCGACTTTGTTCGAAAGATCATTGATGAGGATTTGATTCCTGATGATGTCATCATCCAGGTTCTGACCCAGGCTCGCGAACCGCTCATCCGTCGCACCTATGAAGCCATCAAGGGTTCTAAGCAGGCAATCGTTCACCTTTACAACTCGACATCTACTTTGCAGCGCCGTGTTGTATTCGGCCTTGATAAAGATGGCATCAAGAAGATTGCAACAGATGCGGCTCAACTCTGCCTTGATTTAATGGCAACAGTTCCTGAGACCAAGGTTTCATTTGAATATTCACCAGAGTCATATACCGGCACGGAACTCGAATTCGCTGTCGAGGTATGTAATGCGGTCAATGATGTTTGGAAGCCAACGCCACAGTGGAAGACCATCATGAATCTTCCGGCAACTGTTGAAATGGCAACGCCAAATGTTTATGCCGATTCCATCGAATGGATGTGCCGCAATCTCAAAAACCGCGAGAGCGTGATTGTTTCGCTACACCCACATAACGATCGCGGAACAGGCGTTGCAGCGGCAGAACTTGGCTACTTAGCTGGTGCTGATCGCATTGAAGGAACTCTGTTCGGTAACGGAGAACGCACTGGAAACGTATGCCTTGTCACTCTTGGCATGAATATGGTTTCTCACGGAATTGATCCACATATCGATTTCAGCGATATCGATGAGATTCGCCGTACTGTCGAATACGGAAACCAACTCCGTGTTCCAGAACGCCACCCATACGGTGGAGACCTTGTCTTTACAGCTTTCTCTGGTTCACATCAGGATGCCATTAAGAAGGGCTTCGAACATCTCGAGCGCGATGCAAAGGCTGCAGGAAATACTGTCGATAACCACACTTGGGCAGTTCCATACCTTCCAATCGATCCTAAAGATATTGGTCGCTCATACGAAGCAGTGATTCGCGTGAATTCACAATCAGGTAAGGGCGGAGTCGCATACTTGATGAAGAACGAGCACCATCTCGATCTTCCACGTCGCCACCAGATTGAATTCTCGAAGATTGTTCAGGCAAAGACAGATAACGAAGGTGGCGAAGTAACTGCAGAGCAGCTGTGGCACATCTTCGAAGATGAGTATCTGCCAACAGATTCAGCACCGTGGGGTCGTTTCCGACTTAAGGGAATGTCACAAGTTTCTGTGATGGGTGAAGATGTTCAGCTCACTGTGAAGATGACAGATCGTGGAGAAGCGGTTGAGTTAGCCGGAACAGGTAACGGACCAATCGCAGCGTTCTGCCATATCTTGCAGAACTACGGCGTCGATGTGCGCGTTCTCGATTTCCACGAGCATGCACTCTCATCAGGAGGCGATGCATCTGCTGCTGCCTACCTTGAGTGTGCGATTGCAGGAGATGTCTTCTGGGGAGTCGGAATCGACCCTAATACAACGACTGCTTCTCTTAAAGCGGTCGTGTCTGCAATCAATCGCGCTATTCGCTAACTATCGTACGCAGTATGTCTGCGCCTCAAACAAAGCTCTATCGCGATGAGGCAATCATTCTGCGCACGCAGAAGTTAGGCGAAGCAGATCGCATCATTACTCTGCTCACCAAAGAGCATGGCCGTATTCGCGGTGTAGCAAAAGGCGTTCGTCGTACTATGTCGAAGTTTGGCGCACGCCTTGAACCGGGCAGCCATGTCGATATCCAGATGCATGCCGGCAAGACTTTTGACACCATCACCCAAGTTGAAGCGATTATGAATTACGGCGAAGCGCTCACTGAGGATTACCAGCGCTGGACAATTGCTCACGCAATTCTTGAAACAGCAGAGCGCTTCACTCAACAAGAAGAAGAGCCAGCTGCGCAAGAGTTTCATCTCGTTGTCGGAGGCATGAAAGCACTCGCAGAAAACCGCTACGACTCATCTCTCATCCTTGATGCATTCTTGCTTCGATCGCTTTCCATTGGTGGATACGAGCCATCGATGACTGCATGTTCTCGCTGCGAAAAGCCAGGACCTCACCGTTACTTCTCATTGGTCGGCGGCGGATCTGTCTGTATGGATTGCCGCCCATCTGCATCAGCAACGGCTTCTAGTGAAGCTCTTGAATTAATGCAGGCTCTACTTAAAGGCGATTGGGATACGGCAGAAAAAAGCGAACCAAGACATCGCCGAGAGGCTAGTGGTTTGGTAACTGCTTACCTACAATGGCACCTTGAACGCGGACTACGAAGTTTGCCGATGGTTGAGAGGGCTTAGTTAGACACTGATGGCTAAGAAGATTGAGATTCCCCAGCACATCGCAATCGTGATGGATGGAAATGGGCGTTGGGCCAAAGACCGTGGCCTTCCGCGTACAGCGGGACATCAGGCCGGCGAAAAGGTTCTCTTCGATATTGTCGAAGCTGCCATTGAATTTGGTGTCAAAGAGATCAGCGCATATGCATTCTCAACAGAGAACTGGAAGCGCAGCCCTGAAGAAGTGAAGTTCTTGATGGGCTACAGCCGCGAAATGCTGCGCACCCGTCGTGATCGCCTCAACGAGATGGGTGTAAAGATCAATTGGTTGGGTCGCCCACAGCGACTATGGAAATCAGTGATTTCAGAGCTTGAAGAAGCCGAAGAACTCACCAAGAAGAATAAGAAGCTCACTCTCAATATGTGCGTTAACTATGGTGGGCGTGCAGAGATCGTTGATGCCGCTGCTGAATTAGCTCGCGATGTAAAGCGTGGAAAAGTGAAGGCTGATGCAATCACTGAGAAGACTTTAGAGAAGTACCTTTACTCACCAAAGATGCGCGATGTCGATATGTTCTTGCGATCATCAGGCGAACAGCGCACCAGTAACTTCTTGCCATGGCAATCTTCCTATGCCGAATTCGTCTTTATGGATGTCTTGTGGCCAGATATGACGCCAAAGCTTTTGTGGAAAGCGATCGAGATTTACTCAGAGCGTGAGCGGAGATTCGGCTCAGCTTAATTATTTGCTGCGTAATTGGCGTTAAGAGCCGCTGCAGTGAAGATCCAGATTTGGTAGGGGATGAGCGCTATCCCAACTTTGATTGATTGCGTAAAGGTAATGGCCAGAAATGGAATCGTCAGAATTGCTGTTGTGAAAAGAGAGATGGTCGCACCTCGCAAATCATGGACCTCGTAAAACAGGTAAGACCAGCGCAGAGCAATAATGACGCTCGCTGCAAAGAGAGCCACAGCTGAGGCAACAACTACTGGTGATGCTTTGCTCGCAATAACCCAGAGCGCGATTCCGATAACGATGAAGTTGTAGGGCCAGATCAGACCAAAGACAAAGCCGGGAGGCTGCCATGAAGGCTGGTTAAGTGATTGATACCAACCATCTTGCTTATTCCAATAGTTGGCGCCGCCTGCATATACGAGAACAAATCCAATTCCGATGACTGCGCTGATTGTTCTCCAGATGCTCATGACTTAACTATCTCACTCTTAACACTTACTGCAGAGGCCAAATATTTCTGCCGTGTGTCCTACTTCGCGAAAACCGTGTTCCTCAGCCATTACTTTCGCCCATTTTTCAATGGCGCCACCTTCGATTTCAACGGTAACACCGCATGATTTGCAGACTAAGTGATGATGGTGAGCTTCTCCACAAAGGCGATAGATAGCTTCTCCATCTTCGCGGCGCAAGACATCGACAACCTTGTCATTGACCAAACTCTGCAACGAACGATAAACAGTGGTGAGACCAATGCTTTCACCTTCTCGTTGCATAAGTCTGTAGACCTCTTGTGCACTAGCAAATCCGCCAGCGCGCTCGAGAGTACTTAAGACTCGGGGGTTGGAACGAGACATTCTTATTCCATGCCGTGAAGGAATCCGACAAGAGCCCACATCACGAGCACACCGATAATCGTTGCCATGATTGTGTATCGAGACTTATGTCGTGAATGCGCTTCAGGAAGAATGTGAGAAGTTGCCAAGTAGATAACTATTCCAGCAAAGATAGCTAGATAAAGCCCAACAAAATTATCGTTAACGGCAAAGCTAGAACCGATTGCTGCTCCGCTGATACGTGCAACTGCATCTACTCCAAGGAGCCAGACACCCTTCTTGCCCCAAGAACCGCTCTTGATCAAGAATGAAACGGTATTGAGTCCATCTGAGAATGCGTGAACGAGAAGTGCGATGAAGACGGCAACTCCGAGATTATTACTGACAGAGAAAGCAACACCGAGCGCAACGCCATCAAGGAATACGTGGCCACCCATCGCTAGTGCGCCAAATGCACCTGCAATATTGGATGAGTGATCGTGGTCGTGACCGTAATCAGATTCAGCTGGCTCGTGAGAACCGAAGATCTGTTCGTAGAAGTGAAGAAGTAAGAAGCCTGCAACCAGTGCGATTGATGCAGCAGGTGCATGGAGAAATTCCTGAGTATTGAGTTCGAAGATTTCAGGAAGTAGATCGAATGCAACAAGGCCTAGAAGTAGTCCGGCTGAAAGTCCAAGGACCAAGTGAAGGCGATCCTTTGACTTAATAGCTAAGTAGCCGCCCGTTGTTGTTGCGATTGCAGTCGATGCCGCCAAGATGATTGCGATGTTCATAGCCAGAAGGTATCACAAATGAAAATGATTTTCATTTCCGTTGCCCAGCACCCTAGGCTCATCTCATGATTGCAATCGCACGATTCCAGGTTCCCATGAGTGAATCGGCCTCATTCCGCGCCGAGATTGAACTGGCCCGCGATGTCTTGGCCCAGGCGGCCGGATATCTCTCGGGAACTGTTGGTCAGAATCTCGATGAGCCGACGCTCTGGGTTTTAAGCACTGAATGGGAGAACGTGGGCTCATATCGCAGAGCTTTAAGTTCTACTCGCGCAAAGTTAGAAGCGATTCCTGTACTTGCTCGCGCGATCGATGAACCTGGAGCCTACGAGTAAACTAAGCGCACGATTGCAACGACCGTTGCCTTTCGCCGACAGCCAGCCGGATGGAGATTTGAAATGGCCGTAGACCGTCTAGAAAATATTGTTTCGCTATCAAAGCGTCGTGGATTTGTATTCCCCTCATCAGAAATTTACGGAGGCCTTCGCGCTTCTTGGGATTACGGCCCACTCGGAGTAGAACTCAAAAATAACGTGAAGCGCCAGTGGTGGAAGTCAATGGTTATGGGTCGCGAAGATGTTGTTGGTATCGACTCATCAGTGATTTTGGCGCGCGAAGTGTGGGAAGCATCAGGGCACGTTGCAACATTTAGCGATCCGCTTACCGAATGTACTGCTTGCAATAAGCGTTACCGCGCAGACCACCTTGAAGAAGCATATGAAGCAAAGCATGGAAAGCCACTTGCATCTCTTGCAGATATGAACTGCCCAGCATGCGGCAATAAAGGCCAATTCACAACACCTAAGCAGTTCTCAGGTTTGCTCAAGACCTTCCTTGGACCAGTCGAAGATGAATCAGGTCTTGCCTACCTTCGCCCAGAAACCGCGCAGGGAATCTTTATTAACTTTGATCAGGTAATGACAACATCTCGCAAGAAGCCACCTTTTGGTATCGGCCAGATCGGTAAGTCATTCCGTAACGAAATTACGCCAGGAAACTTCATCTTCCGTACTCGTGAATTCGAGCAGATGGAGATGGAATTCTTCGTCGTTCCAGGAACAGATGAAGAGTGGCACCAATACTGGATCGATACACGTCTTGCTTGGTACAAGGATCTTGGAATTAATCCAGATCGCCTACGTATCTACGATCATCCAAAAGAGAAGTTGTCGCACTATTCAAAGCGCACAGCAGATATCGAATACAAGTTTGAATTTAACGGCACCGAATGGGGCGAGCTCGAAGGTATTGCTAACCGCACAGACTTCGACCTTAAGGCTCACTCAGCAGCATCAGGCAAAGATCTTTCATACTTCGATCAAGAGAAGAATGAACGCTGGACTCCTTATGTCATTGAACCTGCAGCAGGTGTAGATCGTTGCACGCTTACATTCATGATGGATGCGTACACAGAAGATGAAGCACCTAATGCAAAGGGCGAAATGGAGAAGCGCGCTGTGATGAAGTTTGATCACCGCCTCGCACCTGTAAAGGCTGCAGTTCTTCCACTTTCACGTAACGCAGACCTTTCACCTAAGGCACGCGATCTTGCGGCGCAATTGCGCAAGAACTGGAACATCGACTTCGATGATTCAGGTGCAATTGGTCGTCGTTACCGTCGCCAAGATGAAATCGGTACTCCGTACTGCATCACTATCGACTTCGAGACACTTGAAGATCAAGCAGTCACAATCCGCGATCGCGACACCATGGCGCAAGAGCGCATTGGTATCGATCAAGTAGAAGCATGGCTAGCGCCACGTCTACTCGGCTGCTAGATCCCTTACAACTCCCGCTCAAAGATGGAGTCCATCTAGTAGACCCTCCTGTGGTGCTTGCACCGATGGCAGGAATTACCAACGCGCCATTTCGCATGCTTTGTCGAGAACAAGGCGCTGGTCTCTTTGTCTCTGAGATGGTTACTGCTCGCGCACTTCTAGAACGTATTCCTGAAACGCTGCGCATGATTGAACCAGGTGCAGGCGAATGGCCTCGTTCGGTGCAGCTCTATAGCGTCGATCCACATCATATGGGTGAAGCGGTAAAGATGATCGGTCGCGAAAATTTAGCTGATCACATTGATATGAATTTTGGTTGTCCAGTTCCGAAGGTAACTCGTAAAGGCGGGGGAGCAGCACTTCCCTTTAAACGTAATCTCTTCCGCGAAATTGTGAAGGCGGCTGTTGATAATGCAAAGCCATATGGAATTCCTGTCACTGTAAAGATGCGCATTGGTATCGATACTGATCACCACACATATCTAGAGGCAGCAAAATCTGCAGCAGATTTAGGTGTTGCCTGGGTTGCACTCCATGCGCGTACTGCACAACAGATGTACGAAGGCAAAGCAGATTGGTCTGCCATTAAGAATTTAGTGGAACATCTCAAGCCAACCGGAGTACCGGTATTGGGCAATGGCGATATTTGGTCAGGTGCAGATGGCGCAGAAATGGTGCGCCAAACAGTCTGCGCAGGCGTTGTTGTAGGTCGTGGATGTCTCGGACGTCCATGGCTCTTTGCCGATCTCGTTGAATCTTTTTCAGGTGGAGATAACCGCGTTTTGCCAACTCTGCATGAAGTGCGCGAAGTGATGTTCCGTCATGGTGAACTCATCGTTGATTACTTCGAATCTGAAGATCGCGGATGTCGCGACCTTCGTAAACATATGGCTTGGTATCTCAAAGGCTTCCGCGTTCCATCAGAACTCCGTCGCCAATTCGGCATGGTTGGCTCACTTAAGGAACTTCGCTTCTTACTTGATCAACTCGATGATCAGCCATATCCCATTGAGATTGGCGATAAACCACGTGGACGCACAAGCAGCGGTCGTCCGCCAACCTTGCCTGATGGTTGGCTCAATGATCCTGACGAGATGATTCATCTCGATGCTGAAGATATGTTCTCGGGTGGCTAATGTTTAAGCTCATTCGCCGCCTGATTTCTCTCGTACTTGCCATCGTTGTCATCATTCCTACATACGCACTCTTCGTTACTTGGAACTCTGCAAAGAATCCAACAATTCGCACCTCAGCTGATGTCATCGTTGTGCCAGGTGCTGCTCAACTTAATGGCGCACCAGGTGAAGTTCTTCTTGCGCGCTTGCAAGAGGCGAAGCGAATTCAGAAACTGGGATATGCACCCCTCATCATTACCGTTGGCGCGGGAGCACCGGGGGATCGCACAACAGAGGCAGCTGCTGGTAAGTACTGGTTAACCCGCAACGGAGTTTCTCGTAGCAAAGTTATTTCACTTCCGGTTGGTCGCGATACTTTGACGCAGACAAAGAGTTATATCGATGAGATGCGCAAAAGAAAGCTGACGAATGTCATCATCGCAACTGATGCCTATCACTGCCAGCGCGCAATGACGATGGCAAATGATTTTGGTGCAGTTGCAACATGTTCACCTGCTCAATCAGGGCCAAATACACTGGAAAATTCACGATACCGATACTTAATTCGCGAAGCGGGCGCTTATCTTGCCTACATCACCTTAGGTCGCCGAGGTATTCATATCTCAGACCATCTCACCAATAGCGGGCTTGTAAGGTATGTGTATGACATCGTCCAGTAATTACAGCGCAGCAGATCAAGAGCGCTTTCTCGACGAGCCGGCAAAGCGTCCTGGCCGCACAGAATTTATGCGCGATCGCGCACGAGTTATTCACTCTGCAGCACTTCGACGTCTAGCTGCAAAGACTCAGGTAGCTGTGCCATGGGAGAACGATTTCCAACGTACGCGTCTATCTCACTCACTCGAATGCGCACAGATTGGTCGCGAGCTCGGTGAATCACTGGGTGCAGATCCTGACTTACTTGAAACAGCATGTTTGTCGCACGATATGGGCCACCCACCATTTGGACATAACGGTGAAGAAGCACTGGCAGAAGTTGCCGCCCCTTGTGGAGGCTTCGAAGGCAACGCGCAATCTTTCCGACTACTCACTCGCATTGAAGCAAAGACAGTTGATGCAGCAGGAAAGACAATCGGATTAAATCTCACTCGCGCTTCCCTTGATGCCGCAACGAAATATCCATGGGCGCGCGCAGAGAATCCTCGCAAGTTCGGCGTCTATGACGATGACACTGAAATCTTTAACTGGGTTCGCCAAGGTGCACCAGCAGGACGCAAATGCATTGAAGCGCAGATCATGGATTGGTCTGATGATTGCGCTTATTCGGTCCACGACCTCGAAGATGCAATCTTTGCTGGGCAAATCACTGTCAAGAATTTTGATAATGACTTTGACATTCTCTATACAGAGATGGTCAATGGCTATGGATCGGATGCGAGTAAAGATGAAGCAGCAGCTGCACTTACGCGCCTGCAAGCTCTTTCCTGTTGGCCAGCATCATTCGATAGAACTCATCGCGCACTTGCTCGCTTGAAAGATACAACTTCACAGCTCATTGGTCGCTTTGTTCTTTCAGCCGAACTGGAAACTCGCAAGATTCATGGAGATGGTCCACTCACTCGATACAGCGCAAACCTTGAAATTCCGCGCGAGCAGAAGATTGAAGTAGATTTCCTTAAGGCAGTTGCTGGGCACTATTTGATCAATGCGGCAGCATCACAAGAGCGATATGCAAAGCAACAAGTAGTAATCCACGAACTCGTCGAGATGCTCTTTGAAGCAGCGCCTAATGAACTCGACCCCATCTTCGAAGATGATTGGAAGCTGGCCACTACCGATTCCGAACGCCTACGCGTTGTCGTAGACCAGATTGCCAGCCTGACTGACCCGGGCGCATATGCGCTCCATGCACACCTTTCAAAGCGTCGCTAAGGTAGGAACATGAGCGGTCGTATCAAGGCAGATGACATCGTTTATGTGCGCGAACATGCACATATCGATGAGGTCGTCTCTGCTGCTGGCGTTGCTCTCAAAAATGCTGGTGGGGGACAGAAGAAAGGTCTCTGCCCATTCCATGATGAAAAGTCACCTTCGTTTCACGTAACTCCATCAAAGAATTACTACCACTGCTTCGGTTGTGGCGTTGGTGGCGATGTCATCGACTTCATGATGAAGACGGATCACCTTTCATTTACAGAAACAATCGAACGTCTGGCATCTCAAATTGGTTACACACTTCGCTACGAAGAAGGTGGGCCTACCCAGCCGACGTCACAACGTTCACGACTCTATGCAGCCAATCTTGCAGCTGCGAAGTTCTTTCAAGATTTACTCAACACATCTCCCGATGCAGCACATGGTCGCGATCTTCTGACCAAGCGCGGCTTTGATAAAGCAGCATGTGATTCATTTGGAGTTGGTTATGCGCCCAATGGTTGGGATGGACTCACCAAGCATCTTCGCGCAGCTGGCTTTACGATCGACGAACTTGAAGAAGCTGGACTTTCGAAGATGGGCGAACGTGGTCCTATCGATAAATTCCGCAATCGCGTTATGTGGCCAATCAAAGATATTTCAGGCGACATCGTTGGATTTGGTGCACGCAAGTTAGCAAGTGATGAAGAAGATCAAGGTCCTAAGTATCTCAACACCTCTGAAACTCCTATCTATAAGAAGTCACAGGTTTTGTATGGTCTTGATATGGCTAAGAAAGATATTGCTAAGAATCGTCAGGTAGTAGTTGTTGAGGGATATACCGACGTGATGGCCTGCCACCTAGCAGGAATCACAACTGCGGTTGCCACCTGCGGAACTGCTTTTGGTGATGATCACATCCGCATCATCCGCCGTTTGCTCATGGATGCCGATGCATTCCGTGGCGAAGTTATCTTCACCTTCGATGGAGATGCAGCAGGACAGAAAGCTGCCATGAAAGCTTTCGGCGATGATCAGAAGTTTGTAACTCAAACATTCGTTGCCGTCGAACCTGATGGCCTTGATCCATGCGACCTACGTCAACACAAGGGTGACTTAGCTCTGCGCGATCTGATTGCAAAGCGAGTGCCACTCTTTGAGTTCGCAATCCGCACCGAGCTCAAGAAACACAATCTGACTACGGCTGAAGGTCGCGTTAATGCACTCAATACTGCAGCGCCATTAGTGGCGGCTATCCGCGACAAATCACTTCGCCCTGAATACATTAAATCTCTCGCTGGGTGGTTAGGTACAGAAACTGAAGTCGTAACCGCTGCCGTTAATACCGCGCTGAAGAAAGTTTCAACAACAACTGCGCCTGTCGAAGCGCCAACTGCAGATACTGCGTGGCGACCAAACCCAACTGAGCCAACGCTGATGCTCGAACGTGAAGTATTGAAGGCGAAACTTCAGATGTCAGGGTTGGTTACCGACTGGAAGACAATCGAAGAAGAAGCATTTACTCACCCTGCATACCGCGAACTTCGTCGCATCATTGATTCATTCGGCACCGAACCAGTTCTACTTGAAAATGTCACAGATGAACGTATGCGCCAACTCTTCACCGAGCTTTCTGTAGAACCGGTGCGAACAGATGGAGCGGTATCTGAGAAATATGTTTCCAGCATTGTCGCTCGCCTGCGTGAAGTATTGGTCAGTCGCAAGATTGCAGATCTCAAATCAAGTTTGCAGAGACTCAATCCCGTTGAAAACGAGGAGCAGTACAACGCAGCTTTTGGCGATTTGGTAGCCCTGGAAACCCAGAAGCGTGGCCTGCACGAACTCTCCATCGCTTCGCTGTAGTTCCTTTTTCTTCGCTCATTTCTTCTCATTTTGGCAGGGGTTAAACCCTGAGGTAGAGTTGCGCCCGTTACATTCCCTGATAGCTCAACGGCAGAGCAGTCGACTGTTAATCGACAGGTTCTTGGTTCGAATCCAAGTCAGGGAGCCATTTATACCCATTTGCCTTACCCTTTTTCCATGAACGTTAATCCCAATTTTCAGCGTCGTGGCTTCTTACGCGCCCTTATGGTTTCGGCTCTTGCCGCAATTTCTGGAAGCAAACTTTCACCTGCAAAAGCTGCTGCAAAGGGAAAGAACATCGTCAAGCTCGCAAAGGTTCCCGTGGGTGGAACATTTAATTTCACGCACTCAGCGCAAGGAATGCCAGCAATTCTCTTTCGCACCAAAACTGGAGTCTTTGCTTATTCAGCAATCTGTACGCATCAAGGTTGCACCGTGGCCTACAACCCATCTTCAAAGCGACTTCGCTGCCCATGTCACGGCGCTGAGTTCGATCCGCTAAAGGGCGCCAAGCCAATCGGTGGAGTGACTGAAGTTCCGCTTGGAAAAGTTAAGGTGGCAGTCAAAGGCGCTTGGATAGTTGAGGCGTAAGAAAGCCGAAGCTGGAAGTCCCCCACAAGTCCATAAGTAGTATCAGGAAAATCTCAGGAAGATAAGACAGGATCATGGTTATGAAGAACATAAAAGTAATTGGCGCATTTGTAGCCGGAGTTGTCATTGCAGGCTCTGTCGCAACTGCTGCGATCACACCTTCCACCGGAACGCTAAAAGCTTGTGCAGATAATCGCACTCAAGCTCTCTTCCTATCCTCCAATGGCACCTGTTCTTCCAGCCGCACACTCGTTGAAATCGGTGGCAACGGCATGAATACCAAGACGATTTCATCTCTCGTTACTCCTTCTGTTGTCTCCATTTCGGCCACAACATCAAGTGGCGGAGGAACCGGATCAGGCTCGATTTACAAGAGCAATTCATCTTCTAGCTACATCATCACCAACAATCACGTGATTGAAGCAGCAGCAACCACTGGCACCATCAAGGTTGAACTCACAAATGGCGAGCAGTACACCGCCAAGATTGTGGGACGCGATCCTGGTTATGACATTGCAGTGCTTCAAATTCAAATTGGTAACTTGCCAGCTATCGCACTCGGTGACTCTTCTAAGGTAAGCGTGGGAGACCCAGTTCTCGCTATTGGTTCACCACTTGGCTTAGCAAGCACAGTAACTAGTGGAATTATTTCTGCGCTTAACCGTCCGGTCTCTACCGGAACTGTCGATGCGCAGTCATATGTAAATGCAATTCAAACCGATGCTGCAATTAACCCTGGAAACTCAGGTGGAGCCCTTATCGATTCACAAGGTCGCATCATCGGCGTTAACTCGGCAATTGCAACGCTTTCTAGCGGATCTGCCAGCGGATCAATTGGTCTAGGTTTCTCAATTCCAATCAATGAAGCAAAGCGCGTCATCGATGAAATCATTGCGACAGGTAAATCAACCCGCCCAGTACTTGGCGTTTATTTTGATCCAACCTTCACGGGCGTAGGCGCGAAGATTGCACGATTGAGTGCAGGAGAAGGTGCCGAGAAGGCAGGCATTCCTGTTGGCTCGGTCATCCGCAGCATTGATGGGGTTAAAGTTATTGATAACGACACCGCCATCGTGCGCATCAGATCCTACGTTCCAGGAACTGTCGTTTCAGTACTTGTAGATCTACCAACGGGCGGAAGCAAGACCTTCAAGGTCACGTTAGGGTCGGCGCCGTCGCTCTAAGAATTCTGTAAGAAACATACCCGTTACCTTAAATACATAGGTAGCGGGTATCTTTCTGCCATGGCTCTCTTCACATTGCAGGTATCTCTTCCAGACCGTCCTGGCTCACTCGGAATGCTCGCATCTGCAATCGGTTCTGCAGGTGCAGATATCCGCGGACTCGAAGTTCTTAAGAGCGAAGATGGAACTGGCTACGATCAAATTACAGTTGCTGTCCCAGGAACTGATCCTTCAGATCTCGTTGAAATTCTTAACTCAATTGGTGGAGTCGAAGTACTTTCGATTGAGCCATTCACTAATTAATTCTTAATTAATTAAGAAGGTTTGCGCTAGCACCAGCACTCGGTAGCGATGTAAAGAATCGTGGTTTCTTAAAGCCTTGTGCTTCAAATGCCTCAGAGACCGCTTCCCGTGTCTTCTGAACGTCACTGGCTTTAATCAGCGCAATAGCGCTTCCACCAAAGCCGCCGCCAACCATGCGCGCACCCATGGCACCTGCTTCAAGAGATGCATCGACTGCAACATCGAGTTCAGGGCAAGAGACTGTGTAATCATCGCGAAGCGAGACATGGGATGCGTTAATCAATTTCCCTAAAGTCACGAAATCTGATGCTCGAAGAGCGGTCACAGCATCAAGGACTCGCGCAATTTCAGTAGCAGCGTGACGAGCGCGGATGAACTCTGTTTCGGTCAACTTGTCGCGATTTGCTTCTAGCGATTCGAGAGTTAAGTGGCGCATTGATGGAATATTTAACTTTGCAGCAACAGATTCACAGGAAGCGCGACGTTCTGCATAACCGCCATCTACTAGTGCGTGATGTGCTTGCGTATCGATAATGAGAAGTTCGAGCCCAGCATCGGCTACGTTAAAGGGAATTGATTCGGTGCTGAGGTCGCGACAATCGAGAAGAAGCGCAGCTCCCGCTTGAGCCATAAGTGAAACAGATTGATCCATGATTCCGCATGGCACTCCAACGTAATCATTTTCAGCCTTCTGTGTTGCTCGTGCTAAATCTTCCTTGCTCTTATTGAGCGAGAAGAGAGTGTTGAGAGCTACGGCGACTGAACATTCGAGGGCGGCAGAGGATGAAAGTCCGGCGCCGGATGGAACAGTTCCGTCGACCAATATATCTACACCTGTTGAAATGCCAAGAGTCCAGATGACACCGAGAACGTATTTCTCCCAGTCACCTTTACTGCCAGGCTTCACATCGTTGATATCGATAGTAAAAATCTTTTCTTTACGTTGATGAGATGCGATGCGGACTAAACCATCTTCGCGAGCAGCAATTGCTGCATAGGCACGGTCGGCAATAGCAAAGGGGAGTACGAAACCTTCGCTGTAATCGATATGTTCGCCGATGAGATTGACGCGACCAGGTGCCTCTGCAATTACTTGAGGTTTACGGCCATAAAGCTCTTCAAAGGTACGTGCAATTGATGCCATGGTTTAAAGCTTTACATCTTTTAACTGCTGGGCAGATTGCTCTGGCTTCATATCCATAATGAATGCACCCATGGCAGATTCTGAGCCCGCGAGATATTTAAGTTTTCCTGGTGCGCGACGCACGCTAGTGATCTGCCAATGAAGGCGAAGTAGATCGCGACCTTCTCGCACAGGTGCCTGATGCCATGCAGCGATGTAGGCCATATCAATTCCAAAGACGCCATCAAGACGTTGCATAACTTCGATTGCAATCGATGGGAATGAATCACAGGCAGCTGGTACTAGCTCGGTCAGATCTGCAACTGGCTGCAACGGAACAACATGAATTTCAAATGGGTAACGCGATGCATAAGGTGTGTAAGCGACCCAATGTTCATTACGAGCAATGATGCGGACGCCATCGCGAAGTTCGCGGGCTAGAACGTCATCGAATAAGACGCGGCCGGTCTTGGCGTGATGGTTGCGCGCAACTTCAAGCATCTTGGTGACACGCGGCGGAAGGTATGAGTACGCATAGATCTGACCGTGTGGGTGCGCCAGAGTCACACCGATTTCTTCTCCGCGGTTTTCAAAAGGTGCGATGTGAGAAATAAATGGAAGTTTCGAAAGTTCAGCCGTGCGATCGCGCCAAGCTTCAAGCAGTGTGCGAACTCGCTGAGGAGAAAGGGATTTAAATGCGCCACCGTGGTCTGCGGTAAAGCAGATAACTTCGCACTTTCCGGCCGCTGCACCTTCATCAGTATCTGAACCAACCATGTCAGGAAGAGCGAAATCGCCATCA
Source organism: Planktophila turicensis (SeqCode) (assembly GCF_965234405.1). Taxonomy (GTDB): domain Bacteria; phylum Actinomycetota; class Actinomycetes; order Nanopelagicales; family Nanopelagicaceae; genus Planktophila; species Planktophila turicensis. The sequence continues at coordinate 374,932 of NZ_OZ248346.1, forward strand.
GGTGGCCGAAGAGATGGTGAACGATTATCAAAGACAACTACTTCAAAATCATTTTCAGGAATTTCAGTGAGAAGCTCACCTGTTGTTGGGCAGAGTGGGCAGAGTTCTTTTGGTGGCAAGAAGATGCGACCTTGGCGGTGGGCAGCCATGGCAACCCATTCGTTAACAAGGGGATCGAGGCGAAGTTCGCCGATTCCTGGCTGCTCTTCTTCAGGGCGTTGATCAGGAACGGTACGAGTTTGGCCTGCAGTGTCGTAATAGCGGATAGTGCGACCGTCGTTCATAGTGCGGCTTGTGCGCACTACACCTGCAGAAAGTTCGACTATCTCATCCATGATGGACGTACTCTACCTTGGGTTAGGCCCAGTTGAGGGTGCGTTCAATCGCTTTCTTCCAACCGGCATATCCAATTGCGCGATCTTCGCTACTTGATGTCGGGTTCCAGCGACGAGATTGTTTCCATTGCTTCTTCAACTCATCAGTATCTTTCCAGAATCCAACTGCGAGACCTGCTGCATATGCAGCACCAAGTGCGGTTGTCTCAGTGATCAATGGTCTGGTGATATCGATTCCCATAATGTCTGCCTGCATCTGCATGCAGAGTGCGTTAGCAGTAATTCCTCCATCGACGCGCATTTCCGCCATTGGTACACCGCTATCTGCAACCATCGCATCCATGACGTCACGAGTTTGATAACAGATTGCTTCAAGTGCTGCACGTGCCAGGTGTGCCTTTGTGGCCGCGCGAGTGAGTCCGACGATAACGCCACGTGCATCGCTGCGCCAATATGGAGCAAAGAGTCCTGAGAATGCTGGAACAAAATAGACACCTGCTGTATCGGTAACAGAGGAAGCGAGAGATTCAGTTTCAGCTGCATTGGTGATGATTCCAAGCTGATCGCGTAGCCATTGAATGGCAGAACCCGTAACAGCTACTGAACCTTCGAGTGCGTACATCGCAGGCGCATCACCAAATTTGTAGCAGACGGTAGAGAGAAGGCCATTCTTGGATCGAACAATCTCTTTGCCTGTATTAAGAAGTGCAAAGTTTCCGGTGCCGTAGGTGGTCTTTGATTCACCACGTTCGAAACAGACTTGGCCAACCATCGCAGCATGTTGATCGCCCAAGATTCCAGCGATAGGAACAGCAGATCCAAGAGGTCCATGCGGATCCGTCATCGCGTATTTTTCAGATGAAGATTTGATCTCCGGAAGTACAGTGCGAGGAATATCGAAGTAACCCAGAAGCTCGTCATCCCATTGCAAGGTCTCTAGGTTCATTAACAAGGTGCGACTGGCGTTGGTGACATCGGTGAAATGGACTCCGCCTTGAGTTCCACCAGAGAGGTTCCAGAGCAACCAGGAATCAATTGTTCCGAAGCGCGCTGAACCAGATGCGATAGCTGCCTTTACGGCATCTGAATTTTGAATCAACCAGTTCATCTTGCTGCCCGAGAAGTAAGGGGCAATCGCTAGGCCGGTCTTATATGTAATTGCATTCTTCGCGCTCTGCGCAAAACCTTCGAGGTAATCAGCTGTGCGGGTGTCCTGCCAGACGATTGCGTTATGAAGTGGACGTCCCGTTGTGACATCCCAAGCGACAGTGGTCTCGCGCTGATTGGTTATTCCAATTGCAGCTAAATCTGAACCCAAGATATCGGCTTGTTTCAGGGCTCCGGCAATGACCTCTTTGGTGCGATCCCAAATTTCTGCGGCATCATGTTCGACCCAACCTGCTTGAGGAAGTATCTGACGGTGCTCCATTTGATGTTGGCCGACAACTTTTCCATCAGCATCGAAGATCATGAATCGCGTGCTGCTAGTTCCTTGGTCCAAACTTCCGATGTATGCCATATAGTTAAGACTATTCAAACCCTTGAAAGTACTCAAGCACACTAAGGAATTGGTAGCTCTCAACACCGATGTTTACTTCACAGCTCAATGCGCAGCAACGCGAGAAGGCCATCGCCTCGCTGACCTCTAAAGAATTCGACATCCTGATTATCGGTGGCGGAGTCAATGGTGTTGGAGCAGCCCTCGATGCAGTTTCGCGTGGATTGAAAGTTGCCCTCGTTGAAGCGCACGATTATGCAGCAGGAACATCAAGCCGTTCCAGCAAGTTAATTCACGGTGGCCTCCGCTATCTCGAACAATATGACTTTAAATTGGTGCGCGAAGCTCTTCACGAGCGCGAACTCATGGTTTCAACTCAATGTCCTCACCTCGTAAAGCCAGTCAGCTTCCTCTATCCACTCACCGAAAAAGTTAAAGAACGCACCTACGTTGGTGCTGGGCTTGCTCTCTACGATGCGCTTCGCGGATTTAAGCGCGCACTTCCTTCTCATAAGCATTTAACTGGCAAGACCATTGCAACCATTTCACCATCGCTGCGTCAGGACATCATTACTGGTGCGATCCGTTACTTCGACGCACAGGTCGACGATGCCCGCCACACCATGATGATTGCTCGTACAGCTGCCCGTCACGGCGCGGTGATGGCAACAGGCGTTCGCGTTGAAGATTTAATCCGTAACGGCAAGAAAGTTACTGGCGTCGTTGCTCTCGATACTCACACAAATAAGAAGTTAAAGATTTCTGCCAAGGCAACGATTATGTGCGCTGGCGTCTGGAGCGATGAGCTTCACGAGCAATTCGGGCTCACAGCAGGCTACTCAGTTGCGATGTCTAAGGGCGTGCACATAGTTGTTCCAGGAGATGCCATCCACTCTAAAGATGGAATCATTTTAAAGACTCCGGTATCAGTGCTCTTCCTAATTCCTTGGGGAGATAAGTGGATTGTTGGAACTACAGATACTCCTTACGAAGGAGATCGCGCTAAGCCACTTGCTACACAAGAAGATGTGCAATATATCTTGGATCAAGCCAACCGTGTTCTTGAACCAAAACTAAAGAGCGAAGATATTCTCGGAGTCTTTGCAGGCCTTCGCCCACTAGTAGCTAATAAGACAAGCTCTGCGACAACAAAGCTTTCTCGCGAACATACCGTCGATCGTCCTGCACCAGGATTCGTCAGCATCGCAGGCGGTAAATACACCACCTATCGCGTCATGGCTAAGGATGCCGTTGATCTTGCAGTCCTAGATCTTCGTCGCTTAGTGAGTGACTCTGTTACCGAAAAGCTTCCGCTCATTGGAGCAGATGGATACTTTGCTTTGAAGCAGCAGGTAGCAAAGATTGCCGAAGAGAATTCAATTTCTGAAGCAACTGTTACGCACCTACTCGATCGTTACGGATCACTCATCGAAGAAATCCTCGGACTGATTGCCGATGACTCATCACTTGCCGAAAGACTTATCCCAGATCTTCCATATATCAAGGCTGAAATTCTCCATGCAGCTTCTCATGAAGGCGCGCTTTCAGTTGAAGATGTACTTCTTCGCCGCACACGAATTTCTTTTGAAGCTGCCGACAGTGGGGCAGAAGCTGCAAAGGAAGTTGCCAAGATAATTGGTGACGAACTTGGGTGGGGAGCGAAAGAACGTAACGCTTCAGTGAGCGCCTTCCTTGAAGTTATTGCTCAAGAAGAGGCTGCTTTAGTAGAGCTAGTTAATTCTTAATCTGGTTTCTACAACTATCGCTTGCCGGTTTTACTGAAGGCTTCTTAGTTGGCGCAGGTGGCGGAGTTGGACCCTGTTCGATAGTCAAAGTCAGGGGCGCTTTAACTTCTGAGTGAGTTCCAGATGCATCTTTAAAGCCAACATTGCCGACCCATGTACCTGCAGGAAGTCCAACGATCGACAACTTCCATGAGCCACTTGTTTCGCGAGCAATAGTCTGAGTAACTTTTGGAATAACGGAGTTAGAAGAGTGGAAGTAATACTTAACCGCACCTGTAACTACCGGTGAATTATCTGGTCGTTTTACTTCAACAGAAATCACGGCGTTCTTATTAGTTGTTGATGCACTGACAGCCGTGATGGTGATGGTCGATGTCTCACCTTGCGGCATAAAGTCGGCAGTATCAGGCAACCATGTGCCAGTTAGCAGACTCTGGAATTTCTCTGGTCCGCCGCCAAATACATTGAGATCTAAGCGACTACCGGGAACTCCGTACTTAGGCGCAATTCCACATGATGTGTACTGCCAGACGGTCCAGTTTGCAGTACATCCTGCTGTTGTCCATGAATGAACATAACAACCCGCTGCCTTCACATGTGAGCCCAATTTAAAGTTTGGAAGCGCGCCTTCTTTTGCTGGATCGATTGCATATTGCGCAATCCAGAGTGGATAAGAGCTCAGCTCCTTATCTCTTATCAGAGAATTTTCTAGGAAGTAAGGAGATGAGTAGATCAACGGAGTTCGACCTGTCTTCTCCTTGATGGTCTTTAAGAATGTCTTTGACCAGAGAGTGGCGGCACTTCGGGTAGCCGTCTTCTTGCAAACCTTTGTGCTGCTGAGGCGTACGCAGTTATTTTCTAAATCCAGTGCTACGGGCAGATCCATCTCGTTATAGCCGCCCAATGAAGCGATACGCCAAATTACTTTCTGCGCTTGAACTTGGGCATCTTTTATAAGGGCTGATGGTGCTGTCACATCCGGAAGAATCGCGTAGTGATAGAAGCCGGTATAGATACCAGCTGCTTGTGCGCCAGTGCGATCCATCTTTACGTACTTGGCTGCAAGTTGATCTGCATCATCTCGAGAATCTGAAGCTTTGATCATGACAAATGCGACACCTGCATCATGCATCTTGCCGAAGTTAATTGGCTTCCCATTGGGATGTTGCCATCTACTGATGTCGGCACCATGAATGCGCCCACCAGGACCATTTACATTGAGCTCTTTGGCTGAAGCAGGGGAGATGCTTGTCAGTGAAAATGCTGCAATAACTGAAGCAGAGAGGAGCGCGCCAAACTTCTTCACTTTTCTACAACCACAGCTGTGATGCCAAAAACGTCAAAGATTGCGCTTTGAAGCAGTGAACGATGGCGAAGACGTGCTTCTTGATAATCATGACCAGTTGCCAACTTGTTGCTATCGCGGAAATCTAAGGTGAGTCGACCATTTTCAAAGGATTCCAAACGCGCATCAAAGTATGCAATCCAGACAACTCGATCGCGACTTTCAACGAGGTCGAGAACTTCATTCCATCGCTGGCGTAAATCAGTGAGAGTGAGTTCTGCGGACATGCGGCGACTTTACCGCACGAGAGTTAATGTCTAGGGGCGCCGAGCCATTTGAAGTACTCGCCGGCGAGAATCACTCTCAGATTTCGACTGCGATCAGGTGAGATAGAAAGGTGTTGAGCGATGCGCGCCACAATCTGTTCAACAGACTTTTCAGATACATAACGTATGCGCGCTATTTCAGAGTTACTCAAGCCCTGTGCAACCAACCGCAAAGTTTCAATTTGAATATCAGTTAAATCGCTCAGAATACTGATGAAGGAGTTTTGATGAACAGCTGAGTGTGCGCTGATCCATTTCATGGCAGATCCATCGTGAGCGGAATCAATGCTCTCTGAAAGTGCGTAGGTAATGATCGAAAGGTCTGAGACCGATCTCTTGAGAATGATCTTGCTTCCGTGCGGGATATTCTTTTCAAGAAGTCCAAAGAGGCGAAGATCAGGGCACGATGTAGTGATGACTATTCCTAAATCTGGTTCCATTCTTCGAAATTTTTGAAGCAAAGCAACTGCTTCTTCTCCTGAAAATTGCAGATCAATCATCACTACTTCAGGCTGAAGTGAATTAAAGAGATTCTCGGCAACAAAGACATTTGCAGCCTCGCCAATAACGTTGATGCTATGTAATCGCAGTGAAGCAGACATAGTTGCAAGCTCGAAAGCATCATCATTAACGAGTAAGACGCGAGCAGGGTTTGCCAGAGTTTTAACCATAGATAAGGGTAAATCTCCTCTCTTGCTTTCGTGGAGAGGGGATATCCCTAGAATTTACTTAATGATTTTGCGTATTGCGTTCTGAATCTCATCAACAATCATCGATGCTGAGATAGGAGCGCCTTGCGAAGCAAGTAGTGCTGCTTGGTTATGAATGTATGCACCCGTTGCTGCAACATCAGCTAAACGCTCCGGCGAGTTGAGAATCTCAATGTAATTGGTAGCAACAAGGGCTCCGATTATTCCGGCAAGGACATCGCCTGAACCAGCTGTTGCAAGCCAAGGAGTTGCTTTCGGAAGCGCGATTGCGCGGTCGTTATATGCCACAACTGTCTTTGAACCTTTCAGCAAAACTGTCACATTAAGTAGCTGTGATGTCTTCTTCGCCCAAGTAAGCGGATCGGCTTCAATTGCTTCAGAACTTACTGTTATTGAGTGCGATGCAAGCAAGCGAGAAAGTTCACCAGCATGTGGCGTGATGAGAGTTGGCTGACTTAACTTTCCTGCATAAGAAAGAGCTCCCGCATCTAGAATTGTTGGAACAGTTTGCGCCTTCATGAGCGTGAACCAACGATGACGTAGCCATGTGGTGAAGTCGCTGTACTTTTTATGATGAATACCAGAACCGGCGAGCCAGGTTGTAACTGGACCGGGTTGCACAACGGTTTCAGGTGCATCGTGCAGGACAAGATGGGCTAAGCCTGATGAGCTATGGAAGCGAACCATGCCGATACCTGTGGCAAGGGCTGCAGATGTAGTGAGGACTGCTGCACCTGGATATTGCGCAGAACCAGTGATTGCTCCTAGTACTCCGCGAGAGTATTTATGATCAATATCGCTAGGAGTAATGATGCATCGAGCTGCATCTCTTGCGGTAAATGTGCGAACGCTTTTCTCAGCCATAGATTGATTCTACGCCTCGAACTTGTAACCCAATCCACGAATAGTTTGAATCAAGAGAGGATTAGCTGGATCGACCTCAATCTTTGAGCGCAAACGTTTAATGTGAACATCGAGAGTCTTCGTATCACCGTAATAATCGCCGCCCCACACGCGATCAATGAGTTGGCCGCGAGTAAGGACGCGTCCCGCGTTTCGCATCAGGAATTCAAGAAGTTCAAACTCTTTGAGCGGAAGATTGATGGCGACTTCATTTACCGTCACTTGGTGGCGTTCAATATCCATCTTGATTCCAGCAATGCTGTGCACGCTTGAGCTTTCAGTAGTTTCGTTATCAAGTCCACCTCGACGAAGTACAGCCTTGATTCTCGCAACGAGCTCACGTGATGAATATGGCTTCGTTACATAATCATCGGCACCGAGTTCGAGCCCAACGACCTTATCTATCTCAGAGTCCTTGGCAGTTAGCATGATGATTGGAACGGCAGATGTGGAGCGAATTGTTCGACAGACATCAATGCCAGAAACTTCGGGAATCATTAAATCAAGCAGAATTAAGTCGAAGGTGTCGCTCTTAAATGCCTCGAGCCCCTGCTTTCCAGTTTCAGCCACAACAGTTGAGTAACCCTCTTTCTCGAGAAGGAAGCTGAGCGCCTCAGAGAATGAAATTTCATCTTCAATGATCAAGATTTTTGTCATGACTGTGGCTCTCCAGGGTTTGCATAAATTGGAAGTCTGAGTGCGAATGTAGAACCTACATTTGGTGAACTCCAGACTTTAACTTCGCCACCATGTTTGGTTGCGACATGTTTAACAATTGATAGTCCTAAGCCCGTGCCTCCTGTTTCGCGTGAACGCGCAGGATCTACTCTGTAGAAACGTTCAAAGATACGAGCCTGATCGGTTTCTGGGATCCCAATTCCTTGGTCTGTAACAGAGACCTGAACAATTCCATCTTCGAGGCTGGTGGTAACAGAGACCTTCGTAAACTCAGGTGAGTAGTTAATTGCGTTCTCTACCAAGTTATGGATTGCCATTGTGATTTGTTCGGGGTCTCCGAGCACGCATGCATCAGGGGAGTCAGCCAACGCAACTTCAATTTTGCGAGCCAATGCAATGGTCTGACATTGATCTACGGCAACTTGAATCATGTCATTAACGCTATTTTCTTGGGCAATCGATAACGGATCTGAATCTTGAAGTCGCGAGAGATTGATGATCTCTTGAACTAAATCCGTAAGTCGCTTCGCCTCGTGTTGCATTCGAGATGCAAATTTTGTCACGGAGACAGGGTCATCTTTTGCTGAAAGCACTGCCTCGCTAAGTAGAGAAAGGGCTCCAATAGGAGTCTTTAGCTCGTGAGAGATATTGGCGACAAAATCTCGTCGCACTTCGTGTACTCGCTGCGCTTCAGATTCATCGCTAATAAGAACCATTACAAGAGAGTGTTTTTCGAGAGCAACTACTTTAAGAGTGAGCTCTCTTGTGCCTTCACCGATTGGTCCGCGAGGGATATCGAGTTTTCCATTGTGCGGATTTCCTGTTCGTCGCACTGCACGCACAATTGCAAGGATTTCTGGCGAAAGAAATTTTCCATCACGAAGGATGTTTAGATTTTCGACGCCTGATGACGTGATGATTGGAGTGTCACCGCCCGAAAGTAGGAGGACATCCTGATCAAGCTCATTGATGAGATCTAGGAAGAGATCTGGGGCAGGACCCTCTGTAATTTCATCCGAGCCCTTGCGAAACCACATGATGTAAGCCTAACGCCGGCTCACCCCTGTTTACCTTCCGTTCACGTGAATGATTTCCATAATTCACTCATACCCCTTACTTTTGCCCAATGGCTCTCATCCGCTCGATATTTCAAGAAGAACTCGATGCCGTTTCTCAGACCCTTGTGGATCTGACGAAGATGGTGAGCGACTCAATCAATAAAGCGACGACGTCACTCATTGACGCCAACCTCTCTCTTGCAGAAGAGGTAATTACCTTTGATGAAAAAATCGATCAGATTCAGCACGATTTGGATGCGCGCATCATTGACATTATTGCTCGTCAACAACCAGTAGCAACTGATCTTCGAGCGCTCATCACCGCACTTCGCATGAGCGCAGATCTAGAGCGCATGGGCGACTTAGCTCACCACGTTGCAAAGGTTGCGCGACTTCGCCATCCTGATTCTGCAGTACCTCTTGAACTTCAGACAACAGTTCAGCGCATGGGACATGTTGCAGAAAACATTGCGCGCAAGGTTGGCTCTGTTATTGAGACCCGCGATACTTCACTTGCTCTTGAAGTTGAGAAAGATGATGACGAGATGGATAAGCTCCATCGAGATCTCATCTCAGTTCTGACTTCAGCAAAATGGACAGCAGGTGTGGATTCAGCGATTGATCTCACTCTTCTAGGCCGCTACTACGAGCGATTCGCAGACCATGCAGTCTCAGTTGCCCGTCGCGTTTACTATCTTGTAACGGGCGAATTCGCTCCAGCAAAGTAAAATTCGCTAAATACTTTTGAAGTAAGGCATTTTCGAATAGGGTCAGAGTATGACCTACACACCTACACCTGCAGATAAATTCACATTCGGTCTCTGGACTGTCGGCTGGCAAGCACGCGATCCCTTTGGAGATCCAACCCGTGAAGCTCTCGATCCAGTTCGCACAGTCAATGAACTCGCTGCTCGTGGTGCCTATGGTGTGACTTTCCACGATGATGATCTATTCCCATTTGGATCCGATGATTCAACACGTCAGGGACATATCGATCGCTTTAAGAAAGCACTTGCTGAGACCGGAATGAAAGTTCCGATGGCAACAACAAACCTCTTCAGCCATCCCGTCTTTAAAGATGGTGCACTCACAAGCAACGATCGCGATATCCGTCGCTTTGCAATTCGCAAGGCGATGCGCAATATTGATCTCGCAGTAGATCTGGGCGCCAAGATCTATGTCTGCTGGGGCGGACGTGAAGGCGCTGAATCTGAAAGCTCAAAGGATGCCTACGTTGCTCTCGAGCGGTATGCAGAAGGCTTTAACATCCTTGGTCAGTACGTCATCGATAAGGGTTACGACATTAAGTTCGCAATCGAACCAAAACCAAATGAGCCACGTGGAGATATCTTCCTTCCAACTATTGGCCATGCACTTGGATTTATTGAAATGCTCGATCACCCAGAGATGGTTGGTCTTAACCCAGAAGTTGGCCACGAGCAGATGGCGAACCTCAACTTTGTTCATGGAATCGCACAAGCGTTGTGGCAGAACAAGTTATTCCACATCGACCTCAATGGTCAGCGCGGTCCAAAGTATGACCAGGACTTCGTCTTTGGACATGGCGATGTAAAGAGCGCTTTCTTCCTCGTCGATCTTCTTGAGCGCTACGGATATTCAGGACCGAAGCACTTTGATTACAAGCCTGTACGCACCGATGGTGATTCAGGTGTGTGGGCATCTGCAACTTCGAATATGCGCATGTACTTAGTTCTCAAGGAGCGCGCAGCGGCATTCCGCAAGGATCCACGTGTCATTGCAGCGATGAAGGAATCAAATATTCCAGGTCTTTCAGAGCCAACTCTTGCAGCTGGTGAGACATGGAAGGATCTTGCAAGAGATTCTTTCGATGCAGATGCAGCTGGAAAACGCGGTTATGGATATGAAATCCTCGACCAACTCGCTATGGAGCATTTGATGGGTGTTACTCCCTAACACTCGTTAGACTTCGCAAATGCGACTTGGTGTATTAGATGTTGGCTCCAACACCATTCATCTACAGGTAGTCGATGGCCACCTTGGTGGTCCGCCAGTTCCTAATTCATCTCACAAGTCAGTTATTCGACTTACTGAGTATCTAGATGAGACCGGTGCAATTACCGATCTTGGTATTAATCGCATCACGGATGCAATTCAGAGCAATATGAAGAGCGCTGAACACCTAGATATCGATGAACTTCTAGCTTTTGCAACTTCTGCAATTCGTGAAGCAACAAATTCGGATCAAGTTATCGCTCATGTGAATAGAGCTTGCGGCATAGATCTTCAAGTACTGAGTGGCGAAGAAGAAGCACGCTTCACATTCCTTGCAGCACGACGTTGGTTAGGGTGGTCTTCTGGAGACTTACTCGTACTCGATATCGGTGGGGGATCTCTTGAAATCGCGCGAGGCGCAGAAGAAGACCCAACTTTTAAAACTTCTATGCAACTTGGCGCCGGACGCCTCACTCGTCAATTTCTCAAGGGCGATCCATTTACCTCCAAGTCGCTTAAAGCGCTGGAGGAATACCTCGAAGAGAAAATCGAACCACTTGCATCTTCGCTATCTACCTTTGAGAAAGATAACGCGGCCGGAACAAGTAAAACCTTCCGTACTTTGGCAAAGCTCGCCCAGAATTATTATCCAAAGCTAGGACCACACTTAACGTTAAATGCTCTCGAAGAGTTGGTACCTAAGCTTCAAGCTCTTGATGTCGATGCACGCAAAGAACTTCAATCCGTATCAGCAGAGCGCGCCCCACAGATTGTTGCAGGTGCCATGGTTGCTAAACAGTTAATGCAGACACTTGAGTTGAAAGAGATTCGTATCTGTCCGTGGGCTCTTCGCGAAGGAATAGTTCTCCATCGCCTCGACTGGATTGAACGTTAATTACTGATACTTAAGTAATCGAGCCCGACTATCTCTCCACGGACGCGATGCACTATCCAAGCATCACCTGGTTCAAGCTTGATTAAATCTTTATTCTTCAACTTGGTATTGAGAATCCCGCGCAACATTGTTGGAATCACCGGGTTGTGGCTGCAGATAAGGATGTTCTTCTCATCTTGCTTGAGGGCATTGGCGAAAGAAACTGATCGAAGCGGGTCTGTCTCAAAAGTCTCTTCATTAAGACTTGGTACCTGAGTGATAGTCAATCCGCGAGAATGAGCTAACGGAGTAACTGTCTGGACACAGCGAAGATAATCTGAGGTGTACACCTCTTCGATTGCAAAAGGCTCGAGATGCTTAATCAGTAACTGCGCCTGATCAAGACCAACTTCATTAAGGGTGCGCTGAGAATCTTCCTCATCCCAGTCGCCACGCTCTAGGGCTTTGGTGTGGCGGAGAATGATGAGGGTGTCTGTGAGCGGCTCTTGGCTCATGAAGTTCTCAATGATTTCTTTATCTGATCCATGTGTAGCGGCGACAAGAGCATCTTCGGCGCTCAGCCAGCACATTTCATCAACTTCTTCATTTGGGATAAATGCGCTTGCGTCGAGTGCGCAATGTGCAGCCCAGAAGATAACTCTCTTGCGCTGTCCACTTTCTTCATACTCCACAGATCCAAGCTGGCGAGTAAATGCAGCTTTAATTCCAGTCTCTTCAATCAACTCTCGATACGCGCACTGCAACGCGGTTTCGCCTTCCTCTATCTTGCCCTTTGGCAGAGTCCAATCGTCATACTTTGGTCGATGGATGAGTGCGATCTCTATAGATCGATCGCCTAATTCACGCCATAAAAGTGCGCCAGCGGCTCTAATCATGCGCGATTAAATTTCTCGATGAAGTGATCTTGGAAATTCACCAAGAACTTGCCGTCGTGATCTTTAACGTTTCGGACCCATTTGTTTTCATCGTTGAGGCTCCAGGTTGAGTAAGTATCAGATACGGAATCATCAAGAATAGATTTCAGCGATTCCTTATGTTTTTCAGATTCAATTCGAACCAGCGCTTCAACGCGGCGATCTAAATTTCGGTGCATAACATCAGCGCTGCCGATGAAGTAATCCTCAGCGCCATCATTGCGGAAGTAGTAGATACGTGAATGCTCAAGGAAACGGCCAAGAATTGAGCGTACTTTGATGTTGTCACGACGTGCTTGATTGTTGAGTTGAATTGCACAGATACCGCGGACAATAATTTCAATCTTGACGCCTGCATCTGCTGCCTCATAGAGAGTGTCGATGATTTGCTCATCGAGCAGTGAATTGAGCTTGAGCCTGATCCAAGATGGTTTTCCGTCTAAGTGATTCTTTGTTTCGCGCTTGATTCGTGCGATAAGTCCGTTACGAAGACTATGAGGCGCCACTAGAAGTCGCGAGTAATCATGCTTAGCTGAATAGCCAGAGAGTTCGTTGAAGAGTCTTGAAAGATCTTCACCTAAAACCGGATCTGAGCTCAGGATTCCAAGGTCATCGTAGAAACGCGCCGTCTTAGGGTTGTAATTTCCGGTGCCGACATGGCAGTAACGGCGAAGTACATCGCCTTCTTCGCGGACAACAAGTGAGAGCTTGGCGTGCGTCTTAAGTCCCATGAGGCCGTACACAACGTGAACACCTACTTCTTCAAGTTTTCTCGCCCAGCGTACATTCGCCATTTCATCAAAGCGAGCACGAATCTCAATTACAGCAAGTACTTGCTTGCCTGCTTCGGCGGCTTCAATGAGAGCTTCAACGATTGGTGAGTCACCAGATGTGCGATAGAGCGTCTGCTTAATCGCTAAAACATGTGGGTCACGAGCAGCGTTTTCAAGGAATTTCACAACCGATGAAGTAAAGGATTGATATGGGTGGTGCAGAAGAATTTCACCCTTACGGACTGCAGAAAAGAATGAATCTGTTGATTCAGGGTCTACATCACGAAGTTCGTGCGCAGTCTCACTTCTAAAAGGCTTGTACTTCAGGTGTGGGAAATCAAGGTCTGCAATCTGATTGAGGCTACGAAGATCTAGCGGTGAGTCGTACTTAATGACATCGTGCGGTTCAATCTGAAGCTCGTCCATGAGTTCATTGAGAACATCTGCGTGAATGACTTTATCCACCTCAAGGCGAACAGGTGGTCCAAAGCGACGGCGAGTGAGTTCTTTCTCCATCGTTTCTAGGATGTCATCAGTCTCATCTTCATCAAGATCAAGATCCTGGTTACGAGTCACACGGAAGAAGAAATGATCCTTGAGCTTCACGCCTGGGAATAGTTCAGCAAGGTGCTCAGCGATAAGTTCGTCAATCAAGACAAATCTAAATTTAGTGGTATCTGAAGTTCTGATGAAACGTGGCAGATTTGAAGGAACTTTTACTCGAGCAAAGCTGATGTCGTGATCTTCACTTGATTCGATATTAACGCCGATGTTGAGTGAGAGACCAGAGATATATGGGAAAGGGTGTGATGGATCAACGACAAGCGGGGTAAGAACCGGAAAAATTCGGTTGTTGTAGTAATCCTTGAGATGCTCGCGTTCATCATCAGTGAGGTCAGCAATCTTTACAAATTCGATTCCTTCAGCACGTAACTCAGGAATGATGACATCGCGGAAGCGATCAGCTTGTATGTTGACCAACTCTTGTGTGCGCTTAAGCACAACCTTGAGGAGTTCTTTTGGTGCATAGCCTGCCGAGTTAACGGTGGTGCTTCCGCGTTCAATTTTGGCTTTCACTGAAGCAACACGAACCATGAAAAATTCATCAAGGTTCGAGGAGAAGATGGCTAAGAAGCGAAGTCGTTCGAGAAGGGGAATGGTTGGATCCTCAGTGAGTTCGAGGACGCGGGTATCGAAGTCGAGCCAGGTGAGCTCTCGATCTTGATAAGGGGCTACAACTTCTTTCACCGGATAAGAATGGCTTAAGTAGGTGAACATCAGGTAATCGTTAGATGAACCTAGTCATTGAAGATCAATAAATGTGAGGCGGGTCGGGCTCGAACCGACGACGACCGAATTATGAGTTCGGGGCTCTAACCAACTGAGCTACCGCCTCGTCGTCGCCAATCTTATAGTGCCAAGAGTATTTGTCCGACTAACTCTTCAGGCTTGATTTGAGCAGGCCACGACGGATGCTGAATACCGATTCCCTGCGCAATCACAAATGATGCGCGCTCTTGTGGGCTGTCTCCGCCATGTCCACCTTCATCACGATGGCCGTGATCAGTTGTAATCACAATGAGCCACTTTTCATCGTGCTTCTGATGTCTTGCAAGAATCACTTGATGTAGTTGTGCAACTAAGCCATCAATTCCTTCGATTGCATCAAAGTAGGAGCCTTCAACAGTTCCATCCAAATGTCCTGCTTCATCAGCTCCGCAGAAATAAACAAAACTAAGGTCGGGGCCATTCTCTTCGATGAAAGCGATTGCGTCATTTGCAACTTCAACGTCTACGGTTTCATAACCATGCGTTTCACCATCGCGGACAAATATCGAATGCTTTCCTATTTTTTGATCTTCATTCCTCGTCCTAATCACAGGACCGACGTCGTTGGGATCAATGAGGGGTGGCCAGCCAGCAGCGGCGTATGTTCTGATTTCGGAATTGCGAGAAGCGGCCTGAGATAAGAAATCTGGCGCTGAGTCCAGGCTGTGATCTGTGTACTCGTTATTAACGACCTTGTGTACCTGTTGAGTCACACCCGTCAGCAAAGTTGTCCAACTGGGACCAGAAACAGTGGGCATATCGACAGACATATCGCTGTAGTAGCAATTAGATCGAAGTGCGGCCAAAGTTTGTGCACGCCCAGAGTCAATAGCGCGTTGAAGCATCAGACCATCAATACCGATGAGAAGGATTTTGGTCTGCGAAGTCATCGAGAAAGAGTAGGACATTGCTCTACTTTCGCTCTAGAGCTATCGGTAGGATTCACCCATGATTCACCTCAGCCAATCGCGCTCATCAATCATCTTCGCTCACGATGGGGACTCACTTGAAGTTCTTTATTGGGGCAAGAAGTTAGGTGCTATTGATAAGGCCGCTGCTGAATCAATTCGTGCAGCGCGCACCAAGCCTGCTTTCCATGGCGGCCTTGATGTTGCACCTGGCAACCTCATTCTTCGCGAACATGCACGTGGATGGATTGGTCATCCTGCACTTCGCGGTCATCGCGGGGGAGTAAACGCATCTAACTCCTTCTCAGTAACGAGCGCGGTTCAAAAAGATCAATCGATGATTGCAGTCTTCACAGATGCAATCGCTGGAATTGAAATTGAAATGACTTACACGCTCACACCATCAGATATTTTGTTGATAAATGCGAAGGTCACAAATACATCTGAAGGAGATTACTTCCTCGAGCACTTCTTGTACTGGTTACCGCTGGCCGAACAAGCAGATCAAGTTCTTGATTTCTACGGACATTGGACAAAGGAACGTCAGCCGCAACGCCGCTCGATCGATTACGGCGTTATAACTCGCGAAGGTTTTGAAGGTCGATCAGGCCACGATTACACAATTACGCAGGTAGCACTAAACCACAACACAGGATTCCGTCATGGTGAAGCCTGGTCACTTGCCATGGCATGGTCTGGAAACAACATTCATCACGTCGAGCGTTTGATAGATGGTCATAAATCAATCGGTGCAGGTGAGTACTTACTTCCAGGTGAAGTAATTTTGAAGAAGGGCGAGAGCTATGCAGCACCTCGCGCCGTTGCAACATTTAGTGATCGCGGTCTTGATGGCCTTACCAATAATCACTACACATGGATTCGCTCGCGCACCAATCACATTACAAAGGTTCGCCCACGTCCGCTCACACTCAATATGTGGGAAGCCGTCTACTTCAATCACAATGAAGAAGGCATCCGAAAGATGGTTGATAAGGCTGCTGAAATCGGAGTCGAGCGCGTTGTTTTAGATGATGGTTGGTTTGGTTCACGCCGCAATGACCGCGCAGGTCTTGGTGATTGGGTTGTCTCAAAAGATGCATGGCCAAATGGCCTTGCTCCAATCATTAAGTACATCAATGACAAGGGAATCGAATTCGGTCTCTGGTTTGAAGGCGAGATGGTCAATCGCGACTCTGATTTGTATCGCGCTCATCCTGATTGGATTTTGCAGGAACCTGGACGTATTCCGGTTGAAGGTCGTTGGCAGCAAGTTTTAGACCTTACAAAAGAGGGCGCCTATAACCATGTGCTTAGCCAAGTAGATGCAGTGCTCTCTGAGTACAACATCGCCTACATCAAGTGGGATCACAATCGTCATTTAACGGATCCGATTTCAGATGGGCGCCCTGTTGTGCGCAAGCAGACTGAAGCCATCTATCGCATGTTCGATGAACTGAAGAAGCGCCACCCAGGACTTGAAATTGAATCTTGCTCTTCAGGTGGTGGTCGCATTGACCTTGGCATGATCGATCATGCAGATCGCTTCTGGACATCTGATCAGAACGATCCACTCGAGCGCCAACAAATTCAACGCTGGACAGGCCTTGTGATTCCACCAGAGTTCCTTGGTACTCACGTTGGTCCAACCGTGGGACATCAGATGCACCGCACCCATTCAGTTTCATTCCGCGCGCTCAATGCACTCTTTGGCCACGCTGGAATCGAGTGGAACATCAACGAAGCAGATGCGCAAGAGACCGAGACCCTTAAGGCATATATCAATTTCTATAAGAAGCACCGCGATCTTCTTCATTCAGGAACAGTTGTTCGCAGCGATGAAATTATTGGCGATGCCCAGTTATATGGCACGGTTGCACTCGATAAGAAGGAAGCAATCTTTACCTATATGCAACTCACCTCTGCAGATAACTTCGGACCACTTGTGACAACCTTCGACGGACTTGATAAAGAGACTATGTATCAAGTCAGCGTTGTTGAAGAGTTAAGTGCATCTGACTTCATTCAGAAGAAGGCGCCAGGTTGGTGGCCAGCACTCAATTTAACTGGCGATCAACTTGCACATATTGGGCTACAACTTCCAGTCTTAAAGCCAGAGACCGGGCTGTTATTCCACTTTAAAGCTCTTTAGGAGTAGCATCGGTTAAGTCCAGTCAACGTCGACTATAGGAGTTAATTGTGCTTGTCGGTATCCCAAAAGAAGTTAAGAACAACGAATTTAGAGTCTCAACTACACCGGCAGGAGTTCACTCTCTCGTCATCGCTGGCCACACGGTCTTTGTTGAAAAGAACGCAGGCGTTGGCTCGGCAATTACCGATGCTGATTATGTAAAAGCTGGAGCGACAATCCTCGATACCGCCGATGAAGTCTGGGCGAAATCCGAGATGATCATCAAGGTCAAAGAGCCAATCGCTGAGGAATACCACCGCATGCGTAAGGGCCAGATCCTCTTCACATATCTCCACCTTGCAGCTTCACGCGAATGCACCGATGCCATTGTTAAATCAGGAATCACTGCGATCGCTTACGAAACAGTTGAAATCAATCGCTTCCTTCCGTTACTTGCTCCTATGTCAGAAGTTGCAGGACGTATGTCTATTCAAGTTGGCGCAGCTGCACTTCAGCGCCCAGCTGGGGGACGCGGAGTATTACTCGGGGGAGTTCCTGGAGTTGCTCCAGGCAAGGTCGTAATTTTGGGCGGTGGAAGCGTAGGAGTTTCTGCTGCTGCAATGGCTATCGGTCTTCGTGCCGATGTCACTCTTCTTGATATCAATCTCAAGCGCCTTGGCGAAATTGATGAAATGTTCCATGGCCAGGTTAAGACCGTTGCTTCATCTCCATACTCAATCGAGCAATACTGCATGGAAGCAGATCTCGTTGTTGGTGGCGTACTTATTCCAGGTGCGGCAGCTCCAAAGCTTGTTACAGATGCAATGGTTGCAAAGATGAAGCCAGGATCCGTTCTCGTCGATGTTGCTATCGATCAAGGCGGATGCTTCGAAGGCTCACATGCAACAACACATGCTGATCCAACATTTAAGGTTCATAACTCTCTCTATTACTGCGTGGCAAATATGCCGGGTGCAGTTCCTGCAACATCAACAGCAGCGCTATCCAATGCAACGCTCAAGTACTCACTTGCCCTTGCCAATAAGGGTTGGCAGAAGGCTCTTGAAGATGATGCAGCGCTAGCTGCTGGGTTGAATGTGCATGAAGGAAAGATCATGTACGCCGCAGTTGCTGCAGCGCATGGTTAAATCAGCTTCTTGAAAAGCTAATTCTTGAATCGTTAGTGGCGCTGGAAGCCTTTACGGCCCCAGACTTCCCACAACCCCATCACGCCCAACAAGAGCGCGAAGCCGAAGAGAACATCTTCGGCAGGGGCGGAGAAGAGTCGTAGCCCCATGATTGCTTCAGGGTTGTACATGACGATATTTCTTGAAGTCAGCCACCAATTTGTTAAGAATTGAAATGGCAAGATGATTGCGTAGGAAGTCCAGAACGCTGGTCGTGTAAGCATCGATGTCTTAAACACAAAGAGGTCGACCATGACAGCAATAGCAAAAGCGGTAATCGCAATATCTGAATAGATCATTCGCCGAATTCATCCTTTCGCCAATGTGGTTTCACGGTGGTCACACCTTCGATAGTGAAGATTGCTGCCATCGGAATCACCATAAAGAAGAGATATTCCTCAAGCGGAATATTGAGCGGGCCGTAAATTCCTAAAATTTGTTCACGATCAAAGAACCAATGGCCTTGTGCAATCGCATAGGCATCCCATGCCAGGAAGAGGATGCTGATTGGTAGAACGCTGATTGCGACTCTTTTGATGCGGCGCAGAACACCCGTCTTGAGGTAAATCTCGAGCCAAGCAGATCCGCAGAAGGTGAAAATCAGCATCGCCATATATGACCACTGTTTCATATTCGTATTTTTGCATACATCCTCATGAATCTTGCTACTGTGACGTTTATGGACACAGCAAAGTTGAGAACCTTTTCAACAGTCCGAACCGCATCTTCCCTTGCTGCAGCAATCGGAATCGCCCTCTCTTTGCTCTTCTCTTCATGGCTCGGTGCCGATTCACTCAATTGGCAGGTAGCAATTGCAGTTCTTGCTTTGGCAGTAGGCATTCCGCATGGATCACTCGATCACTTGGTAACTCTTCCAAAATCTAAGCCTCTGCTGATGGCTTTCTTCATAGTTATATATGTGGCTATTGCACTTGCCGCTATTTGGGCGATTTTGCAGTGGAACGTTTATGGGTTTATTGCCGTAGTGCTCATGAGTGCAACTCACTTTGGAATCGGCGATAGTGCATTTATTGCAGAACTTGATCGTGAGAAAGGCCGCACAGAGAGAGCTATTCCAGTCTTTGCTTACGCCTCGGCAGGCGGGTTGATTCCAGTTGTCATTCCTCTTGTGCAGAGCCGAAGCACTGAAGCTCTTGAGAAGGTAAATGAGAACTTAGTTGATTGGCACTATGGATTTACATCAGAGATTCAAATCATCGTTGCGGCAATTGCAACCATTAGCCTTCTGATTCTTATCTCCCGAAAGCGCTATCGCGATGCAGTGGATATTGCACTTCTGGCAGGGCTTGCATCGATTGCTCCGCCGCTTGTCTCATTCGCTATTTATTTTGGTTGCTGGCATGCAATGCGCCACACAGCGCGATTGACCTCATTGCTTCCACGTTCACAGGCTGCGTATCAACAATCACGTGGCTTTAAGGCATTTAGTTATGCGGTTATTCCAGGGCTACCGGCACTGGCCGGCACATTTATATTCGTTATTCTGCTGGCTGCAATCGCTCGTGAAAATATCAGCGATCACTTTCTCTGGCTTACTTTGGTCACAATCTGGGCGCTGACCGTTCCTCACATGATTGTCACAGCCAAGTTAGACCGCGCCGCTCTCAAGGATTAACCCCTGATTAGTTAGGCTTCGCAGCATGTTGAGAAAAATACTTCTGCTCACTCTTGTCTTTACATCAGTTCCTTCAGCTCAAGCAGCACCGGTCTATCTCTTCCCTGTAGCAAATTGCGACGTTAATTATGCGCGCGCACATCACGACTATGCAGCGACAGATATTTTGGCAAAGGCTGGCTGCCGCTTTGTCGCCCCCATCAATGGAATTGTCGATGAAGTAAATCGGGTTGATAAATGGAGCGGTAAAACCAATCTAGGAATTGATCGCGGCGGTCTTTATGTCTCGATCATCGGAGAAGATGGAGTTCGTTATTACGGCTCTCACCTACGCTCAATTCCGGCAAGCATTCAACCTGGAGTAGAAGTTAAGGCTGGACAAGTATTGGGCGCAATCGGATCAACTGGCAGCGCACGCGGAACTGCGCCACACCTTCACTTCGGTATTTCATGGCCAACGCCTGCAGATATTTGGTGGGTTCGCCGCGGTGAAGTTCTTCCTTGGAAGTATCTCGATGCATGGAAGAGTGGAAAAGATTTATCGCCCGTGAAAGCAGTTGCGGCGCTGAAAGCTAAAGTAGGCGAGATTCCGCCTGAGCCAAAAAAGTAGAAAAAAATAAGGCCCACCGATTTCTCGGCGGGCCTTATTCGTAAGTGAAATTAGTTAGCGTTCACTGCGTCTGCCTGAGGACCCTTTGGACCCTGGACGACCTCGAATGAAACTGACTGACCCTCTTCAAGGCTCTTGTAACCGTTTCCCTGAATTGCTGAGTAGTGAACGAATACATCTTGTCCGCCACCATCAACTGCAATGAAACCGAAACCCTTTTCAGAGTTGAACCACTTAACTGTACCTGTTGCCATATTTTTTACTATTCCTTCGATATGTTGGGAGTTCGAGAATTCCTCAAACTCCAGTCTTCGTCTTGCTACAGCCATACCGAGTAAAGAAGTAAATCTAACAACGGGTACTGATAAAGCGTCCGACTAGGAATAAGGGTACCTGCTACTTCCGCGTATTCCTATTCCCAGTTTCCATCGATCACGCTCAAATCAGAGCTCTAAAACGCTCATATTCACAAAGTCGGTGGAAAGTTGTATAAATAGAGCACTCACTAGCAATTGGTAGTCGTTGTGGATCGGGGAAGGTCGCACAAATCGCACCTTGCTAGGAGCACCACATGCATGAAAAAAACCTCGCCGGTCTGGTCGTCATCCACTCCGCGCCTACTGCGCTGCGCCAACATATTGAATGGGGGCTTAACTCACTGTTGGGTGCACCTCAACAAATCTTCTGGCGCGATCAACCACTTACTCCTGGCACCGTTCGCACTTCACTCGAATTCCGTGCACCCATTGGCACGGCTGCCAAGATAGCAACAGCGCTTAAGGGATGGCATTACCTGCGCTTTGAAGTCAGCGAACTCGGTACACATAATGGCGAACTCTTTAGATTTACCCCTGAACTTGGAATCCATCGCGCAACTGTCGACCAAGTTGGAACAATTCTCATTAGCGAAGATCAAATTCGTAAGGCACTCGCGCACTTTGATGAGTTAGAGGTTCGTGAGAATCTCGAGAGAACTCTTGGAAATGAATGGGAGGTAGCACTCGAGCCTTATCGAGGCGTCGACCTTCAAGAAGTTGCGCGACTTCGCGCTATCTAAGTGGAGATAGAATTAGACCATGACAACTCAAGCACCTATGACCTCAACTGAACGCCGCCGCTCGATTCTCTACATCGCAATCGCTCTTATTCTTGCGATTGCCCTAGGCGGTGGACTCGTCAAAGTTGGTGCAGGATTTGCAGCACGTAATGCAAATGGAATTACAGTCACTGGATCTGCGAAGACATCTGCAACTGCCGATAACGTTGTGTGGACGCTCAATGTTTCACTGACACGTCCAACAGTTTCTGAAGCTGTCACCAGAGTCGGAAACGATGTCGCAGCAGTGAGCAAATATTTGACCGATGGTGGAATTCCGGCAGAAGAGCTGACACTTGGCTCTGTCTCTACTTATGCGAACGAGCAATGGGTCAACGGCAACAACACAGGCAAGATTCTGAACTACCGCGCATCGCGTGATGTAGTTGTTCGCTCAAAGGATGTCGAACTTGTTTCAAAGCTTTCGCAAGGAATCGGAACAATCTTGCAGCAGGGCGTGACCGTTAATAACTACGGACCTCAGTACTACCTTTCAACTCTTCCTAAGCTTCGCCCACAACTTCTTGAAGAAGCGATGAAGGATGCCAAGATCCGCGCTGAAGCAATTACCAAGGCGGTGGGTGGCAAGGTTGGATCAGTGCAATCAGTTCGCTCAGGCGTATTCCAGGTGACAACACCGGATTCAACGATGACTCAAGATACTGGTGCTTATGACACATCAAGCATTGAAAAGACTGTTACATCAACAGTCTCAGTAACCTTCTCAGTTAAGTAAGAGGACTACAGAGGAATATTGCCGTGTGAACCACGGCGATATTCAGTCTCTGCCAAAACCTTTGCAATAGCGCTACGAGTCTTATCTGGCTCAATCATTTCATCAACTGCGCCGATTTCAATTGCACGTGCAACGCCACCAGAAACCTTTTCATGTTCTGCCGCAAGTTCTAGTTCCATATCCTCACGCTGATCTGCAGGAAGATCAGCAAGTAAACGACGATGTAGAACGCGCACAGCAGCAACTGCGCCCATCACGGAAACTTCTGCTTGTGGCCAAGCAAATACGCGTGTGGCACCGAGTGATTTTGAGTTCATCGCAACAAACGCTCCGCCATAAGCTTTACGTGTAATAACGGTAACGCGTGGAACAACAGCTTCAGCAAATGCATGGAGCAACTTTGCACCGCGTCGCACAGCGCCTTCCCACTCTTGTCCGATGCCAGGTAAGAAGCCGGTGACATCTGCAATCACAACGAGTGGAATACCGAAGGCATCACAGGTGCGAACAAAGCGCGCAGCTTTTTCACCTGCTGCAGAATCTAGAACTCCGCCGATTACTTGAGGATTATTTGCAATCACTCCAACTGTGCGACCACCTAGGCGACCAATAACAGTCGTCATGTTTTCGGCCCACATATCCAATAGTTCGAGCTTCTCTCCATCTTTATCGAGAATGGCATCAACCAACGGATGTACTTCATAAATTCGCTTCGCTGAATCAGGAACAAGATGGGCAAGAGGAACATCATCAACGTTTGGCGACATCAGCCCTTGGTTGGCAAAGAGCGAGACAAGATCTTGAATCTCGCGGAAGGCAACCTCTTCAGAAGGCGCAATTACATGTGCAACGCCGGAATTCTTACTGTGCGCTTCAGGTCCACCGAGTAGAGCCATATCGACGATATCGCCCGTTACAGATTTCACGACATCAGGACCTGTTACGAAGATGCGACCTTCGGGTGCAAGAACAACAACATCTGTAAGTGCGGGCCCATAGGCACCGCCGCCAGCAGTTGGTCCAAGCACAAGGGATAACTGCGGAATACGACCACTTGCTGTAACCATCGCTTGAAAGACTTCACCGAATGCATTGAGGGATGCAACGCCATCACTTAAACGCGCACCACCAGAGTGCCAGATTCCGATGACAGGAATTTGTCCACCCATTGCGGCGCGATATGCCTGAACAATTACTTGCGAGCCTTCCATGCCGAGTGCGCCACCTTTAATTGTGGGATCAGATGCAAAGACAACGACTTTATTTCCCTTAACCAGGCCAGTGGCTGCAACCATTCCGCAATCGGTGCGAGGTATGAGAAGTTCGTAGCTGCCACCATCAAGGAGTGTGGCTATACGTGATTCAGGATCAAGTGGGTTGATCGGTGTTGCCATGGCTCTAGATTAGAGCGATTTAAATGCAAGTACTACGTTGTGGCCACCAAAACCGAAAGAATCATTGAGCGCTGCGATATCTCCCGCTGGAAGTTGACGAGGTGTGTCGCGAACGACATCGACAGTCACAGCTGGGTCTAAGTTTTCAATGTTGATTGTTGGGGGAGCAAGGCGGTCTTGTAGAGCCTTGACGATAAAGACGGATTCAATTGCGCCAGCGCCACCCAGTAAGTGACCTGTCATCGACTTTGTTGCAGAAACTGCAACGTGATCTGCATCCGCACCGAGTGCTTTACGAAGTGCATTAGCTTCAGCAACATCGCCTGCAGGAGTTGAGGTTGCATGTGCATTGAGGTGCACGATGTCCTTTGTAGATAAACCAGAGTTCGCTAGAGCGAATTTGATTGCGCGCTGTACGCCGCTGCCCTCAGGATCTGGGGCTGCAATGTGATAACCATCAGAGGTTAAACCTTGTCCGCCGATTTCACAGTAAATCTTTGCACCACGCGCCTTGGCATGTTCGTACTCTTCAATAACAAGGATTCCGCCGCCTTCGCCAAGTACGAAGCCATCGCGATCAACATCGTATGGACGTGATGCGCGAGCAGGTGCATCGTTGCGAGTAGAAAGTGCTTTCATCGCAGCAAAGCCAGCCATCGGAAGCTGGTGGATTGCAGCTTCAACTCCACCGGTAACGATGATGTCGGCGCGATTGTTCTTAATCATTTCAAAGGCATAGCCGATTGCTTCGGCACCGGAAGCGCATGCGCTGACGGGTGTATGCACGCCAGCCTTTGCTTGAAGTTCGAGGCCAACATTTGCAGCTGGACCATTAGGCATCAACATCGGAACAGTGTGTGGACTGACTCCGCGTGCGCCCTTTTCGTTGAGGTTAACAAATTGGTCGAGGAGGGTGATGACTCCACCGATTCCTGAGGCGATTACTACGCCAAGACGTTCCTTATCGATGTCATCAGGTGAGCCTGCATCTTTCCAGGCCTCGCGAGATGCAACGAGAGCGAACTGCTCTGAACGATCGAGGCGACGCATTTCAACGCGCTCCATCTGATCTGCAGGTTCTGTCGCAACGCGCGCAGCGAAGTGCACAGGTAGGAGCTCACGCCAATCTTCGGTGAGAAGACGGACACCAGACTGGCCGGCCAATAAGGCCTTCCATGTCGAATCCACATCTCCACCAAGGGGCGTTGTTGCACCTAAGCCTGTAACGACTACGCGACGTTGTGACATACCGCTAGATCAATTCTTCTTTTGGATCTTTACTTATGCAGCAGCGTTAACGATGAAGTTGACTGCATCGCCGACTGTAGCGAGTTCAGTTACCTTCTCATCAGGAATCTTTACGCCAAAGCGCTCTTCGCATGCAACTACAACTTCAACCATGCTAAGTGAGTCAACTTCGAGATCTTCTGTGAAGTTCTTATCCAGTTCGATTGATGCAGCTGGGATACCCGCTACTTCTTCAACGATCTCTTTGATTCCTGCAAGTACATCTGCTTGTGAAAGCGCCATTGTGTTTCCTTCTCTGTTGTTATCTGGTGTAACCGGTACTTCATTTCTTGAGGTTGCAATTGTCTACGAAAGGAGGGCTTACTTCCCAGTAAACGGGCGGGTAATCCCAAAAAAATTATGGTTTTGGAGGTAATTTCACAACTTGTCCCGCGTAAACGAGACCTGCGCCATATCCAATGAGTAGCGCTAATTTGCCGTGAAGCTCAGGATGTTTCTGCAAGAGAGCATCCATTGCAAGAGGAATCGATGCAGCAGATGTATTGCCATTCTTGCGAATGTCATCGGCGATGATCACAGAATCTGGCATATCCATCTCTTTTGCCATCGTTTCAATGATGCGCACATTTGCCTGATGAGGAATGAATGCATCAATGTCGTTGACAGTAAGTCCTGCTGATTCAAGAGCCTTCAGCGCCGCCTTGCTCATTGAGAATACTGCCCAGCGGAAAACTTTCTGCCCTTCTTGAGAAATATTTGGCCACTTGCTGCCGGCTTTAGTCAGCTGTGTCTCTGTATCGCGAACTTCCATCCAAGAAGGATTCATCTGAATCGCATCGCGATTATCAGCATCTGAGCCCCATTCGACTGGGCCAATACCTGCATCTTGTGAGGCACCGATAACAACTGCTCCTGCGCCATCGGCAAAGATGAATGCAGTTGCGCGATCATCAGGATCTGTGAAATCAGAAATCTTTTCTGCACCAATAACAAGAACAGTCTTTGAGGTTCCAGATTTAATGAAATCGTGCGCCATAGCAACGCCATACGAGAAACCAGCACAGGCTGCATTGATATCAAAAGCTGCTGCCTTGGGGTGGCCTAAGCGTTGCAGGATTGCAGTTGCAGCAGATGGAGCTTGGAACGGAAAGGTAATTGTTGCAACGATGATGGTGTCGATATCAGTAATTGAAAGCTTTGCTTTCTTCAGTGCATCTTCAGCTGCCCATGTAGCCATATCGAGAACGGTTTCTGTCTCATCTGCAAAGCGACGAGATTCAATTCCTGTGCGCTGCTGAATCCATTCATCACTTGATTCAATGCGATCGACGATTTCAGAGTTAGGGACAAGACGCTTCGGGCGATATGAACCGACGGCAAGAATCTGGCTCTCGCTACCTGTCTTTGATGCAATCATCTTTGACATTACTTACCTCCGTGGTTTGCAACGAAGGCACGCGCTGCATCAAGATCTTCTGGGCTCTTGAAAGCAAATTGTTCGATAGATGGCGCAGCGCGCTTAATCAAACCTACAAGCGTTCCTGCAGGTGCGACTTCGATAACTCCGGTAACGCCAAGTGAAACGAGAGTCTCCATGCACAAATCCCAGCGAACTGGATTAGCAATCTGATTCACGATGCGCTCTAGTACTTCCGCACCATCTTTAACGACTGCACCATCTTTATTGGAAAGCACTCCAACACTTGGCTCTGACGCTGTCATCGTTGCAGCAAGTGTGCGCAGAGGTTCGACTGCAGGTTGCATATAAGAGGTGTGAAACGCACCCGCCACAGCAAGTGGGCGAACACGCGCTCCTTCGGGTGCAAGTTGTGCAATTGCATCAAGGTCTCCGGCGGCAACGATCTGGCCACCACCATTGTCATTCGCTGCAACCAGACCTAGATCTGCAATTGCACTCAAGACCACTTGGCGATCTCCACCGAGAACTGCGGCCATTCCAGAAGGAGTAACTCCTGCAGCTTTTGCCATTTCAACGCCACGTGCACGAACTAACTTCATTGCATCAATTGGTGTGAGTGCGCCTGCAATAGCCGCGGCAGTAATTTCGCCAACAGAGTGCCCGGCAACATATGAAAATGAACCGGTTGCGCCAAGAGCATGCGCGCTCATCAAGCCTGCAGCAACGATGAGTGGCTGAGCGTTAGCCGTATCTTTAATCTCATCGGCATCTGCAGTTGTTCCAAGGCGTACGACATCAAGACCAATTGCATCTGATATTTCTTGTGCCAAAGTGCGAATCTGCGCATCTTCAAGCCATGCGCTTAACATTCCGGGAGTTTGTGAACCTTGTCCTGGAGCGATGATTGCGAGCATGTCTTTAATATAAAGGATTACGAACGAGTAACTAGCCAGACTTGAGCGCAGTGTGGCGAAACATTCACTTTTTCTGATGGCATTTTGATGATTGGTTCGTGTGTATCTACAAAAGAGGATGCATCAAAGATGCGGCGGAAACTTGTTCCCCACTTGCTATCAGGAAGAGTGAACGCAGTTTCTTCTCGTGAGGAGTTAAGGAAGAGAAGTAATCCGCGATCAGGACCGGCTTCAATTAATACAGTCAGGCTTCGCTTTTCACCATCAGCCCAATGATCTTCAGTCATCTCACGACCACCCAAGCTAAACCAGGCGATATCTTTTCGTTGCGTTCCAAGATCAACGCGACCTGTAAAGAATTCTGCTGCAACATCTGCGAGGTACGTCTTGCGAATGCGTGTTAACTCAGAGACTGAATCGCGCATATCGCGTTGAAGTTCATTGAGATCCCAATTATTTGCCCAGCCACCCATAAAAGTTTCAGATGAATCGGCGATACCTGCAGACATATTGCGCGGCATGGAATACGCATTATTTGATCCAGCTTGTGTGCGACAGAGTTCATCGCCCATCGTGATCATCGGAACACCAGCAGAGAGCAGCAACGTTGCCATCATCGACTTCTTCAGTGAATGGCGCAGTGAGACCAATGCAGCATCATCAGTAGGTCCCTCAACTCCCATATTCCAAGAACGATTCTCATTGGAGCCATCACGATTATCTTCTTGGTTAGCTTCATTGCGCTTTTCCGAATACATCGTTAAATCAGTGAGAGTGAAGCCATCATGGGCTGTAACAAAGTTGATTGATGAGGTTGGGCCGCGGTAGTAAAAGACATCTGATGAACCGCTGATGCCTGCTGCAATATCAGCAACGCCTTCACCGTAGCCACGAGCCAGATCGCCCAGCCAGAACTGACGCACAGAGTCGCGATAGCGATCGTTCCACTCGCGCCATGGATGCGGGAAGTCGCCGAGTGAATAGCGCGAAACATCCCACGGTTCGGCAATCATCTTAAAGTTACGTAATACTGAATCTGATTCGATAGCTGACATCAGAGATGAATCAAATGCTGAACCCGTTGAGTAAAGCGCAGTGGCTAAATCGAAGCGGAAACCATCAATTCCAACTACTTCTACCCACCAGCGAAGTGAATCGATGATGTGGCGCACTCCGTGTGGGCGAGATGCCGCAACGGTGTTTCCGCATCCTGTGACATCAACATAATTTCCACTGCTGTCATGGCGGTACCAAGCGTTGTTATCAATACCTTTAAAACTTAACGTTGGCCCACCAACGCCACCTTCGGCAGTGTGGTTGTACACAACATCGAGAAAGACTTCGATTCCTTCGTTATGCAATTGGTCGACCGCCCACTGCAACTCTGAAACCGGATCATCCGTTGCTGCATATTCACTGTGAGGAGCTGAAAATGCAATCGCGTTATAGCCCCAATGATTCTTACGACCGCGTTCCCAAATTCCAGGTTCAGTTGCATAAGAGTGAATAGGAAGGAGTTCGAGCGCTGTGACACCTAAATGTTTTAAGTGAGAGATAGTGCTGGGATGTCCCAAAGCTTTATACGTTCCGCGTTCACCTTCAGGAATCTCATGGTTCTTTGCAGTAAGTCCTTGCACATGCGCTTCATAAATAATTTCTTGAGTCCATGAATAGATAGGACGGTTAATGTCGCGAGCGCGATAGTCAGTCACGACTGAGTACGGAACAAACCCTGCGCTATCGCGATCATCGCGAATCGAAGTATCTCCAGCACCTGTTGCGTCAGTTGAAACGTGGCCATAAATCTGCGGAACGTACTGAAGCGTTCCATCGAGCTTATGTGCGTAAGGATCGATCAATAATTTCGCGGCGTTAAATCGTGAACCATGTTCAGGCGCCCATGTGCCATAGACGCGATAGCCATAACGCTGACCTGCGCGCACACCGGCGAGATAGCCATGCCAGATGGGGCCATTGCGGTGAGAAAGGGCGAAGCGGGTTTCTACCAACTTGCCGTTGACCTCATTAAAGAGGCAGAGCTCGACAGCCGTTGCGGCATTGGTCCAGATAGCGAAGTTGCAGCCACCGTCAGTGAGGGTGGCGCCAAGGGTTCGCGGGTCTGCAGGAAGCACGGGGTTATCTTGCCTTGCCCGCGTGAAATAGGCGGGACATCGTTGTGAAAAAGGCTACTGGTCAGTAACATACCCGCCATGAAGATAGCAGTGTGCGTAAAGCAAGTTCCCGATTCATGGGCTGAGAAGAAGATGGTCAACGGAGTTCTTGATCGCGAGAACGTTGATGCAGTTCTTAACGACCTCGATGAATATGCCGTTGAAGAAGCACTTCGTATCGCAGAAGCTCATGGCGGTAATGAAGAAGGTGGCGCACATACCGTCACTGTTATTTCAATGGGGCCAGAACGTGCAACTGAAGCTGTCCGTAAGGCACTTTCCATGGGCGCAAACGATGCAATCTTGGTTTCCGATAGCGCACTCGCAGGATCGGATGCGCTCGCAACATCAGCTGTCCTTGCAAAGGTAATTGCAGATGGCGGATATGACCTCGTTATCTGTGGCACCGAATCAACGGATGCGCGCATGAGCGTTGTACCAGCGATGATCAGCGCTCGCCTTGGTTGGGCGCAACTGACATTTGCATCAAAGGTAACCGTGGATCCTGCCGGAAAAGTTTCCATCACTCGCGTTACCGAAGCTGGCGTCGATGAAATCTCTGCCGCATTTCCTGCAGTCATTAGCGTTGTAGAAAAAATCAACGAACCTCGCTACCCATCCTTCAAGGGAATCATGGCTGCGAAGAAGAAGACTATTGAACAGAAGGATTTAGCTGCTGTTGGAGTTTCTGTGCAGAGCGCATGGTCACAAGTTAACGATGCAACACCGCGTCCACCGCGCGCAGCTGGTATCAAAGTAACCGATGAAGGAAACGGCGGAGAATCCCTCGTGAACTTCCTAGCAGAGAAGAAGTTGATATGAGCAACGTATTGATTCTCGCTGATTTTTCAGGCGATAAGGCAACAAAGACCACTGCAGAACTTGCTACTGCAGGTGCACGCATTGGCGCAGTAACTGCTGTTGTTCTTGCCGGCACCGGAAAAGGCGCAGCACTTGCTGCAACTGTTAACCAAGGCCCTATTGCAAACGTTCTTGTCATCGAATCAGATGACTTTGCATCCCACGGAGTTGCGGCATCAGCAGATGGGCTTGCTCAGGTAATTAAAGAGAAGTCACCAACTGCTGTACTGATTGCATCACATGCTTTCGGCAAGGAAGTTGCTGCACGCGTTGCAGTGCTGACTGAATCCGGAATCATCACAGATGCAGTCGATGTTGCCGCAGATGCAACAGCAACACAGTTGGTATTCGGCGGATCAACAACTGTGCACTCAAAGGTTTCACATGGCGTTGCCATCATCACTGTTCGCCCCAATAGCGTTGAAGCAGATTTCTCTGCATCAACTCCTGCCATTGAAAATGGAACGGCTGCAGTGGGTGCTGATGCAAAGAAGGCAACCATTTCTTCTTCACAACCTCCAGTTAAGGGCGGGCGTCCTGATCTGACTGAAGCAAATATCGTTGTCTCAGGCGGACGCGGAACAGATGGAAACTTCGCACCTGTCGAAGCATTTGCAGATTCATTAGGTGCAGCAGTTGGCGCATCACGAGCTGCAACAGATGCTGGTTGGTATCCACATTCACATCAGGTCGGCCAAACTGGAAAGACAGTGAGCCCACAGCTCTATGTCGCATGCGGAATCTCTGGCGCAATCCAACACCGCGCAGGAATGCAGACTTCAAAGACAATCGTTGTGGTCAATAAAGATCCTGAAGCGCCGCTCTTTGATATCGCAGATTTCGGCGTTGTCGGCGACCTCTTCAACGTGCTGCCGAAGGCGACCGAAGGCGTAACTGCCCGAAAGTAGGTTTTCCGTAGTAAGAACTAGACTGCTCCAATGAGCGTCTATCTCGACCATGCGGCTACTACGCCGATGTTCGACGTTGCTATCGAGGCGATGAATTCATCGCTACGCAAACTCGGTAACCCTTCTTCACTGCACACTGAAGGACGTTCAACTCGTAAAGATGTTGAGGATGCTCGCGAAAAGATTGCAAAGGCCGTTGGTTGCTTAGCTAGCGAAGTTATCTTCACTGGTTCAGGTACCGAAGCCAATAACGCTGCCATTAAGGGTCTGTTCTGGCACACAGATAAGAAAGTCATCCTGGTTTCAAGCATCGAACACCATGCAGTTCTTGATCCTGCACATTGGTTAGCTGAACACGAAGGCGCTGAACTTATTCAGATTCCCGTGAATACCGATGGCGTCATTGATCTTGAATTTCTCAAGAAGACAATCGCAGAGCGTGGTTCAGAGATTGCGCTGATTTCAGTCATGCACAGCAATAATGAAACCGGCGTTATTCAACCGATTGCAGAAATTGTTAAGGCAGCTGCTGATATCCCAGTTCATTGCGATGCCGTCCAGAGTTTTACCAAAGTGCCAATCTCATTTAAAGAGTTGGGTCTCTTTGCCATGACAATTAGTGGCCATAAAGTTGGTGGCCCGCTTGGAATCGGTGCACTGATCTTGCGTCGCGCAGTTGAAATCCCTGCGTTGTTACACGGCGGGGGACAAGAGCGCGATATTCGAAGCGGTACCTTGAACGCTCCATCGATTGTGGCACTTGCTGCTGCAGTTGAAGCCAATCTTTATGATGCAAAGATAGTTGCCACACTGCGTGATTCTTTTGAAGCAGGTGTCATGGCTGCTCGACCTGACGCAGTCATTAACGGCAAGAATTCAGGGCGCCTTCCAGGAATTTCAAATATAACTTTTCCAGGCACACAGAGTGATTCACTCTTGCTGCTGATGGATTCAGAGAAAGTTTCCTGTTCAACGGGTGCTGCTTGCACAGCAGGTGTTCATCGCCCTAGCCATGTATTGATGGCGATGGGCTTATCTGATGTGGTTTCGCAATCATCGCTACGCTTCTCGTTCGGCAGCACCAATACGCAAGCAGATGTTGATTTCGCACTCTCCGTTCTTCCAACCGTAATCGAACGTGGTTTAGCGGCCAATGCAGTGGGTAAAAAGTGAAGATCATTGCAGCCATGAGCGGTGGCGTTGATTCAGCAGTTGCTGCAGCGCGTGCAGTTGAGGCAGGACATGAAGTTATTGGCGTGCACTTAGCGCTGTCATCTAATCCTCAGAAGTACCGCAGCGGTGCTCGCGGATGTTGCACCATCGAAGATTCACATGATGCACGTCGCGCTGCAGATGTCATCGGTATTCCTTTCTATATCTGGGATATGGCTGATGAATTCCACGAGGGCGTCGTTGAAAACTTTATGAGCGAATACAAAGCAGGGCGCACACCTAACCCATGCCTTCGTTGCAATGAAAAGATTAAATTTGCCGCAGTTCTAGATCGCGCAAAGGCAATGGGATTCGATGGCGTAGTCACCGGGCACTATGCGCGTACTCGCGAAAGCGATGCAGGTCGCACGTTGCACCGAGCAGTAGATCCGCTGAAGGACCAGTCATATGTTCTTGCAGTACTTAATCGCGAACAAATTAACGGCGCAATCTTTCCTCTTGGTGATACCGAGAAGGTAGATATCCGTAAAGAGGCAGAAGCTCGCGGTCTTGCTGTGGCTCAGAAGCCAGATAGCCATGACATCTGCTTTGTTCCATCAGGAGATAACGCAGGCTGGTTGCGCGATCGCATGGGTAGCGAAGTTGGCCCCATCGTTGATCAAGATGGAAATAAGTTAGGCGAACATAAGGGTGCCTACACCTACACAATCGGGCAGCGCAAAGGTTTGGGTCTCACAGTTCCAACTGCTGATGGATCACCACGTTTTGTCTTAAAGATTGAACCTGTTTCAAACACTGTTGTCGTAGGTGCGCGCGAAGATCTCGCTGTGACTTCAATGCGCGGTGAACGCCCAATCTTCTGTGGCCCTGAAGTAGGCGCCGCACCTTTACGCGGCTTTGTTCAGGTACGCGCACATGGCGCCGCACTCGATTGCACCTATTACATGGATAACGGCCAACTCGTTGCCGAGCTTGATCAACCTCTACTGGGCCTTGCAACAGGTCAAGCAATGGTTATCTACGATGGCGACCGCGTCGTTGGTTCGGCGACAATCTGCGAGACCGCATGACAAACGCAGCACGCCATCGCATCACCGAACTCACTCAAGAGATTCGCGATCACCAATTTAAGTATTACGTTCTCGATGCTCCAACAATCACAGATGCTGCCTTCGATAAGTTATTAAAAGAGTTACAGGCCCTTGAAGCAAAGCATCCTGAACTTCTTGAACCAGATTCACCGTCTCTTGGCGTAGGCGGGGGATTTGCAACCACCTTTGATCAACATGATCACATCGAGAAGATGATGAGCCTTGATAACGTCTTTGATTCAGACGAGCTAAATACCTGGTTTGATCGCGTTGAAAAAGATTCCCTAAGCCCTGATTACTTGTGCGAACTTAAAGTCGATGGACTTGCCATCAACTTGCTCTACGAGAACGGCCAACTTACCCGCGCACTTACTCGTGGCAATGGCGTTACCGGAGAAGATGTCACGCTCAATGTAAAGACCATTAAGGGTTTACCTCACACACTTTCCGGAAAGAAAATTCCATCGCTGATTGAAGTACGCGGTGAAGTTTTCTTACCTGTTGCTGCCTTTAACCAACTTAATGAAGAGCTCGAAGAAGCTGGTAAACCACTTTTTGCCAATCCTCGTAACTGCGCCGCAGGTTCATTGCGTCAGAAAGATCCTCGCGTCACAGCTTCTCGTGCACTCGATGTTGTTGTGCACGGAGTCGGTGCAAGTGAAGGAATCACCTTTGATTCGCAATCTGATGCTTATGCGCAACTCAAGGCGCTCGGTCTTCCAACTTCAAACCGCTTCAAAGTCTGCAATAGCCGCAAGGAAGTCCTTGATTTTATTGAGAATTACAACGTTCATCGCCACGATGTCGAACATGAAATTGATGGCGTTGTTATCAAGGTCGACGACATTGCTGAGCAGAAAAAACTCGGCTTTACATCGCGCGCTCCTAAGTGGGCTATCGCTTATAAGTACCCACCTGAAGAAGTAACAACGAAGTTGCTCGACATCAAGGTCAGTGTTGGTCGCACAGGCCGCGTGACTCCATTCGCATTTATGGAGCCCGTCAAAGTTGCAGGATCCACAGTTACCAATGCAACGTTGCACAACCAAGAAGAGATTGAACGCAAAGGCGTATTGATCGGCGATACCGTCATCATTCGAAAAGCCGGCGATGTAATTCCTGAAGTATTGGGTCCAGTTCTTGATAAGCGCACAGGTAAAGAGAAAGCATTTGTGATGCCAACTCACTGTCCTGAATGTGGCGCAGAACTTCGGGCAATCACTGAAGGCGATGTAGATATCCGCTGCCCCAACACCCGTAGCTGCCCAGCTCAATTGCGCGAACGTATTTACTACATCGGCTCTCGTGCAGCGCTCGATATCGATGTCTTGGGATATGAAGCAGCAGTAGCCATGCTGCAGGACAAGATCATTACCGATGAGGCAGATATCTTCTCGCTCACCGAAAGCGCTTTGATGAAGTCATCTTTCTTCACGAAAAAAGATGGCACTAAGGGCAAGAACCTCGAGAAGTTACTTGAAGCGCTTGAAGAAGCGAAGGTGCGTCCACTGTGGCGCACAATCGTCGCGCTCTCTATTCGCCACGTGGGACCAACGGCTGCACAAGCTCTTGCTACAAACTTCGGAAGCATGGATGCAATCGCAAAGGCATCTGTTGCAGAGCTTGCTGATATCGATGGCGTTGGTGAAGTAATTGCGCAATCGATTGTCGAATGGTTTGAAATCGATTGGCATCGCAACATCATCAAGCAGTGGACCGCAGCCGGTGTTGCCATGGTCAATGCAAAGGTTGAAGACCTGCCGCAAACTCTTGCTGGGCTTACCTTTGTTGTAACCGGTGGCCTCGAAGGATTTACTCGCGATTCGATTGCCGAATCAATTACTGCGCATGGCGGCAAGCCATCGTCATCGGTTTCTAAGAAGACAGATTATGTATTGGTCGGAACTGACCCAGGTTCAAAGCTGGCCAAGGCGCAAGAGTTAGGCGTCACAATCATCGATGAAGCGCGCTTTTTAGAACTTCTTGAGGGTAAGTAGTAATCTTCACTCATGATCATGCTCAACGCTGAAGAAGCCGTCCGCGAACTTCCGATTCCTCCTTATGCATTCGGACTCATTGCATTCGGTGTCTTTGTATTACTTTTGTACGTAACGCTTCGTCTAGATAAGTAGTTCACTTTGCGCGTTGGGCTCTACGGCGGAACATTCGACCCGATTCATAACGGTCATATCCATGTCATCCAAGAGCTCATTACCCGAAAGATTGTCGATCACCTTTTAGTTCTTCCAGCAGGGCAACCGCGTCTTCGCGATAACGAACCACATGCAACTGGCGCACAACGTCGCACTATGTGCCAGCTGGCAGTAAATGAACTACCTGCAGAGATTAAGAAGCACATCGAAGTTAATCCGATTGAAGTTTTACGAGAAGGACCGAGCTACACCATCGACACTGTCGAAGCGGTAGCCCAGTTCTACGAAGGCGACACCATCGTTTTAATCGTAGGCACCGATGCTTACGAGAAGATTGATCAATGGCACCGTGCCGATGAGTTGAAGAAGATGGTCGAGTTCGTCGTTATTGATCGGCCAGAATTTCCAGGAGAGCACAACACCAGCGTGGATGCGATTGCAGTATCTGCAACCGATATCCGTGCACATAAATCTGATGCAGTACCCGCAGCAGTTGCGGCCTTTATTAAGGAGAATAACCTCTATGCCAGCAAGTAAAGCCTGCGTCGAACGCACACAGATTGCAGCGCGCGCTGCCGTCGATAAATTCGGTACTGAACTCGTTGCACTCGATCTCTCGGATCAGACAGTGCTCAGTGAGGTATTCCTTATTGTTACCGCCTCAAACTCAAAGATCAT
Source organism: Planktophila turicensis (SeqCode) (assembly GCF_965234405.1). GTDB lineage: Bacteria > Actinomycetota > Actinomycetes > Nanopelagicales > Nanopelagicaceae > Planktophila > Planktophila turicensis. The sequence continues at coordinate 411,667 of NZ_OZ248346.1, forward strand.
CGACACCATTGCTGATGAAGTTGAAGAGCAGTTGCGTTTAGTTGGCGATAAGCCACTGCGCCGTGAAGGAACTGATGAATGGGTACTTCTTGATTATTCAGATCTCGTAGTTCATATCCAATCAACAGAGCTACGCCGTTATTACATGCTTGATCGCCTATGGAATGACTGCCCAAAGATTGAGCTCGATATCGTTAAAGAGGAAGCAGCACGTGGCTAACCAGATCATCCTCTGGCGCCACGGACAGACCGAATGGAATGTGGCCAATAAATTTCAAGGCCACACAGATATTCCGCTCAACGATGTAGGACTTTTTCAGGCAGCACATGCAGCGCCAATCATCGCGGCAATGAGCCCAACGATGTTGATTGCAAGTGATTTGATGCGCGCCCAAAGCACCGCACATGAACTGGTGAAATTAACTGGACTTGAAGTAATTACCGATGCCCGTCTTCGTGAAACAAATTGTGGAAATTGGGAAGGACTCACAGGAGATGAGATTCGCAAAGTAGATCTCAACAATCTACGCGAGTGGTCTCTTGGTGGCGATAATCCTGCTGGCGGAATTGGTGAACGCCGCAGCGAAGTTGGAGCACGAGCAGTTGCTGCAATTACTGATGCACTTGCTGGAAAAGATAATCAGCGAATCGTTGTTGCAACCCATGGCGGAACATCTCGCACAGTGATTGGTTCCTACCTCGAACTTCCAATCCCATATTGGTCACGAATCGGTGGACTTTCTAATGCGCAGTGGTCAATCCTTGACCATTCTCCAAAGGGTTGGTTATTGGTCGAACATAACGCCGGATCTATTCCAGAGCCTGTATTCGGCGAAGAATCCGGCGCAGTCATACCCGACTCCGTGCGCTAAACTCTGCGCTCCATCAATATTTAGAAGCATTGACGGGGATATGGCGCAATTGGTAGCGCGCTTCCATGGCATGGAAGAGGTTAGGGGTTCGATTCCCCTTATCTCCACGTGAGTACTGAACGCGAACACGCGGCATACGACTTTGCATACGTGCAAGAGAAGTGGCTGCCTATTTGGGACAAGCTCGAACCATTTAAATCTGGTCGAGCAGATGATGCACGCCCAAAGAAGTATGTACTCGATATGTTCCCTTACCCATCAGGTGATCTTCATATGGGTCACGCCGAGGCATATGCACTTGGCGATGTCATCGCTCGTTACTGGATTCAAAAAGGTTTCAACGTTATGCACCCAATCGGTTGGGATGCATTTGGATTGCCGGCAGAAAATGCTGCAATCAAGCGCAATGAAGATCCACGTATCTGGACCTACGAAAACATTGCAACACAGAAAGCTTCGATGCGTCGCTACGCATGTTCATTCGACTGGGATCGCGTTTTCAATACATGCGACCCCGAGTACTACAAGTGGAACCAGTGGCTCTTTACCAAACTTCACGACCGTGGCTTGGCATACCGCAAGGACTCTGCAGTTAACTGGTGTCCAGGTTGCCAGACAGTATTGGCTAACGAACAGGTAGTAGCGGGTCTCTGCGAACGTTGCGATTCAGCAGTTACAAAGAAGAAGCTCAACCAGTGGTACTTCAAGATCACTGATTACGCAGATCGCTTACTCGATGACATGTCTGAACTCGAAGGCAAGTGGCCTGAAAAAGTATTGCTCATGCAGCGCAATTGGATTGGTCGCTCACAAGGTGCCAACGTCAACTTCGTTATCGAAGGTCGCACAGAGCCAGTAACTATTTATACAACTCGTCCCGATACTTTGTACGGTGCAACATTTATGGTCGTTGCAGCTGACTCAGCACTTGCTGCAGAACTCGCAGCAGGAACTCCTGTTGAAGCTGAGTTCACTTCTTATCTTGAAAAGATTAAGGCAGCATCTGATATCGATCGCCTTGCAACAGATCGCCCTAAATCTGGCGTTGATCTCAAGCGCTTTGCAATCAACCCAGTTAATGGTGAGAAGTTACCTATCTGGGCATCTGATTACGTATTAGCTGATTACGGAACTGGCGCAATCATGGCTGTTCCCGCTCACGATCAGCGCGACCTCGACTTTGCAAAGGCGATGGGACTTCCTGTCCGCGTTGTTGTTGAAACTGGCGAAGAAGATCCCAATGAGACAGGCGTTGCCACGACTGGCGATGGAAAACTCATTAACTCTGGCGCACTCGACGGTCTAACAAAGGTCGATGCGATCACTGCAATTAATAAGCAGCTTGAAGCAGATGGTCTTGGAAATTCAGCTCGTAACTATCGCTTGCGCGACTGGCTTGTATCTCGTCAGCGTTACTGGGGCACGCCAATTCCTATCGTTCACTGCGATAAGTGTGGCGAAGTAGCTGTTCCAGATTCAGAACTTCCATTGCTCTTGCCTGATGCAAAGGGACTAGATCTCAAGCCAAAGGGTCAATCACCCCTTGCTGCTGCTACTGAATGGGTCAATACCAAGTGTCCAAAGTGCGCAGGCCCTGCGATGCGCGATACCGACACCATGGATACCTTCGTCGATTCATCCTGGTATTACCTGCGCTACCCATCTTCAACCAATGCAACCGAGCCATTTAACCGCGCAGATGTTGATACCTGGTTGCCAGTTGATCAATATGTCGGTGGCGTAACCCACGCAATCTTGCACCTTTTGTATTCACGCTTCTTCACCAAGGTTTTGTATGACATGAAGATGCTTTCATTCACCGAGCCATTTACACGTCTTCTCAACCAAGGAATGGTTGTCATGGATGGCTCTGCGATGTCGAAATCTCGCGGCAACCTTGTGCGCCTCTCTGATGAACTTGAAAACCACGGCGTCGATGCAATTCGTCTCTCGATGGTCTTCTCAGGCCCACCTGAAGATGACGTTGATTGGTCAGATGTTTCTCCATCAGGCTCAGTTAAATTCTTAAGTCGCGCATGGCGTCTTTCAGGTGATGTCACATCAGCACCTGGCGTTGATTTCAGCACTGGTGATATTTCACTACGTAAGGCAACACATAAAGCGCTTCATGATGCTGGTTTTGCAGTCGAATCTTTCCGCTTCAACGTAGCTGTTGCTCGCGTTATGGAACTTGTCAATGCAACACGTAAGGCAATCGATTCCGGATGTGGAGCTGCAGATCCTGCAGTTCGTGAAGCAACGGAAGCAACAGCGATCATGTTGTCACTGGTTGCTCCATTTACCGCCGAAGAGATGTGGGAGCGCCTTGGCCACAAGCCTGCTATCGCAACTGCTGGTTGGCCTGCGGTAGATCCAGCGCTCCTTGTGGATGATGAAGTCGAAGCTGTTATTCAGATCAACGGCAAGATTAAAGATCGCATGAGCGTTTCTCCAACGATTTCAGATGCTGATTTCGAAGCTGCAGCCCTTGCTCTTCCTTCGATTGTCGCTGAACTCAACGGTGCGACTCCTAAGAAGGTTATTGCTCGCGCGCCAAAGCTCGTCAATATCGTTCTGTAATCAACAGCCCGCACCTTTTCGCGCAATACGCTGCGCAACTTCTAGCACCATCCGCGGATGGACAATAAATATCTAGATCAATTACATAATTGGTGGGGCACTCTCCACTATTCATCTCTTCAGAAACGTGGCCTCGCAATCATTGCGGGCCTCGTACTTCTGATATCTGGCCTCTTCGTCGCGCGCGGCGCATCGCAAGAAGTTGTTGCCGCTCCCGCACCTCTTGAGATCGAAAGCATCTCGCTGCAGACACTGATGGTCGATGTTGCCGGCGCTGTCGTAAACCCTGGCGTGTATTCGCTTCCCCTGAATGCACGCGTTGTCGAAGCGATAAAAGCTGCCGGCGGAATAAAGAAGGGTGCAGATACATCTGACATTAATCAGGCGCGCATCCTGAAAGATGGCGAGCAGATCTATGTATATCCATCAGCTTCAAGCGGAAGCGGAACAGCATCTCGCCCTGCATTACGTAAGAACGGCCCCATCATGATTAATCGGGCAACTGTTAAGGATTTCGAATCACTCGATGGAATTGGTCCGGTACTTGCTAACCGCATCGTTGGTTATCGCAAAGTAAATGGACCATTTAGTGCAGTTGAAGACCTCTTAAAAGTTCCAGGTATCGGACAGAGCAAATTCGCTCAATTCAAAGAGAAGCTGCGCGTGTAACCGATAGCCGCGCCCTTGCACTTGGGGGAGCGGTCTGGGTTGGTGCACTGACGCAAAGTTGGAGCGCACCGTGGAGAATCTCTGCGGTTGCGCTCCTTCTGACGTTGGTCACCATTAAGAAGAGGCGATTTAGCGTTCTTATTGTCGCGCTCCTAGTTGGCGCATCGGTTATGTCGATACGCATTGGGGCGTTGCAATCAAGTGCGATTCATAACTATCAAAACTCAACAACGGATGTGGTTCTGCAGGTAACGACAGATCCCACAAAGATTGCACCAAAGATCATGGGCACCGCCTTTGCGCCCACATCATTTAGCTTTATTGGGCAGGCGCTAGAAATAGATAATCACTATCGCCTGCGAATTCCTGTGCGAGTAATTGCAGCCACGAAGAACGTTCAGGGTTTGTTACCTGGACAGAAGATTCGTGTCAGCGCCAAAGTTCTGACCAGTAAAGAGAAGCGTGTTGCTGCCCTTCTGATAGTCGGCAAAAAGATTGAGGTACTTACGCCGCCATCGATGTGGGCACGTTCTTTGGCAACTATTCGTTCTGGTCTTCGGAGTGCAACTGGCACAGGGGACGCCGGTGCGTTAATTCCCGGAATGGTGATCGGCGATGTCAGTAAACAGAGCGTTGATTTCAAGAACGATATGCGCAGATCGGGGCTAACCCACCTTGTTGCAGTAAGCGGTGCCAACTTCGCCATCGTTTCAAGCTTTGTCTTATGGGGAATGCAATTCTTCTTCCGTCGTGTTAACCACCGTTTGATTGCAACAGCTATTTCATTGACTGCATTTATCGCACTGGTCCGCCCATCTCCTTCGGTTTTACGTGCAGCAGCAATGGCTGCAGTATTGCTCTTTGCACATGGAACCAGGCAAGGGCGAGATTCATTGCCGGCTCTCGGTTTTGCAATCGGCGCAGTTGTGATTGCCGATCCTTTTCAAGCACGAGATCCGGGTTTCGCTCTCTCTGTTCTTGCCACCGCTGGCTTATTACTGCTTGCACCGAAGATAAAGCCGAAGATCTTGGCGCCACCGATTGCGGCAATGGTCTTCTGTACACCTGTCATAGTTGCTATATCTGGCTACATCAGCCCCATGAGCATCATCGCCAACGTACTTGCAGCTCCGGCAGTCACACCTATAACTATTGTTGGATTTATTGCAGCGCTGATTTCACCTATTTCGCCACCTCTTTCATCTGCACTGATATTTCTTGTAAAACCTTTTGCAACATGGGTTGTCTGGGTGGCGCGGTGGATTTCACAGTATCCAGTTCTTACTCTGCGCACAGGTCTCTATGGATTCGCCATTGCAGCAGGTGTTGTGGCGCTTATCTACTTTGGTCGCAAGAAGTTCGCTATTGCGCTTCTTATCTTCGTCATCTCCATCTCATGGTTACAACGCTTTCCTGCCGGAGATTGGCAGGTAGCTAATTGCGATGTGGGGCAAGGAGATTCAATGGTGATTAATCTTCACCATAATCGAGCGATAGTTATTGATGTTGGCCCAGATCCGCAGCTGATGGATAGATGCCTTCACCAACTTGGAATCAAAGAGATTCCCTTACTCATTCTTACCCACGTGCACGCAGATCATGTTGGGGGATTGCAGGGAGCAAAGAAGAACCGCATCGTTGGCACAACATGGTTTGGCAATATCAATGCAGGAGCTAAAGCACGCATCGATAACATTGAAATCGATGTAAAGTGGCCGCAACAAGGTGACTTCGACGGCAATCCCAACAACTCGAGTATCGCTGCAACATTTACATCACCTGACTTCACCCTCTTCGCCGCAGGTGATATCGAACCCCCAGTGCAGGCGCAGCTCCTATCGCGGATAGGAAAAGTTGATATCTATAAAGTTGCACATCACGGTTCGCGCTTCCAAGATTTCGATTTACTGCGCGAACTTTCACCCACCATTGCAGTGGTGAGCGTCGGTAGCGAGAATAGCTACGGACATCCCGCACCCAGCACTATCGAGGCTTTGACCCAGTTAGACGCTAAGGTATTGCGTACTGATGTCGATGGCGCTGTTGCTATCCGGGCTGAGCGCCATCGATTATCTATTCAGCGCAGCAAGCGCTGGGGACGCCTATTCTTCTGGAACTAATGAAAGGAGCAGACCATGAACGCTTTCTATCTGCTCCTGGGTTCTGAAGGTGCACTTGCCGATCGCGCGCTGGCAAAGTTACAAGCGCAGCTCAAGGAAGAGAAAGCTGAATCCACCACCATCGACGCATCCGATGCACAGGTGGGCGATATCGCCGATGCCCTTGCTCCATCACTTTTCTCCGAACGTCGCGCACTGATCATTAAAGATTTGCAAGACCTGCCCGAAGATTCCAAGGCCGAAGTAACTCGCTACCTTGATCAACCAGATCCCACCATGACTGTGATTTTCGTTCACAAAGGTGGCGTCAAAGGTAAGGCTCTGCTTGATGCAATCAAGAAGATCAAACCCGAAATCATTCCCTGTGATGCCATTAAGAAAGAATCCGAAAAAGAAGATTTTGTTAAAGGTTTATTCCAAGATGCAGGACGCAAAGCAACACCAGGTGCTATTAAGGCAATGGTTGGCGCACTCGGTACAGACCTTCGCGAACTTCAATCAGCTGTTTCACAGATTGCACTCGATGCGCCCGCAGGTGCAATTGATGAAGCGATGGTCGATAAATTCCACCAAGGACGAATCGAAACAACAGGATTCGATGTTGCCGATGCAACTATCGATGGCAACTTGCCCGTCGCACTCATTACTTTGCGCAGCGCACTTGAAACAGGCACAGATCCCGTCATGGTCACATCTGCAATTGCATCTTCACTTCGCTCACTCGCAAAAGTTTCCGGAACAAATCGCGGAACAAAATCATTTGAATTAGCAGGACAACTCGGAATGGCTCCATGGCAGATAGATAAAGCTCGCCGTCAGCTTCAATCCTGGACTCCTCGCGGAATCGCAACGGCAGTTGAGGCGATCGCCAAGGCTGATGCCGATGTGAAGGGGGCCTCATCTGACCCCATCTTCGCGCTGGAAAAAGCCCTCCAAACCATCACCGCCGCCCACGGCCAGCGCTGATTTCCCGCTCAATCTCGATTTTGGGGTGACCCCCCTGCGCTGATAACCTACGCGTCTGCACAAATCACAAGGTTTGGCTAAAACACACAGACGGAGCAATACACGTGGCAAATATCAAGTCGCAGATCAAGCGTATTAAGACAAACGAGAAGGCATACCTTCGCAACAAGTCTGTCTCATCATCAATCAAGACTGCTGTTCGCAAGTTCCGCGAAGCTGTCGTAAAGGGTGACGCTGCTGCAACTACTGCTGAACTCCGTGCAGCTTCAAAGGCTCTCGATGTTGCAGTTTCAAAGGGCGTTATTCACAAGAACGCTGCTGCAAATAAGAAGTCTTCAATGGCTAAGGCTGCTGCTAAAGCCGGCGTTCGTTAATTCTTCGCCAACCCTTTAAAGATAACTCAAAGGTAACGGTCTCTTAAGTGCCTGCAATATCCATTGCTAAGGCGCCACAACCAGCTTCAACAAATCCGGCGCAGATTCGCAATTTCTGCATCATCGCCCATATCGATCACGGCAAATCAACTCTTGCCGATCGCATGCTCCAAATTACTGAGGTAGTCGAAGCACGCAATATGCGCGCGCAATATCTCGATCGCATGGATATCGAACGCGAACGCGGAATCACTATTAAATCTCAGGCAGTTCGTCTGCCATGGCGCAGCGGTCTTGATGGACAGGAATACATCCTGAACATGATCGATACACCTGGCCACGTCGACTTTACCTACGAAGTTTCACGCTCACTTGCTGCATGCGAAGGCGCTGTATTGCTCGTTGACTGTGCACAAGGAATCGAAGCGCAGACTCTTGCAAACCTCTACCTTGCAATGGAGAACAACCTCACCATCATTCCTGTACTTAACAAGATCGATCTTCCAAACGCACAACCAGAAAAGTTTGCGGCAGAACTTGCCGGGCTTATTGGCTGCAAAGTTGAAGATGTGCTGAAGGTTTCTGGAAAGACTGGCGATGGCGTTGCAGATCTCCTTGATCAGATCATCGCTCAGATTCCAGCTCCTGTCGGAGATGCCGATGCACCTGCCCGCGCACTGATCTTTGACTCTGTCTACGATGCATATCGCGGCGTTGTTACCTATGTTCGAGTTATCGATGGCCACATCAATCCGCGCGAACAGATTCAGATGTTCTCTACTGGCGTTAAGCACGAGGCTCTTGAAGTCGGCGTTATTAGCCCAGAACCGCTTCCATCAAAGGGTCTTGGCGTTGGCGAAGTAGGTTACTTAATTACTGGCGTGAAAGATGTTCGCCAATCACGAGTAGGCGACACCATCACCAACTATGCGCGTCCAACTAAGGAAGCGCTCGGCGGATATAAAGATCCAAAGCCAATGGTCTTCTCTGGTTTGTTCCCACTTGATGGCGCTGATTTTCCTGTACTTCGCGATGCGTTAGAAAAGCTACAGCTCAACGATGCAGCACTCGTCTACGAACCAGAAAGCTCTGCAGCCCTCGGCTTCGGTTTCCGTTGCGGCTTCCTTGGTCTTCTTCACATGGAAATCGTGCGCGAACGCCTAGAGCGCGAAGCAAAGCTCAACTTGATTTCAACTGCTCCAAACGTGGTTTACCGCGTCACCATGGAAGATGGCAAAGAGTTTGTTGTTACCAACCCATCAGAATTTCCTGACGGCAAGATCAATAGCGTGAAAGAGCCGATTGTTAAATCAACGATTCTTGCGCCTTCAGAATTCATCGGAACCATCATGGAGCTCTGCCAAGAGCGCCGTGGCGTGATGTTGGGTATGGATTACATCTCTGAAGATCGCGTTGAAATTCGCTACACACTTCCTCTTGCAGAAATCGTCTTCGACTTCTTCGATCAACTTAAGTCTCGTACACGTGGTTACGCATCTCTTGATTATGAAGAGATGGGCGATGAAGATGGAAACCTTGTAAAGGTCGACATCTTGCTCCAGGGCGAAGCTGTCGATGCCTTTAGCGCAATCGTTCACCGCGACAAGGCTTACTCATATGGCGTCATGATGACCGGCAAGTTACGCGAGCTCATTCCTCGCCAGCAGTTCGAAGTTCCTATTCAGGCAGCTATCGGCTCTCGCATCATTGCTCGCGAATCTATCCGCGCGATCCGTAAGGACGTTCTTGCTAAGTGCTACGGCGGAGATATCTCTCGTAAGCGCAAACTTCTTGAGAAGCAGAAGGAAGGTAAGAAGCGCATGAAGATGGTGGGACGCGTTGAAGTTCCACAAGAAGCCTTCGTTGCAGCTCTTGCTACCGATGCCGATATCGAAAAGATTAAAGCAGCCCGCAAGCTCGAAGGCTAGTTAGTCATGCTCTCGTTCTACGTCCATATTCCATATTGCGTACGACGCTGTGGCTACTGTGATTTCAACACCTACACACCTTCTGAACTACAAGATGGCGCAACTCTTGAAATCGTTTCTGGCGACTACATCGATGCCGTTCTCAAAGAGCTAGATGCCGCGCCAGTAGAGACAGTCCCAACCATCTTCTTTGGTGGCGGAACTCCATCGCTCTTGCCACCTAAAGATCTAGGTCGCGTTATCACTGCCATCAAGGCGCGCAATGGAGTTACTGAAGATTGCGAAATTACCCTTGAAGCTAACCCAGATTCAGTCACACAAGAGAAGCTCAACGAACTCTTTGCGGTCGGCTTCAACCGCATCTCATTCGGAATGCAGTCATCGAATCCTGAAGTTCTCAAAGTCTTAGATCGCACACATAACCCAGAAAACGTTCGCAAGGCTGTCGATATGGCGCGCATTGCAGGATTTGAATCTGTGAGCGTTGATCTTATTTACGGAGCGCCAGGGGAGTCCTTAAGCGATTGGGCAGCCACAGTAAAAGAGGCGCTCTCACTCAACATCGATCACATCAGCGCCTATGCACTCATTGTTGAAGAAGGCACAAAGCTTGCAGCGCAGATCAAGCGCGGTGAATACACAATGCCTGATGATGATTTGATGGCAGATATGTATTTACTCGTTGATCAGCAATGCTTGCAAAAAGGTTTGAAGTGGTACGAGCTATCTAACTGGTCAAAGCCAGGACATCAATGTCGCCACAATATTGCGTACTGGAAATCAAATAACTGGTGGGGCTTAGGACCTGGCGCGCATTCTCATATTGACCAGAAGCGTTTCTGGAATGTGAAGCACCCAAATGCATATAAGGAAAAGGTCTTTGCAGGTATTTCACCGATTAAAGATTCAGAAATTTTGAGCGATGATGAGAAAAAGTCTGAATACATCATGCTCGCTATCCGCATGCCTGAAGGCGTGAAGAAGGCAGCTCTTACCGTTGCTCAATATGAGCGAAGCATGGAATACATCAAGAGCGGCCATGTAATAGAGAAGGAGAACGCACTAGCGCTTACTCCTAAGGGGCGCCTTATCGCTGATCGCATCACGCATGAAATGCTTCGTTAGCACTCGCACGCTAAGATTGCCAAACTATGACCACTGATCGCCGCCTCGAGATTCTTCGAGCAATTGTCGACGAATATGTCGAAACCCAAGAGCCGGTTGGCTCAAAGGCGATTGCCGATAAGCGCGCACTTGGAATTAGCCCAGCAACTATTCGCAATGAGATGGCTGTTCTTGAAGAAGAAGGTTTGATTACCCAACCTCATACAAGTGCGGGGCGCATCCCAACAGATCGTGGATACCGCCTCTTTGTAGACAAAATTTCAGCCGTCAAGCCACTTTCAACTGCCGAACGTCGCGCGATTGAAACATTCCTTGAAGGTGCGCATGACCTCGACGATGTCGTAAAGAGAAGTGCAAAGTTATTGGCAGATATCACCAAGCAGGTAGCAGTTGTGAAGTATCCAAAGATTGGTGATTCACAAGGTCGCGAGATGATGGCGATTTCCGGAACTGCAAACCTTGCTCGATCTGGTGAAGATCTTGGAAACACCCTTTCTCCTATTCTTGAAGCGCTTGAAGAACAAGTGGTTTTGCTTCGCTTGCTTAGCGATGCGCACTCAACAGTGCACGTGACTATCGGCAGCGAACAACCGGATTCAAGCTTGCAGACAACTTCTCTTGTCACAGTTGGATATGGCACTGATGCATCCCTTGGAATCCTTGGGCCAACACGCATGGATTACGCAGGTTCTATGGCTGCTGTTTCTGCAGTTGCTCGCTATGTAGGTCGCTTCATCACCGAAGGAAATAAGTGATGGCTGATTTCTACGACCTATTGGGCCTTGATCGCACTGCGACAGCCGATGACATCAAGAAGGCGTATCGCAAGATTGCGCGCGAACTTCACCCAGATGTAAACCCAGATCCAGAAGTGCAGAATAAATTTAAAGAAGTTACTGCTGCCTATGACACCTTGTCTGACCCACAGAAGCGTCAGCAATATGACATGGGCGGCCAAGGTGGATTTGGTGGGGGATTCGGCGGTGGCTTTGGCGGCGGTGGATTTAGCGACATCATGGATGCATTCTTTGGTGGCGGTGGAAATCGCGGACCACGTCCACGTATGCGCCAAGGACAAGATGCACTCATTCGCCTTGAAGTAGACCTCAACGAAGCATGCTTCGGAACTGAACGCGACATTACTTTGGAATCAGCAGTTGTCTGCCAGAAGTGCGAAGGACAAGGAACAGCAAACAACACAGCGCCTTCTATGTGTCCTGTCTGTAAAGGCCGGGGAGAAACTCAATTTGTTCAGAAGTCATTCCTTGGTCAGGTAATGACTTCTCGTCCATGTAATAACTGTTCTGGTTATGGAAGCGTTATTACCGATCCTTGTCGCGAATGTGGTGGCGATGGACGCGTACGCGCACGCCAGACAATCAACATTAAAGTCCCTGCTGGCGTTGAAACCGGTAACCGTATTCAGTTGGCTGGACGCGGTGAAGTCGGACAAGGCGGGGGACCAGCAGGAGATTTGTACGTTGAAATCGTTGAAGCAGAACATGAATTCTTGCTGCGCGATGGCGATAACTTGCACGTGGCAATTGAAGTTTCATTTGCAGCAGCAGCTCTGGGCACAACAGTTCACGTTGAATGCCTTGATGGCCCAGTAAAGGTCGATATCAAGGCCGGAACTCAGAGCGGAACAACGATTCCGGTTAAGGGCAAGGGCATGACTCGCCTTCGCACTACACACCGCGGAGATTTGATTGTGCACGTTGATGTGGCAACTCCGAACAAGCTCAGCCGCGATCAAGAGAAGTTGCTCAAGGAATTTGCCTCATCTCGTGGTGAAAAAGATGGCGATGTAAAGATTAAGGGCCACAGAGAAGGTCTCTTCACTAAATTCAGAGATGCCTTCGGTCGCTAATGCTGACCTTGTTCTTCGTTGAAGATCTGCCAACCACAGTTGGTGCCACTTACGAATTCGATAATGAAGATGCCAACCACGCTATCCGTGTATTACGCATGAGCACTGGCACCATCTTTAATCTCTCCGATGGAAATGGTTCATGGGCGCAAGTGCAGGTACTTACTGTTGCTAAGAAATCTATGCAGGTAAAGGTTCTTGAGACAGGTCACCAAGATCCACTTGATACGCACTTCACCGTTATTCAAGCTATTCCTAAAGGCGATCGCATCAAGGAAAGTATTGAGATGTGCACTGAAGGTGGCGCCGATCGCATCGTCATGTGGAAGGCTGCTCGTAGTATCGGAAAATCTGATGACAAGATTGAAAAGCTTCAAACAACTGCGCGCGAAGCTTCTAAGCAGTCACGACGTTTTCGTATCCCTGAAGTGATCGGTGTAGCTGCAACGAACGCAGTTGTTGATCAGATTGCGCAAGCAGATTTAGCGATTGTCTTCCACGAATCAGCGACTATAAAGGTCTCAGAACTTGTTGTTCCTGGTTGCAAGAAGGTTGCCATCATCATCGGACCTGAAGGTGGCCTAACCGATGAAGAGGTCGACACCTTTGCAGCAGCTGGCGCCAAGGTTGCCCTGATGGGACGCCCGGTTTTGCGCTCAGCACATGCCGGTTTAGCTGCTTTATCTGCGGTCAACACCGCCCTTTCCGTGTGGTGATTTCACCTCAATACCGATAGATTTTCAGTTATATGGAACGCCTCTTAATCACCGTGCCGCCCGCAATCCCGATGGTTTCACTCGTCGGTATCAATGATGCAAATATGTTGGCCATCGAAGCAGCATTCCCATCAGTCAACGTCACAGTCCGCGGCAACGAAATCACTCTGCGCGGTCCACATATCGATTGCATCGCCATGGAGAAGTTGATCCACGAGATGATGCTTGTGATTCGCTCAGGTCAGGTGCTTACAACGGATGCAGTCACACGCAGCATTGCGATGCTTGAAGCAGAACCAGCTCAACATCCAGCTGAAGTTCTCTCACTCAATATTGTCTCTAACCGCGGTCGCACGATTCGTCCCAAGACTGCAAACCAGAAGCTCTATGTCGATGCCATTGAAGAGAACACAATCACTTTCGGTATAGGTCCAGCTGGTACAGGTAAGACCTACCTTGCAATGGCTAAGGCTGTTGCTGCCCTGCAAGCGAAGAAGGTCAATCGCATTATCTTGTCTCGTCCAGCTGTCGAAGCAGGCGAGAAGTTGGGCTTCTTGCCAGGAACACTGAACGAGAAGATCGACCCATATCTACGCCCACTCTTTGATGCTCTGCACGACATGATCGATGTCGAAGCAATTCCACGTTTGATGCAGACTGGCGTTATTGAAGTAGCGCCCCTTGCCTTTATGCGTGGTCGCACACTTAACGATGCATTCATCATCTTGGATGAAGCGCAGAACACCACACCTGAGCAGATGAAGATGTTCTTAACTCGCCTTGGCTTTGGTTCAAAGATGGTTATTACTGGCGATGTCACCCAGAACGACCTACCTAATGGACAGCGTTCAGGTCTTGCCATTATTCGCGACATCCTCGATGGCGTTGATGACATTTCATTTATGGAGCTGACAGCAGATGACGTAGTCCGTCACCGTCTGATCGGCGATATCGTCAAGGCCTACGACTCATATGATGCAACCAAATCGGTTCCGCGTCCGATTCGTAACTCGTAATTCATATATATGACGGTTGAATTAGTAAATCGCTCTGGCGCTTTGGTGCCAGAAACTCAGATGCACTCACTTATCAATTACGGCATTGAGTACATGGAGCTCAACCCTGAGTGCGAAATCTCGCTTACCTTTGTTGATGTTACAGAGATGGAAGAGCTTCACATTAAGTGGATGGATGAAGCTGGTCCTACAGATGTTCTTTCTTTCCCTATGGATATGCCAGAAGAAAAGGGCGAAGCGGTAACGCTCGGCGATATCGTCATTGCTCCTGCAGTTGCTGCAAAGCAGGCACAGGATGCTGGCCATAGCGTCGAACATGAAATCTACATACTTGCTACACATGGCTTGCTCCATATCTTGGGCTATGACCACGCATATCCTGACGAAGAGAAAGTCATGTTCGCGTTGCAAGAGAAGATTGTGAAGGAGTGGTCGCTCGCTGCGACTGACACAATATGAAAGTAGATTTAGGGTGAAGAAAAATATAATTAAGAAGATCAACCTGGCATTTAAAGGCTTCGCCTGGGGACTTTTATCTGATGAAGAAGAGCTCCGTGATCTGATGGATCGCGCTCACACACGTGGGCTTGTCGAATCTGATGAACACGAGATGATTCACAACGTATTCGAGCTCGGTGACACCCTGGTGCGCGAACTCATGGTTCCGCGTATCGATATGGTCTGGATTGAAAGCGATAAGACTCTACGTCAAGCTCTTTCACTAGCGCTACGTTCTGGCTATTCCCGTATCCCAGTTGTCGGCACAGGTATCGATAACATCATCGGAATTACCTATGTAAAAGATTTAGCAAAGCGCGCATTGGATCACCACGAAGCTGAGACAACTGAAAAGGTTGAGCAGCACACACGCCCTGCCGTCTTTGTCCCCGAAAATAAAGAAGCTGCCGAGCTCTTGAAAGAGATGCAGCGCGATCAGATTCACCTTGCCATCGTTGTTGATGAGTACGGTGGAACTGCCGGCATCATCACTATCGAAGATATTATTGAAGAAATCGTGGGCGAGATCGCCGATGAATACGATGATGGCGTTGAAGCGTTCACTTGGATCAGCGAGAAGAAGGCACGCGCCAAGGCGACGATGCACGTTGAAGATTTGGCCGATGAACTCAAGATTGATATCGACCGCCACGAATTTGAAGATGTAGACACTATTGGTGGTTATATGGCAGAAAAGTTGGGCCGCGTTCCAATTGCAGGTTCGACAATTGATTTGCAGGGATGGTCGATCACCTCTGAACGTCCTGTAGGTCGCCGTCGCCGTATTAGCTCAGTTATTATTGAGCGCCCAGAGAAGGAGATTGATGAGCATGAATAATCCAGAAGATACAAAGCTGGTAACTCTTGCGACCTCAACTCTTGTTCGTAGCGGCGCACAACAAGCTGCAGCACTGCGCGATAACACTGGACGCACCTATGTTGCAATCAATGTGACTTCACCATCGCTTAACCTTGATGCCTTCGAAGCAGTTCTGACTGTTGCACTTGCATCAGGAATCACTGGTATCGAGAGCGTTGTCGCAACAGGATCACAGCCTGCAAATATCAAGGCGATTAAGGATTTCGCTCCCACTGCAACTATCTTCTTTATCGATTCGAACGGCACCGAAAGCGCGCTTTAGCCTTATTTACCCCTTAAAGATAAGATTGCCCAATGCGCGTAGTTCGTTTTACTCCTCAGCCAGATGCTGGCCTAGGTACCGACCCGCTCTTTGGAATCCTCGAAGAAGATAACCAAATCTCGATTATCTCTGGCGATCCGATCTATCACGGCATCCAGAAGACAGCGGCAAAGGTCGAACTCACCAAAGTACGCCTCTTAGCGCCAGTTATTCCTCGCTCAAAGATTGTTGCAGTCGGCAAAAACTATGCAGACCACGCAGCTGAAATGGGCGGCGTTGTTCCTGACGAACCGATCATCTTCTTGAAGCCAAATACTGCAGTGATTGGCCCTAGCGACACAATCGTCTGGCCGGCAATGGCGCCAACAATTGATTACGAAGCAGAGCTTGCCATCGTTATTGGTCGCGTCTGCAAAGAAGTTCCTAAAGAGCGCGTGAAAGATGTGATCTTCGGATACACCATGGCAAATGACGTTACTTCTCGCGAACTTCAGAAGCGCGATGGACAGTGGATGCGTGCAAAGTCATTCGATACTTTCTGCCCACTAGGCCCATGGATTGAAACAGAATTCGTACCCGGCACACAGCGCATCACCACAACTCTTAATGGTGAAATCAAGCAAGATGCCAAGCTTTCCGACATGATCTTTAAAGTCGAAGATATCGTCCACTTCGTTACACAGGTAATGACACTTCTTCCAGGCGATGTCATCATCACCGGAACACCCGCAGGAATTGGTCCAATGCCTGAGAAATCAACTATTGCTATATCCATCGAAGGCCTTGGCCAACTAACTAATAAGGTGAGCGCTCGTCCATGACAACTGCTAAAAAGGTAAAGGTACGTTTTGCGCCATCTCCAACAGGTGACTTACACGTTGGAAATATCCGCACCGCACTCTTTGATTGGGCTTATGCACGCCACACAGGTGGAACTTTCCTTTTCCGTATCGAAGATACCGATACCACTCGCGTAACCGATGAATATATTCAGGCAGCAATCGACACTTTAAAGTGGCTCGGACTGCAATGGGATGAGGGTCCAGAAGTCGGTGGCGATAACGGTCCTTACCTACAGTCACAGCGTCTTGGAATTTATGCCGAATGGGCACAGAAGTTCCTTGATCAAGGCGATGCCTACTATTGCTATTGCTCACCTGAAGAACTTGAAGCAGTGCGCGAAGAACAACGCAAAGCAAATGTGGCACCTGGTTATAACGGACATTGCCGCGACCTAACAGCAGATCAAATCGCTGCTTTTAAGGCGCAAGGACGCGAAGGCGTAGTGCGTATGCGTATGCCTGATGGCACAACAACATTTACCGATGAGATCCGTGGAGATGTCACCTTCGATCACAAGTTTGTTCCTGACTTCGTACTTGTGCGCGCAGATGGTTCACCTCTGTACACGCTCGCTGTTGCAGTCGATGACATCTTGATGGGCGTTACCCACGTGCTTCGCGGAGAAGATTTGCTCTCATCAACTCCTCGCCAGATCCGCGTTTATCAGGCGATGGGCGTAAAGATTGAGGATTACCCAGTCTTTGCTCACTTGCCGTTCGTTATGGGTCAGGACAACGCCAAGCTTTCTAAGCGCAATGGTGAAGTTTCAATTGCTTGGTATCGCGAACAGGGTTACTTGCCTGAGGCAATCTGTAACTACCTCGCACTTCTTGGTTGGTCACCAGGGGATGACCGCGAAAACATTTCGATGAAGGAACTCACAGAGCTCTTTACCGTCGAGAAGGTTCACTCATCTCCAGCACGTTTTGATATGAAGAAGCTTGAAGCAATCAATGGCGACAAGATTCGTGCCCTCAGCCTTGAAGAGTTCGCTACTTGGACGATGCCATTCCTGATCAAGGCCGGCGTTATCACTGGCACCGATGCTGAAATCGAATTGGTGAAGAAGGCTCTGCCTCTTATCCAAGAGCGCATCGTAAAGTTAGATGAGGCTCCACAGCTTCTTAAGTTCCTCTTCGTTGAAAAGTTTGCAGTCGATGGCGATGCAGTTTCAAAGATTTCCGATGCTGCAGCTAAAGATATTTTGAAGCGCTCACTTGCAGATCTTGAAGGCGTTGCAACGTGGAACCACGAATCAATCGAGGCAGTGCTTCGCGCATCTCTGATTGAAGAACTGGGCCTCAAGCCACGCATTGCATTTACCGCTCTGCGTATTGCAACAACCGGCAGCACTATTTCTCCGCCGCTCTTTGAATCTATGGAGTTGCTCGGGAAAGAGGCTTGCCTAGCCCGAATTACGCAGGCTCTCGCCCTCTAATTTTTGGGGTAAACTTCAACCTCGCGCCGCCAAGCGCAAAGCTTTAAATAGTGGGGTATGGGGTAATTGGCAGCCCTGCTGATTCTGGTTCAGTAAGTCTAGGTTCGAGTCCTGGTACCCCAGCGCAGTACAAAGCAGTACCTACAACTTCATATGTTTGTCCTAGTTATTTTTTGGCACGGCCCCGTCGTCTAGCGGCCTAGGACTCTGGCTTCTCAAGTCAGCTACGAGGGTTCGAATCCCTTCGGGGCTACACATGTATCGATAAGAATCGAGATGTATATGGCTTTTACAGAACGCATTGATTTATCTGATGCGCAAGTAAAGGCCATTTCTGCTTTAGTAAACGGTCGCATCTCTCAGAACGAATCAGTTCTTGATGCACATGGGCGTGATGAATCTGCCTTTCCTCCTATTCGACCATCAGCGGTAGTAACCGTGCATTCCACTGAAGAAGTTTCAAAGGTGCTCGCTTATTGCAACGCTGAAAAGATTCCTGTCACAGCATTTGGCGCTGGATCATCTCTTGAAGGCCATGTTCTGCCGCTCTTCGGTGGCATCTCATTAGATTTAAGTGAGATGGATAAGATCGTAAAGATTTCACCTGATGATTTAACTGTCACTGTTCAAGCAGGCGTTAAGCGCATGGCGCTCAATAAGAAGCTAGCCAATGACGGGTTGTTCTTCTCAGTTGACCCAGGCGCTGATGCAACTATCGGTGGAATGACTTCAACGGGCGCAGCCGGCACGACCACAGTTCGCTACGGATCGATGCGCGAGAACGTATTGAAGTTAACTGCCGTTCTTGCAGACGGAACTGTGATTGAAGCAGGACGCGAGACTCGCAAACTATCTGCGGGCTATGACTTAGCGCGTTTGATTGTTGGCTCTGAAGGAACTCTGGCAGTTGTCACTGAAATTACGCTTCGTGTATTTGGCATCCCTGAAAAGATGGCGGCAGCAGTTTCGCGCTTTCCATCCCTTGCAGACGGTGTACAAGCTGCGATAGCCATTGTCCGTTCAGGTGTTGCTATCGCTCGCTGTGAATTCCTTGATGCGCAATCGATTAAGAACGTCAACGCCCACGATGGCTTAACTCTGCAAGAAGCGCCCACACTGCTCTTTGAATTCCATGGTTCACCACGTGGCGTTGAAGAAGATGCCAAAGTTGTTCAAGAGATCACCAGTGATTTCGGTGGAACAGATTTCGAGTGGACTGCCGAAGAAGGCGAACGCCGTAAGTTATGGCAGGCACGCCACAATGCTTACTGGGCAGGCATTGCAGCGTTTCCTGGAATGCGCGCAATCAGTACAGATGCAGCAGTTCCGCTATCAAAGCTTGCTGAAGCAGTTGGCGTTGCAGAAAAAATCCTTAAAGAATCACCTTTCCCGCATTCAATTCTGGGACATGTTGCCGATGGCAACTTCCACACCTTTATCGTTACAGATCCCAAGAAGCCTCATGAACTCGATGAAATCCGCGAGCTAACCCATAAGACAACATCGGCGATTATCGCTATGGGTGGCACATGTACTGGCGAACATGGAATTGGCGCCGGAAAGATTGACTCACTTCTTGAAGAAGCAGGAGCTTCATCAGTTGCAGTGATGAAATCGATTAAGGCCGCCCTTGATCCCAACGGCATTTTGAATCCGGGCAAAATTTTTCACTAGGTAAGTGCTAGCCCTCGCACTTTAGTAAAAGCGAGCTGAGTGAATGCAATAAGTTTGATACATGCGAGTTATTACTGTCGATCAATTGAAGTCAGTTCTAGTTAACCTTCCCGAGAATCCTCGAATTATCGCTTCAGGTAACTTTGCAACACCGAATACTCTTCTCAAGGTTGCAGATGAGAACATATCTGAGTTCAAGCTGCATATGCTCAACGCTCAGCCAGGGATTCCAGATCGTGAAGGCATCACTTACGAGACAGCATTCGTTGGCCACGGAATGCGCAGACATCCGCGCCTTGAATACATTCCATCACGTCTTTCACTATTGCCCGTAGTCATCCGAGACTTTGCCCGCCCTGATGCAGTCTTTATCCATACATCTGAACGTCGCCATGACACGGTCTCCCTTGGTACCGAAGTAAATATCTTGCCTGCGGCAATCGAAACCGCCCGTGCACACGGTGGAGTAGTAATTGCTCAAGCCAATAAGCAGATGCCTTACACCTATGGCGATGCACAGATTTATGAATCAGAGATTGATTACCTTGTTGAAGTCGATGAGCCACTACTGACAAAACCTGAGACAACTTTTGCACCTGAGTCTCTTGAAATTGGTCAGCGGATTGCAGCGTTGATTGAAGATAACTCAACTCTGCAGCTCGGAATCGGTGCGATTCCTGATTCTGTTCTTACATCACTCAAAGATCGCAAAGGTTTAAGAATCTGGACCGAGATGTTCTCCGATGGAGTCTTAGACCTTCACAAGATGGGCGTGCTTGACCCAGATATTTTGTTGACCGCTTCTTTTATCTTCGGCTCACAAGAGTTATATGAGTGGCTACACCTGAACCGTCGCGTGCAAATGTTGCGTACCGAACGCACCAACGATCCAAGCGCCATTGCTAAGCAGGCAAAGATGCAATCGATTAACGCAGCACTTCAAATCGATCTCTTTGATCAAGCAAACGCTTCTCATGTGCGCAGCGAGATTTACTCAGGCTTTGGCGGTTCTACTGACTTTATTGTGGGTTCCCTTCATAGCCGTGGCGGTCGTTCCTTCATGGCACTTCCTTCATGGCATCCCAAAGCTCAGGTTTCAACAATCGTTCCGCGCCTGACTGAGAACATCACCAGCTTCCAGCATTCATTTGTTGTTACAGAACAAGGAGCTGCTGCTTGCTTTGGACGTACGCAATCTGAACAAGCGCTTAATTTGATTACTCATGCAGCGCATCCAAATGCGAAGGAAGAACTAATCGCTGCGGCATCTGAGTTGAAGCTACTGAAGTAACTGCGCTATCGAAGCACCTAGTTGTGTGACTAGGGGAGCAGGGTTAGTAATGCACTTATTTATATCGGACTCAATCGACGTCAGCGTGTGAATACCTGCATACCCAGAGGCGTGATGCGTATCCGCATCACCGCAGACTAAGTAGGTAGGAATTGATAACTTCGCAGCGCGCTGCAAGATTCCCCACGGAGCTTTGCCGTGCACGCTCTGCGAATCAAAGCGACCTTCGCCGGTGATGATTGCATCAGCGCCAGCAATCTTTGAGTCAAAGGTAACGAGGTCAAGAATTAAATCGATTCCACTTCGCGCTTCAGCCTTTAAGTACGCATAAGCCATAAAGCCAAAGCCACCTGCAGCACCCGCACCTGGCGTTGTTGCATATTGACCAGCCACAAGGGATGCAAAGTGAGAAAGAGATTCTTCAAGAACTTCTACCTGCTCTGGCGTTGCACCTTTCTGTGGAGAAAAGACGTGCGATGCGCCGTTAGCACCAAGCAGTGGATTGGTGACATCGCTAGCCAAGGTAAATGAAACATGTGCAAGACGGGGATCTAAACCAGATGTATCAATCGTTACGCAATTAATGAGCGCAGCAACACCCGGCGCAATTTCAGCACCTGTTGAATCAAGCAGCTTTACGCCAAGTGCTTGAAGTGCTCCAGCACCGGCATCTGTTGTTGCAGTTCCACCGATAGCGAGAATGAACTTCGTGGCACCTTTATCAAGGGCCGCAAGAATCAACTGTCCTGTACCGAAAGAAGTTGCGTTCAGCGCATCTTTCTTACCATCAGGTAATTGAGA
Source organism: Planktophila turicensis (SeqCode) (assembly GCF_965234405.1). Classification (GTDB taxonomy): domain Bacteria; phylum Actinomycetota; class Actinomycetes; order Nanopelagicales; family Nanopelagicaceae; genus Planktophila; species Planktophila turicensis. The sequence goes on from NZ_OZ248346.1 coordinate 433,590, forward strand.
TAAACCAGATGCCTGCGCCATTTCAATAAAGGCGGTATCACCCTTGATTGCAATGAGTGCGGAAACAGGATTGCCCATGGGGCCTAGAACTTCAACAGAGTGCGAAGTAAACCCGGCTTGCAGCACTGCATCGAGAGAACCTTCTCCGCCATCGCCGATTGCAATCTTTATCGTTTCACAATCTGGGATTACCGAATGAATTCCTGATTCAATCCATGTTGCAATATCGCCTGAAGATGCGCTGCCCTTAAATGAATCAGGGGCGATAACAATCTTCATGTATGAATACTAAGAGCGCTGCGCTAATCTTCCATCATGAAAATCGCGAGATTCGGCCAGGTAGGTTCAGAACGTCCAGCAGTGATGGTTAGCCAGACTCAAGCAGTCTATGTAGATCACTTGATTAAGGATTGGAATCGCCCCGAACTCGAAGCTGGCGCGTACGAGAAGGTGAAGTCAGCAGACCATTCTGCGCAGGCTCCCTTTGATATTGCAGGCCTTCGCATTGCAAGCCCGGTTGCTCGTCCAACAAAGTTGATCTGCATCGGCCTTAACTATGCACGCCACGCAGCTGAATCTGGAATGACACCGCCTCCAGAACCTGTGGTCTTTATGAAGGCACCTGATTGCCTCATCGGACCTAACGATGAAATCGCGATCCCGCCGAATTCAACGGCCACAGATTACGAAGTAGAACTTGCCATCGTTATCGGCAAGCGCGCTCTGTATTTGAAGAATGAATCAGAAGCTCGTAGCCACATTCTTGGATATTCAATTAGCCAAGATGTTTCTGAGCGCCACTGGCAGATAGAACGCGCTGGCCAATGGGTTAAGGGAAAGTCATTTCCAACATTTAACCCAATGGGTCCAACGATTGTTACAGAAGATGAATTTAAGCCAGATGATGTTCGCTTGTACTGCACAGTCGATGGCGAGAAGCGTCAGGATTCACGCACCAGCGACTTGATCTACGGCATCGATCACATCGTCTGGTACTTAAGCCAATTTATGGAGCTATTCCCAGGCGACATCATCAATACCGGAACACCCGAAGGTGTTGGTATGGGCTTTAAGCCAACAAAGTATTTGGCTGCAGGTCAAGAAGTAATCACAGGTATTGAGGGCATCGGAGAGATGCGCTCAAAGACTAAAGCTTCTTAACTCTTACTTCACCGTAAATTGCTTGGTAAGTAGCAAGCGGCCATTTACTTGCACAGTCACGATGCGCTTTCCTGCACCTACAGTGTTCTTGCCAACGCGGCTAACAACGCCATTGATCTTTACGATCACTGACTTACCAGTTGTATTTGATATATAGACCGAAATAACGCGACCAGCCAAAGAAGCACTTGCACGAGATTCCGGCGCAGCCTTTACAGTGACTGTAAATGTACGAATCGCGCTAGCAAATGCTGCTGTACTTGCTTGTGTAGCAGTGATTGTTACGGAACCAACAGCTACTGGGCTAAGCACTCCGTTAGAAACTGTTGCAATCGCAGGGTTACTTGATGTGAAGCTCCAGGTACCTGTTGATTGACTTACAGGTGCTGCAATCGGCTTTGCTCCAGCTCCGATTGTGAGCTCAAGGTTTGCAAATGCTGCAATCGTTGGCGATGGCTTTACAGTAATTGTTGCCTGCACAGTTGGAGATTGTCCGTACTTGCCAGCAGGTTCTTGATAGGCAGAGATCACTGCAGTTCCTGCCTTGATACCTGTGATGACGTTATCGACAATGGATGCAACTGATGGGTCAGATGATGAGAAGACCCACTTGCCTTGCGAATTAGAAGTTGGAAGAACTGGATTAGTCAGCTTTTCACCAACACCAACGCTCTGTGGTGCAAAGGCGCCCAGTGTTGGAGGAGTACCGATAACGAGAACTTCAAAGGTAACTGTATTTGCAAGATAGCTATCTGTTGCTGCTTGAGTCAGAGTAATTACTGACCTACCTGCGTTATCAAATGTCAGCGTTCCATTAGTTACCCCTACAACTGTTGGGGCACTTGATACGGCAGTCCAAGCACCATCTGAGAGAGATGTTGGATATGCAATCTTGAGCGCTGGGTCTCCAACAAGTTTGGTGACAGAAGCAGGGGCAACAAGTGTCTGCTTACCCTGAATCTTCACTGTAATTACCTGTGGTGCAGATGCTGCGTAATTACCGACGGCTGCCTGAGTTGCAGTCACTGTGATCTTGCCAGGCTTAAGCGCTGTAAGCACTGCCCCATTTGTCGACGCAATTGCAACGTTAGAAGATGTATATGTCCAAGCACCAGTTGAGTTCGATGTAGGCGCTTGAAGCACAACTGTCTTTGTCGCTCCCGGATCTAGTTCAATTGCAAGGTCTTTAAAGTTACCAACTGCCACAGTTGGTGCCACTGCAGAAATAGTCACCGTCATCTGCACTGTTGCGGAGCGATATCCATCGGCCGCAGACTGCTTTGCAGTAATAACGGCGCTTCCTGTCTTGATTGCAACCAGCGTGTATCCCTCTAGGGAAGCAACAGTTGGATCAGAGCTAGTGAGCGTCCATCCACCCTTTGAATTCGATGTTGGCAGAGTGAGTTGAACTTTCGAGACGCTATCAATTGAAAGAGTGATATTGCTAAAGGATCCAATTGTTGGAGCAGGTGCATTGATAGTTAAGTTCATAGTCTTTGTGGCAGTTGCCCACTTCTGTGTTGTGGACTGCGTTGCACGAATCTGAACAGTGCCTGCATCGCGAAGAGAGACGGTATTTCCTGAAACAGTTGCGATATCTGTATTAAGAGATGTGTAGCTCCATGAACCATCTGATGTCGATGTTGGCGCTGTTAACGTGATGAAGTTCTGCGAAAGATTTACGGTCTGATCTGCAAAGCCGCCAAGAGTTGGAATGCCGGGATTTACTGTGAGGCGACTATGGCGTGATGATGCGTTGTATTCACCAGATGCTGCCTGGAAATATTCGATAACAGTTGTTCCCACCGCAAGCAGTGTGAGGTTCAAACCATTCGCTGTTGCGATTGCAGGGTTATCAATCACAACAGTCCATGCACCTGGTGAATTCGATGTCGGCGCAGGAAGAGTAAGAGTCTTCTGATCGAGGGTCGCCACTGCAGGTGTTGGGGTCTGGATGATTGTTACCGCCGCCTGAACCGGAAGTGCTGTAAAGGCAGATAGAAAGAGTGCGATAACGATGGGCAGCGATTTGATTCTCATGTGCCCATTATCGATTTATGAGCACAGTCCAGATTGAATCGACACCCCTATAAGTTAAAGGATTCTCTGTGAATTATCTTTCGGACCAGAACTATCTTTCAGATTTGTGGCGATCAGCCATCATCTCCATGAGGGCAAAGAGAACGCCAGATACGACGAAGGTCATATGAATTCCGATTCGCCAGCCTTCGCGGTTGGCATCGAAGGTTCCTTCTTGCATAAAGTCTTTAAGAAGTTCGATCACTGAGATAGCCACGAGTGAACCGATGAGCTTGATCTTCATGCCGCTTGAATCAACATGTCCCATCCAGTGTGGGCGATCTTCTGCGCCATCTGCGATTGCAATCTTTGATACGAAGTTTTCATAGCCGGCAAAGAGCACCAAGATGATGAGGTTGCCGAGCAATACTGTGTCGAGAAGTTCGAGAACCTGAAGCGTAATTTCACTCATTGTTGAAGTAGTGATGTGGCTCATGATGTGCCAGAAAGAGTGGAAGAAGCGATACAGAATTGGAATAAGGGCTAGAAGCAGACCGATATAAAGGGGAGCCAATAACCAGCGTCCGGCGAAGATTACTTTTTCTAGAAAGTGCTCGAGTTTCAACATGGGCAAAATTATGGCAGTCCAGTGTGACAAAGCTCGGTAGACATACAAAGATAGAACAATGAAGTTACGCCTGCTCGCCCTGCTTGCGCTAACTCTGGCATCCCTATCGCCTGCAGATGCGGCACAGACCTTTACTGTCGGCGGCGATCGCCCCGTCACGGTCCATCTGCCAAACCAACTTTCTGATCCCGCACCACTCCTTATCTTGCTTCACTCAGCTTCTACTTCGGGTTCGCACTTAGAGAAATACATGGGAATTGCACCTCTTGCTAAGAAGTCAGGCGTTATCTATATCGCACCCGATGGAATGGTGAACCCCATTGGAAAACGTTTTTGGAATGCATCGAAATCTTGCTGCAATCGCTTTAAGCAAGAAGTCGATGACGTTGCCTATATCAATTCATTGATCGATGAAATCAGCGCAAAGCAACCCGTTGATCCAAAGCGTATTTATTTAATTGGCCATAGCAACGGCGCATTTATGTCATTTACCTTTGCATGTAAGACAAATAAAGTCGCAGCAATCGTTGCTATCGCAGGTGCCATGGATGACGCAGCCGACTGCACGCCATCAGCGCCGCTCTCACTACTTAATATTCACGGCACTGCCGATAAGACCATCAAAGTTGGCGGGGGAGTCATGAATGACTTTCCCTACACAAGCGTGAAGACCACAGTGAAGAAGATTGCCGCTGCCAGCAAGTGCGTTGATCCCGTGAAGGTAAAGAAGGATTTCGAACCCACCATCAAGGGCCAAGAGACAACAATCTTTGACTACACCTGCGGTACACCGACCCACTTGCAATATTGGGAGATCAAAGACGGAGCACACCGCCCCAACTTGCCATCTGATTTTGCGCAACAGGTCATGGATTTCCTGCTCAAGCAGCATAAGTAAAGAACTGGCAGAATCCACCCGTGCATGAATTCACCGCAGAGGTAGAAGAACTCGCAAAAGCTGTCATGGAGTACAGCCTTGCTCGTTTGAAATCAGATCCGCCACTTGATGGCCCTCGCACAGAAGCAGATCTCTACTCTGAACTTGGTAACACCATTACCGCACAAGGTCTTGGCGGCAAAGAGACTCTCAAAGTATTTACCGACACTCTCGCATTGGCCTGTATCTCTACAGATCACCCACGCAACCTCGCATTTATTCCATCTGCGCCCAGTGAATACTCAAACCTCTTTGATCTCGTAGTCGGCGCATCTTCTCTCTATGGCGGTTCATGGCAAGAAGGCGCTGGCGCAGTCTTTGCAGAAAACCAAGCAATCAAATGGCTGATTGATATTGCAGGACTTCCACAGTCAGCCGGTGGAGTCTTTGTTCAAGGCGGCACGATGGGAAATCTTTCAGCTCTCGTTGTCGCGCGTGATCAAGCACGCAAAACACACCCCGATACTCAGCGCTGGGTGATTGCCTGCAGCGCCGAATCACATTCATCAATTACATCTGCTGCCCATGTGATGGATGTTGATGTTCTTAAGATTGAAACAAATGATGAACTACGTCTTGATGGTGCACACGTTGCTAAGGCAATCGATGATTTACATGCCACCACAAATAAGCGCGTCTTCGCGATTGTCGGAACAGCAGGAAGCACCAACCTCGGGATCGTTGATGATTTAGCGACACTTGCTAAGACAGCCAAAGAGCGAAACATCTGGTTCCATGTCGATGGCGCATATGGTCTCGCAGGTCTTTGTGCACCATCTGTTCGCCACCTGTATAACGGCGTTGAAGATGCAGATTCATTTATCGTCGATCCACATAAGTGGCTATTTGCTCCATACGATGCCTGCGCACTTGTCTATCGAAATCCCGCGTTAGCTAAAGAGACACACACTCAGCACGCCAGCTATCTTGAAACTCTGCACGATGATTCTTGGTCGCCATCTGATTATGCAATCCACTTAACTCGTCGCGTACGCGGATTACCTTTCTGGTTCTCACTCGCAGCCCACGGCACAGATGCGTATTCAGAAGCTGTTGAAGAAGGAATTCGCCTTGCTAAGGAATCTGCAAAGCGCATCGTGGCTCACCCAAACCTTGAGCTCGTGCGCGAACCAGAGCTATCTATCGTTGCCTTTACTCGCAAAGGTTGGACTCCAGCCCAGTATCAGCAATGGTCTGATGCACTGCTAGAAAAGCAGATCGGCTTTATTCCACCATCAAAGCATGCAGGTGAATCAATCTTGCGCTTTGCCTTCGTAAACCCTTGGACATCAATGGATGATGTCCAGATGATTCTCGATACGCTCTAGTTCTTAGCGATCCAACAAGTTCTGCGTTGGATCATATGTAGAACCATTACGGCGCTTTGCAATTGCACTGAGTGCTTCTAGAACAACGCGGTTAGCCAAGATTGCGGTGATATCAGCGCTATCAAATGCTGGTGCAACTTCGACCACATCGATACCAACGACAGGCAATTCAAGACAGATACGGCGAACTGCTTCAAGCAATTCACGTGAAGTCATTCCACCTGGTTCAGGAGTTCCTGTTCCTGGCGCCATTCCTGGATCTACAACATCGATATCGACAGATAAGAAGACTCCATCGCAACCATCGGTGAGCGTTGCAAATGATTCATCCAATACAGCCTTAAGGCCGCGGTGATGAATCTCAGTCATCTCGTATGAACGCATTCCTTGATCGCGCATCCACTCGAGAGTCTTGTTATCTGGCCAATATCCACGAAGACCTAGCTGTAAGAAACGATCTCCGCGGACATAACCTTCATCAATTAATCGACGCATCGGTGTTCCATGCCCAACGAGTGCGCCCCACTGATCTTCGCCGGTATCAGCATGTGCATCAAAGTGCACCATCGATACCTTGCCGTGACCTAAGTGGTTTGCAATACCGGCAACGTCAGCTGATGCAATGGAGTGATCTCCACCCAACACAACAGCAATTGCACCTGCACGTGAGATCTTTTCAGTTGCTTCGCGCAAGACAGCAAGGGATGCGACTAAATCTCCACCAGGCATCAATAAATCACCAGCATCAAAGACCTTAAGATCTTTCAAACCATCTGTGCGCAGAGCTAAATGTGGACGTTCTCCATCATGTGGCAAGTAATCGCCACCGCGAATAGCTTGCGGACCAAACTTCGCACCTGAACGATGTGAAGTTCCGCTATCGATCGGTGCGCCCACGATGATGACATCAGCACCCTTATAGGTCGCAGGATCATCAAGATCACATGCGGGAATACCTAGAAAGGTAAATGCCGGTCCATACATATTGCCGTGGTTAACCATGAGTGAAGAATATCTCTCAGGAAGAGATAAGCATGTACAAAGGGACAGAGAATGCCCGTATTGCTAACCTTGGGGTGTGTTCAAGTCGAAATTAAGAATGTCACGAGCGGCCTCGGCCTTCGCTCTTGTCATTTCACTTCTTTCTACTGGCGCAGTTATTGCTCATAATTGTCACAACGAGGCTCAAGCCCCCGTCGTGACTATGGAACATGAGCACTCAACTCATTCTGAAGCAGGCAGCGCCGGATCCAATCTCCTTAACGAGATTTGTTTCGGAATCATCTTCTTCGCACTTCTCTTCGGAGGCAAGTACCTCTTGCTCCGCCGCAGAGCGAGAAACCTAGACAGACTGCTGGGCTTCTGGAATCAATCTCTCAACTATCTGCGCCCCCCAAATCTCACTTTCGCGCTCTCTCTCCCACAACTAGGAATCTCCCGAATCTAATACTTCTCGCTGCCCATTTCACCCCACAGCGAGAAGAGGATTCTTTTGAGACGTTTTATTTTTTTATTAGCTATCTACATGGCTTTGTCGGCCAACCCCGCAATAGCGGCCCCGACCGTGCAAAGTGCCCAACGTGAAGTCGACCGACTTCGTACTCTGGCTGCAGAAAAGTTTGAAGCGGCCAATGAGATTAATATCCGAATACGTAAACTTGAACAAGAGACACAAGTCTTACAAAAGCGCGAAGCAACTTTGCAAATAAAGCTAGATGAGTCTCAGAAAAAGTTAGCTCGTATCGCGATAGCCAAGTACAAATCTGACGGGCTGGGAGAGTCGCTGGGCCTACTTTTCTCTAGCGATCCCACCGGATTCTTATCTTCATCGGGAACCTTGGATGTAATTGCAAGAAATTATGCGGCTCAAAGTCGTGAGTATGCAGTAAGTAGGCAGAACGTTGAAGCTTCTCAATTTGTTATTTCAGATCGAACAGCACTGCTCAAGTCAGAGCGGACAAAACTCAAAGTAGAAGTTTCTCGAGCTAAGTCGGCTCTAACTAAAGCAGAGAAGATTCTTAATTCACTCAAAAAGGAAGATCGTGATCGACTAGCCAGGGAAGAGGCAGATCGCGAGAACAAGATCTTGAGCGCGTCTCAAAAGTTTGCCCAGAGTTACAAAGGAGATAACACTCGAGGCTCGATTGCACTAAAGTACGCTTTACAACAAGTCGGTGATATCTATGTCTGGGCTGCAGCCGGTCCAACCAAATGGGACTGCTCGGGACTTACGATGCGTGCATTCCAACAAGCGGGAGTTTCACTTCCGCACTCATCCCGTATTCAAGTTAGATATGGCAAGTCAGTCTCTTACGGATCTGTAAAACCCGGTGATTTGCTGTTCTTCGGAAAGCCGATTAGTCACGTATCCATCTACGTGGGTGGCGGCAAAATGGTGCAGGCTCCCCGTCCTGGAAAACGGGTTGAAGTAATCCCACTTACTCCACGTTTTGGCTCGAAGCCCTTTGTTGGGGCGCGGAGGCTCTAGCGATGAAAAAAATTAACCTCTACCTCACCGTCCTTCTGATATTTCAAATCTCTTCATCGGGAGCACAAGCCACAAACCACAAACCAACGCTTGCCCAAATTGAAGCTGCAAAGAAAGCAGAGTTGGAAAAGAAGGCAGTAGCCGATGCGGCGATGAAACGGTTAGCGAAAGCGCGTGGAAATCTCAAACTACTCACTGCACTAGCAAATAAGGCTCAGGCTCGATATCAGGAGGCGCAAACACAATTGGTTAAGGCGACCGCACTTGCTCAGAAAGCCGCCGCTGATTACCAAGAGGCTGCAGCAGCCGTTGCTTCCACTCATCGGGAAATCGGAAAACTCGCTGTCAATGCCTACACATCTGGGGGAGGACTTTCCGATCTTGAATCAGTGCTTTCAGCATCTGGCCCGCAGGAGATGATTGATCGGATATCAACTCTCGAAAACTTGGGTGCTTCAAATAAAACCGCGCTCAAGCGATTTAAAGCTGCAGAGGCGATTGCACAAGAGGCCAAGAAGGTCGCTGAAGCTGCCAAAGATGCCCAACGAGTAATCACTGCAAAAGTTGCAGCAGTAAAGAAAGAGGCCGATGATGCCAAGACTGAACAGCAAAAAGAAGTAAATAAACTTCAAGCGGTCCAGGATAAATTGCAGCGCGATTTAGCATCGGCAAAGAAAGTTCGCATTACTCTGGAGCAGAAGCGACAACTTGCGATTCTGGAAGAGACGCGTGCCAATGAAGCGAGCAAAGTTAAGGGCCAATCCAAAGTTTGGAAAACCGGTGGCCCAAATGGCAAGAGCACTTCACGAACAACTGAAGCACAGAGAGCCCAGGCAGTTGAATTTGCAAAGCGACAAGTGCTCGCCCGAAAGCCGTATGTCTGGGGTAATGAAGGTCCGAGTTCATTCGATTGTTCTGGGCTTGTCTATGCAGCCTATAAATCAGCTGGTTTAGGTTGGCCAATCTGGGATCGACTTAACTCTGGTCTGTATTACACATACACAAAGCAGATTCCTCTAGCTGAAATGCAACCAGGCGATCTGCTCTTCTACTCCTATAAAGGAACCATCAGCACAATTCACCACATGAGCATTTATGCAGGCAATGGAATGATGTGGGAAGCGCGGTCGACAAAGAGCGGTCTTCGTTTCTCCAGCATTTACAGCGTAGATGGCCTCATGCCATACGCAGGAAGGGTTTAGCAATGAAAAGAATAATCGCAGTAATTCTCTGTTGGATAGCGCTCGGTTCAGCACATCCAGCAGCAGCATCTGGTGAAAGCCTTGGCTCGATTTCTCATATCCATAACGTCAGAGTTCTCGGTCAGAAAATTCTGCTGGGCACTCACGAAGGCTTATACATACTCAACGGTGAGAATGACATCACTAAAGCAAGTCCAGAGAACTTCGATGTAATGGGCTTGAGTATTGATGGATCTCGAATCTATGCATCTGGTCATCCTGGTGCAGGTTCTTCATTGCCTAACCCAATTGGATTATTGCTCTCAACAAATACTGGAAAGAGTTGGAAGAAAGTCTCACTGCAAGGAAAAGTTGATTTCCATCTTCTTGAAAGTTCGGGTGCCGAACTCTATGGAGCTGATTCGCAGAGTGGCGATCTCTTCTACTCAAATAACGCAGGAAGAAGTTGGTCAAATCAAGGCAAGAATACTTTCTCGGAGATTGCCATAAATCCAGTGAAGAAACGTGAAGCACTAGCCATTCGAGAAGGAGCGCTGATCTGGAGCAAAGATTCATTTAAGAGTGAGCGAAAACTTCCTTCGAAATTGAAGTTCAGCCAGATTGAGTGGAATAAGAAATTCTTGCTGGCAAGTTCAGGTAGCAAATTGCTCGCTTCAGTAGATCAAGGCAGAACATGGAAGACTCATTTCACCTTCAGCGCAGCCATTGGAACTATCACCCAATCATCTGAGCTCATAGTTGTTATCACGGGTAGCCAAGTCTGGAAATCATCCGATGGAGGAAAGTCATTCGCGCAATTTATTTAGCGAGTTGATTCTCGTACCCGAGATTGGTTATTGCGGAGTTGCTGCAATTACCCCGAGACACATTTCATCAGATGAACCTTCACCCCATGTGATGTAGCGCGGCGCTAGTGACTTTAACTGCGGAATCTTCTGGCGCAGCGTTGGATCGAATGTGCACTTCACGCGAATCGTGTCGCCTGCAACAACCTTTACCGGAGTCTTTAAAACTGTCGCAGATTGGTCATCGAAGTTGTAATTCTTCACATCAAGGAGCAACTTTTCAGTTGGCTTTCCTGGATTGAGAATGATGGAAAGTGAACGGCCGAGCAAGTGCATATGTGGCGCTGCAGCAATCACAGTGAAGTTGGTATTAATAACCTTGTCACATTGCGAAGTAAGAGATGCCACCGGCTTAAATGGATCTTGACCACAGAGGGCGTTGATTCCAGCAGATTCAAATGCGCTGGTTGTACTTGTACGTGCAGCTAAATCAATCAGAGATTGCTTGCGATCACAGAGAGGACCAGTCACCCCAGCAGGGCATGCCAATTCAACAGGAGCAGGGAAGAGTTCAACATGGAGTTGCTTCACGGTTGATCCCTTTGCAGGAATTGTCTCCATCACAATCTTTGATTGATCTGTCTCTACCTTGCCCCCGCTTGCTGCAAGTAAGTTGTAGTGGACTTGAAGAACGAATCGTTCATTCTTCTTAAATGGTGTCCCGTATCCCGCAGGTGAAACATCTTTGCCACGTCCTGGCGCCCATGAGCTGAGCCAAGGGGATGAGATGAATGTCGAAAGCATTCCGCCGAGACCAGATCCGCCAAAACATGGCCAGCCTGTTCCATTCTTATCTGCAGCAATCGCTTCTTCAAGATCTGCATCTGTCACGCGGAAGATGATTGCGTGGTGAACATAATTCTTACGTTGCGGAATAAATTGAATTGAGCGGATGATGGAATCCTCAGTGACCTTTGGATCAAGTAAGAAGCAGCGATAATCATCGGTGCCATTCTTAGGAGCAGCAGGTAGATGCGCCTTCTTCATCGTCACGGTATATCGCTTGGTCTTAGCTGGTGCGGCTTCGGCAACATGTGGCAAAAGAGATGCAGATAACACTGCAACAAGAGCAAGTGGAAGAACTCGTAACTTCATAACGGTGAGAATACCGAAAATTCGGAAATGCAGCGAAGCGAAAATCCAACTACCTTTACCAAGTGAGAATCAGTAGAGTTAAATTACAAGCGATAGCAGCACTTTTTGTTCTATCAGCCATCTCCCTGACTCCGATTCCAGCCACAGCAGACTCTGTGCAAGTTCGCACAATTGATACAGCAGGTGCGGTTTCACTTGATACATCGCTCTACCTTCCAAAGAAGGTTCCAGCTCCTGCCATCTTGATCGCCCATGGATTTGGTGGCAGCAAAGATTCTGTGGCAACCGACGCTCAGTACTTTGTAGATAAAGGTTTTGTTGTTCTCACATGGACTGCGCGCGGTTTCGGTAAATCAACTGGCCAGATTTCGATGAACGCCCCTGATGCAGAAGTTGCAGATACCAAGGCTTTAATTTCCTACCTTGCTCGTAATAAGAATGTACTTCAAGATAAATCAGGAGATCCACGCGTTGGCATCATGGGTAGTTCCTATGGCGGAGCCAATGCGCTGATGACAGCTAGCGCTGATTCACGAATCGATGCTGTCATTGCCGACATCACCTGGAGCGACCTAAAGAACGACTTATTCCCGCAGAGCGCAGCAGGTGTCACAACACCTGGACCATTTAAGAAAGTGTGGGCCGGAACATTCTTCTCGGCCGTATCGCTACAGGGCGCATACCTCGGTGAGTGCGGAACCTTTACTCAAGCTTGGTGCGATGCATATTCCAACGCAGCAATCAACGGCAAGCCAACTGCTAGTGAAAGCAAACTTCTCGGATCTGTTTCGCCAAAGAATTATCTGCAGGCAATCACTGCGCCAACCTTGCTCAGCCAGGGACAGGCAGATTCACTCTTCCCGCTGACTGAAAGCTTTAATTCGGCCAAAGCAATTGAGAAGGCGAAACCAAATCTTCCACTTGCCCTTATCTGGCACGCCGGGGGACATGATGGCGGAATAGACCAGACGAGTTACCTGCGCGAGCAATATCTGCAATGGTTTAAGAAGAATTTGCTGAAAGAGAAGATTGAATTCCCTGCGTTCCAATTTACAAAGACCAACGGTTCAATCTCGTTACAAGATTCCACCGTTATTCCTAAGGTATTTGCGAGCCCGAAGCTGCCAACAGATGCGACGGTAAAGCAGCTTCAGTTACTAACTCCAACTGTGGCACTTTCATTTCCTATCGGTGGAATTCCAAGTGCAATTTCAGCACTTCCTGGAATTGGTTCAGCTGGCGCACTTGCCTCACGCGTTGCTTCAACCATCGCTGGATTTAGCCCAGCGCTATTGCCCGGACAAAGTGGCTTGATCGAAAGCGCTCCGCTGACAGAGCCAATCTCTGTTGTCGGTCCATCATCTATCAAAGTTCGCATCACCAGCACAACAGGAGATGCCACTCTCTTCTTTTCATTGGTAACAAAGTCACCAAGTGGTTCTATCAATCAACCAAATGGTGTTGTTGCACCGGTACGTCTTGAGAACATTCCGCAGACCGGAACTGAAGTAACAATTAACTTGCCTGCCACAATTCTTGATGCATCAGTCGGCGACATCATTGCAGTCGGTGTTTCAAGTACTGATCAAGGCTATGAACTGCCTAAGCCATCACGCTTCTATTCTGTTTCAGCGCTATCGCCACTTTCCTATACGACTTCTGATGCAACTGCATCGCGTGCAGGGTCTGCCAACTTGATTTGGCCAATTGCCGCAGTACTTTCAGTTCTACTTGCAGCGGTTTATATCCGCGTACGCAGACCAAAGATTGCACCGAGCCATGAGAACAGCACCGCACTCGTAGAGGTTGAAAATCTCGGTAAGGTCTACAAGGACGGATACCGCGCAGTCACCGATCTTTCGTTCTCGGTAGAACGCGGACAAGTTGTTGGATTGCTCGGTCCAAATGGAGCTGGAAAGACCACAACTCTTCGTATGTTGATGGGCTTGATCTTTCCAACAGAAGGTTCCATCTTTATCGATGGCAAGCCTGTCTATCCAGGATCAGAGGCGCTAGCTAATCTCGGTAGCTTCGTTGAAGGTCCAGGTTTCTTGCCACACCTTTCTGGTCGCGAAAATCTTTCTCTCTACTGGCGCAGCATCGGTCGCGATGGCGAGCAGTACCTTGATGAAGTAGTTGCAATTACCAAACTTGGAACCGCACTGGATAAGAAAGTGCGCTCTTACAGCCAAGGTATGCGCCAACGCCTAGCAATCGCACAAGCAATGCTCGGCATGCCAGACCTACTTGTTCTCGATGAACCAACCAATGGTTTGGATCCACAACAAATCGCTGAGATGCGCCAAGTACTCAAGGATTACGCAGCAACTGGTCGCACCGTCATCATCTCTTCACACTTGCTTGCCGAAGTTCAGCAGACCTGTAGCCATGTGGTCTTGATGCACCGCGGTCAATTGATCTCGTTTGGCCCGATGAAGAAGTTGCTCGCCAAGAATCGCAAGGCTAATAACCTCGAAGAGATATTCCTCGAACTTATCGGCGATGACTTAGTCATCGGAAAGGAGAAGAAATGAGCTACACAGCCTCGAAGACTCTTCCCTATAACGTCGAGCTCTATCGTCAGTTAAAGCGCAAGCGCACAGCCTTTGCCTACGCATTCGTACTTTCACTGCCAATCCTTGTTGCTATCGCTGTGAAGTTCGGCCCATCAGGAAACAGTGGGGGACCAACCCGGCTAGGTTCTGGAACAACTGACCTTATTGGTCTTGCAACAATCGGCGCTGCCAACTTCACCACCACAATGTTGTACTTCGCCACACCATTCCTTCTTGTCACTGTAGTTGCACTCTTTAACGGCGACACTGTTGCATCAGAAGCATCGTGGTCGACTCTTCGCTACTTGCTTGCATCCCCAGTTCCACGTCGACGTTTATTAATTCAGAAAATCAAAGTAAGCCTCACGCTCTCAGCGATTGCTGTACTGCTGATGCCGATATCCGCCTGGATAGTTGGCACCATCGCATTCGGAACAAAGCCTTTACAGACACCACTTGGTGCAACTTTCACCAACTCAGTTGCGCTTTCACGAATAGCAATCATGACTGGCTACCTTGCAATCTCACTTCTCTTCGTTGCAGGCCTTGCCTTCTATTTAAGCGTTCGCACCGATGCACCACTTGGCGCCGTCGGCGTCGCAGTTGGTATCTCAATCTTGCTCAACATTCTTGATGCCATCACCGCGCTCGGCAGCATCCGCAACTGGCTTCCCGTTCACTACGCCTTCTCGTGGTTCGACGCCCTGTCCACCACCATCGACTGGTCAGTCATGATCCGCGGCGCCAGTTACTGCTTTATTTCAGGAACTGTTCTATACGCGCTAGCAATCAATCGATTCGCTCATAAGGACATCACTTCCTAGAAGGGCTACTCTAGAAACTATGCAGATCACCATTGATAAGAAGACGGGCGTATTTCTAGCCATCATCGCGCTACTTCTTGCCGTAATCGCTTCCTTTGCCATCAACCGCGGAGATCGCAGTGATCAAAATGGCTCTCAGGGCATGGGCCATCACAACGATTCTGCCTATGGCAAAGCTTCAGGAAATTACACAGGCGCCGACATCATGTTCTTGCAGATGATGATTCCTCATCACCAACAAGCAGTTGATATCTCAACCCTTGCCATCAGTAAATCTAAAGACGCAGAACTTCTTGCTCTTGCAAAGAAGATTCGCGCAGACCAGGCAGCAGAAATTGTTCAGATGAAGGCATGGCTCAAAGATGCAGGTGCATCAGAAGATATGGGCCACTCAATGGATGGAATGGGTGGAATGCTTAACGATGCTGAACTCTCTGCTCTGAAAATAGAGAGCGGTTCCAAGTTCGACATTTTGTGGCTCAAGGGAATGACTGGTCACCACGATGGTGCAATCCATATGACTCAGATGATCGAAGATGCGCAGAATGCCGATATCAAGGCTTTCAGTGTAAAAGTCATTTCTGATCAATCAGCGCAAATCGCTCAGATGAAAGAGATGCTCAACCGCATTAAATAGTTAATTAAGTGGAAGAATAGAACTATGGCAACCACAAAGAAGACCGCAGTTTCAAAGACAGCTACTAAAGCTCCAGCGAAGAAGACAGCAGCCCCAGCACCTGCCCACCAAGGCATTGATTGGCGCTCTCTCTATCTCTACGCAGTCTGCCTCGTTACCCTGCTCGTCGTACTCTTCTCAACAGTTGCCCTCGTTAATGCAATACTCGATGCAGTATTTCCAGACCCTGCCTACGTAGACCCTTATCTCAAGGCCGAAAACGCACCGGACCCTGCGCTCTTGCAGCAGCAAGAAGATAACAATCAGCGCCAGGCGCTTAAGAACATCTTCACAACTTTCTCAACAATGGCGATAGCAGCACCTGTCTATCTCTATCACTGGCGCCAAGCTCGCAAGACAGGCAACTAATTTTCCAATGCGCCGCACCCTGACCACTGCACTCGCACTCGCGATGGCATTCACCATTGCACCATCTGCTTCAGCTCATCAACCTGTCGAACTTCTTGATACAGACACCACACCAGCTGCTGGTCCACTTCTTGCCGACGGCACAGTTTCATTTGCGGTTCGAGCTTCATTTACCAAGTCAGGTCAGAAGAAGGCTTTCCGCGCAGCGCTCAAAGATGGCGATCAATTCGATCTGCAGTATTTGATTGTCGATAAGAAGCCTGAGAACGCAATGAAGAGCACCTTGCTTCCTCAGCTGGTAATTACTTCACCAACAGGTAAGAAGACCACCATCAAATACACTGAACGTACAAAATTCTACGAACCATTTGGCCGCACCAATTTCCTCTATCTAGCGCGCTATTCAGTCCCTGCAGAAGCTGGTATCTACAATTTTGTAATCACTTCCCGTGCAAAAGCTGCAATTACTCTTGGCGTTGGAATAAAGGAAGTTCCAGGAGAAGTTCTCCGTGGACCAGCACCAGCTTCAACTCCATCACCTGCTGCAACGAAAGAAACTCCACAACCTTCTGCATCACCCACACCTGAAATAACAACACAATCTGCCTACACAATGGCAAAGGTGAAAGAGAATAACTCTGCTGCTAGTTGCTGGACTGTTGTAAGCGGTAATGTGTATGACCTGACCCAATGGATTAAATCCCACCCTGGTGGATCTTCTGCAATCTTGAGCCTCTGTGGCACAGATGGAACCGCATCATTTAAAGCACAACACCGCGGTTCAGGGCGACCAGAATCAACTTTGGCCGGTTATTTACTCGCGCCGCTAGCTAAGTAATTAGTACTAAGGCAGCCTCACAACCAAATCAACTATCGAATCCGCATCAGCACTTGCTCCAAGTTCAATGCTGACATTGGTACTAAAGCCACGCAGCGTTGCTTCTGACAACACCACCATCTGCGCCGCAATATCTGTCATCCAATAGAACGCACCTGGCCCCACCTGTTCAATAATCTCTGCAGCCCTTTCAAGTGCCTCATCACTGAATTTCTCAACACCATCGCGATTATCTGCAAGCACCTGCAATAAGAAATCCTTGATCGCCTGTGCATCGCCTCGCACCCGCGCGTGCTCATCAAGAATCTCAGTGAGTTCGCGATCCATCGCCCTATGCCTTAACCATGTGAACATGCCTCAAAGCTAGAGCCACCCGCTGACACCGACGCGATAAGTGCTATCATGATGCATCAAGATTCATCAAGAAATCCATTGGAGGCCAACAATGACCACTCAACGTGAGAAATTCTCGTCCCAAGCCGACCCCGAAATCTTGGCCGCCGCTCGCGAGCTCGCGCAGAAGCAAGGGCGTCAATTCCAATCAGTTCTAGAGGAAGCGCTCACCGAATATTTAGAGCGCAATCAACTTGATCGACCTCGCGCGCATGTACTTGAAGCATTTGGACTGAGCATGGATCAGTTCGATGATCTATATCAAAAGCTCGCCCAGTAATGCCAGCTATCCAATACCTCACTGTTCCTGATGTCCTCGCAATGCATATGGTGCTCATTAAGAAATATGGCGGCAGTGATGGCATTCGCGATATGGGTGCACTTGAATCTGCCGTAGCCAGACCCCAATCGGGGTATTACAAAGATGTCATCGAATCAGCAGCAGCGCTACTTGAGAGCCTAGCTATCAATCACCCGTTTATCGATGGTAACAAGAGAGTTGCATTTGCTGCGACCGATACTTTTTTGCGAATTAATGGATACACAATAAATTCCGATAGCAAATCACTCCATAAGGATCTAATGAAATTTTTCGACACTGGTCAATTCAAAATGGGAACCTTGGAGCCGTGGCTTCGTAAGCTATTGTGATTTAGCCCCCCACTGACATCTCCAGTAACCTCAAGCCATGAATCCAATCGCCACAGTCATCTTCGATGGCGAATGCAGATTCTGTCTCGCATCCCTTAACTGGCTACGCCTCAATGCAGATATCAACGCACACCCATTCCAACAGGCAGACCTCCCCTCCTTCGACCTGACCCGCGCCGAGTGCGAGAAAGAAGTCATCGCCATCATCGACGGCACCACACACCGCGGCGCCGCAGCCATCGCACACCTTCTCGCACTTCGTGGCAACAGCAACCTTTCACGCCTCATCACAGCCTCAGGAAAACTGGGCGACGCGAGTTATCACTGGGTAGCAACGCATCGAAACTCACTCGTCATCAAAGCGCTCACCGTCATCCTCGAGCGCGCAGCACGCTAACGCGCGTTCCCACCCATACTCACCTAGGATTGCGCACACCTACCTAGAAAAGAGATATCTCATGGGCGCTTGCACTTGTGGTTACACAACAGATCCAGAGAAGAACTGCAACGGAACACATAAAGTCGTTCAGGCAGTTAAAGCAGATATTGCTGAGAAGCTTGCAGAGAACGGCTTCCCTCACGCATCTGAATACGTAAAGAACAACTAAACCCTTTCACATCGCATGCAGGCAAAGATCAAGAACGGCTTCCCACCCAAGACCTGCCTGCGCTGTGAACGCCCCTTCGAATGGCGCAAGAAATGGGCGCGCGATTGGGAGAATGTGAAGTACTGCTCCGAAAAATGCAAAGCAGGAAAGTAAGTGCCCGAACTTCCAGAAGTTGAAACAGTTCGCCGCGGCCTCGATCACCTCATCACCGGCTATCGCATCACCGAAGCTCACAACCTGCACCCGCGCGCACTCAAACCAGAATCCATCGCACCACTTGCATCCCTTGTCGGCGCAAAGATCACCGGCACCAATCGCCGCGGAAAATTCCTCTGGCTCACACTCAATCGCCCCTATGTCTTAGTCGCACACCTGGGCATGAGCGGACAATTTCTCATCCACCAGAAAGATCGCCCCAAAGCCACACATATCCGCGCACAATTTCAATTAAAGAAACCACTGCGCTCACTTGATCTCGTCTTTAACGATCAACGCACCTTCGGCTGGTTATCGGTTGAAGAGACCACAAACAACGTCCCCTCATCTGCCCAACACATTGCACCTGATCCATTTGATCCACTCTTTAACAAGCAAACCACCATCAACAATTACTTAAAGCGCAATATCAAGATTAAGACAGCACTCCTCAATCAAGAGATCATGTCCGGAGTCGGCAATATCTATGCCGATGAAACTTTGTGGCGCGCCAAGATCCACCCAGAAACACTCACCTCAGAACTCACACCCAAGAAAGTTGCAACCATCATCGACTTCGCCACCGAAGTCATGCAGGAAGCAATCAACCAAGGTGGAACTTCATTCGATGACCTATACATAAACGTCAACGGTGAATCCGGATTCTTTGAACAATCCCTTGCCGCCTATGGCCAAGAAGATGAACCATGTCCGCGCTGTGGAACACCCATTAAACGCATTACCTTTGGAGCCCGCTCATCTCATTTCTGCCCACGCTGTCAAAGGAGAAAATAAGATGAAGAAGTTCCAAGGCCTGCGCAAAGCTTCACATTTTGGCCCCACACTCATCGTCACCACAATCGGTTTCGCATTCGCCACTCACTACTGGTGGGAAGGCCCCGCATATGTCATCGCCTTCGGAATCTTCTGCGGCCAACTCATTGTCGGTTGGACCAATGATCTCTATGACTACCAAGACGACTTAAGCCACAACCGCACCAAGAAACCACTCGTTGCAGGTCTCATCACTCCTGCTTTCTTGCGCAAGTGGATCTACTTCATGACTCCCTTTGCATTCATCGCTAATCTCCTTGGCCCACTCGGCTTCTACGGAGGACTCGTCTACATGCTCGGCATCGCATGTGGCCTTGCCTATAACTTCTACTTTAAATTCACTCTTCTTTCACCACTTCCATACGCCATCGCATTCGCTGCCCTTCCATCATCGATAGCAATCTCAAAAGAGATCACACCGCCTACATGGATGTGGCTCGGGGGAGCGCTCTTTGGAATGGCTGCACACTTCATCAACGTCATCAAAGATTTGGATGAAGATCAGCAAAGCGGCATCAACGGATTACCTCAACGCCTCGGTAAACGCCGCTCCATCATGGCAGCAGCGATTCTTATTGCTCTCGGTCTTATCGTTCTACTGTAAATCAGCGCAGGCTTCAGCAGCCTTCTCATTCGCATAATCCAAGTTTGAACCTGTCTCATCAAGCCACTTAGCAGCTTCTGTCTCAAGGCACTTGTTATATGCAGCAGGATCACTCTTGCTTTCACCGCAGCCCGCAAGAGTTAGCGATGAAGCAATAATTAGAATTGCCAAAGTTGCTTTTGTCATCCCACAAGAATAATCAACCGAGCATGTGAGTCAAGGTCTCTTGTTGTGTAGTGCTCGTTAAAGCCATATCTGTTAAATTGGACCTATGAGCACAGTGACTAAGCCAAAGCGTAAGAAGATCACCGCGTACCAACTATTTGGTTGGACCCCGCTCCTAATAACAACCGTCGGCGCAGGCATCGTGGTTGCCTTAAGCGTGTTGCGGGATTTGTAATCCTTCGACCACATAAAAAATATGCGAAGTAGATACATTGCTTTTGTCACAGCAGTCCTAGCAACTTCCATTCTTTCACCCGCGGCAGCTCAAGCTGCAACTAAAATTGGCAAACCTTGCAACAAGCCCAACGCAATTTCGATCGCCAGTGGCGTATCGGTGAAGTGCCTCAAAACGGGATCCAAATACACATGGAAGAAAGTTGCGGCAGCCAAGCCAACTTCAAAAGCGACAATGGCGCCCGCGCAACCAGTTACATTTCCAACTTCATTTTCAGATTTAAAGGCTAACCGAAAAGGAATTTCCCAGGCGGTATGGTCAAAAGTCAATGCAGCAATAACAACTAACGCAGCAAAAATCGGGACTTTCGAAATTTTCACAGGTCCTAACACGAAGCCTTACTACGAGGATTACCTCAAGGTCGCCACACTCGTATCTAAGTTATTCCCAAATATGAAGGAACCTTCCTCGAACATCGTCATCCGTTACAAATACGAAGACCTTGAGTGGGCAACGACAAAGATCGCCCAGCTCTTGCCTAAATCAGAGATTGAAAGACTAAATCGTGATGAAGGTGGCCGTCTGCTAAGCAGTAACTGTGAGCCCGAACGAAATACATGTTTTGGCTCTAAACAATTGACCACAACTACGGGGGTCAACGTAATTCTCCAGGGCGTTCCAACTTCCTCCCCGGCCGGTGATTCAGTCGAGAGACAACGTTTCTTTGAAGGCATGTTGGAAGCGCATGAGTATTTCCACTCTTTCCAGCGCATCCCATTACTGAACAAGCCTCTTGAGCAGAAGGATTACCCTCCTGTGTGGTTTGTCGAAGGATCTGCGGAATGGGTTCAAAATGCAGCAACCAACGGCACTAACTTCCAAAAGTATAAGAACTTCATCACCGCAGATTGCAGATCTGTTTGCACAAACCTGACTCAAGCAGATATCACCAAGATTCTTACTGAATCCACGAATAGTTTCTGGCCAAACGAGTACGACTACTTCCTGAATTACAACCTCGGGAGCGTCATTATTGAAAGCCTTGTTGCAATCACAAACCCAGAATCAATTATTGCTTTTTATGACCAAATCGCAGAGCGAATTGGATTCGAAGCAGCGTTTAAGAGCGTCTACGGCCTGGCGTGGAAAGAAGCTATCCCAATCTTGGCAGAGGTGACCTTCCTTAACCTCCAAGGCAAGTAACTATTCCTCCCAGTAAAACTTTCCATCGCATTTAAGGATCTTGGAGCACATCGCATCTAATGACCTGGCGACGTTGTACTGCTCGTCAATTGCGCTCTCAGTCAATGTGCCAATGACGTTGCCTTCATTATCAACAACAGGCCCACCGCTATTGCCACGCGATGCATTAGCTGTAATGAGAACCTCGGTCTGATTGATATTGAGTACTGACCCAAAAGAGACCGAGCCTTGATATCCGTCGGCGCTTCCAACAACCATCGTCCAATAACCAGGAGATGGCATGTACTGGGACAAACTCAACACCGGAATTTTCAGATCAGAGACAATTACCGCTAGATCATTTTTCTTGTCGAGAGTGATAATTCGCGCTGAATAATCTTTAGCAAAGAGTCGATGAACTGTTAGATATTTTTCGTTACCGATGCAATCTTCAACAACATGGTGGTTGGTGATAAATACCTTGTCGTATTTTGCGTATGCCTTTTCTTCGAGCTGTACCGCCCAAGCAGAACCGAGACTTTCTTTGCCCGGAACGTCGCAATTAACCATCACTGTAGAACGCTGGGTATGTTCGACCAGCCCTCCCACATCACGAGGCTGCACATACCCATCACTACGAGGATCGGTTAATTGATACTGCCCCGAAGGTGACCATGCCAAGAGGAAGGCACCCATAGCAAAAGGGGCAACAACTATGACAATGGCTGCAATGAACTTATTAGCTGGTGATTCGCTCATACCCATCAGCCTAGGCACCCCCACTGACAAATGCCCGCATCTTCCCAACCCATTCAATCTGCGCTTAAATCAGATATGGAAACTTTGATTCTGACATTCCCTTGCAAGCCAAGTGCTGGAAAAGTTCTCCTCGAAGCTTTCGCAACGGCCCTCTCGGATACCCGCGCATTCCCAGGTTGCATCTCTGTCACTACCTACACAAGTGCAACAAATCCCGACGACATCATTCTCATTGAAGAGTGGGATACCAGAGATTCTCAAATGAAATACATGCAATGGCGCGCAGAAACAGGAATGCCCGAACAACTGGGACCTCTTCTCGCAGGACCTCTCAAAGAGGAATGGCTTGTTGCACACTCCATTTAATTCTCACCTCACACCTAACCTCACTCCATGAACGCATTCATGCGTAAGGCCACACAGATCCTCTTAGGTGCCACCCTCATCTATACCGGCACACTCCACCTCACAAGCAGTCGTGAAGAATTCCAAGCACAAGTTCCACCATGGGCACCATTCACACCCGACTTCATTGTTCTTGCATCCGGAGTAGTCGAGATAGCCCTTGGCCTTGCCCTCGTATCTCTCCAACGTAGGAAAGCAGTCGGAATAGCAACAGCTGCCTTCTTCATCGCAATCTTCCCTGGAAACATCTCTCAATTCGTCAATGGAATCGATGCATTCGGACTTAACGATGACCGCGCTCGCGCAATCAGACTGCTCTTTCAACCACTCCTTGTTCTCTGGGCGCTTTGGTCAACCACTGCCATGCCTAAAGGAACCTTCAAACGCTTTTGGAATTATGTAAAGAAAACAATTCGAGAAAACAAAGCGGCGACAGTGATTGGAATCCTGATTGGAGGAGTCGCGACAAGGTTCCTCGAGGACGGGAATTTGTTGGTAACCACAGTGCTGACGGGGATGAGTGTGGTGGGGACGTTGGTGATTGCGATAGCCGTCAAGCTAATACTCTACTAATTCATTAATTTGCTCAAAGAATCCTGCTCTAGAGCCATGAATATTGTGAGATTTGGAACGGGTGTAACCTGTTGAAAGACTATGTAAATCAGTAGAATTCAGTTCACGCGAAACGAAGGGTACTGATTAATGAATTTTATTACTCATAACCATAGATTTGCCTTAGATATTGTTGAATCAAATCCAGAATTAAAAAGCCTCTGGGAAGAAATTACGGCTTCCATTCTCTCAATTACAGATGAGCAGTTAATTGCTGAGTTTTCAAACACCCCAACAAAGATGAGTATTAGCGACGCTATAAATAGACTTTTAGATGCAGAATTGGTCAAACGCGGCTGGATTGCGCAGAGTGCGATTTTTCAGGGGGAAGAGTATTTAGAGAAGAAATGGCGCTTGGACTTTTCTAAACGGATTCAGAATCCTGCGAAAGGGATTTCTGGTATGGCAATTGAAGTCGCATTTAACCACGGTGAAGCAATCGCCTGGAATTTGATGAAACCAGTATTAGCGGCAGAAATGAATCAGGTGGAATTGCAAACTGAAATAGGTTCAGGCGTTGGAGTCTATATATGTGCAGCATCAGATTTAAAAGAGGCAGGCGGGTTTGACGGTGCAGTAGGAGAATATGAAAAAGTTTTGAGGTACTTAAATCCAATGTTCCAAAAACTATCAGTTCCATTAATCATAATCGGTCTAAATGCACCAAAAACTTTCAGGATTGAAAAGACCAAAAACCCAATTACCAAACGAAATATTGGAAAAGTAGTAAAAATTTAGAACTATTTAATTTCGCTAGCGAGAACTTTTCCAACTTTTTCAATCAGTCCAATCACTAGAGCATTCCCCATAAAAAATGCTCGCTTAGCATCAGAAACAATCTTTCCGTCAGAACTTTTTTTGCTCCAGTCATCTGGGAATCCATTGAGTCGTTCGAGCTCGATTGGAGTTAGTCTCCGGTAACCATTCTTAGTCTTAATAATGTGTTTGAATCTGGAAGGCGTAGTTCCGCCTTCACCGGTCAAGATTGTTCGACTTGGATTAGTTAGTAGATCAGGGAAAGCCATCTTTCCTTCAGCGTAGTTATACGTGACCCCACTTCCCTTGTGGGTGCGCTCGATACTTTTGGCACCCTTTAGATATTTCCACTCTTTCAGTCGCTTTTCTTCTACCCAATACTCATCGGGGACTTGTGAATCAGGCTGCAAAACTTCACCTAAGACAACAGGAGATGATGAAAGTTTTGCCTGTGTTTTTACCGTGTATGCAATTCCGTCTATGAAATAGCCTGCTGAGAGAAACGGACTCTTCTCTTTGCCCTTATTAAAGCGTGCACTAATTTCATCTGCATCCGCACTCAAATCTACTTCCTGCAATTCATCAACAGGTTTTTCAATTGGTAAGGCACGAGCAAGAATTCCTGTCTTGGCAATTACAGCTGCAGGGGACACTTTCTTTCCAGCTTTTTTGCGCGTTGCAACAATGAAAACTCGAATGCGCCGTTGAGGGAATCCATATTCAGCAGCATTCACTACCCGCCATTCAATGGTGTAACCCTCGTCGCCAAGAGTTTTGAGCATCACGGCAAAGTCGCGACCTCTTTGGTTTGAAGGAGATTTCAAGAGGCGATCGACATTCTCGAGAAAAATAAACTTAGGCTTTTGGCCATTTACGAGACGAAGGATTTCCCACCACAGCACACCCTTCTTCCCCTTTAATCCTTTAGAAGAATTGAGAGTCTTTGCAACTGAGTAATCCTGGCAAGGGAATCCACCAACGAGGAGGTCAATATTTTTTGGAAGAGATTTAATCTTTGCGATGTCAATATTTGTGTGACCATCTTCGCCGAATTGAGCGACATAGACATCTGAGGCATGTTGAACTTTTGTAGAAGGCTCCCATTGATTGGAAAAAGTTGTTTTCCAACCTGCACGAGCAAGGCCAATTCGGAACCCGCCTACGCCTGCAAAGAGCTCGGCGACGTTACCCACCGGATTTACTGGTTCTTTAAAGCCTTTTGATTTATATGCCACGTTTTGCCTCCGGGACGAAGCATAGGAAGAGGCACTGACAAGGTGTGGGATCGACGCGCGAATAGCGAGGTTAGATTGCCGTTATGGAGGTTTGCGAAGGCAACGCCAGCTTCGGTTCCTCTTCGTAAATCCTTTTCTCAATTCCCTTGAGTTCCTTCAAGACTTCTTCGATTCCATGTTCATTTACTGCTGTTGCAGAGCCTAGGAATCTATTGAATTCGCGGCCGGTTGCGGGATCGAAGCGGACTCCGGAGGTTTTCTGGCGGTTGGAGACGCTGAGGAAGTAATCGGATTGGTCGGGAGTTGTTGAGGCCATGAGAAGTTTGTCGAAGTCCCATTGTTGAGTCTTGATGGGGCCGGTGAAGATGAGGCGGTCGGTGGTGAGCATGACGACGCCTTGATCTTTATCCATCTGTAGTTCTTCACCGGGGATTACTTGGCCTTGCATTGCTCCTACGCGAAAGCGGATGCCTCCGCCGATGGGAATGCTGACTCCGGATGATCCGCCGGTGTAGCGAGAGGGAGTGCGGCCTGCTTCGTGGAAGATGCCTGTGGCAGACCAGAGTGTGCGTTCACCTTTTGCTTGCATGAGTGAGTTGGGGACTGAATCTTCGCCATTGGATGCGGCGGTGAAGACGGTGATGAGTTTGGTGAGCGTCTCTTTATCTTCTTGCCAGATTGCGTGAAGGCGGTTGTATTCATTGGTTGCGGCTTTGTCGGCGCGCTTAGCTTTGAAGTTTGCTATCCATCCCATGGCATAAGGGTAGTGACTGGGAGTGACAATCGGTCTTGGATTTATCCATAATTTTTTACCATCGGTAGATAAGTCTCAATAATCGCCTGATATCTTGTTGGCATGCTGATTCGCTGGGTTGGCTAACCTGAGTTACAAGGCGAATTGACATTGGAGGTGGGGACAAAAAGCGGGTTCTTCGGAGCCCGCTTTTTCACATTCCAAAGTTATGCACATCCAAACACATTTCACATTTCTGGCGATCACGTCCAAGCCACTATTCGCGGGCCGGGGTGGGGTGGTGTAGTGGTAACACGTGTTGATTCGCCATCAGCAAAATGCGAGTTCGATTCTCGTCCTCACCTCCGGTCCACCCACGACCTACCTCACGAAACTAGTGACTTTGTCAGGGCTACGAATTAACCTCGGGGTATGAGAAAGCATCTGCGCTTGGTGGCTCTGTTAATTCCTATGGTGCTTGTTGCCTCGAATTCATATGCCGCAGTTAAAGCGGGAAGTGCTTGCAAAAAGGTGGGATCCAAGAGTGTCAGCGGTGGAAAGAGTTACACCTGTATCAAGAGCGGCAAGAAGTTGGTCTGGGATAAAGGTGTGCTTGTAAGTAAGCCAATGCCGGCCGTTTCGGCAACGCCATCGCCTTCTACTGCGCAGAAGATTTCCTTTACGCCTTGGGAAAGTTCATTTGTAACTGAACACATGACACAAACCGCATTGAGCAAAACCAGCGAATATCTTGGAAACGTAAAGCCAAGTAACGCTTATGGTTTCACTGTTGACCCAGCTATAACACCATCAGATCGTGAATGGATAACAAAGGTTCTTGATTACACCAACGGCGCATTTAGCAATGTATTGCAAGGACGCGTTAAGGTCTTTCTAGGTACGACACATCAATGGTCTGCCACAACACTTCGAAGTGCTGGCACCTGGGTTGGAGATCCGGGATCTCCATATCCGTGCAGTAATGGGGTAAATGACGCTTACTGCGCTGGCCCTGATTTAACACTCCTAATTTATAGCGACATCTACAAGGCGAATTCGAATTACCAGTGGGATGCCGGAAGGCGCTCAACACCTGCGCACGAGTTATTCCATAATGTTCAGTTTGCACTAGGCGGGCGAAATGTTGCTCCAAGCGATCCAACACATATTCCGCGATGGTTAATGGAAGGTAGCGCCAATTATTTCGGGTTCTACATCGTAGATAAGTTGGAGCTGGCTACTTATGAATCGGGAAGAAATCAGCAAGTTACTACTAACCCTAACTATCGAACCGTCACGCCATTAGTTGAGTACGACAATTTCAGTTCAGATCCATACGGAATCGGGCAAGCCGCAACTGAGTATTTGATTGCATCGATTGGCTTTGAAAACTTCTTGAATATCTGGAAATTTACAAAAGCCGAGGAGAGCTTCGCCTTAGGTTTCCGTAAAGCAGTAGGCATCGAGATATCGGATTTCTACTCGAAGTTTGAGGCTGCTCGAGGTTCAATGAAAATCGGAACTCGGTGAGTCGCACCATAAGGGCTTGGCGCAGGCGTACCTTTAACTATGGCTAAAGAAGAGAAAGACCGGGTAGAGACTTCGATCCTGCCGCTTAAGTATGTGGATCTCGTTGAAGATATCTTCCATGCGGTGCTGGCTATCGCACTCTTTGCTATTGGTGTGGGGGCCTTCTTCTTCAGCATCAAGCGCTTGCTTGAGACAGCGCCCTTCTTTCCTAACGGAATGATTCAAGGCGTTAATGACATTTTATTTATCGTCATCATCTTAGAAATCTTGCGCACTGTTATCTCGCGCTTCACCGATGGCGTGTATCAGCTCGATAAGTTCCTGATTATTGGTGTGATCGCTGCTGTGCGACATATCTTGACTGTGGGCGCATCTCTTACCTTGGAAAGCGGAAAGAGCGATACGGCGTTTGAGAGAGCGATATTTGAGATGGGGCTCAATGCCCTGATTGTTGTGGCGCTGGTCTTTGCAATCTTTATGTCAAAGAGCGCGCATAGAAAAGCGAAGTAGCTTTACTCGAAGTCACCGCCGCGCCCCGTAAGGCGCTGGCGGTTCTTTCGAGGTCGATCAGCTCTCGTAATGAGAAAGATAACCGCGGCTGAATAGATCGCGATGAGAGCTAATCCGAGTCTCATGGTTATCCGAGTACTGCTAAGACAACGAGTGCGAAGATTGCAAGGTCAAGTGCCACGATTGCAATTGCTGAGAGTGAAAGCAAGCCGCGTGAATCTGCGATTTTCCGTGAGAGTGCAGATGGCTTATCAATCTTCTTGAGGTCGAGTAGGAGCGCTTCGCCTTCGCGAACGGCTGCGTACTGGCTGATGGTGGCAAGGATTCCGGTTGCTGCTGCAACGCCGAGGGCTAAGTACTTTGCGCCATCTGAAGCTGTTTCAAATGATCCGATTGCAGCGAGGACTAGAACGCCGATCAATACAAGTGCTGGTGCGACCTGTGCTTGAATGATTTGGGCGCGCATCTGGTTCCACTGCTTGAGTAATGATTTTTCATCCATGGTGTTGCCTCTCTCCGTGAGCTATCCAATGTGGATACGTAAGAGGTTAAGGGGTGCGGGGGCGAAGTGCTACCCCAAATTCGCGTGTATTTGGGTGGGGTGGTGACATTGTCGGTCTGGGGTTTTAACCTCAGGGGATGAGAAAGCATCTGCGCTTGGTCGCTCTACTAATTCCAATGGTTCTTGTTGCCTCGAATTCTTATGCCGCAGTTAAAGCGGGGATTGCGTGCACCAAGGTGGGTGCGAAGAGCGTCAGTGGCGGAAAGAGTTACACCTGCATTAAGAGCGGCAAGAAGTTAGTCTGGGATAAGGGCGTGGTTGTTGCGAAGCCTTCGGTTGCAAAACCATCTCCGGCTCCTTCTGCGAGTGCATCAGCTGCGCCTGTTGCGAAGCCAGAGGTTATAAAAGTCAATTTCAGCAATACATTTTCAACTGATCAGGGGTACTACATAGATTTTACGGATCCTTGTCAATGGGATTCTGCGCTTGACGGAAAACTGATGGAGATACAGCAGTACTTCTGGAACATTAATCGATGTGCAGGTCAGATGCGTATCAATAAGTACACATTAGGCAATGCTCGACCATCCAGTACTTTTGATTCGAAATCACTATTCGCTAATCCTGAGCCTTGCAAGTTAGTAACTCCAAAAGGAGTGATGACTAATAATGGATACACCACCGCAGAGCCAGAAAGAAACAGATGGTCGGATGAAAGACGTTATCCATCACCCGACACAGTGATTCAACTTGTGCCGATCTATTCTGAAGACACAGCGGAACCGAGGAATTCACCATCTGAGGACTATGTGGTGTACCTGAATTTCTTGAAGGATTGGATTGATTACTCAAGTGATCTTGGATCAAACGTGGAAATTCGCATTCCAAGCAAATATATAAAGATGGATAAGAAACTCGGTGATTACGGGATTAGCCATACAAATCGCTACGACTCGCCAGGTCACGTTGCATTCAATAAGGCGATGGTTGTAGCCACTGATGACTCGATTGACTTCAAGGGCGTAAATATTGCGATTGTTGTTCCGCCTGCGGGCACTGACACTTCTGTGTTCGCGCAAGCCTCAATTGGTTCATTGGTAACAAAAGAAGGAACTGTTGGCGTGGCAATGTCTGAATACGGAGTAAAAGCCGCAAGACCTAATGCATCCAATTTTTCAGGGCTTGGACACCCATTCTTCTGGATTCACGAATTAATGCATTCAGGATATGGATTCGATGATCATTACGGGGATACACAGCAGAATTTGAATACTGAATACGGCATGGGGTGGCTCACGTTAATGACTCCATATGGAGGCGATCTAACTACGTGGGAAAAGTGGATTCTTGGATTTATGAAGGATTCGCAAATCCAATGCGTAACTGGAGGTCAATCATCTACACATTGGATTGCACCCTCGACAGTAAAAACTACGGAGAGCAAAGCAATTGTTATCCGAGTCTCCGCTACGAAAGCGATTGTTGTTGAAACTTTGAGGCCTGGAGGTCTCTATTACAAAATTCCAAAAGATACGCAGGGAGCTCTCGTCTACGAGATAGACCTACTGCAGGCAAATCATGGAATGGGTATGAAACTGTCTCTTCCGATTGGGCGTAACGTGAACAATAAGCCATTCTTTATGGCTTCGTATCCACTTAAACAAGGAGAATTCACGATTTCAAATGGATACAAGATCACAATTGTTGAATCAGGTACTTTTGGTGATGTAGTGAAAGTGGAAAAGGTGTAGTAGATGAGAAGAAATATTCTTACATGGGCTTTGGTGGTTGGCGTTGCTTCTGTATTTCTAGTTCCGAATTCATCTGCGGCAGTCAAGGCAGGCGCCGCCTGCACCAAGGTGGGTGGGAAGAGCGTCAGTGGTGGAAAGAGTTACACCTGCATCAAGAGTGGTAAGAAGTTGGTGTGGGATAAAGGCGTTCTGGTTGCTAAACCATCGGTAGCAAAGCCAACTCCGGCACCTTCCGCGAGTGCCGAGGCATCTGCTTCTCCAAAACCTGTTGTTGTTCCAGCGGTGACATACCCAGAAGGTCCTACAAGTTTCGATGATCTCGTCGAGAAGTATCAGGGAATTTCTTATGCTGCATGGAGGAAATCAACAACAGTCCTCAAGGCTGCCGACAAAGTAGTTGTGCCATTTAATTCTGTCACTGGACCGAAGACAACGCTTGCGTACAAGACACCAGAAAAAATTTATGACTTGGTCTCGCGCATGTATACCGGGTATCAAAGCGCGAAAGATTTAACAGTTCTTTCATTTTCATACGATGACCGCGACTGGGCTGAGCAACAAATGAGAACGATTCAACCTTCATCAACTTGGCAATGGATTAAATTCACTGCCTGCGAGACTCGTGAAACTTGCTGGGGTGGCGGAATGCATACCGATGCAAGCGGAAAGGGCTTAATGGTTATGACAACTGAAGTTGTAGATGAGAACCACACTTCGGGAACCTTGGATGCGCACGAATACACACATGCAGTGCAGCAGAATCAGATGGGTCGCTCGCAACCTTGGCCACCTTCAGGAACTTGGCCACCAACTTGGTACCTGGAAGGGCAGGCTAATTACACTCAATATGTAGCGGTCTATAACGAATCGTTTGAGGAGTATCGGAAGAAGCGACGTCCATCTGACGAAGGTTTATATCGAGATTCAAAGATCACTTCACAGTGGATTCAGGACTACTTCGTTGTAGATCCTCCTGCAGATTGGTTCAATAAGTATGAACGTTGGCGCCAATATGACCTCGGTGCCATGTTGATCGAAGTACTGACCGCGGTTAAGGGCCCTGCTTCAACAATGGAGCTCTGGAAGCAATGTGGCACAGGGTTAAAGTTCAAGGATGCCTTCGAAAAGGTTTACGGAATTTCATTCGATAAAGCGCTACCAAATATCTCCAAAGCGATAGCCCTTCAATTAGGTCGCAGCTAAGTTCCGAACATGAAGAGAATGATTCGCGCGCTAGCATTCATGATTCCAATGGTTCTGGTTGCCTCGAACTCATATGCCGCTGTTAAAGCGGGAAGTGCGTGCACCAAGGTTGGGACTAAGAGCGTTACTGGCGGAAAGAGTTACACCTGCATTAAGAGCGGCAAGAAGTTGGTGTGGAGTAAGGGTGTGGTTGTTGCGAAGCCGTCGGTAACAAAGCCAACTCCCGCTCCTTCAGCGAGTGCGATCCCTGTGTCGGTCGCATTTACTCCGTGGGCTAGCTCTTTTGTAACTGAAGATATGACCAAGGCAGCGCTTTCAAGCACGAGTGCATATCTTGGAATCGTGAAGCCAAGCAACGCATACACATACACCGTGGATCCTGCCATTACTGAATCTGATCGAGCTTGGATAACCAAGATGCTTGATTACACCAACGGTGCATTTAGTGAAGTTTTGCAAGGACGAGTAAAGGTTTATCTTGGTACAACACATGAATGGTCTGCCACTGTTATGCGCGCTGCCGGTGATTGGGTAGGAGATCCGAAAGGTCCATATCCGTGCAGTGATGGAACGCGAGATGCTTACTGTGCGGGAGAGAATATTGCTCTCATGATTTATAGCGATATCTATAAGCCCAACTCGAATTACCGCTGGGATGTGGGAAGGCGTTCAACTCCTGCCCACGAGTTATTTCATACTGTTCAATTTGCTTTAGGCGGAAGAAATCTTGGACCAGATGATCAAGCTCATATTCCACGCTGGTTGATGGAGGGAAGTGCCAATTACTTCGGGTATTTCATGGTCGACACGCTTGGGATTGATAGCTATGGAAGTGGCAGAGGTAATCAAGTTTCTATGAATCGTGCCTATAAAACTATCGTTCCACTTGTTGAATATGACAATTTCACTTCCGATCCCTACGGGATTGGACAGGCAGCCACGGAGTACTTAATCGCATCCGTTGGTTTTGAGAATTTCCTAAATATTTGGAGGTTTACAAAATCTGAAGGCACGTTTGCTAAAGGATTCGCAAAGGCAACAGGTATTGAGCTCTCTGACTTCTATGCCAAGTTTGAGGGCGCACGAGGATCCATGAAAATAGGTTCTCTGTAATCAACTTAAGGGTGACATATCTCTTCTCGCAAAATAGAGTGCACCCATGACAACATTTAAATGGGGTTTTGTTGGGGCGGGCATGATTGCCAAGAAGGCTTTATATCCGGCTATCTCCAGATCTAATGTGGGTGAGATTCATGCTGTGGCATCGCGTGATGCAGATAGGGCGATGACTATCTCGCCTAAGGGTTTGATCTATACAGATTACGACCAGTTATTTGCTGACCCTGCTGTTGATGGTGTCTATATCTCTTTGCCGAATGCTTTTCACTTGCCGGTCGCTATTAAGGCGATGAAGGCGGGCAAGCATGTCTTGTGTGAGAAGCCTTTGGGAATGAATGCAGCTGAAGTAAAGGAAGCGATTGCTGTATCGCAAGCAATGGGCGTTTTATTTGTTGAGGCATCATGGAATAGATGGCATCCGCGTACACAAAGAATTCAAGAGATTGTGCAGTCAGGTGAATTGGGTGCGATTAAACGTATTCGTGCAGCCTTTACTTACGATGGATTAGATCGCGGCAATATTCGCCTTGACCCAACTATTGGTGGGGGAATCTTGTATGACTTGGGGCCATATTCAACTGTGGCACCTTTGTGGTTAATGGACTTCCCTGAAGTTTCTAACTTATCTGTGCAGTCGGTGAAGCATTCAGGTGGAGTCGATGAGACAACGCGTGTGAATTACAAGTTGGGCAACACTGTCTGCGAGACAGTGGCATCGTGCAATATTCCTGAGACCAGCTGGTTAATTGTTGATGGCGAAAAGGGAAGTGCGAAGATGTTGGGCGACAACGTCTTTAACTCACGCCATGCGGGTAGCTTGCTAGAAGTTGAAGTGGGCGGAGTTAAGCGGGTTGAAGAGTTTGGTCCTGTTGATCCATATCAAATCATGGCCGATAACTTTGCGCGTAAGGCTATGGGTGGAAGTGATTGGGTAATGCCACTGACTGAATCTGTGCGCTTTGCAGAACTCTTTGATGCAGCTTTTGCTCAGATAAAGAAGTAACTACTTAGTTTCTGCAATACGAGCTTTGACCATATCGAGGATTAACTTCTCTTCGACCTTCCAATCACTTGGAATCACGATGGTCTTCTTATTTACCTTTAGGTGATCCATCTTGTCGCGGAATGCATCGAGGACATCGGTGCTCCATGGAGCGATGGTGATGTGGTTCTTTGAACATGAGCCACCGAAGATGTAATCATCACCTAACTTGAGCATTGGTTGGTTCCAGGCGATGACAAGTTCAGTCTTTGGGTACTTGGTTTGAATCACCTTAAAGATCTTGCGCAGAGTCGTGGCCTGCTTTGGGTCGATGGTCTTGTAGTAATCAGCTGGGGTGTCATGACGACGTGAAGAAGTAGATCCGCGGGAATACATCACGAGTGCGTTGGCATGGGCCTGCGAAAATCCGTAGTTCTCGCGCAGGTGAGCAATCTGTTGTGGGTACTTCTCGTCCTTGATTTCCTTCATAATCTTGAACCAATAGGACATCTTTTCGCCATAGCGCTTTTCAATAGCGGGGAAGTGAGCCTCACGTGAAGGATCTTTAGGCATAGGCTCAGAATACGCGAGATTGAGGCGTAGACTGAAGGTATTGCATTCGATGAGCGGAGAATAATGAAGCGCCAGAAGAAATTAGCCCAAATTGATTATGTCGTGAGCTTGATGGGAGCCATGATGTTGGTCTGCTTCTGGCTCATCATCTCGACACTTCCAGACTTTTTCTTCATTAATCCGCAGGGAACCAGTAGTGAAATCCGCCGGGCCGAATTGGTTCTATCAACAATTGGTTGGATTCTGCTCTCAACAGTAGCTCCACTACTGCTATTTCTCTATGCAGCAGGTCTTCATGGAGCTCGTAAATTTCTTCCGGTTGCTGCGCTGTGGTGGCCAATCAGCCTCACCATCTCTCAAGTTACCGTGTACATACTTGATGGTGCTTTCTATCTAGATTACTTAGTTAAGTTTCCTGTCTTCATCTTCACCGACATTATTCTTCCGATATTCGTGCTGATTCTCTGGCATGACCTTCGCGAAGATAAACCGTTTGAGATTCATGAAGATGCACGAGACTTGCTGCAACCATGAAAGGTAGAAATCGCTTAGAAGGCTTTTCTTTAATTTCAGTGGTTTTTGGCTTGCTTCTTTCATTCGCAGTTTCACAGGCGCTTTCTCCGCTTCCGTCATCTGCACTACTTCTTAAAGCAGATGAAGAAGTCGTTTATGAGACCGCGGGCGAATCTGTGGGCAGCGCATCCGTTTTACCTGTAGTTGTCGCTGGTTCAACAGGTGCACCTGGTCAGGTCGGATCTAAGGGAGCGGTTGGTCCGATTGGACCCCAAGGCGAACAAGGGATTCAAGGTCTTCAAGGTGAAGATGGATTGCAAGGGCCTGCTGGCGAAAAGGGAGATAAAGGCGACCAGGGGATTCAGGGCGAGATAGGTGCAACAGGTGCAACAGGTGCAACAGGTGCAACAGGTGCAACAGGTGCAACAGGTGCAACAGGTGCAACAGGTTCGTCTGGAAGTAATGGTTCATCCGGAGCAACTGGCGCGCAGGGACCACAAGGTGCAACAGGTGCAACAGGTGCAACAGGTGCTGTAGGTCCGATGGGACCAGTTGGACCTACCGGAACATTTAGCAGCGCAGGTTTTGAAGAGCGTAAGGCATGCTCATTTGTTGATGGGAAATTCAAAATTCCTGTGGGCACACTCATTTTAGGTTCGTGTGCCGAAGTTGGAGTTGAGGGCAAAGACGTTGTGATTGTGATGCGCCCCTAATTTATGAATTCTGTTTCATTAGCAATTGATGTCGGAGCTACCAAGGTAGCGGTTGGCTTAGTGACACTCTCGGGGCAGGTGCTTGCGCGTATTGATGTGAATTCAAAGGCGGGCTCGATTGCAGAGCTCAATGGTTCTTTGGCGGACGCGATTAAGAGCGTGATGGCAACACCTGATGTGGTTGTGGTGGGTGCGGGAATTGGATCGGCAGGACCTATCGATAATGTGAAGGGCACAATCAATCCGGTCAATATTCCGCATTGGGTTGATTTCTCACTCGTTGATTTTGTCCGTGAAGTTTCTGGTCTTGCTTCTGTTCGCATTATTGGAGACGCAAGTGCGCTTGCTTATGCTGAGTTTGTTCTGGGTGCAGGTCGTGGTGCAACGAACTTGATGGGTATTGTGGTTTCAACAGGAATTGGTGGTGGCGTTGTTTTGAATGGCGCATTCCATGTGGGGCGCACAGGTAATGCGGGAATGATTGGCCATAGCGTTGTTGTGCAAGGTGGAAATGAATGTGCGTGTGGCCAACGCGGATGTGTTGAGGCGTATTCAAGCGGAACCAATATGGCGAAAGATTTTGGCGCAGATAACTTTGAGGCTGTGGCTAACGCTGCGCGTTCTGGTGATGGTGCGGCAGTTGCTGCAATTGAAAAAGGTGCGGCTGTTTTAGCTCTTGGGTTGTTGAATGCGGTGGCGCTGATGGATCTCGACACCATTGTGGTGGGCGGGGGAGTCATGTTGGCCGATGATGTGTATTGGCCGATATTGGTGAAGCACTTTGAAAAAGAGATGAAAGCGCTCAATTTCCCTGGAAATGTGGCGTTAAAGAAGGCAACACTCGGCAAAGATTCAGGACTTGTTGGCGCTGGTTTGGTTGGATTCATCTCACCAACAGAAAGGGCATAGCGTGCTGGAATTCTCAGAACGTCCGTGGGGCACTTATCAAGTGCTGCATAGCAATGCCTTTTCACAGGTGAAGGAAATTACCGTCAAGGCCGGAGCTCGCCTTTCTTATCAAACACATGAAAAGCGCGCAGAGCACTGGTTTATTACTCAGGGGCCAGCGATTGTCACCATTGATGGAGTAACAAAGACTCTGCAGATGGGTGAATCAGTTGATATCGCAGTCGGTGTTGCACACCGCATGGCAGCTCCTGAAACAAATGGTGTGACATTTATTGAAGTACAGACAGGTACTTACTTTGGCGAAGATGACATCGTGCGCCTTGAGGATGATTTCGGCCGCAACTAATGAAGGTTGTGCGGCGCAGCGTTACTGAAGGCTTCTCACTCGCACTCGATACACCGCAAGGCCGCAAGACTTTTCCGGCTTCCGTTCCGGGTTCAATCCACACAGACCTCATTGCAGCAGGCGTCATAGGTGATATTCGCATTGATGGCACAGAGGTAGAACAAGAGTGGATCCGTAACGCTGGTTCGGTTTATGCGGCGCAGATTCTGGCGCAGAGTGGTGGCGGTAAGTACGAATTAAAGTTTGATGGCCTTGATACCTTGGCAACTGTTTCGGTCAATGGTGCGGTGAAGTTGGAATGCGAGAACATGCACCGCGCGTATTCGATTGATGTCACTGATAGCGCAACCGATGCAATGGATTTAAAGGTGGAATTTAGGGCACCTCTTCCTGAAGCGCTGAAGAGACAAGATGAGATGGGTAAATATCCCAACCCATATGACATGCCCTATAACTACTTTAGAAAGATGGCATGCAGCTTTGGTTGGGATTGGGGTCCCATCACAGTAACCAGCGGTATTTGGAAACCTATTTGGTTGATGCAGTGGGATGAAGGAATTCTTGATGAAGTAGGGATCGTTGCAGATGTTGTTGATGGCATTCCGCAGTTGCGTGTGCGCACGGTGGGGCGCGGAAGTGCAACGGCTGTTTCAGTGCGCATTAGCGGCCACGGCAAAGAGAAGAGCTATACAACAACGCTAGGTAGCGATGAAGTCATTACCTGCGAGGGCTTTAAGCTCTGGCATCCACGGGGATTCGGCGAAGCAACGCTGTATTCAGTTGAGGTAACGCTGCTTAACGGTGCAGGTGAAGTCATTGACGAAGCCAGTAAGCGAGTGGGCTTTAGGCATGTATCTCTTGATCAAAGTAATTTCGGAGATCGTCAGATGTTTGCCATCTGCGTCAACGACAAGCGTGTGTGGGCCAAGGGAGTGAATTGGATTCCAGATGATCCTTTCCCGCATCGAGTTTCGAAAGAGCAGTATGCGCAGAAGATTCATGATCTTTACTCAGTTGAGGTAAATGCCATCCGTGTCTGGGGTGGGGGAATCTATGAGTCAGATGATTTCTATGATCTTTGTGATGAACTCGGAATTATCGTCTGGCAGGACTTCCTCTTTGCATGCGCGGCGTATCCAGAAACACCTGCGATGTTTGAAGAAGTTGCAGATGAAGCACACCAAGCAATTACTCGATTGGGTTCACATGCGAGCCTTGTGATGTGGTGCGGTGGCAATGAATGTATTGAAGGTTTCCAGCATTGGGGATGGCAAGAAACGTTAGCAGGTAAAGCGTGGGGACTTAATTTCTATCTCGATACTTTGCCAGCGGCGCTGGCTGCCTTCGATGGATCACGTCCTTATATTCCAGGTTCTCCTTTCTCGACGCTGAAAGAAGATGTGAAAGATTTTTCTTCAGGAACAAACCACATCTGGGATGTCTGGAATGACACTGGGTATCAGCGCTACGAGGAATATTCGCCATCGTTTTCTGCTGAGTTTGGATATAACGGACCAGGTTCTTGGCGCACGCTAACCAAGGCGATTGGTAAAGCGAATTTAGATTCAGCAGATAGCGATTTAGCCACGCATCAAAAGGCATTCTTCGGGATGGATAAAGTGGCAAATGGTCTGGTGCGCGAATTCAGTAAAGAATTTACGCAAGGTCCTGCTTGGTATTTTGCAGCGCAGCTAGTGCAAGCCCGTGCTGTTGAAGTGGGGTTAAAGCACTTTAGAAGCCAGTATGAAACCTGTTCAGGATCTGTCTTGTGGCAGTACAACGATATGTGGCCAGCAATTAGCTGGGCAGTTCTTGATTCAGCATCATCGCGAAAGTTATCTTGGTATGCGATGCGCGAGGCGTATAGGCCGCAGGTATTGCACTTCTCAGGGGTGATGCGAAAGCTGATTCTGATTAACGATACGGATACGCCGTGGCACGACATGCTCAACCTTCATCTGGTGGGCAAGAATGGTGAAGTCATTGAACAGAGTTCACGAGAAGTAGTTCTAGCTCCGCGTTCGCAGGCAAGTTATGAATTAGGTGAACTATTCAAGACTGTAGAAGTTGCAGCTATTGATGGATATCTGGTGGCAGAACTTGGCGAGATTCGTACCGCTCGACGTATCTTGGATGCAGCTGTTCAGGAAGTCTGTGCGCATAACGTGGCATTAGTTGAAAGAGTTGAGGGCAAGCAGGTGCGGGTTCTTGTGCAGGCTGAGTGCTTTATTCACGAGCTTTCGATATTGCCTGAATTGGTTGCAGCAGATCGCGTCACGGTATCGGCTGAGCGAGTTACTTTGCTGCCGGGTGAATCAATCAACATTGTAATTGATTGTTCTAGTAATGAAGATGCTCAATTGGTCGCAGCACAGATTGAAGAGATTACCTGGAGCCTGAACCGCTTAATGAATTAAAGCGAGCGCAGTACTGCTGTAACGATTCCTAGAACTTATCAACAGAGAGCAGAATTCTTAGCTCATAGCGGGGTAGGGGCACCTACCTTCCGCCGATGGATTTCATATACAGCCGGCATGCACGCCGGCAAATGTTGGAACGCAGAGTAACCGAAGAGGAAATTAATTACGTTTTACATCGATATTCACTGACCTACCCAGCTGACAAGGGAGGAACATCTCTCTTTGCAGAACTTCCAGATGGGCGCAAATTGGTGGTCTGGCTAGCAAATAGTCGGCCGCTGAATAAACCGTTCTTTATAAAATCAGTAGCTAGGAGAGATCGACATGTGTAATTCGATTATTGAAATTGACCTTGAAGTCGAGGCTGCGGCAGTTAATTTCCTGCAAAAGGGTTCGGAACGCACTGATCCTTTTGGAGAAGATATAAATGTAGATTTCGCGGCAACAGGCGAGGTGGTGTCGGTGGAATTTCTGAGTTTTAAGAAACTCGACTTGACCGAAGCGGAATTAATCGCTTTGAATCCTCATGCAAATATGGAAGCAATTTATGCCATTGAGTTTGCACAACGCTTCTTACTCGCAACGCTTTCAGAGGCTTCCTTGCAAGGTAAGGCAATCGAGGAAGCGAGTTAGAGCGAGCGCAGTACTGCTGTAACAATTCCCAAGACTTCACATTGATCGCCATCGATTGGCGCGAAGTCATCATTGGCAGGAAGCAACCAGATGTGGCCGCTCTTGCGTGAGAATGTTTTTACAGTTGCTTCGCCATCGATCATTGCAGCAACGATGTCGCCATTGTTGGCATCTTTCTGCTGACGAATAACAACGTAATCGCCATCGCAGATAGCTGCATTAATCATCGATTCACCCTTGACCTTGAGCATAAAGAGTTCGCCCTTGCCAACGAGTGATTCAGGAAGTGGGAAAGTTTCTTCAATTTGTTGATCTGCAGTGATTGGAACACCTGCTGCGATCGAACCAACGAGAGGGATAAAGCGAGTCTTATCTGTGTGGGCACCTTCACCGGTCATGCTGTCGGGAAGGACGACCTCCATGGCGCGGCCTCGGTCGGCATCGCGGCGGATGAAGCCCTTCTCTTCCAAGATATCGAGCTGGTACTTAACGGATGCGGGGGAGTTGAGCCCTGCTGCCTCACCGATTTCACGCATAGATGGGGCATAGCCCTGGGATTCGGTTGAGGTCTTGATGAAGTCGAGGATTGTTACCTGGCGGGTGGTCAGCTCAGGCTTGGGTGTGGGGTTCTTGGCCATACACAGATTCTTCCACAGGTTGGGGATAAATTCAAACAAATGTTCGAAAAAATGTTGCAGATGTCAGTGGGCAGGTATATGGTTTTCCTATCGAACAAGTGTTCGAAAACCTTCCCCAAGGTTTAAGGCGTAGCAGGAGCTGAGAACTATGAGCACATTAACACTTTCAACATATGGCTCTGAAAGCATTGTAAATCAAGCACTTTCGACCGTTCCGTCTGGCATTCGTTTGAATCGCCGTGGTCGTCTAGCGCGCACCTTTGTGGTTCTCTCTCTCGCTATCGTCTTGGGGTCAGTTGTCAGTGCAAAGGCAGGGGCGGGCACCGATGTGGCACCTGCTGCTGCCGGATCCTTCATCACAGTCACTGTGGCGCCCGGAGATACCGTCTGGTCGCTGGCTACACGCCTTGCAGATGGCGGCGATGTGCGCTCGCTCGTCTCAGAGATCATCTCGGTCAACTCATTGGCCTCAGTCGATGTTGCTACAGGTCAGAAGCTACGTATCCCGCTTAACTAGCCAGATCTGCAGGGTTGGCCGCGACACGAAGACGCGCCACGCCTTTCATCCTGCAAACTCTCAAGATTTGCTTTACAGTTCCCACTATATGTAGGGGTCGAAGACGCAAAAACTTCCATAAGTAGTGGTTTTACGGTAGTTTAGCCAATTCGCTAATACACCGAAATTTGGGAAAAACTGAGCATTCGAAGGGAGACACGCCGAAATGATTTGTCCGTTCTGCAGACACGATGATTCTCGAGTCGTCGACTCCCGTCCGGTCCAAGATGGCACAGAAATCCGCCGTCGCCGCGAATGCCCTAAGTGTGGCCAACGCTTCTCAACACAAGAGGTGGCGCTGCTCAACATCATCAAGCGATCAGGGGCTACTGAACCATTTAGCCGCGAGAAAGTTCTTGTGGGCGTCCGTAAGGCATGCCAAGGTCGCCCAGTAAATGAAGATGATTTGGTTCTCTTAGCCCAGCGAGTAGAAGAAACCCTTCGCTCAACCGGTCAAGCAGAAATCGAAGCTCAAGAAGTAGGGCTGGCAATTCTTGCGCCACTACGCGAACTCGATGAGGTGGCTTACCTCCGATACGCGTCTGTGTACCGTAACTTTGCCTCCCTTGAAGATTTTGAAGGTGAGATTGCACTTCTCCGCGCCCTCCCATCAAATGCAACAACAGCTACAAAAGCAGTAAAAACACCAGATACAACATCAACAGTTCAACAGAAGACGGGGAAATAACACATGTCAGATACGGTCATCAATCGACCAGTAAAGATCAAAGCTCACAACACCCTCAAGGGTAAGGGCTTAACGATCGAACGCATTTATACAAAAGAAGGCGTTCATCCATACGATGAAGTTAAGTGGGAACGTCGCGACGTCGTTCAGGCTAACTGGAAAACAGGCGAGACCGTATTTGAACAACGCGGTGTTGAATACCCTGACTTCTGGTCAGTGAATGCTTCAACAATCGTAACCACCAAGTACTTCCGTGGCGCAGTCGGTGCTGAAAACCGCGAATGGTCTCTTAAGCAGGTCATTGATCGCGTTGTACTCACCTACACAAAGGCCGGAAAAGAATTCGGTTACTTTGCAACTGATGCAGATGCAACAATTTTCGAGCACGAACTTACACACATGCTCATGCACCAAATCTTCTCTTTCAACTCCCCAGTTTGGTTTAACGTCGGAACTGCTGCCCCACAGCAAGTATCTGCATGCTTCATCTTGTCTGTTGATGACACTATGGATTCAATCCTTAACTGGTACCGCGAAGAAGGAATGATCTTTAAGGGCGGTTCTGGTGCCGGTCTTAACCTTTCACGTATCCGTTCTGCAAAGGAACTTCTTAAGTCAGGTGGAACAGCTTCAGGGCCAGTTTCATTTATGCGCGGTGCTGATGCATCTGCAGGAACAATCAAATCTGGTGGCGCAACCCGTCGCGCTGCAAAGATGGTTGTTCTCGATGTAGATCACCCAGATATCGAAGAATTTATCGAGACCAAGGTCAATGAAGAGGACAAGATTCGCGCCCTCCGTGATGCTGGCTTTGATATGGACCTTGGTGGAAAAGACATCATCTCTGTCCAGTACCAGAATGCAAACAACTCAGTACGCCTTTCAGATAAGTTCATGAAGGCTGTTGAAAACGGTGAGCAGTTTGGTCTAACAGCTCGTTCAACTGGTGAAGTTATTGACACAGTTGATGCGCGCGAACTCTTCACAAAGATCGCACAAGCTGCATGGGCATGTGCTGACCCAGGAGTTCAATTTGATGACACCATCAATGATTGGCACACAACTCCAGAGACAGGTCGCATCAATGCGTCAAACCCTTGCTCTGAGTACATGTCACTTGATAACTCATCATGTAACTTGGCTTCACTTAACTTGATGAAGTTCCTCAA
Source organism: Planktophila turicensis (SeqCode) (assembly GCF_965234405.1). Classification (GTDB taxonomy): domain Bacteria; phylum Actinomycetota; class Actinomycetes; order Nanopelagicales; family Nanopelagicaceae; genus Planktophila; species Planktophila turicensis. The sequence goes on from NZ_OZ248346.1 coordinate 476,677, forward strand.
GGCAGATGGTTCATTCGATGCAAAGACATTTGCAAAGGCATCTGACTTGATCATCACCGCAATGGATATCTCAATCTGTTTCGCAGATTTCCCAACCGAAGCAATTGGTGACACAACTCGTGCCTTCCGTCAGCTCGGAATCGGATACGCAAACCTTGGCGCGCTTCTAATGGCATCAGGTCTTGCATACGATTCAGAAGGCGGCCGTGCTCTTGCTGGTTCAATCACATCGCTTCTCACCGGAACGACATACAAGCGTTCTGCTGAGCTCGCAGGAATCGTTGGACCATATGCAGGCTTCGCACAAAATGCTAAGCCACATGCACGCGTTATGCGCAAGCACGCTGCTGCTTCATCTGCTGCAAAGCAAGAAACCACACTCGATATCGATGTATGGGCAGAAGCAAATAAGGCGTGGGATGCATGTCTTTCAATTGGCGATAAGAACGGATGGCGCAACGCGCAGATCTCAGTTCTTGCACCAACAGGAACAATTGGTTTGATGATGGATTGCGATACAACTGGTATCGAACCTGACTTCTCACTCGTTAAGTTCAAGAAGCTTGTCGGTGGCGGATCTATGCAGATCGTTAACCAGACAGTTCCACAGGCTCTTCGTAAGCTTGGATACACCGAAGAAACCATCGAAGCGATCGTTGAATTTATCGCTGCAAATGGACACGTCATCGATGCCCCAGGACTTAAGCAAGAGCACTACGAAGTATTTGACTGTGCACTTGGTGCACGATCAATCGCTCCAATGGGCCACGTCCGCATGATGGCTGCTTGCCAGCCATTCTTGTCAGGTGCAATTTCAAAGACAGTTAACCTTCCTGAAGACGCAACTGTTGAAGAAGTTGAAGAAGTTCACCTCGAAGCATGGCGTATGGGCATCAAGGCACTTGCTGTCTACCGCGATAACTGCAAGGTCGGTCAGCCACTTTCAGATGGCAAGGCTAAGAAGAAGGAAGCAGTTGTTGAAGAAGACGTTGCAACTCCAGTGCGCAAGCGCCTTCCTAAGTCACGTCCTGCAACAACAACTTCATTCTCAGTCGGAGGCGCAGAGGGTTACATGACCGCTGGTGCATACGCTGATGGTGCACTCGGTGAGGTATTCCTCAAGCTCGGTAAGCAGGGTTCAACTCTTGCCGGCGTCATGGATGCATTCTCAATCGCAGTATCGATCGGTCTTCAGTACGGAGTACCTCTCGAGACATTCGTAGAGAAGTTCACCAACCTACGCTTCGAACCAGCAGGTATGACAGATGATGCAGATGTTCGCATCGCACAGTCAATGATGGATTACATCTTCCGTCGCTTGGCACTTGATTACCTTCCATTCGAACAGCGTTCAGCAATGGGTCTCTACACAGCAGCAGAGCGCGCAGCTGCTCTCGATAACGGTGGCGAATATGCACCAATCGCGAGTGCTGATACCCCAAAAGCGCCTGTTGCGGCGGCTCCTGTAGCTGCTCCAAGTAAGCCAGTAGCAGTAAAGATTGAAGCAGCACCAGCTGCTCCACTTGCTGCAACGATTGGTTCATCATCTGATCTCCTAGAATCAATGGGAATCAAATCAGATGCACCGATGTGTATGACATGTGGCGTGAAGATGCGTATGTCAGGTGCTTGCTACGTATGCGAAGGTTGTGGAAACACATCTGGTTGCAGCTAAAGATTAACCAACCCCGTTAAGAAAGCCCGCCGGCTAAACCCGGCGGGCTTTCTGCTTTTGGGGCTAGCACTCAGAACCCCTGAATTCAGCGGGTGCACAAGTGATTCCCAGCAAGTATCTATTTGCCTCTCACCTTTGTAGAGGAATCTTCATTTTGAAGGCGAAAGGTTCCAGATTGGAACTTTTAAAAGCCATCAGGGGAAGTAAAAATGTTAAAGCAGAAGAAAGTCTCAATCGCAGTTGTTGCCGCACTCTTTGGAGCACTCGCTATGGCACCTGGAGCTTCAGCTGCTGTAACTAGTCGTCCAACAACAGCACAGAAGTTGCAGTTGCAGTACCTCGTTGAAGAAGAGAAATTGGCTCGCGATGTGTACGCATACTTGGCGGCAAATGTGACTTCACAGAAGTTCTCAAATATCGTCAAATCTGAGCAGACTCACATGGATAACGTTGCAGCAGTGTTGAAGACCTATAACTTCTTCAACCCAACTACAACTCGTGCAGCGGGAGTCTTTAGAGATCAAGAACTTCAGGCTCTCTATAACCAGCTCACAGCACAGGGTTCTGCAAGCATTGCAGATGCCTTCGGAGTGGGCTTAGCTATTGAGAAGCTCGATATTTCTGATCTCGAGAAGATGTTGAAGGTGACATCAATGCCTGCAGATATGCGCGCGATGATGGAGCTTCTCCTTAAGGCTTCTTACAACCACTTGGCTGCCTTCCAGCGCTAAGTTTCATAACTGTTAGTAAAGGAATCCCTCGACTTGGTTACAGGTCGGGGGATTTCTCTCTTTTCACTCAAAACTTTCCTAAATCAATGAATCTAAAATTGCTCGAAATGCTATTTTTCCCTTGGCGAACAGATGCGCCTCTGAGGACTCGCATCTGGTGGCCGGCAAGTCAGCTTTGATTCAATTCGAAGGTGGCTACCGGCCACGTCACCAAAATGGAACGCCGCCTTGAGAAAACTCAAGACGACGCCCAACTTCGGTTAGGAAGTATCGGAATGCCCGTCGTTCCTGCGGCGGGCATTCTTCATTTCTATAAATAGAAATATGAATCTGCACGTGCACAAAACAATTTGGAGCGCTTCTTCTAGCTTCATAACTCCTCCCTTCTCTCATCCACCACGGATGCGGCGGAATAATTGGGGGAAGTCAGTGACGGACCCAACGAGATCTGGAAGCGAAGTGCGCGAAAAATAGGTCTTTGAGCCAAACTTTGTATTTGATTTCTCGACCCCTGTGGATGAGTAGTAGACTCACGGTGTTGTTATCGGGGTCGATGTAATTTCGAACCGGCGGTTATAGTCCGCGACCCGCACATATCCAATGGGCGGTTGACTCAGTGAAACTCTGGGACCGACGGTTAAAGTCCGGATGAGAGATAACAGCGGAATCGGTGCACCATGTTTATCGATGACGCCTACGCGCATCTGTACTCACTGAGCCTTCAGGGTCTCGGTGTGAGTACCCCCAACCCAAATGTCTCGGCCGCAATCTATGGCGCAGATGGGTCTCTAATCTCTGACGGTTTCCATAACCGCAAAGTCTCAGTAGATCACGCAGAAGTTGTGGCTCTTAAAAAGGCCGGCAGCGCAGCACGTGGAGCGACGATGGTTATCTCTCTTGAACCGTGTGCGCATACCGGAGCAACTCCACCATGTGTTCAGGCAATCATTGATGCTGGAATTACAAAGGTCATTTACGCAGTTGCTGATCCCAATCCGATCGCAGCTGGGGGAGCCCAGAAGCTCGCTGATGCCGGAATCCTTGTCGAGCATCGCGAATCTGAACAACTTAACTTTGTACAACGCGCCTGGCTACATAAAGAGCGCACAGGTCGTCCACTCATGATCTGGAAGGTTGCTACAACTCTGGATAGCAAAGTTGCTGCCAGTGATGGAACTTCGCAGTGGATTACAGGTCCTGAATCACGCGAAGACGTTCAGGAACTTCGTGCGCAATCTGATGCAATTTTGATTGGCACTAATACGGCCCTGGTTGACAACCCACATCTGATTCCACGCGGGCATGAAGCACGCCCTGTGCGCGTGATCTGCGGCGAACAAGAAGTTCCTGCCACCAACAAAGTATTTGATAACGAAGCTCGCACCATAGTCGTGAAGAGCAAATCAATCCCAGAGCTAATCAAGGTATTAAGCGATGAAGGCTTCAATCAGGTACTTGTCGAAGCAGGCCCAACGCTGGGTTCAGCGCTTATGGCTTCTGGAAAGATCGACGAACTGATTGTCTATCAGGCGCCAAAGATTCTGGGCGCAGGCAAAGAATTTGTAAGCCACTTAGGTATTTCAACGCTCAATGATCACCTCAAGCTAGAACTTCTTGGTGTTCAGCCATTTGGTAGCGATATCAAATCTCACTATCTAGTGAAGGGGCGCTAAATGTTTACAGGACTTATTACCGAACTCGGGACTGTGCAATCTATTGAACGCGGTGAAAGCTCAGCGATCTTCACAATCAAAGCTCCAGAATCAGTGCAGGGCTTAGCGATTGGCGACTCCATTGCAGTGAATGGAACTTGCTTGACTGCCACCTCTTTGTCCGCAGATTCATTCACAGCAGATGTGATGGTGCAGACGCTGTCTTTGACATCTCTTGGCCAACTAAAAGTTGGCTCACCTGTAAACCTTGAACTGGCGGCGCTGATGGATATGCGCATGGGCGGTCATATCGTGCAGGGCCATGTCGATGGCACCGGCACAGTGGCGCAGTTGGCACCAGGTGAAAAGTGGGCACAGTTCGATGTTATAGCCCCTGAGCATTTAACTAAGTATGTAGTCGCACAGGGTTCAATCACTCTCGATGGAGTCTCACTCACCGTGGGCAATATCGATGATGCAACCAACACAATCACGGTTTGGCTCATCCCTGAAACTCTTGCAAAGACAAACCTGTCTTCTAAGAAAGCTGGCGATCTCATCAATATCGAAGTCGATATCTTGGCCAAATATGTCGAACGCTTGATTTCGAAGGGGGTTGCTCGTGGAGAATAATTTCAGCGCAGCCCTTGATCGCTTTAGACGCGGTGAACTTGTCATTGTTGTTGATGATCACGACCGCGAAAATGAAGGCGATCTCATTATGTTGGCAGAAAAGGCCACTGCCGAAAAGACTGCCTTCATGGTTCGCCACACCACCGGAATCTTGTGTGTAGCAATCACTTCAGAACATGCTCATCAACTGCGTCTTCCATATATGGTCGAACAGAATCAAGATGTTCGCAAGACTGCCTTTACTGTCTCTGTTGACTTGGCTGAAGGAATCACAACGGGCGTTAGTGCAGTAGAACGCACCAAGACAATTTGCGCCCTCGGTTGTGCAACTTCACGTGCCACAGATTTCATTCGCCCTGGACATATCTATCCGCTGATTGCACATAAAGATGGTTTGGCAGCTCGCGGGGGACATACCGAAGCAGGAATCGCACTTGCTGAACTCACTGGCTCATACCCAGCAGCGCTGCTCTCTGAAATTGTGGCCGAAGATGGATCGATGGCACGCGGTGAAACACTGCAAGCATTTTCCGCAGAACACCAGATTCCGATTATTTCTATTGCAGAGATTAAGAAGCACCAGGAATCACTTGCTCCCGTTGCTCGTGTTTCTACATACCCGGCTCATGAATTCGAATGGGTTCCTGTGCAGTTACGTGATGCCGAATGGGATCTTGCAACGTACCCATCACTGAAACACCGCGAGCAAGTAGTGATGCGTTTCTGCACCGAAGATAAGGTGCCGATGGTTCGTATTCACTCGGAATGCTTTACTGGAGACGTGGTTCATTCTCAGCGTTGTGATTGCGGACAACAACTCGATGCATCTATTGCGGCGATTGAAGCCTATGGCTGTGGTTACATCATCTATATCCGCGACCACGAAGGCCGCGGCATTGGGCTGACTGAAAAGCTCAAGGCATATATCTTGCAGAACGAAGGCCTCGATACAGTCGATGCCAATCTCAAATTAGGCCATGTTGTTGATTCTCGTGATTGGTCTGAAGCCATTGCAATCTTAAAGAACTTGGGCGTTTCAGCAATCAAGCTATTGACTAACAATCCTGAAAAGGTGAAAGCTGTTGCTGATAGCGGAATAGCTTGTGAGCAGGTTTCTTTAAGCGTTGAACCTAATGAATTTAATAAGAAGTACCTAGCAACTAAGGCAGAGCGCCTTGGTCATACGGGAGGAAAATAATGGCCGGCCACGCACCAGAAATCGCAGTACCAAAATTTCCTAAGGCAAAGGTCGCCATCATTTCTTCTTCATGGCACCTCGATATCTGTAACGACCTCATTGCAGGCGCTGCTCGAGCACTAGAAGCTGCAGAAGTTAAGAAGATCAAAGTTGTCTACGTACCTGGTTCCTTTGAGATTCCATTGGCCGCGCAGAAGATGTTTGAAAAGGGTTATGACGCAGTAGTTGCCGTAGGGCTTGTTCTTAAAGGCGAAACTCCGCACTTTGATTACGTCTGCCAAGGCGTTACACAAGGCGTTGTTGATGCGCAACTGAAGTGGTCGAAGCCAATCGGTTACGGCGTATTGATGTGCAACGACCTTGATCAAGCAATCGCACGTTCTGGCCGTCCCGGAAGTAAAGAAGATAAGGGTTACGACAGCGCTATTGCTGCCCTTGCTTTGATGGGTCTTTAATTCACCTCATGAAGAACGTTGCATGGAGTGAAGGCACCTGGACTCGTGAACCGGTCTCGCAATCACAAGAAGGCGCCGTTCTCACAGTAGAAGCAGCTGCTGAAAGTGATTGGTGGCGCACAACTTCTTACGGCTTTATCCATGACGATGGCCACGCCCTCGTTAAAGAATTTCCCAACGAATCAGCGATCGAAGTTACATTCGTTCTGAATTACACCGAACAATTCGACCAAGCTGGAATCTTTATTACTGCAGATAGCGAAAATTGGATCAAGGCAGGCGTTGAATTCTGCGATGGCTTTCCTCAGGTGGGCGCCGTCGTTACGCAGAAAAATTCAGATTGGTCTGTAGCTCCCGTTGCTGAATGGATGAATAAAGAGGTAACTATTCGCGTCAGCAGATCAGGTGATGCCGTCACTGTCCGAGCTGGGATTAACAATGATTTACGCCTAGTTCGCGTTGCACCACTTGATCCATCGCGCACATGGAAGGCAGGCCCAATGTTCTGTGCACCAACTCGTGCCGGGTTGAAAGTGAACTTTACGAATTGGTCTGAAGGACCAGCTGATTCAGATCTGCATTAATTCATTTGAAATTAGGCAACAAGCAGTGAACGCTTAGAAAGCCCCATCCAAAAACCTTCAATCAAAGTCTCTGGAATTGCATCGACTTGCGTTGCAGCGCCAAGAGTTACAAATAATGGAGTGAAGTGCTCGACGGTTGGGTGGGCATAGTTCACAGCCGGCGCTAAATCCTTATAAGAAGCGAGCATGTCTACATCACCGCGAGAAAGTGCATCTGCTGCCCACTGATCAAAGTCTGATGACCAGCCCGGAGCCTTGGCATCAATTGACCAATCGCGAAGGAATGGAAGACCGTGGGTCATAAATCCAGAACCAATTATCAGAACTCCTTCGTCGCGCAAAGGACGAAGTCGCTTTCCGAGTTCTATTAACTTTCCTGGGTCCGATGTCGGCATAGACATCTGAAGAACAGGAATATCCGCATCGGGATACATGATGCGAAGTGGAACCCACGCGCCATGATCAAGGCCGCGACGAGATTCATGAAGTGGCTCGTGATCAGGCATCATCGCTGCAATGCGTGCAGCAAGTGCTGATGCATCAGGAGTTTCATATGTCATTTCATAGAACTTCTGAGCAAATCCACCGAAGTCATAGACAAGGGGAGTGCCGGCGACAGGTGATGTAATCGAGATTGGTGCAGATTCCCAATGCGCTGAAACGATCAGAATTGCCTTGGGCTTCTCAAACTTTCTGGTGATTTCAGCGATTTGCGAAGACCAGACAGGATCATCGAGCAGCAACGGAGCGCCGTGGCCGATATAGAGAGCTGGCATCTGGGTCATGAATGCAGGCTATACCTAAGTAGTTGAAATTTCAACTACATCTTTAGTCACGGAAAGGTGGCTGCGGAACAAGCTCTTCATGGAGTGGTGGATTAGCAGGCAGCGATGCGTTGAGCTGTGCCATTTCATCTGCGCTGAGTGTCACGTTAAGGCCGGTGAGGGAATCCAAGATTGATTCCTTGCGAGTGGCCCCAGGAATAGGAATGGCAACAGGTGAACCAGCAAGATGCCATGCGATGGCGATGGCAAATCGAGAGACACCATGTTTTGCAGCAACTTCTTCAAAAGCTGCAAAGTGAGCATTCTCTAAGCTCTGTGAATTATCAATTCCTCCAAGTGGAGACCATGGCAAGAATGCGATGCCATGCTCTTCACAAATTTCGAGAACATCTGCCCAAGCGCGAGATCGAGGCGACCATTCATTTTGAACGGAAACTAGTCCGCCTTGTGCAGGTGTGCCACCAATCTTGATTGCGCGGCGCAGTTGCTCAGCGCTGTAATTACTCACACCAATATTCTGAACGATTCCATGTGCCTTTAACTTCATAACATTCTCAAATTGCTCTTCAAAGGGCATGAAGTGATTGAGGCGGTGGTGCTGCCACAATTTGATGGTGCTTAGCTGCATCTTGGCCGCCGAAGCTTCCACTGCGCGATAGAGGTAATGCTCTGATGCATCTCGACCTGAAATTCCAAACCAATTGCCTTCATCTGGGGCGCGAGTAATTCCACCCTTAGTTGCAATGACAATCTCATCTTTTTGGGCTGGAGTTCCATTCCAAGTGCGCACTGCTTCTGCCACGAGAATCTCATTGTGACCCACTGAGTTCCAAGTAGGTGCGTAAATATCGGAAGTATCAAGTAATCTCACGCCCGCATCGAGAGCTGCTTGGATTACGCCGATTGCGGTATCGCGCTCCTTGAGAATCCAATCTTTGCTCGGTGGCATTCCAGACAGCGGCATACATCCCAAGCCAATAGCAGGGACTTTATAAGGACCAAGCACACGTGTTGATGTCATGCAGTCAGTATCGTCATTGAACCGTTAAAGTGCCACTCATGAGTGATCTATCGGCACAGGTGCGCAGTGCACTCGATGCCGCAGTCACCGCAATTGGTGGATCTGCTCGTGAAGGCCAGATTGAGATGGCCGAAGCCGTTGCCAACGCCCTGACTGACCGCCACCACTTGATGGTGCAGGCTGGCACAGGTACAGGTAAATCTCTTGCCTATTTAGTCCCTGCTTTGGTGCATGGCCGCAAAGTCCTGGTCGCAACAGCAACTCTTGCTCTGCAACGCCAATTAGTCGAACGCGATTTACCCGCAGTTGTTCCGGCGCTAGAAAAAGCACTGGGCCGCGACATTACTTATGCGATTTATAAAGGCGTTGGAAACTATATCTGTCTGCAGAAGATGAATGCAGATGAGACTGATCCTGATGGCGAACTATTACTGGAATCTTCTTATCTAGAGAAAGATGCAAAGCGCCTGATTGCATGGGCGAAGACTCCAGGAGTTTCAGGAGATCGCGATGATGCACCTGAAGTGGATCGCAGAGTATGGGCGGCAAATTCTTTATCGGGACGCGAATGCGTGGGCGCTGATTCATGTGCGTGGGGAGCCCAATGCTTTGCAGCGAAAGCTAAAGCAAAAGCGCAAGATGCTGATGTTGTCGTTACCAACCACACCTTGCTGGCAATTGAAATCGTTGATTCGCATCCCATCTTGCCCGAACGTGATGCAGTGATTCTGGATGAAGCGCACGAATTTATGGATCGCACAACGCAGGCGGTAACGGAAGAACTCACATCAGGTCGAGTGCAACGCGCTGCTGCAATGGCTCGCAAGTACATGCCAGGCAAGCCATCGGATGCCTTCACCAATGCCGCAGATAGTTTCCATGATGCGATGGCCGATTACGGCGAAGATGTAAAGGGCGATTTCTCAGCGCAAGGACGACTTGAAGAGATTCCGATGTCTCTTGAAGCACCGATTCGTAAGGTGAAAGAGGCAGCAACTGCCATTGTTCAGTTAATCAATGCGGACGATGAAATTATTGACCCAGACGAAAATGCAGAACGCGCACGAGTAAAAGGCGCCGTTCAGGAAATCGCAACGACGGCAGGCAAGTTACTGAAGATGGGCAATGAACATGTGCTCTGGTATGAGCCAACATTCTCAACTCTGCACTTAGCTCCGCTCTCTGTCTCGCACGTTCTTCGAAGCAATTTACTTACCCAAAACCCAGTCATTGCAACATCTGCAACACTGACAGTTGGCAATAACTTCGATGCGATGGCGCGCAGTATTGGCTTCGTTGTGGGCTCTGACTCTGATGAAGAGATCAAGCCCGGTGAGATTGACCCAGCAAACCTGCAGATGCTCGATGTGGGATCCCCATTCGATTTCGCAAACCAAGGCGTTCTCTATATGCCAAAGCATTTACCTGAACCAGGGCGCGAAGGTCCGAGCCAAGAAGTATTGGATGAACTCGGCGAGCTGATTGATGCAGCAGGCGGTCGTACTTTAGCGCTCTTTAGCTCTTGGCGTGGAGTAGAGGCAGCCGATGCACACCTGCGAAAAGTTTTGGTGGATTTACCAATTTCGATTATTACTCAGAAGCGCGGCGATGCGGTGGGTCCATTGGTAGAACGATTTGCAAAAGATGAAACATCAATCTTGCTCGGAACAATGTCCTTATGGCAGGGAGTCGATGTTCCTGGCAATTCGTGCATCTTGGTTGCCATCGATCGCATTCCATTTCCGCGTCCTGATGAACCAGTGATGTCGGCGCGCTCTTCTTTGGCTGATGCATCAGGTGGAAGCGGATTTATGCAGGTCTCAGTTCCACGGGCCGCCTTGTTGTTGGCGCAGGGGACAGGGCGCTTGATTCGCAGCATTGATGATCGCGGGGTCGTAGCAATTCTCGATTCGCGTATCGTGACAAAGCGCTACGGAAGTGTCCTACTTAACTCAATGCCGCCCCTGTGGCGCACGAGCGATGGCGCTGTCGTCCGAGATTCACTGCGCAGACTTGCGGCGAGCGTGGAAGAATAAAGATGTGCCTCGCATTCAGACCGATACCCTCGCGCAACATCGCGATTGGCGTCGTAATCAACTAATCGAAGCTGCAGCTGCCATCGCACTCGAATCCGGCGGAGAATCCATCACGGTTGCAGCAGTTGCTCAAAAGGCGGGGCTTTCACGCACTTCTGTCTATGAATATTTTGCAAGCAGCTCAGACCTAGTCGCAGATCTTGTAATCGATGAACTCAATGAGTTTGCACAAACCTTAGAAAATGCACTGACAGGCATCGATGATTCCTACCTCGCCATTCAGACTTGGATTTCCGCATCCTTAGAGTTTGTAGCCGATGGTCGACATCTTCTGGCAAAGGCGCTTAGCGCTGCCGACCTTCCGCGCGAACGCAGTGCTGCAATCGGTGCAGCACACCGCAATCTCTTATCCCCGCTTACGCGCAACCTTCAAGTAATTGGAATTTCAGATATTTCGCAAGCACTTGCTCTCTTGCAGGCAGCAACTGATGCCGCAACAAAACGCATTGAAAGCGGAAACGATGCAGAACGCGAGGTCGCAATGACCACCGCATTCTGCATCGCAGGAATCCGCGCCCTTATTTAATCGGGATAGCAATCATCTGATCAAGCAGTGCCCAGGTATCTGCTTTACCTGCAGCAGTTGCCTTAATAGAACAACTTCCTGACTTCACAGCCTTAACTGTGTTGCCTTCTACAGTGCACTTCTTGCTTAGAGACTTGTAGGTAATAGCACTACCAAAGTTGGTTTCCAAAGGAAGCGCCTTGATCTGACCCTTCTTTATAGTCTTTGTTGCTCCCTGAATCTTTTGATTTCCGAGTGTGAGGATGAAAGGAAAGTTTCCAGACGCTGCAGCCGTTGTGGCATTACCTGCAGTTGTGTAACCGAGTGCGCACTGACCAGCACCCTTAAGCGCAGTAAAGGCGCCGTTGGCATAAGTGCAATCTGCAGTCAGTGATGTAAATGTGACTGGCAAACCAGACTTGGTTGTAGCAACAATCTTTGCCTCCGCGCGATAAGCCAAATTGCTTGGAACATTGCGCACAAGTGGCTTGCCATTGAGAGTCACTGTTACTTCATCAGCTGCCAGAGCGGGAGCTGCAGCACCTTTAGCAAAGGTGAGCGGGAAGAACTTATCCTCTGAGAAATCTGTTGGTGCAGTGTGATCTAAGCGGAAGAAGAGGCCGCATTGTGAAGTTGTGCAATCTACTGAGACTCCCTTACCGCTGATTGTGCTTGCTACCTTGATGCCAATCGGACCTGTTGGGCTAGTTGTACCTGGCCCACCAGCAGCTGTTACCCAGAGCTGAATAGTGTCGCTACATGTTGCAGGGCGCGCAGTTCCGACTGGAGCGATGCATTGTTGGATATACATACCCGCAGTTGTAGGAAACTTAGTAAAGCCGCCATTGATTGTGGCTCCAGCAGGATTGAGGTTTGTAAGTGGGCTACTTGAGAAAGCGAAGGTCTCAGCTTGTGATGGGCTCACTGAGATTAATGAGATGACCAACCCAGTAGTTATAGCGAAGATACTTTTCTTGAGTTTCATAGTGATGCTCCTTGGCTCTGTGATGCGTTATTTTCGAGTAAATGAAATTGGGATAAAGAGATCTTGAGTTCGATCTCCTTCATGAAGATGATCAGATCTGACAGTGATGGCGCATTTAACTTTTGTGCAATCAAACTTTCCTATTTTCTTTGTCACAGCGACTTGTTCTTTAAATCGTCCGCCGGCCTTAAACGGAATCGCCAGCCCTACTCCATATGCAGGTGGATTGGATGAGATCCAATAAGAGGCCTCTTTCACGCCCTGAATATCTGCGCCGCCACCACACGGTGAGGGTGCTTGGCCTTTCTTGGGGAGAACGCAGTACGCGAGATAAATACCGATTGTTTCATCGAAGCCTTTTCCAATCACGGTCAGATTGCCATCTTTACTTACTCGCGAAGTAGTGACTGAAATAGATTGACCGGATGCACCTGAGATAGAAGTTGCGGCGTACGACGTTGTGGAAATGCTCATGAGAAGAGTCAGCAATCCGATGACGACGCTTTTCTTCATACACCTGAGCCTAAATCTGTAGCCAGATTTCTTTATCCGACAGCTCTGTCGTACCTGTCGGAAAGATATTTGAGAGGATAACTCCATGCGTAAATTCAAGGGATTTCTGGCAATAGCTGTTGCCACAATCACTATGGCAACGCTCACCGGTTGCGGATCAACGCCAACTGCTCTCGAACAAATTGATAGTGCGCGCAGTCTGCAGATTGCCACCGATGAAACGCCTCGGGTGAGCCGAGTGATTGCACTGGCTAATGGCTCTGCTGAAATTATCTCTGCCCTGGGATTTAAATCTCTGATTATTGGTCGCGATATCGCAAGCACGGATGCTGATTTGAAATCAATTCCAATTGTGACTTCAGGACATCAAGTTGTTGCTGAAAAGATTATTTCTATGAAGCCAGATCTGGTTCTGGTAGATAAGTCCACAGGTCCTGCCAGCGCACTCGCTGTGCTCAAGAGTGCAGGAATCAAGGTGAGTGAAATACCAGAAGCGTGGACGTTGACAGACATTCCAGCAAAGGTGAGGGCAGTTGCTCAAAGCATCGGCACTCCGAAGAGTGAAGTTCTACTCAACGATAAATTCTCAGCTGCCTTCCAAGCTGCAACTGATGCATCACTCAAGAATGTTCGAGCCGCCTTCCTTTACTTACGCGGAGGAAGTGCCATCTATCTCATAGGCGGAGAAGGATCTGGCGCTGATTCTTTGATGCAAGCAATCGGTGTTACGGATGTTGGGGCGAATAAGTTCTCACAACCTTTTACTCCGATGACCAGTGAGCTCATGATTTCACTCGACCCCAATCTCATCTTGGTAATGACTAAGGGTTTGGCATCTGTTGGGGGAGTATCGGGGCTGGTGCAGCTTCCAGGAGTAGCGCAGACAAGTGCTGGAAAGAAAAAGCGCGTTATCGCTGTTGATGATTCACTTCTGCTCTCTTTTGGACCGCGTACCCCTGATTTGATTACGCAACTTTCTGCTGAGGTAAGAAAGGTAATGCGCTGATGAAACGCTACCTTCCACTTCTTATCTCACTCATTGCCTTCGCACTCTTTGCACTCTCGCTCGGAGCTGCTGATATTTCTCATGTCTGGGGCTACATTCTCAACCCATTTCATGATGTGAATTCAGCATCTCATCAGATTATTTGGCAGATACGCGCTCCTCGCATCGGGGCCGCCATCTTGGTTGGTTTATGTCTTGGTATCGCAGGTGTGCTCGCGCAAGGTTCAACAAATAATCCATTAGCCGATCCTGCGATTTTAGGAACATCTGCTGGAGCAGCAGTCGGAGTCTTAACCGGCGTAATTTTCAATATCGTGGCAATTGGTAGCGTCGGAGCAGTTCTCTTCGCTGCCATAGGTGCACTCCTTGCAACGCTTCTGACATTTTCATTGGCGCGCTCAGCGCTACAACTGATCACAATTGGAATCGGCGTCTCTGCAATTCTGACTGCCATTGTTGGCTTAGCGCTATCAATCGTTTCCAGGCCAGATGCACGCTCAGTCTCTTTCTGGTCATTTGGATCCCTTGCACTCGTTACCCCAAAAACTTTGGCGGTACTTCTACCCGTTGCAATCATCTGCGCTCTCCTTGCATGGAAATTAGCGCCAACAATTGACCTACTCTCGCTAGGCGATGAATCAGTACGCCATATGGGATTTGATCCACAGAAGATTCGTCTGCGTTCATTTGTTGTCCTGGCAACTTTGGTTGCTGTCACTGTCTCAACCGTCGGCGCCATCGCCTTCTTAGCTTTAGCTGCGCCGCACATTGCGCGATATCTAGTTGGTCCACAGAATCGCAGACTCGTTTACTTCTCAGCCATTATCGGCGCTCTGATCCTGCTCATTGCAGATACCGCATCGCGCGCCTTAGTTCCGCCTAACGAACTTCCGATTGGGCTACTCACCTCATTGGTAGGTGCACCAATTCTTATTCTCACCTTGAAGAAAGGTGGAGATATATGGCGATGATTTCAATGAGAGATATCTCCATCGTTCGAAATGGGCGTACCGTTCTCTCGCATTTTTCTGCAGAAATCGAACCCGGCACAATCACCGCAATTATTGGACCAAACGGTTCTGGAAAGAGTTCGCTGATTGCAGCTATTGCAGGCGATATTGCGTTGTCTGAGGGCGAAATTTACTTATCTGGAAAGAATCTCTCAGACCTTTCCTTAATTGATCAAGCCGCACTTCGTAGCGTGGTTATACAGAATCGTAATTACTGGCTTTCATTTAGCGCGCAAGAAGTAATCGAGATGGGCCAGAGCAAAGACGCCCGAGAGCGAATTCCATCAGTGGTGGAAGAACTTGATATGGCTCAATACATCAACCAGAGCGTCACGACACTCTCTGGGGGAGAAGCGCAACGAGTAGAAATCGCACGTGCTCTGGTGCGTGATACTGAGATTTATCTCCTAGATGAACCGTTGGCTTCGCAGGATTCGCAGAGCAAGTTTCGAATAATTGCCAGCTTAGAGAAGCTACGCGCAGAGGGAAAGACCATCTTAATTATTGCTCATCTTGATAAGAATTCTTTAGCTTGGTGCGACCAAGTTATCGATACATTGGCGTAACTCAGGCCAACTACGCTCGAAACTGGGATGTAGCGGCAACCGCGTTACATCATCGAATTTCACCCAGCGAACTTCATGAGATTCATCGTTTAATTCATGGCCTTCTAGATTTTCGTTGGCAAAGGCAATCACTGTTGAGTAGCTCCAACCTTCGTGATCATCAGTAAAGGTATGAACGGGCTCCAGATCTTCCGGTTTGATGCCTGTCTCTTCAACTGCTTCACGGATTGCACCTTCAATAATTGTTTCGTGCGAATCACGAGCTCCGCCTGGAATTCCCCAGGTATCGCCGTTATGCACCCATGGTGCGCGGTGCTGCAAGAAGACTGAACCATCGCGAATAATCAAAAGGCCTGCTGCGCCGTGCTTGCCCCAATGTTTTGAGCCGCATGCGCATTCGATCCAGCCATCACCATCGCGCGCAGTCATACTCCTAGAGTATCCACAGTTCGCAGATTTCGAACTTTGAAGCGATAGATACGCACTTACCCTCCCGCGCATGAAGAAGATGATTGCGTTCTCATTAATCCTTACATCTATTGCACTTCCCGCACATGCCACAGATTGCATAGAAAAGGCTTGCATTGATGTCTATACCCAAGATGGAAAGATCATCATCGAAGGACGAAAGGGAAGTGGTCTGCCTGAGAAGAAGGCAGTTGCCCCAGCGCCCGTAAAGACTCGCAAAGCGATTGTGCGAAAACCAGTTGCGCCAAAGCCAAAGGTGACAGGAACTGCGAAGCCCAAGGTAATTACATCAACGAAGAAGCCCGTGGTGCGAAAGAAACCCACGCCGTTAGCTTCAGCAAGTGCAACCTCGCTGAGCGACAAATTAGTAGAAATCCTGCCAACTGCAGGAATCGCATATTCGCCTTCTTTTCAGCCATTGATAAAAGTTCCCGTCTTTTTCTGGAGCGATATTCCTGAAGTCATCACAAAGAAGATTGAGATTGTCGGAGAAGTCGTTGATGTAAAGCTCAAACCAACCTTTCTCTGGCATTACGGAGATGGCGTTGTATTTGTAACGCGAAAAGTTGGCGCTCCTTATCCCGAAGGCGAAATCCAACATACCTATTCCAATCCGGGCCATTACTTAATTCAACTTATAACGCGGTGGGAAGGCAGCTTCACCATCAGCGGAGTCACCGCGCAAATTCCAGGAAAGATCGACACCGTCTCCATTCTTCCCATCACCGTTGTTGCAGCACCTACTCGTTTTACTCCACCCGTTCTCTATAAGAAAGGCAGACCATGACAACACTTACTTCTCCTCACGATCTACTTGCAGCAATTCCATTTCTTATCGGTTACCACCCGGATCGCTCTCTCGTGCTTGTTTCGCTTAAGGACGATGCGATTGGCATGGCGATGCGCGTTGATTTACCGAGCGAAATTGCACCTGAAAGCTATGACTTACTTGCATCTCATTTGGTGCGCGAAGAAGCCGATGGGGCATTCATCGTCGCCTATAGCGGTGAATCCGAAAGCGATGCCGAAAGCGCTGTTATCAATACTTCTGCGGCTCTTATCCGCGCGGGTCTCGATATCAAGGAATCCCTGGTCGTTCGCAATAACCGATTCCGTTCGATGCTCTGCACAGATCTGACATGTTGCCCGCCTGAAGGAAGTGAAATTCCAGACCTCGATACTTCACGAATTGCTGCAGAACATGTCATCGCAGGACACCCGATGCCATATGAATCAGTTGAAGGTCTTGTGCAATCCATCGCTGCCGTTCCGTCTTCGTTTGAACTTAGTTGGCAGGATGAAGTACTGGCCTTCATCGTTTCCAGTGATGCCGAAGAACTCAATGATTTACAGCGCGATGGCGCCACAGCAATTATTGATTTGGCTGGCGAATACCGCGAAGGTCGAGGCGCCGAAGATCGTGAATTAGTAGCTCGGGTTATTGGTCGTATGAGCGATATTCAAGTGCGCGACTTTGCACTGGGTTCTCATTCTGAAGAGAGCGCCGATCATTACTGGTCGATGTGGCATCAACTTCTGCGTATTGCACCCCGTGGCTTTGTTGCTCCCATTGCTTCTCTCTTTGCGGCGATGGCCTACGAACGAGGCGAAGGTGCGCTGGCGCATAAGGCGCTCGATCGGGCGCTCGATGATGATGACCAGTACTCCTTAGCCCTTCTCCTGCGACGAGTCTTCACAGCGGGCTGGCCGCCGCACTCATTTACTGCGATGCGGGCTGAACTTCACCCCAAAGTGGTGGCGACAATCTTCGGGTAATATTTGCACCGGTCACGAGTTCTCATCGATAGCCCCGGCTGATGAGACGGCAACCCTCCACCGCGGTGGGGTGCTCCGGGTGACGACCAGGCAGGTGCGTGTAATGCGCAGTTGCAAGTGCGTGAAGGATTTTTCTATGAGCAGAACACCTAACTTCAATGTCACCGGTGCGTGGCTTGAGGGCGATGACCCAGGCGATCGTAAGTTCGTCAAGATTGGTTACTTACTTCTTGAAAATGGCGAGACGCTGCCAGACATCACCATCGCATATCAAACATGGGGCACGCTTAACGCAGATAAATCCAATGCAATTTTGATCAACCATGCGATGACCGGATGGTCAGATGTCACTGGTTGGTGGCCACAGATGGTCGGCCCTGGACTTCCATTCGATACAGATAAATATTTCATCGTCTGCCCGAATGTCATTGGGGGGTGTCAAGGCTCAACTGGCCCGTCGAGTATTGCCCCTGATGGAAAGCGTTACGGTTCCCGCTTTCCTATCATCACCATTCGCGACATGGTGAACGCTGAAGTTGCATTTAGTAATGCACTCGGAATCGATAAATATTTATTGGCAGTTGGACCTTCACTCGGTGGAATGCGTTCACTCGAATGGGCGGTCCAACTTCCAGATCGCGTTGGTGCCATCTGCACCATTGGTTCATCAGCTGTTGCCACAGGCGATCAAATTGGAACTGCATCGATTCAAATCCGTGCCATTAAGGCGGACCCACATTTCAATGATGGCGATTACTACGAGCAAGAGCGCGGACCAATCGATGGCATGGGAATTGCCCGCCGCATCGCGCACCTGACCTATCGCACCGAATCCGAGATGGATGTCCGCTTTGGTCGCCAGCTTCAGGGAGATGAGACCGGCCGTTACGCCGTTGAGTCATACCTGGACCACCAGGCGACAAAGCTGGCCAAGAGATTTGATGCCAATACCTATATCGCTCTGACTGATGCGATGAACTCACATGACATCGGCCGCGACCGCGGAGGAGTGGCAGCAGCCCTAGAAGCCATCACAGTTCCGGTCGTTGTGGTCTCGATTGATACCGATCGCCTCTTCCCACCTCGACTTCAGGTTGAGATATCTGAGCTAGTTCCGACTGCAGATGCGCCAATAACCATCAGTTCTGACTTTGGACACGATGGATTCTTAGTTGAGGCAGAGGCGATGGGCGATGCGATTCGGCACGCCTTGAAGGTTGCGGGTACAATATAGGTATTGCTTCGAGAAGTTCGAAGAAAACAACCAAAGGACAATTGTGGCTGTATTTAGTGCGCTCAAAAACAAGGCAAAGGGCAAGAAAGCTGCAGCAAAGCCAGCAGCAAAGAAGGCCGTAGCTAAGAAAGCTCCTGCAAAGAAGGCGACTCCAGTTAAAAAGGCTGTTGCAAAGAAAGCAGTAGCGAAGAAGGCAGCACCAGTTAAGAAGGCAGCGCCAGTTAAGAAGGTTGCAGCTAAGCCAGTCAAGATTGAACTCAAGAAAGATCTCACTGCGAAGGAAGTACAACAACTCGTTGATTTGAAGAACGCAGTTGCGCGCCAGAAAGAGATCATTGAAACTCTTGCGGCAAGCGGAATCGATAATTACCGCAAGGCAGTGAAGAAAGAATTTATGGCGCTCGCTCTTGAAGCGCGCCAGCTCGATGTAGAAATTCCAGAAGCAACTGAAAAGGCACGCAAGGCAGGACTTGGCGCACCAAGTCGCATCTTGTCGAAGGCACAGCTTGCACTCATTGCACCGAAGGAAGAGCCAAAGCCAGCTGTTGAAGCACCTGCAAAGGGTGGCAAGGCTGCAGTTGTTCTCGATGAAGATGGCAATGAAATCGTTGTCGAAGAAGTAGAACTCGAAGATGTTGAAACACTTATCGCTGAAGCTGCTGAAATCATTGATGCAGAGGCAGACGGAAAAGATCAGCCACGCGTTGTCACTCTCTCAGATGAGACAAAGAATGAAGAAGGCTCATTTACCCTTCTTGATACAGATGCAGATGATGAAGAAGAAGATAAGAACGAGCGCGAAAAGCATAAGAAGGATCTCAAGAATGTAAACCTCGTTCTTGAAGCTATCAACGGCAAGATCCAGGGCGTTGAAGTCGCTCCTAAGCACAATATTGATCAGGCTGATGCAAAGGCGCTGACCTTCAAGCAGATCCAACAGCAATTTGCGATGAACACCTTCAATGAAAAATCAGCGAAGATGATTGCAGAAGCTGTAAACCAGGGTTACCTCAAGAACCTCGAAGATTTGCAGTACTTCTTCAATGAGCAAGCTCGATTTATTCAGATTGAAATCAAGCGCCTCCCACCAGAACAGACTGTTCTTACAGCAGGTGCAACAGCTGACCCTGTAAAGGATTACCTCAAGCAGATCGGTCGCGTTGCTCTTCTTAACGCAGAGCTTGAAGTAGAACTTGCTACACGCGTTGAAGCTGGTCTCTTTGCTGAAGAAGCACTGAAGAACACTAAGAAGATTGATAAGAAACTTAAGCGCGAGCTCGAGTGGATCGTTGAAGATGGAAAGCGCGCAAAGAACCACTTGCTCGAAGCAAACCTTCGTCTCGTTGTCTCTCTTGCAAAGCGTTACACAGGTCGCGGAATGTTGTTCCTTGACTTGATCCAAGAAGGAAACCTCGGTCTTATCCGTGCTGTCGAGAAGTTCGACTACACAAAGGGCTACAAGTTCTCGACATACGCAACATGGTGGATCCGTCAGGCAATCACCCGCGCGATGGCAGACCAGGCCCGCACAATCCGTATTCCTGTTCACATGGTTGAAGTCATCAACAAGCTTGCACGCGTGCAGCGCCAGATGCTGCAAGACCTAGGACGCGAACCAACACCTGAAGAGCTCGCAAAGGAGCTCGATATGACACCTGAAAAGGTTGTCGAAGTTCAGAAGTACGGTCGCGAACCAATCTCGCTTCACACACCACTTGGTGAAGAAGGCGACTCTGAATTCGGTGATTTGATTGAAGACTCTGAAGCTGTAAAGCCAGAAGAATCAGTGACATTCACAATCTTGCAGGAGCAGTTGATGCAGGTTCTCGGTGGGCTCACCAACCGTGAGGCTGATGTGATCAAGGCTCGTTACGGACTTACAGATGGTCAGCCAAAGACCCTAGATGAGATCGGCAAAGTTCACGGCGTAACCCGCGAACGTATTCGTCAGATCGAATCAAAGACAATGTCGAAGCTGCGCCACCCTTCACGTTCGCAGTCACTGCGCGATTACCTCGATTAAAAAGATCGGTTCTCGTAATGTCTGATGCAAAGGCTTTTATCAACCCTAAGAGCGGTTCCATCCGCATCACAGGAGTTGTCGATATCGTCGATGCAGATGGCAATGTGATTGAAACTATCGAAAACCCAAAGTTCTGCGGTTGTGGTCAATCAAAAGAAAAACCCTTATGCGATGGTTCGCATAAGGGTCTTCAACAAAACTAGTTACTTAACTTCAACCAACTTCTCTGACTCGTCCTGAATCTTTGCAGCGACGGTCTTAAGCTTTTCGGCATATTCCTTGCCGTGATGTGCGCAGAACATCAGTTCTCCACCGGTCACTAAAGTTGCACGCACATAAGCCTGTGCGCCACATCGATCGCATCGATCGAGGGCATTTAGAGGTGTGGATTCGAGGATTACTTGCTCGGTCATCGCGCTCTCCGTTTCGCTTCGGTATTGCCTGTGTGGTGGGAAGTTGCCTTACATCTATGGAACATCATGCCAGTTCTCTTTATTCCCCGCTCGGTAAAAAGATTCGAATATTGTGTGAAGTATCGATTTTCTTGAGATATCTCACCCTAAATAATCAATATATGAGACCTTCGGCGCGCTTAACCAGATGCGAACCATTCGCTGGCTAACCTTTGCCACCGTGGCAGATGAATTGAACTTTGACGTAGCGGCGGACTCTAAGGATTCCTATACCGCCAAAGACCTAGCTGTCCTCGAAGGTCTCGATGCCGTTCGTAAGCGCCCAGGTATGTATATCGGTTCAACCGATTCACGCGGCCTTCAGCACTGTCTCTGGGAAATTATTGATAACTCAGTCGATGAATCTTTGGCAGGTCATTGCAAGAAGATCGAAATTAATCTTGAAGCCGATGGCTCTGTAGAAGTTCACGACGATGGTCGCGGTATTCCTGTTGATAAGGAACCAAAGACTGGCCTAACAGGCGTTGAAGTGGTTATGACCAAGCTCCACGCAGGTGGAAAGTTCGGTGGCGGTTCATATGCTGCTTCCGGTGGTCTTCACGGTGTCGGTGCATCAGTTGTAAACGCACTTGCAGAACGCCTTGATGTTGAAGTCGACCGTAACGGCAAGATTTACTGGATGTCATTTAAGCGCGGCGTTGCTGGCGTATTCGATGGCGATGGACCAAAGGCTGAATTCACGCCGCAATCAGGTCTTCGTACTATCGGCAAGATTTCTGCAAAGGTAACAGGAACACGCACCAAGTGGTGGTCAGATCGTCAGATCTTCCTTAAAGATGCTGAACTTGATCTTGAAGATATCTACGCACGCGCACGCCAAACATCATTCTTGGTCCCAGGACTTTCCATCACCGTTAACGATAACCGCAAGAAAGAGAAGACCACACAGGTCTTCTTCCATAAGGGCGGAATCTCTGAGTACTGCGACTTCTTGCAGCCAGATGCACCAGTTGGTGAAGTAATTCGTATTTACGGTACTGGCCACTATCAAGAGACTGTTCCAGTTCTCGACGATAAGGGACACATGGTTTCAACTGATGTTGAGCGCGATATGGAAGTTGATATCGCGATGAAGTGGGGCGTTGGCTTTGATTCAACTCTTCGCTCATTCGTGAACATCATTGCTACCCCAAAGGGTGGATCTCACGTACTTGGCTTCGAGCGCGCAATCACTAAGGCATTTAACGAAGCGATGCGCAGCGCAGGTATCTTGAAGAAGAATGAAGCCGATGTCATTAAAGATGACGTCATGGAAGGCCTGACAGCTGTTGTCACAGTGCGTATGTCTGAACCGCAGTTCGAAGGTCAGACCAAGGAAGTCTTGGGCACAGCAGCTGCCACAAAGATTGTCTCGGCAGTCGTTGCCGACAAGTTGAAGGAATTCTTCGCAACAACTCGTCGTATCGATAAGGCTAACGGCAAGTTGATCATGGAAAAGATTGCCAATGCCTCACGCACACGTATTAGCGCGCGTGCTCACAAAGATATTCAGCGCCGTAAGAACGCTCTTGAATCTTCATCACTTCCGACAAAGCTTTCCGATTGTCGTTCAGAAGATGTCACTCGTACCGAACTCTTCATTGTAGAAGGTGACTCAGCGCTAGGCACAACAAAGGCTGCCCGAAACTCAGAATTCCAAGCAATCTTGCCTATCCGCGGAAAGATCCTTAACGTTCAGAAGGCATCACTTTCACAGATGCTCGATGATAAGGAGTGCGGATCTATCATTCAGGTTATTGGCGCTGGCTCAGGTAAATCATTTGAACTTGATGAAGCTCGCTATGGCCGCATTATTTTGATGTCAGATGCTGACGTTGACGGCGCACATATTCGCTGCCTCTTGCTTACTTTGATGTATCGCTACATGCGTCCAATGCTCGATGCCGGACGCGTCTTTGCTGCTATTCCACCACTGCACCGCATTGAAACAATGGGCGCAGGCGGCAAGAAAGGTGAATACATCTATACATACTCAGATGATGAGATGAAGAGCGTCACCGCAGATTTGAAGAAGAACGGCAAGCGTTGGAAAGAACCAATTCAGCGCTACAAAGGCCTTGGCGAAATGGATGCTGATCAGCTCCGTGAAACCACTATGGATCCTGATGTTCGTACGCTTCGCCGCATTACTGTCCCAGACGGAGAAGCTGCTGAGAAGATGTTTGAGCTCTTGATGGGTTCAGAAGTTGCTCCTCGTAAGGAATTTATTGCAACTGCTGAGATCGATCGCGAACAGATCGACGCTTAAGCCTTAGTTTTTAGTCAATCGAAACTAAGTCGAAGTACTCTTCTTTCCAAATATCTTCATCGCCATCAGGCAACAAAATCACGCGCTCTGGTTTAAGAGCCTGCACGGCTCCTTCATCGTGAGAGACCATGATGACTGCGCCTTGATATTCACCAAGAGCCCCAAGGATTTCTTCTCGAGATGCTGGGTCTAAGTTGTTTGTAGGCTCATCGAGAAGCAGAACGTTCGCAGCCGATACAACCAAGGTCGCAAGTGCCAAACGAGTTCTTTCGCCACCAGATAAGACCTTTACTGGCTTATGAACATCATCGCCAACAAAGAGGAATGATCCAAGTACGTTACGAGCTTCTGGTTCACGCAAGTCATCCTTTGAAGACAACATATTTTCAAGAATAGTGCGCTCGAAGTCGAGCATTTCATGTTCTTGGGCGTAGTAGCCGAGTTTCAAACCATGGCCGTGTTCAACTTTTCCGGTATCGGATTCAAGTTGGTTGGCAAGAATCTTAAGAAGAGTGGTCTTGCCAGCTCCGTTAAGTCCCAAGATCACAACGCGTGAGCCCTTATCGATAACGCAAGAAACGTCGGTAAAGATTTCAAGAGATCCGTAGTTCTTAGAAAGCTCTTCACCCGATAGGGGAGTCTTGCCACAAGGAGCAGGTGTAGGGAAACGAAGCTTTGCGACCTTATCTTTAACGCGAACATCTTCAAGACCTGCGCGCAATTTATCTGCGCGACGTAACATTCCTTGAGCCGCGGTTGCCTTAGAAGCCTTAGCGCGCATCTTCTCACCCTGCTTCTGCAAAATTTCAGCTTTCTTCTCAGCGTTGGCGCGCTCTTTCTTGCGGCGATGTTCATCTTGTTCGCGCTGTAAGAGGTACTGCTTCCAACCCATGTTGTAGACATCGATGACGTTACGGTTTCCGTCGATGTAGAAGACCTTATTTACAACTGTTTCAATCAAGTTCACATCGTGGGAGATGATGACCAATCCACCTGCATAGTTGATGAGGTAGTTGCGAAGCCACATGATCGAATCAGCATCCAAATGGTTTGTAGGCTCATCGAGCAGAAGTGTTTCAGCGCCTGAAAAGAGGATGCGAGCAAGCTCAATACGTCGACGCTGACCACCAGAGAGTGTGTCGAGCTGGTTGTTAAATACTGACTCTGAAACTCCCAGAGAAGTTGCAATAGCTTCCGCTTCAGAAGTTGCGGCATATCCACCAGCTGCTGAAAATTCTGCATCAACACGTGTGTAGCGCTCTAGTGCTTTTTCAAGTTCGGCACCTTCAGTAGTTGCCATCTCTTGTTCGACTTGGGTCATACGCGCAGCGATTTGATCGAGATCGCGGGCAGACAAGATGCGATCTAAAGCTGTTCCCTGATCTTCACCAGTACGAGGATCCTGGGGGAGGTAACCAATCTTTCCTGTGCGCTGAACGCCGCCACCTGCAGGCAGGTTTTCGCCAGCTAATACTTTTGCAAGAGTTGATTTACCAGCACCGTTACGGCCAACGAAGCCGACGCGATCGCCATGGTTGATGCGCACATTGACGCCAGATACTAAGAGGCGCGCTCCGGCACGGAGTTCAAGAGCGGATGTGGAGATCATTTGGCGTATCTTCCCACAGTATTCCTATTACCTTGTAATCAGCCTAGAATCTTCAAATGCTCAGCCTGATGATTCTGCTCATCGCACTCTTACTTCTTGCGATTTCCTTCTATCAGATTCGAATTCTGAAGCGCATCAACGAAAAACTCATCAAGTTAGTAGCACCTGAAAGAGATGTGCGTCGCATTGCCAAGGCACAGAGCGAAGCAGCTTGGGAGAACTATCGACAAGGTGAGTTCTATTCGCAATTACTTCGATTGCTCGATCTCAGCGCTCCAATTCCATCTACTCGCAGCTGGGCAGCATCACCTGATGTTCTGCTGACACTTCTTGATCTGGCTAAGAGTTCTAAACCAACGCGAATACTCGATTTGGGTTCAGGAATGTCCACCTTGGTGCTTGCAAAGAGCGCTCCTCAAGCAACAATCACAAGTATTGATAACTCTGCTGAATACGCCGGAAAGACAAAGAGACTTCTTGCTGCCCATGGTGTTACCAATGTCGACGTTCGAGTTGCTGCACTTACTCCACATACTTCAGGAGTCGATTGGTACGACTTATCTCAGCTCAACGATGTAACCAATATCGATCTTCTCTTTATTGATGGACCTCCGGGATCTAAAAATCCCAAGGCGCGCCACCCAGCTATCGTTGAATGCATTTCGAAGTTGAGTCCACGAGCAATTATTGTCATTGACGATGCTGGGCGAGAAGGTGAAAAAGATATGGCTAGCGAATTTGCAAAGGCTCTTCCAAGCCATACCCTGGAATTTCTCTCGCACGAAAAAGGAACGGCAGTTTTACTGCCTAACTAATTACTCCTTGCCGATACGTGTGCGACGAGGCACTGCGAATGATTTACCGACAGCAGTGAGTTCTTCTGAAACCTGCTTGCGGATTGCATCCTCATTTTTAAGCAAAGTTGTAAGGGCTGCGATGATTGCCTTGAGTTCTTTCGACTCAGTTTCGAGTTCGAGCTTGCTCATCTTTGTTAGACGGCGAAGAGGCATATCCAAGATGTAGGTAGCTTGTTCGTCGTTGAGCTTGAAATCTTTGATGAGCTTCTCTTTTGCAGCAGCTGCATCATCGCTACCGCGAATAATCTTGATGACTTTATCGATATCAATGATTGCCTTGAGCAATCCATCAACCAATGAAAGGCGATCTTCAGCTTTTGCCTTACGAAATTCTGAGCGACGACGAACAACTTCAATGCGGTGATCGATAAATACCTGCAAGAGCTCTTTCAATCCCAGCGTCTGTGGCTTGCCTTTAACGAGAGCCACAGCGTTGATCGCGAATGCATCTTCCATCGGAGTCAGCTTGAAGAGCTTTTCTAGAACATCTTCAGGCTCGAAACCATTCTTGAGTTCGATAACTACGTTTGTGCCTGTCTGGCCATCGGTGAGATCGACGATATCTGAGATACCTTGAATTTTCTTTGCCTTAGCAAGGTCTGCAATACGTTCAACGATCTTTTCGGGACCGATGTTGAACGGCAGCTCCTTGATGATGATGCCCATTTTGCGTGAAGTAACTTTGCTGATTTCAACAGTTGCGCGGACTTTAAATGAGCCCTTACCTGTTGCATAAGCTTCGCGAACGCCTTCGAGTCCAACGATTTCTCCACCTGTTGGGAAATCTGGAGCCGGTACATGCTTCATAAGCTGATTGAGAGTCGCCTTAGGGTTATCAATCAGGAACTTTGTTGCAGCGATAACTTCGCCGAGGTTATGGGGAGCCATGTTGGTCGCCATACCCACTGCGATACCTGAACCGCCGTTGACCAGTAGGTTAGGAAAAGCTGCAGGAAGAACAAGTGGCTCTGAAAGCTGACCGTCGTAGTTAGGTCCGAAGTCAACTGTATTTTCATCTGCTTCTGCAACCATCGACATGGCCGCTGATGCAAGGCGCGCTTCCGTGTAACGCATCGCTGCAGGACCTGCATCGAGTGAACCGAAGTTTCCGTGGCCATCGATCAGAGGAATCTGCATTGAGAAAGATTGAGCCATACGCACAAGTGCGTCGTAAATTGCTGAGTCACCGTGCGGGTGCAACTTACCCATTACTTCACCGACAACACGCGCGCTCTTTACATGTCCGCGCTCTGGGCGAAGACCCATATCGCTCATCTGGTGAAGGATGCGGCGGTGTACTGGCTTTAATCCATCGCGCGCATCAGGAAGAGCGCGTGAGTAAATTACTGAGTATGCGTACTCGAGAAATGATTCCGACATTTCAGAAGAGACATCGATATCAACGATCTTGCCAGGAAATTCTCCTGGTTTAGGTCCGACGACCTTCGCTGACTTCTTTGGTGCTGCTGTCTTCTTCGTTGCCATGGCGCGTATTCTGCCAAGCGAAGTAGCTAAATCTTGGTACCTACACGCGGTCTAGCCCCAACGATTGCAACACAATGGGCCGCCACCTCTGCTCCGGCCATCAAAGCACGAGCAAGGTCCTTCTTTGTCGCAAAATATGAAATAAATCCAGCAGCAAATGAATCTCCCGCCCCCGTCGTATCGACAACAGTTGTTGGGATAGCAGGAACGCTTACTGACTCGCCTCCGCGGGATTTTCCAATCGCTCCATGTGATCCACGTTTAATGACAACGGTCTGGCACTGAGTCAATAAATAATCCAGAGCAACTTCGATATCGCTCGCGCCTGATAAATAAATTGCTTCTTCCTCATTGAGAAGAATGACATCCATCAACGGGAGCCATGACTTTACTTCCTCAATCGCAACTTCTTTCATGCCGCCAACGGAAGCTGGATCGAAGTAAATAGTTATTCCAGCACTACGAATCTTTGCAATCATCTCTTTAACGCCCGTGAGCGATAAGGGATCAAGCGGGGAGTATCCAGAGATGTACACAGCATTGAAACCTTCGAGTTCGGGAAGGTCACCTATGTGAAGTCCAGAGTTGGCACCATTATCAGGAAACATCGTTCTTTCTCCTGTTGGGTCTACAAGAACAACCACCACACCGGAGTGACCATTTTCAACAACCAAGTTGTGATGTCGAACGCCAAGCGCATCAAATTCGCTCACGAGAGCAGAACCTGCTGCATCGTTTCCAACATGGCCCACGATTGTTGCGCGCGCATCAGTGCGAGTCAGCCAGGCCGCTACATTTCCTGCTGCTCCACCACCGTGAGTTGAAATCTTTGCCGGTGTATCACTGCCGTAATTAATTTCCGAAGGCATCACTTCAATCTTTGTGACGACGTCGAGCATGACATCGCCAATGCATAAAACCTTGGCTGTCATGTAATTACTTTGCGACCGCTACGGCGATATCTGCAGCAAGTGCTGAGTTCGACTTAATAATTTCGATATTAACCTTGAGTGATTCACCTTCAGAGGCGGTATGGAAATGCTCGAGAAGGAATGGAGTAACCGCTTTGCCGACGATTCCATTCTTGGCAGCGCCCTCAAGTCCGCTCTTCAAGATGGCATCGTGGCGCACACGATCCATCTCTTTAAGAACTGGGTTGGCAACGATGAGTGCATGGATATCTGTCTTCAGTGAATTGCGCGCATGAATGATTGCTGCGATTTCATCGGCGGTATCTACATGATGCTCAAGTGTGTAGCCAGAGTCGGTGAGATAGAAACCAGGGAAGTGGGTTGTCTTATAACCAACGAGTCCAATAGCAAGAGTTTCAAGGCGCTCAAGGGTTGCTCCGACATCGAGAATGGATTTCACACCGGCACAGACAACGGTGATATCAAGATCAGATAGTGCAGTCAGGTCAGCCGATTCATCGAATGATTCATTTGCTCCGCGGTGAACTCCACCGAGGCCGCCAGTTGCAAAGACATGGATACCAGCCAAGACTGCAAGGTGAGCTGTTGCTGCAACAGTTGTTGCCGCTGACTTTCCAGTTGCTGCGATGATTGCAAGATCACGGCTTGAAGCTTTGGCGATGTCATCGCGGTTTGCGATAGCCACAAGCTGATCATCGGTAAGTCCGATACAGACCTTTCCATCGAGAATTGCAATCGTTGCCGGCGTTGCTCCGTGATCACGAACAATCTGCTCAACTTCGCGCGCTACATCTAGGTTTGATGGGCGTGGAAGTCCATGGCTAATAATCGTTGATTCAAGTGCGACAACAGGCTTGCCTGCTTTAAGGGCCGCAGCAACTTCAGGAGATGGAACGAATTCATACGAGTTCATGGCGGCAACAATACCCGTGAGAAGATAGCGCCGTGCATTTATCGCAAATCATGCCCTCGATCCTCTCGAGTCTGGGTTTAACAACAGCGCATGATTCAATCAACTGTGGCGAAAGTCCTAGCGGCCGCGAACTCGTATTTCTTGTCGATGGTCTTGGCGCCGATGTCCTAAGTAAATATGCGGAAGTTGCCCCAACTCTTTCGCGCATGGTTCTGCACGGAACAATCACAACTTCTTTTCCTTCTACAACTGCAACAAGCCTGGCAACTCTGACAACAGGTGAAATGCCGGGCGCTCATGGGATGTTGGGATACACAGTCCAAGTTCCGCGCAGTGGGGGACGAGTACTTAACTCTTTAAAGTGGGATGAACGCGTTGATCCAGTTATTTGGCAACCAGTGCCAACCCTCTTTGAACGAGCAAGTGCCGCAGGAATTACTACAACGCATGTTGCTGCCAAGCGCTATGAAAATACTGGATTTACTCGCGCCGTATTCCGCGGAGCGCATTACAGGGGCGCCAATGTTTTGGCCGATTTGATTTCAGAGACTGTCGCAGCACTTCAGAAGTCACCTTCATTTGTTTATCTCTACGTTAATGATGTTGATTCAGCTGGCCACTCAGATGGAGTTGGTTCAGATAAGTGGTTAGCGGCCTTGAAGAGTGTGGATGAATTGGTGCAGGCGCTTATGCAGAAATTACCCAACGGAACTCGCATATGGCTGACTGCCGATCACGGAATGATTAACGTGGAAGAGAAGATCATCCTGGGCCAAGATAATGATTTGCTTACGGATGTGGCGGTGATTGCAGGAGAACCACGTATGCGCCATCTCTACCTTTTAGCAGATAGCGCAAACGCAGAGAAGGAAGTGATTGCTCGTTGGCAGAGCGCGTTGGGCGAAAAGATCACCATGCATACCCGTCACAGCGCAATTACTGCTGGGCTCTTTGGACCAAACGTCTCACTCGATGCATCAGAACGTGCGGGTGATGTCATTGCCATTGCTCAAGCCAATGTTGTTCTGCTTGATCCAGAACGAGCAGATAAAGAAGGCGCGATGATTGGCCACCATGGTGGCGATAGCGTTATTGAAAGTTCCGTGCCGTTATTGCTGCACAGCGTGAAGAGTTAGTTATCTTCCTCAGTTGGTTCTTCAGACTTTCGTCCAAACATAATTTCATCCCATGAAGGAACTTTTGCGCGAGCTGTAATTCCATCTTGTGAATCAGCAGCTGATGGAGTCTCGCGAATAACAGCAAGACGTGGTGTCTCAGCCTTTTCTTCAGGAGCGTTGAGAAGATCTGCGATACGAACGATTTCTGGTTCTGGAGCTACTTCTTCAAGTCGTGAAGGATGTGATGGCTCTGAATAAATCATTGCTGTTGATGGAGCGCGAACTGGTGCTTCTTCATCAATGAGCCATGCGCCGTTATCGTCTGATGCATCGAGTGCGCGACGTGAGAGATCGAAGTTCCAAGTTGCGATGCCATTGCCGTCGCGGTTTGGGTAGTGAAGTTCGATATGCCATGTGCCATCAAGTTGGCGCCATGTATTCCATGAAACTTCATCTGTATCGACGCCACGTGCTGCAAGCTTGGCCAGAACTACTTCGCGGAATGTCAGATCGATGCGGTGAATATCTTTACGCATGATGAGGTTACGAGCGCTTTCAAGGATGTATTCGCGCTCTTGCATGATGGGACCTGAGAAACGTTCGACCTTATCGACAGTTGTCTGGCCCTCGCGAGCAATCTGTTCAAAGCTATCGCCGGCACGAAGTCTGCGCTGAATCTCTTTTACAGAAATCGTTTCAACTGCATCTATTGCAGGAACTGAAGTAAGACGTGGCTGATTCACAGTTGCGCGAAGAGTGTCGCTGATACGAAGTGAATAGTTATTCCCATCGGTATCGACAAGTGAGAGATGGCTTCCATCTTCAGTCTTGCCATCTAAACGAAGCTCAGTCATGGGGTGAGAATAACCGATGGGGTGGTATTTTCTCGAGAGTTAGACCCTTTAGACTTCATATATGCATGAAGATTTGCTCGAACTTGCGAAGAAAGTCGGCGCCGAGGCGGCTGCGCTCCTCATGGACCGCCCACCTGCCTTTGAAATCGAAGAGAAATCCACTGCCATCGATATCGCCACTCAGATGGATAAGAAGGCAGAAACTTTTATTGTGCAATCACTTCTTGCAGCTCGCCCCGACGATGGAATCATCGGCGAAGAAGGCGCTGAGGTCGCTAGTAAATCTGGCATCACATGGGTTATCGATCCACTTGATGGAACCGTTAATTACTTTTATGGACTTCCTGGTTGGAACGTCTCAATCGCTGCAAAAGATAAAGATGGCTCTGTTGTCGGAGTTGTCGTTGCACCTACGATCAATTCAACCTGGTGGGCTTCTCGCGGTGGCGGAGCTTTCTTCAATGGCAGCAAGATCAAGACCAATGAGCCAGTTGAATTCAATCGCGCATTTATCGGAACAGGTTTTCAATACGATGTTGCTCATCGCGGACGTCAGATTGAGAACGTCGGTCGCATGCTTCCGTTGATTCGCGATATTCGTCGCAATGGAGCAGCAGCTGTTGATATCTGTTCAGTTGCAATGGGCTCACTCGATGCTTACTTTGAAGATGGGCTGAAAGAGTGGGATTGGGCGGCAGCTTCCCTCGTTGCCACTGAGGCAGGGGCGCGCTTCGGTCTCTACGGTCAGGCTCCTTATATGACCACCTTGGCGGCAGGTCCAACCCTGTTCGACGAACTCGAGGGCTTCCTCAACCTCCACGCGTAATTTCGAGGGGCATTTGGCCGATTTACGCTCAGAGCCCCTTCTATGGCAAGATACGCAGTCTGCACGGCGATACCCGTGCTTATAGATAAGTAATGAACAGGAATCACCATGAATATTCTCGACGTCGTAGATGCAGCCTCACTTCGTAAGGACATCCCACAGTTCCGCGCAGGCGATGAGCTCAAGATTCACGTCCGTGTTATCGAAGGTAACAAGTCACGTCTTCAGGTATTCCAGGGAATCGTTATCGGTCGCCAGGGCGACGGAGTCCGCGAAACTTTCACAATCCGTAAGGTTTCTTACGGCGTTGGCGTAGAGCGCACATTCCCAGTTCACACACCAGTTATTGAAAAGATCGAGCTTGTCACTAAGGGCGATGTCCGTCGTGCAAAGCTCTACTACCTCCGCGATCTCCGCGGTAAGGCTGCAAAGATTCGCGAAAAGCGCGATGGCATTGTTGGTTACGGTGATGGAATTCTTTCAACTCCAGTTGCAGTTGTAGAAGAAGTTGTTGTGTCCGAGCCAGCTGCGGTTGAAGTGGTGGCAGAGGTTCCAGCTGAAGTTACGATTACAGAAGATGTCGTAGTAACAGAAGCAGTTGCAGAAGAAGCTCCAGTTGCAGAAGCACCAGCAACTGAAGAAAAGCCTGCAGAGTAACTTCACCTCTTCACATGCCACGCAAGGGCTCAGTCCTTCGTGAGTTCCCGATTCTTATAATCGTTGCGCTCGCCGTTTCTCTTCTTATAAAGACTTTCCTTGTGCAGTTTTTCTATATTCCTTCGGGCTCTATGGAGAACACACTTCAAATTGGTGATCGCGTAGCCGTTAACAAGCTGCCATTTATCTCAAAGACAATTAATCGCGGCGATGTTGTGGTCTTCCGTGATCCTGCTAATTGGCTTCCTGAACCATACGAAGCATCTGGAAATAAAATTCTTGGAAAAGTTAAAGATGGCCTCGTGACTGTGGGAGTACTTCCCAACCCTGCAAAGCAATACCTTGTTAAGCGCGTCATTGGCGTAGCGGGAGACAAGGTCATCTGCTGCGATAACGGCAAGCTGACAATCAATGGCAAAGAAACTTCTGAGCCATATATTTTTGCAGGCAATAAAGCGAGCGATTTAGATTTCAACATCACTGTCCCAGAAGGAAAAATCTGGGTAATGGGAGATCACCGCGGTTCATCTGCTGACTCTCGTTATCACCAAGATGATGTCAATAATGGTTTTGTTCCGGTCTCTAAAGTAACTGGCCAAGTCTTTGCAACTATCTGGCCAATCAAGAGCGTCGGATTAGTTCCAGGCCAGAACCCCATCAAGTAATCAGACACCGCAAACATTATGAAAGCGATCGAAGAACTTCTTCGTAACGCAGGAATCTCACCTATCGCAGGTGTTGATGAAGCCGGTCGCGGACCGTGTGCTGGCCCATTAGTTGTTGCCGCAGTTATTCTCAAAGATCCCAATGCGCCAGAACTAGCTGAAGTGCGAGATTCCAAAGAAGTCTCTGAAAGTAAACGCGAGATTCTCTTTGATGTGATTATGAATATCGCCGAAAGCGTTAGCGTCATTATTGTTCCGCCAACTGAAATCGATGAACGCGGTGTGCATGCAGCAAATCTTGATGGAATGCGCCGTGCAGTGAAGGGGCTTTCTATTGAACCGGCATATGTACTGACAGATGGTTATGCCATCGAAGGATTAGCTATTCCCAACGTTGCGGTGTGGAAAGGCGATCAAGTTGTGACGGCAATAAGTGCAGCATCGATTATCGCCAAGGTAACTCGTGATCGCATGATGATTGAGCTAGATAAGACTTATCCGCAGTATGGTTTCGCAAAACATAAGGGCTATATCACTGCTGTTCACACAAAAGCCCTTGCCGAACATGGTCCGTGTATAGAACACCGTAAATCGTTTTCAAATATCGCTGCCCTTCTTCAATAGTTTCCACAGGCACTTACTTTTCTTCATGTGAAGTAAGGGGAGGGCTCTAACCTCCCGCGCATGGTGGCTAGAGTTAAACGTCCAGGAGCTAAACAGCGCACAGGCGCCTTTGGTGAAGAAGTAACTGCGCAATATTTATTGGCCCGTGGAGATGAAATCCTCGATCGTAACTGGCGCATACGTGAAGGTGAAATAGATCTTGTTTCACTCAGTAGCGATGGTGCTTTTCATTTCATTGAAGTAAAGACTCGTAGCTCACTCGCATTCGGGCATCCCTTTGAAGCAATTAATCGGGATAAAGCACATCGTATGCAGCGCTTGGCGATGGGATGGTTGGCAACTCATGGGTGCTTGGGATGCGAATACACAATTGATGTCGTTGCAATTCTGATTGCCGCCGATGGCACTCACACCTTGGAATACCGAGGTAATTTGTTATGAGCATCGGACAAACTCAGAGCATCGCACTACTGGGGCTCACCGGAAGTGTTGTCGAAATCGAAGTAGATATCTCAGATGGAATCCCCATGTATTCACTCTTGGGACTGCCGGATGCTGCCCTGCAAGAATCGCGCGACCGTGTGCGAGCTGCGATATCGAATTGCAATGAGATCTGGCCCAATAGAAAGGTAACTGTTTCGCTATCACCAGCATGGTTACCAAAGAGTGGTTCCAGCTTCGATCTCTCGATTGCGCTAGCGATTCTGATTGCGCATGGCACAGTGCCACAAGAACCTTTTACATCCATGGTCGTACTTGGCGAGCTAGCACTCGACGGAAAAGTTCGCTCAGTGCGCGGTGTATTGCCAGCACTCATTGCAGCTTATAAATCTGGGATTACGCGCGCAATTGTTCCGGCCGCGAATCGTTCTGAAGCTGCACTGATGACACAGATGCAGATCCTTACCTTTGAATCACTTCGAGAGGTTCTTCTATGGGGTCGCACGGGCGAGCATCCTGTTGCCCAAGAACTCGATTTAGAGAAGACAGATGTCGATGAATACCTCGACTTCGCCGATGTCGCAGGACAAACCAAAGCGCGCTTTGCTGCCGAAGTCGCTGCCAGCGGCGGGCATCATCTGCTGCTTATTGGTCCACCGGGTACAGGAAAGACGATGATTGCATCGCGTATTCCAACAATTCTTCCTTCCCTCACGATTGATCAGGCGCTCGAAGTAACTGCAGTGCATTCCATTTCAGGAGCGCTGGGTTCGCGTTCACCGATGTCGCTGGTTGCTCCAATTGTTTCGCCGCATCACACAGCTTCGCGCGCTTCCATTGTTGGCGGCGGTTCGCATGTCATTAAACCAGGTGCGTGCAGCTTGGCTCATCACGGAGTGCTCTTTATCGACGAGGCACCTGAATGTGCCATTGGCGTTCTCGATTCATTACGCCAACCTCTTGAATCCGGAACCATCACTATTGCGCGCAGCGTTGGAAACATTACTTTCCCTGCGCATTTTCTCTTAGTGCTTGCAGCAAATCCATGTCCTTGCGGAAAGTACACAGGCAAAGGTCGCAATTGCACTTGTTCGTCAGTCCAGGTTCGTCGCTATTTAGGAAAGCTCTCCGGTCCGCTCATGGACCGCATCGATATGCGAGTACAAGTTGATCCTGTTAGCCGAGTAGAGATGGCGCAGACAGAGCTTGGCGAAAATAGCGCCGAAATTCGTGCTCGAGTAATCAAGGCACGAAAAGCTGCGGCAGATCGTTTTGGTAATGATCCATGGCAACTTAATGCTCAGATTCCAAGTCGTGAACTTCGCGGCAAGTATCGCCCACAACGCGATGCCATGAATTTTCTCCACGATGAACTAGATCGAGAACGAATAACTGCGCGCGGACTTCATAAGGTCATTCGCTTGTCATGGACCCTTGCTGATTTAGCAGGGCATGCAGTTCCGACCCTCGATGATGTCGAACGAGCACATTCACTACGTGAAGGAACTGATCTATGAAAGAACGTGCACAACGCCTTGCGCTCTTTTCAGCCATTGAAGGAGGGGCAACTTTCTGGAATCGTGAAATCACAGAACGGGGAGTGCAATCAGTTTTCGATCGCATCAAAGGCAATGTGTATGACTCTGTAAAGCATGCGGCGTTAGTTGAAAAGGTTCAAAGTTTTGAGAGCTCTACAGCTTTTCAATCCATAGAGAAGTTAGGTGCCCACTTCATCATCCCAGGAGATGCGCAATGGCCGCTGCGCGTGGATGAACTTGAGTGCCCACCAATTGGTCTGATCGTTAAGGGAAATGTTGAAATCTTAAGCAATCCCTCTCTTGCAATTGTTGGCACACGTAATCCAACGCCCTACGGCATTCGTATCGCAGGAGATTTTGCTGCGGGTTTTGTTGATCGCGAATGGGACATTGTGAGCGGGGGAGCATATGGAGTTGATACAGCAGCGCATCGTGGTGCTCTCGTTGCTGAAGGTCGCACCATTGCGGTGATTGCATCAGGAATAGATCTGCAATACCCATCGGGAAATACCAGGCTCTTTGAAGAGATCTGCGAGAACGGAGCGATCGTTACCGAGGTGATGCCCGGAGTTCCGGCACTTCCTCATCGTTTCTTAACTCGCAATCGACTTATCGCAGCGCTTTCACAAGCAACGCTGGTTGTCGAGGCGGCTTTTCGAAGTGGATCACTGCGAACTGCACGAGATGCGGCCGAACTTATGAGACCAGTGATGGCGATACCTGGGCCAATCAATTCTCCTTCATCAGAAGGCTGCCATCGACTTATTGGAGAGAGAGCGGCTGAACTAGTGACATCTGTGCCTGATGCAATCGAGTTGATCTCAGCGCTTTAGGTTCTTCTCGCATGTAATGAGAGAATACATACATGAGTGATTTCCGTTCGGGCTTTGTGGCTATTGTCGGCCGCCCCAACACTGGTAAGTCAACTCTCATTAACGCACTCGTTGGAAGCAAGATTGCGATTACATCGCCTCATCCCAACACCACTCGTCACGCTATTCGCGGAATCGTTAACAATCCTGATTATCAGGCAATTCTTGTAGATACACCCGGAATCCATAAGCCAAAGACGTTGCTCGGTCATCGCCTCAACGCTGTCGTCAACGAGAGCCTTGATTCAGTCGATATTGTGATGATGTGTCTTCCGGCTGATGAAACTTCAGGTGCTGGAGATGAATTCCTAGCTGCTGAAATTGCGAAGTATTCACGTGCCAAGAAGTTCGCACTGGTTACCAAAACAGATTTAGTTTCAAAGAAGAATTTAGCGACTCGCTTGCTTGGAATTTCCTCCCTTGCAAAGGGATTTACTTGGGATGAAATCGTCCCAATCTCTGCTGCAATTCACGAGCAGATTGATCTCCTTGAAAAGCTGATCGGCGATAACTTGCCTGTTGGTCCTGCCTTTTATCCAACAGATGTAAAGAGTGATCAGAAGATTGAAACTCTCATCTGCGAACTCATCCGCGAAGCTGCCTTACGCGATGCTCGCGAAGAACTTCCTCACTCAATCATGGTCACCATCGATGAGATGGCAGAACGTGAAGAGAAGGGCAGTCGCCCTTTCTACGATATCCACGCCACGATTCACGTTGAGCGGGATTCACAGACAGGTATCTTGCTGGGCCACCAAGGCGAGCGATTGAAAGATATTGGAATGCGCGCACGTAAAGATATTGAGCGCGAACTCGGTGCACGTATTTTTCTTGGACTTCACGTCAAGGTTTCA
Organism: Planktophila turicensis (SeqCode); assembly: GCF_965234405.1. Lineage (GTDB taxonomy): Bacteria > Actinomycetota > Actinomycetes > Nanopelagicales > Nanopelagicaceae > Planktophila > Planktophila turicensis. The sequence goes on from NZ_OZ248346.1 coordinate 514,559, forward strand.
AAAGAATGGCAGCGCGATCCAAAGCTGCTTGAGCGTCTCGGATTTACTGAGCGCTAATAAGACCTGTTGCTAAGGCAACAAGGAGAGCTGAACCCAGCACAACGCGGTAAATCACAAAAGGCGTAAAGCTCTTGGTTGAGATGAACTTCATCAACCAAGCAATCACTGCATAACCAATAAGAAATGCTGTGACAGTTGCAGCGAGTATCTCTGGCATGGAATAGACCGAAACAGTTGAATCATCCATAGCCTGCTTGAGTTCGTAGAAACCACTGCCAAATACCGCAGGGACTGCCAGTAAGAATGAGTAACGAAGAGCTGCTTCGCGCTTGTATCCCAAGAAACGACCGAGAGCGATTGTTGCGCCAGAGCGAGAGACGCCAGGAATAAGCGCCATGGATTGTGCGAATCCGTAAATAACTCCATCACGTGCAGAAAGGTTAGATAAATCTTTAGCGCTCTTACCGACGCGATCGGCAAATCCGAGAATCAACCCAAAGATGATGAGCGTGGATGCGATAACCCACAATGAACGGAAGTTGTTGGTGATGTACTCCTGGCCGAGATAGCCAAGTACAACTATTGGCAGAGTTCCGATGATGATGAGGCTTCCTAAGCGAGCTTCAGCAGATCCATCACGTGTAAACCAGGCACGTGCGATATTGAGAATGTCTTTGCGGAAGTAGAGCAAAACAGCGAGCTCGGTACCAATCTGCGTGATGGCAGTAAAAGCAGCACCTGGGTCAGTTGCGTTGGGTAGAAACTCTCCGACAATACGGACATGCGCACTTGATGAAATAGGCAGGAACTCAGTAAGACCTTGGACCATTCCTAAAAAGAGCGCTTCTAACATGGAAGTTAGTATCTCAATAATTACTTGGCGACAGGTTTACGGCTCGCGAAGTATGAACCGATTAATACCAATGGAAGTCCAAGGACGATTCCAACTGTGAGTGGTTCATTCAAGATGATGACTCCCAGAACTACTGCGATTGCAGTGTTGAGGTAAGTAACCAGAGATCCACGGGCAACGCCGATGATGGATGCAAGAGTAAAGAATGCAGCAAAGGCAGCTCCTGTTGAGAGAACGCCAAGACCAATAATCGAGAGCACTGCGCCCTGCGAAATCTGATGCGTTGGCCATTGAACGATGGACCACGGGAGGTAGAAGATTGCAGTCATCGCCATCGCAACTGCATTAATTGCAATTCCTGAAACGTGGGGTAGAGCACCTTGCACCATCATGACTGCATATGAGTAACCAACTGATGCAACCAAAACCATTGCGATCGAAAGTGGATCAGCAGATCCGGTAATGCTCTCGATACCAACAACAGCTACGAGGCCGATAAAGCCTGCGATGATTCCGAATAAGCGCGTGTGATGCCAGACTGATTTATCTCCGCGCATTGAAGCAAAGATGGTTGCCCAGATAGGCACTGACGCTACAAGGAGTCCGGCAAGTCCAGATGAAATCTTCTGCTCTGCGGTTCCAATGAGAATCCAAGGACCGATCATTTCTAATAGCGCATAAGCAAAGACATAACGCCATCCACGAACAGCTGCAATCAACTGACGTTGCTTAATGGCGATAGGAATCAAAATCGCAGCACCGATTGCCGTACGCAAGAAAACAACTGTTGCAGGGCTAAAACCATCATCGGGATCAACTGCTACCTTGATGAAAAGGTAAGGAATACCCCAAAGAAAACCGACAAGAATGAATAAGAACCAACCGCGACGTGACATGTTTTCCTTAGTTGTTGATAACGCTCTTATAGAGCGCGATGGTTTGGGCAGCGACGGCATCCCAGCCGAACTCTGACTGGGCACGTGCACGTCCTGCTTTTCCATACTTTTCAAGCAGGGCAGGATCTGCCATCAGTGATGAAATAGCTGTTGTTAAATCTGATTCGAATTTAGTGTGATCTGTTGTGTAATCAACGAGTTCACCTGTCTGCTTATGAGAAACGACTTCAGGGATTCCACCAACACGAGACGCGAGCACTGCTGTTTCACAACCCATAGCTTCAAGGTTGACGATTCCAAGAGGTTCATAAATTGATGGACAGAGGAACAAGTCGGCGTGAGTAAGAGCTGCTGTCAGCTTGTCGTGGGGGAGCATCTCCTTAATCCACCAGACGTTGGAGCGAGTGCTCTGAAGTTCTGCAATGAGTGCGGCAACTTCATTGCCAATCGTCTCTTCATCAGGACTTCCGGCAGCAAGAACGAGTCCGAATTCAGCTGGAACGTTCTTCCAGGCACGGAGTAAGTGCGCTAAACCTTTTTGACGGGTAATGCGGCCAACGAACATTGCGTAGCGACCAGTGATTCCAAATTCCTTCAAAACCGAGCCATCGTGATTTGGAGCAAACTTATTAGTGTCAACGCCATTGCGGATTGTGACTACCTTGGCAGGGTCCACTTCTGGATACGCGCTTAATACATCTGCGCGCATTCCATCGCTTACGGCGATGATGGCAGCAGCAGCTTCGTAGGCAGTCTTCTCAGCCCATGAAGAAATCTTGTATCCGCCACCGAGTTGTTCTGCTTTCCATGGGCGTAAAGGTTCGAGCGAATGTGCGCTGACGATATGAGGTGTGCCGTACAGAAGTGAAGCTGTATGTCCTGCCATATTGGCATACCAAGTGTGTGAATGGATGACATCAACGTTGTGAAGGTTCTGGGCGATCGCTAAATCAGTTGCAATCGCTTGAAGCGCAGGGTTTGCAGATGCGAATTCGGCGGGAGTGTCATAGCCGTGAGATCCGTCGGTGCGAGGTCCGCCAAAACAGTGAATATCGACTTCGACACCTGAGACCGCGCGAAGGGCTTGGGTTAATTGAACGACGTGGACGCCGGCTCCACCATAAACCGCTGGAGGCCACTCTTTGGTAACGATTCCGATTCGAGTAGCGCTCATGAGGTAAGAGTATCGGTGACTCTAGATAGATTGAAAGTTGTTAGGTAGCCTTACGCCATGCCTCGCTACGAAGTTCCCCTCGGAATTGTTCTTGCGGGCGGTGAAGGCAAGCGTTTGATGCCACTTACTGCAGATCGCGCAAAGCCTGCAGTGCCATTCGGTGGTTCGTATCGCCTCATCGACTTTGTACTTTCAAATCTTGTAAATGCTGAAATGCGCAAGATTGCAGTTCTCACTCAATACAAATCACACTCACTCGATCGCCACATCACCACTACATGGCGCATGTCGACACTTCTTTCAAATTACATCACTCCAGTACCTGCACAGCAGCGACTCGGTCCACGTTGGTACACAGGATCTGCCGATGCAATCTTGCAGAACTTCAACTTGATTCAAGATGAAAATCCAAAGCATGTTCTTGTCTTCGGTGCTGACCACGTTTATCGCATGGATCCAAGCCAGATGTTCGAACAACATCTCGAGACAGGTGCAGGAATCACAATCGCTGCGATCCGTATGCCACGTGCAGAAGCACACGACTTCGGAGTTATCGAACTCGCAGAAGATGGCATCACCATTAAGGCATTCCACGAGAAGCCATCTAATCCACCAGCGATGCCAGGACACCCTGATCTCTGTCTTGTCTCAATGGGTAACTACATCTTTAAGCGCGATGTCATGGAAGAGTCGCTCATTCTCGATTCAGAAGATCTTGAATCACGCCATGACCTAGGTACAAACATTATTCCGATGCTTACAAAGGCTGGCCTTGCAAAGGTCTATGACTTTGAAAATAACGTTGTACCTGGCGCAACCGAGCGCGATAAGGGTTACTGGCGCGATGTAGGTTCAATCGATGCTTACTACGACGCGCATATGGATCTAGTTTCGATTCATCCAATCTTTAATCTCTATAACCGCGAGTGGCCTCTGCTTACTAACCCACCTTCACTTCCACCTGCAAAGTTCAGCGCAAGCGGAATCGCTCAGGATTCAATCGTGGGTGCAGGTTCAATCATCGCGGGTGGTCACGTTAACCACACGGTCACTTCTTACGATGTTCACGTTGGAAATGGTGCTTTTGTTGATGGCGCTGTCCTCATGCCAGGTGTAAAGATTGGCGATCGCGCTGTAGTTCGTAAGGCAATCATCGATAAGAACGCGATTGTCGAAGCAGGTGCGCAGATCGGTGTTGATCTTGAAAGAGATCGTCAGCGCTTCACCGTTACCGAGAGCGGAATCGTCGTCGTCGGTAAGGGCATGATCGTTACTGCGTAAGCTTCTTAATCTCTGCAGCAACAAAATCAATCGATTCCCGCGCAGTAGGCGTCACAGCCATATTGGTGAAGAATCCGTGAATCATTCCCGCATATTCTTTATAAATCACCGGCACCCCATCGCGCTGCAATAGCTCGGCATATTTTTCACCATCACTAATCAGCGGGTCGTATTGGGCGGTAATGATGATTGCAGGGGCAAGATCTGCAAAAGATGTTGCTTTCATTGGCACTGCATATGGATTTGTATCGTGCTGACTTCCTTGTAAGTACTGATCCCAGAACCATTTCATCGCTTGCGTTGAAAGCCCATATCCCGTTGCATTATTAATATATGAATCAGTTTCGAAATCACGATCGTTGCACGGATAGATAAGAAGTTGAAAAGCAACGCTTACATTGTTATCACGAGCTTTGATTGCAACACCGGAGGCCAAGTTAGCTCCTGCGCTATCTCCTGCAACACCGATTTTTGCAGGATCAATCTGCAATAGCGCGGCGTTTGCGATTACCCATTGAAGAGTTGAGTAGCAATCATCGAAAGGAATCGGGAATGGATGTTCGGGCGCTTTCTGATAATTGACGCTGATGATTGTCGCGCCACTTTGATTCGCTAACCGAGCAAGAGAAGCATCGTAAATATCGAGGAAGTTAAGAACCCATCCACCGCCATGGAAATACACGATTGCTGGTGCATTAGTGGCCGTGGCTGGTCGATAGATTCGAATAGGTAAATCAGCAGTTGGCCCTGGAAAGTACCTATTGATGATTTCGTGCACCGGTTCTACGGGACCAGCTAATGCAGGACGTGATTGCGAGTTCTTACGAATGACATCGACGGGGGCTTCCCATACTTGCGGAAGACCAGCTGCAGCACCTGCTTCAAGGAAAGCTTTGATTTCTGGAGCAAGTGACATGGAGTTATTGAATCAGAGTTCACCACGAGAGAGAAGGTCTAACACTTCTTTCGCGCGCTCTCGCAATTCCGGTAAATCACTCAATCGTTTCAACCCGGCTAATTGCTGGCCCATGCGATGGTTCTTTGCAAAACGTTCTTGATTGCGATCAAGGAAATCCCAGTACAGCGTTGTAAATGGACAGGCGTCATCACCGATGCGTTTCTTGGGATCAAAGGCGCATCCCTTGCAGAAACTTCCCATCTTTGAAATATATGAACCACCTGATGCATAAGGTTTGGTAGCTAACTTGCCGCCATCTGCATGCAAACTCATTCCAATGACATTGGGAACCATTACCCAATCGGCAGCATCGATAAATGCTCGGCGCATCCAATCTAAGAATTCTTGCGGTGAGGTTCCGGTGATGAGTGCCAAATTACTTAAGACCATCAAGCGTGGAATGTGATGCACCCAAGCGCGCGCTTCGATATCTCGAACCTGAGTTGATAAGCAATTCATCTCAGTTTTGCTGGAATCTGTAAAGAGAGGCAAGAGTGGGCGAGTGGCAGCTAAAGCATTTTCATTGCGATAGAGATCTCCAAAGTGCCAATAGAGACCATTGATGTATTCGCGCCAACCAATGATTTGGCGAATAAATCCCTCTGCACTTGCTAGCGGAATATCACCTTGAGCAAAGCGCTTGAGCGCTGCAGCGATTACCTCTTCAGCATGGAGCAATCCAACATTGAGGTAAGGACTTAAGAGTGAGTGATTGACCGCCCACGAATCGGCGACCATCGCATCTTCATAGGCGCCGAATTCAGCAAATCCTGTTTCGAAGAAGTGGTGCATCTGCTTCAGAGCAGCGGCGCGGGTTGTGCCCCAAGTTGTATCGGGATCATCACCAAAGACAGGAATCTTGCGCTTCTTGATATCAGCAATTATTGCCGCATCGATTTCATCGCGTGAATGTTCAAGATACGCGGGCCATATGTGCGCACCCTTAGGAGGCGGAAGACGATTATCGGCGTCGTAATTCCACTTGCCACCTACGGGGTCGCCGCCTTCCATCAAGATGTTTAGGCGAACACGTTGTGCGCGATAGAAGTTCTCCATCACCAAGCTCTTCTGCGCATTGGCCCATTGCGCAAAAAGTGGGCGGGATGTCAGAAAGAAATCGTTAGGGATAAGAGTCAGCCCGAGGCCTTTTAACTGTTCGAACTGTTGATGTGAAGATGGCTCGGTAACTTCAATCTCAACGCCTGGGTTGGCAGCGCGAAACTCGTTGATTCCTACTTCAGTGTTAGCGCTTTGAATGAATGTGACTGTAAATCCTTCATCGCGTAGCTCTTGCAAGAAGTGATCGCGGGCGGACATCAGAAAGAAGAGGCGCTGAATATGCCAAGAGCGAGTAGTGAGCATGCGTTCACTCTCGATGAAGAGAATCTGATGGGACTTTGGATCTGCTTTCTTCAGCGCTCCGTAATCGCGATTCAGTTGGTCGTTAAGAAGAAGTACTGTCTTTTTAGATTCAGCAGTTACCAATTGGCGGTTCTATCTCGTAGGGTTCGGTATGCGCTCACAACATCTGGCGTTGCCGGTGAGTGAGTAGATGTAACTTCACCCAAATTCCATTGTGGCGGAGTAGCTCCACCCAAGAGCGCCCACGCAGCTTGTCTGGCAGCACCATCAGCAACATATTCGCCAGGTTGTGGCACAAGTACTTCACGACCAAAGAGTGATGATGCAATAGATGAAATTGCAGGATTCTTTGCTGCTCCACCAATGAGTAGAACACGATTAATTGAAACACTTAATTGTTCAAGCGCGTCAACTGCATCTACAAGGCCACACAACATTCCTTCAATCATTGCGCGTGCGATATCTGCAGGATTTGAGTTTGAAAGGTTCATGCCAGCAAAGACGCCAGTTGCATCAGGACGATTTGGAGTGCGCTCACCTTCGAAGTAAGGAAGGAGAGATAAACCATTTGCTCCTGGCTTTGCGCTCAGTGCTAGAGCGCCCACTTCATCATGAGTCTTTCCTAAGATGCGGGTGGCAGCATCCAAAATTCGCGCCGCATTGAGCGTGCAGACCAGAGGCAAGAAGCGACCTGTTGTATCAGCAAAACCTGCAACCGCGCCACTTGCATCATGGGTTGGCTTATCTGAAACTGCGAATGCGGTTCCACTTGTACCAAGAGAGACAACAACATCACCAGGTTGGGCTTGAACACCAAGGGCAGCACCTGCGTTGTCACCTGCTCCTGCTGCGATAGGAATACCCGAAAGTGTTTCGCCACCAAAGGCACTTGGTGCCACGATGCGTGGAGTAATAATGGCGCGATCTGTTAGTAGCGCTGATTTCAGTAAGTCGTCGCGATATGTTGAAGTGACAGGATCGAAGTAGCCGGTACCTGATGCATCAGAGCGATCGGTAAATAGCTTCTCGAAATCTTTTCCACCTTGTAAGCGCCAGGAAAGCCAGTCGTGGGGGAGCGCTACTGCTGCAACTTTATCTGCATTTGCTTTTTCATTATCAGCAAGCCAGCGAAGTTTCGTTGCAGTAAAGGATGCAACTAGAACTGAACCAACTTTCTTTGCAGTTTCTGCATCACCTCCCATTTCAGAGTTGAGATCGCGTGCAGATTGCGCAGAACGAGTGTCGTTCCACAAAAGTGCGGGGCGAATAACTTCGCCATTGCTATCGAGTGTGACCATTCCATGTTGTTGTCCGCCGATTGAGATTGCAGCAACATCGTCTAATCCGCCCGCATCGGCGATCGCACTTTCGAGGGCTTTCTCCCAGAGGGCTGGCTCTATTTCTGTTCCGTCAGGGTGAGAAGCGCGACCCTGGCGAAGTAACTCACCAGTATTAGCGTTGCGAATAACGACCTTTACGGATTGGGTCGACGAGTCCACGCCAGCAACCAATAGGCCAGCCGAGTGGTGGGGTTTTGCCATGGCGAAAGGCTAGACTGTGCCAGTCAGTGTTGACCACAGTGCGGCTTATTTATTTAGCCAAATCTCACTTAATTTTGGAGCGTTGCAATGCGTATTGGAATTCTTACAGGTGGCGGAGATTGCCCAGGACTTAACGGCGTTATTCGCGGAGTAGTTACAAAGGGAATCAAAGAGTACGGATACGAGTTCGTCGGATTCCGTGATGGTTGGAAGGGTCCTCTTGAGGCTCTCACCATGCCTTTGGATCTTGCAACTGTTAAGCCAATTCTTGCAAAGGGCGGAACCATCCTTGGTTCATCACGTACCAACCCATTTAAGATGGAGAATGGCGTCGAGCGAATCAAGCAGAATCTTGCTGATCAGGGCATCGATGTTCTCATCGCAATCGGTGGCGAAGACACACTCGGCGTTGCAACAAAGCTCGACGCGCTAGGCGTCAAGGTCATCGGTGTTCCAAAGACAATCGATAACGACCTTAACAACACAGATTTCACATTCGGTTTCGATACTTCCGTCAACATTGCAATGGAAGCAATCGATCGCCTTCACACAACTGCAGAATCACACCACCGCCCATTGATCGTTGAGGTCATGGGTCGTCACGCTGGTTGGATTGCACTCCACTCAGGTATTGCAGGAGATGCGGCATGCATCTTGATTCCAGAAGTTAAGTTCTCTGTCGACAAGGTATGCGAATACGTAAAGTCACGTTTTGAAACAGGTACAGCTCCAATCATCGTTATCGCTGAAGGTGCAATCCCTCAGGATGGCGACATGATCACTAAGGATCAACCACTCGATGCATTCGGCCACGTACAGCTTTCAGGTATTGGCGATTGGCTCGCAGCTGAGATCGAGACAAAGACTGGCTATCAGACACGTTGCACAGTCCTTGGACACATCCAGCGCGGTGGAACTCCATCAGCATTCGACCGTGTTCTTAGCTCACGCTTTGGACTTGAGGCAATCACAGCAGTTCACGAAGGTGACTTCGGCAAGATGATGGCTCTTCACGGAACAACAATCGCTCGTGTGCCTTTGGCATCAGCGACAGATGTTCTTAAGACTGTTCCAATCGAGCGCTACGAGGAGATCACTTCGTTCTTTGGATAATCTCCCTCCGAGATTGCCACTGAATTACCTATTCTTATGACTATGAATACTTCTTCCTCGCAACTGGATTCACTCTTCGATCCATCACTCGTCGCTGCCCAGCAACCTAATTGGCCGGGCGGACATGATGGAGAGCAGATGAAGAAGGCTGTTGCTGATCTTCGCGCGCTTCCTCCACTTGTCTTTGCGGGCGAGTGCGATGATCTCAAGGCGAAGATTGCAGAAGCTGCAGCAGGACGAGCATTCTGGTTACAAGGTGGAGATTGCGCCGAAACTTTTAATTCAGCAACTGCTGATTCAATTCGTAACCGCATCAAGACAATCTTGCAGATGGCTGCTGTATTGCAGTATTACTCAAGCTTGCCTGTCATCAAGGTAGGCCGCATGGCTGGGCAGTTTGCAAAGCCACGCTCCAATGACCTTGAGACTCGTGGGGATGTCACACTTCCTGCATACCGCGGCGATGCTGTAAACGATATTGAATTCACAGAAGCAGCTCGTACACCAGATCCAAATCGACTTGTTCGTGTTTACAACACATCTGCTGCAACTCTTAACTTAGTTCGCGCATTTACCCGTGGTGGTTTTGCAGACCTTCGTCAGGTGCACGAGTGGAATAAGGGCTTTATCCGCGATTCTAAGTTCGGCGATAAGTACGAGCAGATGGCAAATGAAATCGGTCGCGCACTCTCATTTATGCAATCAGCTGGCGTAGATCCAGAACAGTTCAAGGCTGTTGATTTCTATGCAAGCCACGAAGCTCTCATCATTGAATACGAGAAGGCACTTACTCGTATCGATTCACGTACGCAGCTTCCATACGATGTTTCAGGACACTTCATCTGGATCGGCGAACGCACACGTCAGCTCGATGGCGCACACGTTGATTTCGCATCAAAGGTACGTAACCCAATCGGTATCAAGCTTGGACCTAAGTCGACTGTCGAAGATGCACTCGCACTTATTGCAAAGCTCAATCCAGATAACGAGCCAGGTCGCATTACATTCATTACACGTATGGGTGCGGGCACGATTCGCCAGGCACTTCCTGCACTTGTCGAGGGTGTAACAAAGAGCGGCGCACAGGTTCTCTGGGTATGCGACCCAATGCACGGCAATACCTTTGAATCTAAGAATGGCTACAAGACACGTAACTTCGAAGATGTTCTCGATGAAGTACGCGGATTCTTTGAAGTCCATAAGAAGCTCGGAACCCACCCAGGTGGAATCCACATTGAGCTCACTGGTGACGATGTCACTGAATGCCTTGGTGGCGGAAACGAAGTATCTGAAAAGGATCTCGAATCACGCTACGAAACAGCATGCGACCCACGCTTGAATCACTCGCAATCACTCGAGCTTTCATTCTTGGTTGCTGAAATGTTGCGCGACCGCTAATTTAGCGAGCGTGACGCTGCTTCTTTCCACCCTCGCAACACCTATCGGCAACCTCAATCTGATTGCAGATCAACATATTCTGCTTGCAGCAAATCTCTCTAATCTCAAGGCGCTCAAAGAGAGCCTGGGTGCCGATGATGCTGCGCACGAGATCAAGAGCGTTGCAAAGATTCCTGTCATCACCGATCTGATTAATGATTACTTTGCCGGAGATATCTCAGCACTTAATTCGATTCAGGTGCGCCAACCCGGTGCGCCATTTTCGCAAGCAGCATGGAAGGCGATGAAGAAGGTAAAGCCTGGCGCAGTTATCTCTTATGCGGATCTAGCAGAGCGCGCCGGAAGCCCTGCAGCTGTACGCGCAGCTGGAAGTGCGTGCGCAAAGAATGCAATCGTTCTTATTGTTCCGTGCCATCGCATCGTAAAAACTGGCGGAGCGCTAGGAAATTATGCCTACGGTTTAAATAAGAAAGAGTGGCTACTTCGCCACGAGGGCGCTCTTTAATATTTTTTCCAGGATTTCAATCGCCTGAGAACACTGCGCATCATCGAAATCAAGATGAGTAACAAGACGTGCGTAGTGAGGACCCAGTGCGCTAATCCATAGCCCAGCTTCTTTGCAGCGAGCAGTTAATTCAGCGGCCGTGATTCCGACCTTAGATAGATCAAGACCCACAATATTTGTCATAACTTTTACAGGATCTACAAGGGATGAATCAATGGCCGCAAGTGCCACGGCAATCTTCTTTGCGCGAGCATGATCTTCGGCAAGACGAGCAATATTGTTATCAAGAGCGTAATGAGCAGCTGCTGCAATGATTCCTACTTGTCGCATTCCAGCGCCGTAACGTTTGCGCCAGATGCGCGCTTCGCCAACACGTTCCTTCGTTGAAAGCATGACTGAACCAATGGGTGCGCCAAGTCCCTTTGAAAGACAGACGCTAATGGTGTCGAAGTGCTTGCCGTATTCTGAAAAAGTGACACCGGATGCAACATGGGCATTCCAGATGCGCGCACCATCGAGGTGCATGGCGATTCCGCGTGCACGTGCAGCTGTTGAGAGCTTGGCAATTTCCTCAATCGGCTGAACAGTTCCGCCACCGAAGTTATGTGTGTTCTCAACTGCAATTGCCTTAGTTGAAACTAAGTAAGGACCAGCGTTCTCATGTGCAATAGCTAAAGGATCTTCAGCATTCAAAAGGCCATCAATTGAAGGCCAGGTACGCGTTGTGATTCCGCTAAAGGTTGCCGCGGCTCCAAGTTCAGCGCGGACAATATGTGAGCGAGTTTCTACGAGCAGTTCTTCACCGGGCTTTACCAAGGTACGAATTGCTAGCTGGTTAGCAAGTGAACCTGTGGGGGAGAAGAGGCCAGCTTCGTGGCCAAACATCGCAGCAACGCGTACTTCGAGTGCGTTAACGGTTGGATCATCGCCATAGACATCATCGCCAACTTCGGCAGATGCCATAGATTCGCGCATTGCAAGGCTGGGCTTAGTGACAGTGTCAGAGCGTAGATCAATAGCCATTTATTTGTTCTCCGATGGTGAATTCTCTGTGAGAACGATGACGAACATTGCGGTCAGAACCATAAGACCACCAAGGGTAGCTTGAATGGTCAAACGTTCACCACCGAAGATAAATGCAAAGATTGCCGCGAAGACGACTTCCATCGTCAGGATGACAGCCACTTTGGTTGTGGTCATATGCGCCTGAGACCAAGTCTGAACCACAAAGGCAACGGCAGTACAGATCACTGCAGTAAATACAACGACTGCCCATACACCTGAATCTGGTGGCGCTGAATAGCCTTCGGGGATAGATGCGATTCCAGAGAGAAGTGCGCAGACTGCAAGTTGTACAACTGTCATCGCATAGACGTCGCGACCCGATGACCATTTACCTAACGCGATGATGTGAGCGGCGAAGAAGAAGGCGCTTGCCAGAACTAGCATCTCTCCAAAACCAACTGAGAAGCCTCGGATGGAGAGAAGCCCAAGTCCAACCGTTGCCACAAAGACACAACCCCAAATTAATTTTGTAAGTTTCTCTTTCAGAAAGTAACTAGCAAGCAACGGCGTAAAGACAACATAAAGACCAGTAACAAAACCTGTGATGGCTGCTCCTGTGCGCGCTAGCCCAAGAGTTTGAAAGATATAGCCCAGCCCTAGAAAAATGCCGGCATAGCTTGCGGGCAGAAGTAGCTGGCGATTAAATTTCTTAATAACGCTTGGTTTCAAAGCAATCATGACAAGGACTGCTAAAGAGAAGCGGGTAAAGAGAAAGTTATTAACGCTCTGACGTTCGATGGCATCTTTCATCACAACAAAGGCCATGCCCCATGCAGCAGAAACAGAGAGAAGCGCCCAGGGCGCAAGGCGAATCTTTAACGCGTGAGACGAACTCATCCACGTAGCTGCTTTAGAAGTGCGATTTCCTCGCCGTGTTCAGGTTCCATTCCTGGAGTTTCGAGAATAAGTGGTGCATTCGCTACCGCAGGATGCTTCAGCAATTCCGCGAATGGATCGACTCCGATAAAGCCCTTACCGATATTTTGGTGGCGGTCTTTAAGTGCGCCACAGACATCCATTGAGTCATTAGCGTGGATAAGTTGAATTCGTTCGATGCCAGCAACTTGAACGAGAAGATCGAGGGTCTCTTTCATGCCGCCCTTCTTTGCAATGTCATGCCCTGCTGCAAAGACGTGACAGGTATCGAGGCAGATACCCACCTTGGGATGGTAGTTAAGGGCCTTGAGGTAATTCTCTAGATCTTCAAGTCGCTTAACGAGAGATTGACCTTGCCCCGCTGTTGGTTCGAGAAGGAGCATTGGAGCATCATCATCGAGTGATTCAAGAATTGGCATCATGCCTTTTTCAATCTGCTTCCAGGCGTTATCGACGTTATCTTCCTTCACAGCAGAACCTGTGTGAACGACAACTCCGAGTGCGCCAATCTCTTGGCCGCGCTTTAGTGAATAAGCAGTCGATGCCAACGAGTTCTTATATGTATCTTCAGTTGGCGAACCTAAGTTAATGAGAAATGGTGCGTGCACATAAGTTTCAATATCGAGCGCTTCAGCCTTTTCGCGAAAGAGCGCATCAGCTTCATGATTGGTTTCAGGCATCGCCCATCCGCGTGGATTCGATGTAAATACTTGAATCGCCTCAGCTTGTGTTAGCTCGGCATATGCGATGGAACGCTTAGCCATTCCTCCTGAAGTAGGAGTATGAGCGCCGATACGTGGCTTTTTTGGTGACTTAGCAGCTGGAGACATTTGCCTACCCTACTGTGATGGTCACCGTACTGCCACGTTTGACCTTGCTTCCCACCTTCGGAGAAATATTTGTCACCTTCTTGACCGCCTTCTTACCGATCTTCTTGACGACAACCTTCAATTCAAGATCCTTCAGGGCTTGAACAGCCTTGGCTTCTTCAATTGAAAAGAGGTTAGGGATATATGCGTATTGCGTTCCCTTAGAAATAACCAATGCAACGGCAGAACCCTTATCTGCAGTTGCCCCTCCTGCAGGTTTCTGCGAGACAACTTCTCCAGCAAGACGCGTCTCACTAAATGCATATGTGGAAGTCACAGCAAAGCCTGCATCTTGAAGTTCATTGAGAGCCTGATCTGAACTCTTGCCAATATAAGAAGTGAGAGCTACTTGTTCGATTCCCTTAGATACACGAATCACAACAACAGAGCCGCGCTTTACCTTCTCACCTGAAGGTGGATTGGAATCAATGACATAACCCTTTGGAACAGTGGTGCTGAACTCTTCAGAAAGCGGTTTGAGATCCAGTGGCATCTTCGCAATTAGATTCGTTGCTGCCTCTGGTGTAAGTCCCGCTACTAGCGGAAGAGTGAAACGTTCAGGTCCCTTTGAAACAATCAGTTTCACAGTTCCGCCTGCATCGACGCGACCGCCTGCTTCAGGAAGAGATTGAATGACTCGACCTTCAGCAATATCTTCACTGAATTGCTTCTCGATAATCAGAGAGGTAAGACCTAGTGGTTCAAGGGCTGCAGAAACTTCACTCTGTGATGCGCCAACTGTTGATGGCACAACAACGCGAGAGCCTGGCCCAATTAATACATACCAACCAACAATGCCGACGACTACGGCCATGAGCAAGGCAATCTTGCGGTTGCGACGAACGCGCTTGCTAGCTTTCTTGCGCTTTCTTACCTCTTCAGTGGTTTCACGGGGTGCAGGAGTTGGGATACTTTCAGTCAATTCTCTTACCTTTGCTCGCAGTGATTTCCGGTTTGGCTTTGGTCGCATCGGTTCGATGGGAATATCTAGTTCAAGGCTGAGTTGATTCTCTTTAGGGCTGAGGGCCTGATTAATGCGCGATAGCTCTTCATGGAAGACCGTTGCATCACGCGGGCGTTCATCGGGATTGGAACTAGTGGCGCGATAGATCAAATCATCGAGTTGCTCAGGAATACCTGAAACTAATGAGCTGATCTTAGGAACGCGATTATTCACATGCATGTAGGCAATCTGAATTGGTTCGGCACCTTCAAAAGGTTTCTTGCCGGTAAAGATTTCAAATGCAGTAATTGCTATCGAATAAATATCGCTACGTGAATCTGCGATGCCGCGTTGCACCTGCTCGGGGGAGAGGTAAGAGACGCTACCGAGAATGACGCTGGATTCTGCCGTCATGGTGCCGCCCAGCAAAGGACCCTTTGCTAAACCAAAGTCGGCAATCTTGATGCGACCTTCTTTAGAGATCAAGATATTTTCTGGCTTTAAGTCGCGGTGAACAATTCCGATTTTATGGGCGGCAGATAGCGCGCTGAGTACAGGAAGCAGGAACTTGATTCCATCCTTGACTGAAAGACTTCCTTGTTCATTGAGATATTCACGAAGCGTGTGGCCTTCGATCATCTCCATCACTAGGAAGATTGCTGGTGTGCCATTCTGATTCCAGCCTTGATCTTGTACAGCAACAATATTTGGGTGAGAAAGCGCGGCAGCGGCTTTCGCTTCGCGGATAAAGCGTTCAACAAATTGTTCATCCTGCGCCAAGTGGGGGTGCATGATTTTGACTGCAACTTTGCGATCCAAACGAGTATCGAGTGCCTCGTAGATGCTGGCCATGCCGCCTGTGGCCATCTGGCGAATGAGTTGGTAACGCCCATCAATGAGCTCGCCGGTCAGGTCGGACATATCCCGAATTCTAGGTAGTCAGTACGAAATCAGCGGCGTTCTGCGTGCCCTCGTCGCGAAAATGTTGCTCTTGTGTGGAAAGCCACTTTTTCATCTGACTCTCGATTTCATTTCCATCACGTTCTAAAACCCTTGCCAAACCTTCTGAATCATCAATATCAATCCAGATGAGGGCAGCAAGTGAATCGCGAATAGCCATCTGTCCGCTGCCGACCCCTTCGAGGATAAGCAGCTCTGACTTTTCAATTTCAGATACTGGATTAAATTCGCCAGCAAGCCAGTTATATGTCGAAAGAGATATTGGCTTTGCATCCTTATGGGCGCATACAAGGTGTGTAAGAACGTCGGTCAATTGCGATGTGAGTGCGTTATCCCAACCGTCATAGAGATCATCCATATGAACTTCGGTGATGGAATAACGCTGGGCCAGAGCAAGCTTTACATCGTGGGCAAGAGTTGTCTTTCCTGCACCTGCTGGCCCATCAATTGCGATGATGGGTTGCGGTACGTCCTTACAGAGATCGGATAGCGCGTCTATGAGATCCATACCAAGCACTCCATCCCAGCGCAGCCATTGCAGTGAACGCTACATAGAGCAGCGTTGTAAAGAGCAACCCTTGTGATGCATAGAGCGCGACGTATCCGGCATCGACAACCAACCACATTGGCCAGCTGTCGTACTTTTCATAAACCATCAGAATCTGTGCCGCGAGTGAACCAAAGAAGAGGAGTGCATCAACGTAGGTAGATGCAGCGCCTGCCCACTTCAAGACTGGGCCGAGTGCAAGTGTTGCAACCAAGATTGCACCGATTGTGTACAAGCGATACTTATTTTTAAATGGACCAGGCTTTGCACCCGTTGGTTCCCAGCCATACCAGCCGGCAATTGCTGCTGCGATAAAGACTAATTGCAGCGCCGCGCTTGCATAGAGTTTGTAATGTAAGAAGAAAACTCCATAGAGAACGCTGCTGAGCGCCCACCATGGCCAGGTAATTCTCTTGGCTGTAATACCGAGTGCAACACCGATAAATGAAACTACTGATGCAATAAATTCGAGATAAGAAACTTCATAAGTCCAGGCGGTGAAAAAGGTGGAATACATCTATCCTCATTTCTAGATCCGCATTACCGGACCAGTCAGACGGTCGACTTCGATGAAGTCCTCTCAGCCACTGTGGCTCCCGTTGTGTATAACTCTAGCGAATACGAGCAGCAATTGCCTGTATGTAGGCAGCTCCTGCAACGCGTGCGCGGCGAGCAGTTGAAGTCTTGGCTCGCTTATTGAAGATGTCATAGCCAATTGCTTCGACTTCATCGACGATTCCGCAATATAACTCGCTGGCTGCACGAATACATGGACGAGATTCCTTATCCAAGTAGGCAATCCCGATATCGGCTTCTCGCTGTAATTGTCGAACGCGAGCGATTTGGAACTTCAGCGCAGCAATAATTTCAGGGGTTAAGACGCGACGTTCTAGCATGGCACGGTCTACGCCAAATTGAGCAAGCTCTTGAAGAGGTAAATACACACGACCGCGATCGAGATCTTCATTGACATCGCGAATAAAGTTGGCGAGCTGGAAGGCGATACCTAACTTCTTTGCTGCCTCATATGCGCGCTCATCCGAGTAACCCAAAATTGGGACCATTTCCAGGCCGATGACAGCAGCAGAACCGTAGACATACTCAAGAAGATCTTCGTAGCTCTGATATTCGGTGACGGTTAAATCCATCTCCATAGAGTGCAAGAAATCAACAAAGTGTTGGTGAGGGATATCAAACTTATGAGCCGTATCAACCAGTGCGCGACCTATGTGATCGGTACTTGTACCCGCCTTTAGGTCTGCAAGAACTCCGCTGCTCCAAGAGCGCAACGCTTCAGCCTTCTCTGTCGGAGAAAGAGTCGAAGCTAGATCATCAACGATTTCATCGGCATAGCGAGCAAAACCGTAGAGAGCATGAACGTAGGGACGCTTATTCTTGGGAAGAAGCAGGGTTGCTAAGTAGTACGTCTTGCCATGCAACGAGTTAAGTCGTTTGCACTCTTCATAACTTGCTGCAAGAGCTTGATCCATTTACTTAACCGGACCCACAATTCGTTCTGCGGCCAGTCGTCCTGAGATAAGAACCATTGGAACACCAACACCTGGTTGAGTTCCGCTACCTGCGAAGACAACGTTTTCAAATCCAGCTGCCATATTGCGTGGTCTAAATGGACCTGTCTGGAAGAAGGTATGCGCGCTAGCAAATGGTGCACCGCGCTCCATTCCCTGTGCCTGCCAATCAAGGGGAGTAGTCATTACCTCTGTCTCGATAGCGTCGCCAAAACCTGTATATCCACGATCTTCAAGAGTCTGAATCATCTGATCGCGATAAGGCTTTGCCTGCTTGGTCCAATCGATATCTGCATCCAAGTTAGGAGTTGGGTACAAGATGTAATACGACTGCTTTCCAGCAGGTGCAAGAGAAGGATCGTCATGAGTTGGCACAGTCACCAATACGGAAGGATCACTCATCAGAACCTTCTTATTGATGAGTTCGTCAAAGACGCCATCCCATGATTCACCGAAGTGAATATTGTGGTGAGCAATGTGGTCATACTTCTTAGAAGAACCAACGAGCAAAGTTGCACATGATGGTGAGTAGTTAAGACGCTTGATATTAAGCGGTGTCTTACCGAGCAAGTCACGCCATACAACTGGCAAATCTGGGTTCATCACAACGACATCGCACTCAATGCGTTCGCCGGTATTTGTTGTGACAGCCTTGACGCGACCGTTCTGCTTATCAAGGCCAGTAACGGTTGTGTTGTACTTGAATTCAACGCCGTGCTTCTGGGCAGCAGCGGCTAGAGCGCGTGGAACTGCATGCATTCCGCCCTTAGGGAAGAAGACGCCGTTGACTGAATCCATATAGGCAATGACTGCATAAATTGCCAAGGCTTGCTGGGGGCTAACGCCGGCATACATCGCCTGGAATGAGTACACCTTCTGAAGGCGTGGGTCCTTGAGGTACTGATTGACCTTTGGCTGTAAATGTCTGAAACCACCGAGTGCAATCAAGCGAGCCAGGTTAGGAGTCAGAAGATTAAGTGGTGAATCGATGTTCTTATCGATGAAGTCATGCATCTCGTACTTGTAAAGCTTGGTGACGAAATCTACGTAACGGCGATATCCCAAAGCTTCTTCAGGTGAAACCTTTTCGCGGATCTCTTCTTCCATCTGCGCAGTATTTGCATGGACATCAATCTGAGAACCATCTGCATAGAAAGCGCGATACAAAGGTGAAAGTGGCATGAGTTCAAGCCAATCCTTCATATCTTCACCCACACAACTAAATGCATCTTGAATAAGTGATGGCATTGTTAAAACAGTTGGACCCGTATCAAATGAGTAGCCATCCTTATTAAGCAGACCGTTACGTCCACCCGGTACGGCTTCACGTTCAATTACTGTGACTTTACGGCCAGCACCGGCAAGGCGTAGCGCTGCACTGAGTCCACCAAGACCTGCGCCAACTACGACGACGTGATCTGTGGGTCCCTTAACGGTTCTTGTCATTAGTAGCTCCTACGGATTGCGGTCTCAGCGAGAGCTAAGAGAAATGGACGTGCATTTTCGTTAATCGTTGCAGAATTTGCTGCAGCTACTGATTCTTCGCCAAGGCGGTCGATCAATTTCTCTACATCGGCGATTGCTCCGGTATCCATGATGAGCGCACGAAGTGACTCGATTTTTTCTGCAGAGAGGTCACGCTTACCGAGATTGGCAGAAAGTTCTGCGCGAGCAGCATCCGTTGCCTTCTCCATGGTCATCGCCATCAATACTGTGCGCTTTCCTTCGCGTAAGTCATCCCCTGCAGGCTTGCCCGTAGTTTCAGGATCTCCAAAGATGCCGAGCATGTCATCGCGCAATTGGAATGCTTCACCGAGTGGAAGGCCGTATGCAGAAAGTACGTTGAGAAGTTCAGAATGCTCAGTCGCTGATGGACGGGCAATGACCGCACCTAAATGCAGCGGACGTTCGATTGTGTACTTACCTGACTTGTAACGGGCAATTCGTAGCGAACGTTCGACGCTATGTTCGCGTTCGCCTGCTTCACGAACATCGAGGTATTGACCTGCCATTAGTTCGATACGCATTTCATCGTGGATGCGAAGCGCTGCTGTAAGTGATTCATGTGAAAGACCACTGTTGTGAAGCATGTGATCTGACCAGACAAGTGCGAGATCTCCGAGCAATACAGCAGCTGCTTCACCAAATTGTTCAGCAAGTCCTGCCATCGAACCTTGGCGATGAAGATTTTCAAAGTGGCGATGGATTGCTGGCTTTCCACGACGAGTATCTGAACCATCCATTAAGTCATCATGAATAAGTGCACAAGCTTGCAATAGCTCAAGGCTCGCCATGGCACGAATATCTGTGCGACTTGGAGTTGCACCTGCTGCCATGAATCCTGCATAGGCAAAGAGAGGGCGAAGACGCTTGCCGCCTTCAAGAAGATAATCTTCGAGGGCATCACAGACTGGTACTAATTCAGATGCGATGCTGGTGAGATAGTCACGTTGTTCGGCGAGATACTGAGTTAGTTCGCCTTTCACGGCATCGCGTACCTCTAATGCGCTCTTCATGACCTCTTTATCCACGGCGCAACGATATCCTGAGGCCGTGGAGATGCGCAGTGTGAACAGTAGTGTGAACAGTCCTGTCAGCAAAGCCCTCACATATTCATTCGAATTCTTCCCACCCAAAGATGTTGAAGGCGAAGAGCGCCTCTGGGCTGCGATGTCACAGCTTGAATCCATCGCCCCTGATTTCATCTCTGTGACCTATGGCGCAGGCGGTTCAACCCGCGATCGCACTATTCGCATTACCTCAGAAATTACCGCTCGTACACATATCCCAACTGTTGCCCACCTAACTTGTGTGGGCTCTACTCGCGATGAGTTGGTAGATATCTTGAGTAAATATCGCGATGCTGGAATCAAAAGTATCTTGGCACTTCGTGGAGATCCAACTGGTGGACCTCGTGCACCTTGGAGTGCAACTGAAGGCGGACTCAATCACGCAGATGAGTTAGTAACTCTCGCTGCTGAATTCGGTGGATTTACTATCGGCGTCGCCGCGTTTCCAGATGGGCATCCATCATCTGATGGAGATATCGATAAAGATGTTCAGGTGCTGCTTGAGAAAGAGAAGCGCGGTGCAACATTTGCCACAACGCAATTCTTCTTCGATACAGCAAAGTGGAAAATTCTCGTTGATAAGTTAGCTGCAAAGGGCTCAATGCTTCCAATCATTCCCGGCATCTTGCCTGTGACCAATGTGAAGCAACTCAATCGCATGGCAGAACTCAGTGGCGTGCCAATCCCTTCAGAAATTTCAAGCGCCTTTGCAAAGGTCGAGAGTAATCCAGATGATGTGCGCAAAGTTGGCGTCGAACTTGCAACCAAACTCTGTCAAGAGCTACTTGAAGCAGGCGCACCAGGACTTCACTTCTACACAATGAATACCTCATCTGCTACGCGGGAGATTTACTCACAGATTAAAGATGAGCGATGAAAGAGCAGGAGTTTAAAGAGCGCTGGAGTGAACTCCATGGAGGCGCAGATACGGAAGGCGTTGTCGGAGGATGGCTTTCATTCTCTTATCAAGCAGCGCGTGTATGTGTAGCCCTTCGCATCACACCTAATCTCTTAACATTTCTCGGCCTCGGAACAGCGATTGCAATGGGGCTATCTGAGTACGCGGCCATTGCACTCCTTCTACTTGTCATCTCACTCTTCTTCGACGGAATCGATGGCAGCGTTGCGATTCTCCGTGGCACTGAAAGTAAATGGGGCGAGCTCCTTGATTCACTCGCCGATCGCATCTCTGAGGCTTTCTGGCTCTATATGGGTTGGCGTTTAGGAATTCCTGCTTGGGTTGTCATCACGATGTGGACGATTGCATCGACTCAAGAATATGCACGAGCACGCCTTGCATCACTTGGTCATCGTGAAATCGGTGTTGTGACCCCAACTGAGCGACCAGTGCGCGCAATCTTTATGGCCTTTGCTTTGATCTTCTACATCTTTGATATTCCAGGAACGCAGCAACTTTCATACGCGTTCTTGGCTCTTCTTACCTTTAGCTTCTTAAAGGTTATGAAGGTGGCCAAAACGATTCTTGGCTAGTCAAGTATTGCGTTAGAAACCATTTCCGCGCTGAGGCCCACAAGAGGAAGCCCGCCACCAGGATGAGCGGATCCACCTACTAAGTACAGACCCTTAATTGGTGAGCGGTTCTTCGCGCGAGCAAATGCAGAGCGCGCACCGTTACTTGAAGTTCCATAGATCGAACCACCTGGTGCATTAACGCTCGTCTGTAAATCTAGGGGAGTGCGAATCTCAAGAACTTCTAGACGGCTACGAATAGCAATTCCCTGCAATTCAATCTGATCGATAATCGTATTTGCATACTGGCGCTTAAAGTTTTCATCGCTCCAATCAAAACCATCACCAGTGGTGCTGTGGCGAGGAGCATTTACCAAGACAAACCAAGCCTCGTGACCTTTATCTTTGACCATCAGCGGATCGCGAGGTGCGCAGATATAGATAGTTGGTTTCTCAACTGGGGTCTTGCTTGTGAAGATTGCTTCAAATTCAAGGTCGTAATTTTCTGGGAACAAAATGGTGTGATGCTCAAGTGGTTGGGCATCTGATGGCTTAAGACCAAGCAGCAGTGAGAATCCGGCAAGAGAAGGCTCTTGTTTTGCCAGTTGCTTACGAACCTTTACTACCTTGTTTGTTGGTGCCAATAACTTCTCGTAGACAAATTGCGCATCTGCGTTGGCAACTACGCGATCAAAGCTCTGCTGATTGCCATGTACGACAACACCTGAAACACGGCCTGAGGTGAGGGTAATTTCTTCAACGCGGGCGTTGAGCTGAATACCTACGCCTAGCTTCTCGCATCTCTCAGTAATCTTTTCAGAGAGCGTGCCGATTCCGCCTTTGATATGCCAGGCACCGAATGCCTCTTCGACGAAAGCAATAGTTGATAGCACTGCCGGAGCTACGCGAGGGTCAGACCCGCTATAGGTTGCATAACGATCCATGATCTTTGCCAGGTTTGGATTAGAAATAGCAAGACCGCGTAGAGATTTCCACGGTGAAATAGTTTTGAGATCACGAATCAATCGTGGGCGCTTGAGTAGCGAAACTGGTGATTTGAGTTCGGACTCAATAAATGGTTCGCGCGAGACATCCCACATCGCTTCCGCCTGCAACATCACTCGGTCCCATTCAGCAGCTGCATCTGCGCCAAGAGATTCTTCAATCGAAGCCAAGGTCTTCTTGCGAGATAAGTTGGCAAACTTCACCGACTTACCATCATGGAATCGGTAATCAAAAGATGGGTTTACCTCTTCAATTTCAAGAACGCGACCCATGACATCGCCTGTGCGCTGGAAGAAATCGCGATAGACAGCCGGCAGAGTCAGAAGTGAAGGACCAGTATCGAATGCGTAGCGGCCGATCCATTCAGTGCGGCACTTACCGCCGGTGCGATCGGATGCTTCAAAGATTGTGACCTTATGTCCGGCTTTTGCTAAACGAGCTGCTGTGCAGAGTCCGCCGATACCTGCGCCAATAACCGCAATGTTTTCAACGTTCTTTACTTTCCCCACATGGCCGGTCATAAGGTGCGACCTTTCCACTGGATAGTTCCGCGCTTAGCCCATGAGTAGATGATGAGATAGATCAACAGAGCGCTTGAGAGCGGATGCAAGAATGCGTAAATCGGATTACCGCGCGAACGGATTGCGCTGATTTCGCGAGAGAAAACTATGTAGGCGTAGATGAACCATCCGGTGAGATAGCCGTTGAAAATAAGAATGACAGGCAGGATTCCTGTAATAAAGATAAATGCCACTGCAATGACAGCACCAATGCGACCACCGAAGGCTTTCCAGAGTGATTTCCCGTAGCCCTGTCGGATTTCATCAAATGATCCGTACATACGAGTGCTTGCAATCCCTGAGCCTTCAGTGACTACGCCCTTAAAACCTGCTGCAATCAGTGAACGTGCAAGTTCGATGTCATCAAGGATTTGATTGCTGACTGATGTGAATCCACTGATCTTTTCTAGTGCAGATGAGCGCACGACAAAGAATTGACCATTGGCTACGGCAGTTGAACGACGTGGATACTTCTCAGCAAGGCGAAGAATGACGGTAGCCATCCAAGACCAATGCAGAAGAGGCTGAATTAATTTTTCAGAGAAAGTCTGCGCTATCTGACGAGGGTAAGGTGAGATGAAATCCAGTCTCAGCCTTTCCATCTGTGTAATCGCGCGCATGATGGCATTGGGTTCTAGGCGCACATCTGCGTCAAGTGTGATGATGTAATCCGAAGATGTTGCTTCATAACCGGATTGCAGCGCTGATACTTTTCCGAGCCAACCTGGGCGAAGGGCGGGGGAGTCGATAACGGTAAATCGTGAATCGCTTCCAATAACAGTTTCAAGCAGCTCGGCTGTCTTATCTGTCGAACCATCGTTGATGATGATGAACTTGAGCTTCTTGACGCCCATCTGCGAGACCAGCGCCGAGATGAATTCGGGGACATTCTCAGCCTCGTTGCGCATCGGAACCAAGACGGTGACTGCCTTCTTGACCTCTTCATCCCTTTTGGGAATGCGAATTGTGAAAAAGTTAATGAGCGAGATTGCAAAGATGAGAATTGAAAACGATAAAAGAAATTGAGCCATTACAAATTAATCTTTGTTGCCGAGCCAGCTTGAGAAGAAGTACGGAGTAAGTAACCCGCCCATAATCACTGTGCCAAAGAATGCGAGTCCCGGGCGATCGAAGAAGAAGAGGTTGCCAACGAATCCGCCAAAGAGAGTCCAGAGAAGAAGTGCATCAACTGCTGCAAGGGAAGCTGCTTCTTTGCGGCGCTCTTTCGGTAGAACGAGATTAAGAATTCCGACAATGACTAACCCTGCAAGCAACCAACCAAAGGCATTCGATAGTGGAATATCTGGAGTGAACGGAACATGTGCGCCAGTTACTTCCCATGTCCAACGACCAGCGCCGACCATCAGCGGATCAAGGAAGAGATCCCATGCCGCAAGAACTGCGCCTCCGTAGAGAAATACCCAATTACCTGCGATGCGTCGTGCAGCCATAAGCGCAGGATGAACCATCATCACCCAAGCAAAAGGAACAACAAGCGGAACTCCAAAGAGTTGTGCGCCGAGGGATGAGTCATATTCATAGACCCCAAATGGCCAACCTGTATGTACGCCGAGAACTTCGATTCCTAAACCAAAGAGCGCGGTAATCGGCAGATAGCGAGTCGAATACTTTGCTCCGTAAGAAAGATGACCGTGCACAACCATCGCGAGTGCGCCCATATAGATAGTTGCGATAGTTACTAAGCGCAACGCTTCGCCTTCGATGAGCGGATATGAAATCTGAAGAAGGATTGTTAAGCCAACAAAGAGGAAGAGAAAGTTTCTCGCTTGAGGAGAAATACCGCCACGACGCCTTCGGCGCGGGTTGTAATGGCGGATCGACATGGTCTAAGTCTGCCTTACTTCGCTCTCGTTGCAGAAATCTCACCGCGGAGCTCGAGTACCTCAAAGCGCGCGAATAGTTCTTCGCTATACCAACCGATTTCTTCGGTCTGCTTAATGGCAACTTGATGCGCCTGCCCCTTATAGGCAAAGTCACGCAAAGCAGCCGCTGATTTCCAGAGTGAGAAAGTGCCTTGCAGTCCGATAGGTGCCTCACCGATTCCGATTGCTGTTATCAAACCAGGGGAGTTGTGAAGATCTGTGACCACCGGTGGCACCGCGCCCCAGAAACGAAAGTTCTGATGCCACTTAATTCGCGCACGAGTAATTGCAGCAATCTGCGCATCTGGGTTTGAAAGTGCAGATGTAAAGTGAAAAGGATTGGTCTTCGCCCACAAACCATGTGAAGACAAAGGCGAGAGAACTGCGCGAAATTCTGATGTAGATCTCTTGCGCCAGTTGGTGACTATCGAAGAAGAATCGAAATCAGTAAGACGATTCTTATCGACGACCACAACCATTCCCCATCGAGTTAGGTCGGCATCGCTTGGAGTAAAGGTCTTGCCGGTGCCCGTTCCCAGAAGCTTCGAAAATGAAATTCCGGTGAACTTACGGCTACGAATGCGGTCAAGTGCCATACTGAGGAAGGCGAAGGGAATACTCTTACGAGCAATAGTAAAGAAGTAAGCGACGGTGACTTTCTCGGCGCTTTCCATAGCAAAAGGATACCCATGCTGCGCAGGAAGTTATTCGCTGAGTTTCTAGGAACAGCCGTTCTGGTAGCCACCGTTGTTGGCTCAGGGATCATGGCAACTAACCTCAGCCCAGACCTTGGCATCGACCTTCTTATAAATACCGTTGCTACCGTCTTCGTTCTCTACATTCTTATTACGCTCTTAGCTCCAATCAGCGGTGCCCACTTCAACCCATTGGTCAGCGCAATCGCATACTTCCGTAAAGAGCTAAAAGCAGCGCACGCAATTGCATTCTTTACTGCACAAATCCTGGGTGGCTCACTCGGAGCAATCATCGCCAACCTCATGTTTGAATATCCAGCCATTGATCCTTCGCAGAATGCAAGAGATGGCGCCAACCTTCTTCTCGGAGAAGTAGTTGCCTCCGCTGGCCTCATCTTCATTATTTTCTTGGCAGTGAAGCAGGGAATAGATAAGAAGATTCCACGCCTTGTTGCTGCCTGGATTGGCGCCGCTTACTTCTTTACATCATCAACATCATTTGCAAATCCAGCTGTCACGATTGCACGAAGCCTGACTGATTCTTTCTCAGGCATTAAGTTTTCATCAGTTCCTGCATTTATCGCCGCTCAAATCGTAGGCGCAGCCATTGGTTATGCAGGATTCAAATACCTCACCACTAAAGCAAAGTCAGGAAAGTAAATGAGCAAACCAACGGTTCTCTTTGTCTGTGTTCACAATGCAGGCCGCTCACAAATGGCAGCAGGCTTTATGCGCGAACTCGGACAGGGTCGCGTAGAAGTTCTCTCTGCAGGCTCTGCTCCTAAGGATTCAATCAACCCAATAGCTGTCGAAGCAATGGCTGAAGTTGGAATCGATATCGCCAACAACACTCCAAATGTATTAACCACCGAAGCAGTTCAAGAATCAGATGCTGTCATCACTATGGGCTGCGGCGATGTCTGCCCGTTCTATCCAGGTAAGCGTTACGAAGATTGGGTACTCGATGATCCTGCAGGACAGGGGATTGAACCTGTTCGAGTAATCCGTGATGAGATTAAGTCGCGCGTAGAAAAGTTACTTGCTGAACTTCTTGCTTAATCTCCGACGACTATAGGTGTTGCACCTGTGCAGGCAATGAGTTCTTTGTAGCTCGTTGGGTAAACCGCGTGCGGATGTCCTGAAGCTGCCCAGACGACTTCGTAATCGTTGAGTGCTTCGTCGATCAGTGTTATTTCTGGTGTTGAGATCCAACCGATGGGGGATACGCCGCCGACTGAATAACCAGAAACCTCTTTGACGTAGTTGGCATCTGCGCGACCGAGTTCGACAATGTTGAGGTTCTTAGCAACAAGGTCTGTATCAACTCTGTGGCGACCGCTGGTAATAATCAGTAGCGGATTTCCTGATGGAAGTTTGAAGATGAGTGATGATGCAATCTGACCGACTTCAATACCAAGGCCGTTAGCTGCATCGATTGCAGTGCGCGCAGTTTCTGCAAGGATATTGATTTCACCTTTGACACCAAGTGAATCTGCGGCCTCTTTGAAACGTTTAACTGCAGCCTTTTCGAGAATTCCATCCATATGAGAACTTTATGAGATAGCGTCGCGCTATGTCACAGACTTTGACCCCGTATCAGCATGGAATCAGAGCCCGTAATGCGCTCTGGGCAATCTTCTTCTTCATGGGAGTTGTCTCGATGGGGTGGGTGCCTCGTATTCCTGAGATTAAAGAGGCGATCGGTCTTACCAACTCTCAGCTGGGAATGGTCTTCATCGGCAGCACGATTGGCGCAGTTCTTGGTGCGCAGTTTGCAGGACGTGCGATTCATACATTTGGAATAAAGAAAGTTGTTTCTGGCGCAGTTCTTGTGATGCCTGTAGGACTTATCGGCATGGGAAGTGCGACGACATTTACTCAGCTCTTCTTGGCTCTATTTGTTATGGGTTTCGGTTATGCCAACCTTGATATCACAGGCAATACCGTGGCAGTCGAAGTTGAAAACCTTGTAGATCGTAAGTGGATGGTTTCATTCCACGGATGCTGGAGCGTTGGCGCATTTGCAACAACTGTGTTGGGCGGATCCATTGCTCATGCTGTAGATCCACGCGAGAACTTGATTGGCGTTGGAATAGTTTCGATTCTCTTCTTTATTCCACTCTCTCGCTACATGTTGCCGCCAGATCTTGATAACCATAAAGGTGACGATAAAGATTCATCAGCAAAGATTCCGCTCTTTGCAAAAGAAACAGCTCCACTGTGGTGGATGGGCTTTGGAATGCTCGGTGGTTTGATTGCAGAAGGATCAGCCAGCGATTGGGGTGCACTTCTTCTTAAAGACAGCATGGGTATTGGCAAGGGACTTAACGCTGCAGCCTTTGCATCGTTCTCACTTGCAATGATTATTGCTCGCTTCTCAGGAGACTGGGCGCTGACAAAGTTTGGACCGGCAGCCGTTGTCCGTATCGGTGGTTTTGGTGGAGCAATCATCTGGGGAAGTGCGATTGCAATTGCAGTTCCGCTTTCAGATTCACATCCATTGCCTGCGTTCATCATTATCAATATTGGCTTTGCAGCTGCTGGTTTAGGTATCGGACCAATGTTCCCGGCATTTATCTTGGCTGCAAGTCGTATTCCTGGAATCGCTCCTGGTGTAGCAATTGCACGTGTGGGCGTAACAGGTATTGCTGGTTACTTTATTGGACCAACAATTACAGGATTCCTTGCAGATATCTTCTCGTTGCCGGTGGCGATGTTCTATCCAGTTGCGCTCTTAGGTATGGCTGGTTTCTTCTCGCGCGTAATTAAGGTTTAAAGCCAAGTCTTTGCAAGGGTAAAGAGCGAAACTGCGAAGAGTAGATAAGCAAAGGTTTTACGTAGCGCAATAGGGGATGACTTTCCTGAATAGTGCGATGAAATCTGTGCAATCACAATTGCTGCACCTGCCATAAAGATTGGGATATGCCACTGCACATCAGCCCACAGTGCGTGGTGGCCGATAAATGAAATTAAAGAGTTAAGAGCGATGATGAGCAGTGATGTTCCTGCGGCAATTGCTTGAGGAGTTCCGAAGAAGAGAACAAGTACTGGAATGGCTAAGAAGCCGCCACCGATTCCGAAGAGCCCGGTCATTGATCCGATCAGAAGTGACATCAGAATGAGAATGTGAAGCGGCATTCGTTTATGTTCTTCAAGTCTTGGTGGGCGCAGCATGGAAAAGCCAGCTAGAAGAAGAACGGCTGCAAAACCTGTGGTGATCACGTTGTCGGGAATGTGTTCGGCGATGAGAGCGAAGCCGATATTGGTGATGAGGCCAATGCCTGAAATAACAAAGGCATCTCGATAGAGAATCTGTTTCATGCGAGCTTTTGGAACAAGCCCTGATAGCGCTGCAAGAAAGACAACGGCAAGGGCCGCGGTAGTTGCAAGCTTGGGTTCGAAGTCAAAGAGATACATCAAGATTGGTACCGAGAGCATGGCACCGCCTGCACCGATAAATCCAAGGACGGCGCCGATAAATGAACCAGCAAGCAGAGCGCCGAGAATTTCCATGTTGCTATCTTGTCAGGAGAATGGAAAAAGCCCCCCGATTTCTCGAGGGGCTTTTCGTGAACTTTAGATTAGAAATCGAAGAAGTTCAGGCTTCCAACGCTTGGACCGAACTCTGTGAGTGATCCGAATGCGATGAGTGCAAAGAGGATAAGAGCAGCGCCTGCAAGTGCGATGTCCTTGTTAAATGCGATCATCTCGTTCTGCTTAGCTGTTGCATCAGTTTCTTTCCAGAAGTTGTGGAAGATGACTGCAGCGAGGATAAGAGTGATTGCCAATAGAAGTGCACCAAGGTCAACCCAGAGACCGATAGCGATATAGACGCCACCGAGTAGGAAGAAGAGGCCTGAAATAAGAACACCAAACTTTGCAGCTGGGAGCTTCTTGTACTTTGCGTAACCTGTCATCGCTTCAAGCTTTGCGAAGTGAGCGATACCTGATGTGATGAAGATGAAGGCGAAGAGGATTCGGCCTACGAGTAGAACTGCGTTCAATTGATTCTCCTAAGGATTAGCGGGTACTTACAGGCTAAGAGTAGTTGAAATTTCAACTATCTTCCTCCACGCCACGCCGTTTTACCCCCTGGCAGGGGGTCGATCCACGCTCAAATCCGCCCCGGGATAGGGCCACTTGCCCTTGTCAGTCCTCTGGTCTACTTTTCGAACATCTGTTCGAATTATCAACAGGCACCAAGGGGAAGTAGTAAAGATGTCAGCACAATCTGTACCAGCTCAAGTAATACCAGCACACGAAGTCGTATCTGATGGCGGCCTTACGCCAATCGAGTTCACCTTTAAGGGACGACGCTTTCGTATCCATGCAGTCTTATCGCGATGGTGCGAAGCCGGGGGATGGTGGAACCGCATTAGCGATGGCAAGTTCCGCCCCGACGATCAAGCGCGCGCTTTATGGACTGTCGAAGCAGCGCCTATCGGTGCGCTCACCACATTCCAACTCGAACGCGATGAGACAACGGGTCAATGGATTATTAGGGCCATCTAAGAATGAGCTTTATCCATCTGCGCACCGCAAGTGCGTACTCACTTAAATACGGAACAACGCAGCCACGCGATTTAGTTGCGCGCGCATCGGAACTTGAAATGCCGGCGCTCGCACTCACTGATCGCGACGGCATGGCCGGTGCAATCCGTTTTACCAAGGCATGTGTATCTCATGGCATCGCACCGATTATCGGAATCAATCTTCCGATTCGTATCGGCGATCTATCAGGAACACTTCCGCGCGTTACCGTGCTTGCACATGGCGATGGTGGTTGGCGCAGTTTGGTCCGTCTCTACACAGGGTTGCAGATGAATTCACTCGATCGCACTGCGGTCTTAACACCTGAACTTCTTGAAAAATTTAGTGAGTACACCTCTAACCTGCATTTACTACATGGCCCCGAATCCCCAGTGTCACAGGCGCTGGCCATGCATCGATTCGATGCAGCACTTGATATCTTCAATCAGACCCGTGATTTATTTGCTGACCATGCCATTGAATGCGTATCGCACTTAGTTGCCGGCAGCGGTCCACGTTCCACGGCGCATGCTGCCCGTTCTCTTATCTTTGCTCGCGATAACGATATCGATGCAGTAATCACTAACGCGGTGCGTATGCGCGATCGTGCCGATGGACCAGTAGCCGATGTCCTCGATTGTGCGCGCCAATTAGTTCCGTTGCATCCGCGTAACGTCGAACGCCGTAACTCTGAAGCTTTCTTAAAGAGTAGCGATGAAATGATTGCGTTAGCTGCAGAAATTTCACGAGCAGCCGGTGAACGCACACCACGTGCACTACTGAAGACAACGCGTCAGTGGGCAGAACGCGCAGTGCTTTCACCGCATCGCGATATTGGTTTAGGCGGCATTCACCTACCTGAACCCCATGTTGTTGGCGCAGATTCACCTGCTGCAATGCGCGCGCTACTGCGCACTCGTTCTGAAGCCGGAATCAACTGGCGCTATAACGATGGCGCAACGATCGCAAAGGCGCGTGCACGACTCGATGACGAACTCGCCATCGTTGCAACGCTGGGCTACGAGTCTTACTTCTTAACTGTTGCCGACATCACGGATATGGCGCGCGCTGCCGATATCAGGGTTGCAGCGCGTGGCAGCGGTGCAGGTTCACTTATCTGTCACCTGCTCGGAATATCCGGAGTTGATCCGATGGAACATGGTTTATTGATGGAGCGCTTCTGTTCACCGCTTCGCCGCGCACTTCCAGATATCGATATCGATGTTGAATCCGCACGTCGCCTCGAAATCTACGAGATGGTCTTTAAACGATATGGCGCGCAAGATTGGAGCAAGCCCGGGTTGGTATCGCGTTGTGCCACCGTTGCAATGGTCGATACCTACCGGGCGCGCAATGCGATTCGCGATGCAGGGGCGGCGCTCGGCATGCCCGCAATGGAGATCGATCTGCTGGCAAAATCAATGCCACATATTCGCGCCGGCAATATCGATGCAGCACTTAACTCACTACCTGAACTTAAGAACCTCAACACATCGGCGCCTCTTACTCGCGCCACGATTGCACTTGCTGCACGCCTTGATGGTCTGCCTCGCCACTTAGCGATGCACCCATGCGCGATGGTCTTATCCGATGCAGCTTTTCTCGACCGCGCACCAGTTCAGATCAATGCTGGTGGTTTTCCTATGGTCGAATTCGATAAAGATGATGTTGAAGATATTGGTTTACTCAAACTCGACATCTTGGGTGTGCGGATGCAATCTGCCATCGCGCATGCAGTGCATGAAATCAAACGAGTTGAAGAGAAAGAGATTGATATCGATGCGGTGGCACTCGATGATCTCGATACCTATCAACTCATTCAATCAACGCGCACATTGGGTATCTTCCAAGTGGAAAGTCCCGGGCAACGCGAACTCGTTGGAAAACTTGAACCGCATACCTTCAATGATTTGATTATCGATATCTCACTCTTTCGACCAGGGCCAGTAAAGAGCGACATGATTCGCCCATTTCTAGAAGCTCGCCACGGTTTCAACCCAGCACAGATCATTCACCCTGATTTGTTGCCCATCTTGTCTGAAACCGAAGGCGTTGTTGTCTTTCACGAACAAGTGATCTCGATTATCTCTGTCATGACAGGTATTTCATTAGCTGCTGCCGATGAGAAGCGCAGAGCGCTGGGGGATAGGGCCGGCCAACAAGAGGTCTGCGATTGGTTCTTTCCTGCTGCAACCGAACGTGGCTATGAACTGAAAGTCATCACCGAGATCTGGGATGTTCTGCGCGCCTTTGCATCCTTCGGTTTCTGTAAAGCACATGCTGCTGCCTTTGCCCTGCCCACATATCAATCGGCATGGCTGAAGACTCATCACCCGGCAGCTTTTATCGCAGGTGTACTGACGCATGACCCCGGCATGTACCCCAAGCGGTTACTGCTCGATGAAGCGCGCCAGATGGGCGTGGGTATTGCACCTCTTGATATCAATAAATCTTCCACCGATTATCACGTCGAGCGCACACTCGTTGGCGATGCAATCCGTATCGCTTTCTCAACTGTTGCAGGAATATCGGATAAAGAAATTACCTCCATCATTGCCGGCCAGCCCTATATCGATCTCGCCGATTTCTATCGCAGATCAGGTGCATCAGTGCCGGTGATTGAAAACCTCATTATGACCGGTGCATTCGATTCAGTGCACACCAATCAACGCGATCTCTTGTTGCACTTTAGCGATCTACAGAAATCACCGGTTGCGCATCTTCCAGGTGCACAGATGACCTTTGGTTTTGCTGCCCCTGCTCTCGAAAGTAGCGGGCTGCAACCATTGAATACTGCCGAAAAAGTGCGCAGCGAAGTCGAACACTTAGGCATGGATGTCACTCAACATATGCTCAGCTTCTACGCACCGTTTCTCAATGCCATCGGCGCTGTGAAATCTTCTGACTTACTTTCGCACCGTTCCAAATCATCAGTGCTGGTCGCCGGAGTCAAAGTCGCGCTGCAAACTCCGCCGGTGCGTTCTGGTCGCCGCGTTATCTTCTTAACTCTCGATGATGGTTATGGATGCAGCGATTCAACATTCTTTCCTGATGCACAAGTCGATCATGCATCAACGCTCTATTCGACATCGCTGCTTCTGGTGCGCGGTGAGACCCGTCGTACTGGTGCCCGCGGAATCTCTATCCGCGCAACAGCAGTGTGGGACTTGCGCCTGGCTTACGAAAAATGGCGTAGCCAAGCAGATAGTGTGGCGATATGACGAGCGAGGAAGTACAGGAGTCAACAATCCTGCACGTCGATATGGATGCCTTCTATGCATCTGTCGCCGAACTCGATAACCCGCAATATAAAGGTAAGGCGCTCGTTGTGGGCGCTGGCGTTCGCGGCGTTGTCTTGTCGGCAAATTACGAGGCGCGCAAATTTGGAATCCGCGCAGCAATGCCAGTCGGACGCGCAAAGCGAATGGCGCCCCATGCAATCTTTATCGCACCTGAACACCATAGATACTCTGAAATTTCAGAACGTGTGATGGCGATCTTTAATTCCTATACACCGCTGGTTGAGCCCATCTCACTCGATGAAGCATTTCTCGATGTCACGGGGTCGCAGAAATTATTTGGAACAGGGCGTGAAATCGCCGCAAAGATTCGTGCGCAAGTAGAGAAAGAAGAGGGCATTACCTGCTCGGTTGGAATCGCGCCCTCTAAATTCATCGCAAAGCTGGCATCGCA
Source organism: Planktophila turicensis (SeqCode) (assembly GCF_965234405.1). Taxonomy (GTDB): domain Bacteria; phylum Actinomycetota; class Actinomycetes; order Nanopelagicales; family Nanopelagicaceae; genus Planktophila; species Planktophila turicensis. The sequence continues at coordinate 548,835 of NZ_OZ248346.1, forward strand.
ACATTGCAAACCAAACGGCATGCTCGAAATTAAATCCGACCGCATTCTCGAATTCCTGCATCCACTTCCTGTGCGCGCAATATGGGGAGTCGGACCAAAGACTGCCGAGTCTCTTGATCGTTTAGGGCTGCACACCGTTGCCGACATCGCCAATACTCCGCGCTCCACACTTATTCGCGCGCTCGGCGATGCAACAGGTGAATCACTCTATGAACTTGCATGGGGGCGCGATTACCGCGATGTCGTTGTCAATGAACCCGAGAAAAGTATTGGTAACGAAGAAACCTTCTCTCGCGATATCGATAGCCCAGAAGAAATCTTGCGCGAATTCCTTCGTATGACTGAGAAAGCCACTGCAAGACTTCGTGATGCCAATCTCTTTGCAAAGACAATCACCATCAAGATTAAATTTGCCGACTTCTCATCCATTACGCGATCAAAAACTCTGCCACTTGCAATCGATAGCACCCACGAAACGTATGAAGTAGTGAAGAAGCTGTACTTAGCTCTTCGCAACGATGGCGCCCGTATTCGTTTAGTCGGTGTATCACTCGGCAATCTTCAGGAAGATGTCCCGGTCCAGCTTGAACTCGGCGCCCGCGAACGAGGATGGCGAGAAGCAGATAGCGCTATAGATAAGGCCACAGCCCGTTTTGGCAGGGCCAGCGTGCGCCCAGGACGCTTGATTAAGCCTGAAAAGTCTCAAGATGAGGCGTAAGTAGCGCGTATTTACGAACTGTTCTATTCTGCACATATGGCTCTATCCGATCGCGAACGTCGCCTCTTGGCCGAGATGGAAGCTGCTCTGGCCACTGATGACCCACGCCTTGAATCCCGCCTAGGAGCCACAACCCTTGCACCCGCACGCCCACGCTTATTGCTGGGCGCTGCTGCAACCCTTGCTGGAATTGCCATCCTCTTCGGTGGCTTGATCTCAAAGACCACACCTATTGGCGTTGCCGGATTCCTCGTAGCCCTCTTTGGCGTACTTACCTTGGTCCGCTCACTGGGATCGATTACTAAGGGTTCGCCTCGCACCAAGGCGCCTCGCACATCCTTAAGCGCTCGCCTAGAAGAGCGTTGGAATCGACGTGACTTTCAGCAGTAAGTAGACCAATACCCACAAGCCCTGGCCTTCGGTCGGGGCTTTTTTTGCGCCCTAAAACAGGTGGGGAGAGGTGGGGCTACTGGGGGAGGACTAGGGAAAATATTGGTGAATAGTGGTGTAAAAAGGGGGAAAGTGGTGTAAAGTGGGGAATTGAGCGAGGAATACACGCTCAAATCCTTGGGGAAGGGTGGTGAAGACAATGTTTCTAGGCACACACGAACCACGCCTTGATGAAAAAGGCCGTCTCATCCTCCCTGCCAAATTCCGTGAAGATCTCTCATCAGGTCTAGTAATCACCAAGGGACAAGAGCGATGCCTCTATGTCTTCCCAGCTGCTGAATTCGCAACGATCACTGAAACGTTGCGCCAAGCCCCAGTGACTGCAAAGAGCGCTCGCGATTACCAGCGCGTGATGTTTGCAGGCGCCCACGATGAAATTCCTGACCGCCAAGGTCGCGTCACCATCCCACAAGGTCTTCGCACATATGCGGGCCTTGAAAAAGAGTGCGTTGTTATCGGCGCAAATACTCGCGTTGAAATTTGGGATAGCGCTGCATGGAACGAATACCTCGCTGATCGCGAAAAGAGTTTTGCTGATGTCTCCGAAGAAGTTTTTCCGGGACTTTTTTAGAACATCAGCAAAAAACATTTAAAACAACTGAATAGCACGACCGAAGAACACAACTACATAGAGCGCTCATTTGTGGCCACCGCCGACCTTTCCATTCATGTTAGGCCGGCAGCGACGTCCCTTCCCCGGCGTCGCTATCGAAAAAGATCCGTCGGCCGGCGGTGACCAGAGATGAGCGCTCGAAGTTATTGCACAGCAATAAAAAGTAAATGAAACGAAGTAAGAGAACGGGGGAGAAGATGCAACATATATCTGTAATGCGCGATCGCTGTGTCGATCTGCTCGCTCCCGCAATTCTCGCTTCTTCAAATCCTGTTGTTGTTGATGGAACTCTCGGTCTTGGTGGACACACAGAAGCACTCTTGCAGCGTTTTGAAAACCTTACTGTTATTGGAATTGATCGCGATGAAATCGCACTAGAGCGCGCAACGAAGCGCCTTGCACCATATGCAGATCGCCTCAAGACAGCGCATTGCGTCTTTGATCAGATTTCAACTGTTGTAGAAGGCCTTGGATATAGCCACATTAATGGCGCTCTCTTTGACCTTGGTGTCTCATCAATCCAACTCGATGAAACAGATCGTGGATTCTCTTATTCACAAGATGCGCCACTTGATATGCGCATGGATCGCAGCCGAGGAATTACTGCTTCAGAGATTCTCAATACTTACGAACCAGGCAAGTTGGTTCAGATTCTTCGCACCTATGGTGAAGAGAAGTTTGCAACTCGTATAGTTGAAAATATCGTCAAAGCTCGCGCAAAGGCGCCGCTGAATTCAACAACTGAATTGGCAACTCTTGTAAAAGAGAGCATTCCCGCAGCTACTCGTCGCACAGGTGGAAATCCTGCAAAGCGCACCTTCCAAGCACTTCGCATCGAGGCTAATGATGAACTCGGTGCAATCACTCGTGCTCTTCCTGATGCACTTGAACTTCTCATGGTTGGCGGTCGCCTTGTGGTGATGTCCTTCCAATCACTTGAAGATCGCATCGTTAAAGAGGTCTTCGCAGAGGCTTCAACCTCGAAATCTCCACGCAATCTTCCTATCGAACTTCCTGAATATGCAGCGAAATTCTCACTTGTCTTCCGCTCAAGTGAGACTCCAACTGCAGAAGAGCTCGAATCCAATCCACGTTCGGCATCAGTTCGCCTTCGTGCAATCGAGAGGGTGGCTGCCTAATGTCTCTTGCCACCGCTCGTAAAGTTTCAACTGCTCGTCCTCTTACAAAGAAATCTGCACCCAAGGCAAAGAAGCAGGTTTCAGAGCGCACTGCAGAGATCATCTCTGGTCTCTTCCCTGAGATTTCATCTGGTGCCCGCGCAACACATAAATACTTTGCAACATTCTTAACTGTTGTCAGCGCTGCAGGATTCCTCGTTCTTCTTGGAGTCAACACACTTCTAGCTCAAGATGCATTCACACTCTCTAATCTCAAGACAGAAGCGAAGGCAGTAGCCGATCAACGCGATGCCGTAAATCGCCAGATTGATTCTTATGCAGCTCCTGAGAAGTTAGCCGCAGCCGCTACAGCTCTTGGCATGCGTCCATCTGAAACCCCGGTCTTCCTTGATCTCACAACGCCCGAAGGCGGTGTAGCAAATGGGTAACCTGCTCTTATCTAAAGCTCGTATCAACATTTTGATTATCGGAATTTTCGTTCTCTTTACAATCCTGGCAGCACAGCTCTTCAGAGTGCAGGTTGTTCAGGCAAGTAATTACCAAGAAAAAGCTGCCAATGAGATGCAGTCGACCCGCACAATTCCAGCTCAACGCGGTGAAATCACAGATATCAATGGCATCGCCTTTGCTCGTAGCGTTTCAGCAATCACCATCGTCGTAGATCAGACACAAATCACTGATCCTGCACGCGTTGCAAACTTTGTTGCTCCCATCTTGGGTCTATCAGCTGCTGATGTTCAAGAGAACATCACAGGCACTCGAAAGTACTCAATCGTTCTTAAGAACGGTCGCCCAGCACTCTGGGATAAGTTGACCGAAGCAATTTATGAATACAACAAAGCGCTCGATGATAAGTACTTCGATAAGCGCATCATCGGTTTCTTCCCAGAGCGTTCATACATCCGCGAATATCCATCAGGGCAGCTGATTTCATCACTCGTTGGTTTTGTTCGCGCTGATGGAATTGGTGCAACCGGTATCGAATCAAGCTTGAACTCAATCATCACCGGCACCGACGGTAAGTACTCATACGCACGTGGCTACGGAGCTGAAATCCCTGGTTCACAGCGCGAAATCGTTGCAGCTAAAGCGGGCACAAATATTCGCCTCACCATCAATCGCGATGTGCAGTGGGTTGCATCTAAGGCAATCGCCGATGCAGTCAAGAGTGCCAACGCAGTCAGCGGAACAGTTATTGTGATGGATCCAAAAACAGGCGCCATCGTCGCTCATGCAACAGCTCCAACATTTAATCCAAATAACACAAAGAATGTGCCTCTTGCATTGATGCGTAACCCATCTGTCCAAGATGTCTACGAACCAGGATCAACTGGAAAAGTTATGACAATGGCGGCAGCTCTTGAAGAGAAGACAATTACTCCAACAACAGTATTTACAGTGCCTTACATGCTCAAGCGCGGTGGTTCTCCGTTTCACGATCACGAACCACATCCAACTCAGCAACTAACATCTTCAGGAATCCTCGCAGTTTCCAGTAACACTGGAACAATTAAAGTCGGCGAAACCATGAGCAATGACACGCTCCACAACTACCTCACTAGATTTGGTATTGGCTCGAAGACAGGTTCCGGACTTCCAGGAGAATCTGCAGGATTGCTTCGCCCGGTTTCGAACTGGTCTGGAACTACAGCTCCAACAGTTGCATTCGGTCAGGGATATTCAGTAACAGCAATGCAGGCCACGAGCGTCTTTGCAACGATTGCAAATAATGGCGTGCGCGTCTCCCCAACAGTTATTGCAGGAACAAGTGATCCATCTGGACACTTCACACCAACAGCAAATCGCTCAAGCGTTCGTGTCGTCAGCGAAGATACTGCAATCAAACTTCGTCTCATGATGGAGAGCGTTGTTTCATCTCAGGGAACTGCGCCCAGTGCAGCGATTCCTGGATATCGAGTTGCAGGCAAAACAGGTACCGCAATGAGATACGACCAGAAGACAGGTCGCTACAGCGGTTACACCGCTTCATTTATTGGTTTCGCTCCTGCAGATGCTCCTCGCTACGTCATCAGCGTTACTCTGCAAGATCCACGTAACGGCCACTACGGCGGTTCACTTGGTGGACCTGTATTTAAGAAGGTAATGACTTTCGTACTCCAATCAGAACATGTGGCACCAACAGGAACCAAGGTTCTTCCTGTTGCTCTGACAAAGTCTGAACTCACTCGAGCTCGTGCAACACAGGTAAGCGCAAAGAAGCAATGATTCGCCCACTCGCACCGTTTACTGCGACCCTCGAAAATACGGCGCAGTTGATAGGTGCATCTCTACACGGTGACAACGTCGCCTTTACCGGCGTAACTCATGTGGATTCAGAGGTTGAAGCAGGCGATCTCTTTCTTGCAATTCCTGGGGCGCGTGTTCATGGTGCGACCTTTGTTCAAGCAGCAATAAAGCGTGGCGCAGTTGCCGTTCTTACAGATGAAGCCGGCCTTGTTCACTGTGCTGGGATTCCAGCCCTCGTTGTTAAGGATGTCCGTACTGCAGGAGCACTTGCCGCTTCCTCTTTATATAAATATCCAACCCGTGATCTTGTCAGCATTGGAATTACCGGAACTAATGGAAAGACCACAGTTTCAACACTGCTCTATCAAATCTTCGAAGCAGTTGGCCGCGAGAGCGGACTTATTGGCACTGTTGAAACGCGCATCGGCGCAGAAGTTGTAAAGAGCTCACGTACAACACCGGAGGCAGCTGAGCTTCAAGCACTTGCTGCTGTGATGCGCGAACGTCATATGCGCCATCTAGTTATGGAAGTTTCCAGCCATGCACTCTCTTTAAAGCGCATGAAAGGTAGCCACTTCTCAATAGCTGCCTTCACCAACCTCTCGCAAGATCACTTAGATTTTCACCACGATATGGATTCGTATTTTGCAGCCAAAGCGCAACTCTTTACCTCTGAATATGCTGAACAAGGATTTATCAATATAGATTCACCATACGGTCAACGCCTTGCTACCGAGGCAGGGATTCCCGTTACGACTGTCTCGCGAGCAAATAGAGAGGCTACCTGGCATTTTGTAGAGACTCATAACGTTTCTCGTGGAATTGAATTCAGTATTCGTGGGGCAGGCGGAATCTTGATTGAATCACGTACTCGACTCTTCGGTGGATATAACCTCGACAACCTATTGCTTGCAGTTGCTATCGCTGTTGAATGCGGAATTGATCCCATTGAACTAGCTGCAATTATTCCAACGTTATCTGGCGCACCAGGTCGTCTTGAATCAGTTTCACTTGGTCAGCGTTATGCAGCGCTCGTTGACTATGCGCATTCACCCGATGCGGTAAGCAACGTTCTCGCGGCAGCTCGCGAATTTACAGCTGGCAAAATCATTGCTGTTCTTGGTTGCGGGGGAGACCGCGATTCTTCTAAGCGTCCTCTTATGGGTTCGGCGTTATTGCAGGGCGCTGATATTGCAATCTTTACCAGCGACAATCCACGTTCTGAATCGCCAAGCGAGATACTTTCTCAGATGACAGCCTCACTCACCTATAGCGCGCCATCTCAAATCATTGAAGATCGCAGCGATGCTATTCGCGCAGCTGTCGCTCTCGCATCAGATGGAGACACTGTCTTAGTTCTCGGCAAAGGACATGAAACCGGACAAGAAGTAGCAGGCGTTGTGACTCCCTTCGATGATCGCATTGCGCTGGCGCAAGCAATTGAGGCCAAGCCATGATTACCATGAAAGCATCTGAGATCGCATCAGTTATTCAGGGAACCCTGCACGGTAATGACGTCACGGTGACAGAAGCAGCCGTCATTAACTCTGCCGAGGCAACTCCCGGGTCGCTCTTCTTGGCTATTAAAGGCGAAAAGGTAGATGGGCACGACTATGTAGCTGATGCTCGATCTCATGGCGCAGTACTAACTCTCTCAACGAAGTCAGTTGATGGTTCACATATCGTTGTATCCGATGTAGTAGTTGCTCTGGGCAAACTTGCACAACATGTTCGTAGTAACTTGCTCAACCTCACCGTCATCGGAATTACTGGCTCACAGGGAAAGACAACTACAAAAGAGTTATTGGCGACCGTACTTTCTTCAGCGGCGCCAACTGTGGCACCTCACGGAAACTTCAATAATGAAATAGGTGCTCCGCTATCACTGCTTCACTGCACTGAGGAGACTAGATACTGCATCGTTGAAATGGGCGCACGCCACAAAGGCGATATCGCGCACCTCTGTTCAATAGCACAGCCAAATATCGGACTTGTCCTCAAGGTAGGAACTGCCCACGTTGGTGAATTCGGTTCTGTTGAAGCTATCGCTGAAACTAAATCAGAACTCATTGCCTCCCTTCATGAAGAAGGGATTGGAATTCTAGGAACTTACGACGAATTTACTCCAAAGATGGCAGCGCTTCACAAGGGCAAGAACATCACCTTTGGTGAAGGCCCTGATTGCGATATCCGTGCTACCGATATTGAAGTTCGTGAAGGTCGCGCACATTTCGATCTCGTTACTCCTGAAGGGCGCAGTGCTGTCGGATTGCGCATTGTTGGGCTGCATCAAGTAGCTAACGCTCTCGCTGTGGCATCTGTTGCAACTGTCCTCGGATTCTCTCTCGATCAAATCGCTGGCGGACTTTCGACCGCGGAATCAGCCGCCAAGTGGCGCATGGAAATTCACGAACTTCCTTCACTCGTTCTGATCAACGATGCCTATAACGCCAGCCCCGAAGCGATGGCAGCGGCCTTGCAGACTCTGGTCCTCTTTGCGCAAGAGCGCGGGGGAGAGTCATGGGCATTCGTAGGAAAAATGAATGAACTCGGCGAGTCATCTGATGCCGATCACGCAGGTGTTGGCACCCTTGCCTCAGAACTTGGAATCGATCATCTGGTCTGCGTTGGAGCTCCAATCTACGGAGCAAAGATTGCAGCAGATAGCGCCACCTCTGTTCATCTCTGCGCCGATAAAGCTGAAGCACTCACCGTTGCAGCCAATATCAATCCTGGAGATGTTGCGTTGGTTAAGGCGTCACGATCGGAGAAGCTTGAAGAGTTAGCAGAATCAATTTCTGCACAGTGGTTGGAAAAAATGAAAGAGAGTGAAGAGAACGCATGAAGCTGATTTTGATTGCTGGAGCTCTCGCTCTCATCCTTTCACTCTTTGGAACCCCCGCGCTCATTAAAGCGTTAGCTCGTCGCGGTTACGGGCAGATCATTCGTGATGACGGTCCATCGACACATCACACCAAGCGCGGTACACCAACAATGGGTGGGCTAATCATTATCTTTGCTTCTCTGGTTGCTTATCTTGTGGCCCACGCAGTCACGCAGAGTTCTATTTCGACTTCAGCAATTCTGATTCTCGGACTTGTCATCAGCTTAGGTTTTGTTGGCTTCCTCGATGATTACATGAAGATTTCTCGTCAGAACTCTCGCGGCATCAGCGGCAAGCAAAAGATCCTCGGACAGGTTCTCTTCGCCTCAATCTTTGGTTATCTCGGAACTCGTTTTCCAGATAAAGATGGACTTACTCCGATCTCGCTCAATCTCTCAACTGTGCGCGATACCAGCATCACTCTCGGCGTAGTACTTGTTGTTATTTGGATTGCTCTCATGGTTACTGCAACCAGTAACGGAGTAAACCTCACCGACGGACTTGATGGATTAGCAACCGGTGCATCTGTCATGACTTTCTTGGCATTTGTTCTGATTGGCGTCTGGGAATTCGGTCAGAGCTGCGCAGTTACTGCCTCAGCAAACTGTTACAACGTGCGCGACCCACTTGACCTCGCAGTACTTGCTGCAGCATTTGCGGGTGCATGTACAGGTTTCCTTTGGTGGAACGCATCTCCTGCAAAAATCTTTATGGGAGATACCGGCTCACTTGCTCTTGGTGGAGCTCTCGCTGGCTTAGCTGCCTCCCTTCGTGTTCAACTCTTGCTCATTCCACTGGGCGGACTCTTCGTCATCATTACTCTTTCAGTTGCACTCCAAGTGCTCTATTTCCGAATCACTGGCGGTAAACGACTCTTCAAAATGGCGCCACTACAACATCACTTCGAACTTATGGGTTGGGGCGAAGTCACCATCGTGCTTCGTTTCTGGATCATCGCTGGCCTCAGCGTTGCACTTGGTCTCGGACTTTTCTATACACAATGGGTAGCAAGCTAAAACTCCTATGGCACATGCTCTCTACACAAACCTTGATGGCAAACGAATTCTTGTTGCCGGCGCAGGGGTTACGGGCGCAGCTTGTGCGCGTGCGTTGGAAAAACGAGGCTCCGCTGTCACGATTGTTGACGAGAAAGTAACGTCGCTCGAAAGTTTCTCAGTCATCACACCTGATGCAGTTAATTTCTCGAACTTTGATCTCTTATTGGTATCACCTGGATGGCGCGAAGATCATCCTGTTGTACTCGCAGCCCGTGCTGCGCGAATTGCTCTCATCAATGAAGTAGACCTTGCCTGGAGCCTTAAGCCAACTGGTCAAAAATGGATTGCGCTGACGGGCACCAACGGCAAGACATCGACAGTTGAACTCACGGCCGCAATGCTTCGTAGCGGAGGATTCCAAGCAGTTGCTTGCGGCAATGTCGGCACAACTGTGATTGAAACTGTTGATTCCATCGAAAAGCATGACTTTCTGGTTCTCGAACTATCTTCATTCCAGCTTCACTGGCTAGAAGATGCGCAATTTGTATCTTCTGCAATTCTGAACATTGCACAAGATCATGTGGATTGGCATGGCTCATTTGATGCCTATGCAAAAGATAAAATCTCTATTCTCGATAAATCGATGACTGCAGTTCTCAACGCTGATGATGGCGAGATCGTTAACCGCACTACACATTGGCAGGGACGTAAAGTCTTCTTCTCACTCGAAACTCCAGCACCCGGTGAAATTGGAGTAGTCGAGGAACTGCTAGTAGATCGCGCCTTTGTTGCTGATCCGCAAGAGGCTGCCATGATTTCGGAACTCGTTGAAGTAACTCCAACAGTTCCCCATAACGTCTCCAATACTTTGGCAGCAGCCGGTCTAGCGCGCGCTGTCGGAACATCTCACGAGGCTATTCGCGCGGCTATTCAAGAATTTAGCCCTGGTCGCCATCGCATTGAAAAGGTGGGCGAGAAGGATGGAATTACGTGGATCAATGATTCCAAGGCGACCAATCCGCATGCCGCATCTGCCTCAATCATGTCAGCGCTCTCAGTCATCTGGGTTGCTGGGGGATTAGCCAAAGGCGCATCGATGTCAGAGCTTGTTACTCGCATCAAATCACGTGTGCGCATCGCAATTCTCATCGGTGAAGATCGTGAACTCATCGCGCAAGAGTTGACCGAGAAGGCACCACATATCGAAATTATTCGAATAGATGCACCGACTGATTACGTTAAAGGCGGAGCAAGTAATTCATTAATGGAAGAAGTTGTGCGAGCAGCTCACGCGAAAGCACTTTCCGGAGATACCGTCCTTTTGGCTCCCGCATGCGCATCAATGGACCAATTCATTTCCTACGGTGATCGTGGAGATAGATTTAAAGATGCAGTAGAGAAGGTTGTTATCAATGGCTAATAAGACCGCTTCAACATTTTTGGCAAAGCCAGTTAATCATCTCTATATGTTGTTAGTCAGCGCTGGTGCGCTCACCTTCCTCGGTTTGATTATGGTCTTCTCCGCCTCATCGATTACAGCCATTGATAACCAAGGTAGCGCTGCATCCATTGTGATTCGCCAGCTGCTCTTCGTGGTTGTCTCAATTCCACTTGCTGCATATCTTTCTAAGCTTCCAATTGTCCGCTGGGAAATCATCGGCCGTATCGGTCTGGTTATCTCGATTGGACTTCTTGGTCTGCTCTTTATTCCAGGACTTGGCAAGACGGTGAATGGAAATACCAACTGGATTAATCTCAAATTTTTCGATGTTCAACCCAGCGAATTTGCCAAGTTACTTATGATCTTGTGGGCAAGCTATCTTCTTGCTCGTAAAGAGAAATCTGGTCGCCACAGCACCAATGTTGTAAAGCTGATTGCGCCAGGATTTCTCATCATCATGGCGATGATCATGTATGGCCACGATCTAGGAACCACTTCAGTCGTGGCTGCGATTCTCGCTGGACTGCTCTTCGTCTCTGGTATTCAACTACGCATCCTGGGTTGGATCACCGCTGCAGGAGCGCTTGCCTTGGCATTCTTAATTGCGACATCGGGATATCGCGCGCAGCGCTTCCTAGTATTTCTCAACCCGTTTGCACCTGAGGATTACAAAAATATTGGATGGCAACCTGCTCATAGCTTGCTCGGTTTAGCTACTGGCGGACTCTTTGGTGTGGGTCTTGGTGGCAGTCGTCAGAAGTGGGGAAATCTCCCCGAAGCACATACTGACTTCATCTTCTCTGTCATTGGTGAAGAACTTGGTCTCGTTGGAACACTTACAGTTCTTATTCTTATGGCAGTTCTTATCTACTCAATCTTCCGTATTGCACTTCGCGCACAGGACCCAATGGTTCGTTATGCATGTGCCGGAATTGGTATTTGGATTACCGTGCAGGCATTTCTCAATATCGGCTCAGCAACGAGCGTTCTCCCTGTTGTTGGCGTGACACTTCCTTTAGTCTCTTATGGCGGCTCAGCTCTGGTGGCAACTCTCTGCGCAATTGGTTTCGTTGCAGGCGCTGCTTTACGTGATCCAGCGGTGCGCAAAGAAATCGTAAAGAAGAAGAACAAGTGACCCGAGTACTTTTTGCTGGCGGCGGCACTGCCGGACACGTAGAACCTGCAATCGCGGTTGCCCGCGAATGGCGCGCTCACCATGCAGATTCCACAATCTCTTTTATTGGAACTCGTAGCGGACTGGAATCACGTCTCGTTCCTGAAGCTGGATTTGAAATTAATTACATAACAAAGGTTCGTATTGCTCGCCGACTTTCTCCATCTCTTCTCGTTGCACCCTTTTCACTCCTTCGCTCTGTTGCGCAATCTGTTGCGCTAATGCGCAAGAACGATCTTGTTGTGGGTTTCGGGGGATATGTCTCAGCTCCTGCCTATATCGCTGCCGCACTTACACGCACTCCCATCGTTATCCATGAAGCAAATGCGCGCCCCGGGCTGGCCAACCGTCTTGGCGCCCTCTTCACTTCTCATACTGCAATTACACATTCCATCGGCTCTGGAAAACTTTCTGAATCACTTCTAGCTGGATTGCCACTTCGTGAAGATGTGGTCAGCGCATATCGATCAGCGTCGCACGATTGGCAGAAGGCACGCACTGAGGCAAAACGTCAGCTTGGATTTAATACAACAAAGCCACTCATCTTTATCTTTGGTGGTTCACAAGGATCCGTTGCTCTTAACCAAGTCATTTCCGATTCACGTTCTGCACTCCTCGCCGCCGGTGTTCAAATCCTTCATGGAATTGGTGCCCGCAACGAGGAGCCAACAAAGCTCGATGGATATGAAGCGCGCGGGTACATCACCGATATGGCAACTGCTTATTTAGGAGCAGATCTGATTATTTCTCGCAGCGGTGCGGTGACATGTGCTGAGGTAAATACATTGGGCCGTTTTGCTCTCTTTATTCCATTGCCAATTGGAAATGGCGAGCAAGAACTCAATGCGCGCGATCTCGTTTCTCAATCTCGCGCCGAAATTCTGCCTCAGAAAGAGTTCACAGCCAGCTGGCTCACTTCGAATATCAAGCGTCTTATTTCTCACAGCGCCACCGCGACCATCGCAGGTTCAGATATCGATATCAACGCCGCATCTAAGATGGTCTCACTGATGGAACACGCGCTGCACGGAGGTAAGTAGTGAATTCGCTTAAGGGCAAGAAGATTCACTTCATCGGCATCGGTGGTTCTGGAATGAGCGGCCTAGCGCGTATCGCACTTTCCGATGGAATCGCAGTCTCTGGCTCTGATGCAAAAGATTCTTCTGTTCTCACAGCACTTCGCGCACTTGGCGCTGATGTTTTCACTTCGCACGAGGCAGCGCACGTTCAAGGAGCAGATGTAGTTATTTACTCCACTGCAATCTCTGCTTCTAATCCTGAGATGGCCTATGCGGTCGAACGCTCTATTCCCATCTTGACTCGCGCACAGGCGCTGGCGGCGCTGATGTCCGGAAGTAAGAGCATCGCTGTTGCTGGAACTCATGGAAAGACTACGACTTCATCAATGCTCACTGTCGCACTTCAGGCATGCGGAGTCGATCCTTCCTTCGCAATCGGTGGAACACTCACCGCATCAGGGTCGAATGCACACCGCGGAACCGGTGATTTCTTCGTCGCTGAAGCCGATGAATCAGATGGATCATTCGTTGAGTACCGACCACTTGCTGCGATCGTTACAAATATCGAACATGACCATGTGGACTTCTTTCATACTCCTGAAGCAGTCACAGAGGTATTCGAGAACTTTGCAGCCACTATTTCGCCGCAGGGATTTCTCATCTATTGCGCAGATGACACAGGGGCGACGCGACTTGGAACCTTAGGGCTAACGTGCACACCTATCTCTTACGGTGAATCAGAGAGTGCCGATCTGCGTATTGATCAGATTGAATTGAAAGCGATGGGATCTTCAGCTCGCGTGATGTGGAGAGGTAGAGCGGTGGGTCATCTCGAACTTCAGGTTCCAGGTCACCATAACCTTCTGAATGCAGCGTCCTGTCTAGCGATGGGGCTGACTCTTGAACTGCCAATCCATCAACTCCTTGAGGGACTTCATAACTTCCGCGGAGCTGGACGCCGATTTGAATTAAAGGCGACTGAACATGGAATCAGAATTATTGATGACTATGGCCACCATCCAACGGAAATTACAGTGACGCTACAGGCAGCACGTCGCTATGCCGGCGATGGTCGCGTCTTGGTAATTTTCCAGCCTCATCGTTATTCGCGTACACAAGCTTTCTTAGAAGATTTTGCTCTTTCACTAGACCTTGCCGACGATGTTACATTGCTGGAAATTTATGCAGCGAGCGAGAAACCTATTCATGGGGTTTCGTCATCACTCATCGCCGAAAAGATGAGCCGCGGACATTTCATTCCTAACTTTGCTTCAGCAGCAGAGCGCGTGATTGAGATGGCAAATCCTGGAGACGTCATCATTACTCTCGGAGCTGGAGATGTGAATTCACTTGCTCCGATCATCGCCGAAGGGTTGCAACGTCGCTTTGCGTAAAGTCTCAAAGATTCCATTAGTTGCAGTCATTGCTGCGGCGCTCTTCGGTGGGCTCATCTATCTCTTGGCTTGGTCTTCAATCTTTACAGTTTCATCCATCACGGTAACTGGTTCGCCTACACCCGAATCACAGTCAGCGATTACAAAGATCTCAGCAATTACTACAGGTGAGAAGCTTGCACGAGTAGAACCCCAAGCGATTGAGAAGCGCCTACTTCACCTTAAATGGATTGAGTCTGCACATGTAGCTCGTAACTGGCTTGATGGAGCAGTAGAGATAGTCGTGACACCCCGAACACCTACTGCAATATTCAATGGCTCAACCATCGATGCATCCGGAACCATCTTCACTCTGCCCGGATTTACGACGGCAGATCTTCCTCGAGTCTCGGCCAAGACTCCGGCCCTTGGCCTTGCTGCAATCAAAGTTTTCCAAGGTCTTCCACGAGAGTTTCAGAGAAGTGTCGTATCTCTTACTGCCCGCAACAGCTCTAACTTCGCACTCTTTGTAGATGTCGATGGTCGCAACGTTCAAATTTTGTGGGGCGCTAATGAAGAAACTGCCTTGAAAATAGAGGTTATTAGCGCACTTCTTACACTTGAAGAGAATAAGAAAATTCGTCGCATTGATGTGAGTGCACCACATGCACCCATCGTTAAGTAATAACAATTCACTCAAGTTGTAGTTGAGAAAATAGTTCGTGGCGGTCTTTGATTACTACCTTCATACGCCATACGTTGCCGCCATCAAAGAGAGTAGAAATGTAATTCTCAAGTAGAGGTTTACAGTTCTAAAGGGGGACTCACGTGGCTGCACCACAGAATTACTTAGCTGTCATCAAAGTTGTCGGTATCGGCGGCGGCGGAGTAAACGCAATCAATCGCATGATTGATGTTGGATTAAAAGGCGTTGAGTTCATCGCAATCAATACAGATGCACAACATTTATTAATGAGTGATGCAGATGTGAAATTAGATATTGGTCGCGCATCAACAAAGGGTCTCGGTGCAGGTGCTGCTCCTGAAAAGGGTCGTCAAGCTGCAATCGATCACACAGAAGAGATTGAAGAAATTCTTCGCGGCGCGGATATGGTTTTTGTAACTGCAGGAGAAGGTGGCGGAACCGGAACTGGTGGAGCCCCAATCGTTGCAAAGATTGCACGCGATCTCGGTGCACTCACAATCGGTGTTGTTACAAAGCCGTTCTCATTTGAAGGAAAGATTCGTTCACGTCAAGCAGAAGAAGGAATTGAACTTCTTCGCGAACAAGTAGACACACTCATTGTTATTCCTAACGATCGCCTTCTTGCAATTTCAGATCGCTCAATTACGGCAGTGGACGCATTTAAGAGCGCTGATCAAGTTCTACTTTCAGGCGTTCAAGGAATTACCGAAATCATTACTCAACCAGGTCTCATCAACCTCGACTTCGCAGATGTGAAGACAGTGATGACAGATGCAGGTTCTGCCCTTATGGGTATTGGTTCTGCTCGCGGAGATAACCGCGCATCACGTGCTGCTGAACTTGCTATCTCAAGCCCACTTCTTGAGGCTTCAATCGATGGAGCAATGGGAGTACTCCTCTCAGTTGCCGGTGGTTCTGATCTCGGCCTCTTCGAAATTAACGAAGCATGCGAGCTCGTACAGGCAGCTGCTCACCCAGATGCACGCATCATCTTCGGTACAACAATCGATGATGCACTGGGCGATGAAGTTCGCATCACTGTTATCGCTGCAGGCTTTGCTGGCGGAGAGCCAAAGAAGGTTGAGATGCCTGTCATCAATGCAACAACTCTTGGTGGCGTTGCAGATCCAATCCCTTCAAATGATCCACTCTCTGTGGCGCTCGATTTGGATTCCTCTCCTCGTAAGCGCATTACATTTGAAGAGCTCGTCTCTGAAGATGAAATTGATGTTCCAGATTTCATGAAGTAATCCACGAACGCACTTCGCATGAAGTATCGCTTTACCAATCGCACCGGTGGCGCAAGCTCCGGTGCTTTTGCGTCTTTGAACCTGGGCACTCATGTCACTGATGATCTTGAAACTGTTTTAGCAAATAGAGCGCTCTTGGCTAACGAACTTGGCCCGATTCAATATATGTCGCAGGTGCACGGCAATCGAGTGGCGATTATCGAAGAGGTAACAGATGAAGATCCCACTGCCGATGCCTTAGTTACAGGAATACCTGGTCTTTCGCTGGCCGTACAAGTGGCTGATTGCATTCCATTGTTGCTCCATTCAACTCACTCCGTTGCCGCCGTGCATGTGGGTCGCAAAGGACTCGTTAATGGCGTTGCACTTGCTGCCATAGAAGTAATGCGCGATATGGGATCTACAGAGATCACTGCAATCATCGGACCCTCTATTTGTGGAAATTGTTATGAAGTTTCACAAGAAATCCACGACGAAGTTGTTGCTCTACATCCGGCAGCGCGTGCGAAGACTGCACAAGGAACACCTGCGCTTGACCTTCCTGCAGCTCTGCGGGTTCTCCTGAAAGATGCAGGCATTTCAATTATCGATGAATTCCGCTGCACGCATGAGAATTCTGATCTTTATTCGTATCGTCGCGATGGAGTAACTGGGCGCCAAGCAGGGATCATTACGCTATGAGCCGCCGCGATGAATTAGCCACAAATCTCGAAGCCGTAAAGGCGCGGATTAAGAACCCGGATATCACGCTGATTGTTGTGACCAAGACATATCCAGTTTCTGATGTGCAGATTCTCCATGAATTAGGAGTCAGGGATTTTGGCGAGAACCGCAACGAAGAAGGTTTAGAAAAATCTGTAGCAGTTGATGGTAGATGGCATTACCAAGGCGAAATCCAAAGTCGAAAGTTACGAGATATTGCAGCGTGGGCTGATGTGATTCATTCCCTCGATAACGCCAGCCATATTTCCAAATTATCCAATGCGGCAACCAAGCCGCTCGATATCTTCCTTCAACTTTCACTCGATCGCGATCCTGCACGTGGGGGAGCCGTTGAATCCGAGCTGCCGGCCCTTGCAGATATCGCACTGGCGTCTGCCAATCTTCACCTCGCCGGGTTGATGTGCGTCCCGCCAGTTGCTGCAGACCCCCGAACTGCCTTTACCGAAATCGCTGCGATTCATCGAAGATTTATCAGCAACTACCCAGAAGCAAAATCCCTCTCTGCTGGAATGTCGGGTGACTTTGAAATTGCTATCGACTGCGGAGCGACACATATTCGCGTAGGTAGCTCAATCCTCGGCTCACGCACGGTGCGCTAGTAACCTAGCCATATGTCAGCACTCAATAAAATGATGGGCTTCCTTGGCCTCGTCGATACAGATGAAGAGACCAACGTTTCCGAGGTTCCACAACGCGCAGCAGTTGCACGTCCTACTCGCGAACGAACCGGAGTAACAGTTCTAGGTTCTCACCAACCTGCTCCAGTCGCTTCACAGCCTGCGATGATCGAAGAACCAATCTCTTCATACAACATCATCACTCTTCAACCACGTTCTTACTCTGAAGCTCGCAAAGTTGGCGAGTACTACCGTGAAGGAAATCCAGTGATCATCAATCTCGATGACATGGAAGAGTCAGAGCGCAAGCGTCTTGTCGACTTCGCAAGTGGTCTTGTCTTCGGACTCCACGGACGCATCGAACGCATCAGCCTTAAAGTCTTCCTTCTCTCGCCAGCAAATGTCAGCGTGAGCAATGAAGATAAGACAGCTGCACAAGCTTCGTTCTTCAACCAGAGCTAATACGCATGCTCTCATCGCTTCTCGTACAGCTTCTTGGACTTTTTAAGTTAGCTCTCTTCGCACGCATCATTATCGATTACGTTCGAATGTTTGCGCGCAACTGGCGCCCCAATGCATTCTTCCTTGCAATCTTTGAAGTGATTTATTCAATCACCGATCGCCCAATGAGATTTGTGCAGCGCTTCGTTCCACCGCTTCGCCTTGGTGGCGTAGCGATTGATCTCTCTTTCATCGTTTTACTTATCGCGATCAATTTTGCTCAGACCGCAATCAGAATAATTCTCTAGCTTCTTAAGCCTTCGCGAGAGTTACTCCAACGCTCAATTCGTTATCTCCTGCAGCAACTGCTGCATCAAATTCGAATGAAAGCGCCAGTACTTCGTCAGAGATATGCGCAGCGTGGGCGGCAATCACTTCAGCTAACTCGGCAGGGGCGTTCCAGCGCACAGAGATACGATCCGAAATATCAAAGCCATCGCTCTTGCGACGTTCTTGAATTAAGCGGATGACTTCACGGACGTTTCCTGAAGCTATCAACTCTGGAGATAGAGCTAGATCAAGAGCCACGCTCTCGCCATCATGGCTTGCCACCATCCAGCCGCTCTTTGGAACTTCAGTGACTACTAAGTCATCGATATCAATGGCGAATTCACCCAGTGTGGCTGATCCGGTAGAGCGCAGACCTTTTACAAGAGCGGTTGCATCAGCTGCAGCAACTAACTTTGCAACATCTTGAACAGCCTTGCCGTATTTAGCGCCGAGTGATTTGAAGTTTGCCTTCACTGAGATATCTACTAAATCTCCGTCAGCGTTGGCGATATCTTCAAGCTCGATGACATTGAGTTCGTCAGAGATCTGAGCCTTCATATCTTCTGGAAGGGAAGCCCATCCTTGCGCCGAGATAAGTGCGCGCTGAAGAGGCTGGCGAATCTTGATGGCAGATTCTGCGCGAGCAGAACGACCTAACTCAACAACGCGTCGAGTCATGGCAACCTGCTCGTTAAGTGCAGCATTAATGAGAGATAAGTCTGCAACAGGGAAATCAGTGAGATGCACTGAAGCAACTGCTCCTGAATCCGCTGGGCGCACCAGTACCTGCCACGTGTGTTCTGCGATAAATGGAACCATCGGTGCCAATAGTTGAGTCACGGTGGTGAGGCACTCATGCAACGTTGCAAGAGCTGCAACATCGCCATCCCAGAAACGGCGACGCGAACGACGCACGTACCAGTTGGATAGATCGTCGATGAAGCGAGCAAGAACGCGACCAGCAGTCTGCGAATCGAAATCGTTATATGCCTTATCTACCTCAACAATGAGTGCATTGAGTTCACTGATGATCCATTGATCCATCATGGAACGTTCGCTCAAAGCCGGGCTCTGCGAAAGTTCAAACTTTGATGCTTCTGCATAGAGAGCATGGAATGAAATGGTGTTCCAGTAAGTAAGTAGCGTCTTTCGAACAACATCAGAGATTGCATCGTGGCCAACGCGACGAGCAGACCAAGGTGAACCGGCGGCCAACATGTACCAACGAACAGCATCTGCGCCATGTTGATCCATAAGCGAAATTGGTTCTAGAACATTGCCGAGGTGCTTACTCATCTTGCGACCATCTTTATCCAAGATGTGACCAAGACAGAGAACGCTCTTGTAAGAACTTTCATCGAAGACCAAAGTTCCAATAGCCATCAAGGTGTAGAACCAGCCACGGGTCTGATCGATTGCTTCACAGATGAAGTCAGCTGGATAGGCAGCCTTGAACTTCTCAACTGAACCTTCCTTATGCGGATATCCCCACTGAGCAAATGGCATCGCGCCTGAGTCATACCAACAGTCGATTACTTCAGGAACGCGATTCATAGTTGTCGAACATTCGGCACAGGCAAAGGTGATGTCATCAACGAATGGGCGGTGTGGGTCCATTGCACTGAGCTCTTGTCCTGCAAGGGCGCCTAGCTCTTTGAGCGAATCAACGCAGACTTCATGCTTATTCTCGCAACGCCAGATGGGAAGGGGAGTACCCCAATAACGATTACGTGAAAGTGCCCAGTCAATATTGTTGGTGAGCCAATCGCCGTAGCGACCAGTCTTAATTGTTTCTGGATGCCAATCAGTCTTCTGATTTTCACGGATCAATTCATCTTTGATAGAAGTGGTGCGGATATACCAAGATGGTTGTGCGTAGTAGATCAGCGCAGTGTGACAACGCCAGCAATGTGGGTATTCGTGCTCATATGGTTGGTGCTTATAGAGAACGCCGTTTGCCTTTAACTCTTTCACGAGTGGCTTATCTGCTTCCTTAAAGAACATTCCTCCAACGACTGGCACATCTGAAAGGAATGTTCCATCAGGTGCAATCGGGTTCACAACAGGTAATCCATAGGCGCGACAAACCTGAAGGTCATCTGCACCGAATGCAGGGGATTGGTGAACAAGCCCTGTTCCATCTTCAGTGGTGACATAGGTAGCCAAGACAATGAAATGTGAATCCGGAATTTCAAGGTAATCAAATGGGCGCTTATAGGTGGTGCGCTCTAAATCCTTACCCTTAATAGTCTTCAGGATTTCGTGCTCTCCTGCGACCTTGGAAAGTAGAGGCTGTGCAACAACGAGAATTTCACTTGCCTCTTCAACAGTTGCCTTCACCACTACATAATCAACATCTGGGTGAACTGCGACAGCGGTATTAGAGACAAGTGTCCACGGAGTTGTTGTCCATACTAAGAATGAAGCGCCAAGTTCTGCGAGTTCTCCTGATGTTGCAGGAAAACGTACGAAGACAGATGGGTCGGTAACAGTTTCATATCCTTGCGAAAGTTCGTGATCGGAAAGACCTGTTCCACAACGTGGGCAATATGGTGCAACACGATGGTCTTGAACAAGCAGACCTTTCTTCCAAATTTCCTTGAGGCTCCACCAGACGCTCTCGACGTATTCCGGAGCCATCGTCCAGTAAGCCTGATCGAAATCAACCCAGAAGCCCATTCGCTCTGTCATGGTCGTAAATGCATCTACATGTCGGGTTACTGATTCACGACACTTATCGTTAAAGGGAGCGATGCCAAACTTTTCAATATCGCCCTTGCCGGAAAAACCTAACTCTTTCTCAACAGCAATTTCTACAGGGAGTCCGTGGCAATCCCATCCAGCTTTACGGGTGACGTACTTTCCCTTCATCGTTTGATAACGAGGAAAGACATCTTTAAATACGCGCGCCTCAATGTGGTGAGTGCCTGGCATTCCGTTAGCAGTAGGAGGGCCTTCATAAAAAGTCCAAGGAGTTCCATTGGCACGTGATTGCATGCTCTTCTGGAAAATCTCATTCTCGCGCCAGAAATCTAGAATCGAGTGTTCCATCGCTGGAAGGTCGATCGCTGCGGGGATTGCGCGAAATGGTGATGACATAAAAAATCCTCCAAGAAGTTAAGAACTTCTGGAGGGACGAAATCTGGCGACTTCGCGGTACCACCCGCCTTGTAGCTTCAGCCGTGATGCTGGAGATACCTCTTTATTACTTACATCCGGCTGGTTCTACCCCGCTTATATGGCGGATCTTCCAGCGTGCTCCGAAGGTGATGGCCTCATCAACGCACTTTTCCTGCAAGGTCTTGCTCGCAAAGTCTAAACCATGCGTGGCAAAGTTGGTTACGAGGGGAAAAACGCATAAGGTGCGCGGCGTGCCAGGAAAAAAGATTGTGAAGAAGGCGGCTAAAAAAGCCCCAGCCAAGAAAGCGCCTGCAAAAAAGGTCGCTAAGAAGGCTCCTGCTAAGAAGGTTGCAGCGAAGAAGGTTGCTAAGAAAGCACCTGCAAAGAAGGCTGCGGTTAAGAAAGCTCCTGCAAAGAAGGCAGCTCCTGCCAAGAAGGCGCCAGCTCCAAAAACTTCTGTGGCAAAGTCACCAGGTCGCCCATTTCCATCAAAGATTGGTAAGACAACTCTTACCGTAGATGAAAAATCTCAGACAGTTTCTGTGGCAACAGTCGTTGCACCTACTGCGGCACCTGTTGTTGAAGAGCGCCGCTTAGTAATGCCACCTCCACCGCGTCCAGTTAAGAGCGGAAAGAAAGTTGCACCGCTGAAGCCAATTAAGGCAGCTCCTACTCCTGTTACTGCAGCTGAAGGCGAAGCGCCTTGGACTACTGCAGAGCTCAAGACGATTCGTGCTGATATTGCAAAAGATCTCGAACGTCTTCGCCACGAGCTCGCACTCGTCGAAGCCGAGATGGATGACCTCATCGCTGATTCTGGTGAAGGCGCTGGCGATGATCAAGCTGATTCTGGAACAAAGACTTTCGAACGCGAACATGAAATGTCACTCGTGATTAATGCTCGCGACATGGTCTTGCAGACAGAACGCGCTCTCGAGCGCATCGACGCAAAGTCATATGGATATTGCGAAGATTGCGGTTCTGCAATTGGTAAGGCACGACTACAAGTATTTCCTCGCGCTACTTTGTGCATGATCTGCAAGCAGAAGGAAGAGCGCCGCTAACGTGCGCCGATTGTTCGCAATCGCGTGGACTATCTGGCTCTTCGATTTTGTAACAAAGACGTGGGCGCTCTCCACTTTCTCAGCTACTCCTAAATCAATAATCGGAAACCTTCTGCAATTCACCCTCATTAAGAATTCTGGTGCAGCATTTAGCCTGGCAACCGGATTTACGATTCTCTTCTCACTTCTTGCCTTAGCTGTTGTCGTGACAGTTATTTCCTATGCCTCACGAATTACATCTCATGGTTGGCAATGGACAGCAGGGCTCTTATTGGGCGGAGTTCTGGGCAATCTCACTGATCGAATCTTTCGCGAACCATCATTTCTCAATGGACATGTGATTGATTGGATTCAGATTCCTAATTGGCCGGTCTTCAATATTGCAGATATGGCTATATCAACAGCTGCGGCAATTGCATTTGTGCTGACGATGCGAAATATCCCTCCCATTACACGGGTAAGGTAGCCACATATGACAAGAGATTTACGACAGTTAACAGTCCCCGAAGGTGTCGCAGGGGAGCGCATTGATAGCGCGCTGACTCGCGTTTTAGGTCTTTCGCGCACAACAATCGTCAAACTTCTTGAAGATGGTGATATCACCACAGGCAATCAAGCGATGCAAAAATCAGATCGCGTTGCAGCAGGACAAGTTATTGAAGTGCTGATGCCAGCGCCTCTCAACCAAGATCCCATTCCTCTTACTCCGCTCGAAGGTCTGACTGTTGTCTATAACGATGATGACATCGTCGTGATTGATAAGCCTGTTGGATGCGCTGCCCACCCAAGTCCAGGATGGATGGGACCTACAGTCGTTGGTGCTCTCATGGCTGCGGGTTACACAATTTCTACTTCAGGTCCGGCAGAACGTGCCGGCGTTGTACATCGCCTCGATGCCGGAACTTCAGGCCTCATGATTATCGCAAAGACAGAAGCTGCGTATCTCAAACTCAAGGAAATGTTCCGTGAACATGAAGTTGAGAAGACCTATCACGCACTCGTCCAAGGACATATGGATCCATCGACTGGAACAATCGATGCTCCTATTGACCGCCACCCAAAGGAAGATCATCGCTTTGCAGTTGTTGCAACAGGTAAAGAGAGCATCACCCATTACGAAGTTATCGAGTATTACCGCTCTGTCTCATTGGTGAAGGTCGAACTCGAAACTGGACGCACACATCAAATTCGCGTGCACTTCTCTGCCCTCGGTCATCCACTCGTGGGGGATACGACATATGGCGCAGATCCTGTCCTCGGCAAGAAAATGAAAATGTCTCGACCTTGGCTTCATGCTCTTGAACTGCGGTTCAACCACCCAACGAATGGAAACCCGCTCGTGTTAACCGCGCCATATCCAGCCGACCTTCAGGCTTCTCTGGCGTTGCTATCCGAAGCAGTTCTGCCTTAGGCGCTAATGTTGCGCCACCATGTCATCTGAAGATTTTTCAGCTTCACGGGCATCGACGCAAGACTCGTTTGTACATCTTCATGTGCATACCGAGTACTCGATGCTCGATGGTGCCGCGCGCGTTGGAGATCTCGTTGATGAGGTAGCCCGCCAAGAAATGCCGGCAATCGCCATGACAGATCACGGAAATGTCTTCGGCGCATTTGATTTTTATAAACAAGCAACGAAAGCTGGCGTCAAACCAATTATTGGTATTGAAGCCTACGTTGCACCTGAATCTCGTTTTGATAAGAAGCGCGTGCAGTGGGCCGATGGTGGTGAAGACGATGTCTCAGGTGGCGGCGCATATACGCACATGACCATCCTGGCTGAAAACAATCAAGGGCTGGCTAACTTATTCAGGCTTTCATCGCTGGCATCTCTCGAAGGTTATTACTACAAGCCTCGTATGGACCGCGAACTTATTTCGCGCTATGCCGATGGCCTGATTGCAACGACAGGTTGCCCAGGTGGAGAAATTCAAACTCGTCTTCGTATGGGTAATTACAAAGAGGCGTTACGTGCAGCAAGTGATTACCGAGACATCTTTGGTGCCAATAACTTCTTCCTCGAAGTCATGGACCACCAAATTGATATTGAATCTCGCGTAAAAGCCGATCTTCTTAAACTCGGTAAAGAGCTCAAACTTCCATTGCTCGCCACAAATGATCTTCACTACACACGCCATGAAGACGCCGCAGCTCACGAAGCACTTCTCTGCGTGCAATCAGGATCAACACTTGCCGATCCCAAGCGCTTTAAATTCGATAACGATGAGTTCTACCTCAAGACTCCTGCACAGATGCGCGAGCTCTTTAAAGATATCCCTGAATCCTGCGATAACACTCTTCTCATTGCCGAACGCTGCAACGTCAAATTACGCGAGAACGAGAACTTGCTTCCCGCATTCGAAGTTCCCAAAGGCGAAACAGAAGATACCTGGCTACGCAAAGAATCTGTCCGCGGTCTGATTGAGAAACTCGGCGATAAAGCAACCGAGGAATATCGCACTCGTTTGCAATACGAACTCGATGTCATGGCGAAGATGGGATTCCCGGGTTACTTCCTTGTTGTGGCAGACCTTGTTGGACATGCAAAGAAAGTTGGAATTCGCGTAGGTCCAGGTCGTGGATCTGCAGCAGGTTCACTCGTTGCATATGCACTTGGCATCACAGGTCTTGATCCCATCGAACACGGTCTCTTGTTTGAACGATTCCTCAATCCAGAACGTATCTCAATGCCTGATATCGACCTCGACTTCGACGAACGTCGTCGCTCAGAGATGATCCGTTATGCAACTGAAAAGTACGGCGAAGATCGCGTAGCTCAGATCATCACCTACGGAACAATTAAATCTAAGCAATCACTTAAAGATGCAACGCGCGTTCTTGGCTATCCATATGCAATCGGTGAAAAGCTCACCAAAGCTCTTCCTCCTTCAGTCATGGGCAAAGACATCACACTTTCTGGTGTCTTCGACTCTAAAGATGCGCGCCATGGCGAAGCAGGTGAATTCCGCCAGCTCTATGAGACAGATCCAGATTCAAAGCGCGTCGTTGATTTAGCAAAGGGCCTTGAAGGTCTAAAACGTCAGTGGGGAGTGCATGCAGCGGGCGTGATTCTCTCGCGCGAACCTTTGCTCGATGTTATTCCTATCCATCGCCGTGAAGCAGATGGCGCAATCATCACGCAGTTCGATATGGGTGCTTGCGAATCAACAGGGCTTCTCAAGATGGACTTCCTTGGCCTTCGAAATCTTTCGGTTCTCGATGACGCTCTTCTTAATATCAAAGCGAATCAGAATATCGATGTCGTTCTAGAAGATCTTCCACTGAGTGATCAGAAGACTTTCGAACTTCTTTCGCGTGGCGATACCTTGGGCGTATTCCAGCTCGACGGCGGGCCGATGCGCGCACTTCTTCGCAGCATGGCACCTGATTCATTTGCCGACATCTCTGCGGTGATTGCCCTTTATCGCCCAGGTCCAATGGGCGAGAACGCGCACAATAACTATGCCGATCGCAAAAACGGTCGTAAACCTGTCGAACCAATTCACCCTGAACTCTCTGAACCACTTCAAGAGATTCTCGGTGACACTTACGGCCTCATTGTTTATCAAGAGCAAGTTATGGCGATTGCACAGAAAGTTGCTGGCTTTACCCTCGGCCGCGCAGATCTCTTGCGTAAGGCGATGGGTAAGAAGAATAAAGAGATCCTTGATAAGGAGTACATCCCATTCGAAGCAGGCATGAAGGAGAACGGTTTCTCTGTCAGCGCTATTAAACGTCTCTGGGAAGTTCTGATTCCGTTCTCTGATTACGCATTTAACCGCGCACATAGCGCGGGTTACGGAGTTGTTTCTTTCTGGACCGCCTACCTCAAAGCGAATTATCCAACTGAGTACATGGCAGCACTTCTCACCAGTGTGCGCGATGATAAAGATAAGTCTGCGCTCTATCTCTCCGAGTGTCGCCGCATGGGAATCAAAGTTCTTCCACCTGATGTCAATGAATCAGATGCCGAATACACCCCTCGTGGAAAAGATATTCGCTTCGGCCTTGCTGCAATTCGTAACGTAGGTGAAGGAGTAGTTGCTTCCGTAAAGGCTGCTCGTGAAAGCAAGGGAGCGTTCGCATCCTTCGGAGATTTCCTCGCCAAGGTCGATGCCAACGTCTGCAATAAGAAGACCATCGAATCTCTCATTAAGGCAGGAGCATTCGATTCTCTTCAACATCCTCGTAAGGGGCTCATGGCTATCCACCTCGAAGCTATTGATTCAGTGATTGAAACAAAGCGCGCTGAGGCCATCGGGCAGTTCGATCTCTTCGGTGGAGATTCGATTACGCAAGTTGCAGGTCTTGATATTGAAATCCCAACAACCGAGTGGGATAAATCAACGCTGCTCACCTTCGAGCGCGAGATGTTGGGTCTCTATGTTTCAGATCATCCGCTCTTAGGTGTTGAACATGTTCTTCGGTCACATACAGATATGTCGATCAGCCAGCTCCTTGATGACGGCCCACAAGATGGCATGGTCACAATTGGTGGGCTGATCACCGGCATTCAGCGAAAAGTTTCACGACAAGGCGCATCGTGGGCGGTTGTTAACGTTGAAGACCTGGAAGGCGCTATTGAAGTTCTCTTCTTCTCAAATACTTATAACCAATACGCGCTCTCACTCACCGAAGATCGCGTAGTTGTTGTTCGCGGTCGATTCTCACGAACCGATGAACAAGTTCGATTTACCGCTCTTGAAATGAAGATGCCTGATATTTCTGCAGCTCCTACAGGACCGCTACTAATCTCATTGCCAGCAGCCCAAGTAACTCCACCGATTGTTGAACGAATGAAAGAGATCCTTCGCTCACATCCAGGAAAACGTGAAGTTCATCTGCAAGTCATTGATCAACAGAAATCAACGACTCTCAAAATTGACGCGCTAGTAACATCATCACCAAGTTTGAGCGCAGATCTCAAGGCAATTCTTGGGTCAGACTGTCTCATCAGGATTTAAAGGGTCTTCGCCCTCTCGCTACACAAAGTAGAATCGCGCTGTGATTCGCACCGTTGACCTCCGTGGAAAGTCTCTCGACAAAGCTGGCTATCAAGCCGAGCTTCCACGTGCACAGCTCGATGTTGCGCAAGCGATGGTTCTCATTGAACCGATTCTCCGTCGCGTTCAGCACGGAAACGAATCAGATCTGATCGCTCTCGCTCAAGAGTTTGATGGAGTAACGCCTGCTTCAATCCGAGTTCCACAATCGGCATTGGATCAAGCGCTAGCTCAATTAGATCCTGCAATTCGTAGCGCACTCGAAGAATCTGCTTCACGTATTCGTAAAGTTCATAACGATCAAGTTCGCGGTGAAACCCGAACAACAGTTGTCGATGGCGGAACTGTTACAGAGAAGTGGGTCCCCGTAGATCGTGTGGGCCTTTACGTCCCAGGTGGTCGCGCGGTCTATCCAAGTAGCGTCATGATGAATGTGATTCCCGCTCAGATTGCACAAGTGCAGAGCATCGCAGTTGCATCTCCGCCACAGAAAGAATT
This sequence comes from Planktophila turicensis (SeqCode), assembly GCF_965234405.1. Taxonomy (GTDB): domain Bacteria; phylum Actinomycetota; class Actinomycetes; order Nanopelagicales; family Nanopelagicaceae; genus Planktophila; species Planktophila turicensis. The sequence continues at coordinate 576,643 of NZ_OZ248346.1, forward strand.
TGGCGGACTTCCGCACCCAACAATCCTTGCGACCTGTGCACTCCTTGGAGTCACCGAGGTCTATGCGGTTGGGGGAGCGCAAGCAATTGCACTCTTTGGTTATGGAATGAAGGACGTGGCACAGAAGTGTGACCTCGTTACTGGTCCTGGAAATATTTATGTGGCAGCAGCTAAGCGCGCATTGCGTGGAATCATCGGTATCGATTCAGAAGCGGGCCCAACAGAGATCGCAATTCTTGCCGATGAGAGCGCCATCGCTGCAGATGTGGCAGCTGACCTCATCAGCCAAGCTGAGCACGATGTCATTGCAGCAGCAGTCCTAGTTACAACATCAACTCAGCTTGCCAAGGATGTTGAAGCAGAACTAGGGAAGCGAGTTGCCGCCACTAAGCACTCCGAACGTATTCGCACTGCGCTTACTGGCATCCAATCAGCAATCGTCTTAGTGGATTCAGTTGAACAAGGGCTTGACGTTGTAAATGCTTATGCAGCGGAGCACCTTGAAATTCAGACAAAGAACGCAGCGCGCGATGCTGCGCAGATTCGCAATGCTGGTGCAGTTTTCATTGGTCGCTTCTCGCCAGTTTCACTCGGAGATTACTCAGCTGGTTCAAACCACGTTTTACCTACTGGTGGATGTGCATGCCACAGCAGCGGGCTCTCTGTGCAAACTTTCTTACGCGGCCTTCACTTCATTGAGTATGACCAAAAAGCATTTACCGACATTCTCGATACCGTCGTCACTCTTGCAAACTCCGAAGATCTTCCTGCTCACGGCGAAGCAATGACAGCGCGTTTGGAAAATCTATGAACCAGTGGCCAGCGTGGCTTCCACTTCGCCAAAATCTTCGCGAACTCTCACCATATGGAGCGCCGCAACTTCCTGCAGATGCTGTGATGAATACCAATGAGAACCCATATGCGCCTTCACCCGCTCTTGCAAAGGCGATTGCTGATCGAGTCTCAGAAGTAGCGCTCACTCTTAATCGTTACCCAGATCGTGATGCAGTCGTTCTGCGTACCAAGCTTGCTGAATTCATCAATGGGCTATCCGCAACCAACTTCGATGCAAAGAATCTATGGGCTGCAAATGGCAGCAATGAAATTATTCAATCTCTCTTTATGGCATTCGGCGGAGGAACAGCTCTCGGCTTTACTCCTTCTTATTCGATGCATCCATTGATTGCCAAGGTAACTCAAGTGCAGTGGCTTAATGGAAGTCGCCGCGAAGATTTCAGCCTCGATATCGACTCTGCAATTTCACAGATTCAGCGGGACAAGCCAACTCTCACTTTCATCACAACACCAAACAATCCAACAGGTTCTGCAGTCACTATCGATGAAATCGAGAAGATTGCACGTCTCACCTCAGGGCTCTTGATAGTCGATGAGGCTTACGCAGAATTTTCTGAAGAGACCTCAGCGGTAACGCTCATCAAGAAATATCCGCACGTTGTTGTTATTCGCACTATGAGTAAAGCCTTTGCATTTGCAGGTGTTCGCCTTGGTTATCTGGTTGCAGATCCAGCAGTCATCGATGCCATGTTCCTTGTTCGCTTGCCGTATCACCTCAGCGCGCTCACGCAGGCAGCTGGTGAAGTCGCACTCGATTACAAGAATGAGTTGCTTGGCACGGTTGCTCAACTTCGCACCGATCGCGATCGCGTTGCAGCGCAACTTACCGATATGGGGCTTACCGTCATTCCAAGCGCATCAAACTTCCTTCTCTTCTCAGGATTCGATATGCCTTCGGCGCAGCTCTGGCAGGCGATGCTCGATAGGGGAGTTCTCATCAGAGATGTGGGATTATTGGGTTACTTAAGAGTCACCATTGGCAATGAGGCCGAAAACACCAGATTTGTTTCAACGCTATCGGCATGCCTGGGAGAAAAATGAGCAGAACATCACGAGTTGAACGCACTACTAAAGAGTCAAGCGTTCTTGTAGAACTCAATCTCGATGGAACTGGCGAGATTTCAGTGGATACCGGCGTCCCATTCTTTGATCACATGCTCAGCCAACTAGGTAAGCACTCTGGCTTTAATCTCACTGTAAAGACAACAGGTGATGTCGATGTCGATTCACACCACACCGTTGAAGATACTTCACTCGCATTTGGCCAGGCACTTCGCGAAGCACTTGGCGATAAGGCAGGCATTCGCCGCTTTGGCGATGCGATGGTGCCACTTGATGAAGTTCTCGTGCAGGCAGCTGTCGATCTTTCGGGTCGTCCATATCTTGTGCACCGCCAACCTGAAATAGTCGAACTCATCGGAACATTCGATACAACTCTCGGAAAGCACATCTGGGAATCAATCGTTGCTGAAGCGCGCATCGCACTTCACGTACGTGTTCTCGAAGGCCGTAATGCTCACCACGTCTTTGAAGCACAATTCAAAGCTGTTGCGCGCGCACTGCGTGATGCGGTTGCACTCGATGGTCGCGTTGCCGGGATTCCTTCTACAAAGGGCTCTCTCTAACGTTCGTGATTGCAATTCTCGATTACGGATCTGGCAATCTTCGTTCAGCCCAACGCGCTTTTGAAACTTCTGGCAAAGAGGTCGTGCTGACATCTGATTACGACGTTGCACTCAACGCCGACGGTCTCGTAGTTCCTGGCGTGGGTGCTTTTGCTGCTTGCATGCAAGGACTTGCTGGTGTTCGTGGAGATCAACTTGTTCGCGAGCGAATTTCTTTAAAACGTCCAACTTTAGGTATCTGCGTGGGTATGCAGATTCTCTTTGCACGCGGCGTCGAACATGGCAACCATGAAGGCGTTGGCGTCTGGGATGCAACAGTAGAAAAACTTGAAGCACCGATATTGCCTCATATGGGCTGGAACACCGTTTCTGCCCCAGGCGGAAGTTCACTCTTTAAAGGCGTTGAAAATGAGTCGTTCTACTTCGTTCATTCATACGCAGTAAAGAAGAAGGTCGGTGCAATCGCGACGATGGCACACCACGGCGAAGATTTTCTGGCAGCAGTTGAAGATGGAGTTATTGCAGCGACGCAATTTCACCCAGAAAAATCCGGAGATGCAGGACTACATCTGATTAAGAATTGGACGGACTCACTATGAGCTACCTCGAACTTTTACCTGCAGTCGATGTCAAAGATGGACGCGCTGTACGCCTCGTTCAAGGCGAACTTGATGCTGAAACCGCTTATGGAAACCCACTTGAAGTTGCCCTCGAATTCCAAGCAGCTGGCGCTGAATGGCTCCACCTTGTTGATCTCGATGCAGCATTTGGTCGCGGAGAAAATAGCGCGCTGCTTGCAGAGGTAGTGGGGAAACTTGATATCAAAGTCGAGCTCTCTGGTGGAATTCGCGATGACGAATCACTTCGTCGCGCACTTGCAACTGGTTGCGTTCGTGTAAACCTAGGTACTGCTGCGCTTGAAAATCCCGAATGGACTGCGCGCGTTATCGCAGAACATGGAGATCGCATCGCAGTGGGTCTTGATGTTCGCGGACATGTTCTTGCAGCTCGCGGTTGGACCAAAGAAGGCGGCGATCTCTTTGAAACTATCGAACGCCTTGAGCGTGATGGTTGTTCTCGTTATGTAGTCACAGATGTGACTAAGGATGGAACTCTTAAGGGTCCAAACTTGGAATTGCTTCAAGAAGTCTGTGCAGTTACCAAGAAACCTGTTGTCGCATCAGGCGGCATTTCTTCCCTTGATGACATAGCTGCCCTTGCATCCCTTAACGCAATCGGTGTTGAAGGTGCAATCGTTGGTAAGGCTCTCTACGCTGGCGCATTCACACTCGAAGATGCTTTAGAGCTCACGCGTCGATGACACTTTCAGTTCGCATCATTCCTTGCCTCGACGTCACCGACGGTCGAGTTGTGAAGGGCGTTAACTTCACCGATCTCGTTGATGCTGGAGACCCCGTTGAGATGGCTGCGCTCTATGGACGAGAAGGTGCTGATGAACTTACCTTTCTTGATATCTCAGCAAGTGTCGCAGGGCGTGAAACAACTCTTGATGTAGTTCGCAGAACAGCTGAACAAGTGTTTATTCCGCTCACAGTAGGTGGTGGAATTCGCACCGTCGACGATGTTGATCGCTTGCTGCGCGCAGGTGCTGACAAAGTTTCAATCAATACAGCAGCTCTAGCTCGCCCTGAATTGATTGCTGAAATCGCAGATCGCTTTGGTTCACAAGTATTGGTGCTATCCGTTGATGCGCGTCGCGCGCGTACCGATTCAGGTTTTGAAGTGACAACTCATGGCGGCCGCGAATCCGCGGGTGTTGATGCACTCGCTTGGGTAGAAAAGGCGTGCACGCTTGGCGTTGGTGAAATCCTTCTCAACTCTATGGATGCTGACGGAACTCGCGCCGGATATGACATCGGAATGATTACCGCCGTCCGCGCTGTCTCAAAGGTTCCGCTGATTGCCAGTGGTGGCGCCGGCACCCTCGAAGATTTCGCCTCGGCACTCGATGCTGGAGCTGATGCACTCCTCGCAGCCAGCGTCTTCCACTTCGGAATTCACCGTATCGGCGATGTAAAGAAGTACCTTTCTGGTCACAATTATTCAGTGCGCAATGCGCATACGGTCTAAGGCAGAATACGCATATGAGCACAGAGCTAAGCCCCGAGATTTCTGCGCTCCTCAAAGATCCTGCAGCTCTCATTCCAGCCGTTGCACAAGATATTCACTCAGGTGAAGTCTTGATGCTCGCCTATGTCAATGCGGAATCACTTGCCGCCACTCTTGCCACAGGGCGCGCAACATATTGGTCACGTAGCCGCAATGAACTCTGGGAAAAGGGCGCCACTTCTGGCCATACACAACTCGTACATTCGATCGCTCTTGATTGCGACGGAGATGCACTTCTATTTAAGGTTGAACAAACCGGGGCTGCTTGCCACACAGGCGATCGCACCTGCTTCCATAGAAATATCGAGATTGCGCGATGAAGCTTGAAGAATTTCGCGAGTACGCGAAGAACAACAACGTCATTCCTGTCTATCGCAAACTCTTAGGCGATGGCGAAACCCCGCTCAATATTTATAAGAAGCTGGCAAAGAACTTGCCCGGAACTTTTCTTTTGGAATCTGCCGAGCATGGGGGAGTCTGGTCTCGCTACTCATTTATTGGCGCGCATAGCCAGACAACGCTGACCGAAAAAGATGGTGTCGCGGTATGGCTAGGAAAACCACCTGCCGGAGTTCCGCAAGGAATGAATCCTCTTGAAGCTTTGCGCAAAACAGTGGCACACCTGAAGTCTCCAAAGATTGAAGGGCTTCCAACTCTTACAGGTGGCCTTGTTGGATACATGGGATATGACTCTGTGCGCAGACTGGAAAAGATTTCAAACCTTGCTACAAAGGATATCGATCTGCCAGAAATCGCATTTATGTTAACGAGTGATTTAGCTGTGATGGATCACAGCGAAGGAACCATCACGTTGATTGCAAATGCCATTAACTGGGATGGCTCAAACGAACGTATCGATGAATCCTATGCAGATGCGGTATCTCGTCTTGATCGCATGCAAGCCGAACTTATGGCACCTCTTGCTGGAGATGTCTCAAAGATCCCGGCAAAGACAGCGCCTCAATTTGATCGCAATATGAGCGCCGAAGAATTTATGTCTAAGGTAGAAATTGCCAAAGAAGAGATTCGCGCGGGCGAAGCTTTCCAAATAGTTCTTTCGCAGCGATTCTCAATGCCGTGCGCAGCCGATGCACTCGATGTGTATCGCATGCTTCGTCTCAATAATCCAAGCCCATATATGTACCTCTTCAGATTTGAAGATGGAATCGAAGTCGTCGGTTCAAGCCCAGAAGCGCTCGTCAAGGTAACTGGTACCGAAGTGATGGTCCACCCAATCGCTGGAACACGTCGTCGCTCTGCATCGGTCGAAGAAGATATTCGCCTCGGAGAAGAACTTCTTGCCGATCCTAAAGAACGTGCAGAGCATTTGATGCTCGTTGACTTGGGCCGAAATGATCTTGGCCGCGTCTGTGCACCCGGAAGCGTCGAAGTAATCGACTTCATGCACATTGAACGTTATTCACACGTCATGCATATTGTTTCCACAGTCATCGGAAAGCTTGGAAAAGATTCAACACCTATCGATGCACTCTTCTCAGTCTTTCCTGCCGGAACACTTTCTGGAGCACCTAAGCCGCGCGCTATGGAGATTATCGAGACTCTCGAACCAACTCGTCGCGGACTTTATGGCGGCGCTATTGGTTACTTCGACTTCACAGGAAATATTGATGCCTGTATTGCCATTCGTACTGCGCTACTTCACAAGGGGACTGCATACGTTCAAGCGGGAGCAGGGCTCGTCGCAGATTCAGATCCAGCATCTGAAAATGAAGAGACTCTCAACAAGGCAGCTGCCGTTCTTGGCGCAATTACTGCTGCTAATGAATTGAAGCGCAGCTAATGTTCAAATTAGGACTATCCCTCTTTCTTGTCTCCGTAGTTGCAATTGCGCTCAGTCGAAGAATTCGTCTCTCTGCACGCTATGAACGCGAGCCAAAGAAGCTCACGCCATGGAATGCAATGGATAAAGGAATTGATCCAACAGAGGACCGCACATGAGCGTTCTTGATTCCATCATCGAAGGTGTTCGCGAAGATCTTGCCGCACGACGTCTTCCATTGGCGCAGATTCATAAGCGTATGGAAGAGACTGCGCCGGCACTAGATGCGCATTCATTCCTATCTCGCGACGAGATGAATGTGATTGCAGAAGTAAAGCGTTCATCTCCAAGCAAAGGAGAACTTGCCACAATCACAGATCCAGCTTCTCTTGCCGAGCAATATCAAGAAGCGGGCGCTGCAGCTGTCAGCGTTCTCACCGAACGCCGTCGCTTCGGTGGCTCACTCGAAGATCTTGATGCTGTGCGAAAGCGCATCACAATTCCAGTTCTGCGAAAAGATTTTATGGTCGATGAATATCAGTTCTTAGAAGCGCGGGCACATGGCGCAGATATTGTTCTTCTCATCGTGGCCGCACTTTCAAAGAGCCAGCTCAGAGATTTCTACGATCTTGCAACTGAATTAGGAATGGCTTCTCTCATTGAAGTACATACCGCGCAAGAACTCGAGAGCGCGATGGATATTGAACCGCGCATCATCGGAGTTAATTCACGGAATCTGAAAACCCTCGATGTCGATAGCGCCGCATTTGCAGACCTCATCCCGCGTATTCCTGCTGATGTGATTCGGGTCGCCGAATCAGGTATCGCAACTCGTTCAGACGTCGAGTTCGCTCAGAACGCTGGCGCAACAGCGATCTTGGTCGGGGAAACTCTTGTGAAATCTGGGAATCCAATTTCCGCCATGCAGGAACTACTTGGGCGCAGGTAGTCTTTCGCCATGACGACTGTCGATGATCTCGCAGGACACTTTGGCCCCTATGGCGGTCGCTTCGTTCCTGAAGCTCTCATCGGAGCGCTTGAAGAGCTAGACACTGCTCGCATCAAAGCCCAGACAGATCCAACATTTATTGAAGAGTTAGCCGAACTACACCGTACATACACAGGTCGTCCCAGCATCATCACCGAAGCAAAGCGTTTTGGCGAACATGCAGGGGGAGCGCGTATTCTTCTTAAACGCGAAGATCTCAATCACACCGGCAGCCACAAGATTAATAACGTGCTTGGTCAAGCACTCCTCACAAAGCGCATGGGCAAGAAGCGCATCATTGCTGAAACTGGAGCGGGACAACATGGCGTTGCATCTGCAACTGCTGCAGCTCTGATGGGTCTTGAGTGCGTTGTCTACATGGGCGAAGAAGATACAAAGCGCCAGGCTCTCAATGTTGCTCGTATGAAATTGTTAGGCGCAGAAGTAGTTCCCGTTACTTCAGGTTCGCGCACACTCAAAGATGCAATCAACGAAGCGATGCGCGACTGGGTTACCAATGTTGAAACTACTCACTACATGCTCGGAACCGTTGCCGGTCCACATCCTTTCCCATCTATGGTCCGTGATTTCCATAAGATCATCGGCGAAGAATCTCGCGAACAAGTTCTCGCCCTAACCGGCCGACTTCCTGATGCAGTTCTTGCCTGCGTTGGCGGAGGCTCTAACGCAATTGGAATCTTCCATCGTTTTATTGGTGATAAAGATGTCCGCCTCATTGGACTCGAAGCCGCTGGAGATGGCGTTGAAACAGGACGCCATGCAGCAACCATTACGGGTGGATCACCTGGCGTTCTTCACGGAAACCGCACATATGTTCTGCAGGATGAAAATGGTCAGACCATTGAGTCTCACTCAATCTCTGCTGGATTGGATTACCCAGGCGTAGGACCAGAACATGCATACCTGCATGACATTGGCCGCGCCGAGTATCGCGCAGTCACAGATGCAGAAGCGATGCATGCATTCGCACTTCTTTGTAAGACTGAAGGCATCATTCCTGCAATCGAAACTGCGCACGCTCTTGCTGGCGCGCTTCAAGTAGGAAATGAATTAGGCAAGGATGCAATCATCTTGATCAATCTCTCTGGACGCGGAGATAAAGATGTTCACACTGCAGCTCAATACTTTGGAATCCCTCTCTAAATGACAACTGCGCTCGATGACCTCTTCGTAAAAACACGCGCCGAAAACCGCGCCGCACTTATCGCCTATATCCCTGCTGGTTTTCCCAGCATCGAAGGTTGCAAGAAAGTAATTCAAGCTTTTGTCGATGGCGGAGTCGATGCCATTGAAATCGGTTTCCCTTATAGCGATCCAGTTATGGATGGCCCAACGATTCAGGCAGCAGCTGATCAATCACTTGCTCAAGGGACAGGTGCGAAAGAAGTTTTTGAAGCGCTGAAAGTTGCCACCGATGCAGGCGTCCCAGCGGTTGTTATGACGTACTGGAATCCCATTGAAAAGTACGGCGTTGAAAAGTTTGCTCAGTCGATTTCAGATAATGGTGGATCTGGCGTTATTACCCCCGACCTCACCATTGAAGAATCTGCGCCTTGGAAAGATGCTGTCGAAAAGACTGCAATCAATCCCATCTATGTTGTCGCACCAAGTACAACTGACACTCGTCTGCCTCAAGTAACTTCACGCTGCGGAGGATTTATCTATGCAGCTAGCTTGATGGGCGTTACCGGAACTCGCACCACAGTCTCATCGGGCGCACCTGATTTAGTCGCACGAATCCGTAAGACATCACAACTTCCTATCGCGGTGGGACTCGGAGTCTCTACGCGCGAACAAGCTAAAGGTGTTGCAGGTTATGCAGATGGTGTCATCGTGGGTTCAGCATTTATTAAAGCTTTACTTGATGCACCTGATGAAGCAACAGGTTTGGAAGCGGTAAAGAACCTTGCCAGCGAATTATCGTTAGGAGTACGTGAAGGTCGATGAAGAAATATCTTCCATGGATCGGACTTGTGGCCCGCCTCGTTCTAGGCGGAACCCTAATTGTTGCCGGATACCTGAAATTTGATGAGCTCGATAAGTCGCAGATGGCAGTTCGCGCCTACGAACTTCTTCCCATCCCGCTAGCAAATTTCATGGGCGTCTTCCTCCCATTCTTTGAATTAGCTGTCGGAATTCTTCTTGTCTTGGGCGCCGCAACTCGTCTATCTGCTCTCGCAAGCGGGTTACTGATGTTCGCCTTCATGATTGGAATCTCACAAGCATGGGCACGCGGACTTTCCATCGATTGCGGCTGCTTCGGTGGCGGGGGGCAGGTTGAACCAGGTGAGGCAGATTATTTAACGCCGCTTCTGCGCGACACGGGCCTCACTCTGCTTGCCGTGTACCTAACTTTCTTCCCACACACTAAATTTGGTCTCGATAAAGAACCGAAATCTCTCACCCAAACAGGAGAAGGCACAAATGACTAAACAACAACCAGGCAAAGATAACTTCACTCGCAATCTCGTTGTTGCAGTAGTTGTAGGCGTACTTCTCATCATGTTGGTACCGACACTTCTCTCAAAGCAGACAGATTCATCTGCAAAGACTCCAGCAAGCGTTTCTGCTGATCGCGGTTATGGAATCGTATTCAATGACGAACTCAAGGGTGTTCCGGTTATTGATATCTACGAAGATTTCCAATGCCCAGTCTGTGCGCAATTTGAAGGCCTCCAGGGCGATTACATCGAATCACTTATCGCCGATAAGAAGGCAACAGTTGTTTATCACACCCTTTCATTCCTCGGACAAGAATCTGTGAACGCTGCAAATGCAGCAGCATGTTCAGCTGATGAAGGAAAGTTCTTGCAATACCACCGCGCTCTTTATTCAAATCAGCCAGCTGAAAATACCGGTGTCTGGTCAACCGATGTACTTGTAGTACTTGGTCAGGCTGCAGGCATCACATCGAAGAAGTTCTCATCATGCGTCAATGACATGGCATACCAAGGCTGGGTATCAAATGCCGCAGCTGCCGGAGCCAAGGCAAATGTGAATTCAACTCCAACTGTATTTATCAACGGTAAAGAGATTGATCGCAATGGCGAATACTTCAACGCCGATAAGTTCAAGGCAGCAGTCGAACGCGGATAAATATGAAGTACGCCTTCCCAACTCCGACAACGTCGGCAGTTGAGATTGGTCCGCTGACTGTTCACTTTTACGCGCTCTGCATCATTGCGGCAATCGCTGTAGCAATCTGGGTGGCTGACAAACGCTTTACTTCTGCGCACTCTGGCGTCGAAGGCGTTGTCGGCGATATTGCTGTCATCGCTGTTCCTTCTGGAGTTATTGGTGGACGGCTCTATCACGTCGTTACTTCTCCAGAAAATTACTTTGGAAGCAACGGATCAATCTCTAACGTATTTAAAATCTGGGAAGGCGGTCTCGGAATCTGGGGCGCTATCGCACTCGGTGCAGGTGGTGCGTATGTGGCATATAGAAAGCGCGCTCAGCAGATTCAACTTCCACCATTTTCAGAGTTTGCTGGAGCACTTGCTCCAGGGTTACTTCTCGCACAAGCGATTGGTCGTTGGGGTAATTGGTTTAATGGCGAACTCTTTGGGCGCCCGCTCACTGCGCCGTGGGCCCTCGAGATTCCTCAATATCTTCGCCCAGTTGGTTTTAGAGAGTTCTCAACTTTTCATCCCACATTTCTCTACGAATCGATCTGGTGCGCTGTCCTTGCGATCGTCTTGATTCGTCTCACCCCTCGTCTTTCTGGGGGTGCCATCTTCGCTCTCTACATCTGCGGATACAGTCTCGGCCGATTCTTCATCGAGGGACTTCGCATTGATGAAGCGCATGCTCTGGGTGGTCTTCGTCTCAATCAATATGTCGCAGCGCTGATTTTTGCTGCAGGGCTCGTTGCCTTCAGCCGAATTATGCGACGTACGAGGTAGGCTAGAAAGATGGCGCTCGAAGATGTCTATGAACGCAATCTCCACCATCGCACACACCGCGCTGGTTGGTTGCGTGCTGCTGTTCTTGGCGCAAATGATGGGCTCGTCTCCACAGCAAGTTTGATGATTGGTGTTGCTGCGGCGCGAAGCGAACAGAGTTTTCTTGTCACAGCAGGAGCTGCAGGAATTGCAGCAGGTGCAATGTCGATGGCTGTCGGAGAATATGTTTCGGTACGTTCTCAAAATGATATTGAAGAATCAGATCGACTTCTTGAAATCGAACACCTTGCCATCGATCCTGAAGGTGAATTTGAAGAACTCGTTCATATCTATATTGAACGCGGATTAACTCGCGAACTCGCAGTGCAAGTTGTCACCGAGATGCATAAGAAGGATCCTCTCGAAGCACATCTGCGTGATGAGCTAGGGCAGCATCCACACACCAAGGCTCGTCCAGTTCAAGCGGCGATCGCTTCGGCGCTCAGCTTCACCGCAGGTGGATTGATTCCTTTCGCTGGCGCTTTTGCCCCTTCAGCAGGTAAAGCGGCATGGAGCATCGTTGGATTTACGATTGTTGGCTTAATTGCTACTGGAATCATTAGTGCCAAGACTGCCGGTTCCAAGCTATTTATTCCGACTATCCGCGTGATTGCGGGTGGCTGCCTCGGTATGGCAATCACCGCTGGAATCGGCCAGCTCTTGCATGTGAGTGGCATCTAGCCAACCCCCTTGCTACCCTTTCGCTACTGATTTACCGTTTCACCCACGCTTCACCGGGCCAAAGTTGTCCCTTTTGATTCACTAAAAAAGGACAACGGGTTATGGCACTTTCATCGAACTATCCCGCAGCGCAGGGACTCTACGATCCTGCAAACGAACACGATGCATGCGGCGTCGCGATGGTGGCTACCCTCAATAAAGTTGCAACGCACGAAATCGTAGAGAAGGCGCTTACTGCCCTTCGCAATCTCGAACACCGTGGTGCATCAGGAGCTGAACCTGATTCAGGCGACGGTGCAGGAATCCTAATTCGTGTACCCGATGCTTTCTATCGCGCAGAAACCAAGTTTGATTTACCAGCTGAAGGTTCATATGCCACTGGTATCGCATTTATTGCACAAGGCGCAGATGTCACAGCAGAAATAGCAAAGATTGCAGAAGAAGAGGGCCTTACCGTTCTTGGTTGGCGCGAGCTTCCGATTAACGCTTCTTCACTAGGAAAGACTGCAGTTTCAGTAATGCCTCAGTTCAAGCAACTCTTTGTCGCTGGCAAAAATGGCGAATCCGGAATTGTTCTTGATCGTTTGGCTTTCGCTCTTCGTAAGCGCGCAGAACACGCTCTCGATCTCTACTTCCCATCACTTTCATCTCAGACAATTGTTTATAAGGGAATGCTTACAACTGGCCAGCTGGAAGAGTTCTTCCCTGATCTCAGCGATGTGCGCGTTGTGTCTCCACTTGCACTCGTTCACTCACGCTTTTCAACAAATACCTTCCCATCTTGGCCGTTGGCGCACCCTTACCGCTTTATTGCACACAACGGTGAAATCAATACCGTTAAGGGAAACCGTAACTGGATGCGCGCCCGCGAATCACTTCTTGAAAGCGATTTGATTGGTGGAGATCTCAAGCGACTCTTCCCAATTGTCGAAATGTCAGGCTCAGACTCTGCTTCTTTCGATGAAGTTCTCGAACTTCTCTATCTCGGTGGACGTTCACTTCCACATGCAGTTTTGATGATGATTCCAGAAGCGTGGGAGAACCATGCAACGATGTCTGCAAAGCGCCGCGAGTTCTATGCATTCCACGCGTCACTCATGGAGCCATGGGATGGTCCAGCGTGTGTGACATTTACCGATGGACATCAAGTAGGTGCAGTACTCGATCGCAACGGGCTTCGTCCATCACGTTTCTGGGTTACCGATGACGGTCTTGTAGTTCTTGCATCAGAAGTTGGCGTACTTGATTTCCCTGCAGAAAAGATTGTCCGTAAGGGCCGCCTGCAACCAGGCAAGATGTTCTTAGTTGATATCGAAGCAGGACGCATCATCGAAGATGATGAAATCAAGGATTCACTTGCTGATGCCGCTCCATATGGCACATGGCTCAAGGATGGAATGATCAAGCTTTCAGATCTTCCATCACGCGAACACATTGTGTACCCACATAAATCAGTTATTCGCCGCCAGAAAGCTTTTGGCTATACAGAAGAAGAAATCAAAATCATCGTGACACCGATGGCAAAGGGCGGGGGAGAAGCTCTCGGCTCCATGGGAACTGATACTCCAATTGCGGCACTGTCAGCAAAGCCTCGTCTGCTCTTTGATTACTTCACACAGCTCTTCGCTCAAGTAACTAACCCACCACTCGATGCAATCCGTGAAGAGTTGGTAACAAGTCTTGGGGGATCCATTGGTCCAGAGCACAACCTGCTCGATCCAGGTCCAGAATCTTGCAAGCAGATCTCGCTTGCATTCCCGGTTATCGATAATGATGAACTTGCAAAGATCATCCACGTTAACGCAGACGATGACTATCCAGAGCTCGAGGCATACGTTGTTCGTGGCCTCTTCCCAGTAACTGGAGATGGAAACACTCTTCGTACTCGCCTTGAAGAGATTAAGCGCGAAGTTTCAGATGCAATTTCAAATGGCGCACGCGTCATTGTTCTCTCTGACCGTGATGGCGATGCAGAAGATTGCCCAATTCCATCACTCCTACTTACAGCAGCAGTGCACCACCACCTCATTCGCGAGAAGACACGTACCAAGGTCGGTCTCGTTGTTGAAGCTGGCGATGTGCGCGAAGTTCACCACGTTGCACTTCTTATTGGTTACGGCGCAGCAGCGGTAAACCCATATCTTGTTATGGAGACTGCAGAAGATCTCGTCAATCAAGGAATCATCACTGGCATTGCTCCTGAAAAGGCAGTCCGCAATGTCATCAAGGCGCTCGGTAAGGGTGTTCTTAAAGTGATGTCCAAGATGGGTATCTCAACTATCGCCTCTTACACAGGCGCGCAGGTATTTGAAGCGATTGGTCTCGCGCAAGATGTTGTCGACGAGTTCTTCGTCGGAACAACTTCACGTCTTGGTGGCGTCGATCTCGATGTCATCGCAGAAGAGACCATTAAGCGCCACCACTTTGCATACCCTGTAGGCGGAGAAATTCCTGGCGCAAAGCGTCTTGCTGTAGGTGGCGAGTACCAGTGGCGTCGCGATGGCGAACCACACTTGTTCAACCCTGAAACAGTCTTTGCGCTCCAGCACTCAACTCGCAATAAGCGTTATGACATCTTCAAGCGCTACACAGATAAGGTCAATGATCAGAGCAAGACGCTCATGACTCTACGCGGACTCTTCAAATTTAAAGATGGAGAACGCGCACCAATTTCCATCGATGAAGTCGAGCCAATCTCAGAGATCGTAAAGCGCTTCTCAACTGGTGCGATGTCATACGGTTCTGTTTCACAAGAAGTTCACGAGACACTTGCCATCGCCATGAACCGCTTGGGCGCTAAGTCCAACACAGGTGAAGGCGGAGAAGATCCTGCTCGCTTTATTCCCATGGCAAATGGTGACTCTAAGAAGAGCGCAATCAAGCAGGTTGCATCTGGTCGTTTTGGTGTAACAAGTAATTACCTCATCAATGCAACAGATATTCAGATCAAGATTGCACAGGGAGCAAAGCCTGGTGAAGGCGGACAGCTTCCTGGCTACAAGGTCTATCCGTGGGTAGCGAAGGCTCGTTACTCAACTCCGGGTGTGGGACTTATTTCTCCACCACCTCACCACGATATTTACTCGATTGAAGATCTTGCTCAATTAATTCACGACCTTAAGAACGCAAATAAGGATGCACGTGTTCACGTCAAACTTGTTGCTGAAGTTGGCGTCGGAACAGTTGCAGCTGGTGTTTCAAAGGCGCATGCAGACGTTGTCTTGATCTCAGGTCACGATGGCGGAACTGGTGCATCACCTCTGACATCTCTTAAGCACGCTGGCGCTCCTTGGGAGCTCGGCCTTGCTGAAACGCAACAAACTCTTCTTCTCAACAACTTGCGTGATCGCATTGTTGTTCAGGCAGATGGCCAGCTCAAGACAGGTCGCGATGTGGTTATCGCAGCACTTCTTGGCGCTGAAGAGTATGGATTTGCAACAGCTCCACTTGTTGTTTCAGGTTGCATCATGATGCGCGTCTGCCACTTAGATACATGTCCAGTCGGCGTTGCAACACAGAACCCAGAACTTCGTAAGAAGTTCTCTGGAAAGCCTGAATTCGTTGAAACATTCTTCGAATACATCGCAGAAGAAGTTCGCGAAATCTTGGCTTCCCTTGGCTTCCGCACATTGCAAGAAGCGATCGGACATGTCGAATATCTCGATACACGCGATGCCGTCGACCACTGGAAGGCGAGCGGTCTTGATCTCTCACCACTTCTTGTTCGTCCAGATGTTGATTCACCACTACACAACACAACGAAGCAGGATCACGGTTTAGCTGCAGCGCTGGATAACCAGCTCATCGAGCTTTCGAAGGCTGCGCTCGATAAGAAAGAGCTTGTTCGAATCGATCTTCCTGTCCGTAACGTCAACCGTACTGTTGGAACGATGTTGGGCGCTGAAGTTACTCGTCGCTACGGCGCAGAGGGACTTCCTGTCGGAACAATCGATGTCACTCTGCATGGTTCAGCCGGTCAATCACTCGGTGCATTCTTGCCACAAGGTGTATCAATTCGCCTCTACGGTGATTCAAATGACTATGTCGGCAAGGGCATCTCTGGTGGACGCGTTGTTGTTCGTCCAGATGAGAAGGCAACCTTTAAATCCGAGAAGAACGTCATCGCAGGAAACGTCATTGGTTATGGCGCAACATCAGGTGACATCTTCATCCGTGGTTTAGCTGGAGAACGTTTCTGTGTACGTAACTCAGGTGCCATTGCAGTCGTCGAAGGCGTGGGTGATCACGCACTCGAATACATGACTGGCGGAACTGTCGTTATTCTCGGACAGACTGGTCGCAATATTGCAGCCGGTATGTCTGGTGGTCGCGCATTTGTTCTCGATCTCAATACTGCAGTGGTCAACACCGAGATGGTTGATATCTTGGCGGTTCCTGCAGATCAACGCGAGAATCTCAAAGCAATCGTCTCTTCATTCCATGTCGAGACTGGTTCAGAAATCGCAGCAGCGCTTCTTGCGAACTGGGATACAGAAATCTCACGCTTCTCACTCATTATGCCTCGCGATTACGCAAAGGTGCTCGCAGCGATTGAGCGTGCAACTAAAGAAGGTTTACCAGTCGATGAATACATCATGGAGGTAGCAGCAAATGGCTGATCCAAAGGGTTTTATGACCACACCTCGCGAGACTCCAAAGCGACGTCCCGTAGATATTCGTATTCAAGATTGGCGTGAAGTCTACGAACCACAATCTTTCGAGCACTTGCAGAAGCAAGCTGGTCGTTGCATGGATTGCGGTATTCCTTTCTGTCATAACGGTTGCCCGCTCGGTAACCTCATTCCAGAATGGAATGACCTCATCTATCGTGGAGATAAGAACGAGGCAATTGATCGTCTTCACGCAACAAATAACTTCCCAGAGTTCACAGGTCGCCTCTGTCCAGCTCCTTGCGAAACCGCATGTGTTGTTGGAATTAACCGCGATGCAGTCACCATTAAGCAGGTCGAACTTCGCACCATTGAAGAAGCATTTGATGCCAACAATGTGAAGCCACTTGCACCAGACCGTCTCTCTGGCAAGACAGTTGCAGTCATTGGTTCAGGTCCTGCAGGACTTGCAGCAGCGCAACAACTCACACGCGCAGGTCACACAGTTGCCGTCTACGAACGCGCTGAGAAAATCGGCGGACTTCTACGTTACGGAATTCCTGAATTTAAGATGGAGAAGCACATCGTTGATCGTCGCCTTGCTCAGATGGAGCAGGAAGGAACTCGCTTCCGTCCAGGCGTTAACGTTGGTGTAGAACTTACTGGTTCAGATCTTCGCTCTAAGTACGACGCAATTGTTCTTGCCATGGGTGCAACGCAATGGCGCGATCTTCCTATTCCTGGCCGCGAAAATAAGGGCATCTATCAAGCGATGGAGTTCTTGCCATGGGGCAATAAGCAAGCGCTCGGTGAAATCGAAGTTCCGCCAATTAACGTTGCAGGTAAGCACGTCATCATCTTGGGTGGCGGAGATACCGGTGCTGATTGTCTTGGTACATCGGTACGTCAAGGTGCAGCGAGTGTTACTCAACTTGAGATCATGCCTCGTCCAACTGAAGAGCGTCCATCTTCACAGCCATGGCCTACATACCCAATGATCTATCGCGTCTCTAGCGCACATGAAGAACTCGATAATCGAATCTTCTCTGTCAGCACTCAAGAGTTTGTTGGCGATGGAAATGGCAATCTCAAAGCCCTCAAGATTGTTGAAACAAAGTTCGAGAACGGAAAGTTCGAGCCAGTTCCAGGAACTGAAAAAGAACTCCCAGCGGACTTCGTATTCCTCGCAATGGGCTTCACGGGTCCTGAAAAATCAGCGCTTATCGATCAGCTTGAGGTTGAACTCGACGAACGTGGAAATATTCGTCGCGATGAAAACTTCCAGAGCAGCGAAGAAGGAATCTTCGTTGCAGGAGATGCTGGCCGTGGTCAATCTCTCATTGTGTGGGCAATTGCAGAAGGTCGCTCAGCAGCAGCTGCAGTGGATCGATATCTCGCAGGGGAGACTCAACTCCCTGCACCTATCGAGCCAACAACTCGCCAACTCATGGTCTAACTTCTAAGTAACTACTAAGCACAGATAAGGTACCGACATGCGCCGCGCCAAAATTGTTTGCACGATGGGTCCAGCAGTTGAATCTCCAGAGAAGGTTAAGGAGCTCATCGCCGCTGGCATGAATATGGCTCGACTCAACCTTTCTCATGGTGGTTATGAAGAGCACCAGGCTCGCCTTGATCGCGTGCGCTCTGCGGCAAAAGAAGCTGGCAAGGCTGTGGCAATCCTCGTAGACCTACAAGGACCAAAGATTCGTCTCGGTCGCTTTGCTGATGGTCCTCATGATCTTGCTCGTGGAGATATCTTCACGATTACTACTGATGAGATTTCAGGAACAAAAGAGCGCGTCGGAACTACGTACAAAGGTCTTCCCGGAGATTGCAAAGCAGGAGACCGCATCCTTATCGACGATGGAAAAGTTACCGTCGAAGTTATTGAAGTAAAGGGCAACGATGTTGTCACCAAGTGCATTCAGCCAGGAGCAGTAAGCAACAACAAGGGAATCAACCTTCCTGGTGTTGCTGTATCAGTTCCTGCAATGTCTGAAAAAGATGAAGATGATCTTCGTTGGGGACTTCGCGCAGGAGCAGATTTCATCGCGCTCTCATTCGTTCGCGATGCGGCAGACGTTAAAGATGTTCACGCAATCATGGATGAAGTCGGAATTCGCGTTCCGGTTATCGCAAAGATTGAAAAGCCACAGGCCGTTGAAAACTTGGTAGAAATCGTTGCAGCATTTGACGGCATCATGGTTGCTCGCGGTGATCTCGGTGTTGAACTTCCTATTGAAGATGTCCCAATGGTCCAGAAGCGTTGTGTCGAGCTCGCTCGCGATGCTGCAAAACCTGTCATTGTTGCAACACAGATGCTTGATTCGATGATCACAAACTCTTCACCAACTCGCGCAGAAGCCACAGACTGCGCAAACGCTGTTCTTGATGGCGCAGATGCGCTCATGCTTTCAGGTGAAACTTCCGTTGGAGAATTCGCTATTCAGGCAGTTGAAACAATGGCCCGCATCATCGAGCGCACTGAAGAACTTGGCCTCGATCGCATTCGCCCATTGATGACTAATCCACGTACAAAGGGCGGCGCAATCACTAAGGCTGCTGCTGAAGTTGGACTCATTGTCGGTGCGAAGTTCCTTGTGACATTTACACAATCCGGTGACTCTGCACGCCGTATCTCACGCCTTCGTTCACCTATTCCAATCCTTGCAATCACTCCTGAAGAAGGCACATATAACCGCCTAGCTCTCTCATGGGGCGTTGAACCATTGGTAACTCCAATGGTCAAGCACACCGATGAGATGGTTCTTCAGGCAGACAAGATGCTCATCGAAGGCAAGCGCGCTGAAATCGGCGAATCTGTGATGATCGTTGCTGGTTCACCTCCAGGAATTCCTGGATCTACAAACGCTATGCGCGTACACACAGTAGGCGATGCCGTTAACGGCGTAGTCGCTGCGTATCGCTAGTACACAGCCCAACTCGTTTCTCGTATCCGCGCTTCTCTAATACGATAGGGGAGTACGCCTCGGTACTCCAACGGTAGAGAGGGCAGTCTCAAACACTGCATAGTGTCGGTTCGAATCCGACTCGAGGCACATGAGCAACGAAGCTACATCGAAGACAGCAGTGCGCATTCTCGTCGCCGAGGATGAAGCGCTCATTCGTATGGACCTTGTCGAAATGTTGCAAGAAGCTGGCTATGAAGTTGTAGCGCAAGCAACCAATGGCGAAGAAGCAATTGCACTCGCTACTGAACATCACCCTGATTTAGCGATTCTCGATGTCAAGATGCCAGTGCTCGATGGAATTTCAGCAGCGGAAAAAATTATCTCGATTGCTCCAGTTTTAATGTTGACCGCATTTAGCCAGAAAGAACTCGTTGATCGCGCGCGCGATGCCGGAGTCATGGCCTACGTTGTTAAGCCATTCACTATCGGAGATCTTGTTCCTGCCATAGAAATTGCAATTAGTCGCCATACGCAGATGAGATCACTTGCTGAAGAAGTTGCCGACCTTCACGAACGTCTTGAAACGAGAAAGATTATTGATCGCGCAAAGGGCATCTTGATGAAGGCTCTCAATCTCTCAGAGCCTGAAGCTTTCTCATGGATTCAAAGGGCGGCTATGGACCGTCGCCTGACCATGAAAGAGGTCGCAAATGCGGTCATTTCCCCTGAGGCTGCCCTCGATAAGTAGCTCGTTGTGCAGTTGGCCAGCCCACAGGAAAGTCTCTTAATTTCGTAATCAAAAAGTAACCTCCCACGCCCGATTTCAGACCATTTGACCTTGTCTCAAGCATGGGTTGAGCATTACTCTTCACACCTCCCTGTCCCGGGACACAAGCAAGAAAAAACAGGAAGGCAATACATGAACAAGAAGATCGTAAGCGGCTTCGCTATTGCTGCTGCTGCAACTCTCACCCTTGGTGCAGTTGCAACAGCTCCAGCGAACGCAGCACCAAAGACAGTAAAGCTCGCATTTATGGGCCCACTAACTGGAGATTATGCTGGCCTTGGCCAGGATCAGATCCCAGGAGTTATCTGGGCACTTGATCAGTACAACCGCACAAACCCTGCAGTAAAGGTCACCCTTGTTAAGGCTGACTCACAGTGCGACGGAACAGTTGCTGCAAACGTAGCTCCTGGTGTTGCTGCAGATAAGGCAATCATCGGCGTCGTCGGAACATCATGTTCAGGTGAAGCACGTAACTCATTCCCTGCATACAAGGCTGCTGGCCTCACAATGGTCGCACCTTCAGCATCAGCAGTTGACCTAACAAACCGTAAGGCAAAGTCAAACGGTTTCCCAGTCTTCCACCGCGTTGTTGCGAATGACTCACTTCAGGGTCCAGCACTTGCTCGTTACGCAGCATCAGGTGTTGCAAACCCTAAGTACTACATGATCGATGATCAATCAACATACGGAGCTCCACTTATCAAGCAGGATACAACTCCTACTGCTAAGAAGCTTGGAACAATTGTTGGTACAGATTCAGTCGCTCAAAAGACAGCTGACTACACTTCAGTAGTAGCAAAGGTAAAGGCTTCAGGAGCGAACATCGTCGTATACGGTGGTTATGACTCAGACGCAGGTAAGTTGTTTAAGGCACTTCGCGATGGTGGATACACAGGCATCCTTGCAGGTGGCGATGGAATCAACACATCTGACTTCGTTGGATTTGCTGGTTCAGCAGCTGAAGGCGTTCGCATGACTGCGGCATCAGTTCCTTTCGCTACATTGCTAACAGCAGCTCAGCTTGCTGACTTCGTTAAGGTCACAGGCGTCAAGGTTCCTGGTCTTTACGCAGAAACAGCTTGGACAGCAACTAACGTCTTCCTAGACTGCATCAAGGCAGGCAAGTTGACACGTTCTGCTATCCAGGCATGCGTTAACAACAGCACATTTACTGACGCAGGTGGCGCTAAGTTCAAGTTCGATCGCTACGGTGATCCAACAACTGCTGCTGCAGTTGGTGGATGGGTAGTCAAGGGCGGCAAGGTCGTCTACGACAAGGTTGCTTAATAAAGCAATCAAATAGCAACATCGTATTAATGTAATAAGGCGTGGTCACTTCTTCGCACAACTTAGAAGTGACCACGCTTAACACTTATCAGCATTCATCGGATTGGTCACAATGAACTTTTCAGTTATAACGTCTCAATTTTGGTCGCTCATGCTTCAAGGCTTGGCGCTCGGCCTCATCTATTCGCTTGTAGCGCTTGGATACACAATGGTCTATGGAGTGTTAAGACTTATTAACTTTGCTAACTCAGAAGTATTTATGCTGGGCACTTTCGCAACACTTTACTTCCAAGTCACGGTTCTGGGTTTCCCAAGTAGTTCTCCTTCAATCCATGGACTTAAGCTCGTTGGGGTTTTAGTGCTCTCAATGATTGTGTCGATGATTGCATGTGCTCTCATTGCCATCTTGGTTGAAATTGTTGCTTATCGCAGATTGCGAGCACGTGGAGCTAGCCGACTCGCATCATTGATTTCAGCAATCGGAGTTTCAATTTTTCTTCTCGAAGGAGTAAGTCAGCTAACCGGAGGACGTCCAAGAACTGCCCCACGTCTTCTCGATAAGTGGTCATTTGGTGAATTTGGTGGCGCCAACTTCCGAATTGATACGATGATGGCAATTGTTTTCCCAATCATAATTTTTGTAGTTCTAGACCGATTTGTTACGAGATCTAGATTAGGTAAATCAATTCGAGCTGTTTCTATGTCAGAAGAGAATTCGAAATTAATGGGTATCAATATCAATAGAGTTATTACACTAACTTTTTGCATCGGTGGCTTAACTACCGGCGCGGCAGCGTTTCTTTACACAACGGTCTACGAGAACACAGTGTTCAATGTTGGCTTTAATATGGGAATCGCAGCCTTCACTGCTGCAGTTCTCGGTGGCATTGGAAACCTCCGAGGCGCCTTCTATGGTGGTCTTGCCCTGGGAATGGTTGAACAATTTGCCTCAGCGGTTCTTGGTTCTCAGTGGAAAGCAGTGACCGTATTTGTTATTTTGGTAGTAGTGCTTTTGTTCAAACCT
The DNA here is from genome assembly GCF_965234405.1 of Planktophila turicensis (SeqCode). Classification (GTDB taxonomy): domain Bacteria; phylum Actinomycetota; class Actinomycetes; order Nanopelagicales; family Nanopelagicaceae; genus Planktophila; species Planktophila turicensis. The sequence continues at coordinate 599,290 of NZ_OZ248346.1, forward strand.
AATGGTTTATTTGGCGAAGCAGTTCAGCAGACAAGGACGTGATGAGAATTATGAATAACTTCAATCTCCGCGATAAAGGTGCCGAAATTTGGTCCAAGTGGAATAAACCAACGAGGTTTATTTTCGCAGTGGTAGTCATCTTTTTGGTAGGACTTCTTCCGCTTGCGGCATCTTGGGGCCCAACTAGTTTCTTAAATACTCCGATTACTTCTTATGAAAATGTCCTTGTTTATCCGGTCGGAATGTTCGTGCTCATGGCGCTTGGGTTGAATATCGTGGTCGGAAAGTCTGGCCTCCTCGATCTGGGTTACATCGCATTCTTTGCAATTGGTGCCTATACCCAAGGAATCCTTTCAACTCTTTATGGCTGGAATACTTGGGAGACACTCCCATTCGGAATTGCATTCGCAATGTTGGCTGGAGTCCTGCTGGGACTTCCAGCGCTACGTCTTCGTGGCGATTACCTAGCAATCATCACACTCGGATTCGGTGAGATCGTACGTATCGTCGCTCTCAATATCGAAGTGACCGGGGGACCTAACGGAATTCCCGGAATTCCGAATCCGCCAAGTTTGTTTGGCCTTAAATTCGATTTAATGCACACCAGAAACTTCTTCTGGTTGGTTTTGGCACTTATTCTGCTGACGATTTGGATGATTCGCCGCTTCACAGTTCGCCGTCCAGGTCGCGCGTGGGAAGCAATCCGCCAAGATGAAGATGTCGCAGCCCTTATGGGAGTGAACACGCTGGTCTACAAGCTCTGGTCATTCGTAATCGGAGCCGCGGTTGGTGGAGCAGCTGGAGTTATTTATGCATCAAAGGTTATGGTGATTTCACCGGATATGTTCCGATTTGATATCTCGATTTTGATTCTTGCCTGCGTGGTATTCGGTGGAATTGGAAACATTTGGGGTGTCGTGGTTGGAGCTTCGTTACTGGCTTATCTTCCGGACCGCATTCGATTCTTATCTGATGCGCGTCAAATGGTATTCGGACTTGTTCTAATCATCATGATGAACCTTCGCCCAGATGGACTACTCCCTCGTAAGAAGCGTGAAAAAATTGAAGAGAAGAGGTCAATGTAATGTCTGAGAAACTTCTCGAACTCAAGAACGTCACCATCAAGTTCGGTGGTGTGACAGCGCTCAACGAAGTTAACTTCCATGTTAACAAAGGTGAAATCTGCGCACTCATCGGACCCAACGGCGCCGGAAAGACAACAGTCTTTAACGTCGTCACAGGTGTCTACCCAATTACTTCAGGCGAAATCACCTTCAAGGGCGAAAACCTTGCAGGTAAGAAGCGCCATCAAGTAACTAAGTCAGGCCTTGCACGTACATTCCAGAACGTTCGCCTCTTCGGAGATATGACCGCTCTCGAAAACGTTGTCACGGCAACGGATGTACATAAGAAGACAGGTCTCTTGCGTGCTCTATTTGGCACACCGCTTAACCGCAAGGAAGAGCGTGAGTCCCATTCTCGTGCACATGAGCTCCTAGCCCTCATGGGTATCGATCACCGTGCAGACCAGCTTGCAAAGAATCTTCCTTACGGAGATCAGCGTCGTCTCGAAATTGCTCGCGCTCTCGGAACAGAGCCTGAACTTCTTCTTCTCGACGAACCAGCAGCTGGCTTCAACCCTGCGGAAAAGGTAGAGCTTGCAAATCTCATCAAGAAGATTCGTGACAGGGGCTACACAGTCCTGCTCATTGAGCACGATATGTCGCTCATCATGGGAATCTCAGATCGCGTTGCTGTTCTCGACTTCGGTCAGAAGATTGCAGATGATCTTCCATCAGTTGTACAAAACGACCCTCGTGTTATCGAGGCTTATTTAGGAGTGCCAGCAGATGCGTCTTGAAATTAAAGATCTTCGCGTTCACTACGGCAAGATTGAAGCCATCAAGGGCGTATCAGTCGTTGTAAACCAAGGTGAGATCGTCACACTCATCGGAGCTAACGGCGCCGGTAAGACAACTATCCTTAAAACCATCTCAGGACTTCGCCCTGTTTCAAGCGGCGACATCACATTCGATGGCACAAGCATTAATAAGATCCCTGCCCACGAGCGCGTTGATCTTGGTATTTCACAGGTTCCAGAAGGCCGCGGAATTTTCCCAGGCATGACGGTCCTTGAAAACCTAGAGATGGGTAAGTTCAATCGTCCTGATCGCAAGAACGAGATGGAAGAAGATCTCGATCGCATTTACACCTTGTTCCCACGTCTTAAGGAGCGCACAGCACAAGCCGGCGGAACTCTTTCAGGCGGAGAGCAGCAGATGCTTGCAATGGGTCGCGCACTTATGGCACGTCCTAAGGTTTTATTGCTTGATGAGCCTTCAATGGGTCTTGCTCCTCAGATGATTGCAAATATCTTCCGCATCATCACAGAGATCAACAAGCAGGGCGTAACGATTCTCTTGGTAGAACAGAATGCACAGCAGGCGCTTCAGCGCGCACACCGTGCATATATTCTCGAAACAGGAAGCGTTACAAAGGAAGCAGCAGCTTCTGACCTACTCAATGACCCAGCTGTACGCGAGGCTTACCTCGGAACAGGTGCTCACTAAGTAAGTTACTCCTTAATTAAAATGAGGCAGGTTATGCGAGCTGTACAAGTTCGCTGACCTGCCTCGTTTGTTATAACGATCTCATAGACACAGAGAGTGCGACCGAGTGAAACTGGTGTCGCAACTGCGGTGACGTAGCCACTCGTTGCTGATTTGTGGTGAGTTGCATTGATATCAACACCAACAATCTTGCGATCAGGGCCAGCATGTAACTGAGTGCCGATAGAACCTAAAGACTCAGCAAGAACTACGTTCGCACCGCCGTGAAGGAGGCCGATAGGTTGCGTATTGCCTTCTACAGGCATGCGAGCAACCAAGCGCTGTGGCGACACTTCGAGCATTTCGATACCCATCTTGATATCGAGAGCCCCTTGGCCGCGATCTTTGATGATTGCTAAGTAATCAGGTTCAGTCATAGTTGCAGAGTTTATATCTATGATGAGCGCCATGGCTACGAAGAGCAATTCGACGCAAAAAAGATTGCTACTTATCGATGGCCATTCAATGGCATATCGAGCCTTCTTCGCACTTCCTGCCGAAAACTTCACAACGGCGCAAGGTCAGCACACCAACGCAATTTATGGCTTTGCCACAATGTTGATCTCACTACTCAAGGATGAAAAGCCAACGCACGTAGCTGTCGCTTTCGATGTTTCGCGAAAGACATTTAGAACAGAGATTTTCCCAGAGTACAAAGCTAACCGAGCAAAGACCCCTGATGAGTTTCGCTCTCAGATGTCTTACTTGCATGAACTCGTAAAGGGTTTTGGCATCAACCAATTTGAAATCGAAGGCTTCGAAGCCGACGACATCATCGCAACTATTACTAAGCGCGCAGAGAAAGAGGGCGCTGAGGTTCTCATCTGTACAGGAGACCGAGACAGTTTCCAACTTGTAACTCCGCAGACGACAGTTCTCTACCCAAAGCGCGGAGTCTCTGAAATGGCGCGCATGACTCCTGATGCAGTGCAAGAGAAATACGGGATGTCACCTGATCAGTATCCTGATTTTGCAGCCTTGCGCGGAGATCCCAGTGATAACTTGCCATCGATTCCTGGTGTCGGTGAAAAGACTGCAGCGAAGTGGGTTGTCGAATATGGCTCACTCACCGAACTTCTTGCGCAGGCCGAAAAGGTGGGCGGCAAGGTAGGAGAGTCGCTGCGAGCAAATATTGATAATGTGAAGCGAAACCGTGAACTGACTCAACTAATCCATGACGCACCCATTGATTTCACGATTGATGCCTTGGCTTGGAGCGGTGTTACTGAATCTGACCTCACCGGGCTCTTCGAGCAACTTGAATTCCGCACTCTCAAAGATCGCCTTAAAGTTATTTCATCCGGTGCCGAAGCAGCTCCTGCAAAGAAATCAGCAAAGAGTGCCGAACCTGAATTTTCACTCTTTGGTTCAGATATTGATTCTGCCGTCATAACTGCAGATGAAGTGAGCAAGAAGATTTCAGCGCATACAGGTGCGATCTCCATTGCATACGAACTTGTCGATGATCACCTTCATCGTTATGCAGTTGCCCTCGATAAGAAGACAGCTTTTCTTATTCACTCATCTGAAATGGGGGAGTGGGCGACTACTTCATCTACCGAGAAGATCGCTCATGATGCAAAAGCAATTGCTCGCGAAAACGGCCTCACGGGAATTACTTTCGATACAGCCCTCGCCGCGTATCTAGTGAATCCTGGTGTTCGCACACAAGAGGTAAAGGATTTACTCGAAAGGTGGGGCGATGGAAGTCAGATTGATGAATCTTCTCCTGAGCAAGTGCTTCTCACGACCGCATGCGCACTCTTCGGACTCCGTGATTCGCTCACCAAAGAACTCTCTGACCGCGGCTTAACAAAGCTCTATCAAGAACTTGAACTTCCCATCGCTGACTTGTTGGCGCTGATGGAGAACCGCGGAATTGCCGTAGATAAGAAGGGTCTTGAAACCCTTGCCACGTTCTTTGACGGCGAAGTTGCTCGCGAAACCAAGGCGGCACACGAGGCAGCTGGCCATGAATTTAATGTGGGTTCACCTAAGCAACTACAGGTAGTTCTCTTTGAAGAGCTAGGCCTACCAAAGACTAAGAAGATTAAGACCGGCTACACAACAGATGCCGATGCTCTTAACTGGCTCTTTGAAAAGACATCGCACCCATTGCTCGCTTCTCTTCTTCGCATCCGAGAGACAAAGAAGCTGGCAACAACCATCGAAGGTCTGCTTGTAGAAATCCAGAAAGATAAGCGAATTCATACGCACTTTGCGCAAACTGTTGCAGCTACCGGCCGACTCTCATCGGTAGGTCCTAACCTGCAGAACATTCCCGTGCGCACAGAAGAAGGTCGCAAAATCCGCGGATGTTTTATCGCAGGTAGCGGTTATGACGCACTTCTGACCGCTGATTACAGCCAAATCGAAATGCGCATCATGGCTCATTTATCTAATGATGCACATCTTCTGAAAGCTTTCGAATCTGGTGAAGATCTACACGCAACCGTTGCTGCTGAAGTTTTTGGCGTAAAGCCAACTGATGTCGATCCCGAAATGCGACGTCAGATTAAGGCGATGTCCTATGGCCTTGCGTATGGGTTGAGTTCTTATGGTTTAGCTGTGCAGCTTGATTTAACGCCACCTGCAGCTCAAGATCTGATGGATCGCTATTTCGAACGCTTTGGCGGTATCCGTGATTATCTAAAGACCGTGGTCGATGATGCGCGCAAAGTTGGATACACCGAGACTGTTATGGGGCGCCGCCGCTACCTGCCAGATTTAATGCACGATAACCGCCAACGTCGCGAAGTCGCAGAGCGCATGGCGCTCAATGCTCCGATTCAAGGATCAGCTGCCGACATCATTAAGCAAGCGATGCTCAATGTTCAGAGCGCACTTGTCGCTGGTAAATTCACATCCCGACTCTTGCTTCAGGTGCACGATGAATTGATTCTTGAGGTAGTGAACAAGGAAATTGATGAAGTCTCAGAGCTGGTACGCCTTCAGATGGGTAAGGCTTATCCGCTTCGCGCACCACTTGATGTTTCAGTGGGAATTGGAAAGAGCTGGAACGAGGCAGCTCACTAACTTGTAGTCGGAGAGTTATCTTTCATTGCTTCAAGATCTTCCTCATCGGTTGGAATTCGATCTGCTGCCACAAGTCGTGATTTACCGATTGCAAGGATGATGTAACCGATTCCGATACATGCTGTGGTGATGCAGAGCGCAATTGTCGGCGAGAGATGTTCTGAGATAACTCCGCCCGCAGCGGATCCGATAGACATCAAAGTACCTTCGACAGTCCAGAGCCAACCCATCATGGCAGTTGGTGAACCCTTAGGTCTGATTGCTTCCATCACTTCCCAATAGAAGACCATGATCGCTCCACCAAGAAGACCTAGTAGCGCGGCAGCGATAATCATTGACCAACCTGGATATGACAGAGCCATTGGAATCGATGCAAAGAACCAAATGCCATATGTGCGTCGCATCGCGCGCAGCGAAGATGTTCGCTTAGAAACGAGGCCCGCAAGAAGACCACCCAAAATGTTTGCAACTCCCATTGATGTAAAGATCCACGCGGTCAGATGCGGGACCTTCTCAATAGTTGTAAAGGCTGGTACTGCAACATCGAAGACGCCCCAACCGAAGCCAAGGAAGCACCCTTCAATCATTAAGAGTTGAAGCGGCTTATGGCGCCATAGCGGTTGGTAATCCGCAGACTTCTTCTCAGGAACCCAACTGCGTGAAACTTTTGTAAGAGCGAGTGCGCCTCCGCCGAGCAACATCAAACCACCAACAATATTTAACGGAAGTGATGGATTGGATGAGAGCGCCAATGACGTCGCAACAACAGGACCAACAACACCAGCAGCGCTCATGATTGCTGTATCCATTGCATATGCAGTGCGAAGGAAATCTTCAGGAACAACTATTTTCCACAATGGGCGAACAGATAAATTAATTGGGGGAGCGCTTAGCCCCATGACAAATGCGAGGATCAACATCCATGATTTTGACTCCACTGCGTTGAGAGCAAATGCCATGCCAGCATAAGTAGGAACCATGATGCGAAGTGGCCACGTTTGACCGTACTTATCCATAATCGATCCGCGAATTCCTGCGGTAAAAGATCCGGCTGCAGCATTTAATCCAATGGCAATTCCTGCGAAGGCAACGGAGTCTGTTGATTGTTCAGCTTTAAAGAAGATCGACAATCCGACCATTCCATAAGCAACTCGAGCAGGAAAACAAGCGATGAGCAGGGTCCAAACATTAGGAATCCCGAATAACTCGATATAGCGCTTCATTTGCCTGCAATTCTATTGGGTAGGCCATCTTTCTAAGCGAGGATTTGCCTGTAAATCACCCCCGCCCGTACTCTTACGCTCCTGATAATTCATTATCGGGAAAATTTCATAGTCCTATCCCTACTACTTTCTATCCCTACGGAGCATCTTGACTACACAAATTGCAGTAAATGACATTGGATCAGCAGAAGATTTTCTAGCCGCAATCGAAGGCACAATCAGAAATTTCAGTGACGGAGACCTCGTCATTGGCACAGTCGTTCAAATTGATCGCGAAGAAGTACTCCTAGACGTCGGTTACAAGACCGAAGGCGTAATTCCATCACGCGAACTCTCTATCCGCCACGATGCAGATCCAAATGACATCGTAAAAGTTGGAGATAAAGTCGAAGCTCTTGTTCTTCAGAAGGAAGATAAAGAAGGCCGCCTCATCCTTTCTAAGAAGCGTGCTCAGTACGAGCGTGCGTGGGGAGAGATCGAAGGCAAGAAGGAACGCGACGAAGTTGTCGTCGGCACAGTTATTGAAGTTGTTAAGGGCGGACTCATCGTCGACATCGGATTGCGCGGCTTCTTGCCAGCTTCCCTCGTCGAAATGCGTCGCGTTCGTGACCTCACTCCTTACATCGGTAAGCAGGTTGAGGCTCGCATCATCGAGCTCGACAAGAATCGCAACAACGTTGTGCTTTCACGTCGTGCATTCCTTGAGCAGACACAGTCACAGTCACGCACTGAATTCCTTAACCAGCTCCAAAAGGGTCAGGTTCGTACAGGCGTTGTCTCATCAATCGTTAACTTCGGTGCATTCGTTGACCTTGGTGGCGTAGATGGTCTCGTTCACGTTTCAGAGCTTTCATGGAAGCACATCGATCACCCAGGTGAAGTTGTTGAAGTTGGCGATGAAGTAACAGTCGAAGTTCTCGAAGTCGATTTCGAACGCGAGCGTGTTTCTCTCTCACTCAAGGCGACACAAGAAGATCCATGGCAAGCATTTGCACGCACACACACAATTAACACTGTTGTGCCAGGCGTCGTAACAAAGCTTGTTCCATTCGGTGCATTCATCCGTGTTCACGAAGGAATTGAAGGCCTCGTTCACATCTCAGAGTTGGCAGAACGCCACGTTGAGATTCCAGAGCAGGTTGTTGCAGTAGATGACGAACTCTTCGTCAAGATCATCGATATCGATCTTGAGCGTCGCCGCATCTCACTCTCATTGAAGCAAGCTAATGAAGGAACTGAAGTTGAGATCGAAGCATTCGATCCAACACAGTACGGAATGGCTGCTCGCTACGATGCTGAAGGAAACTTCATCTATCCAGAAGGTTTCGATCCTGATACACAGGAATGGAAGCCAGGCTTCGATGCACAGCGCGAAGAGTGGGAGCGTCAGTACGCTGTTGCTCAAGAGCGCTTCATGGCACATAAGAAGCAGAAGGCAGAAGCAAAGGCAGCTGAAGAAGCAGCTGTTGTAGCTGAATAAGTAATTAACGAAGAGGGACTCATACGGGTCGCGAGCTGCTCCTTAACCTCGCTTACCCCGCATGAGTCCCTCTTTATTTTTCCCTCTGCGCTAAATGAATTACTTCTTCGGCTGCCGAAGGTAGGGTAAGTACATGTTGGTGGTGGGGCTTACTGGTGGAATCGGTGCAGGTAAATCAACTGTCGCCGAACTCTTCGCTCGTTTAGGTGCGCTGGTTATTGATGCCGATCAACTTGCACGTATGGCAATTGAACGCGGAACTGACGGATTTGCAGATGTCATGCTCCGCTTCGGTGAAGAAGTAATCATCAATGGCGATATTGATCGTAAGAAGTTAGCTGAGATTGTCTTTAGCGATGAGCAAGCACGTAAAGATCTTGAGGCGATTATCCATCCGCGGGTACAAGCGCTCTTTGCTGAGGCCGTTGCCGATTTAGACCACGATGACATTTTGATTTATGAAATTCCGCTCCTTGTTGAGACCGGTGCGGCTGAAAAATTCGACTATGTCATCACAGTTGAGTCCAAGATTGAACTCCGTAAGGCACGGCTTCTGAAGAAGGGCCTTTACATCTCTCAGATTGAAAAGCGAATGGCTTCACAGGCATCCGAGGAAGCTCGCACTGCGGTTGCCGATTCGGTAATTCGTAACGATGGCGACGAGGATTCCTTGCTCAGACAGGTCGAAAATCTCTGGGAGAGCGTTCTCGTTCCGCAATCGCTAGGCTAACCACGTGCGCCCAGTAACCGATTTACAGCGAAAAGTCGCACCCTTTCAAGTCATCAGCGATTACGTTCCGGCCGGAGATCAGCCCGCTGCAATTGAAGAGATCACGCGCCGCATCAATGCCGGCGAACAAGATGTTGTTCTCTTAGGAGCAACAGGTACTGGAAAGTCTGCAACAACTGCATGGTTGATTGAACGTCTGCAGCGCCCCACGTTGGTGCTGGCTCCTAACAAGACTCTTGCTGCTCAGCTTGCAACCGAGTTCCGCGAACTTCTTCCTAACAACGCTGTCGAATACTTCGTCTCGTATTACGACTATTACCAACCCGAAGCCTACGTTCCACAGACCGATACCTTTATCGAGAAGGACTCCAGCGTCAACGATGAGGTCGAGCGTCTTCGTCACTCTGCCACCAACTCACTTCTCACGCGTCGCGATGTCATCGTTGTCGCAACCGTCTCGTGTATTTATGGTCTTGGAACCCCGCAGGAGTACATCGATCGCATGATCCGCCTCAAAGTTGGCGATGAAATCGAACGAAATGCTCTCTTACGTAAATTTGTTGATGTTCAGTACAAACGAAACGATATGGCTTTCGAGCGCGGAACATTCCGTGTCCGTGGAGATACCGTCGAAATCATTCCGATGTATGAAGAGCTCGCCGTTCGTATCGAGATGTTTGGCGATGAAATCGAGAAAATCATGACACTCAATCCGCTCACCGGTGAAATTGTGCGTGATGAAGAAGAGATTTACATCTTCCCAGCTACCCACTACGCAGCAGGTCCTGAAACCATGAAGCGTGCAATGAGCGATATTGAAGATGAACTTCAGATTCAACTCAATCTCTTCAAAAAGCAAGGGAAGTTGCTAGAAGAACAGCGCCTTCGTATGCGCACGACCTTCGACCTCGAAATGATGCAGCAACTGGGATTCTGTTCAGGGATCGAGAATTACTCACGGCATCTCGATGGTCGTGAACCGGGGTCAGCACCTAACTGCCTGCTCGATTACTTCCCAGAAGATTTCCTTGTCGTCATCGATGAAAGCCACGTCACCGTTCCACAGATCGGTGCGATGTTTGAAGGCGATTCAGCACGTAAGCGCACACTTGTTGAACATGGTTTCCGCTTACCAAGCGCGCTCGATAACCGACCACTGAAGTGGCCTGAATTTCTTGAGCGCACTGGCCAAACTATTTATCTCTCAGCTACGCCTGGAAAGTACGAGATGGCGAAAGTAGATGGAGATGTTGTCGAGCAAGTAATTCGCCCTACAGGTCTGGTCGATCCACAAATCGTTATCAAACCAATTAAGGGTCAAATCGATGACCTCTTGCATGAGATCAATATTCGCGCCGAGCGCAATGAACGCGTTCTTGTCACAACGCTTACCAAAAAGATGTCAGAAGATCTCACCGATTACCTTCAAGAGAAGGGTGTGCGAGTTCGCTATCTACACTCAGAAGTAGACACCCTTCGCCGCGTCGAACTTCTGCGTGAACTTCGCAGTGGTGAATACGACGTTCTTATCGGTATCAACTTGCTCCGTGAAGGACTCGATCTTCCTGAAGTTTCTCTTGTTGCGATTCTCGATGCAGATAAAGAAGGCTTCTTGCGTTCTGCCACATCTCTCATTCAGACCATCGGTCGAGCTGCTCGAAATGTTTCGGGTGAAGTTCATATGTATGCCGACAATATGACCGCATCCATGACTAAGGCGATTGATGAGACCAACCGCCGCCGCGCAAAGCAGGTCGCCTATAACCTTGAACGAGGTGTCGATCCTCAACCGCTACGTAAAAAGATTTCAGATATCACCGATCTCATCGCACAAGAGAGCGATGACACAGATGACATCATGGCCGCGCTCAAGGGAAAGAAATCCAGCTCCGCTCTTCCGTTCTCTTCGAAGCCAACCGACTCCATGCCGCGCCAAGAACTCATTGCGTTGATAGGCTCCCTCACCGAGCAGATGCGTGGCGCCGCTGATGAACTTCAATTTGAACTCGCAGCGCGCTTGCGTGATGAACTGAAAGATTTAAAGCGCGAACTTCGCGGAATGGATGAGGCTGGCACATGAGCATCGATAAGTTGGTTGTCCGCGGAGCCCGCGAACATAACCTCAAAGATGTCTCCATCGAACTTCCACGCGATGCGCTGATTGTCTTTACTGGACTTTCAGGTTCAGGTAAATCAAGCCTCGCTTTCGACACCATCTTTGCTGAAGGTCAGCGCCGCTATGTTGAATCACTCTCAGCTTATGCGCGCCAATTCTTGGGGCAGATGGATAAGCCCGATGTAGATTTCATCGAAGGTCTTTCACCAGCTGTCTCAATCGACCAGAAGTCCACGAACCGCAACCCGCGTTCGACAGTGGGAACCATCACCGAGGTCTATGACTATTTCCGCCTGCTCTTTGCGCGCGCAGGTCGTCCGCACTGTCCTAAGTGCAGCAAGGCCGTTTCTCGGCAGAGCCCACAGCAGATCGTTGATCAAATTCTTGCAATGCCAGCAGCCACAAAGTTTCAGGTTTTGGCTCCTGTCATTCGCGAACGTAAAGGTGAGTTCGTCGATCTCTTTGCAGATCTCGTAACGCAGGGCTATTCCCGTGCTCGCGTGGATGGCGAAACCATTCAGCTCACCGAACCTCCCAAACTGAAGAAGCAAGAGAAGCACACCATCGAAGTCGTTATCGATCGACTTACTGCGAAAGCTGAGAGCAAGTCTCGCCTTACTGATTCCATTGAGACCGCCCTCAAACTCGGCAACGGTTTAGTTCTTCTGGACTTCGTTGATGCCAAGGGTCCTGAGAAAGAACATACGTACAGCGAGCACCTTGCTTGCCATGATTGCAATCTCTCCTTTGAAGAGCTCGAACCACGTTCATTCTCATTTAACTCACCCTTTGGCGCCTGCGCCGAATGTTCGGGTATCGGCACCAAGTTAGAAGTAGATGAAGATCTCATCATTCCCGATGACTCAATCTCAATTAATGAAGGCGCAATTGCTCCGTGGGCTGGGGGACAGTCATCTGAATACTTCCTTCGTCTCCTCGAAGCCCTCGCTGAGGAACTTCGCTTCTCTCTCGATAACCCTTGGAAGAAACTTTCCGCAAAAGCGAAAGATGCAATCATCAATGGTTTTGAGTATGAAGTGCACGTTAAATTTAAGAACCGTTACGGTCGCGTTCGTAACTATTCAACGGGTTTCGAGGGCGTAGTCCCATTTATTCATCGTCGCCATAGCGAAACCGATAGCGACTACAGCCGTGATAAGTACGAGGCCTATATGCGTGAGACTCCATGTCCTGCATGTAAGGGAGCTCGTCTTAAGCCTGAGGTTCTTGCAGTAACGCTTGGCGGAAAGAGCATCGCTGAAGTATGTGCGCTCTCCATCGATGATTGTGCAACGTTTCTTAAGCAAGTAACTCTCAATAAGCGCGAGGCACAGATTGCTGAACGCGTCATGAAGGAAGTACATGCACGCCTTGGCTTCTTGCTTGATGTCGGACTTGATTACCTTTCGCTTGATCGCCCAGCGGCAACGCTCTCTGGTGGTGAGGCGCAACGTATTCGCTTAGCCACCCAGATCGGTTCAGGTCTTGTCGGTGTCCTCTATGTTCTGGATGAACCTTCAATCGGACTTCACCAACGCGACAACCGCCGCTTGATTGACACTCTTACTCGTCTTCGCGATCTTGGAAATACTCTCATCGTTGTTGAGCACGATGAAGAAACGATTCGCACCGCCGACTGGGTAGTCGATATCGGCCCAGGTGCGGGCGAACATGGCGGCAAAGTTGTCGTCTCAGGCTCCTACGAAGAACTTATTGCATCCGAAGAATCAATTACTGGCGCCTACTTGTCAGGCCGCAGATCTATCGAGATTCCTGATTCTCGCCGGCCTGTTGATCCAAAGCGTCAGCTTGTCATCAAGGGTGCAAAAGAGAATAACCTGAAAGATATCGAAGTATCGATTCCACTCGGACTCTTTGTATCTGTCACCGGAGTTTCTGGTTCTGGAAAATCGACACTGGTAAATGACATCCTCTACACAACTCTTGCCAACAAACTCAATGGTGCTCGTCTTGTGCCTGGTCGCCACCGCACTGTTACCGGAATCGATCAACTCGATAAAGTTGTTCACGTTGATCAATCTCCAATCGGTCGTACGCCACGTTCTAACCCAGCTACCTACACAGGCGTTTTCGACAAAGTACGCGCGCTTTTCGCTGAAACGACTGAAGCCAAGGTCCGTGGATATCAACAAGGTCGCTTCTCATTTAACGTTAAGGGCGGCCGCTGCGAAAATTGCTCAGGCGATGGAACCATCACCATCGAGATGAACTTCCTGCCGGATGTCTATGTTCCATGCGAGGTCTGCCATGGTGCGCGCTACAACCGCGAGACACTTGAAGTTCATTACAAGGGTAAGACAATTGCTCAGGTTCTCGATATGCCAATCGAGATTGCACATGAATTTTTCGAATCCGTTCCTACTATTGCGAGATACCTCAAGACGCTCTGCGACGTAGGACTTGGCTATGTCCGCCTAGGGCAATCTGCACCAACGCTTTCAGGTGGAGAAGCGCAACGCGTCAAGCTTGCGACCGAACTTCAGCGACGTTCTACCGGTCGCACTATTTATGTACTCGATGAACCAACTACCGGACTTCACTTCGAAGATGTCAATAAACTCTTAGGAGTTCTCAAGCGCCTTGTTGAATCAGGAAATACAGTCATCGTGATTGAACATAACCTTGATGTCATCAAATCATCCGACTGGGTCATCGATATGGGACCTGAAGGTGGTTTCCGTGGCGGAACAGTTGTTGCCGAAGGAACACCTGAAGAAGTTGCGAAGGTAAAGGCAAGTTACACAGGTCAATATCTCGCTGAAATTCTTGCGACCAATCGAAAAATCAACAAGAAGAAGTAGCAATGGCTGAGCCATCCAGTTATCGCCCCAAGGAGATTCCTGAAGAGCCTGGCGTCTATCGTTTTTATAACGGCAGCGACAAAGTTATCTATGTCGGTAAGGCAAAGAACTTAAAGAATCGACTCACCACCTACTTCGGATCTAATCTGGCACAGAAGACGTACCGCATGGTCCACGAGGCAGTACGCGTTGACTGGACAATTGTCGGCACCGAACTTGAAGCACTCGCTCTCGAGTTCTCTTGGATCAAGCAGTATCACCCGACCTATAACGTGCAATTTAAAGACGATAAGTCATATCCATATTTAGCCATTTCCATGGCCGATGAATTTCCTCGCATCTTCATCACTCGCAAAGAGAAGCGACCTGGCCTTAAATACTTCGGTCCATATACAAATGCGTGGGCGCTACGAAATACGTATGAAGTACTTCTAAAGGTATTCCCAGTTCGTTCCTGCAGCGCCGGAAACTTTCAGCGAGCTCAACGCACCAAGCGCCAATGTCTCTTGGGGGATATCGGAAAGTGTGCAGCTCCATGCGTTGGTTGGGTGACCCCAGAAGAACATAAAGAGATTGCCGTAAAGCTCGATGCCTTTATGGAGAAAGGTATGGAGAACCTTCTTCCAACCCTGCGCGCCGAAATGGCGGCAGCCTCTGAAAAGGAAGAGTTTGAACGCGCAGCTCGTCTACGCGATCAGATCGAATCATTCGAAAAGGCGCAACGATCTACCCAAGGAAACCTCTCTGATGATCTTGACGGAGATTTCATCTCGCTCCACGAAGAAGGTCTGCATGCCGCTGGCTCAATCTTCATCGTTCGTCGCGGTTCGATAAAGGGATCGCGATCATGGATTGTTGATCAAGAACGTGCCCTTGAAGGTGACGATCAAGTTGGCTCGCTCTTCTTCTCTATCTATAGCCAGAGCGCACCTGCCGATATTCCATCTGAAATTTATCTCAACGCCGAACCTGCTGATCGCATAGCGCTAGAGGAATGGTTGACCTCTCTGCGTGGCGCGCGAGTATCAATCAAGGTTCCGCAACGCGGGGAAAAGGTTGAACTTCTGCAAACTGTCGAGCGCAATGCTCATTACGCACTCGTCCAATACTTGAGCAAGCGAGCAACAGATGCAGCGGTATCTGGCAAAGCCCTTATTGAACTTGAAGAAGAGCTCCAACTTTCCCGAACCCCGCTTCGCATTGAGTGCTATGACATCTCAAATATTTCCGGTACGTCTGTTGTTGCATCTATGGTGGTCTTTGAAGACGGCCTAGCTAAGAAGAGCGAATATCGCAGATTCATCATCGATACCGATACTGCCCAAGATGACACTCGTGCGATGCATCAGGTGATTACGCGCCGCATGAAACGCCTGCTGGCTGATCGCAACGTAAATCAAAGCGAGGTCGCTGAGACGGGTGGCAAACTCAGCAAATTTGCATACCCGCCACAACTCATCGTTGTTGACGGTGGAGCGCCACAAGTTGCAGCTGCGCAACGAGCGCTCGATGAACTTGGAATAACGGATGTCGCTCTATGCGGATTAGCAAAGCGTCTTGAGGAAGTCTGGATGCCGGGGGATAAGGACCCACTGATTCTTCCGCGCACTTCTGAAGGAATGTATTTACTTCAGCGCATCCGCGATGAGGCGCATAGATTCGCCATCACCTTCCATAGATCGCGTCGCTCAAAGGTTATGCTCGAATCTCTGCTGGATGAGATTCCACAACTTGGAGAAACAAGGCGCGCAGCGCTCCTCGATAGGTTCGGTTCAGTAACTGCAATGCGCAAGGCGACCGCCGAAGAGCTTGCATCTACTCCAGGCATTGGCGCAACGATTGCATCCATCATCTTTACCCACCTGCAGAGCTTGTCCCAGTCGGGCGTTGAATTAGCAGGCGTTGATATGGCAACAGGCGAGATACTTGACACCTAAGGCAGAATGTTAGGTATGGCGACACAAGAACTTCTGATTCTTACAGGCATGTCAGGTGCTGGGCGTTCAACAGTTGCCCACGCACTCGAAGATCTCGGTTGGTATGTCGTCGATAACTTGCCTCCAGCGCTTTTGCCGCAGCTAGCCGAACAGAGCCTTGATACTCATGCTGCTCTCGCCGTCGTTGTCGATGTTCGCGGCGGAAAGTTTTTCGATGAACTCAATAGCGCTCTCTCACAACTGAAGAGTTCATCTACTCCTTACCGCCTACTCTTTCTCGACGCCACGGATCAAGCGCTCGTTCAGCGCTTTGAATCAACGCGTCGTCCGCATCCATTGCAGGCAAAAGATCGCATCGTTGATGGAATCGCACGCGAACGCGCCAAGCTTGAAGAAATTCGCGCGCAGGCCGATGTCGTCATTGACTCTTCCAATCTCAATGTCCATCAACTAGAAAAGCGCACCTCTGAAATCTTTGCAGCAGGAATGCTGCCAAGCCTGCGCGTCAATGTTCTCTCATTCGGTTACAAGTACGGAATTCCGGTTGACTCAGATCTCGTTCTTGATTGTCGCTTCATTCCCAATCCGCATTGGATCCCTGAACTTCGTCCACTCAATGGTTTGGATAAACCTGTCTCTGACAAAGTCCTCGGCAGTGATGGTGTCGAAGATTTCGTGAAGAGTTACGTGGGCGTGGTGCAGAAGATGATTCCTGGATATTTTCGAGAAGGTAAGAAGTACGTAACTATCGCGATTGGTTGCACAGGCGGAAAGCATCGTTCTGTCGCAATCGCTGAAGAAATTGCTCGTCAGTTGACGACTTCATCTAAGGATCTTGAGATCACAGCTCATGCAACACACCGCGATGTAGGACGGGAATGAGTCAAGAAAGAAAAGTTGTAGCGCTCGGTGGAGGACATGGCTTAGCCGCAACTCTCACCGCGCTCCGTAGTTTTACTTCGAGCATCACTGCAATTGTTACCGTTGCGGATAATGGTGGATCTAGTGGTCGCCTTCGTACTGAGTTTCCTATTCTGCCTCCAGGTGATTTACGTATGGCACTGGCGGCGCTCTGCAGCGATGATGAGTGGGGCAGAAGCTGGGCTGAGATCATGCAATATCGCTTTACCAGCGAAGGCGAACTCAATGGTCACGCAGTCGGCAATCTTTTACTCGCAGCGTTATGGGATCGCGATGAAGATACTGTCGCTGGTTTAGATCGCGTTGGGGCACTTCTTAAAGTGATTGGCCGCGTGCTGCCGATGGCATCAGTGCCTCTGGATATCGAGGCCACCTTTGAGAATTCCATTGGGACAAAGATTGTTCGTGGCCAAGCTGAAGTTGCCACAACAAAGGGAAGACTTAAATCAATCCGCATAATTCCTGAAAATCCAACTGCTCATCCAGATGCGCTCACCACTATCGCTGATGCTGAGTGGATAACGATGGGACCTGGTTCTTGGTTCTCGAGTGTTATTCCGCATCTTCTGGTTCCCGCACAACGTGATGCCATCGTTGCATCTAAGGCAAAGAAGATTCTGCTACTCAATCTCGATACCGCAGATAAATCAGCAGGGGAGTACGCAGGTTATTCACCACTCGAACACCTTCGCATCTTGTCCGAATATGCCCCAGAACTTCACTTTGATTGCGTTGCTATCGACAGCTCCGCCGATGGACAGGACGAATTACGTGCACATCTTTCAACCATAGGTTCAGAGTTGGTGGTCGCTGATTTACGCAGTGCAGGGTCGCCCCTGCACCATGATGTGAAAAAATTGGGTCAACTTTTCTCACACATTGACTCCGAAATACTGGTTGGATAACCCCCATGGCAATGACAGCAGCAGTGAAGGATGAGCTCAGTCGTCTCTCCGTGACCAAGCCTTGTTGTCGTAAAGCTGAAGTTTCCTCACTCCTGCGTTTTGCTGGCGGACTTCATATCGCCGCAGGAAAAGTTGTTATTGAGGTCGAGCTCGATACCTCACAGAGCGCACGACGTCTTAAGAAAGATATCGCCGATATTTACGGCCACGACAGTGATTTAGCGGTGCTCTCATCAAGTGGGCTTCGTAAAGGATCTCGCTACGTGGTTCGAGTAATTGAGGCAGGAGATGCTCTTGCTCGCCAGACAGGCTTGATTGATGCAAATGGTCGCCCAGTTCGTGGACTCCCACCGCAAGTTGTTGCTGCCAATGTCTGCGATGCCGAAGCTGCATGGCGTGGCGCATTTATCGCACATGGTTCATTGACCGAGCCAGGTCGCTCTTCATCTCTCGAAATTACCTGCCCAGGTCCAGAGGCAGCCCTTGCTCTTGTTGGCGCAGCGCGTCGACTCAATATCGTTGCAAAGGCACGAGAAGTTCGTGGCGTAGATCGAGTTGTTATTCGTGATGGTGATGCGATTGGTGTTCTACTCACTCGCCTGGGTGCACATGAGAGCGTCCTTGCTTGGGAAGAACGACGCATGCGTCGTGAAGTGCGTGCAACAGCAAATCGACTTGCCAACTTTGATGACGCAAACTTGCGCCGTTCTGCACGAGCTGCTGTTGCAGCTGCAGCACGTGTACAACGTGCGATGGAAATCCTTGGTCCAGAAATTCCAGATCACTTGAAGGAAGCTGGCGAACTTCGAATTTCTCACGGACAAGCAAGTCTTGAAGAACTTGGTTCACTTGCGACCCCGCCAATGACTAAGGATGCAATCGCAGGTCGCATCCGCCGCCTCCTTGCTATGGCAGATAAGCGCGCACAAGAGCTCGGAATTCCTGACACTGAAGCGGGACTTTCTCCAGATCTACTCGGCGAGTAATACTCAGCTCGCATCGAAAGTGAGCCTTCGCACGCTCACTGACCGGCCAGTAGCAATCCACAGGCTGATAGACTTCGGGCCAAGCCCCCAATGTTGTGGTGTAACTGATAGCCACCTATATGCGGGGCATTTCACTTTCTAGAAGAGGTTCTCATAATGATTAATGTCGGAATTAATGGTTTTGGACGTATTGGCCGCAACTTCTTTCGCGCAGCGCTCACAAACCCAAACATCAATATCGTAGGTATCAACGACCTCACAGATAACGCAACTCTTGCTCACTTGCTCAAGTACGACTCAATCTTGGGACGCCTTGGACTTGAAGTCTCACACACAGAAGACACTATTACTGTCGGCGGAAAGACCATTAAGGTATTTGCAGATCGCGATCCAGCAAACCTTCCTTGGGCATCAGTCAAGGCAGATATCGTCATTGAATCGACAGGTCACTTCACAAAGGCAGCGGATGCGCAGAAGCACATCACAGCTGGAGCTAAGAAGGTCATCATCTCTGCACCCGCAACAGATGAAGACATCACAATCGTGATGGGTGTAAACCACGAGAACTACGACCCAGCAAAGCACAACGTGATTTCAAATGCTTCATGTACAACTAACTGCCTTGCTCCAATGGCAAAGGTTTTGGATGAGAAGTTCGGAATCGTCCGCGGTCTCATGACAACAATCCACGCGTACACAAACGATCAGGTCATCCTCGACTTCCCACACAAGGATCTCCGTCGCGCACGTGCCGCAGCGACAAATATCATCCCAAGCTCAACAGGTGCTGCAAAGGCAATCTCTTTGGTACTTCCACAGCTCAAGGGCAAGCTTGATGGTTTCGCAATGCGCGTACCTGTTCCAACAGGTTCAGCTACAGACCTCACAGTCGAACTCGCTAAGGAAGCAACAGCTGCTGAGATCAACGCAGCGATGAAGGAAGCGGCAAATGGTTCACTCAAGGGCTTCCTCACATACACAGAAGATCAGATCGTTTCTTCAGATATCGTGACAGATCCTTCATCATGTATCTTCGATGCAGGTCTAACCAAGGCAATTGGAACAACAGTCAAGGTTGTTGGTTGGTATGACAACGAATGGGGCTACTCAAACCGCCTCGTTGACCTTGTTGGATATGTAGGTAAGTCCCTCTAATGTCTTCTTTGGTTGACCTAGATGTAGCTGGTAAGCGCGTATTTTTACGTTGCGATCTCAATGTTCCTTTGAAAGAAGGAAAGATCACTGATGATGGCCGTATTCGCGCTTCACTTCCGACTATCAATGCCCTCCTTGCAAAAGGTGCAAGCATTGTTATTGCAGCTCATCTAGGTCGACCGAAAGGCGAGGCAAAAACTGAACTTTCACTTGCACCTGTTGCAGTTCGTCTCTCTGAACTTCTTGGAAAGCCTGTGCAATTTGCAGGTGCAATCACTGGCGCAGATGTCACAGCGAAAGCCGAGGCACTTGCAGCAGGTGAAGTTCTTCTTCTAGAAAATATTCGTTTCAGCGCAGCCGAGACATCTAAGGATGAATCAGAGCGCGCTGCACTCGCTGCAGAGCTTGCAAAGCTTGCTGACTTCTATGTTGGCGATGGCTTCGGCGCAGTGCACCGTAAGCACGCCTCCGTATTCGATTTAGCCAAGCTTCTCCCGCATGCAGCAGGAACTCTCGTTGCCGCAGAAGTTGAAGTTCTCAAGAAGCTAACCATCGATCCTGTTCGTCCATATGGCGTTGTTCTCGGTGGTTCAAAAGTTTCAGACAAGATCGGTGTTATCTCAAACCTTCTTGGAAAAGTTGATGTCATGGCTATCGGTGGCGGGATGCTCTTCACATTCCTTGCAGCGCAAGGCAAAGAGATTGGTTCTTCCCTTGTAGAACGCGATCTCATTGATACCGTCAAGGGCCTCATTAAGCAGGCTGAAGATTCTGGCGTAAAGCTCTTGCTCCCAACAGATATCGTCGTTGCTCCAACGTTTTCTGCAGATGCGACACCAACTTTGGTAAGTGCTGATGCAATTCCTGCAGATCAGATGGGCCTCGATATTGGACCTGAAACTGCGGCGGCATTTGCTGCAGCAATCAAGACGTGCAAGACAGTCTTCTGGAACGGTCCAATGGGCGTCTTCGAATTTCCTAACTTTGCACACGGAACGAAGGTTGTTGCGCAAGCACTCACTGAAGTTCCCGGGATCTCCGTTGTCGGAGGTGGTGATTCAGCAGCAGCTGTTCGCGCACTCGGCTTTGCAGATTCTGCCTTCGGTTACATCTCAACTGGCGGCGGAGCTTCACTTGAATACCTCGAAGGCAAAGAACTTCCGGGTCTGACAGCCCTCGATCTCTAATCTTTAATTTTCACGTAACAACGACGAAGGAGTAACAATGCGTAAACCACTCATGGCTGGTAACTGGAAGATGAACCTCAATCACCTCGAGGCGATTGCAGTTGCACAGAAGCTTGTCTACTCACTCGAAGATAAGGATTACGACGCAGTAGATGTCGCAATCATTCCTCCATTTACAGATATCCGCTCTATCCAAACTATGGTCGATGGTGATCGCCTCCGCCTGCAGTATGGTGCGCAAGATCTTTCACCGGAAGGCTCCGGTGCATTTACTGGTGATATCTCTGGTTCAATGCTTGCAAAGCTTGGCTGCACATTTGTTGTCATTGGTCACTCAGAGCGTCGCGCAATCCATCATGAAGATGACGCACTCATTAATCGCAAGATTAAAGCCGCCCTTGCCAATGAACTCACACCCATTTTCTGCGTTGGTGAAGAGCTAGCAATCCGCGAATCCGGAACCCATGTTTCACATGTCATCCGTCAGGTACGTGCAGGCCTCGAAGGTTTCCATAAGCCAGACCTTAAGAAGATCGTTATTGCTTACGAACCAGTCTGGGCAATCGGCACAGGCAAGACAGCAACTCCTGAAGATGCACAAGAAGTATGTGCCGCTATCCGCGAAGAAGTAGAGCAGATCGGCTCATCCGAGATCGCAGCAAATATGCGCATTCTTTATGGCGGTTCTGTGAAGTCAGCGAATATCGTTGAAATCATGAAGCAGACCGATGTCGATGGCGCCCTCATCGGGGGAGCAAGCCTTGACCCTGAAGAGCTGGCAAAGATCGTTAAGTTCCACGCTCAGGCGTAGTTCGCATCTAATTCCTATCTAATTCAAAGCTTTCCAGTTCATTCGGGTATCCTGTACCCCTACCTCTAGAGGAGTTTTACGCATGGCTTTAGCTCTATCAATCTTTCTTGTCATCACAAGCGTCTTGATGATTCTTCTCGTCTTGCTTCACAAGGGCAAAGGTTCTGGCCTCTCCGATCTATTCGGTGGCGGCGTCTCATCAAACTACGGCGGATCATCTGTCGTGGAACGAAACCTTGATCGAATCACAATCGTCGTAGGCGGACTCTGGTTCGCTGGCGTTGTTAGCCTCTCACTCGTTTTGAAGGGTTAATCCATGGCAAGTGCAATTCGCGGAAGTCGTGTCGGCGCTGGCCCAATGGGCGAAGCGGAGCGCGGAGATCAGATTGAGCGCGCAACAGTTTCGTACTGGTGTGCCAATGGCCATGAAGTTCGTCCATCATTTGCAGTTGAAGAAACTGTTGTAATTCCCGATCAGTGGGATTGCCCTAAGTGCGGCCTACCTGCAGGTCGCGATAAGAACAATCCACCAAGCGCTGTAGTTAATATCCCTTACAAGACTCACCTTGCTTATGTAAAAGAGCGTCGCTCAGATAAGGAAGGCGAGAAGATCCTAGAAGATGCTCTCCGCAAACTTCGTGGAGACGATATCGAGTAATCGGCCTCTATAGAGATCGGGCAGCTGCCAAGATTTCATCAATACCCGCACTTCGCTTCTGCAGATGCAGACGAAGGAGCGGGTATTTTCTTGTAGCTAGCGCACGGTTATCACCGATTGCCTGAGCAAAGAGAAGAGTGCGCAGGCTATAGCTACGACCTGGAATCTCGTAATCAATGGAAGTCTCACCCGTAATTTGAAGGAAGGATCCGTTCTTCTGTCCACCTTTATGGAATTGACCCGTAGAGTGCATGAAACGTGGACCCCAACCAAATGAAGTTGGATGGCCAGACTTCTCTGCAAGTACCGAACGAAGCTCTGCAATCTTTACATCATCACGGCGATCGAGATAAGCCATGATGGCGATGTAACCACCATCTTTTACATCTTCGATAAACGTTGCAAGTGCATCCTTGAGTGATTGCCCATCACCAAAGATTTCAACTGACTTCTCAGAACATGCAGGAGTGAGTACAGGTACGGAGTTATTCCATTCGGTTAAACAAGCCGCAGTCTGCTCTTTTGCTTCAGTCACATTTGGTTGATTGAAGGGATCAATCTTGAGCGCAGCCCCAATAAGAGCGGTGACCCACTCCCAGAAAATAAAATGAGCTCCAAGTGGGCCTTCAACAGTGAGATCGGTAGATGATCCTGCGTAGGCCACAGTAAAAGATCCACCAACTTTGGCACGAGGACTATCTTCGGTAGCGATAGGTAAGCGCCCAATCGAATCTTTACCGGTTGATTCAGCGATGAGCTGCTCAATCCAATCTGAAAGTCCAGGAACTGCTGAACCTGCATCTGTGAAAGCTATGTACTGCTCTGCTTGGGTAACGAGAAGGTATGCAACATCGAGAATTGCTTGATCGTCTTCAAGAAAGGCGCTCTTTTCGGCGCGAGCATCTGCAAGTAAGTCAGCAATGGGTGCGCCAACGAGAGCAGATGGAAGCAATCCAAATGCGCTCAATACGCTAAAACGTCCACCAACATTGGGATCTGCATTGATGACTGAATATCCACCTGCGCGAACTTCGATATCAAGCGGAGAGCCAGGATCGGTAACAAAGAGCATGTGGTCTACAGGATTAAGCCCAGCGTATTCAAACTGTGATTGAAAGAGCGCGCGCTGTGAAGAAGTTTCAATTGTCGAGCCAGATTTCGAACTTACGACTACAACGGTCTTAGCTAAATCGCTGCCGATTGCATGCTGCGCATAGTTGGGATCCGTTGAATCGAAGATGAAGATATCTTTCTTGTAGGTATGTGCAATCACTTCAGGTCCGAGTGATGAACCACCCATGCCACAGAGAACTACTCGTGAATGTGAAGAGAATTTCGCTACAAGATCTGCAATCTGGGGGAGTAGCGCTTGCGATTCTTCAGGTAGATCTACCCAGTTAAGACGAACGGCCGCTTCTGCAGCTGCCTTCGAACCCCACGTCTGTGAATCCTTTTTAGCAATTCGTGGGTGCGTTTCGCGAAGCTTGCGATAGATATCGCTTTCGCGATCAATTGCGGCAAGCGATGGACCAGAAATCTTCATTACGCAAGAGCCTTCTTTACATCCGACACTACGCGCTCCGAAGTAAGGCCGAACTCAGTGAAGAGTTTGCCAGCTGCAGCCGATGCACCCCAATGATCGAGTGAGACGATAATTCCTGAATCGCCGACGTATTCACGCCATCCGAGTGCGATACCTGATTCGATACTGACGCGAAGAGTCGAAGTCGAAATAACTGATTCGCGGTAAGAAGCAGGTTGTTCGTTAAACCATTCAAGACATGGAGCGCTGACTACTCGTGTTGCCACGCCTTCTGCTTCAAGAGCGATCTGGGCATCGAGTGCGATTCCAACTTCAGAACCTGTCGCAATGATTGTCACCTTTGCAGCAGTTGATGACTCTTTGAGGACGTAAGCACCCTTTTCTACGCCGCTTGCCGCGCCATGTGTTGTGCGATCGACGGTACGAAGATTCTGACGTGAGAGCAGGAATCCGGCAGGCTTATTTCGCTTAATGACAGCTTTCCAGGCTTCAGCAACTTCATTGGCATCAGCCGGACGTAGCACAGCAAAGTTAGGGATAGCGCGAAGGGCAGCAAAGTGTTCGATTGGCTGGTGAGTTGGACCATCTTCACCAACGCCGATGGAATCGTGAGTCCATACAAAAGTTGATGGAATATCCATGATTGCAGCAAGGCGCACAGATGGACGCATGTAATCGCTAAAGACAGCGAAGGTTCCGCCGAATGAACGCGACAAACCGTGGAGTGCAATTCCATTGAGAATAGAACCCATCGCATGTTCGCGAATACCGAAGTGGATGATGCGACCATATGGGTCTGCATTCTTCATATCACTCGTTGCCGGCAAGAATGAATTGCCGCCCTCGATAGTTGTCATATTCGAATCAGCAAGGTCTGCCGATCCTCCCCAGAACTCTGGGAGCGCCTTAGCAATCGCATTAATGACATGACCTGAGGCAGTACGTGTAGCAACATCTTTTCCAGATTCAAAGACCGGAAGAGTTGCTTCCCAACCTGCTGGAAGTTCACGAGCGACAAGTCGCTTGAGAAGTGATGCGCGCTCTGGATGAGCGCTCTGCCACTGAGCAAACTTTCCATCCCATTCCTTGCGAACTGCAGCGCCGCGCTCTTTGACCGAACGAACATGGGCAAAGACATCTGCTGGCATTGCAAACTTCTCGTCAGGGTTAAGACCCAACTCCTTCTTTGTTGCCGCAATCTCTTCATCGCCGAGGGCTGATCCATGTGACTTTGCTGTTCCGCGAAGTTTTGGCGCTGGCCACGCAATAGTTGAGTGCATGCGAATAAGTGATGGCTTTGTCAGTTCAGCTTTTGCCGTCAGCATCGCCTTATCGAGAGATTCGAGATCAACGTTTCCATCAGCAAGTGCTGCAACTTCAATAACATGCCAGCCATATGCGCGGTAGCGAGCTGCAACATCTTCTGTAAATGAAACGTGAGTGTCGCCTTCAATAGAAATTCTGTTGTCATCATAAATGACGTTGAGATTACCGAGCGCTTGTGTTCCGGCGAGAGATGATGCTTCTCCTGAAACGCCTTCTTGTAGGTCGCCGTCCGAACAGATGACCCAGATTGAGTGATCGAAAATAGATGTGCCAATTGCTGCTTCAGGATCTAACAAGCCACGTTCGTAACGTGCCGCCATTGCAAAACCAACAGATGTTGCAACGCCTGCGCCCAATGGACCCGTTGTCATTTCAACACCTGCTGTGTGGCCAAATTCTGGGTGTCCGGGAGTGAGCGAGCCCCATGTACGGAATGACTGAATATCTTCCATCTCAAGACCGTAACCGCTGAAGAAGAGTTGTGTGTAGAGCGTCATTGAAGAGTGACCGCATGACAAGATGAAGCGATCGCGACCTAACCATTGTGGGTCTGATGGATCGTGGATGAGATGACGCTGAAAGAGGTTGTAGGCAACAGGCGCAAGTGCCATCGCTGTACCTGGGTGGCCATTGCCAACCTTCTGAACCGCATCCATTGCAAGTGCGCGAGCGTATGCAACTGCGCGATCGTCTAATTCGGTCCAACCATTGATCT
Source organism: Planktophila turicensis (SeqCode) (assembly GCF_965234405.1). Lineage (GTDB taxonomy): Bacteria > Actinomycetota > Actinomycetes > Nanopelagicales > Nanopelagicaceae > Planktophila > Planktophila turicensis. Next base: position 625,450 of record NZ_OZ248346.1, read on the forward strand.
TTGTCATCTTCTTCTCCTTATGCCGCTTTACGAACTACTGAAAGTCGGATGCGCCACGCTGCGATCCATACGAGTACTGAACCAAGTAAATGAAGGACTACAAGCCCTTCGGGAACTCCGAGGAAATATTGGATGTAACCGAGACCGCCTTGTGCGATAGCAAGAACGAGAAAAATTCTTAGCCAACGCTTAGTCTCGAAATTTAGACTCTTTGAAAAAAGGAATATGAGAGTTAGTCCCATCAAAAGCCAGACAGAAGCGCTGTGAAAACGCGTGATGGTGGTGATCGTAAAATCTAAACGGGGCGCATCAACATCACCGGCATGAGGACCGCTACCAGTAACCAAGGTTCCGATGGTGATTGCGACAAATGCAACGTTGATGTGGGCAAGTGATAGACGTGAAATTCGAACTTGAGAAGATGAAGTTCGTACATATGGATGATGGCGACGCGAGTGCAGTGATGTTGCTGCCGCGATGAGAAGAATGGAGAGAAGTAGATGTGAACCAACAGCTAAGGGGTTGAGATCAGTTAAAACCGTGATCCCACCCAAAACGCCTTGACCGAGAATTCCAAGTACTTGTGTTGCTCCAAGGAATCTGAGATCGCGACGTCCAGCTCGGAAAATTGCAATGACTGTTGCAAGTGCTGCAAAGAGCAGTGCGAAGGTAAGCAACCTATTTCCAAATTCAATCCATGCGTGCAGCGCACCTTCAGCTTGCCCCGGAACCGGTGTGTACGAGCCCGGTGTGCACTCAGGCCACGTGGGGCAGCCAAGTCCAGAACCAGTTACTCGAACCGCACCGCCAGTAATAACGAGCGCTGATTGAAGAAAGAGGAGTAATCCAGAGAGCGCCGGAAGGGCTCGGGTGGCTAACGATCTGGTTCGACTCACGCTCGTAGCCTATGACCCGTAGCCGCACGACGCGGACCTTTTGGATTGGCGAGGCTCAGCGAATTACGACACAATACTGTTGTGAAAATCGATGACCTCAGCACCCGCGAAGCTATCGCGCGCTCCGTCCTCGAAAATGGCCCCTCTACAGCCGTCGTTCTGGGGGAGCGCCTTGGGCTGACTCCCGCTGGTATCCGCAGGCACCTCGACCTCTTAGTCGCTGACTCGATTCTCGAAGCCCGCGAACCGCATCAGGCAATTAGCCGTGGGCGCGGACGACCTTCCAAGGTATTTGTCATGACCGATTCTGGCCGCGAAAAGTTTGAACATTCTTATGACGATCTTGCAGTTGCCGCGTTGAAATTTATGTCAGCACAATCTGGCGAACATTTAGTCAAAGCATTTGCGCAATCTCGCGCCGACGATATCGAACGTAAAGCAACGCTCGCTCTGGCAAAACGTGCCAATAAATCAGAAGCACTCGCAACTTTTCTTACTGAACAAGGTTACGCAACCAGCATCGAAAGCCGCCCATTGGGCGAGCAGTTGTGTCAGCACCACTGCCCAATTGCGCACGTTGCCGCCGAATTCCCGCAACTCTGCGAGGCAGAGACTGAAGCTTTCTCCCGTGTTCTTGGAACACACGTACAACGTTTAGCGACTATCGCTCATGGCGATGGCGTTTGCACTACTTACATCCCCAACCTCACCAAACAATCTAAAAAACTAACCGCTGGAAAGGCGTCCTCATGACAACAGCACACCCAGAGCTCGATGGCCTCGGAAATTACGAATACGGTTGGTCAGATAATAATGAAGCCAGCTCTAACGCGAAGCGTGGCCTTAGCGAGGAAGTTGTTCGCGATATCTCAGCGAAGAAGAGCGAACCTCAGTGGATGCTTGACCTTCGCCTCAAGGGCTTAGATCTCTTTTACAAGAAGCCGATGCCATCATGGGGATCAGATCTGTCTGGAATCTTCTTCGACACAATCAAGTACTTCGTGCGCTCAACTGAGAAGCAGGCGACAACTTGGGATGACTTGCCTGATGACATCAAGAACACATATGACCGTCTTGGAATTCCAGAAGCAGAAAAGCAGCGCCTTGTTTCAGGCGTAGCAGCTCAGTACGAGTCAGAGGTTGTTTACCACTCAATCCGTGAAGATCTTGAAAAGCAAGGCGTTATCTTCCTTGATACAGATAGCGGTCTAAAGCAGCACCCAGAACTCTTCAAGGAGTACTTCGGTTCAGTTATTCCTGTTGGCGACAACAAGTTCGCAGCTCTCAACACATCTGTATGGTCTGGTGGATCATTTATCTATGTACCAAAGGGCGTACATGTAGATATTCCATTGCAGGCTTACTTCCGTATCAATACCGAAAATATGGGTCAGTTCGAACGTACTTTGATTATTGCGGATGAAGATTCATACATTCACTATGTAGAAGGTTGCACAGCTCCTATCTACAAGTCAGATTCACTTCACTCAGCAGTTGTTGAAATCATCGTCAAGAAGGGTGCACGTGTTCGCTACACAACCATCCAGAACTGGTCGAACAACGTTTATAACTTGGTAACAAAGCGCGCAACATGTGCAGAAGGTGCAACCATGGAATGGGTCGATGGAAATATCGGCTCGAAGGTCACCATGAAGTACCCAGCTGTCATGTTGATGGGTCCACATGCAAAGGGTGAAACTCTCTCACTCGCATTTGCAGGTCCTGGTCAGCACCAGGATTCAGGAGCGAAGATGGTTCACGCAGCTCCTTACACATCATCTTCAGTTATCTCTAAATCTGTAGCTCGTGGAGGCGGACGTACTTCATACCGTGGACTTGTTCAGGTACAAGAAGGGGCTCACCACTCTGCCAGCACAGTTAAGTGCGATGCACTTCTTGTCGACACAATCTCTCGATCAGATACATACCCATATGTTGATATCCGTGAAGACGATGTCTCTATGGGACACGAAGCAACTGTTTCGAAGATCTCCGATGACCAACTCTTCTATCTCATGTCACGTGGGCTCAATGAAGATGAAGCGATGGCGATGATTGTTCGTGGATTTATCGAACCTATCGCTCGCGAACTTCCAATGGAGTACGCACTCGAACTTAACCGCCTCATCGAACTTCAGATGGAAGGCGCAGTCGGATAATGTCTACATTGCAATCAAACCTTCTTGAAAACCATACACCTACGGGCCGTGAAGAAGCTTGGCGCTTTACACCGCTCAAGCGTCTAGGTGGAATGCACGATGGAACAGCAACTGCTGTCGAACGTAATTCACTTGCGGTTAAAGGTTCACTTCCAACAGGCGCAACATTTACGCATCAAGATATCGAAGCTGTTACCGAAAGTGATGATGCAATTGTTAACCGTATTCGCCAGTTCACAAGCAAAGGTGCAGTTCTTGCGATTGCTGCGAACGCAGAGATTGCTGAACCAATCTTTCTCAATCGCGCAGCCTTCGGCACAGATTCAGCAGAACTCTCACGCGTACTGATCAAAGCTGGCAACCACTCGAAATCAGTAATTGTTATTGAGAACTCGGGAGATATGCACCTCGCTGAAGACCTCGAAATCGTGGTCGAGCCAGGCGCTCATCTGACTCTCATCGCTCTACAAGAATGGGGATCAAAAACCATTCATGCAGCGCGACATCATGCAATCGTTGATCGCGATGCCACATTTAAGTCAATCGTTGTCACTGTTGGGGGAGATGTAGTTCGTCTACTTCCAACCGTTGACTTCATCGCACCGGGTGCATCTTGTGATCTCTCAGGTGTGTACTTTGCAACAGCCGGACAATTCTTCGAACACCGTATGTTTGTCGATCACAAAGTTCCCAATGCCAAGTCACGCGTTAACTACAAGGGCGCACTTGCTGGCGATAAGGCACACACAGTCTGGATCGGTGATGTCTTTATCCGCGCCGCCGCTGAAGGCACAGATACCTACGAGCTCAACCGCAACTTGTTGCTCTCTGATGGAGCACGCGCGGATTCAGTTCCAAACCTCGAAATCGAAACCGGCGAAATCGTTGGAGCAGGTCACGCTTCTACAACTGGTCGCTTCGATGATGAACAACTCTTCTACTTAATGTCACGCGGAATCAATATGGACGACGCACGTCGTCTCGTTGTTCGTGGCTTCTTTAATGAGATTGTCTCTGAAATCGGCATCGAAGAAGTCCAGGAGCGCATCATGGCTCGCATCGATGATGAACTTGCAAAGGCAGGTAAGTAATGTCTGATTTAACTTTCTCATCACTTCAAGCGGGCAAGCCTGTCCGTATCGAAAAGAATGGTGAATCCATCTGCGTCACTCGCGTGGGCGATGAAGTATTTGCTATCAACGATATCTGCAGCCATTCGGATGCATCCCTTTCAGAAGGCGATGTCACAGATTTCAAGATCGAATGCTGGCTCCATGGAGCTGAATTCGATTTACGCACAGGAGAGGCGCTAACACCTCCTGCAGTAGCCCCAGTAAAGACCTATTCAGTAACTGTCGACGGAGACTCCGTCACGGTAGAGATGTAACGGAGATAGATATGAGCACTCTAGAAATTCGCGGATTGAAAGTATCTGTCGATACCGAACAAGGTTCGATTGAAATCCTTAAGGGCGTAGACCTCACCATCAAGTCAGGTGAAACACACGCAATCATGGGACCAAACGGTTCAGGCAAGTCAACACTTGCTTACTCAATCGCCGGACATCCTAAGTACACAATTACAGGTGGAACAGTCACTCTTGATGGCGCAGATGTCCTCGAGATGTCTGTTGATGAGCGCGCTAAGGCGGGTCTCTTCTTAGCGATGCAATACCCAGTTGAAGTTCCTGGTGTATCAGTTTCAAACTTCTTGCGTACAGCAGCTACAGCACTTCGCGGAGAAGCTCCAAAGCTTCGCGAGTGGGTAGGCGAAGTTAAGAGCGCAATGGAATCACTCAAGATGGATGCATCTTTTGCACAACGTAACGTCAACGAAGGATTCTCTGGCGGCGAAAAGAAGCGCCACGAGATCATGCAGCTCGAGCTCCTCAAGCCAAAGTTTGCAATCCTTGATGAGACAGACTCAGGCCTAGATGTTGATGCGCTACGTATCGTCTCTGAAGGTGTTGTCCGCGCAAAGGCTGCCAACAACCACGGAATTCTCTTGATCACTCACTACACACGCATCTTGCGTTACATCAAGCCTGACTTCGTACATGTATTTGCTAACGGCCGCATTGTTGAAGAAGGCGGACCAGAGCTTGCAGATAAGCTCGAAGCAAATGGTTATGCGGAGTACGTCACCGCTTAACCATGACATTTGACGCTCAGGCTATCGCTAAGGATTTTCCGATCTTGGATCGGACAATCCGCGATGGCAAGCGCCTTGTTTATTTAGATTCTGGAGCAACGAGCCAGAAGCCAAATGTGGTGATCGATGCAGAATCTGATTTCTACAGATTTCACAACGCCGCTGTTCACCGTGGAGCCCATCAATTAGCTGAAGAAGCTACTGATGCCTATGAAGGTGCGCGCACCATCGTGGCCAACTTCCTTAACGCACATGTTGATGAAGTTGTATTTACAAAGAGCGCTACTGAATCGCTTAACTTGGTTTCCTATGCGATGGGTAATGCTGCTCCTGGTAATCGCTTCCACCTGAAGGCAGGGGATTCGATTGTCATCACCGAGATGGAACACCATGCCAACCTCATACCGTGGCAACAGCTTGCAGCGCGCACAGGCGCAACCCTTAAGTGGTTCTCGGTTACCGAAGAGGGTCGCCTTGACCTTTCGAATATTGATTCAGTGATTGACTCGTCCACCAAGGTTGTTGCACTCACTCATCAATCAAATGTTCTCGGAACCATTAACCCACTTGACGCAATCACGCGCCGTGCGCACGAAGTTGGCGCTGTTGTTGTGCTTGATGCGTGTCAGTCAGTTCCACATATGCCAGTCGATGTGAAAGCACTCGATATTGATTTCTTGGCATTCTCTGGGCATAAGGCAGTCGGGCCAACTGGAATTGGAATTTTCTGGGGCCGTTCAGAACTACTGGCAGATCTTCCACCGTTTCTTACTGGCGGTTCCATGATCGAAAACGTCACTATGGAATACGCATCATGGGCCCAGGCTCCGAAGAAGTTTGAAGCAGGCGTTCCTAATATGGCGCAAGCTGTTGGATTGGGCGCTGCACTTAATTACTTAACGACGATCGGCATGGATAACATCCATCGCCACGAAGTAGAACTGACTTCATATCTTCTCAATGGACTTTCTGAGATAAAAGATCTGCGAATCATTGGACCAAAGACAACAGAGTTACGTGGGGGAGCCATCTCATTCACTCTCGGAGATATTCACCCACATGATTTGGGGCAGTATCTCGATAGCCAAGGAGTTGCTGTTCGTACAGGTCACCACTGTGCGTGGCCGCTTACTCGCAAGCTTGGAGTTCCAGCCACTACTCGTGCATCCGTTTATTTGTACAACACAACTGATGATCTTGATGCCCTCGTTGAGGGTGTACAAGGCGCACAGAAATACTTTGGTCGCTAATGCAACTAGATAATCTCTATCAAGAGGTAATTCTTGATCACTATAAGAACCCACAGAACAAGAAGCTCAATCCGGTTTTCGATGCTCAGGTGCATCACATCAATCCAAGTTGTGGTGATGAAATCACTCTCAATGTGACGCTCGATGGCCAAACAGTGAAGAGCGTTTCATGGGATGGCGTCGGTTGCTCTATTTCTCAGGCGAGCGTTTCAATCCTGACCGATCTCTTGATCGGTAAAGACCTCACGCAGGCGCAAGTGATTGCTGATTCATTTATGCATTTGATGCAGAGCAAAGGCACTGAAAAGGGAGATGAAAACCTTCTTGAAGATGCCGTCGCCCTGGCTGGTGTTTCGCAATACCCGGCACGAATTAAGTGCGCCCTCCTTGGTTGGATGGCCTTTAAAGATGCAAGCGTCCAAGCTTTAGCTAAGCAGAATTAACCAGCACCGTAAAAAGAAAGTAGGATGGCCACATGGTTGCAAAGATTGAAGATATCAACGAGGCGATGAAAGATGTTGTCGACCCAGAACTTGGTATCAACGTTGTTGACCTTGGTCTCATCTACGACATGATGGTCGACGATAACAACATTGCAGTACTCAATATGACCCTCACCTCGGCGGCTTGCCCACTTCAAGATGTCATTGAAGATCAAACTCGTCAGGCACTTGCTCCATTTACCGACGATGTAAAGATTAACTGGGTATGGATGCCGCCTTGGGGTCCTGACAAGATTTCAGACGATGGACGCGAACAACTTCGCGCTCTCGGCTTCACTGTCTGATCCGCATAAACTTTTCTTATGTCACAACATGCAGTCTGGATGACCTTTCGGTCAATGACTGCAGATCCTTCAGTGAAATCTCAAAAGCTAAAGCCAGGGACAATCAAAAGAATCATTTCCTATGGTCGTCCCTATAAATCTCAGATCACAATCTTTCTCATCACTGTTGTCATTGAGGCGCTCTTAGTCGTCTCGTCACCTCTCTTACTGCGAGAACTGATTGATAAAGGCGTCATTCCAAAGAATGCAGGTTTAGTAACAAAGCTTGCTCTTGCTGTTGGACTTCTTGCAGTCGTTGATGCTTTCTTCAATATCTTCGGCCGGTGGTACTCAGCTCGAATTGGTGAAGGCCTCATTTACGATCTTCGTTCCCAAGTCTTCGCTCATATTCAACGGCAATCCATTGCATTCTTCACTCGCACCCAAACAGGCGCACTCATATCGCGTATCAACTCTGATGTCATGGGCGCACAGCAAGCCTTCACCGGCACCCTCTCGGGCGTCGTCAGCAATGTGGTTTCACTCGTTCTTGTAGTGACGACGATGCTGATTCTTTCTTGGCAAATCACAGTTGTTTCACTCTTGCTCTTGCCGGTCTTCTTGCTGCCAACTAAATGGGTTGGAAAGCGTATTCAGGCTTTGACTCGCGATGCTTTCAATCTCAATGCCACGATGTCGAGCACAATGACAGAGCGATTCAATGTTTCGGGAGCGCTTCTAGTCAACCTTTATGGAAAACCTGCGAAGGAGGAGAACTTCTTCCGTACGCGAGCACGAAAAGTCGCTGATATTGGTATTCAGACTGCGATGCTCAACCGGGTCTTCTTTGTTGGAATCACCAGCGTCGCAGCAGTTGCCACCGCTTTTGCCTATGGCATTGGTGGCCACCTCGCGATTAGCGGATCAATCTCCGTCGGAACTTTGCTTGCCATTACCGCTCTCTTGGCTCGACTTTACGGGCCGCTTACCGCTCTCTCAAATGTTCGCATCGATGTAATGACGGCACTCGTCTCATTTGAACGAGTATTTGAAGTGCTCGACTTACATCCCATGATCACTGATAAACCAGGTGCATTAGAACTTAAGAATAAGAACCTACAAATTGATTTTGAAGATGTGGTTTTCACTTATCCAAGAGCTGAAGAGATTTCATTGGCTTCTCTTGAATCCGCAGCCAAGCCAGAAACCATTGATAGCGGCGAAGTCCTTAAAGGAATTTCATTTACAGCTCCCGCAGGCACGCTGACAGCCATTGTTGGCCCATCAGGTGCTGGTAAAACAACGATGAGCGCGCTTATTCCACGTTTATATGATGTAACGCGTGGTTCGATAAAAATTGATGGTCAAGATATCCGCGACTTCACGGTTCAATCACTTCGAGATTCAATCGGCGTAGTAATGCAAGATGCGCACTTATTCCACGAGACCATCGCCGAGAACCTTCTCTACGCAAAAGAAGATGCAACTGAAGCTGAAATGATTGAAGCGTGTAAGGCTGCGCAAATCTGGGAACTAGTTTCATCCTTACCCAATGGATTCGACACCATGGTGGGTGAACGAGGACATCGTCTTTCCGGGGGAGAGAAGCAACGTTTAGCGATTGCCCGACTTCTACTTAAGGCTCCTGCGATAGTTATTCTCGATGAAGCAACGGCACACCTCGATTCTGAGAATGAATCGCTCGTACAGGCTGCTCTTAAGGAAGCTCTCAAAGGTCGCACATCAATCGTTATTGCGCACAGACTTAGCACTGTGATGGAGGCAGATCAGATTCTCGTTCTTGAGAAAGGTCTGATTGTCGAACGAGGCAAGCACGAAGAGTTAATTACAACCAACGGTCTTTACTCAGAGCTCTTTAACCGACAGGACCTCACGGCGAATTAAGTAACGGCCATACACAACCAGGCCACCGAAGAAAACCCACTGCAGTGCATATGCCATATGTGGTCCATCAGAAAGTTCAGGTAGTTGCGCAGGCACTGCCGGAGTAAGTGAGCTTTGCGATCCTTCGAGTAAATCAATATAGAAGTTTTCAGATGTTGAATTAGATTGAGCATTGGCCTTCGATATCAAGCCATCGCTCTTATCGGCTGGAAGTGCGAAGAAGGAGCCCCGGGGAAGTGATGAGTCAAGACGCAAGCGACCCACGATATTGATCTGGCCAGTTGGCAGTTCTGGAATTGTTGGAGCAGTCAATGCATTGATGCCAGCTTTGACCCATCCGCAATCAACCCAGAAGCTCTTTCCATCTTCTGAAGTAAATCGCGTCAGTAGCTCAAAGCCATAAACGCCTTCGAAGTATCTATTGCGTAGCAGGATTTGCTTGCTGGCATCGAATTGTCCAGTAACCGATACCGGCTTCCACTCGTGTTTTGTTGGCTCAGATTGAACTCGCGCCAGGGCGATAGGTGGAAGCGAAGAGTTGGTTTCGATAATCGAGTTTCGTGCGTGTCGATCAAGACCTCTATGGAATTGCCATTGTGCGGCCCATAAGCAAGCTGCGATTAAAAGTAGCGCGACAAACGATTTGAGAAGTGAGAACTCCTCTTTCTTCTGAGACTTACTCAATTCCTCGCGGCCTCTTCTTCAAGATGGCAGCTCCTGGAAGTACGGTTTCACGTCCGGCATTTGCAACAACAACTGCAATATATGGAAGCACTACAGCTCCGAGAAGAGCGATCCATCGATATGGGCTTGGAAGAACGACGGTGAGAATGAAACAAGCCGTACGCAACATCATTGAAAAGAAGTAACGGCGTTGTCTCGCAGACTGGTCAGTAGTTAAGCCTTTAGGCGCACTTGTGATGTCGTAAACGTCATCTTCTTTAGCCATAGCGCAACAGTAGGGTAGTTTTCTCTCATGAGCGACTCGACATCAATCGCACTTGTAACCGGCGGAAATCGCGGAATCGGTTTAGCAATCGCTACCGCCCTCAAGGCCGCGGGTCACCGAGTTGTCATCACATACCGAAGCGGAACTCCACCCACTGGTTTCGATGCAGTTCAGATGGATGTCACGGATTCAGCCAGTGTTGATGCCGGCTTTGCAAAGATTGAAGCCGAGATTGGTCAACCAGAAATCATCGTGGCTAATGCCGGAATAACTAAAGACACTCTCGTAATGCGAATGAGCGATGAAGATTTCGAAAGCGTCATTAACGCAAACCTCACCGGCGCTTTCCGTGTTTCAAAGAGAGCAACTAAAGGCTTACTGAAATTAAAGCGTGGTCGTCTGATTTTTATCGGCTCAGTAGTCGGGGGAGTAGGCGCTGCTGGACAAGTAAATTACTCGGCTTCGAAATCAGGTCTCGTTGGAATGGCGCGATCATTTGCGCGCGAACTCGGCAGTCGCGGAATCACTGCAAACGTTATCGCTCCAGGGTTTGTTGAAACTGATATGACAGCCGAGCTCGATGAAAAGCGCCGCTCAGACATTGCGGCGCAAGTTCCGCTGGGTCGTTTCTGCTCGGCTGAAGAGATTGCAGATGTTGTTGCATTTATTGCATCGCCACAAGCAAGTTATATAACTGGTGCCATCATTCCTGTCGATGGCGGATTAGGAATGGGTCACTAGATATGGGCATACTCCAAGGAAAAAATATCCTCGTTACCGGTGTTCTCACCGATGGATCTATCGCTTTCCATATCGCCAAGATTGCTCAAGAAGAAGGCGCCAACGTTGTCCTCACTGGCTTCGGTCGCGCACTTAGCCTCACGACTCGCATCGCGGGACGCTTGCCACAACCTGCGCCAATCATCGAACTCGATGTCACGAGCCAAGAACACCTCGATGGTTTGGCAGATGAAGTGCGCAAGCACGTTCCTCATCTCGATGGCGTAGTGCACTCGATTGGTTTTGCTCCCGAAGCAGCACTTGGTGGCAACTTCCTCAACACTGCTTGGGAAGATGTCGCAACTGCAGTTCATATCTCTGCGTACTCGCTCAAATCTCTGACAATGGCATGTCGTCCAACATTTAAGGATGGCGCATCTGTTGTGGGCCTCGATTTCGACGCTCAGGTTGCATGGCCCAAGTACGACTGGATGGGCGTTGCTAAGGCAGCGCTTGAATCAACTTCACGTTACTTAGCTCGCGATTTAGGTGCTGAAAATGTTCGCATCAATCTCGTTGCCGCAGGCCCAATCCGCACCATGGCTGCAAAGTCGATTCCGGGCTTCGATGAATTTGAAAAGGTGTGGAACGATCGCAGTCCACTTGAATGGGATGTCACAGATCCAGTTCCTGCAGCTAAGGCAGCTGTTGCCTTGTTGAGTGATTGGTTCCCAAAGACCACTGCTGAGATCATCCATGTCGATGGCGGACTTCACGGCATGGGCGCCTAGGCACGCTCGGATTTTTCATTCCCAGCCCCCTCGGGTAACCTTTACCCCAGACCAGTAGCCCAGCTACTGCAAGAGGAGCTCACCGCTCCCACCTCTTCTGCTTAGGCGGATTGGTTCGTCGGTAAGTAATTCGGTCCTTGCGGGCCAATTGCTTCCTATGTGCGGTGCGCAATTTCATGCAGCGACTTGGATACTCAAGAACAAACATAGGAGCAGAAATCACAACAGAACCGCGCATCAATGACCGTATCCGCACACCCCAAATTCGTCTCATCAATTACACCGGTGAACAAGTTGGAGTTGTAGATATCGAAGCAGCGCTAGCTATGGCAGATGAAATCGGACTCGATCTCGTAGAGATCGCACCCGAAGCAAATCCACCAGTGTGCAAGATCATGGACTTCGGCAAGTACAAGTACCAGGAAGCACAGAAGGCTCGCGAAGCACGTCAGAACCAGACCCACATCGTGGTGAAGGAAGTGCGCATGACGCCAAAGATCGAAAATCACGACTACGAGACAAAGCGGTCAGCAGTCGAGAAGTTCCTCAAGGGTGGCGACAAGGTGAAGATCACGATGAAGTTCCGTGGCCGTGAACAGACACGTCCAGAGCTTGGATTCAAACTCTTGCAGCGTCTTGCAGAAGATGTAAAAGAGATTGCATTCGTGGAGTTCGCTCCTAAGCAAGAAGGTCGACAGATGACGATGGTCCTAGGGCCAACGAAGAAGAAGACCGAAGCGGTAGCTGAACAGAAAGCGGCGCGAGCTGCCAAGGAAAAGGCTGCTGAAGAAGCAGCTGCACAGTAGTTTTTAACAACGACGAAGTAACAGGAGAAGATAAATGCCAAAGATGAAAACCCACAGTGGTGCGAAGAAGACCTTCCGCGTCACAGGTTCAGGAAAGATCATGCACGAGCGTGCAGGCAAGCGCCACCTTTTGGAGCACAAGTCATCACGCGTTACTCGTCGTTTGAGCCAAGAGTCATCAGCAAAAGCAACAGTCACAATGACAGCCAAGCGCATGCTTGGTTTGAAGTAAGGGAGTCGACCAATGAGAGTAAAGCGCGGAGTACACGCAGCAAAGAAGCGTCGCACAACCCTCGAGCGCGCAGCCGGATATCGCGGTCAGCGTTCACGTCTTTTCACAAAGGCGAAGGAGCAAGTAACGCACTCAATGGTTTATGCCTTCAATGACCGCAAGGACAAGAAGGGCGATTTCCGTCAGCTATGGATTCAGCGTATTAACGCTGCAGCTCGCGAAAACGGAATGACATACAACCGCTTCATCCAGGGCCTTAAGGCATCTGGTCTTGAAGTAGATCGTCGCGTTCTTTCAGATATCGCAACAAACGATCCAGCAGCATTTAAGGTTCTCGTGGATGTTGCACGCAAGAACCTTCCTGCAGCTTAAGTAATTCATACCAATGATTGAGAGCCTTCATTCGCCGCACGTTGGGCGAGTGAAGGCTCTTATTGGTTCTAAGGGCGCAAAAGAACGTCGTGAACAAGGACTCTTTGTGGCTGAAGGCGTGCAATGTGCACGAGAAGCGTTGACCTCACAAAATGGTCCGCAGTTAAAGATTCTCTACGCAACTGAAAATGGTCTCTCGAAGATTTCTGAGTTAGATCTTGGTTCCGTTGAAATCGTTGAAGTGAACGATGCGGTTATGAAGGCGATGTCTGACACAGTCTCACCACAAGGTCTCATCTCACTCTGCTACAAGCCAGAATCTACTTTCTCCGAACTCGGCGCAACCGGAACATCGACTTTTATTTACCTCCATGAAATTCAGGACCCAGGAAATGCTGGAACTATTCTGCGTACAGCAGATGCAATGGGGATTTCGGCCATCATTACTTCCCCTGATTCAGTCGATATGTTTTCGCCAAAGGTGGTGCGTTCAACTGCCGGCTCTTTATGGCACATCCCGGTCTATGAAGGCGTTGCATTCGACCGCGTCGAAAAGCAATTCCCAGGGATTCAAAAGTTTCTACTTTCTTCACATGCCCGCACTTCAATTCTTGATCTCACAATTCCAGGCGATTGCATCGCAATCTTTGGAAATGAAGCTAGGGGAGTAAGTGCTGCAGATCTTGGAGCGGATGTCACTGAGGTAACTATTCCAATGGCTGGACGTGCCGAAAGCCTCAACTTATCTGCAGCCGCTTCCATCGTAATGTTCACCCTTTCTTCAAAGGTCGCAGGTTAGAATTACCCCCATGAATCCGGCAGATATTGCATCGTGGATAAGCGATGCCCAGAAGGCTTTTGCTGCCGCATCTGATCTCGACGCCCTCAAAGTCGCCCGCCTTGCACATACAGGCGATAAGGCTCCAGTCTCTTTAGCTAGCCGTGCGCTTGGTTCTTTGTCTCCTGAAGAGAAGGCCTCTGCTGGAAAGCTCATAGGAGATGCCAAGGGTGAAATCGCAAGGGCGCTTGCATCAGCAACCGAAAAGCTTGAAGCAGAGCGCGATGCCAAGGTTCTTCTTGAAGAAGTCGTTGACATTACATTGCCAGTTCAACGCACACACCGCGGGGGACTCCATCCCATTTCAATCATCAAGAATGAAGTTTCAGATTTTTTTATCGAACAAGGATTCTCAGTAGAAGAAGGTCCTGAACTTGAATCAGGATGGCTCAATTTCGATGCTCTCAATATTCCAGCAGATCACCCAGCTCGAACCATGCAAGATACATTCTTTATCGAGCCCATTGATTCGGGTGTAGTTCTTCGTACTCAAACTTCGCCGGTGCAGATTCGATCGATGCTTACTCAAGAACCGCCGATTTATATGATCTGCCCTGGTCGCACTTTCCGTGCCGACGAACTCGATGCAACTCATAGCCCGGTCTTCCATCAGGTTGAAGGCCTCGTGATTGATAAGGGCATCACTATGGCGCACCTCAAAGGCACTCTCGATAACTTTGCTCAACACATGTTTGGCCCTGACGTCGTTACTCGACTTCGTCCATCGTTCTTCCCATTCACCGAACCAAGTGCTGAAGTAGATATCTTCTTCAACGGCCGCTGGATTGAATGGGGCGGTTGCGGAATGGTTAACCCAAAGGTTCTTGCTACTTGTGGAATCGATACCGAGGTTTACACCGGCTTCGCATTCGGAATGGGCCTCGAGCGCACTCTCATGGTTCGTCATGGAATCACCGACATGCACGACATCGTCGAAGGCGACCTCCGCTTCACTCGTCAGTTTGGAGTCGGACTCTAAATGCGCGCACCGTTATCTTGGATAAAAGAGTTTGTTGAAATTCCCGCATCAATTACCGCTGAAGAAATCTCTGATGCGCTCATTCGAGTGGGTTTTGAAGTAGAAGAGATCATCAAGCAGGGATCTGATCTCACAGGTCCTCTCGTCTTTGCAAAGGTTCTCAGCATTGAAGAACTTACTGAGTTTAAGAAGCCAGTTCGCTACGTCGGTCTCGACTGCGGTGAAAAGGAGACCCGTTACGTTATTTGTGGCGCCACCAACTTCGTAGTTGGTGACCTCATTGTTGCTGCTCTTCCCGGTGCAGTACTTCCTGGTGATTTTGCCATCGGAGCGCGCGAGACATACGGCAAAACTTCAAATGGAATGATCTGCTCAGCTCGCGAACTTGGACTGGGTGATGATCACTCAGGAATCATGACTTTCGCGGAAGGCACAGTAAAGATTGGCGATGATGCTATTGCTGGTCTGATGATTAACGATGTCATCTTCGACGTTGCAGTGAATCCTGATCGTGGATACGCACTTAGCATTCGTGGAATTGCCCGCGAAGTGGCTGGCTCACTAGGGCTGAAATTTACCGATCCTGTTGAAGCGCTACGCACCCTTACCTTCCCAGAGACAGGCAAGGGTGTCAGCGCAAAGATTGCAGATCCCGCCACAGCATCTGTCTTCTACCTTCGAACACTGTCGAATTTCGATCCATCGGCAACAACACCACTCTGGATGCGTCGTCGCATTGAGAAGATGGGGATGCGTTCAATCTCTCTCGTAGTAGATGTGACCAACTACGTCATGCTCGAACTCGGTCAACCACTTCACGCTTTCGATAAGTCAAAGATTCAGGGCGGTCTCACGATTAAACGCGCAGGCAAGGCGCAACCATTCACCACTCTTGATGGCCAAGTGCGTCAACTAGATCCTGATGATCTTATGGTCTGTGATGATGCGCAACCTCTTGCTCTCGCCGGAACAATGGGTGGGGCGTCATCTGAAATTTCTGAAACAACGACAGATATTGCGCTAGAAGCTGTTCGTTTCGATCCGGTATGCGTCGCTAAGAACTCACGCCGTCATAAGTTGTCATCTGAAGCTTCGCGTCGTCTCGAACGAAGCGTTGATCCATCACTTGCTCAATTCGCATCAGCTCGCTTTGTTCAATTACTTACCGAGAATAGCTCTGCGCAGCACGTTGCTACGGTTATTGATGGTGAGCCTCGCTTCGCACCTGTCGTTAAAGTGGACCCTGCCTTTATTTCGCGCATTCTCGGCGTAGAAGTAACACCGAAGCAGATTGCAGAAATCCTTCGCACAATTGGTTGCGACGTAGATGAGAAAACTTTTGAAGTCGACCCACCATCATGGCGTTCAGATCTTCTGACATCTGCAGACTTCGCTGAAGAAGTAGCGCGCATGATTGGCTACGACAAGATTCCATCAATTCTTCCACCGCGCCCTAAGCACGCATCTTTGACTTCGACACAGAAGCGACGTCGTGCAGTTGCGCAGATGCTGGCAAGTCGAGGTTTGGCTGAAGTGCAAACTTTCCCTTTCACCAACCAAGAGACAATCGAATCGATGGGCTTCGTTGGCGAACGCGCTTCCACTTATCGCATCGCTAATCCAATGTCTGAAGAGTTCCCATTGATGCGTGTGCACCTCGTTCCTGGACTCATTGAAGTGGCTCAGCGCAACATCAGCCGTGGCGCTAAAGACTTTGCCATCTTCGAAATGGGTTCAATTTTCCGTAGCTCACAGAAGCTAGTGCCATTCATTTCACCCGACTTGTCTAAGCGCCCAGACCAGAAGGTTATCGACGAGATTTTTGCCAGCGTTCCACCTCAGGCTTATCACGTTGCTGGTTTGCTAGTTGGAAAAGTTGAGAATGAAGATTGGCAAGGAAAGGCTCGTGCCTACAACTGGCAGGATGCAATCGCTTATGCCCAAGACATTCTCCAACTCTGTAATCTCGAGTGGACAGTAAAGCGTTCCGATTTTGCGCCTTGGCACCCAGGTCGTTGCGCCGAACTCATTGTCGACGGAAAAGCCGTGGCTCACGCCGGTGAACTCCACCCACGTATCGTTGCTAAGTACGGTCTACCTGAACGATCTGTTGCATTCGCAGTTGGCTTAAGCGCGCTTCCAGATTCAGAAATCATTCGCCCCACAACGGTTGGCACTATGCCGGCTGCTCTTCAGGACGTTGCACTGATTGTTAACGCTGATGTCACTGCATCTCAGGTTGAATCAGCACTGCGCGATGGAGCAGGCGAACTCCTTGAATCCATCACCCTCTTTGACCGCTACGACAAGCTAGGAGACGGCAAGATTTCCTTAGCTTTCTCACTCGTATTCCGCGCACCTGATCGAACACTGACTGGCGCAGAGGTAACTGAGATGCGTGAATCCGCAGTCGCTGCCGCGGTAAAGGCAACTGGGGCCGTTCTCCGTACTGCATAATTATGCACACATTTGCATAATTATGCTATTGTCGGTCCATGAAAATCGGTGTTGTAGGCGCTAGTGGCTATGCAGGAGGCGAACTTCTTCGTCTTTTAGCTTTCCATCCTCATTTTGAAGTAACTGCCATTACGGCTCACTCCAATGCGGGGGAGTTGATCACATCGGTGCACCCACAGTTGCAGAGTTATGCGGGCAAGAAATTCAGCGCATTTGATCCGAACGATTTTGCTTCATGTGATCTCATCTTCTTGGCTCTTCCGCATGGCGAATCTGCCAAGGTTATTGCTCAGCTTCCGACTACTTCAAAGATTGTAGACCTCGGAGCTGATTACAGATTAGAGAGCGCTGATCAGTGGAGTAAGTATTACGGTGGTGACTATGCCGGCTCTTGGACTTATGGGTTAGCCGACATTGAGCCATTTAAGAGCCAGATTTCTCAATCAACAAAGGTTTCTAACCCTGGTTGCTATGCGACATCCATTGCTTTGGGCGCGGCGCCAGCAGCTTCTATCGCTGATCTATCGGATTTGGTTGTAGTCGCAGCTTCGGGCACAACTGGTGCAGGAAGAAGCGCGAAGATTAATCTCATTGCAAGTGAAGTCGCTGGTTCGCTCACCTCTTACAAGTTCGGGGGAGTACATCAGCACACGCCTGAGATTGAGCAAACGCTCACCAAGATTTCCGGAACGCAAGCAAAAATCTCCTTCACTCCAATCCTTGCGCCAATGCCGCGCGGAATCCTTTCTACAATCACAGCCAAGTTAGTTAAGACAATGACAACCGAAGAGGCTCATAGTCTCTATGTGAAGTACTTCGCTGACTCGCAATTCGTTACCGTTCTACCAATCGGAGTTATGCCAAAGACTGCAGCTCTTACCGGTACAAATCACGTGCAGATTCAAGTTGCAGTCGACGATCACACTTCGCGTCTAGTTATTTCAGTGGCCATCGATAACCTTGGAAAAGGTGCTGCAGCACAAGCAATTCAGAATGCGAACCTTATGTGTGGTCTCGATGAGGCAGCGGGGCTGCGTTTTGATGGCCTAGGCGTATGAAGTCGCTACCTAAAGGATTTAGAGGCGCTGCAATCGCTGCGGGACTTAAATCGACAGGCGCACTTGACCTCACAATTATTGAAAATTTAGGACCACATTTCGATGCAGCCGCCGTCTACACAACTAATAAAGTCGTTGCGGCACCCGTTATTTGGTCACGTGAAGTAACTAAGGGCAAGCTCGTACGCGCTGCTGTTCTCAACTCTGGCGGAGCCAATGCATGCACAGGTCCTCAAGGATTCGCAGACACTCATAAGACTGCGGAAAAGGTCGGCGAACTATTGGGAGTTTCGGCTGGTGAGGTAGTTGTCTGCTCCACGGGTCTCATTGGAGAACTTCTACCAATGCCAAAGATTCTCTCAGGACTTGAATCGATTGCCACAAATCTCAAGCCAGATTCACTTGATGATGTATCTCGAGCAATCATGACCACAGATAGCGTCCCAAAAGTTGCGACAACTTCAGTGAACGGTGCTGAATTCGCGGGAATTGCGAAGGGAGCTGGAATGTTGGCACCTGCATTAGCGACAATGCTTTCAGTTGTAATGACAGACGCGCAATTACCTAACAATGCGCAAGAGATTTTCACCCGGGTCACTGATCGTACTTACAACCGCATCGATTCAGATGGCTGTACCTCAACAAATGACACAGTGCTTCTCATGGGCAGCGGAGCCTCAGGAGTGTCACTTTCAGAGAGCGAGTTCGAGAACGCTTTAATGGATATCTGCGGCTCTCTTTCATCTCAACTTATTGCCGATGCTGAAGGATCGACCAAGACTGTCGCAATCACAATCAAGGGCGCTGTAACTGAAAGTGAAGCTGTAGAAGTTGCGCGTGCCTGCGCAAGAAACAATCTCCTTAAATGCGCAATTTTCGGTGCGGATCCAAACTGGGGTCGCGTGCTTGCCGCTGTCGGAACGGCAGATGCTCAAATGGATGCACTAAACATTGATGTGATTCTGAATGGCATTCATGTGGCTAAGGAATCAGCACCATACGAGGATAAGAACTTGGTCTCATTTGCAGAACGCCTGGTAAACCTTGAGGTAAATCTCAATATGGGTAGCGCTACGGCCACAGTAATGACCAACGACCTATCGCATGATTATGTTCACGAGAATTCGGCATATTCAACATGATCGTCATCAAATTCGGTGGTCACGCAATGACTGATGAACATGGAGGTTTTGCTAAAGCTATAGCTGAAGCAATTTCTTCTGGCGTTACACCTGTCGTAGTTCATGGCGGGGGTCCTCAAATTGGCGAGGCTCTCAAAGCTGCAGGTATCGAATCCTCATTTATAGGCGGTTTCAGAGTCACGACTCCTGAAACGTTTACCGTTGTTGAACGAGTCTTGGCAGGCGAAGTTGGACCGTCCGTGGCGCAGTCACTGAAGGAACATGAAGTGAACGCTGTTGCGATATCTGGCAGAACTTCAGGAACATTGGTTGCCACAGCTCTGACAACACTCGTTGATGGAACTCCAGCGGATTTAGGTTTAGTCGGTGTTGTTACTTCAGTAAACCCAAAGGCAATCAAAGAGCTTGTATCTACTGGCAGTGTTCCTGTCATCTCGCCGATTGCTACAAGCGAAGATGGCACTCATGGATTTAACGTCAATGCCGATTTAGCTGCTGCAGCAATAGCAGGAGCACTTGATGCCCAATGGTTGATCATTATGACGGATGTCGAAGGTATCTATAGGAGTTGGCCGGATAAGAGCTCACTGATTGGTTCAATCTCTGCAGAAGAACTTGATTCGATTAAGGGAAGTTTTGCTGAAGGAATGGCGCCAAAGGTTCAGGCTTGCCTTGAAGCAATTGAAGCAGGCGCGAAAGCAGTAAGAATTATCGATGGAACAAATCCATCGGCTCTCAAGGATGCCCTCTTAGGTGTGGGCGGAACGTTGGTGGTTGCATGAAGCGTTGGCAGAAGGCACTTCAAGATAATTACGGAACTCCGACAATCGAACTTGTCTCTGGCAAGGGATCAGTCGTAAAGGATGTCAATGGCAATACTTATCTCGATTTCTTGGCAGGAATTGCGACCAATGTATTGGGACATGCGCATCCTGCAATTGTTAAATCAGTTACGAAGCAGATTTCAACGTTGGGACACGTAAGTAATTTCTACGCTCATCCCAATGTTCTAGAACTTGCCGAAAAACTTCAGAAGTTAACCGGTGATAAAAGCGCACGTGTCTTCTTCTGTAACTCAGGAGCTGAAGCTAATGAGGCAGCATTAAAGCTCTCTCGCAAGACAGGAAAGTACAAGGTGGTGGCAACTCAAGAGGCATTCCATGGTCGCACCATGGGAGCGCTTTCACTTACTGGGCAACCTTCAAAGAGAAACCCTTTCAAGCCACTTATAAAGGGCATCAAGCATGTTCCATTCGGTGACTCTGCTGCGATGAAGCGCGCCATCACAAAGAAGACTGCAATGGTCATTGTTGAACCGATTATGGGTGAAGCAGGTGTCATCGTTCCACCGAGTGACTATCTCAAGAATTTGCGTCAATACTGCGACGATAACGGTGCGCTTTTAGTTTTCGACTGTGTCCAAACAGGCATGGGTCGCACCGGAGATTGGTTCGGTTATGAATATTCGGGTGTCAAACCTGATGTGATCACTTTGGCTAAAGGACTTGGCGGGGGACTGCCACTGGGCGCGATGATTGCACTTGGTTCTGCTTCAAGACTTTTCGTTGCCGGCGATCACGGCTCAACTTTTGGTGGCAACCCGGTTGCAACTGCAGCAGCGCTTGCAGTTATAACCTCAATTGAGAAAGAGAAAATTCTTTCTCATGTTAATGAAGTTGGTGAGTACCTCTTGACCGAGCTCGCTCTTATTCCAGGTGTAACCGAAGTTCGCGGTGCAGGACTACTCATCGGATTAACGCTCAATGCACCGGTTGCCAAAGCGTTAACGAAGAAGTGCCAAGATCTTGGCGTCCTGATTAATGCACCAGGAGATTCAACTATTCGCATTGCGCCTGCCCTCAATGTCTCAATGAAACAGGCCCAGAAATTTGTCGTGATTTTCAGCCAAGCCATGAAAGAGGTATCCCATGTCTAGCGTGACCGCTCGTAGAGCAAAGGCGATTTCACTCATTAAGGCAGGCCTCATTCATTCGCAATCAGATTTGGTGAAGCAGTTAAAGAAGGCTGGCTTCGCGGTCACTCAAGCAACGGCAAGTCGAGACCTTGAAGAGATTGGCGCGGTCCGCGGACGTTCTTCATCTGGAGAATCTATCTACAAGATTTCAAATAGTGACGATGAATCAATCTCGCGCACTATGCCCGTTCCTTCTGATTTGATCATCTCTGTTGAGGCGAGCGGAAATCTGGCCGTAGTTCGCACCCCACCTGGGGGAGCGCAGCTGCTTGCGAGTTCACTCGATCATTCTGGAATTTCCGAGATTATTGGCACGATTGCAGGCGACGACACGGTTCTCGTTGTATCGAGAAAAGCGACGGGTGGAGCCCAACTCGCGAAAGAATTGCTCGCTTACGGTGGAATCAAAAGAAGTGGAAGAGGTAGCAAATAATGGCGCTCTGGGGCGGACGTTTTTCTGAAACACCAGCTGATGCTGTCTTCGCGCTCTCTCGCAGCGTCCACTTTGATTGGCGACTGGCGCCTTATGACCTACGTTCTTCACTTGCTCACTTAGCCGTTCTTCAGTCGAGCGGCTTGCTTGAAGATTCCGTAGCTGAACCTATTCGCGGAGCTTTGAAAGAGCTCATCTCTGAAGTTGCTTCTGGAAAATTCGTCGCAAACGAGACCGATGAGGATGTTCATAGCGCTCTTGAACGTGGATTAACTGAGAAGTTGGGCGCCATCGGAGGCTCTCTTCGCGCTGGTCGTTCACGTAATGACCAAGTAGCAACTGACCTTCGCCTTTACGCCATCGATCACATGATCGAAGTTGCCCAGCAAGTTTTAGCGCTACAAAACGCACTCATCGCAAAGGCATCTGAATATGGAGATGCTCCAGCACCAGGTTTTACTCATTTACAGCATGCGCAACCCGTGCTTTTCGGTCACGAGATTGCAAAGCATGTACAAGGTTTTTCTCGTGATCTCGATCGCATCAACGATTGGCTTGATCGCGCACTCGTTAGTCCATTGGGATCAGGTGCGCTGGCTGGTTCAT
Organism: Planktophila turicensis (SeqCode); assembly: GCF_965234405.1. Taxonomy (GTDB): domain Bacteria; phylum Actinomycetota; class Actinomycetes; order Nanopelagicales; family Nanopelagicaceae; genus Planktophila; species Planktophila turicensis. The sequence continues at coordinate 647,935 of NZ_OZ248346.1, forward strand.
CGCTTCCACTTTCACCTGAGGTAACTGCAAAGAACCTTGGCTTTACATCAAGTGCCGCAAATTCAATTGATGGCGTATCTGATCGCGACTTCGTTGCTGAAGCGCTCTTCATTCTTTCCATGGTCGGCATCCACCTTTCTCGCATCGGCGAAGAATGGTGCATCTGGGCAACAACTGAATTCGGTTGGGCGAAAGTTGCAGATGCTTATTCAACTGGCTCGTCAATCATGCCTCAAAAGAAGAATCCGGATATGGCTGAACTTGCTCGTGGAAAAGCGGGACGTCTAGTTGGAAACCTCACCGGCGTTCTCACCATGCTGAAAGGTTTGCCTTTCGCTTACAACCGAGATCTCCAAGAAGATAAAGAACCTCTCTTTGATTCGATTGATACCGTGCTTCTAGTTCTTCCTGCAGTGACAGGAATGGTTGCCACAACGGATTTCGATCGCGAGAAAATGGCACTTGCTGCTCCTCTCGGATTCTCACTCGCAACAGAGATTGCTGATTATTTGGTTCAAGCAAAGGTTCCATTTGCTCACGCTCATGAAGCTGCCGGTAAGTGCGTTGCGATGTGCGAAACATCAGGGCGCCAGCTGCATCAACTCACTGATGAAGAGTTTGCAGCGATTCATCCATCGCTCAAGGGCGATGTGCGTGATGTATTGACAGTCAATGGCGCACTTGAATCCCGCACGACTGTAGGCGGCACTTCACCTTCATCCTTTAAGCAGCAGATCAAAGAGTCGACAGCAATCACTGCTTCCTACTCGAAAGAATTCACCGACAAGGCAAAGGCCTTCTCAGAGATGATGGGTGCGTGAAAAACGACATGACTGACCTAATCGATGACCTCAAATGGCGCGGGCTTATCTCGCAGACCACAGATGAAAAAGAGCTACGCGAAGCTCTCAAGAAGCCAGTCACTCTCTATTTAGGCACCGACCCAACTGCGCCCAGCATTCACGTTGGAAACCTTGTAGTACTCCTCGTTCTCCGCCGCTTCCAGTTGGCAGGACACCACACGCTTCCTTTGGTTGGGGGAGCGACCGGTCTGGTTGGAGATCCAAGCGGTAGAAACGATGAAAGAACTTTGAACACCACTGAAGTCGTCGAACAGTGGGTCAATCGCATTAAGGGTCAACTCTCCAAATTTATGGACTTTGAAACAAAGCAGAATCCAGCAGAGATGGTTAATAACCTCGACTGGACTGCTCCAATGTCCGCGATTGAATTTCTTCGTGATATTGGAAAACACTTCAGTGTTAACCAGATGCTCAATAAGGATTCAGTTTCTACCCGTCTTGAAAAAGATGGAATTTCATACACTGAATTTTCCTACCAGGTTCTGCAATCAATGGATTACCTAGAACTTTATCGTCGCTATAACTGCACACTTCAAATCGGTGGTTCAGATCAATGGGGAAATATCACCGCAGGGCTCGATCTGATTCGTCGCGCAGAAGGTGGATCAGCACATGCACTTACTGTTCCGTTGCTTACAAAAGCCGATGGAACAAAGTTTGGTAAGACTGCAGGTGGTTCCGTGTGGCTTGATCCTGAAATGACTTCGCCTTATGCATTTTTCCAATACTGGCTGAATTCAGATGATAAAGATGTCATCAAGTTTATTAAGGTCTTTTCATTTAAATCACGTGAAGAGATTGAAGCGCTTGAAAAAACACATAATGAAAATCCTGGTGCGCGTGAAGCGCATCGCGAACTCGCACGCGAATTAACTTCACTGGTTCATAGCCCAGAGATTGCACAGCGCGTAGAAGCAGCTGCACGTGCACTATTCGGACAAGGTGATATCACCGAACTCGATGAAGCAACTTTGTCTGCTGCCCTTGCAGAACTTCCACGAACTCAAGTAAAAAGTGGCGAAGAGATTCCAACATGGGTAGATCTCTTAGCAGCCACTGGCGTTGTGGACTCAAAATCGGCCGCCCGTCGCATTGTTAAAGAAGGTGGCGCATATCTCAATAATGAGAAGATCTCTGGCGAAGATTTCCGCCTCGAAAAAAGCCACTTTTTATGCGGAAAATATGCAGTTTTACGTAAAGGCAAGAGAGACTTGGCGGCTGTCGAGTTCATTTAAGTAAATTCTTACCCCAAAAAACCTCACTTTTTACGCATAAAAGTGGGGTTTTTTCATATTTCGACCCAATTTGGCCAATTCGGGGTGATCGCCAGGACCCCGATTTGACCTGTATGGGGGAGAGACCTATAGTTACGCTCCTTGCTGTGGAACGGACACGAAAGTGGTCGTACAGCATTTCCTCCAGATTAAGGCCATTACCGCCGTTTTGACGTGCGCGTAGCCATGGACTAGATTTGGCGGTCTGCCCTGAAAAGTGGAAGAGATTCCGCAAAGCAGTGCGCATCCGTACCTTGAGAACTCAACAGCGTGCCATAAGTCAATGCCAGAGAATGGTGTTAATTCGCCATTCTCTAAATAAATACTTCAATGAAGTATGTACCAGACACTATTTATAGCGTCTGGAAATACTCGTTGATTTCCTTTGGTAAAGACAAAATAAACGACAGTTTGTTTGTCTCGTAAGCCATGAACAAAACTTTCTATGGAGAGTTTGATCCTGGCTCAGGACGAACGCTGGCGGCGTGCTTAACACATGCAAGTCGAGCGATGAAGCACCTTCGGGTGTGAATTAGCGGCGAACGGGTGAGGAACACGTGAAGAATCTGCCTTCAACTCTGGGATAACTCCGGGAAACCGGGGCTAATACCGGATATGAGCCTTGATCGCATGATCGGGGCTGGAAAGTTTTTCGGTTGAAGATGACTTCGCGGCCTATCAGCTTGTTGGTGAGGTAATGGCTCACCAAGGCGACGACGGGTAGCCGGCCTGAGAGGGCGACCGGCCACACTGGGACTGAGACACGGCCCAGACTCCTACGGGAGGCAGCAGTGGGGAATATTGGGCAATGGAGGAAACTCTGACCCAGCGACGCCGCGTGAGGGATGAAGGCCTTCGGGTTGTAAACCTCTTTCAGTAGGGAAGAAGCGAAAGTGACGGTACCTACAGAAGAAGCACCGGCTAACTATGTGCCAGCAGCCGCGGTAATACATAGGGTGCAAGCGTTGTCCGGAATTATTGGGCGTAAAGAGCTCGTAGGTGGTTCGATACGTCGGATGTGAAAATCAGGGGCTCAACCCCTGACCTGCATCCGATACGGTCGAGCTAGAGTTTGGTAGGGGAGACTGGAATTCCTGGTGTAGCGGTGGAATGCGCAGATATCAGGAGGAACACCGATGGCGAAGGCAGGTCTCTGGGCCAATACTGACACTGAGGAGCGAAAGCGTGGGGAGCGAACAGGATTAGATACCCTGGTAGTCCACGCCGTAAACGGTGGGCGCTAGTTGTGCGAACCTTCCACGGTTTGTGCGACGCAGCTAACGCATTAAGCGCCCCGCCTGGGGAGTACGATCGCAAGATTAAAACTCAAAGGAATTGACGGGGCCCCGCACAAGCAGCGGAGCATGCGGCTTAATTCGACGCAACGCGAAGAACCTTACCAAGGCTTGACATATACAGGAATATGGCAGAGATGTCATAGCCGCAAGGTCTGTATACAGGTGGTGCATGGTTGTCGTCAGCTCGTGTCGTGAGATGTTGGGTTAAGTCCCGCAACGAGCGCAACCCTCGTTCTGTGTTGCCAGCATTTAGTTGGGGACTCACAGGAGACTGCCGGGGTTAACTCGGAGGAAGGTGGGGATGACGTCAAATCATCATGCCCCTTATGTCTTGGGCTGCACGCATGCTACAATGGCTGGTACAAACGGCTGCAATACCGCAAGGTGGAGCGAATCCGAGAAAGCCAGTCTCAGTTCGGATTGGGGTCTGCAACTCGACCCCATGAAGTCGGAGTTGCTAGTAATCGTAGATCAGCAACGCTACGGTGAATACGTTCCCGGGGCTTGTACACACCGCCCGTCACATCACGAAAGTCGGTAACACCCAAAGTCAGTGGCCCAACCGCAAGGAGGGAGCTGCCAAAGGTGGGATCGGTGATTGGGATGAAGTCGTAACAAGGTAGCCGTACCGGAAGGTGCGGCTGGATCACCTCCTTTCTAAGGAGCATCGAGTAGAGAAGCTAATAGTTAGCTTCATTAAACTACTCGGCTCATAAGTGGAGCATTGACTTAGGTTTATTTAAGATTTCGCAATTAGTACAGCCTTTTGAGGAGTGGAAAATTAGCGTTTATCGAATTTCAACTAGGCACGTTGTTGGGTCCTGAGGGGACGGCTAGCGCCAAACCTCTGGACTTAATAAGAAGAGATACTGCGAATTTATTCGTAAGTCTCAACTCTTATTGAGTACCGCCCGTATTTTGAGAACTACACAGTGGACGCGAGCATCTTTGTGGAAAAATTATTAAGCGCACATGGCGGATGCCTTGGCATCAGAAGCCGATGAAGGACGTAGTAGGCTGCGATAAGCCTCGGGGAGCTGTCAAACGAGCTTTGATCCGAGGATTTCCGAATGGGGAAACCCAGCTGGAGTAATGTCCAGTTATTTCCACCTGAATATATAGGGTGGATAAAGGGAACGTGGGGAAGTGAAACATCTCAGTACCCACAGGAAGAGAAAACAACCGTGATTCCGTTAGTAGTGGCGAGCGAAAACGGAAGAGGCCAAACCAATACTGTGCCAAGCCGGCAGGCGTTGCAGTATCGGTGTTGTGGGACCAGTTAGATCAGACTGCCGTTTGATCAAAGAGTCAAAAACTAGCTAGGTAGATGAATGGTGTGGGAAAGCCAGTCATAGAGGGTGAGAACCCCGTAGTCGAAACTTAGTTAACTCTTTACTGGTATCCCAAGTAATACCGAACTCGAGGAATTCGGTATGAATCTGGCGGGACCACCCGCTAAGCCTAAATACTCTCTGATGACCGATAGCGGACTAGTACCGTGAGGGAAAGGTGAAAAGAACCCCGTAAGGGGAGTGAAATAGAATCTGAAACCGTGTGCGTACAAGCCGTTGGAGCGACGAAAGTTGTGACAGCGTGCCTTTTGAAGAATGAGTCTACGAGTTAGTGTCGTGTTGCAAGGTTAACCCGTCGAGGGGAAGCCGTAGCGAAAGCGAGTCTGAATAGGGCGATTCAGTAGCACGATCTAGACCCGAAGCGAGGTGATCTACGCATGGCCAGGTTGAAGCGCGGGTAAGACCGCGTGGAGGACCGAACCCACTAATGTTGAAAAATTAGGGGATGAGCTGTGTGTAGGGGTGAAAGGCCAATCAAACTTCGTGATAGCTGGTTCTCTCCGAAATGCATTTAGGTGCAGCGTTGCGTGTTTCTTACCGGAGGTAGAGCTACTGGATGGTCGAGGGGTCCTACAAGATTACCAACATCAGCCAAACTCCGAATGCCGGTAAGTGAGAGCGCAGCAGTGAGACTGTGGGGGATAAGCTTCATGGTCGAGAGGGAAACAACCCAGAATAGCAACTAAGGTCCCAAAGCCTGTGCTAAGTGGAAAAGGATGTGAAGTCGCATAGACAACCAGGAGGTTGGCTTAGAAGCAGCCACCCTTAAAAGAGTGCGTAATAGCTCACTGGTCAAGTGATTTCGCGCCGACAATGTAACGGGGCTCAAGCACAGCACCGAAGTTCTATCATTCAAGCACTACCCCGATCGCAAGATCCAGGGGCTTGGATGGGTAGGAGAGCGTTGTGTGGCTGGTGAAGCGGCAGAGGAATCTAGCCGTGGAAGCCACACAAGTGAGAATGTAGACATGAGTAGCGAGAGAGGGGTGAGAAACCCCTCCGCCGAAAGACCAAGGGTTCCTGGGCCAGGCTAATCCGCCCAGGGTAAGTCGGGACCTAAGGCGAGGCCGTCAGGCGTAGTCGATGGACAACTGGTTGATATTCCAGTACTCGCTTATTTTCGCCCAGGACGAGGCAACTAATGCTAAGGCCGTGAAGTTGATCTGGCTTTTGTCAGATTGATGGAACCGCTGACCCAGTGTTGTAGTAGTTCAGCAATGGTGTGACACAGGAAGGCAGTCCAGCCCGGGCGATGGTTGTCCCGGGGTAAGGTCGTAGGGCGTTACGTAGGCAAATCCGCGTAACACATGCCTGAGAGCTGATGCCGAGCCGTAAGGCGAAGTGGATGATCCTATGCTGTCAAGAAAAGCATCTAGCGAGAAAATAAGTGACCCGTACCCGAAACCGACACAGGTGGTCAGGTAGAGAATACCAAGGCGATCGAGATAATTATGGATAAGGAACTCGGCAAAATGCCCCCGTAACTTCGGGAGAAGGGGGGCCCTTTGACGTGTAGGAGTTTTCCTCCGAAGCGTTGGAAGGCCGCAGAGACCAGGCTCAAGCGACTGTTTACCAAAAACACAGGTCCGTGCGAAGTAGCAATACGATGTATACGGACTGACGCCTGCCCGGTGCTGGAAGGTTAAGGGGACTGGTTAGCCGCAAGGCGAAGCTGAGAACTTAAGCCCCAGTAAACGGCGGTGGTAACTATAACCATCCTAAGGTAGCGAAATTCCTTGTCGGGTAAGTTCCGACCTGCACGAATGGCGTAACGACTTGAGCGCTGTCTCATCCGTAAACTCGGCGAAATTGCATTACGAGTAAAGATGCTCGTTACGCGCAGAAAGACGGAAAGACCCCGGGACCTTTACTATATCTTGATATTGGTGTTCGGAACGGTTTGTGTAGCATAGGTGGGAGACTTTGAAGCGGGCACGCCAGTGTTTGTGGAGTCATCGTTGAAATACCACTCTGATCGTTTTGAACTTCTAACCTCGGTCCGTAATCCGGATCAGGGACAGTGTCTGGTGGGTAGTTTGACTGGGGCGGTCGCCTCCTAAAAAGTAACGGAGGCGCTCAAAGGTTCCCTCAACCTGGTTGGCAATCAGGTGTCGAGTGTAAGTGCACAAGGGAGCTTAACTGTGAGACAGACATGTCGAGCAGGTGCGAAAGCAGGAACTAGTGATCCGGCGGTGGCTTGTGGAAGCGCCGTCGCTCAACGGATAAAAGGTACCCCGGGGATAACAGGCTGATCTTGCCCAAGAGTCCATATCGACGGCAAGGTTTGGCACCTCGATGTCGGCTCGTCTCATCCTGGGGCTGGAGTAGGTCCCAAGGGTTGGGCTGTTCGCCCATTAAAGAGGCACGCGAGCTGGGTTCAGAACGTCGTGAGACAGTTCGGTCCCTATCTTCTGTGCGCGTAAGAAACTTGAGAAGGGCTGACCCTAGTACGAGAGGACCGGGTCGGACGAACCTCTGGTGTGTCGGTTGTTCCGCCAGGAGCACCGCCGATTAGCTACGTTCGGAAGGGATAACCGCTGAAAGCATCTAAGCGGGAAGCTCGCTTCAAGATTAGGTTTCTCATTGGTTTACCAAGTAAGGCCCCCAGGAGACTACTGGGTTGATAGGGTGGAAGTGGAAGAGCCGTAAGGCTTGGAGCTGACCACTACTAATAGGCCGAGGATTTAACTACAAAGTTGCTACGCGTCCACTGTGTGGTTCTCGAGATACGGTCGAGAACCACGAATAAGTAGATCAAATTAATTTTTGATCAGACTTACTTTTCGTAGGTTCATGCCAAAAACTCAATAGCGTTTCGGCGACCATAGCGAGAGGGAAACACCCGGTCCCATTCCGAACCCGGAAGTTAAGCCTCTCAGCGTCGATGGTACTGCACGGGTGACCTTGTGGGAGAGTAGAACGTCGCCGGACTTCTTTTATAAAAAGGGGCGCTTATTTTTAAGCGCCCCTTTTTTATTTCTCAAACGTTTTTACAACGCTTTAGAAATGTAGAAGTTAAACTTAACTAAAAAATATTGGAGTAAGCAATGGAAGAGCGTCCACGCAACAGCGATCGATCAAGCAGCGATCGACCAGCGCGACCATCAAACGGTCGCCCTTCTTCGCGTCCATCTTCATCAAGACCATCGAGCGGTCGCCCATCATCGGATCGTCCAAGCTCTGGCCGTCCATCTTCATCCAGACCTTCATCTTCTCGCCCGCAATCTCGCGAAGATCGTCCAGCTCGTGGTGGTCGCGATGACCGCGCTGGCGCAACACGTCAAGTTTCACAGGGCCGTGATGTCAGCGATCCACGCGGGTTTCGTCCAGCTCCACAGGAACGAGACCAATCACGAATTCGTCCACGCATCTTTGAACCAGATATTCCTGAAGATGTAACAGGTGAAGAGCTCGAGAAGAGCGTTCGCGCAGAGCTACTAAGTCTCTCTGCTGAGAATGCAAAAGTTGTGGCTCGCCATATGGTCTGCGTAAATCTCTATATGGATATTGATCCTGAACTTTCTCATAAACATGCAGTTGCTGCTGCGCACCATGCAGGACGTCTTGCAGTAGTTCGCGAGACCGCAGGGTATGCCGCATATCGTGCAGGTCATTATGAAATCGCGCTGAAGGAGTTGCGTGCATCAAATCGAATCTCTGGCGATGTTTCGATGTGGCCAGTAATGGCTGATTGCGAACGCGGTCTAGGAAACCCTCTAAAAGCCCTGAATTTGGCTGGTTCTGACGAGGTCAAGCGATTGGCAAAGCCTGAAGAAATCGAAATGCGCATCGTCGCGTCCGGTGCACGTCGCGATCTTGGTGAATTTGATGCAGCTGTTGTCACGTTGCAATGTAAAGAGTTAAAGAATGAGAGTGAAGATTGGGCATTCCGTCTTCGCTACGCATACGCAGATGCACTTGAAGCTGCAGGTCGTTCTGAAGAAGCGCGCGAGTGGTTTTCGAAGTGTGCAGATCTCGATCCTGATGACGAGACAGATGCGCGCGAACGTTCACAGAAGTAGAGATATCCACACACTCTCTTAAACTCTGAAAGTTTGTCAGAGCAATACTCAATCATCGCCCCTTCATCTATTGAAAGGGTTTATATGGCTGCCACAAAGAGCGTTGCTAAGAAGACTGAGAAGAAGAGCGAGCAGATTGAAGAAGAAGTTGATTATTCACTCAATGATTTGCTCCTTCGAGGCCGAGTCTCAGCTCCAGCAACTACTAAAGAATTGCCAAGCGGAGATAAGGTTGTTGAATTTCGTTTGATTGTGACTCGCTCTGAACGAGAAGGCGTCGACACCCTCGATATCGCAGCCTGGAGCGCAAAGATGCGAAAGGCAGCTCTTACCCTCGAAGGCGATGAGTGGATCGAAGTTTCAGGCTCGATTCACCGCCGTTTCTGGCAGAGCCCAACTGGCGTTGCCAGCCGTTGGCAGATTGAGGCTGCTGAGATTGTCCGCCTCTAGTCGTATGGAATCGATACTCTTACGTCATGGCAAAAGCCCCTATCACCGAGATCTTCTCAACCCTCAAGAGCTATGCCCAGAAACTCTCTGACGGCGAACGCACACCTGCTGAAATCGCCACCGCTCTCAACGATTGGGCGCACGAGAGCGCAGAATCAGTGCGAGCAAAGATTCACGAAGAGGTAGAAGCTGCTGTCCTTAAGATGGGTTTTGTAAAGCGCGAAGAGTTTGATGCTCTTGCAAAGGAAGTCGCTGCTTTGAAGAAGAAATCTCCAGCTAAGAAGGCTGCAAAGAAATCTCCAGCTAAGAAGATTGCTAAGAAGGCACCTACAAAGAAGGCGGCAAGTCGATGACAGAAGAGAATGAAGTAGACCTCGTTCAAGAAATTCGTACAGAACTTGAAGAGATTGATGCCAGCGACCTCTCTGAACATTCAGCACGTTTTGAGGCGCTCCACGAAAAACTTCAAGAGTCACTCAAGTCAATCGATAACCTCTAAGAACTCACGCCATGAAGACTCGTCTCGATGCAGAACTAGTTCGTCGCGAACTCGCACGTTCGCGTGAGCATGCTGCTGATTTAATCGAGTCGCGTTCTGTACTTGTTGGTGGAATCCCTGCCACAAAGCCAGCGACCCAAGTTGATGCCGAAACTTCCATCACCATTCAAGGCGATCGCGATGATTTCGTATCTCGTGGTGGGCATAAATTGGCAGGCGCTCTTGATGCATTCACTGGCGTTGCCGTTGAAGGTAAGACTTGTCTTGATGCGGGCGCGTCCACTGGTGGTTTCACTGATGTCTTGTTACGTCGTGGTGCATCGCTCGTAGTCGCAGTAGATGTTGGTTACGGACAGCTGGCGTGGGAACTTCGACAGGACCCACGAGTGAAAGTCCTTGATCGCACCAATATTCGCCACCTCACCGGTGAACAAGTCGGTGAAGGTATTGATTTAGTCGTAGCAGACCTCTCTTTCATTTCACTCTCACTCGTATTGCCTGCTCTCGCTGCAGTGTCAAAGCCTGAGTCTGATTTCGTTCTTATGGTTAAACCACAATTTGAAGTTGGCCGCGAAAAACTTGGTGCCGGGGGAGTCGTACGCGATCCGGCACTTCGTCGAGCAGCGGTCCTCGATGTGGCAGAATCGGCTTACGACGTAGGCCTTGGAACTATGGGAATCGCTGCAAGTCCGCTTCCAGGTCCTGCAGGTAACGTCGAATACTTCTTATGGCTACGACGTGGGGCACCGGAAATTGATGAGGCTGCACTTGATACTGCGATTGCAATGGGACCGGCCTAATGACTATTCGTTCAGCTGCGCTAGTAATTAGCCCATCCCGTGCCGAAGCGATTGCGGCTGCAAAGGAACTTGCACCGCTTCTCTATTCTGCGGGTTTCTCGCTCTACACAATTTCTGATGTATCAATCGAAGGAATCAAAAAGGTTGCTCCATCTGATCTTCCTGAAATAGAGATCGCTGTTGTTCTTGGTGGCGATGGCACCATCCTTCGCGCTGCTGAAATTACTTTGAGCCGCACTGTTCCGCTACTTGGAATCAATATGGGCCATGTTGGTTTCATGGCAGAAGTACAGCGTCCAACTATCTCTGCTATCGCTGAAAGCATTATTTCCAAGAGTTACGTCTCAGAAGATCGCATGATTCTACGTTTCTCTGTCGAACGCTCTGGCAAAGAGATCGGAAAAGGATGGGCTCTTAACGAAGTAACTGTCGAACGTGATGGCACAACTATGGTTGAACTCTTCGTGGAAATTGATAGTCGGCCACTTTCACATTGGGGTTGCGATGGGCTCATCTGTTCAACTCCGACTGGTTCTACCGCCTATGCATTTAGCGCAGGTGGGCCAGTGCTGTGGCCTGAAGTTGATGCTCTTGTGTTGTTGCCAATCTCTGCGCACGCACTCTTCTCGCGTCCTATGGTCGTTTCGCCAAAGTCTGAAATTGTCGTCACCATCGAATCAACAGAGGCGCTTCTCTCTGCAGACGCACTCCGCAAGATTCCACTTCAGAAGGGTGATCGTGTTCTCATTACTCGCGATGATCAGACCATTAAGCTCTCACACGTTTCGAAGACTCTCTTCACAGATAGATTGGTAGCAAAGTTCAAACTTCCCGTTGAAGGTTGGCGCGGTGAGTGAACGTTCTTATCTAGAAGAGATTTCTATTCGTAATCTCGGAATTATCGAGCAATCTGAACTAGAACTTGGCCGCGGCCTCAATGTCCTTACCGGCGAAACCGGTGCTGGTAAGACGATGATTTTGACTGCTCTCAACCTAGTTCTCGGCGGCAAGAGCGATAGCTCTCTAGTGCGCCACGGTTCTGAACGACTGGTTGCTACTGCGCAATTTTCGATAACGAAGGATTCTAAAGATCAACTCGATGAAATCGGAGCCGAAGTTGATGGCTCTTCACTGATTGTTACCCGCACGGTCAACAGCGACGGAAAGAGCAAGGCATCATGTGGGGGAGTTACGGTTCCTGCAGGGACTCTCGCCGATGTCACCGAACCACTCATCGAGATTCACGGACAATCAGCAAATTCGCAGATCGTAAAACCCGCTCGTCAAAGAGAACTACTTGATCGTTTTGGTGGCGCTTCTGTTACTTCTTCCCTTGTCGCGTATCAGCAGAAATACTCCGGATATCTAGAACTTAAAGAACGCATCAAAGCGATGAAGGCATCTGCCAATAAGCGAGATGGTGAAATTGCAGAACTCGAAGAATTCTTAGCCGGCTGGGCAAAACTCAAAGCTGTACGCAACGAACCTTCCAGCGTCGAAGATGAGATCAAGCGACTTTCTAGCGTAGAAGATTTACGCATTGCATCAAGTGGCGCAATGTCGGCTCTTGATTCCGAAGAGTCCGGAGCTTTAACTCTGCTTCATTCCGCCCGACGTTTCCTTGATGCCGCTAAGGGAAAAGATTCAAAACTCGAAGAGATTGCAGAACGCGTTGCAGAATCACTCTTCATCCTCGATGATGCATCTTCTGATCTGGCATCGTATGCAACATCTCTTGAAGCGGACCCTGAGCGTTTGGATTTCCTGCAGAATCGAAAAGCTGAGCTCAATCTCTTTATCAAGAGATGGGGCGGCGCCGAAAGCGCTGATGAAGAGCTTGTTCTCCTTGCCGCAAAAGCTAAATCAGGTAAGGAATCAATCGCAGACCTTAAGGGTGGCGACGAACGCATTGCAGAGTTAGAAACTGAACTCGCAAAGATAAAGAAGAGCCTTTTGGCCGCTGCGCAAGAATTATCTAAGGCAAGAAGCGCTTCTGCGGAATCACTGTCACAATCAGTGACATCTGAGATTCAGGCACTTTCTATGCCGCACACTCGATTCTTTGCAGAAGTTATCTCTCCGGATTATTCCGGCGCTCTAAAGGAAAGTGATTTCACGCAATTAGGTTGCGATGAAGTTTCCATGCAAATCCAGGGACAAATGGATGGACCGAAGATTGCACTTGGAAAAGGCGCAAGCGGTGGCGAGATGTCTCGCATCATGTTGGGACTTGAAGTTGTCATCGCTAAATCACATCCAGTCGGAACATATATCTTCGATGAAGTTGACGCAGGTGTTGGCGGAAAAGCTGCGATTGAAGTTGGTAAGCGCCTTCATGCACTTGCACAGAACTCTCAAGTTATTGTCGTTACGCATTTACCTCAGGTGGCGGCATGGGCCGATACTCACTTTGTCGTAAAGAAGAGCAGCGATGGATCCGTTGTTCAGTCAGGTGTCTCGAAACTTGGACAATCTGAGCGCGTTGAAGAGATTGCGCGCATGCTGGCAGGGCTTGAAGAATCCTCAAGTGCGCGAGAACACGCCGCCGAATTGCTAGCTATGCGAGGCTAAAGCCCAGAGAGCTATAAGATGGTCTTCCATGAGCCAAGCGCATGTGACTAAGCATATTTTCGTAACAGGCGGAGTCGCCTCAAGTCTTGGCAAAGGCCTCACAGCATCATCCTTAGGTCGCCTCCTGGTAGCCCGCGGTATCCGCGTCACCATGCAGAAGCTCGATCCATACCTCAACGTAGATCCAGGCACCATGAATCCTTTCCAACACGGTGAAGTTTTTGTCACCGACGATGGCGCTGAAACGGATCTTGATATCGGTCACTACGAACGTTTTCTCGATCGTAATCTTGAAGGTTCAGCCAACGTCACAACAGGCCAGGTTTATTCACGAGTCATTGCGCGCGAACGTCGCGGTGAATATCTAGGTGAGACTGTTCAGGTTATTCCGCATATCACCAATGAAATTAAAGAGCGCATGCTTGCAAATGATTCAGCCGATGTAGATGTAGTCATCACTGAAATCGGTGGAACTGTTGGAGATATTGAATCGCAGCCATTCCTGGAAGCAGCTCGTCAGCTTCGCCAAGAAGTAGGCCGCGATAACGTTTTCTATCTTCACATCTCGCTCGTTCCATATATCGGGCCATCAGGTGAGTTGAAGACAAAGCCGACACAGCACTCAATCGCAGCCCTTCGCAGCATTGGTATTGCACCAGATGCAGTGGTTCTCCGTTGCGATCGACCAATCCCTGAAGGCATCAAGAAGAAGATTTCGCTGATGTGCGACGTCGATGTTGAAGCGGTAGTTGCAGCTGTTGATGCTCCATCAATCTATGACATTCCAAAGGTTCTATTCACCGAAGGCCTCGATTCCTATATCGTCCGTCGACTTTCTCTCGGTGGCCACGAGGTTCAATGGGGCGAATGGGATGACTTGCTTAAGCGAGTTCACTCTCCAAAGCACCACGTAAAAGTTGCTCTCGTTGGAAAGTACATCGATCTTCCAGATGCTTATCTCTCTGTTTCCGAAGCTCTTCGCGCAGGTGGATTCGCCAACGAAGCGAAGGTCGAAATTGTTTGGGTTCCTAGCGATGAATGCGAAACACCAGAAGGCGCAAAGAAGGCACTCGGAGAAATCGATGCAATCTGCGTTCCTGGTGGATTCGGTATTCGCGGAATTGAAGGAAAACTAGGGGCACTTAAATTTGCTCGCGAAAACAAGATTCCGACTCTCGGACTCTGCTTAGGTTTACAGTGCATGGTTATTGAAGCTGCTCGAAACCTTGCTGGAATTAAAGATGCAAACTCTGCAGAATTCTTAGGCGATAGCGGAACACATGTCATTGCAACTATGGATGATCAGAAAGATATCGTTGCGGGTGGAGGAGATATGGGTGGTTCGATGCGCTTAGGTCTCTACAAAGCAACCCTTACTCCTGGTTCAATTGTTGCTGGTGTTTACGGTGCAACTGAAGTCTCTGAACGTCACCGCCATCGCTACGAGGTCAATAACCAGTATCGCGATCAGATTGCAGCGGCCGGCCTTGTCTTCTCTGGAATGTTCAAGGATCGCGATCTTGTTGAGTTCGTAGAGCTTCCTCGCGAAGTTCATCCATATTACGTTGGTACTCAGGCTCACCCAGAGCTTCGTTCTCGACCAACGCGCCCACATCCGCTCTTTTCGGGGCTGATTGCTGCTGCACTTGTCCGTAAGGGCGCTCACTAAATTACAGTTGTGCAATGAAGTTCGAGGCGGCACGTAGCTCTTACCTCGATCAACTGCGCATTGAACGAGGGCTTTCGAGTAATTCGATCTCTTCCTACGCACGTGATTTAACAAAGTTCGAGCTATTTATTGAAAGCTCACGTAAGGATTTTTCAAAGCTTACGACGCAAGACTTAACCGATTTTGAAGTCTCACTTAAGACGATGGGACTGGCGCTTTCGAGCATCAATCGCACCTTGTCTGCCGTCAAGGGTTTCTATAAGTATGCATCTCTTGAATTTGATATCTCTAATCCAACTCTTGAAATCGTTAGTGCAAAGATTGCGCGGAAACTTCCTAAGGCCTTGTCTGTAGATGAAGTAACAACTCTGATTGAATCTGCAAAGCGAGAAGGTGATCCCATTTCACTTCGAGATTTCGCGATGTTGGAACTGCTTTACTCATCGGGTGGCCGTGTAAGTGAAATAGTGGGAGTAAATACCGGTGACATTTCTGTCACGCAGACCAATGATGGTGATGTAACAGTTGTGAAATTGCGGGGGAAAGGCTCTAAAGAACGCCTTGTTCCACTCGGAAAATTCGCGGTTGCGGCAATTGAAGATTACTTCACGCGAACTCGACCAGCGCTAGCTGCAAAGAACTCAAAATCCGAACCAGCGCTCTTTCTTAACGCTCGCGGAAAACGTTTATCAAGGCAGAGCGCATGGCAGATTGTTCTCGATGCTGCGGTTTCAACTGGGCTCGAGGGCAAGGTGAGCCCACACGTTTTCAGGCACTCGTATGCAACGCATTTGCTGGATGGGGGTGCAGATATCCGCGTTGTTCAAGAGTTGTTAGGACATTCATCAGTTACAACAACACAGATTTACACACTGATTACAATCGATAAAGTGCGCGAGACGTACAGCACCGCACACCCAAGAGCAAAGTGAAAGTCTGTAGGTATTAAATCCCGCGAAGGCGACGAGCAAGAATGCTCTGATCGCCCTTTGCTTCAAGGTCAGCAATTATCACTGCGATTGATTCGCGAACGATACGGCCGCGATCTACTGCAAGCCCTAGATCTCCGCGAAGCATGAGGCGCGCTTGATCGAGATCGAAGAGTTCATCTGTAGATAAATAGACAGTGATCTTCTCTTCATGAAGTTCGCGACCAGAAGGTGACTTCTCGGCGGCTGTAACGCGACGACGAGAAATGGTGCGCACACCTTTCTTTGTCTTTGGTGCAGCGCTCTGTGTTACCGCTGTAACTGGTGCTGAAGTTTGAATTGGTTCCGCAACTTGGCGTACTGCGCTTAGTGCTGGAGTGTTTGCGCGGAAGAGTTCATCCGCTCCTGGCAAGCTAGCTCTACGTGTCATCGGGCGCCTCCTCGGGTAATTAGTTCACGGGCAAGACGGCGGTATGACTGCGCACCACCCGAAGAAGATGCATAAGCAGTAATGGGTTCGCCTGCAACAGTTGTTTCAGCAAAGCGAATTGTTTTAGCAATGATTGTTTCAAATACATCTTCAGGGTATTTCTCGAGAATTGCAGTAAGAACTTCGCGGTTATGCAGAGTCTTACGGTCGTACATCGTTGCAAGGATTCCGATCAATTTGAGTTCAGGGTTAAGGAAGCTACGAACCTTGTCGATATTTCCCTTAAGTTCGATAAAGCCGTGCAGGGCGAAGTATTCGCACTGCAATGGAACGATAACTTCATCAGAAGCCACGAGTGCGTTGATTGTGAGTTGACCCATTGTTGGTTGGCAGTCAATCAAAATCACGTCGTACTCTGAGCGAAGGCGACCGAGTGCGCGCTTTAGATATTGCTGGCCGCCGATTTCAGCGCCGAGAGTTGTCTCAGCTGTTCCTAAATCGCGGTTAGCTGGAAGAAAATCAAGACCGGCAACTGATGACTTCAAAACAATCTCATTGATATTTGCATCCGGTGTCATGAGTGCGTAATAAACAGTGTTCTCAAGTGGAAGTGCGTGTGCATTTACACCGAGACCAAGAGAGAGACCGCCTTGCGGGTCGAAGTCGACGAGAAGAACGCGACGTCCTAGCTCTGCGAGCGCTGCACCTAAGTTAATTGTTGACGTTGTCTTACCGACTCCACCCTTTTGGTTGAAGATCGAAATGACCTTTGCATCGCCATGCTCTGTAATTGGCGCAGGGATGGGGAAATTCTGGGGAGTTCGCCCGAGGAGAGTGGCGGTAGTGGCCACATCATCATCAAATGTCGATTTAGCGTTCAAGCGAGAAACCTCTTTTCAGTTGCCGCGACTCTACGCGTAAAACGCGACGAACTGCAAGTAAGACAAGTATGGTTCGCCTCGTGGAAAGTGCCGTAGCGCCTGAGGAAATTACCTCAGAACAAGCTGAATCAATCGCTCCTGAGAGCGGTTTTAGCGTCCACCTCGATAATTTTGATGGCCCCTTTGACCTCCTGCTTCAGCTGATCTCGCGCCACAAGCTTGATATCACCGAAATCTCGCTCAGCATCGTCACCGATGAATTCATCGCCTTTATCCGCGCCCTCGAGGCTAGCGGTGAGGGTTGGCGCCTTGATCAAGCAACCGAATTCCTGGTCATCGCCGCCACCCTTCTAGACCTCAAGGCGGCCCGACTCTTGCCTAGCGGTGAGATCGAAGATGAAGAAGACCTTGCTCTACTTGAGGCCCGAGACATCCTCTTTGCCCGTCTGCTCCAATATCGAGCTTTCAAGGAAGTCGCCGCCTCATTCCAAGATGCAATCGCCAACGCCGATAAATCCTTCCCACGCGTTGTTGCCCTTGATCCAGCTCTTGCTTCGCTTCTGCCTGAGGTACTCATTGGCGTTGGCGCTCAGCGCTTCGCCGCTATCGCCGAGCGTGTCTTGACCCCAAAGGCCCCGCCTGTGGTGGCAGTTGAGCACCTCCATAGCGCCCTCGTGAGCGTGACTAAGGAGTCAAAGCTGGTCGTCGAAGCCCTGCGCAAGGGTCGAACTGTCTCCTTCAGAAACCTCGTCCAGGGAGCAGATTCCACCCTTGTGGTTGTCGCTAGATTCCTTGCTCTGCTAGACCTATATCGCCAGGGCGCGCTCCGATTTGAGCAGGTTATCGCCCTCGGCGAGCTCCAGATCAGCTGGGTTGGCTCCGATGAAGGCGACATTCTTGTCACCGATGAATTTGACGTACCCGTTGTGCTCGACGAAAGCGTTGTCGAAGAGCTCGAGACTGCTATGCAGGTTGTATCTGAAGAGATTTCTGATGAAAATGAGACAGAAGAGGATGAAAATGTCTAATCCCGAAGTTGAGACTCCCGAGGTTGAGGTCGCTGAAGATACCCAGCTTTCCCATGTATTTGATCCAGCTGCGCTAGCTCGTTCGATTGAGGCGATCTTGATGGTCGTTGATGAGCCAGTCACCGAGCTCACCCTGGCATCTGTTCTTCAGGTGACCGTCGATCAGGTCGTGGATTCACTTGAAGCCCTTGTTCCAACCTACGAAGACCGTGGATTCACGCTCAAGGCGATCAATGGGGGATGGCGGTTCTATAGCCACCCAGATTGCAGCGCAGTGGTCGAGAAATTTGTCCTCGATGGCCAGCAGAACCGTCTTACCCAGGCGGCCCTCGAGACCCTTGCGGTCATCGCTTATCGCCAGCCCGTATCCCGCGCCCGCGTCTCAGCCATCCGTGGTGTCAACGTTGAAGCCGTGATGAAGACTCTCATTACCCGTGGCCTCGTCGAGGAATATGGGGTCGAGAACGAGACTGGAGCGATCTTGTACAAGACGACCAGCTACTTCCTCGAGCGTCTCGGACTCAATGCTCTGACCGACCTTCCGCCTCTGGCCCCACATCTGCCAGACCTCGATGGTCTCGATGAGATCCTCGATTCGCTAACTGACTAAGTAACGCCCTACACTTCTCGCCTAAGCCTCCCGCACCCTTTGCGGGGGGAGTTGACTGTCGAGAATGGATAGCCACATGGCCGAGATGCGCCTTAATAAGATCATCGCCGATGCCGGAATTACCTCGCGCCGCGGCGCTGATGAACTCATCATGGATGGTCGAGTCACCGTCGATGGACATCAAGTTCGTGAACTCGGAGCGAAGTTTGACCCTGAAAAGGTTAAAGTCGAAGTTGATGGCGAGACAATTACTCGTTCTTTGTCTAAGACTTATTTAGTTCTTCATAAGCCTAGAGGCGTTCTGTCTACGATGTTTGACCCCGAAGGACGCCCTTCACTCGCTGACTTCATTGACCTCCGTACCGAACGTCTATTTCACGTTGGCCGCCTCGATAAGGATTCCGAAGGCCTCATTTTGCTCACAAATGATGGGGATCTGACCTTCCGTGCCACCCACCCATCTTTTGGCCTGGAAAAGACCTACATTATTGAATTCGATGGAAAGCTTCCAACAGGGGTCGATAAGGTCCTTTTGAAGGGGATTGAACTTGAAGATGGAATGGGTCGAGTTTTGAGCTTTAAGCATCTCTCGCCTCAGTGGATTGAGGTCACGATCCACGAAGGTCGATATCACATCATCCGTCGCCTCATGGAGGCTGTGGGTGTCGATGTCCTCAGGCTGATCCGCACCAAGTTCGGACCCATCTCTTTAGGAGAAACCCTCGAAGGAAGATGGCGAGATCTCAATAGTAATGAATTGATTAGCCTGCAAAACGCTTTAGATATAAAGCCTTAAATCGTTACAGCATAAATAAATATATTTATCTATAAATTGATACGATTGAGTTTGGGTTGGAATAAAAGATATATATCGACAATTATGCGCTCAGAAAATACCCGAAAAAATCGTTTTATCGATATTGGTTAAGGCTAGAATAATCGGAAGATCTTAATGCGAAGATACTTCGCTCTATTCGAAGTGAAGAAAGATTGAAAGAGATTTATCGGCAAAACGCTAAATATATAGATCCGAGATATTACGTAGAAGGGTACGATTGTTCAATGTCAGTGCGCGCAATTCGTGGGGCTACCCAAGTTGAGGTCAATACCGCCGAGGCGATCACAGCTGCCACCCAAGAGTTGATCCTAGAGATCCTCAAGGTCAACTCACTTACCCCTGACGATGTCATCTCCGTTCTCTTCACATCTAGCCCTGATTTAGATGCCGCATTCCCGGCAGCTGCGGCGCGCTCAGTTGGCTTCGAGAACACTCCTCTTATCTGTTCTGTTGAAATCGATGTTGCTGGAGCCCTTCCTCGCACCGTTCGAGTAATGGCTCATGTCGAGAGCAGCCTTTCGAAGGCCGATATCGCCCATATCTACCTCCACGGGGCTAAAGCGCTTCGTCGAGATATCGCCCAGTAGTCTCGAGGCTCACCATGACACTTTCCCACGTACGAATCGTCGGCTCAGGGCTGATCGGAACATCTATTGGACTCGGTTTAGCGCTCAAGGGCGTGGGCGTGACCATGAAAGATTCAGATTCCAGAGCCCAAGGGCTGGCCGAAGACCTCATTAAAAGCCCTTCAGATCTTCCAGTCGACTTGGTTATCTTTGCAACGCCTATCGGTGCCTTAAAATCGGTGATTGAGGGCGAGTTTGAGGCCAATCCAAAGGCAGCATTTATAGATATTGGTTCAGTAAAGTCTAAAGTTAAGGTTGAGGTATCGACATCATCGTTCCCCTCAAGCCGTTTTCTTCCCACCCATCCGATGGCAGGACGTGAAGTAGGTGGCGCGGAATCTGCGCGAGCTGATCTATTCCAGGGGCGACCTTGGATTGTCGACGCCCAAGGTGTCGATGGCGATGTACTTGAAAAGGCGTCAGAGCTGATTGAACTTCTGGGCGGCCACAAGATTGATCTCGATTCAGCTGAGCATGACAAGGCAGTCGCACTGGTTTCTCACCTGCCTCAACTTGTCTCATCACTTCTTGCCAAGCAGCTGACCGGGGGAGAAGAGCGTTGGCTCGACCTGGCAGGTGCGGGACTTCGAGACACCACCCGAATCGCGGGATCAGACTCCAAGCTCTGGCGCGAGATCGTGACGGCAAATAGCCAAGCTCTGACTCCATTACTGAAGGCGCTACAGGGCGATTTGAACAAACTCATCGACTCACTTGAGGATGAAAATTCAGTTGCAGATTTGATCAATGAAGGCCAGAAAGGTCGCGCCCGCATTCCAGGTAAACACGGCGGAAAAGCTCGCGAATACACATTCCTTCCAATCGTTATTGAAGATAAGCCAGGTCAACTAGCTGCTCTATTTGAAGAGTGCGCACAGGCATCAGTCAACGTTGAAGATCTGACAATCGAACATAGCCCGGGTCAATTCACCGGTTTAATCACACTGGCACTCTCTGAGAACGATGCGATAAAACTTTCGGGCCATCTAAAGAGCCATGGTTGGAGCGTTCACGCACCAAAGAAGTAAATGCTTCGAAGCAATTGCCAATAGAATTAACCAACTAAAGATGGGCTGTGAAAATGATTGTTGTAGCGCTAGATGGACCAAGCGGCTCAGGCAAATCAAGCACATCTAAATCAATCGCAATTCGCGCTGGATGGAATTACTTGGATACCGGCGCACTCTACCGAGCGATGACATTTCTTGCTTTATCGATAAAGAGTGAAGATCCAAAAGATATTATCTCCGCAGTTATTGATTCACCTATCTCGTTTAATTCAGATCCGCGCGATCCAAAAGTTTTCCTTGATGGACGCGATATCTCAAAAGAGATTCGATCACATGAAGTAACCGAAAAAGTTTCGGTAATTAGTGCGCTCCCTGAAGTTCGTGCAGAACTACTCACTCTACAACGTTCAATAATTAGCAAAGCTGATCGTGGCATCGTTGTTGAGGGCCGCGATATCGGAACAGTTGTTTGTCCTGATGCAGCGCTCAAGATTTATCTCACCGCAGATATTGCAGCTCGTGCCAACCGTCGTGATGCCGAACTCGCAGAAGATTCACGAGGGACAGAAGCGGTTGCACAATCACTTGCAGCGCGTGACGAAATCGATTCAACTCGCACCGTATCTCCACTCGCGATGGCTACGGATGCTGTTCATATTGATTCAACTGAACTTAATCTTGAAGAGACTGTAGATCGTATTTGGGAGCTACTTTCACAACGTTCTCTACTAGGTCTTCCAATCGTTGCAATCCTTGGCCGACCTAACGTTGGCAAATCAACTTTGATTAACCGATTCATTGGTCGTCGAGAAGCAATCGTTGAAGATACTCCGGGTGTAACTCGCGATCGCGTTCAGTACGAATGCGAATGGGCTGGTCGTCGCTTCATCATTATGGATACAGGCGGCTGGGAATCAAAGCCTGACGGAATTTCTGTTCAAGTAAGTGCAAGTGCCGAGCTTGCAATGGATGAAGCTGATGTTCTCTGTTTCGTTGTTGATGCGCAGGTTGGCGCACTTGATGAAGATGACATCTTGGTTCAAGAGCTTCGTAAAGCGAAGAAGCCAACAATTCTTGTTGCAAATAAAGTCGATGGTGATAACGATGAATCAGATGCGCATGCTCTCTGGAATATCGGATTAGGCGAGCCGCACTTTGTTTCGGCTCTGCATGGTCGCGGTAGCGGAGATTTACTCGACACAATCGTGAAGGAACTTCCTGAAGTAGGAGCTGCACAAGTTCAAGATGGCTATCGCCGTATTGCCTTGATCGGTCGCCCTAACGTTGGTAAATCAAGTTTGTTCAACGCACTTGCTGGTGAAAGTCGTTCTATTGTTGATGATGTTGCAGGCACAACACGCGACCCAATCGATGAGTTGATTGAATTTGGTGGAAGCATCTGGAGATTCGTAGACACAGCAGGTTTAAAGAAGCGCGCTAATCAAGCAAGCGGAACTGATTACTATGCAACGCTTCGCACGCAGACCGCTCTTGAACGTTGTGAGTGCGCAGTGATTGTTCTCGATGCCTCGGTGCCGATTTCTGAACAAGACCTTCGCATCATCACGATGGTTGAAGAGGCAGGAAAAGCGATGGTCATCGTGATGAATAAATGGGACCTCGTGGATGAAGATCGCCGCACCCAGTTGGATAAAGAGATTGAACGCCACCTCGATCAGGTTGAATGGGCACAGATTGTTAACGTTGCAGCCAAGACCGGTTGGCACCGAGACCGCCTAGCTCCGGCACTTCGTACAGCAATCGATTCATGGGAACGTCGCGTTCCGACATCAAAGCTCAATTCATTCTTGGGTGCCCTCATCGGCGCCACACCACCACCAGTTCGTGGAGGAAAGCAGCCTCGCGTTTACTACGCAACGCAAGCAGGAATCGCGCCACCGAAGTTCGTTGTCTTCTCATCCGGCTGGATTGAAGCTTCGTATCGTAGATTTATCGAACGTCGCCTCCGCGAGGAGTTCAAATTCCCGGGAACTCCTGTCCAGGTGGCCATCCGAGTGAAGGAACGAGATAAGGAGCAGTAAGTGCTGACTATTCCCAACGCGCTTACCTTTCTACGATTCCTCGGAATCCCACTCTTTATCTATCTTGCCCTCGACAAAGAGGCTGACGGTTGGGCAATTCTCGTTCTCGCCATCGGGGGAGCCACCGATTACTTTGATGGAAAGCTAGCTCGCGCCCTCAATCAAGAATCTAAGTTTGGCGAAATCGCCGATCCCACCATTGATCGCCTGTACATCGCAGCGACTTTGGTGGTTCTCTATTTGCGTGACGCGATTCCGCTGTGGCTTATTGCGATCCTGGTTGCTCGCGATCTTTTCATGGCAGGGGTTGCAGTTCTACTTCAACTCAAGGGTTACCAACCTCTTAAAGTCACCTACCTCGGCAAGGCTGCGACATTTAATCTTCTCTACGCCTTTCCGTTCTTGCTGCTTGCACTAAGCGATACCTGGTACGGAGCTGCTGCATTTATCTTTGGGTGGGCATTTGCAATCTGGGGCGTGACTCTCTACATAGGTACGGCCGTTGGATATTTCCGAACCGCGATAAAGACCATTACAGTTCGACCACACATCATCGAGGGCCAGTAGGAGCGCGCAATGTCAAACATTCCATCATATCTTCAGTACACAAAAGAGCATGAATGGGTTGCACCTACATCGACTGCACTTCGTATCCGTATGGGAATCACTGATTACGCACAAGGCGCACTAGGTGACATCGTTTATGTCCAGATGCCTAAGGTTGGCGAGCCAGTAGTGGCAGATAAAGTGTGTGGAGAAGTTGAATCAACTAAGAGCGTCTCTGAAATCTTCGCGCCAGTTACCGGAACAGTTGTTGCAATTAACGAAGAGCTGACAAATGCGCCAGAACTCATCAACTCAGATCCCTATGGGGCTGGCTGGTTGGTCGAGATCGAGGTTCCAGCAGAGCCATCTGGCTTGCTCTCCGCCGCAGAATATGGCGCAATTACCGCGTAAATCCCGGCTTGATTTAATTTTCTTAACTCTCTAGTGTCACCCTTAAGTTGACGTCCAAAGTCGAGGCGTTCTTTTGGGTAAAGGGGGAGTTCAATGCCATCAGCAGATGAAAATCGCGAACTCACCAGCACCCTCCACCTCGGCCTTCGCTCAGTAGTAGGCAATTCCCCAGCCGATCTCATCAGCGAGCTCATTAACCAAGCCTCAGCAGAAGAGCGTCAGATTATTGATGGCGTCCTTTCTGGCGATGGCAACTCAGCGATGGTCTTTATCCATCGTGGAGCGCAGAAAGGTTCACGATTCCTCGTTAGCGCCGAAGGCGTTTCGATCGGTCGCTCACCTGAAAGCTCAATCTTCCTTGATGATGTCACTGTTTCTCGTAAACATGCATCTATCGAAAAGGTTGGAACCAACTTCACCTTCAAGGATTCTGGAAGTCTCAACGGTTCATACGTCAACAACGAATCTGTCACCGAAAAGGTTTTGACCTCAGGAGACGAAATACAAATCGGAAAATTCCATCTGCTCTTTATCGGCAGCAAACTAGGGGAGAAGTAAGTTGAGCGTTCCAGCACGTGCTTATCTAAGTATTGGTGAAGTACTGACAAAGTTGCGCGGCGACTTTTCAGATATAACTATCTCAAAGATTCGCTTCCTTGAATCAGAAGGTCTCATCGAGCCACAGCGCACTCCTTCGGGATATCGCAAGTTCACAACAACAGATCTTGATCGACTTCGCTATGTTCTTCTCGCACAGCGCGACCAGTACTTACCGCTCAAAGTAATTAAAGAGAACCTCGATGCCCTAGATCGCGGTCTTCAGCCAGCAGCGCAAGGCGGAGTCCCATCTCCACGTCCAACACTCGGTTTAGCAACAATCGATGGCGAATTTGCACCAGCTGCTTTTGCTGAGCAGTCAGAGATGCGCCTTTCCCGCGAAGAGCTTTTGAAAGCTTCAGGGCTTGAGGATTCCCAACTCGTAGAACTCGAATCATTTGGTTTGATCACAATCCGCGGGCGCCACTACGACAGCGATGCGCTCTCCGTCGCAAAGGCTGTAGCTGAAATGGCTGGCTTCGGAATCGAACCACGCCACTTGCGTTCATTTAAGTCTGCAGCAGATCGTGAAATTGGTTTGATTGAACAAGTCATCACACCATTTACACGCCAGAAGAGCACCGAAGCAAAGGCTCGCGCCGAAGAAGTTCAGAAAGAGATTGCATCTCTCTCAGTCCGTCTCCACGCAGCACTTGTGCGCGGTGGACTTAACCGTCCTCGTTAATCGACTCGGTTAGGTATCCCACGTGTTGGTTCAGGTTGAAGTTGTTGGAGTCCGCATCGAGATGCCATCTAACCAACCAATCGTCTTACTCAAAGAGCTAGATGGAACTCGCTTTCTGCCTATCTGGGTCGGAGCTGTCGAAGCCACCGCCATTGCATTTGCGCAACAGGGCCTTGAAGCGCAACGTCCGTTAACCCATGACCTGATTCGCGATCTTTTGGACCGAGTAGACATAACTCTGACAAGTGTCCACATCACTGAGATTAAAGACGGGGTCTTCTATGCCGATCTTCTCTTGCGCAATAGCGAGGGAGGACTTGAACCGTTATCGGTAAGACCGTCTGATGCCATTGCAGTAGCTCTTCGCACAAAGAGCAACATCTTGGTCAATAGCGACCTACTCGATGAGGTTGGAATCGACATCCCAGAGCAGGTAGCGAACGAGGCATCGGCTGCGGGGGACCAGGAGCTAGAAGCCTTCCGGGAATTCCTCGATGGAATTAACCCTGAGGACTTCGCAGGCTAAGGCTCAGAAGTCTCAACCTCAAGTAGAGGTTATGTTCGTGTCGGTCTGCCATTTCAAGGAGCCTCAGGCGTAGCCTTACGCCAACCCCACTACGTGAAAGCGAGCCCCCTCTCGTGACAGATCAAGAATTTGAAATTGGTTACCGCGGCGCAACTGCATGTTCAGCTGCAGGTATTTCTTATCGTCAACTCGATTATTGGGCACGTACTGGTTTAGTTGAACCTTCAATTCGAACAGCAACAGGTTCTGGAAGTGCGCGCCTTTACGGCTTCCGCGACATCCTCGTTCTTAAAATTGTTAAGCGACTTCTTGATGCAGGTGTTTCTCTTCAAAATATTCGCACCGCTGTTGATCATCTTCGCAGCCGCGGCGTTACTGAGCTAGAACGCATCACGTTAATGAGCGATGGCGCCTCAATCTATGAATGTGCAAGCCCTGACGAAATCATCGACCTTCTCGCTGGTGGCCAAGGTGTATTTGGTATTGCAGTAGGCAAGGTGTGGAATGAAGTCGAAGGTTCGCTGGCCACACTTCAAGGTGAGGTTAACGGTGAGGTTGTTGGTGGCGAAAATAACGATGAACTCTCTCTCCGTCGCAAGGCGAAGGGCGCTTAACACTTCTATATTCCTCTCCTAGAGCGCATTAGCGCACCTTTTAGGGGAGTAGCTCGTTGAGTAATTATCAGGACTTCGAAGATCGGCATATTGGTCCATCTGCATCTGATGAATCAGAGATGCTCGGGGTACTTGGCTATTCAGATATTAAGAAGTTCATCGCCGATGTAGTTCCTGAAAATATTCATATCGAAAAGCAACTTAGAGATGTACTCGATGGTGCAAAGAGTGAAGTTGAAGTTATCGCTGAGCTTCGCGAGATAGCTTCGCAGAATGAAGTATTCACGTCGCTGATCGGTGGGGGCTATTACGGAACCATCACTCCACCTGTTATCAAAAGAAATGTTTTAGAAAATCCTGCTTGGTACACCGCCTACACCCCTTATCAACCTGAAATTTCTCAGGGTCGCCTCGAAGCACTCTTCGCTTTCCAAACAGTAATTTGCGATATGACAGCACTCGCTCTATCGAATGCTTCGATGCTTGATGAAGGTACAGCAGCAGCTGAAGCTATGACGCTCGCTCGTCGTAGTTCAAAGGCATCTGATGATGCTGTGTTTCTCATCGAAGAACACGTTCACCCACAGACAAAGGCAGTCGTCGCCACTCGCGCAAAGCCGCTAGGAATCACCGTGGTTGAAGTTGATTCTGGACATGTTGCCCGCGATGGTTATGACGGAGAATTTTTCGGTCTGCTCCTTCAATATCCAGATACAACCGGTGAAGTCTGTGATTATGCGAAGGTAACTGAATTCGCACATTCAAAGGGCGCACTTGTTATTGCCGCAACAGATCTTTTAGCGCTTACTCTTCTGAAGGCGCCAGGGGAGTGGGGCGCTGATATCGCCGTTGGTTCAGCTCAACGCTTCGGAATTCCCATGGGATTCGGTGGACCACATGCAGGTTTCATGGCGGTACGTACAGGGCTCGAGCGTTCTCTTCCGGGACGTCTAGTGGGACAGAGCGTTGATGCCCACGGTAATCCAGCATTTCGTTTAGCTCTGCAAACTCGCGAGCAACATATTCGTCGCGATAAGGCCACGAGCAATATCTGTACTGCGCAAGTGTTGTTGGCAAATATGAGCGCCTTCTATGCGATGTGGCATGGACCAAAGGGTCTGCAACAGATCGCGATGCGTATTCATGGATTCGCTTCGCGCCTACAGAAAGCGTCATCATCGCGCAATGGAATCGTTTTCGACACTGTCACAGTTGATGTGAAGAACGCTGATGCGATTCACACCTTGGCAAAGGCTAAGCGCATTAACTTCGGCCGAGTATCCGATACAGAAATTCGTATTTCTTTCGATGAAACTACGACGGAGAAAACCTTCGGAGACGTTCTCGAAATTCTTGGACTATCAGATGTTGCAGCTTCTCCGATCGCCGATTCAGTAGTGCGCTCGAGCAAGTACCTACAGCATCCAGTCTTTAACACTTACTTCTCTGAAACTTCGATGTTGCGTTACTTGCGCACACTCGCTGATCGCGACTTAGCGCTCGATCGCACGATGATTCCATTGGGTTCTTGCACCATGAAGCTCAATGCAACTACCGAAATGGAAGCGGTGACGTGGCCTGAGTTTGCTTCCCTTCACCCATTTGCACCTGCCGAACAAACTCGTGGCTCACGATTACTCATCGACCAACTTTCGAAGTGGCTCGTTGAAATTACTGGCTATGACGCAGTTTCATTGCAGCCAAATGCAGGAAGCCAAGGCGAGTTTGCAGGTCTGCTTGCCATTCGCAACTATCACGATTCACGCGGTGACCAAGGTCGCAATATCTGCTTGATTCCATCAAGTGCACACGGAACAAATGCAGCAAGTGCGGTGATGGCTGGCATGAAAGTGGTCGTTATCGAATGCGATGAAGCCGGCAATGTAAGCGTTGACGATCTCAAAGCAAAGATTGCAGAGCATGGTTCAGCACTTGCGGCGCTGATGGTTACTTACCCTTCGACTCACGGGGTATTTGAATCCGCAATCAGTGAAATCTGTGGACTTGTGCATGATGCGGGCGGTCAGGTTTATGTTGATGGTGCAAACCTCAACGCACTTGTAGGAACTGCGCAGCCAGGAAAATTTGGCGCAGATGTTTCACACCTAAATCTTCACAAGACTTTCTGCATTCCTCATGGTGGTGGGGGACCAGGAGTAGGACCGGTTATCTCTAAGGCGCACTTAGCTCCCTTCCTTCCGAACCATCCGATGGATGCTCTCGCCGGCCCAGCAACAGGACCAGGACCAATTTCCGCCGCTCCATTTGGTTCAGCAAGCATCCTGCCGATTTCCTGGGCTTACATTCGTTTGATGGGGGGAGAAGGACTCACTCACGCCACCGAGGTAGCGATTCTCAACGCTAACTACATGGCTCATCGCCTAAAAGATGCGTATCCAATTCTTTACACCGGTAATAAGGGTCTTGTAGCCCACGAGTGCATCTTGGATGTCCGTGAAATAACCAAGGTTTCTGGTGTGACCGTTGATGACATTGCAAAGCGTTTAATGGACTTCGGCTTCCATGCTCCAACCATGTCTTTCCCTGTTGCAGGAACTCTGATGATTGAGCCAACTGAGTCAGAAGATGTCTCTGAAATGAACCGCTTCATTGATGCAATGATTGCAATCAGAGGCGAGATTCAAGAGATCATCGACGGCAAGATTGCAGTGGAAGAATCCGCTCTTCGCCATGCACCCCACACCATTGGAGCTATTGCAGGCACAAACTGGGAGAGAAGCTACCCACGCGAACGTGGAGCCTTCCCAGCGACCCTCACGGGCCTGATTCCAGGTGAATTGATTGGCGCTAAGGGAAAGTATTGGCCGACTACAGGGCGTATCGATGGAGCGTACGGGGACCGCAATCTGGTCTGCTCATGCCCACCGATAGAGGCCTTTGCATAGCCTGATTCTTCTTACTTTACATAATGTAACTTATCGGCGTTAGGCCGTAAGCGTCTAGCAAAGCCCCACAGAGTTGTCTGCCACAGAGCTTCAATGACGATCGCTCGGCTCATCTTGGAAACGCCATTAATGCGTTCTACGAAGGTAATTGGAACTTCGACCATTTCAGCGCCAGCTAATTCAGATGCCATCGCCATTTCGATCTGAAAACAATAACCGGTTGCAGTCATATCTTTAAGATTTAACTTGTTGAGTAAAGCTGCACTGTAGACACGGAATCCTCCAGTTAAATCATTTAAAGGAATGCCCAGTGCAATACGTGCATATTTGGTGCCAGATTTAGATAGTAATTGTCTACTTTTCGGCCAATTAACAACCGATCCGCCAGCCATCCAACGCGTACCTAAAGTGATTGAAACCAGTGAATCGGTTGCATCAAGCATTGCCGGTAGATCCTCA
Organism: Planktophila turicensis (SeqCode); assembly: GCF_965234405.1. Taxonomy (GTDB): domain Bacteria; phylum Actinomycetota; class Actinomycetes; order Nanopelagicales; family Nanopelagicaceae; genus Planktophila; species Planktophila turicensis. The sequence goes on from NZ_OZ248346.1 coordinate 677,871, forward strand.
ACTCGATGCGATCCATCAGCATCCATAGTGACAATCCTTGAATACTTGTTCATGGACAAAACATGATCGAAACCAGCACGATATGCAGCGCCTAGCCCAGCCTTACCTGGACGCCTGAGAACACTCACCCAGGAAAAATTCATCGAGTCGACAATGTCCGCGGTCTTATCAGGAGAATTGTCGTCAAGAACGACAACATCGAAATCGCGTACATTATGTAAAGTCGATAATTGGTTGAGAAGTTCAACAATCGCAATTGACTCGTTGTAAGTCGGAATCAAGATAACCGGCTTCATATTTACTCCCCTTACCAGCCTAACGCTGATATTAATCTATCAACGCTGGCACCAAGGCCGTACTCATCCTTCATCTGATAAATCGTCGACAAATCATCGGGTTTCTTTGGCATCGAGATATCCATCTTCGGAATTGCAACATCTTTTGCACAATGCACCAAGGTTGGTGCGATCTTTAAGTAGTCAGCGCCATCAATAATCTTTTTCGCTAGAGATTTCGTGAGAGCTTCATGTTCAGCTTTAGCGCCGGCGAGTGCCTCATCCACCGTTGAGAAGTGGTTGGCGATGAGGGCAGCCCCCTTCTCTCCGATTCCGCGAACACCAGGTAATCCATCGGATGGATCTCCACGGAACATGGCAAAGAGTGCGTACCTATCCCCTGGTATTCCATATTTTTCCGCAACCCATTTGCTATCAACTAAATCATGTTGAGAAATTCCGCGTGCCAGATAAACAATCTTTACATCGCGCTTATCGTCAACCATCTGGAAGAGGTCCCTATCCCCTGTCACAACACGGATTGGCCCTTTCTCTTTAACGGCGAAGGTGGCCATGACATCGTCAGCCTCGTAATCATCAACACCAAGCATTGGTATACCGAATGCATCGAGAAGATCGAGAAGAACTGGAATCTGAGGTGTCAGTGTTTCTGGCTCTTCCTCTTCATCGCTCTCATCCTCAAGACGATTAGCTTTGTAATCCGGGAATAGATCTACGCGCCACGATGGACGCCAATCGCCTTCAATGCAGGCAACGATGCGATCTGGTGAGTACATACCGATGAGACGAGCAGTCATATCAAGATAACCGCGGATCGCATTGACCGGCATACCTGAAGGTGAGAGCAAGGTGTCAGGCATTCCGTAATAAGCGCGATACCAAAGTGAGGCGCTATCTAAGAGCATCAGTGTCATAGATCGCCCAACATATATGAAATGACGCCTCTATCCAAGCGTTTGATTCCTTCACGGCAGGCAGGTCGAAGTTCTTCCGCAGCTCCGCCAATTTGAGTAAGCAAGTCGATGAGTTGTTTGATGCTTCGCACAAAGTCACCAACTGTCATATCAGTTCCCTTGAGAATACTACTGAGCGAGTGCCCATTGGCCCATCGGAATGATGCGTAACAGAATCCAAAATCAGGTTCACGTTGTGTCTTCACATCGAACTCATTTTCAATTGCTTCTAGTTCGATCCATATCTTCGACACTGCAACGAGAGCATTTGCAACGTTGTCATTTGGCATCTTCGGCGCATATGGTTCAGAGCTTCGGCCCTGATAAATCATCGCTGATGCAACCGATAACAACTCGGGCGGGGTAAGAGAATCAAATACTCCGCGTCGAATAGATTCGGTAAGTAATAAATCAGATTCTGCAAATATTTTCGCAAGAATCTTGCCTTGTTCTAGCGGCTTCTCCCCTTCGATATAACCAAGGTGGGTCAATACATCGCAGATACGATCGAAGGTCTTAGCAATTACGTGGGTACGGTTTTCAACTCGTGCACGCAAACCCTCAGATTCACGATTTAAACGATCAGCCTTCTCCGCAAAACGAGCGTGGGTTTCCCGATCATTGCAAGAGTGACATGAATGCTGGCGCAGTGAACGACGCATTCCATCAAGTTCATTCTCTAATTTCACGCGCTGGCGTTGGTCGATACTGCGTCGACCATCACGCTTACTCAATAGACGCTCTAGATCCTTAATATCAATTCGAATTCTGGAGTACTCTGAAAAGTCTCCCAAGTGACACTGTGCAGAATCCGTTAGCTCTGCGGCTGCAGAATTATTCTTCTTAATTTGGCGAACTAAACCGACAACAGCGCGGTCCGCTTGGAACTGAGCAAAGGAAGACTCGAGACTTCCGTGGGCACGCTCTCGACCGAACCGCGCAATAAGATTGATAGACATGTTGTATGTCGGAGTGAACGATGAACGAAGAGGATAGGTACGAGTTGATGCGAGTCCTGCCGCAGTTGCTGAATCAACAGTTGGAGACCACTGGACTACAGCATTACCCTCGATATCGATACCGCGACGACCAGCTCGCCCTGTTAGTTGGGTGTACTCCCCTGGCGTGATCGAAACGTGAGCTTCACCGTTCCACTTGGTGAGTTTTTCAAGCACAACAGTTCGTGCCGGCATATTGATTCCGAGTGCAAGGGTTTCGGTTGCGAATACCGCCTTCACTAAACCGCGCTTAAAGAGATCTTCAACCGCACCCTTAAAGCTTGGCAGTAAACCGGCATGGTGGGCTGCGATTCCGCGCTCGAGCGCAATCAGCCAGTCACGATACCCAAGTACTTCGAGATCTTCTTCGGCAAGGTTCTGCGTATATCTTGCCGCGGTTTCAGCGATTTCCAGACGTTCTTCAGTATTGGTCAACTTAATTCCAGCTGCTAAACATTGTTTGACTGCAGCATCGCACCCAGCGCGAGAAAAGATAAAGGTGATTGCTGGAAGCAAGTTCTCACGTTGCAACTTTTCGATGATGTCAGGTCGCGTCAATCTGCTATCGCCATCACCGAAGCGCTCACGTCGATGGCGTGGAGTTCGTACTTGTCGAAGCGCTTCACGCTCGAGTCCCAATATCTCTGGATTAATCCGCCCTTGCTCGCGGAATAGATCCACGAGGCGATCACCGATAAGAACGTGCTGATACAGAGGAATTGGGCGGATCTCGGAGACGATGACTTCGGTTGATCCCCGTACTTCACCGAGCCAGTCACCAAATTCTTCAGCATTGGAAACGGTTGCAGAGAGTGAAATTACCTGAACACTCTCCATCAAGTGGATGAGAACTTCTTCCCATACTGCACCACGTGATTTATCTGCCAAGTAATGGACCTCATCCATGACTACAGAGCCAAGATTCTTCAACGTGGTTGAATTTGCGTACAACATATTACGAAGCACTTCGGTAGTCATCACCAAAACATCTGCTTCGGAATTGATGTTGGTATCGCCCGTAAGAAGACCTACGCGATCCTCGCCAAAGCGCTCGACAAATTCCTGAAATTTCTGGTTAGAGAGAGCCTTAATTGGTGTTGTATAGAAACATTTCTTACCTTGAGCGAGTGCGCTAAATGCTGCAAACTCACCGACAACGGTCTTGCCAGCTCCAGTAGGTGCAGCGACGAGAACACCCTTGCCATCTTCAACTGCTTGACAGGCCTTGATTTGAAACTCGTCGAAGCCGAAATCGAACTGCTCGATAAATGCAATTGTGAGTGGGTGCTTTCCACGTTGTTTGGCAGCGGCGTAACGTTCTGCAGGAGTCGTCATAGCGCCCACGTAAGTCCAGCATTGCTCACGCATTCAGCTGAAATTGGTGCTGCACCGATTCTCTCGCCGTCAGCATAAGCAATCGCATTAGCTACAAGTTTGACTCGCTTTGATCTATAGATCTTCACCTTTGGATGTGTGATGTGAGAACCGGAATAGACCTTTGGAAATACCTTGAGGAACTCAACCTTTGAGACCGGTTCTAAAACCATCACATCAAAGAGCCCGTCGTGAAGTTGCGCTTGCGGACATACATACATTCCACCGCCGTAAGAACGGCCATTACCAATGGCGATGAGCATCGCCTCAGTCGTAATCGAGTGCGTATCCAGAGTGATCTCGTAAGATAGCGGTTTAAACTTCGGAAGTTCTAGAGCGATTGCTACGTTGTATCTCTGCGGTCCCTTTGGCCAAGCCAGTTCATTGGCTCGCTCATTTACAACTGAATCGAACCCTGTTGAAAGAATCGCAGCAAACCATTCGCCATCAACATTTCCAAGATCAATGGGTTTAGCTGGTATCGAGGTGACTCGATCAAGATATGAATCAACGTCATCAAGTGACCAACCAAGAGTGCGAACGATGTCATTACCTGTCCCCGCTGGCATTACCGCGAAGGGAATATGTCGCGGAACAGCTATCTGGAGAACTAGATGAGCCAATCCATCTCCCCCGACACTAACTATGCCTTCGCAGGTATGAGAATCTAGAAAAGCCTCCAGATGAGATCTTAAATCTGCAGCGCTATGTCCTGAGAAAACCTGGTAATCAAAGCTGCGTTCTGAGAAGTAACGTACAACCGATTGGCCAACAGTGATTCCTTTGCCATGGCCAGAGGTTGGATTGATCGCTATCGCCCACATGGGTCGACTCTATCGGCTATTCGGTAATTGAGGTCGGTGCTTCAATTCTGGTGCTGCCGGTTTCCAAACTTTCGATTTTTCTATCTCGCTTCCTATCGACAAGGAGAGCGATACCACCTGCCATGAAGTAGAAGAGAATCAAAGGTGCCGACAACAAAACCATACTCATTGGATCAGCTGTTGGTGAGAGAGCGGCGACGGCGAAGAAGATTGCGAACACCCACGCCCGCCATGGCCTGAGGATAGTTCGCCCTCTCAAGAAACCGATTAAGTTAAATGTAAGTAGGAATATGGGAAGTTCGAAAGCGAGACCAACAAACAAGATTATTCTCAGTACGAAATCTAAGTAATCATCAAAGCGAACCAAATTGCTCACCGCTCCTGGTGTGAAACCTAGGAGCGCCTTTATGGCAACCGGAAGAATCAGATAGCCAAGGGTTGCACCCATCATAAAGAATGGCGTTGCTGCCGTGACAAAGAGAACGCTATTGCGCTTCTCTTTTCTGTGAAGTGCGGGAGCTATAAAAGCCCAAAGTTGGAAGAGCCAAATAGGAGCAGAGACTATGACGGCGGTCATCAACGCCACCTTTATCTGCAGATCTAGTGGACCTAAGACGCCACTGATATAGAGAGCTCCGCAACTTGCAGCTCCTGATGCTTGAGCCTCGCGCAAATCGCAGACAGGTTTAGCCAAGGTGACGAGGATTGAATTGTAGAAATACCATCCCCCACCAAATGCCACAGCAACTGCAAGTGCCGAAGTAAGAACTCGTTTCCGGAGTTCTCGTAAGTGGTCGATGAGCGGCATCTGTCCTTTTGGTGAAGATGCCATGGGATTACTTCTCTTTTTTGCCGTCTTCTTCAATAACTGAATCGTCGGCCTTCATCTCTTTCATTTCACTCTTGAAGATTCGCATTGAGCGGCCGAGAGAACGGGCTGAATCAGGGAGACGCTTCGCGCCGAAAAGGACCAGAACAACAATAAGCAGAATGACGATTTCTCTTGGGCCTAAATTCATAGTGCGAACTCCTTAACGTGAGATTTGACCATAGATTACACCAGGTATCTTTGAATGGGTAGGCGAGGAATTTACCTCTCATAACGATTGAGTATCGATTCCGCTCTTCTCGCGATTTCACTTCGAATATCCACTGGGGAAAGTAGTTCGACCGCCCCTGCCGATGCAAAGACAGATCTTGAAATCCATTGTTGTGAAAATGATGATCCTTTGAAGACGGTCCCGGCATCCAGGTGGGATTCTGCAAAGCGTTCAGCAACATCCCTGGTTGGCCTCACCACTCTTACCTGAAAACGAAGCTTCTCGGGATTCTCGGGTGATGTCGTAGAAGGTTGTTCGACTTCAGCGGTTTCGGCTGATTGAACTCTATCTATTCGAAAATGCCTGAAATCCTTGGCTGTTGAACAGTACGCGTGCAGATAGAGGTACCCCTGGTTCTCGAGTATCTCTAATGGCAATACGACTCTTGTTGAAATCTCATCTTTATATAGCGAGTGATAGGCAATCTTAAGACCACTGCGATGAGCGATTGCATCCTTTATTGATGTGGTCACTTCATGGCTGAAGTCGGTTGATGCAGTCAACGCCATGGGAAGTTTAACTAAGTCTGCGATACGTTGTGAAAGAGAAGAAATCGCTTCGATCAAATCTTCTCTTTCACTTGAGATTGCAGAACGTAAAACATCTAAACCAAGCACAAGTGCAACACCCTCTTCGTGCGTGATTGAACGAGGCTTTGCCAGGGTCGGCGCATTGGTTATCGAGACATAACCGGATTCAAAATCTAGGTCCATCAGCTCTAGTGGCGTGTAGCCGGGAAGGCCACACATCCAGAGAGTTGTTAAGTCGTTGATCATCTGTTCGGTGGAGACTTCAAATACTCCCGCTAATTCAACGATTGAGATTCCCTGATGAGTGTTGATATATGGAACGAGATCCAACATCCGAGAAGTACGCTCGAGAGGGTTGGCAGAATTCCTCTGATCGTTCTTAGCCATGTGTATTCACCAACTCTTTGAGACTTGTGATGATGCTTTCACGGAGTTCAATCGGTGAGTGAACATAAACATCCTCTCCATGCCAGAGAATCAAGCCGGCGAGAGTTCGCATATCTAGGATTGGAATCTGAACCTGATCCCACTCGCCTTTAGATTCTGTCGACGAGGCCAATGCGCGAAGCGACCTACCCTTCCCGTGCCGAATATCTACGACAGCGTGGAGATTCTTATCGCCTTCAAAAACTCGTTTTGAATCGAAGTTTTCAGGAGTTTCGAAATCTTTTGGACCCTTTTTTACCGAAAAACTTCCGATTACTCGATCGAAGCGGAATGTTCGAATCTCCTCGATGTCCTGGTCTACACCAGTGAAATACCAGAAGGTAGAACGGGTTGATAGACCTATGGGAACAATGCGCCTAACTTCTTCTGACAATTCATAGTTTCTGTAAGTGAATTCAAGGATCTGATGTTCTGCAATAGCTCGAGTGATTACAGGTAGATCAATGCCGCTTTCTGAGAAAAAGGGAACGGTATCGGGCAAATTCTGTTCATCAACGGCAATTCCTAGCGAATTCAATTTAACTAAAGCTCGCTGCGCGGCATCATCAAGTGAAGCTCCTTGCCAAGCTTGTGCTGCTAAAGAGAGGAGAGAAATCTCAAGCGGGGTGATCTGGCCAAGATCAAGTTGGTATCTCTCTTGCTTGATTCGATAACCGGCCTCATCGTTAAAGAGCGGGTCGAAGGAACCGACTTCAATTTCTATTCCAAGGGAGCGAAGATCATCCTTATCTCTTTCGAACATTCGCTCTTTAGATTCAGCGTTTCCATCGTATCCTTCGATAGTTTTAAAGATTTCAGACTTTGTGATAAATCTCTTCGTTGCTAAGAGCGCAATGGTGAGATTAATGAGCCGCTCACTCTTCCGCGACACCGTAGGCACCCTTTGCTGGACGTCTGCGTCGTGGTAGCACATCGACACCAGGAGCCATGCGACGGCTTTGAATGAGGAAACCGGTGTGACCAATCATTCTCTGCTGCGGACGAACTGCCAGACCTTCGTGATGCCAACCGCGCACGATTGTCTCCGAACTTTCTGGTTCAGTGAAATGTCCATCTTCTTTAAGTGCTTCGGCTGTCGCCGAAAGCTGAGTAGTGGTTGCAACGTAGGCAAGGAAAACTCCACCAGGACGCAAAACCTTTGCAGCCATTTCAACGCATTCCCATGGTGCGAGCATGTCTAAAATGACGCGATCGAATTCCTCTGTGAACTCTTTCTCCTGAACAGACCCCACATCGAGTGACCAATTGGCTGGCTTCTCGCCAAAGTAGTCCGTGATATTTGCGGTGGCATTGTCGGCAAAGTCTTGGCGTCGTTCGACAGAGTGAACCGAACCTTGTGGACCGACTGCGCGAAGTAAAGAAAGAGTCAAAGCTCCGCTACCAACGCCAGCTTCTAGAACACGTGCTCCTGGGTAAATATCGGCTACACCAACAATCATCGCAGCATCTTTTGGATAGACAATGGTGGCACCGCGAGGCATTGAAAGAACGTAATCAGCGAGTAACGGAATGAAGGCGGTGAATTTCAAGCCAGCGGTAGTACTTACTACCGAACCTTCGGGTAACCCGATCAAATCATCGTGAGTAATCCAGCCTTTATGGGTATGCCACTCTTTGCCTGGGGTAATCGTGAAGCTATATAGCTTGCCCTTTGGATCGGTAAGTTGAATTCGATCGCCCGCTTGGAAATACCCTTGTTTAGACACAAGCGCATCTTAGGTGAAAGTAACCATCCTGTCGGAACCTCGCTGTATCGTCCGTGCGATGGAACCGTTACGCCTCTCCCCTAGCCGCATGAACGATTTCACCAATTGTCCACAGCTCTACAAATATCGCGCTGTAGACCAGTTGCCTGAACCGCCAAGTATCGATGCCGAACGTGGCAAGTTGATTCACTCAGTACTTGAAGATCTCTTTGAACTCCCCGCCAACTCTCGTACCTTCGATTCAGCTCTCAAACTCCTCCCTACAAAATGGCGCGAGCAACTCGAAGGTAAGCCTGAACTAGCGGCTCTCGTACTTGACGAGAAAGAGTGGTTCGACCGAGCCCAGGCGTTACTCACCAATTATTTCTCATTAGAAAAACCTCCCACCTTTGAATCTACCTATCGCGAACTTCATTTAGAACGCGATATATCTGAAGAGATTTATCTGCATGGGTATGTAGACCGTCTCGATGTGGCACCAACCGGTGAAGTTCGTATCGTCGACTATAAGACAGGCAAATCTCCTAAGCCTGGTTGGGAAGAGAAAGCGCTCTTCCAATTACGCGTCTATGCACTCCTGTATTGGCAGAACGAAGGCGTCTTACCGAAGTTACTTCAGCTCATCTATCTCGGTGATTCACGCATCGTAAAGAGTGAACCAACCGAGGCTCAGTTGAAATCGACAGAGAAGATTCTTAAGAATATTGGCGATGAAATTCTGACCGCTCTTGAGACCAATCACTTCCCGACGAAGAAATCTCGACTATGTGATTGGTGTTTCTTTAAAGCAATCTGCCCTGCCCACAACTAATCATTTAAAACTTTAGTTGGCGTTGAAGTACTTAGCCTCTGGGTGGTGAACGATGATTGCAGATGTTGACTGCTCAGGGTGCAGTTGGAACTCTTCTGAAAGCTCAACACCGATACGCCCTGGTTCAAGAAGTTCACAGAGTTGAGTCTGCTGTTCAATATCGGGACACGCTGGATAGCCAAATGAGTAACGTGAACCGCGATATCCCTGATCCAGAATTCCCTGCAAATCAGGTGAATCTTCACCACGAACTGCCATCTCTTCACGGATACGCGCGTGCCAATGTTCAGCAAGTGCTTCAGTAAGTTGCACAGACAAACCGTGGAGTTCAAGATAATCACGGTAAGCATTGGCTGCGAAGAGCTCGTTAGCTGCCTTGCTTACAGTGTTTCCCATTGTGACAACGTGGAAAGCAACAACATCTGTTTTGCCCGAATCCTTCGAGGCAAAGAAATCAGCTAAACACAATCTGCGATCACGAGACTGGCGAGGGAATGAGAAACGAACTCGCTCTTTACCTGCATCAGGTCCCTCGTGATGAAGGATGATCAAATCGTTTCCCTCTGAAACACATGGGAAATATCCATAGACAACAGCAGCTTCTAGCCAACCATTGGATTGGACTTCATTGAGAAGCTTACGAAGACGCGGGCGTCCTTCTGTCTCAGCCATCGCTTCGAATTCACCACGTGCACCCTTAAGACCCCACTGCCCCATGAAGAGAGCGCGCTCATCAAGCATTCCAACGTAATCTGCAAGAGGAATGCCCTTAACAATTCGCGAACCAAAGAATGGAGCTTTAGGGATATCGATATCAAGTGCGACATCACTTCGCACTGTGTCGATTGGTCGATCCTCTGACTTACGAGCAACGGCTTTCACTTTACGTTCACGAAGAGCTGGAAGTTCAGCGCCTTCATCCCCGCGTTTAACGGCCATGATCGCATCCATCAGACGCAAACCTTCAAATGCGTCACGGGCGTATCGAACTTCACCTGGAAATATTGCGGCAAGATCTTGTTCTACATATGCGCGGGTAAGGGCTGCGCCACCAAGAACGACTGGCCACTTATCTGAAAGTCCTCGAGCTGTAATCTCTTCGAGGTTCTCTTTCATGATAACGGTTGACTTAACCAAGAGTCCTGACATGCCAATTGCATCGACTTCATTTTCTAGCGCAGCATCAATAATCTGATTGATTGTCTGCTTGATTCCAATATTGACAACCTGGTAACCATTATTGGAAAGAATGATGTCAACAAGATTCTTGCCGATATCGTGAACGTCGCCCTTAACGGTTGCAAGCAACATACGTCCACGTCCGGCATCGCTGGTCTTCTCCATATGTGGTTCGAGATATGCGACTGCTGATTTCATCACTTCAGCGCTCTGTAAAACGAATGGGAGCTGCATTTCGCCCTTACCAAAGAGTTCGCCCACAACCTTCATGCCCTCGAGAAGATGATCATTAATGATGGCAAGAGGTGCAATTCCTTCAGCCATTGCTGTATCGAGATCTTCGTTAAGACCTACCTTTTCGCCATCGATGATGCGGCGTTCAAGGCGTTCACGTAGTGGAAGAGCTGCAAGTTCGGAGGCTCGAATATTTCTTGAGGCTGCTAACTCGACACCTTCAAAGAGCTGCAGGAACTCTTGTAAAGGATCGTATGTGCATACATCGCCGTCGTAGGTGCGACGATCGTAGATGAGGTCTAGGGCAACCTCTTTTTGACGGGCTTCAATACGCGCCATCGGCATAATCTTCGAAGGATGAACAATCGCTGAATCAAGTCCTGCTTCAACGCACTCGTGAAGAAAGACTGAGTTGAGAACAACTCGCGCAGCTGGATTAAGTCCGAAAGAGACGTTACTGACTCCAAGAGTTGTCTGAACTCGTGGATATTCGGTCTTTAAGGTCTTAATTGCGCTGATTGTTTCAATTCCATCACGACGAGTTTCCTCTTGCCCGGTTGCGATTGGGAATGTCAAAGTATCAATCAAGATATCTCCGACATTCATCCCCCAGTTGCCAGTGAGATCTTCAATCAGGCGACGAGCCACGCGAAGTTTCCAATCGGCAGTACGAGCTTGTCCTTCTTCATCAATAGTGAGTGCAACTACAGATGCTCCATGTTCTTGCGCCAAAGGCATAATGCGCGCAAAGCGAGATGTAGGCCCATCACCATCTTCATAGTTGACTGAGTTAATGACGCAACGCCCACCGAGAGCTTCAAGACCTGCCTTTAAGACCGCGGGCTCTGTCGAATCAAGAACGATGGGAAGCGTTGAGGCAGTTGCGAAACGTGAAGCGATTTCAAACATATCGCGTGCGCCATCACGGCCTACATAGTCAACGGAAAGGTCGAGCATATGAGCGCCGTCGCGAATTTGATCGCGCGCGATTTCAACACACGTTGCCCAATCTTCTGCAACAAGTGCATCTCGGAAGGCGCGTGAACCATTGGCATTGGTGCGCTCTCCAATGGCTAAGTAAGTTTTATCTTGTCTAAACGGAACGTATTGATAGAGCGAAGAGGCACCAGGATCTAGTTCAGGTACGCGTGACTTTACAGAATGGCGATCGAGTCTTGCGACAACGGCTGCAAGATGGGCTGGCGTTGTTCCGCAACATCCACCAATGAGTGAAATTCCATAATCATTGACGAAGGTTTCAAGCGCTGTAGCCAATTCCTCAGGTCCAAGCGGATATTCCGCACCCTTTGCTCCGAGAATCGGCAAGCCAGCATTAGGCATTACTGAAATTGCACAGTTCGCGTTCTTGGACAGATAGCGAAGGTGTTCTGACATCTCAGCAGGACCAGTTGCGCAGTTAAGGCCGATCAAATCGATATCTAAAGGTTCAAGGGCGTTGAGTGCGGCGCCGATTTCAGAACCGAGCAACATTGTGCCCGTGGTTTCCACAGTTACTTGCGCAATCAACATGACGTCTCGTCCGGACTCTGTAATTGCCTTACGTGCACCATTGACCGCAGCTTTTGCCTGCAGCAAATCTTGGGTGGTCTCAATCAGAAGTGCGTCCGAACCAGAATCTACGAGTCCTTTGGATGCTGTGTAGTACGCATCTCTCAAATGTGAATACGTTGTGTGGCCAAGGCTAGGTAACTTTGTACCGGGCCCAAGTGAACCTAAGACGAAGCGAGGTTTATCTGTAGTACTGAAAGCATCAGCAGCTTCACGCGCAATCTTTCCACCTGCAAATGCAAGCTCGTAAATGCGATCTTCAATTCCGTATTCTGCAAGATTTGCCCAGTTAGCGCCGAAGGTATTGGTCTCGATGGCATCTACGCCAACCGAGAGGTAGGCATCGTGAACTGAACGCACTAAATCAGGACGAGTAACGTTGAGAATCTCATTGCAACCCTCGTGGTTTTGGAAATCTTCAAGAGAAGGATCTGCCGCCTGGAGCATGGTTCCCATGGCTCCATCAGCAATCACGGTGCGGCTAGAAAGTGCTTGACGGAGAAGGCCATCAGCTACAGATGCTGCCTTCTTATCGCTCGTCATGGTGCAGAGGTTATCGTAAGGTGTACGTCATGGAGATTCATAAGATTCCTGACCTGCGCTCACCTGTGATGGTGATTGCATTTTCCGGTTGGAACGATGCTGGCGAAGCAGCCACCGGCGCTGTCTCACATTTACTCTCCTCGTGGACCGACCCTTCAACTGATGTTGTCCCCGAACTCATTGCAGATGTCGATCCCGAAGATTTCTATGATTTTCAAGTAAATCGCCCCATGGTTGAAGTTGATGATTCGAGTATTCGCAGCCTTACCTGGCCCGGCACTCAAGTCTTCGGTCTTCGAACACCTGATCTCAAACATGATTTCGTGGTGGTTCGTGGCGTTGAGCCATCAATGAAGTGGAAGACCTTCGCTGCTGACATTTTGGATCTTGCTGATGATCTTGAAGTGGATATGGTTATCACCTTAGGTTCGATGTTGGCCGATACACCGCATACACGTCCGATTACAGTCAGCGGAAGCGGCGCTCACCCAGAGATTTCTCGTCGACTTGGTGTTGAAATTAGTAAATACGAAGGACCTACAGGAATTCTCGGAGTACTTCAGGATGCGTGCGTGCGACGTGGCATCGATGCAATCTCACTGTGGGCTGCAATTCCACATTACGCCTCAAGCTCTCCATCGCCGAAGGCAACTCTTGCACTCGTGAATGCACTTGAAGACTTCCTCGAAGTTTCCCTTCCGCTAGGCGATCTTCCTGATGAATCAGCATCATGGGAAGAAGAAGTCACTGAGATGGCTAAGGAAGATGCGGATGTGGCCGAGTACGTGAAAGCACTTGAAGAGAGCAAAGACTCATCCGACCTTCCCGAAGCAACAGGTGAATCAATAGCTCGAGAATTAGAACGTTTTCTTCGCAGACAGAGCGAGAACTAAAGAGTAATTCCCAGCAGAGTATCGAGTGCACGAGAAAGTTCTCCGGCTACTCCCCCCGTTACTCCAGCTTCGGTCTCATCCATCCACGTTGTGATTGATGCAAGAACACTTGGTGTATCCAAATTATTTGAAAGCGCATCAAGGATTTTCTCAATCACCGAATCTGTGGGCGCAACTTCCATACACGCAAGATTCAGTTGCAATCGTTCAATATCAATAGAAGCTTTCTGAATGAGAGAATCGCTCCACATTAAGTCGCTTGAGTATGGATGCCCCATGAGCGCCCATCGAATGGCAGCGGGATTAATACCTGCAGAAATCAGTTTTGATACGAAGACTAAGTTGCCCAGCGACTTACTCATCTTCTCGCCATCAAGACCAATCATTCCAGCGTGCACGTAGCTACGCGCGAACCTTTGATTGTTGATGCTTCGGCTCTGTGCTGCAGACATCTCGTGGTGAGGAAAGATTAAATCGCTTCCGCCACCTTGAATATCGATAGCGTATTCATCGTTCGAATCGGGGTCCAGGTAATGAAGCGCGATGGCGCAGCATTCGATATGCCATCCAGGACGGCCTGGTCCGAATGGACTTGGCCATCCTGGTTCACCATCACGTTGTGAAAGCCAGACCAAAGCATCGAGTGGGTCTTCTTTTCCAGGTTTCTGTGGATCTCCACCACGCTCGGCAAATATTTCGAGCATCTTCTCTTGCGAGTAATGCGAGCGTTCTCCAAATTCGGAGTCAGAATGAACGCGATAGTAGATATCTGAACCAACCTCATACGATGTGTTCGCGTTCTTCAACTTTTGAACTGCATCAACAACGAGAGTCATGGCCTCGACAACTCCAATGTAATCCTTAGGTGGAATCACGTGTAAGTCGGTCATATCGCCTCTGAAGAGATCAATTTGCGATTGCGCAAGATCCTTCCAATCAACACCATCGCGGTGAGCGCGCTCTAATAGCGGGTCATCGATATCGGTGATGTTTTGAACAAAATCTACCTGCGCACCCGTCGCACGTAAGAATCGATTGATGAGATCAAAAGTTAGGTATGTGGCTGCGTGGCCAAGATGCGTGGCATCGTAAGGAGTGATTCCGCAGACATACATTCTGTAGAGAGACTTCTTCGGAAGTGGCTCGACCTTTTGGGTTGCCGTATTGAAAAGCGAAAGTTGCGGAACGCTAAAGCGAGCAGGAAGCTCGGGTAGATATACATCTGGCCAGGCGCGCATATTTCACACCCTAACTTAAAACGGTGGCCATGGGACAGCAGGCCACTCATCGCTCGGAGACGGATACTTCTTTTCGCTCAACAGCCTATTGATACGTGCCAAAAGCGCTGAAAACTCGTTCTCAGAAATTAGTTGAAGCAGTTGTTCTGATGAATCGCGGACGGCGATCTCGAGTTTCTCTAGTCGATCGATCTCTATTGGAGATAGCGGCTTATCTGCCCACTGCCAAAGAACGGTGCGCAACTTGTCATCTTCATGAAAAGTTACCCCGTGGTCACAGCCATGAACAAGGTCTTCACGAATTGGAAGTAAGTGACCAATCTTTCGGTCGGTGTTATTAACTACTGCATCAAAGAGAGCCATCTTGCGAAGCTCAACGTTATCTTCCCGGTAGAACATCGCTAGATCGATATCTTCGTTGATATCAATCCATTGTTGAACCATTCCAATTCCGAATGGGCCCTCTCGCAAAACAGTAGGTGGGACGACTCCGAATTCTCCGAGTTCACTAATGAAATACGCAGCGAACTCACGTTGGGCGAGATTGCCATCCTGGAAATCCCATAGTGGTCTTTCGCCAGCAACCGGCTTATAGATGACCGGAATTGTTGAGCCATTGAAAGTGCAGTTTGCGTAGAGCGTTGCGTTGGAGGCATGAACAAGACGACCAGTAACTTCTAAATCCCCTAGGGTTAGATGTTCAATGATTTCACTCATCGGCGATATCCGTTTGCTCTTGGACAGAGGTGACCGCGAATATCAATAGGTCCACCACAGAATGGACATGGCAATCTTCCTGCGCTTACAACAGTGAGGGCACGTTTGGAGAATTGATCAGCTACTGATGGAGAGATGAGGACACGCAGAATGTCTTGATCGCCACTGAGATCATCTACATCGATGAAATCAGGTTCTTCCTGATCATTTTCTGAGACAGCCTGTAAATCGATCTGAATCAACTGACGAGAGTCATCAAATGCAATCCCAATAACACCCACTCTAAATTCCTCTTCAATCGGAGTATCCAGCGGCGCGTCATCACGAGCGATTTTCGGAATCGCAATTGTGGGGTCACTCTGCTTAATTTCTCGGAGCATGTAGATGAGGCGATCGGCGAGGGCCTGTACTTGCGACTTCTCGAGTGAAACTGAAATCAATCGCGAACCGTTGCGAGCTTGAATGAAGAAGGTGCGCTCCCCTGGTTGCCCAACAGTTCCGGCTACGAAACGTTCAACTGGATCGAAGAGCAATATTCGAGATGTCATGACTTTTTGCTCATGGATTTCCGCGAACCGCCACCGAGTAGCGCCTTAGTCGTTTTCTCCATCGCTGTCATTGGCGCTAACGGACTATGAGAATCGTTAAAGGCTAGAAGACGAGATTTGTTGCCGTCAAAATCAATAACTGTTACTGATGCTGGGTCGATGACGAGAGATTGAAAATCATCTAACTTCATCTTAAGAAGGGAGGCAATAAGCGCTTTGAGTACATCGCCATGGGAAACGAAGAGATGAGTGCCGTTCTTCTTCTCGGCCAGGGCGCTAGAAACGCTTGTGAGAGCTCGTTTCTGCATTGCTTTCATTCGTTCGCCGTCAGGAAACTGGACGGTACTTGGGCGTTCTTGAATCTCTTTCCACATCTTCTCGCGTGAGAGAGATGACAACTTTCGACCACTCCAAGAGCCGTAATTCATCTCAATCAGAGCATCATCAATCTGATAGCTCTTAAGACCTTTGGAATACTTGGAGTTAAGCCAAGGTGCAATGGTCTCTTCACAACGTTGCAATGGACTTACTCGAGCGCTATCAAATGAACTGGCGCCGATTCGCTCGACCAAATCTCGGGCTTGCTTCTCTCCCTTTTTGCTCAGCGAGACACCAGGCAATTGCCCGCTAAGAATCCCTGCATCATTCGCTGTTGAATGAGCATGTCGAATAAACACTAGGCGAGCCACAACACGAAGATTATCGTGCTATTTCTAATAACGAACTTTGAAGGCTGCTATTGCTAGGGTTGCCAACCATGGAGATGAGAAGAGCAGGTAATTCAGGGCTCTCACTCTCCCGTTTAGGGCTCGGAACTATGACGTGGGGTCGCGATACGGATACCCACGAGGCAGCCGATCAATGCAGAGCATTTATCGAAGCAGGTGGAAATTTTCTCGATACTTCTTCAACCTATGGTGATGGAGATAGTGAAAGAGTTATCGGCGGTCTAATTGGAACTCTCTTTAAGCGTGAAGATGTCGCTATCGCTTCGAAGGCTGGAGTTTCATTCCCTGATGGAGTAAGAACCGTTAACAATTCACGACAAACCCTGATCGCAGAACTCGATCGATCACTGTCACGACTAGAGACTGACTATCTAGATATCTGGCAGATTCATTCGTGGGATCCTCATAACCCACTCGAAGATACGCTCTCTGCTCTCGACTATGCATATTCATCGGGCAAAGCTCGCTATGTGGGTATATCGAATTTCTCTGGATGGCAGAGCTCTCGTGCGATCACGATTCAAGAGACCAACTCCGCAAAGGCTCCGATTGTCACCCATCAAGTTGAGTATTCATTACTCAATCGTGAAATTGAAAGCGAAGTACTTCCTTGTGCTGACGAGACCGGAGTCGGAATTTTGGCGTGGGCTCCATTGGGACGAGGAGTTCTCACCGGCAAGTATCGTCGCGGAGTTCCCAGCGATTCCCGTGCTGCGGCTCCACACTTTGTAAAGCATGTCGAGCCATATTTACGTGAAAAGCCACAACGCATCGTCGAAGCGGTCTGCGTTGCAGCCGAAGGTTTAGGTTTTGCACCTCTTGAAGTTGCCCTAGCTTGGGTGCGAGACACACCAGGTATTACTAGCGCGATTGTTGGAGCTAGAACCGGCGCGCAACTGCGTGGGATTCTTGCTTCTGAAGAGATCTCACTTCCTGACGTTGTTCGTCAGGCACTCGATGAGGTTTCAGCTCCCTAACAATTAGTCAGTTAGCAATTCTCCAAGAAGTCAGCAAGAACATTGACACCAAACTCAAGTCCTGAAATTGGCACTCGTTCATCAACACCATGGAATAACGCCATGAAATCTAAATCTGCAGGTAGTCGAAGCGGGCTAAAGCCATAGCCGATGATTCCAAGTTCTGACAGGGCCTTGTTATCCGTTCCCCCACTCATTAAATATGGAACAGGAATTCCTTCTGGATCATGTTTGGTAATTGCATTACACATCGCATCTACCAGATCACCTTCGAAGTTAACTTCCAGAGCAATATCTCGTGAAACTGTTTCAATGGTGATATCTGGACCAATAATCGAACGAATCGTCTCGTTTAACTCGTCTTCATATCCTGGAAGGAAGCGCCCATCGATGACAGCGCTGGCACTTCCGGGGATTACATTTGCCTTATATCCAGCCTCAAGCATTGTTGGGTTGGCAGTATTTTGTAGCGTTGCGCCAATCATGCGCGCTGTAGGTCCAATCTCTTTGAGCAATGGTCGCAAATCCTTTTCGTCATAAGGCATCCCTGTTGCTTGCGAGATCTTCTTAAAAAGAATTTTGACGGTGTCGGTATAACGCTGAGGCCAATTGAATTTACCAATTTTGGCGACAGCCTCCGAAAGTGCTGTCAGCGCATTCTCATCGTTCATCATGGAACCATGTCCGGCTCTACCGGCTGCAGTGAGCTTCATCCAGTGAATACCTTTTTGCGCAGCTTCAACGAAGTAGAGTCGTTTTCCATCTCCCACAGTTACAGAGAAACCGCCAACTTCTGAAATTGCTTCTGTGCAACCAGCGAAAACTTCAGGGTGCTCAGCAGCCATCCATCGTGAACCGAATGTCATTCCCGCTTCTTCATCGGCAAAGAATGCAAGAACGATATTGCGTGGCGGCTTGTAGCCAGTTCGGGCCCACTTGCGAACAATCGCGAGAATCATGGCATCGACATTCTTCATATCTACTGCGCCTCGACCCCAGATCATGCCGTCGCGAATTTCGGCGGCAAATGGATCGACAGACCAATCAGCTGCGTTAGCGGGAACTACATCAATATGACCATGGACTACCAATCCTGGGCGAGAAGTATCTGCTCCTTCAATATTCGCGATCACGTTACAGCGATTGGGCGCTGACTCGTAGATAGTTGCCTTGATTCCGACCTCTGCAAGAGATGCGACAACATATTCGGCAACTGCTTTTTCGTCGCCTCTTCCTTCTCCATAATTAACTGAAGGGATACGGATGAGATCCTGGCAAATCTTTACAACTTCTTCTTCGAGAGTCATATCCGTATTCTGCCTCGTTTCGCACTCTCTCGGTTGGATGGCTTGGCTCACTTTTGCGCGAGAAGGCGTGGCTAGATATAGTTACCCAGTTATTTCGGCCCGAACGCTTAGACTCACATCTTGAGCGAGCGGGTTACTCGTCCGGGTGGCGGAATTGGCAGACGCGCTAGCTTGAGGTGCTAGTTCTCGCAAGGGATTCGGGGTTCAAGTCCCCGTTCGGACACAGTTACGGTGGTTGGATACAGCAATGGATTTACCCTGGTGGAATTCACGATGATGGATTTAGGTCGCGCGCTTTCACTGATTCGCCCTATTCCTGATTATCCAAAGCCAGGAATTCTCTTTCAAGATATCACTCCACTTCTTGCAGATTCTGAAGCTTTCCATCGAGTTATCTCCGAGATCGCTTCACTTGATGCTCTTTCCGAAGTCGCCGCAGGAATTGAAGCGCGCGGATTCATCTTTGCCAGTGCTGTTGCCCTGCAGAAGAAGATTGGTTTTGTGCCAGTAAGAAAGAAGGGCAAGCTTCCATCGGCTACTTATTCGCGTTCGTATGGACTCGAGTACGGAATTGATGAGATTGAAATTCATCAGGATTCTTTAACACCTGGTTGCAAGGTGACTCTCATTGATGATGTCTTAGCAACCGGTGGCACTTTAGAAGCCGCCGTCGCACTGATCGCAGATGCTGGTGGCGTAGTTTCAAGCATTGTGGTTCTTCTTGAAATCGCCTCGCTCGAGGGCCGATCTAGGATCGAGAAGATTGCACCAGGTGTTCCACTCCATGCGTTGGTGACCATCTGATGCGTATCCCCCAAATTCAAGCTCTACGCGCTTTTGCTGCAACTCTTGTCGTTGTTTATCACGCTGGAATCACATCGGGTGGATATATCGGCGTCGATATTTTCTACGTAATCTCCGGTTACCTCATCACAGGATTGCTATTGCGCGAGTTAGATAAGACCGGAACTCTTGGGCTTAAGGCCTTCTATCTCCGGCGCGTCAAGCGCCTCTTGCCTACATCTTTCTTCGTTCTCTTTGTAACAGGCGTAACTGCTTGGTATCTATATCCCGCGACAATGCGTGCAGATCTGGGTAAAGATATTGCCGCAGCGGGTATTTATATCTCTAACTATTTATTCGCTTTCTGGCAGATGGATTATCAAAATCTCAGCGCTGTTCCGCCAGTAGTAATTCACTATTGGTCGCTGGCTGTTGAAGAACAGTTCTATCTCTTCTGGCCATTCATTATTCTCGCCCTGTACAAACGTGGGGGTCGCCGAACAGTTGGTTTTGGGATTCTTGCAATCTCCATTGCATCGTTTCTCTTCAGTTTGTATCAAACATCGACAGAACCAATCTGGGCTTTCTACTCGCTACCTACGCGCGCTTGGGAACTTGGAGTAGGTGCGCTACTTCTTTATATACCGCAGCGAATAAAGTTCTCCCAGAACTACCTTTGGATTGCTCTCGCACTCTTTATCTACGGAACTCTTCAGTTCAGAGATAACACACCATTCCCAGGAACGGCGGCACTCGTACCGGTTTTGGCGACAGCTATCTCAATTGCGGCAGTGCACTCTTGGCCAAAGATTCTTAACTCCATCGGAAGCCATCGAATAGTTCAGTGGTTAGGCGAGATTTCATATCCTCTCTATCTATGGCATTGGCCTCTCTTGGTTATTCCGGCAATTTACTTTGGTCGCAATTTAACGATTTTTGAACGCTTCCTCGCTGTATTGGCAACGCTTCTCTTTGCCGAGCTCACACATCGATATATTGAAGAGCCTCTTCGTCACGCGAAATTTCCACAGAAGACGGTGATCCGCGGTGGTGTTGCAGCAACGGTAATTTCTCTCACGCTGGGTCTAGCAATTAATTCATCGTATTCAGATATCGTGACGCTGAAGGATGGAAAGCAGATCTCTCTACAGGAAATCATGAAGAAGCCAGCTGTCTATGACGATGGATGTCATGTCAATAATGGCGAAACTACATCCCCTGACTGCACTTACGGAGTTCGTGGATCCGCGCGCAAGATCGTTCTCTTTGGTGACTCTCATGCAGCGCAGTGGTTCCCAACACTCGAGAAGCTGGCACGCGAGCAGAGATTCGAATTGATCTCACTTACCAAGTCGGCATGCCCAGGGGCTGCGGTCACGAAGGTAGATACTGGCGAATATAAGAACTCTGATTGCTTTGCGTGGCGTGATTATGCCTACAAGCGAATAAAGTCGATTAATCCTGATGCCGTTCTTGTGAGCGGGTTCCAACACTTCGAAGTTCCATCACAGTACTCAAGTCGTGAATCTTGGTGGCGCGAAGGTCAAGTCAAGACTTATAACTCACTTCGTGGAAGTTCACCACGAATCATCTATATCTCCGACACTCCGCATCCAAACCGAGATATTCCAAGTTGTATCGCATCCGGAAGTCTTGACCGTTGCAACGGTTCTGAACGTTCAACTCCGATCTTCTCCCCTGGGTTCTTGAAAATCAATCCGACTTCTTGGCTCTGTGAACGTAATTGCCCCGGGGTTATTGATAGCGTTGTTGCCTATCGCGATGCTTCGCACCTCTCGGTCGATATGGCGCGTGCGCTCTCACCTAATCTGCTGCAAGCTCTAAGAAAACTTGGTGCGCTCAGCAAGACATCCGATGAGCAGAAGTAGTCAAAAAGTGGCAGGATGCCGCCGTGGCTGAATTGGTGTACTACTGCGGAACAATGGATAGCGGAAAATCAACTCTCGCTCTCCAAACTGCGCATAACCATAAGAGCCGGGGACGTTCAGGTCTGATCTTTACCAACAAGGATCGAGCTGGTTCAGGTGTTATTAGTTCGCGTTTAGGTCTGAAATCAGATGCAATTGAGGTAGAACCTGAACTCGATATCCATAAATTTGTGGTTGAACATCTCTCGATGGGCGATCGCATCGATTACATCATCTGCGATGAAGCTCAGTTCTATCAGCCAGATCAAATTGACGGCCTAGCCAAAATTGTTGATGGACTTGGTATCGATGTCTATGCATTCGGCATTCTCGCTGACTTTAGAACAAAGCTATTTCCGGGTTCGGCGCGACTGGTCGAACTAGCCGATCGCGTAAACACTCTTCAGGTTGAAGCTCTCTGCTGGTGCGGTTCCCGCGCAACGCACAATGCCCGCACCGTCAATGGCGTCATGGTCACTGAGGGCGAACAGGTTGTTGTAGGCGATGTCGGTAAGAGCGATGAGATTGCCTACGAAGTTCTCTGTCGTCGCCACCATATGCGTCAGGTTACAGCGCGCGCATCGCGTGCAGGCCATATAAGTTCTGATCCCCTCCCATTCAACGAGTAGAAAAGGTCCCACTTATGAATACACGCTCCTACGCAGTGATGGAAGCAAAGAAACCTCTCGTTCCTTACGAATTTGATCGTCGCGAGCTTGGAGCTCATGACGTCGCACTTGATATCGCATACGCGGGAATCTGCCATAGCGACATTCACCAGGCACGCGAAGAATGGGGCCCTGCGATATTCCCAATGGTTCCAGGCCATGAGATCGCCGGCACTGTCACATCCATTGGATCATCTGTCACCAAATTTAAGGTTGGCGACAAGATTGGCGTTGGGGTATTTGTTGATTCATGCCGAAACTGTGAAAATTGCAAGCAAGGTTTACAGCAGTACTGCCTCGAAGGAATGACCGGCACATATAACCAACTCGAGCGCGATGGAAAGACAGTCGCAATGGGTGGATACTCAAACTACTTCGTCATTAACGAAGATTACGCAGTACACATTCCTGAAAATCTTCCACTCGAAGGCGTTGCACCGCTTCTGTGTGCGGGAATCACTCTCTATTCTCCAATTAAGCATTGGAACGTTGGACCTGGCAAGAAAGTCGCCGTCATGGGCCTCGGTGGCCTTGGCCATATGGGAGTTAAGTTCGCTGTCGCCATGGGCGCAGAAGTAACCGTTCTCTCTCATTCACCTAATAAAAAGGATGACGCTCTTGCAATGGGCGCCCATCACTTCGTTGCAACTAATGATGACTCTGTATTTGCCGCGCACGTAAAGACTTTTGACGTCATTCTAAACACAGTCAGCGCTGAGCTTGATATCAATAAGTACGTCTCACTCTTGAAGCTCGATGGCACCTTGGTGGTAATCGGTCTTCCTGGAAAGCCTTACGCGGTGCATGTGGGATCACTCCTTGATGGTCGACGCTCGATTGCAGGCTCAATGATTGGTGGAATTCCACAATTACAGGAGATGCTCAACTTCTGTGGAGAAAAATCGATTGTGAGCGACGTCGAAGTCATCAAAGCTGATTACATCAACGAGGCATACGAACGCACAGTTGCTAGTGATGTGAAGTACCGATTTGTTATCGACGCTTCAACAATCTAATTCTGACTATAAATTCGCATTTAGATAAATTGATGTAGCAGAGTGGCGATTACTGGCGCGATAATCAGCGCTGGTAAAAGGTTCGCTACTGCAATCTTTTTGACATCCAAAAGGCGCAATCCAATGCCCACAAGCATTAGGCCTCCACAGATTGTCATGGCATCGATCTGATAAGGCTGTAGGACTGAGCCCAAAAATAGGCCGACCAAGGTCCAGGCGCCTTGATAAATAGCAACAGGGATAGCCGAAGCCGCAACTCCCCATCCCAGCGATGATGCAAAAGCCATTGCTGCAAAGAAGTCGAGAGAGGATTTAAGAATCAATTGATCCAAGCCCTCTGACATTCCATCACTCACGCTTCCAAGAATTGCAAGTGGTCCAATCACAAAGAGAAGCGAAGCCGAGACAAATCCTTCAATGAATGGTCCGTCACTTGATGCCTTGAATTTCTGGCGCAGGGTTTCGCCAAACTTATCCAATCTATTTTCAAGAGAGAGTGCGGATCCGATAAGGCCGCCAATAAGCATCGCTCCTAAAATTACGAGTAGGGTTGAACCCTTCGGTAGTGAATCAATAAAGCTCGATGACCATAATGGAATGAGCGCTGATGCCGCCCCGAGCAAAGTGATAAGACCAAGAATGTCCGTGATGAGGCTCAGAGATTTCTTAGTCAAACGAGCGCCGGCACCGATACCAATACTGGATCCGATGACAATTGCAATGACATTGATGAGCGTTCCAAGACCTACGAACATTGTTTAACTATAGACTTCCATAATGAAATTTTCCGAACTTCTAAGCGTTCTCAAGCCACATAAGACTGTTCCGGTTACCCCATGGCGTGCAGAACATAGGTGGCAACTCTCCCCCACCCGCGTCCTCATACTCTTCTTCGGTCTTGCAATATTTGGTCTCGGCGATTCACTTCTTGTTCAGGGCAATGTGGGTAATGCGCCCTGGACTGTCTTCTCTCAAGGTTTAACGTTGAAAACAGGCATGAGTATTGGGTGGGCTACCTTCGTAATCAGCGTCTTTGTACTTCTGATTTGGATTCCGCTTAATGAGAAACCTGGCTTTGGAACGCTTTCGAATATTGTTCTCATCGCGACTTTTATCGAAGTTGGAACACACATCTTCCCTCAACAGAATTCAACTCTGTCAGGCATCCTCTTTTCACTCATTGGAATTGCGATGGTTGGCCTCGGCTCAGCGCTCTACATCACCTGTGGACTTGGGCAAGGCCCACGCGATGGAGCTATGACTGGAATTCACTACAAGACTGGGATCAGAGTTGGACGAGTTCGCCTGGGTATCGAGGTCGTAGTTCTCATCATCGGATGGCTCATGGGTGGGACCGTCGGTATCGGGACGGCCCTATTCGCCCTCTTGATCGGCCAATCTGTGGCAATTTTCCTTGGGGTCGTGGCGCGTTTAACCCATAAGTAGCCTTCCGGCTGAACTAGCCTTCAGGCATCTTCCCTCGGTCTGTGAGCCGTCATTTCACACGGGGTCGCAAACACCCCCGTTACCAAAATCAGGAAGGTTCGTCATGCTCGATAGTTTCTTCAAAATATCTGAACGTGGCTCCACTGTAGGTCGTGAAGTTCGTGGCGGTCTCGTCACATTCTTCACCATGGCTTATATCGTGGCGCTTAATCCACTCATCATTGGTCTCAGCAAGGATGCAGATGGAAAATTCCTCGGTGGTGGAGATGCTCCTAACCTAGCTCTCGTCGCTGCAATGACAGCTCTTATGGCTGGCGTACTCACAATCCTTATGGGAGTTGTCGGTAACTACCCACTCGCACTCGCAACAGGACTTGGTCTCAACACCTTCGTCGCAGTTGGAATTGCATCAAAGATGACATGGGCAGATGCCATGGGCCTCATCGTTCTTGAAGGAATCATCATCACAATTTTGGTTCTCACAGGATTTAGAACTGCCGTCTTCAAGGCAGTCCCCGCACAGTTGAAGATCGCTATCTCAGTTGGTATCGGTCTCTTCATCGCTCTTATCGGTCTTGTTGACGCAGGGTTCGTTCGTCGTACAGGAGCTGGTCCAGTACCAGTCACTCTCGGCGATGGCGGAACACTAGTCGGCTGGCCAATTGTCGTCTTCGCACTTGGTCTCTTCCTTACTATCGGTTTGATAGTCAAGAAGGTTAAGGGTGCAATCCTTATCGGCATCGTTGTTGCAACAGCGGTTGCTGTCTTCATTGAAACAACTCTGAAGGTTGGTCCACTTTTTGACGGAGCTACAGGTAAGGTCAATCCAAAGGGATGGAACCTCAACGTTCCTGCAATGCCTGAGAAGGTAGTCGCAACACCTGATTTCAGCCTCTTCGGCCAATTCAACCTCTTCGGCTCACTCGATCGCGTTCCATTGATCACTGTGATCCTGCTTGTCTTCACCCTTTTGCTCTCAGACTTCTTCGACACTGTCGGAACAGTTACAGCAATTGGTCACGAGGCAAACCTCATCGATCGCGATGGAAATATTCCTAACAACGATCGAATTCTTCTCGTTGACTCACTCGCAGCTGTCGGCGGCGGCGTTGGAAGCATCTCTTCTAACACCAGCTACATCGAATCAGCTGCTGGTGTTGGCGAAGGAGCTCGTACAGGTCTTGCATCCGTGGTCACAGGTGTTTGCTTCTTGCTCACAACCTTCCTTGCACCACTCGTAGCAATCATCCCTTACGAAGCAGCTACTCCAGCTCTTGTCATCGTTGGTTTCTTGATGATGACGCAGATTAAGGGAATCGATTGGGAAGATTACGGAATCGCAATTCCAGCATTCCTAACAATCATCTTGATGCCATTTACCTACAACATCTCAGTTGGTATTGGTGCAGGTTTCGTGACTCACGTTGTGATCCGTTACATGCAGGGTCGTCGCAAGGATGTTCATCCTTTGATGCTCCTCGTATCAGGTCTCTTCATGATCTACTTCCTCACATCACCAATCAACCAGTGGGTTGGCTAGTTAGATAAAAAGAAGAAGACCCCCACCTCATCTCGAGGTGGGGGTCTTCTTCTTTCATAACTTCCAATTGATAGGTTCTCGCCCTTGTGCAACCAAGAGTTGATTTACCTGAGCAAAAGGTTTAGATCCAAAGAATCCTCTATAGGCGCTCAGTGGACTTGGATGAACTCCTTCAAGTTTGTAGGTGAAGAATCTTGAAAGTTCTTGAGCTTGCTTGCCCCAGAGCACTGCAACGACATCTCTCTTGCCTAACTCTGCTGCAATGTGATCAGTTATTTGCTGCCAACCAATATTGGAATGAGCATTCGATTCGCCTTCACGCGTTGTCAGCACCCGATTGAGTAGCAGAACACCTGCCGCACTCCAGGCAGAAAGATCACCGCTGGTTGGCGGTGTGATTGCTTGATCATCTTCCAATTCCTTAAAAATGTTTCTCAAACTTTGTGGAATCTTCTCCACTGATGGTGGCGTTGAAAATGCAAGCCCCATGGCATTACCTGGCGTTGGATAGGGATCTTGGCCGACGATCACGCATCTGATCGATTCGAGATCGGATTGGAAAGCTCGAAAAATTGAATCGAAGGAAGGTGACAAATCCTCACCTGAGATCTTGGAGAGCAACTCCTCAATCAGAGGATCAATCGGTTCGAAAACCGCCGCCCAACTAGAGTGCACGTGCGAAGAAGCGAGATCCTTCATTGCGAACTTCCATAGGTAGTTCAAAGACTGCCGACATATGTTCCGACGTAATGACCTCATGAATTGGGCCTGAAACAGCAACTGCGCCATCTTTGAGAATGAGGGCATGCGTAGTTCCACTTGGAATCTCTTCGATATGGTGCGTTACAAGTATCGATGCAGGCGCAGAAGGGTCGGAAGCGAATTGAGAAAAGCGCTTCAAGAGATCTTCTCGCCCACCCAAATCGAGCCCTGCGGTTGGTTCGTCAAGTAATAGGAGTTCTGGATCTGCCATAAGTGCCCGAGAAATCTGAACTCGTTTCTTCTCGCCATCACTTAAAGTTCCATAATCTCGATCTGCTAAATCTCTGACGCCAAATGTGGTTAAAAGGGCGACCGCACGAGATTCATCCCAGAGGTCATAAGCCTCATTCCATCTTCCAAGAACAGCGTAAGCCGCTGTAAGGACAACATCGCGAACTTTCTCATCGTATGGAATATCTTCTGATATCAAAGTTCCGCAGATGCCGATACGGTTACGAATTTCCCAAAGATCTACGCGGCCCATCTCTTTATCTAAGACTTTCACCTGGCCTTGCGTTGGAAAGATTCTGGTTGCAAGAATTTGAAGGAGCGTCGATTTACCGGCTCCATTGGGTCCAAGAACAACCCATCTCTCCCCTTCAGATATTGCAAAGTTGATGGGACCAAGAATGGTTCGAACGCCACGGCGGACAGAAACTTCCCTCAATTCGAGGACGCGTTGGCTACTCATAGGGCTAAAAGATATATCGTCGAGGTGCAAAATCACTCGCAATTGTCAGCCTTAGGTAAGTGATTCGCGATAACCTGCGCCATATGAGCGATGAAAAGAGTGAATTTACAGGCCTAATCCTCGTCTCTGGTATTGATACTCCAGGAATTACGCAGGCCCTCTTTGAGACCCTGGCACCATTTGCGATCACTGTTCTCGACATTGAGCAAGTTGTCATCCGCGAGCGATTGATTCTGACTGTCCTTATCTCACTCAACCCGGCGCATTCCGAAGCAATTGAGGAAGATCTTCAACTGTGTGGGCAGAAACTCGGCGTTGATATCGCGACTTCATTCCTTGAACAAGGTCAATCTTCCATTGCAGCAAAAACTGGCCTAGTACATGTTGTTGCACTCGGCAGCCCATTGGCACCAACGGCCATAGCTGCAATCGCATCGGCCATTGCATCTCGCGGCGGAAATATCGAACGAATTCATCGCACTGCAAGCTACCCAATCACTGCGATCGAATTCATCGTTTCAGATGCGGACCAAACAGATATCCGCGCATGCCTTGCTGAAGTTACGACTGCGCACTCTGTTGATATTGCCGTGTCCCCCGGCGGTCTGATGCGTTGGGCTAAGAAGCTCGTTGTCATGGACGTTGATTCAACCCTGATTCAACAAGAGGTCATCGAACTACTCGCCAACAAGGCAGGAGTTCAGGAGAAGGTAAGAGAGATTACCGACTCAGCAATGAGAGGCGAGCTCGACTTTACCGAGAGCCTTCGTGCACGAGTGGCTCTGCTTGCAGGTCTACCTGAATCTGTCATTACCGAAGTTCAAAAGGAAATCGCGCTTACACCTGGTGCGCGAACACTTGTGAAAACTCTCCATCAACTCGGGCATAGCGTTGCTGTCGTCTCAGGTGGATTCGTCTCAGTTATCGAGCCGCTCGTTAAAGAGCTAGGCATTGCCCATTACCGTGCCAATACCCTTGAAATCATCGATGGGAAGTTAACAGGTAAGGTCATTGAGCCAATTATTGATCGAGCAGCCAAGGCAACCGCTCTCAGAGATTTTGCTGAAATCGAAGGCGTCCAACTTGAGCAGACTGTTGCAATCGGTGATGGTGCAAATGATCTCGACATGATTTCGATTGCGGGACTTGGAATAGCATTCAACGCGAAGCCAGCAGTTAAGGCAGCGGCGGCAAGTTCTGTCAGCGCGCCATACTTAGATTCAGTTCTCTATCTCCTCGGAATTTCGCGTGAAGATATTGAAGAAGCTGGCGCGCAGCGAAAGTAATTAGAGTCTGCAGGCGTGAATATCTGTGACAAGAATTCCGCGGGCACCAAGTGCCCACAGTTCATCCATCAGACGATTAGTATCTTTGCGAAGAACCATTGCGCGAACAGCCACCCAATCCGCCTTCTGTAATGGCGAGATTGTGGGAGATTCAAGGCCTGGAGTAATCGAACAAGCTTTATCAACGCTCGATGTTGGAATATCGTAATCAAGAAGAACATATTGACGCGCAGTGACAACGCCCTGCAGACGTCGAATGAGAATTTCAAGTCCTGCTGGTAACTCTGAGCCTGATCTCTTGATGACGATCGCCTCAGAAACCAAGATTGGTTCTCCGAAAATTGCAAGTCCTGCTTGCTTCAAAGTATTACCGGTACTTACAACGTCAGCGATGAGATCTGCGACTCCAAGACGAACGCTACTTTCGACTGCGCCATCGAGGCGTACGACAGATGCCGAAATATTCAGATCCGCAAGGTGTTTTTCAACAAGTCCAGGATAGGCAGTTGCAACGCGCTTTCCTGCGATATCTGAAGGCTTCCACTGGGTGCTAGCGGGTGCTGCAAACCTAAAAGTCGACGAACCGAAATCAAGTGCGAGAACTTCTTCAGCTTTAGCTCCTGAATCAATCAGCAAGTCACGTCCAGTTATCCCAGCCTCTAGTTCGCCAGAACCTACATATATCGCGATATCGCGCGGGCGAAGATAATAGAACTCAACCGAGTTATCTGGGTCCGCGAGAACCAGATCGCGAGAATCGGTGCGTTGTCTATAGCCAGCCTCTTTTAGAATCGC
This sequence comes from Planktophila turicensis (SeqCode), assembly GCF_965234405.1. Taxonomy (GTDB): domain Bacteria; phylum Actinomycetota; class Actinomycetes; order Nanopelagicales; family Nanopelagicaceae; genus Planktophila; species Planktophila turicensis. Next base: position 707,758 of record NZ_OZ248346.1, read on the forward strand.
TATGGATGCATCGGCCAGTGAGCCTTTATTAGGAACAGCTATTCGTAACATCTTCTCCCCTAGCAATTATTAAAGAAACTTATAGATATCAGCAGGCGTTAAGCCTCGTGCAAGCATCAAAGTTTGAAGATGGTAAATGAGCTGACTGATTTCTTCAGCTAACGCCTCATCGGACTCATGCTCAGCTGCAAGCCAGACTTCGCCAGCCTCTTCAAGAATCTTCTTACCGATGCTGTGGACTCCGGCATCGAGAGCAGCTACCGTGCCAGAGCCCTCAGGGCGGTCTACCGCCTTCTGTGCCAACTCTTGCCAGAGCTGATCAAAAGATTTCATGGTGCGAGTTTACTGGAGATGGCTCGCTCGCGAAGAGCATTTACCATTTTTGCAGGATCCTCAGCGTTAAATACAGCGCTTCCAGCGACGAAGGTATCAGCACCGGCTGCAACTGCGATTTCAATGGTTTCAAGTGAAATTCCACCATCTACTTGGAGCCAGATAGGGCGTGAACCAATAATTTTACGCGTTATTCGAACCTTCTCCATCATCGATTCCATGAATTTCTGTCCACCAAAACCAGGTTCGACTGTCATGATTAAGAACATATCGACGTCGTCGAGAATTTCAGAGTATTGATCAATCGCTGTTCCTGGCTTTACTGCAAGCGCTGCTCTCGCGCCGTGGCTTTTGATTCCTTTAAGGGTTGAAGAGATATCAGCAGTAGCTTCAGCATGAATCGTCACACTGGCGGCTCCTGCAACTGCATAATCAATAGCAATCGAATCAACATCCGCCACCATTAAGTGGGCATCAATAGGGATTGGTGAGGCGGCAATAATCTTTGAAGCCGAGGCAAAATCAAAGGTGAAGTTGGGGACGAAGACATTGTCCATGACATCGAGGTGTATGAAATCACTAACAGGGGCAATCTTGGCTATCTCTTGATCTAGGTGTCCAAAGTCAGCGTTAAGGATGCTCGGAGTTATGCGAATGTGCCCGCTCATGTGTTCAGCCTAAGCCTTCTTCTTAAAGAGCGCGAGAAACATTGAATCCGTGTCATGCACACTGGTCCAGAGAGCCATCGCTCTATCGCGCACGGCACCTTGCAGGTTTGCCGGCAAGAAAGGGGCAACATCAATTTGCTCCAGCTCAGGATGCGCCTTAAGAATCATCTTTACCTGACCAAAGGTTTCAGCAAAGTGAGGACTACACGTTGCATAGCCGAAGATGCCATCATCAGAGAGATTGGCGATGGCCGAATTAGCGAGCTCTAACTGTAACTCAGTCAGTGCACGCAAATCTTGAACAGTTCTGCGCCAGCGAACTTCAGGGCGTCGACGCAAAGCGCCAAGACCAGTACAAGGAACGTCAGCGATAATCGCATCGAACTTCCGTCCATGTGAGGAAATTTCTCGACCGTCTCCCACCCAGACCGGAAACTTTCCAACAACATTCTTGACTAGCTTTGCTCGCGCCTCAGATACTTCGTTTGCTACGAAATCTCGACCTTCTACATCACAAATATGAGAGATGAGGGCGGCTTTACCGCCAGGACCAGCACAGAGATCGAGAACGGTTTTGGCAGATTTGGTTGCTTGCGAAAAGGCAAGAGCAACTAACTGTGAGCCTTCGTCCTGAACTCCGGCCTTGCGATGACGAATCAAATCGAGGGAACCAGGCGCTCCTTCAAATTTCGCACCATAAGGTGAGAAACGAGTTGCTATTGCGCCTTCAGAAACAAGTTCTTCTTGAGTTGAAGATCCTGGCCATGAAACAAGCGTTGGCGTTGCCGGGATGTTATTTGCACCCAACTCTTCCTCGACTCTTGCGTAATCTTTAAGAAGGTCAAAATAGGCAGAGACAATCCATTCTGGATGTGAATATTGAATTGAAAGTCTGGACACCGGGTCCTTCATGGCTAAGACAGGCTCAAGCCACTCTTCTAACGTCTTGGCACTGACTTTACGAAGAATCGCGTTGACGAAAGAGGCTTTAGATTCACCGATGACCTTACGTGCAAGCTCGACAGTTGCAGATACTGCAGCGTGAGTAGCAACGCGCATTTCAAAGAGTTGATGAACACCTAATCTGCAGATATCAACGATTCCTTCATCGACTTCAGACCAAGGCCGATCAGAGACTTGGGAGAGTATGTAATCGTGACGCCCTTGCATACGCAAAGTTCCGTAAAGAAGTTCAGTGATGAAACCTTTATCTCGCTGTTCGAAATTACTTGCGTTAAGCGCTTGCGGTAGAAGTAGGTTCGAATATCCCCCGCGTCGGTTTACTTCAGAGAGAATGTCGTAGACCAAGACGCGAGGTGCATCTGGTTTAGGAGATTTGAATGAGTCTCGGCGTGCTTTAACCAAAGAGTTCACCATCACCTAAACGCGCACCGTTGAGCCAGGACTTGGCATCCATTCGCGACTTCCCCGCTGGAGTCAAGAAACCTATTGAAACTGCATTGGAGGAAGTTCCTACAAGGAGCTCCTTATTGACTACCTTTAACACGCCAGGTTGAAGAGTCTCTTTGGAAATATTCACCGAATCTATCTTTACTACTTCGCCGCGGAATCGAGTCCAGGCACCCGGTGAAGATGTGAACGCTCTAATCTTTTGAGAAATCAATTGGGCATCGAGGTTCCAGTTAATTTCACATTCCTCTTTAGAAATCTTCATGGCTCGAGTGGCGCCGTCGCTCTTCTGTGGTTCAGGGCGAATTCCAGCCTTGATAGCGTTCAGAGAATCTTCGACTGCTTCGACACCAAGTGCGCCTAACTCTGAAAATAGTTCATCACTCGTGATATCTGAATCAAGCGCAAATCTCTTTACTGAATAGATGGGGCCAGTATCCATTCCAGGATCTAATTGAAAGACCGTTACTCCAGAAACAGGATCTCCGGCCTCGATTGCTCGCTGGACTGGAGCAGCTCCCCGCCAGCGTGGAAGGAGTGAGAAGTGAAGGTTGAGACAACCATGCATAGGAATGCTCAGTAGTTCTTTGGGAAGAAGCACGCCATAACCAATCGTCAAAAGAACATCAGCACCTTCTATGAGAGTGGCTGTTTCCGTTACCGAAGCAGGCTTGAAGCAAGGTACATCGTTATCACGAGCCCACTCGGAAATCACTGACTCCTTGAGAGTTCGTCCTCGTCCTGCAGGGCGGTCGGGCTGAGTAATAACAGATAGCAATTGATGCTCTGAAGTGATCAACCAATTTAAAGTGGGAATAGCCACATCGGGCGTTGCCGCCACAACTATCTTCAATTAAAGCCCTCTGCCGAAGGGATCGTGCGGTGAGACTTTAATCTGCGGCTGCATGCCTGCTGAATTAGCCATGCCGAACCAATCTGATTCACGAATCTCTTTCATGGCGAGCTTTCGATCTTCCTCGGAGAGGCGATCAATAAAGAGAATTCCATTGAGGTGATCTGTTTCGTGTTGCAAAGCTCGGGCCAGTAACTCAGTTCCTTCAACAGTAATTGGTTCGCCGTGCATATTGAAACCCTTTGCAACAGCTCTAAATGCGCGAGGTGTTGGGTAAACCAGATCAGGAAAGCTCAAGCAACCTTCATCTCCGTCTTGGAGTTCTTCACTAAGGTCGAGAGTTGGATTGATGAGATGTCCCAACGCTTCATCGACATCCCAGACAAATACGCGAAGTGGAACACCAATTTGAGGGGCGGCGAGACCCGCACCTGGTGCATCGAGCATCGTTTCGGTGAGATCTTTTACAAGAACGCGAAGTTCCTTATCGAAATCAATTACCTCAGAGGCCGGTGTAACGAGTACGGGATCGCCAAAGTGGCGAATCGGCATGATGGACATGTGCTTATCCTACTATCGAGATAGCGAATAAGGGTCAATGCGAATTGATGCAAGGCTCTTCTTAGACGAACTGCGACGACGTTGGAACTCATGCAGTAACGAGATGAGAGCCTCACCATCAATCAGTGGAACCAGAACAACGATTCGATCTATATCGCCCTTGAGTTGTGATGGGCCAAGGAATTGAGTTGATTCGGGCAAACGGGAGTCATCTTGAGCTTTCTTTAGTCCGCGCAAAAGCGATTGGGACTCAGTGGCTGCAATATCCATCGTGACAGCCCTAGTAAACGGAGGAAGATTTACTTCGAGACGTTCACGTAGTTCACGTTGCGAAATCAGCGACGGCTTCCAGGCAGAGACGGCGCCAATGATCGGGCTATCTGCTGACATGACAAATGCAACTTTTCCCTTTTGCGAAGCCGAGGCACTGGTTGAAAAGAAGAGCTCGCGGGTTCGTTCGTGAGCTCGGATATCTGCCTGCATGAAGAAGCGATCTGCCTCGAGAATAATCACAAGGGCATAGCCGTTCTTGGTGATCGGAATGGCGCCAGGAGTGGCGATGACTAACCCTCGTTCATCGTCAAAACTATCAATCATCAATTCCGATGACGATTGCACCACCTTTACTCCAGGAAAAGCCGCTCCAATCTCATATGCGAATCTTTCTGAGCCGCGACCCAAGAGATAAGGAGTTGAACCTTTACACCACACGCATCTCCACTCCGAATGAGCCTTGCCGCATATGGTGCATTCAAGGGATGTTTCTGAACCACGCTTGAGTAACTTGCCACCGCATTCACAGAGAGCAGAGTTTTTGCATTTAGAACACACGACACTTTGCGAGTAACCCTTTCGAGGCGCGAGGAAAAGTACGGGTCCCGAATTCATTGCCTTGCGAACCTCCCCCATTAACCTGCTGGGAATCAGCTCGCCATGCGATTGAGGATAAGCTGAAACATCGATGCGAGATTTACTTGATGAAAAATCGATCCATTTATTCTCAATAAGTCGAGCGACTTCAGAACTCGGTGAATAACCGACGAAAGTTAGATTGAGCTCTGATTTCATCGCTCGAAGGATGGCGACATCGCGGACATTCCATCCTGGAGAACGAACCTCATAATGTTGCTCAGAACCTTCATCCATAACGATGATTGACTCGAGATCGGTAATCGGTGCAAAGATTGCGCTTCTGGTTCCCAGCACAATCTGGCCTCGTCCATAACGACATAAAAGGAAATTGCGATATCGCTCAGATCTATCGAGTGCTGAATCGAGAACCACCGCTTCCGGTATCAGGGCGACCAGCCTCTGGACGGAGCGATTGTCGGGAACTATGACGAGTGTCGATCCCTTTCCTGAGTACCTGTCAATCGTCGAAAGCAGGAAGTTGAAACGATTAACAGCTGGTGGAATATGAATATAAGTGCGATTTGGCTTCGTTTTTAACTGAGGCAATGCTGCCTCGACCCAGTTCTCTTTATCGACTGATGCAACCCGAGGAGGGATGGCTGATCGAATAACGTCGAACGGATGGGCCGCCCAACGAGCTGCTACAGCCGAAATAAGTTCAATCGATTCAAGCGTCGCAACGCTATGCAGGGATATTGCTTTCGAGATTGATTTCAAGACGGGTGAATCCGACGTACTCTCTCGAGTAAGAACTAGCCCTTCAACTTCTCGGCCATGAAAAGGAACTTGAACACGAACGCCCGTTGAGATAACAGCTGAGAGATTATCGGGTATTAAATAGTCATAACTTTGATCTAGATGAAAGACCCCAGAATCTACCCAGACCCGGGCAATCGGCAGATCTGATGAACTGCCTTCCGGTTTGAGCTTCGCTATCTCAGCTTTGAGACGAAGTGGCCTCGTAAGTGCCACGTCAGTAAAGCCTTCGACTATTTAACGGCTGCTTGGAGTTCTGATACGCGATTAGTTGCTTCCCATGTGAAGTTAGGAAGCTCGCGACCAAAGTGACCGTAAGCAGCAGTCTGTGAATAGATCGGGCGCTTGAGATTGAGATCGCGAATAATCGCTGCAGGGCGAAGATCGAAGACAGTTGTTACTGCATTTTGAATCTTCTGAACAGGAACTGTCTCCGTTCCAAAAGTTTCAACAAATACACCCACAGGCTGCGCTTTACCGATTGCGTATGCAACCTGAACTTCGCAACGACGGGCAAGGCCTGCTGCTACAACATTCTTAGCCACCCAACGCATTGCATAGGCTGCAGAACGGTCAACCTTTGAAGGGTCTTTACCTGAGAACGCTCCGCCGCCGTGGCGAGCCATTCCACCGTATGTGTCAACAATGATCTTGCGTCCTGTAAGTCCTGCATCTCCCATTGGGCCACCAATTACAAAGCGACCTGTTGGGTTAATGAGCGTGCGCATATCTTTGCGAGGCAGATCAATCTTTGCCAAAACAGGATCGATTACTTGAGCAATGATTTCTGGTGTCAACTGCTTGATGACATCTACTTCTTCTGCATGCTGACTTGAGATAACAACTGTATCGAGAGCCACAGCCTTATCGCCGTCGTACTCAATAGTTACCTGTGTCTTGCCATCAGGGCGAAGGTATGGAAGTGCGCCTGACTTACGAACCTTAGAAAGTTGTTGAGCTAATTCGTGAGCCAACCAAATTGGAAGTGGCATGAGCTCTTTGGTGTCATCACACGCGTACCCGAACATGAGCCCTTGATCGCCAGCACCTTGAAGATCTAATGGATCTGCTGCAGATGAAACGCGGTGCTCAAATGCATCATCGACGCCTTGTGCGATATCAGGAGATTGCTGTCCGATGGAGATTGAAACGCCACAGCTATTTCCGTCAAAGCCCTTTACAGATGAGTCGTAACCGATACCAATAACTGTGTCACGGACAATGCCCATGACATCTGCGTATCCGTTGGTGGTTACTTCACCGGCAACATGTACCTGACCTGTTGTGATGAGTGTTTCAACCGCGACGCGACTTGTTGGATCCTGGTCTAAGAGTGAATCAAGGATTGCATCCGAAATTTGATCAGCGATCTTATCTGGATGGCCTTCGGTAACTGATTCTGAAGTAAAGAGGCGTTTTGACATTGTCCTAACCTAACTGAAGAAGGGCTTCATCGAGTAGTTGGTGAGCTAGCGTGTCTTTGGTGGTCTCTGCCACCTTCTTGGGTTCCTTACCTCGAACCAAGATAAATCCATGAGTTGTCTCGCTATTGAAGATATCTCCCCCAGAAACATCGTTGAGATAGAGAATGTCGGCGCCTTTTGAAACCATCTTCTCCTGAGCGGCTACGAGATTTTCGGAAGTTTCGGCTGCAAATCCGACAATAACTTGTCGAGACTTCTTTGCTGAGATTGTGCGCAAAATATCTGGATTTTCGACAAGGGCAATATTTGTGAATTCGTTCTTCTTAATCTTCGCATCCGCTATCTGCTTGGGGCGAGCATCTGCAACAGCGGCTGACATCACAAGAATATCTGTGTGAGTGAATTCTGCATCGAGTGCTGAGAGCATCTGTGATGCGCTCTCAACCTTAATTGTTCTTATGCCTTCAATGTCGGCAAGATTCGAATTTGCTGAAATGAGAGTTACTTGAGCGCCACGTCGCTGGGCCGAGCGTGCAACTGCATACCCTTGTTTGCCGGATGACTGATTTCCAATAAATCGAACTGGATCAATCGCTTCACGAGTACCGCCTGCGGTAATGAGCACTTTCTTTCCAAGAAGATCTGAACGTGAGCCCGTAATTTCGGCGAACTCCCCCAGAATGCGTGATGTTTCAGGAAAACGTCCCTGTCCCACATCTCCTGATGTGAGTGCGCCAGTATCTGGATCCATCACGTGATAGCCGCGGCTACGTAGCGTTGCAACGTTTGTCTTGGTGGCTTCGTCGTTCCACATCTCAGGGTGCATGGCCGGCACAATCAGTACAGGTGAGTTGGATGCAAGAATTACATTGGTAAGGAGATCATCTGCACGTCCCGCCGCAATTCTCGCCATGAGATCGGCAGTAGCAGGTGCGATGATGATGAAATTCGAGTTCTTTGCAAGAGAGATATGGCGGACTTCCTCTACGCTTTCAAAGACTTCCGTAGTGACCTTACGCCCTGAAAGCGCTACCCACGTTGCCGACCCGACGAAGTTCAAGCTCGAAGGGGTAGGAACAACAGTTACGCCAAAACCGAGATCACGGAGACGACGGAGAAGATCGCAGGATTTATATGCCGCAATGCCGCCACCAACGCCGAGAATTACTTCACGGCCAAAACCTTGCATGGTGGTTTACCTAAAAATTAGGCGGTTGGTTCTAGATTTTCAATAGTCAAAAGACCTTCGTTGATTTCGCGAAGTGCAATTGACAATGGCTTCTCGTGAACGTGTGTATCAACTAGTGGCCCAACGTATTCAAGAAGACCTTCACCAAGTTGTGAGTAGTACGCATTAATTTGGCGAGCACGCTTTGCTGCGTAGAGAACGAGGCTGTACTTAGAACCAGCCTTATCGAGAAGTTCGTCGATAGGTGGGTTTGTGATTCCATCCATATGTGCGCTCATCTGTACTCCTGTGTTTCGTAGCAATTAATGCTCTGCGGGTCTTGCAGCCTATTTAGGCAGATACGAATTCTATCAGGGATGCGACTACCCCATCGACCTGGTCATTGATGAGGACTTTATCGAAGAAAGAGGCGGCAGCCATCTCTTCTTGAGCCAAAGCCAAGCGGGCGGCTCTACGTTCTGGGCTATCGGTGCCACGACCTTCGAGGCGAGAAACGAGCTCTTCCCATGTAGGGGGCTCGAGAAATACGAGTATTGCTTCCGGAACCTTTGCCTTAACTTGCTTAGCTCCTGCGATCTCGATTTCAAGTAGAACGCTTTTGCCTACACGTAGTGAATCTTCAACAGCTCTTCGTGGAGTTCCATAACGGTTACCCGCAAACTCTGCCCATTCGAGAAATTCATTGGATGCAATGGCTGCATCAAATTCTTCATTTGAACAGAAGTGATAGTCAATTCCATTTACCTCATTAAAACGAGGCGCCCGAGTTGTTGCTGAGACACTGACAAAGAATGGTGATGATTCTTTCAAAACCTTTGCGACAGTGCTCTTGCCGACACCACCGGGTCCCGAAAGTACAACCAACTTCCCAGGAGTGAGGCCGGAAGGAATCTTGAATTCATTATCTAAAGATTCCAATTGATGTCTTCCAAGCCCTTGGATACGACGAGTTAATGAAATTCCAAGACGTTCCAGAATCGATTTGCCGCGAATTTTACCAACACCACTGATTGACTCAACGAGTTCAAGTACACGCATCTTGGCGATTGCTTCATCATCTTTCGACATTGATACAACATCGGTTATCGACAGTTCGCCACTCTTTACGCGCGCTTTAACAGCAGCTCTAATCTGACGCGACTCTTTAGCCTTTGCAAGCGCTCGGGCGCGCTCTTCCGGTGTCAGTTCTGGAGGTGCGCCCATGGGATAAATCTAGTTGAGAATCTCGTCAGCGATGAATCGCGCCTTGGACTTCATTGCCTGCGCCCCATCAGACCATGCCTTGGTAATAGGGCGACCAATCACCACAAAAGAAGCCCCAGCAGAAATTGCATCCTTTGGAGTCATAGTGCGCTTCTGATCATCGCTGCCAACTTCTGAGAGAGGGCGAACTCCGGGAGTAATAATGTGAGGAAGTGGTCCTACCGCGGAACGGATTGCCGCGATTTCAAGTGGAGAACAGACAATTGCTCGCGCACCAGCATCAACTGACATCTTCGCTAGAGCTACTGCGCTCTCTAGAGCTGGGTTTGCGTAGCCGATTTCAAAGAGATCCTCTTCTGAAAGCGAAGTAAGAATCGTTACAGCAGTGACATCGGTTGCAGGAACGGCATCTACCGCAGCCTTCACCATGGCTCGACCACCAGATGCATGAACAGTGAGGAATCGAGGCTTCAGGTTTTCAATTGCCTTGGCAGCGCCTTGAACTGTATGAGGAATATCGTGAAGTTTGAGATCTAGGAATATGTCCGCATCAGTCTCGGATTGGATGGCACGGATTCCTTCTTGGCCGAAGGATAGAAAGAATTCAAGGCCTAACTTATAGACGCTGACAGACTCTTGGGTTGCCGCAACCCATTGCTTTGCAATCTCGATATCTGGTGTATCAACAGCTAGAACAATTGGGGCTTTCATTACGCCTCTTCTCTATGTGCGTAGCCGATGGCTTGTTGCAGAGTGGCAAAACCACGAGCTGCAAGAAGATCGCGTAACTCATTCTGAATCTCAATAAGAGCTGATGGGTTTCCAAAACTTGCAGTACCAACTGAAACTCCTGAAGCGCCTGCCAAAATTAGTTCGAGTGCGTCCCGGCCTGATGCGACTCCCCCCATTCCAAGAATTGGAACTTTAGGAAGAGCGGCATGAACCTGATAAATGGCACGCACTGCAACAGGCTTGATTGCTGGGCCCGATAGTCCACCTGTCTTGCCACCAAGATGTGGTCGCATTGAATCGATATTAATGACCATCCCTAAAACCGTATTGATAAGCGCTAATCCATCAGCACCGGCGTCGACTACGCCTCGCGCGATTGATGGTAGATCAGTTACATCAGGTGAAAGTTTGGCGATGATGGGTAAATCACCACCAATTGTCTTCCGTACTCCATCAATGACGCGCCTTGAAGCATCAGGATCACATGCAAAGACAAGGCCTCGGTTTTCGACATTCGGACACGAGATATTGACTTCGACAGCGCTAATGCCTGAAACAGATCGCAGCTTACGAGCGAGAGTTGAATACTCTTCAACTGTTTCACCGGCAATAGAAACGATTACTCGTGCCTTCTGCTCTAATAACCATGGAACATCGTTAGCTAGAAATGAGTCGATACCGGGGCCTTGCAGGCCGATCGAGTTCAACATTCCTGAAGGAGTCTCAGCCATTCGAGGCGTAGGACGACCGTGTCGTGGCTTACTCATCACAGACTTGGTGACAACAGCACCAATCTGGTTGAGAGGGAAGAATTGAGCAAGTTCTTTACCGCTACTCGCACAACCACTGGCTGTAAATAACGGAGCTGGAAACCATGCATTTCCAAGAGTTGTAGACATATCCACTGGAAGCGTCATGCGAGTGCCTCCGGAACTTTACCGACAAGATCCCAACTAACATTGGCGCCATCCATAACAGGACCATCGATACATGATCGCAGCATCGAAGTTGTTCCATCGTCATTTTGTACTGGCAAAACACAGGTCATACAGATACCAACACCGCACGCCATTGATTCTTCTACAGCACATTGATGAATTACTTCGGTGTCAGCCACTAAGGCAGTAATCGCCGAAAGCATCGCCATTGGACCACATGAATAAATAACGTCGATGTTTCGATCTCTAACAATATGTAGAAGATTTTCAGTTACGCGTCCAGTCTCACCCATAGATCCGTCTTCTGTATAAATCTTTAGCGAGTTAACTGAACGCTTGCCTTCCATCGGCGCATAAATCTTTGTGCCAACGCTCGCACCTAACAACATATCCACTTTGCAGCCACGTCCTTTGAGAACATCCGCTAATCCGAAGAGCGGAGCTGAGCCATAACCGCCACCAATAAGAAGGGCGTTGATTGGCTCTGTGGGAATACCAAATGCAGTTCCAAGGGGTGCAATGATGTCGATCTCTGCTCCCTCTTGTTGAGAGCAGAGCCACTTGCTGCCTGAACCGTGTGGAGCAACAATTAACTCCATCGTGCCACCGTATTGGGAATTATCAGCAACACGAGAAATAGCGAATGCGCGACGCAAAATCATCTTGGAAGTATCGCCACCAACGCGAATGGCAACGAAGTTACCCGGACGACAGCTCTTCACAATATCTCCGACATTAAGAAGAATCTGGTGATAGGCACCTATACGCTTATTCGAAACGATTGTTACAACTTGTTGAAGTGCGTTCTTGTTTATCGTAGCCATTAGCGTTTCAACCACTCTTGGATTGGAGAAACGCTTAGCTCGCCAGCCTGTAAGGCCTTGATTCCTTCGACAGCTGCACTGAAACCGGCTGTTGTTGTGATGATAGGAATAGATCTCTGTACAGCTGCTGTGCGAATAGCCCAGCCATCTGCTCGGGTTCCACGACCTACGGGAGTATTGATAACAAGATCAATGTCACCTGCGTTGAGCATTTCGACAATCGTCTTCTCGCCCATTGGTCCAGTTCCTTGCGAATTCTTTCGGACTACAACAGTTGAAACTCCGTGTTCTGCAAGATACGAAGCTGTTCCATCGGTTGCGAGGAGTCTAAATCCAAGCGCTGACAATCCTTGCGCAGGTGCAATTCCGTGCTTCTTATCTTTATCTGCAAGTGAGATAAATACCGTCCCTGACTTAGGAAGTGGTCCAAAAGAACTTATCTGCGACTTGGCATAGGACTCACCGAATGTCGCTGCAATGCCCATCACTTCACCAGTTGAACGCATCTCAGGCCCAAGAACTGCATCAACACCACGTCCATCTGCGCGACGGAAGCGGTTCCACGGAAGCACAGCTTCCTTAACGCTAATCCCCTTTGCAACGGCATCGCCTTGCGCTGGAAGCAGACCTTCTGCGCGCAACTCTGCGATTGTCGAACCAAGGGAGATTCGGGCTGCAGCTTTTGCTAGAGGAACGCCTGTTGCCTTGCTGACGAATGGCACGGTGCGTGATGCACGTGGATTTGCTTCGAGTACATAAAGAACTTGATCAGCCATTGCGAATTGAATATTGATGAGCCCGGAAACTCCTACACCTTGGGCAATCTTTAACGTCGCTTCACGGATCTGCACTCTTTGCGAATCAGAGATCGTCATTGCAGGCAATACACATGCGCTATCGCCAGAGTGAATTCCAGCTTCTTCAATATGCTCCATGATTCCACCAAGGAATAGCTCGGTACCGTCATAGAGCGCATCGACATCAAGTTCGATTGCAGAATCTAGGAATCGATCAACCAATACTGGATGATCCGGAGTGATATCTGTGGCGCGGGAAATGAAGCCTGAAAGCGCCTCATCGTCGTAGACAATTTCCATGCCGCGACCGCCAAGTACAAAACTTGGGCGGACGAGAACTGGATAGCCAATACGTTGCGCGATTGAGAGAGCTTCCATTTGTGATGAAGCCATACCGAATTCAGGTGCAGTCAGTCCTTGATCCTTAAGTACCTGACCAAATGCGCCACGCTCTTCCGCCAAGTTAATTGCATCCGGGCTTGTTCCAAGAATCGTCACACCTGCAGCCTTGAGGCCTGCAGCTAAACCAAGAGGTGTTTGTCCACCAAGTTGTGTGATGACACCAAGCACTGGACCAGCCTGTGTTTCTGCATGAACAATCTCGAGAACATCTTCAAGGGTTAGTGGCTCGAAGTAGAGCCGATCTGAAGTGTCGTAGTCGGTAGAAACAGTCTCTGGGTTGCAGTTAATCATGATGGTTTCGTAATCTGCAGCTCGTAAGGTGAAGGAGGCATGCACACACGAATAATCGAATTCAATTCCCTGACCAATTCGGTTAGGACCACTGCCTAGGATGATGACAGCAGGCTTTGTTCGCGGACGAACTTCCGTCTCTTCCTCATAGCTTGAGTAATGGTAAGGAGTGAAGGCTTCGAACTCTGCCGCACAGGTGTCAACTGTTTTATAGACAGGGCGAAGACTTAGCTGATGACGCACTTTGCGGACATCTGCTTCAGCCATTCCGCGAACGGTTGCAATCTGAGCATCTGAGAAACCAGTTGATTTTGCCAATTTTAAGAGATCAAATGTGAGTTCGCCTGGTTCAGCCATAGTTCGCGCTACATCGTTAATGATTTCGATTTGGCGCAAATACCAACGATCAATCTTGGTTGAGGCAAAAACCTCATCCATCGTTGCACCCAACCAGAGAGCGCGCTGAACCTGCTGAAGTCGATATTCAGTCGGCATCTTCATTGATTCAAGAAGGTTGGACTTTTCATCTGTTGAACGAGCATCCGTGAAGGTGAAAATTGCTTCCTTACGCTCTAGTGAACGCAGTGCCTTCATAAGAGCTTCAGGGAATGAGCGTCCGATGGCCATCGCTTCGCCAACGCTCTTCATCGTGGTGGTTAAGCGTGGATCTGCATCCTGGAACTTTTCAAAGGCAAAACGTGGCGCTTTAACGACGATGTAATCGAGTGTTGGTTCGAATGATGCTGGAGTTACCTGCGTGATGTCATTCTTAATCTCATCGAGCGTATAACCGATTGCTAATTTGGTTGCAATCTTCGCGATTGGGAAACCTGTCGCCTTCGATGCAAGCGCACTTGATCGAGATACGCGTGGATTCATTTCGATAACGATGATGCGACCCGTGTCAGGATTTACTGCAAACTGGATATTACATCCACCTGTATCAACGCCTACTTCTCGAATGATGGAGATCGAAAGGTCGCGAAGCTTCTGGTATTCAACATCGGTTAGCGTCAGAGCTGGGGCCACAGTGATCGAATCTCCGGTGTGAACACCCATGGGATCGATATTTTCGATACTACAAACGATAACAACGTTATCTACCTTGTCGCGCATTACTTCAAGTTCGTACTCTTTCCAACCAATAATTGATTCTTCGATGAGAACTTCAGAAGTTGGGCTATGTCGAAGACCAGCGCCCGCAATCTGACGAAGTGTTTCCTCATCAAAAGCAATACCTGAACCAAGTCCGCCCATGGTGAAAGATGGACGAATAACAGCCGGATAGCCAAGTTGCGCAACTGCACCCATGACATCATCCATTGTGTGACAGATAATTGAACGCGCGGATTCTCCCCCGACCTTTTCAACAATTGCCCTGAAAAGTTCTCGGTTCTCTCCTCTTTCGATAGCCGCCACGTCAGCGCCGATCAATTTCACGTTGTACTTATCGAGAGTTCCAGCTTCGAAGAGCCCAATTGCAGCATTGAGTGCCGTTTGTCCACCAAGCGTTGCAAGAACTGCATCAGGCCGCTCTTTAGCGATGATGCGTTCGATAAATTCAGGAGTAATCGGTTCAATATAGGTTGCATCGGCGAACTCGGGATCGGTCATGATTGTTGCAGGGTTTGAGTTAACCAAAATGACGCGGATGCCTTCGGCTCGCAGAACGCGACAAGCTTGCGTGCCTGAGTAATCGAATTCGCATGCTTGGCCAATCACAATCGGGCCAGAACCAATAACGAGAACACTCTTAATCGTTGTATCGCGCGCCATTAGAGTGCCTCGACTTTTCTTGGATAAGCAACCATGAGGTCAACGAAGCGATCAAAGAGATAGGCAGCATCATGAGGACCGGCTGCTGCTTCTGGGTGATACTGAACGCTGAAGGCACCGCGTTCTGTGAGTTCTAGGCCTTCGACAACACCATCATTGAGGCAAACGTGGGTAACTTGTCCGGGACCATAAACCGTCGAGAATCCGGAATCGGTTGGTGCTTGTAGTGCAAACCCATGGTTATGCGCAGTGATCTCAACCTTGCCAGTTTTGCGATCCAAAACAGGTTGATTGATTCCACGATGGCCAAATTGCAATTTATATGTTTCGAAACCAAGAGCGCGACCCAGAATTTGATGACCAAAGCAGATACCAAAGACCGGAATTTCTTCACCGAGAACTTCACGCACCAAATCAATGGTCTCGGTCATAGTTGCTGGATCTCCCGGACCGTTAGAGAGAAATACTCCATCTGGACTGATTGCCTGGATATCTGCAAAAGAAGAGTTATATGGCATCACATGTACTTCAATTCCACGTTCAGCCATAGCGCGAGGTGTTGCGCCTTTGATACCAAGATCAAGAGCTGCAACGGTAAATTTCTTCTCAGCGATTGCCGGAACCACATACGTTGATTCTGTGGAAACATCATCGCTTAAATAAGCACCGCTCATCGCCTGCTGCTTACGAACCTCAATAACCATCTCTTCGCGAGATAGTTCAAGACCTGAAAAGATGCCTACGCGCATTGCGCCTCGATCGCGTAAGTGGCGAGTAATAGCGCGTGTATCAACGCCTTGAATTCCGACAATCCCCTGGCAAATTAATTCAGCCTCTAAGTCATTCTCGCTTCGCCAATTGCTTGTTAGCGTCGAAGGGTTTCGCACGACGAAACCAGCAACCCAGTACTTCTTAGATTCATTGTCATAAGCATTTACGCCGGTATTGCCGATATGGGGCGCAGTCATCACAACAACTTGCTTGTGATACGAAGGATCTGTAAGAGTCTCTTGGTATCCCGTCATTCCTGTTTGAAAGACCGCTTCACCAAAAGTCTTACCGGTAGCTGCCCATGATGCTCCCTCGAAGATTCGGCCATCATCGAGTACGAAGAAAGCTTTACTCATGAACGACCCCTTTCGAAGACAACTTCTCCATTAAAGATTGTTGCGACAATCTGACCTGGGAGCTCCATGCCATGGAACGGAGTATTGCGACTTCTTGAGGCTACTAGGTCTCTATCGACCCTGAACAGTGAGGTTGGGTCCATCACAGCAATGTGCGCGGGCGCACCAACCTTGAGTTCTTGGCCATGGTTTTCATAGAGGCCGATTCGCGCTGGCGCATAGCTCATGCGTTCGGCCACTGTCGCCCAATTGATGAGACCTGTCTCGACCATGGTCTTGTTCACAATACTGAGCGCCGTCTCGAGGCCAAGCATTCCAAAGGATGCCTCTTGCCATTCGCACTCCTTTGTTTCTGCAGGATGAGGTGCGTGATCCGTTGCAACGATATCGATAGTTCCGTCGGCGAGAGCTTCACGAAGTGCCATAACATCTGCTTCAGTGCGAAGCGGTGGATTTACCTTAAACACTGGATCGTAACTGCGCGCAAGTTCATCGGTAAGAAGTAAATGGTGCGGAGTAACCTCAGCAGTGACATTTATGCCACGAGCTTTCGCCCAACGGATAATCTCAACGCCGCCTGCTGTAGTTAAGTGACAAATATGTAAGCGAGCTTGAACGTGATCAGCAAGTAGAACGTCGCGCGCAATAATCGCTTCTTCAGCAATTGCTGGCCATCCCTTAAGGCCAAGTTGCGATGAAACAATGCCTTCGTTCATCTGTGAACCTTGAGTGAGTCGCGGTTCCTGCGCATGCTGTGCGATGACGCCATTGAATTTCTTCACATATTCAAGAGCACGGCGCATCACCAGAGGATCAAAGACACAATGTCCATCGTCACTGAAAACTCGAACGCGGGCAACTGAGTCAGCCATTGCACCGATTTCAGCAAGATGCTCACCTTCCAATCCGCGAGTAACTGCTCCAATAGGAAAGACATCAAGCAAACCTGTTGATTGACCAAGGCGATAAACCTGTTCTACAACTCCGGCTGTATCTGCAACCGGTGAAGTATTTGCCATCGCACTCAGCGCGGTAAATCCACCTTTAACACCAGCTTGCGATCCGGATTCGACAGTTTCAGCATCTTCTTTGCCTGGCTCACGTAAGTGAGTATGTAGATCTACAAGACCTGGCAGTAGAACTGATTTCGAAGCATCGATGACTCGGGCGCCCTCTGCAGTAATATTCGATGAAACTTCAGCGATCTTTCCATCTTTGATAAGAAGATCGGATTTCTTTCCATCAGGCAGCGCGCCTCCTGAGATGAGAATTAGTGAACTCATTCTGATGCTCCTATCTCTTGAGACCCTGCGAGAAGTAAGTAAAGAATTGCCATTCTGACGCTGACGCCGTTAGTTACCTGCTCAAGAATTACCGAACGAGCGCTATCGGCGCTATCGGCAGTGATTTCAAGGCCACGATTCATTGGGCCTGGGTGCATCACGATTGCAGCGGTTTTCATCTTCTTGAGACGATCCTTATTGAGTCCGAAGTAGCGCGAATATTCGCGAGCATTTGGGAAGAAGAGTTCTGTCATTCGCTCCATCTGAATTCGAAGCATCATTACGGCATCCACTGATTCGATAATTGAATCAAAGTCGTAAGAAACCTTCACCGGCCATGACTCAACTCCGACCGGAAGAAGTGTTGGCGGAGCGACGAGTGTTACCTGTGCGCCAAGCTTCGTTAGCAAGAGCACATTTGAACGTGCAACACGAGAGTGCAGAACGTCGCCAACAATGGCCACATGTAATCCAATGAGGTCATCTCCCCCATGTGCCATGTGTCTGCGAATCGTGAAGGCATCGAGTAGCGCTTGGCTAGGGTGTTCGTGCGTTCCATCGCCTGCATTCACGACAGACCCAGTCATCCATTGGCTATCTGCAAGGCGTTGCGCTGCCCCTGAAGCGCTATGACGGATGATTACCGCATCTGCTCCCATGGCTTGCAAAGTTTGCGCCGTATCTTTGAGTGATTCGCCTTTACTTACACTCGATCCCTTTGCAGAGAAGTTAATGACATCTGCAGACAGTCTCTTTGCAGCGGCTTCGAATGAGATTCGAGTACGTGTTGAATCCTCAGCAAATAAGTTAACAATCGTGCGACCTCGAAGAGTCGGCAACTTCTTCATTGGCCCATCAGAAACTCTTGCAAGTTCTTCTGCTGTGTTAAGAATTTGAAGTGCTTCGACCTTACTGAGGTCCGAGATAGAGAGAAGATGGCGCATTACTTGCCTCCTTCTTCGAGTGAGACGGCATCTACACCATCGAGTTCAGTGAATTGAACTTTGATGATCTGCGTTGGCGAGGTAGGAAGATTCTTGCCGACGTAATCAGCCTTGATGGGAAGTTGTCTATGTCCACGATCTACCAGAACGGCTAACTGGACTGTCTTAGGGCGCCCAATTTCACCGAGTGCGTCGAGGGCTGCGCGGATTGTTCGGCCAGAGAAGAGAACGTCATCAATCAAGATGATGTTGCGATCTTCGACTCCGAGTGAAGGAATTGTTGTTGGCATCAGAGCTCTTGGTGGGCGCATGCGAAGATCATCGCGATGCAAAGTGATATCTAAGGTTCCGGATTGAACCGGCTTTCCTTCGATTGCCTCTATATTGGCAGCTATACGAGCGGCGAGATGAGCGCCTCTTGTAGGAATTCCTAGAAGAGTGATTGAGTCCGAACCAGAGTTACGTTCGAGGATCTCGTGGGAAATACGGGTAATAGCGCGTGCCATATCTGGCGCCGGCAGGGCAAGGCTCATGTAAATCTCCTTCCCCGCCTCGCAGGACGGGTCGTTAAAGGATGTTGGCGGGAGTTTAGCACTTAAGTTCACCAGCCTGTGGATAGGCGAAGTTGGCGTGGCAGTAGCTCACATACCGTCACGCCATGAATACACAGGTCACGATCCAAGAAGTCTCATCCAAGTTACGTGCCATTAGAACGGCTAAATCGCTCTCATTAAGCGATGTCGAGGTTTTGAGCCAGGGCGCACTTAAAGCGGTCGTATTGGGTTCCTATGAAAGAGGAGCCAGAACACTGAGCGTCAAGCGTGCCATCGCAATTGCAGAGCTCTACCAAGTTCCGGTCTCTCAGCTCTTCACTGATGAGAAACCTATCGAATTGTTAACCTCCGGAAAGACCGTCATAGATCTTCGCGCCATCAATAAGCGGGCCCATGACTCTTCGCATCCTGCACATCATCGGTATCAATTGCTGGCCCGATTAGCTCAGAGAATCGTCCGCTCTCGACAAGATTGGAATGGTGAAGTGCTTTCTCTGCGTCAGAGCGATTTAGAAACTATCGGAATCCTATTTGACGAGCCTATTTCGACTGTACTGAATTGGCTGGAAGATGAACGAATTCTTCTCAAAAAACGAGAAGGTTAAATTGCAATGCTTTCCTTAATTGATGAGATGCGACCTAGGACGCCGTGGATATACCCGGCAGACTCATCGGTAGAAAGCTCTTTTGCAAGAGTGAGAGCTTCATCAATCGCAATTCCATCATCGAGATCAGAACTCCAAACAATCTCATAAATACCCAGACGCAAGATATTTCTATCGACTGCAGGAAGACGATCCATATCCCAACCTTGGGCATAAGTAGCAATCAGTTCGTCAATCTTTCGCTTGTTATCTGTTACGCCAGCAATGAGCGTCTTGGTGAATTCGCGGATTGGACGTGCATCCGGACCTTCCTCGACAACATCGCGAAGAGCTAAAAGTTCAGCAGCTGAAGCACCGCGAATATCAGCCTCGTAGAGTAAATCTAGAGTCTGTTTGCGAGCCTTACTGCGTGCGGACACTAGTTGGCGCGACCCTGGTAAGAGCCATCACGTGTATCGACAAGAACGATTTCATCCTGCTTGATAAAGAGTGGCACTTGAATCTGGATTCCAGTTTCAACTGTTGCAGGCTTCGTTCCACCGGATGAACGGTCTCCCTGTAGTCCTGGTTCTGTGTAAGTAATCTTGAGCGGAACTGATGCAGGAAGATCGATGTAGAGCGGATTTCCTTCGTGGATTGCCACGATTGCTTCAGTATTTTCGAGCATGTAATTTGCTGCTTCTCCAACAGTTGCTTCTGAAATTGTCATCTGATCAAAGTTAACGTTATCCATGAATACAAAGTCGTCACCTTCCTTGTAGAGGAAGTTCATTTCGCGCTTTTCAAGGATTGCGATCTCAACCTTTACACCTGCGTTGAAAGTCTTATCTACTACCTTGCCGGTCATTACCTGCTTGAGCTTGGTGCGAACGAATGCGGGACCCTTACCTGGTTTTACGTGTTGGAATTCAACGACTGTCCATAACTGACCTTCGATGTCGAGGGTCATGCCATTCTTGAGATCGTTTGTTGTTGCCACGGTAACTCCAGTTCATGCCTTCGCCTATCGAAGGTCAATAGAGAACGGAGTTTACAGTATGAAATTAGGCGACAAGCGCCTTGAGCGCGATAAGCGCCAGAACGTAAGAATTTGGTCCGAAACCACCAATAGTTCCATTGGCTACTCCAGAAATCACCGATGTATGACGGAACTCTTCGCGTGCCAAAGGATTTGAAAGATGAACTTCAATCAGCGGAGCCTTGACCAACTCTGCGGCATCGCGAATCGCATATGAATAATGTGTAAAGGCTGCCGGATTGATAATTACTGGAGTGTTGGTATCTGCGGCTTCATGAAGCCAACCAATAATTTCTGCCTCATCATTACTTTGACGAACATCGGCTTCAAATCCGTGAGTCTTTGCCGCTCCCTCAATGTGTGAAACAAGAGCTGGGTAAGTCATATCTCCATAGATTGATGAGTCGCGAATATCGAGGCGTCCTAAATTAGGACCATTGAGAACGAGAACCTTCATTGGGAAAGCCTCTCATAAGCGGCATGCAGCGCGCTCTCAATTGGGTTTTCAAGGCGTTGTGTCTTTCCAACTTCCGAAATTACGACGAAGCGCAGAGAGTTACCGCGACTCTTCTTATCAAGTTTCATCGCAGCGAGAAGTTCTGGCCATTCAGCACCCTTATATGTAACGGGCAGTCCCAGGGCAACCAGGGTTTCGATATGCAACGCGCGCAATTCAGGACTGATTAAATCCAGGGCTTCCGAGAGATAAGCGATGTACGCCATTCCGATGGAGACACACTCTCCATGGCGTAACGAGTATTTTGAGAGAAGTTCAACTGCGTGACCATATGTGTGTCCATAATTTAGAATCTCTCGATCAAAACTCTCTTTAAAGTCACCAGAGACCACGAGTGACTTCACTGCAACAGATCTCTCAATTAACTCAAGAGTTACCTCGCGGGAAGAGCGAATATCTGCAAGTGATTTTGATTTAATAAGATCAAGAATCTTCTGATCGCGGATAAATCCACACTTAACTACCTCAGCGAGCCCTGCTGCGAAATCACGATCCGAGAGAGTGTCTAACCAGATTGGATCTATCAAGACTGAGACTGGTGAATGGAAGGCCCCAATAAGGTTCTTTCCGTAATCACTATTGATGCCTGTCTTTCCTCCGACTGCTGCATCAACCATTCCTGCAACCGTTGTAGGAATGGCTACCCAATCAACTCCACGAAGCCAGCTCGCTGCCAAATATCCAGCAAAGTCTGTTACCGCTCCCCCGCCAATTCCAACGATTAAATCAGTGCGAGTGAAACCTGCAGCGCCTAACCAATTCCACGCTTGAGATAGAATCGTGGCTGACTTTCCTGCTTCACCATCTGCAATAGGAAGATAGAAGAATTCGGTATCTCCCGAATCAAATGTAGGAATTCGATCCTTCATCGATTCGCTAAAAACAATAGCTACGCGAGTTCTCTCCTTGGTTAATTTAACGAGCTCTGCCTTGAAATCAACATCAACGCAGACTTCATATTCACGATCGGCACTTACATGAATTCTCTTCACTTAAGAACCTCCAAGACAAGGGTGACAATTTCTGACTCAGACTTTTCATTCACATCTATGACGCTATCTGCAATTGATTCATAGATAGGTCTACGTGCTTCCATAAGAGTCTGCCACTGACCGCGCGGATTGTGCAGCAGCAAGGGGCGATCGCGATTAAATCCGATACGCGGCGCAACCGTTGCAAGAGATATATCTAGGTAGATTACCGGTGAAGCGATTGCTCGCAGAGCAGATTGTGCATCCACTGAAATAGGTGCGCCTCCACCCAGCGCAAGAACTGTGTCATCTGAGAGCAACTCATCCCGTAGAACTTTCTTCTCAAGAATACGGAATTCGTCTTCTCCATCTTCGAGGAAAATATCTGACACTGACTTACCAGCACGCTCTTCGATGACATGATCTGTGTCGCGAAATGCGATACCTAATTTGCTCGCTACAAGCTGACCGATGGTTGTCTTTCCAGATCCCATCGGACCAATCAGAATTACGCGAGGAGCCATGAGAATTACTTAAAGCGAAGATTCTTCATATAGGACTCGAAATTACGACGAACTTCCTGGACTGAATCGCCACCAAACTTTTCAAGTACAGCTTCCGCCAAAACAAGTGCCGCCATTGCTTCTGCAACTACACCCGCAGCTGGTACAGCGCATACATCAGAACGCTGATTAATTGCCTTTGCTGCTTCACCAGTCTTTACATCAATTGTGTCGAGCGCTTTAGGAACCGTAGAAATTGGTTTCATGGCAACTGAGACTCGCAAGATCTCTCCGTTGGACATGCCGCCCTCTGTTCCGCCTGCACGATCTGTACGGCGATGAATTGCCCCATCAGTTCCACGTTCAATTTCATCGTGGGCAACTGATCCACGGCGTGTGGCTGTTCGGAAACCGTCACCAATTTCAACGCCCTTAATCGCTTGAATTCCCATCATTGCAGCCGCTAATCGCGCATCTAATCTGCGATCCCAATGAACGTGTGAGCCAAGTCCAGGCGGCAAGTTATAGGCAAGTACTTCGCATACTCCGCCGAGTGTGTCTCCATCGGAGTGAGCGGATTCAATTTCAGTAATCATGAGTGCACTTGTTGCAGGATCTGAACAACGAACAGGATCTTCATCAATGCGATTCATGTCTGTTGCATCTGGAAGCTCGTAATTTTCAGGGATGCGAACCGAACCGATAGAGACAACGTGGCTCAAAATTGTGATGCCAATAGCCTGCTCGAGGAAATTACGTGCGATTGCACCGAGTGCAACGCGAGCGGCTGTTTCACGAGCACTTGCACGCTCAAGGATTGGTCGCGCATCATCAAAATCGTACTTCTGCATACCTACAAGATCAGCGTGACCAGGACGCGGACGAGATAGCGGTGCATTGCGAGCAAGATTTTCAATCTGATCTGCAGGAACTGGATCTGCAGACATGACCTTCTCCCACTTTGGCCATTCACTGTTTCCAACCTGAACAGAGATTGGTCCGCCTTGTGTGGTGCCTAGACGCACGCCGCCAAGAATGGTGACTTTATCTGCTTCGAAATTCTGTCGAGCGCCACGTCCCACACCGAGTCGGCGGCGGGCTAAGTGGAAATCGATATCTTCTGTTGTGATCGCAACATGAGCCGGCATACCCTCGATGATTGCCGAGAGAGCTTGGCCATGTGATTCACCTGCTGTAATCCAACGCATGAGCCTATTCTTGCAGATATCGAGTGATTCTCGCTCACCTTTAGAAGTTGCCCCATGGGGCAAGGATCAAAGCGGCACCACAGAGTGAAGGAGCAAAGGCAATTTCGCCAGACATTGAACGATTTCGAATCAGATGCACTACAACCAGGAACGAAGAAGCCAGCAAGAGCGCTAGGAAATAATCAGATAATCGACTAGTCGGAACTACGAGATTGAGAAGAATCATCAGAAGTTTGGAGTCTCCGTAGCCACAGCCGGATATCCAAGTAAATATGAAGATCAGGCATGTAGTCAGAGCCACGATTCTGAGATCGAGATTGAACCCTTTTTCGAAGATAGAGGCGATCACAAGAAAGAGAAGTGCTGAATTTGGTATGCGATGGGTTCGAATATCAAAGGCTGCGATGAATACAAGTATTGACGAGACAAGCACCTAGTCAAGATAACGAGGTTATTTAGCGTTTGGATCCCGCTTGTGAATTACCGCGACGCCCTGCGCAAAAGAGGACGAATGTGTTCGGCAAGAGCCGTGCGATCCAATGGCTTACCTAGAACAATCTCAAGTTGATCAATACCCTGATACAACAAAAGTTCTAATCCGTTGAGGACGTTTCCACCACAATCACTCCATCGTTGCGCTAGTTCAGTCGGCCAAGGCTTGTAAATAACATCGAAAAGTGTTGCCGAAATTCCAGGTTGCACTGGATTGGCAAGAAGATCTGCGGCTCCCGCTGGAGTCGTATTTACAACCAAGTCGTAATTGCCGAATTCAACATCGAGGTTCCATCTGTGATATTCGAACTTTGTCTGGATGACTGCCGATTCGAGAGCTTCTTGTCGCACGCTCGAGCGCCCAAGCACGTGAAGATTCTTAGTGATGGAATCAAGGGCGCCGGCAACTGCCCGTGCAGTTCCACCTGCGCCTAGAATGAGAACAGATTCGAATTCCCTGAGTCCTGCATGAGCAAGAGCAGCAACGAGCCCACTTCCATCGGTACTGGTGAGTGACCACGTGTTATCGCGATTGATTAAGGTATTTCCGGATTGAATTCTGCGAGTTAACTCATCCACTTCGACATCTAGGGCGAGAACCTCTTCTTTAAGAGGCATGGTCAGAGATAAGTAATCGAACTCAGAGCCACGTGTTTGTACAAACTCTTGCAAAGTGCCGGACGTAACTTCAATTGCAGAGTAAGTGCCTTCTAGACCGAGGAACTCAAAAGCAGCTTTGTGCAAAACGGGAGATAAAGAGTGGGAGATCGGAGACCCTAATACTGCGCCTTTCATTTCTTCTCACTCCTAAATTTTCCTGCTCGTAAATTCTTCTTGTACTCGACCTTCCAGTCATTGAACTGGTTGATATCGCTGGTGAATCTGGTATCAAATGGCGCGACAGTGATGAAATATAACCAATCACCAGGCGTTGGGTTCAATGCGGCGCGCAGGGCATCCGCTCCCGGATTATTAATCGGTCCAGGAGGCAATCCGTATTTACGATATGTGTTGTACGGTGAATTGAGCAAGGTTGATTGGGTGCTAAGGAAAATGCTCCCTCGTGTTTTCTTCACGTAATGAACAGTCGAATCAAACTGAAGCGGCATACCTTTGACGAGTCTGTTGCGGATCACCTGAGATATCTTGGCAAAATCCTCAGTATTTCCTTCTGCCTGAACTAGCGACGCAATGATCAGAAATTGTTGTGGCGTGAATTTCTCCCTTGATGAGAAGAACCCGGCCGCATTCATTTCCTTTGCAGCCCTATTGATCATGCTCTGCAAAGCCACATTTGCTGAAGTATCAGTAGCGAAACTGTATTGGGCAGGAAAGAGAAGTCCTTCGATTGTCGAGAATCCAGATGGTTTAACAACCTTACTTAACGCGCTAGATACATCTGACTTTGAAAAGTTCGCAGCGTAGAACTGAGGGAGAATCTCAGATAACCATGCACCTTCAAAAATATTGATAAGCCCGGTGATGCGTGATGAATCTAGAAGTTGATTGAGAGCTTCGCCCGCGCAGAGATTCAGATCGATTTCATGGTTACCAGGTGCGACTTTCTGGGAGCGAGGATCACCGACTGCAACCCGGAAATATGACTCGGGAGATTTCACAACTCCGGCATTAAAAAGGGATTGAGCTATTTCGGATCCTGACTCACCTGCTGCAATGTTTATATTCGCTCTAGTTTGCGATGGAGAGCCACAAGGGAAATCAGGCGCCGAAGTTCCAGGAACTCGAAGAATGTGGAGAGAAAACGTCACAACGCCAACAAGTCCGAGAGATACAAGAGCTCGAAAGACAGGTGAATTACTCCAGAGTTTCACTCAGCAGCCCTTGTTCCAAAATCGCGACGGCGGCCATTGCGTCAATAAGTGATTTTGAATCCCGCATCGATACCCCGGCTTCCTTCAACTTCCTCTGTGCGCTCACTGTTGAAAGTCTCTCGTCAACTAGTTGAATTGGAAGGCTTGTGATCGATTGAACCTGCTCAACAAATGCTTCGACTTTGACAGCACTCTCCCCCGTATTTCCGGACATGTTCAGAGGCTTGCCAATAAAGATTCGAATTGGTTCATGTTCAGAAAGAAGAGATGAAATCTCGGTTACGAAGTTCTTCGACTTCGTATCAAGAACGCAGAGCGGTGAAGCGAGAATTCCATCGGGATCACAGAGCGCTACACCAGTGCGGACATCTCCATAATCGAAGGCGATACGTCGGCCTCGCATATGCGTTACTTACCGGATATGGAATCGGCGATAGCGAGAAGAGCTGCTTGTGACTTTGATGCATCTGTTCCGCCACCTTGGGCGAAATCATCCTTACCGCCGCCTCCACCGCCAAGAATGGTTGAGCCAATCTTTACGAGTGCGCCTGCCTTAAGCCCTGTTGCCTTTGCTGCATCACTTACAGCAACCACGAGAACAGGCTTTCCATCGTTGGCACTGATAAGTGCAACAGCAGATTGTGGAGCGCGAGCTTTGAGGTCAAGAGCGATTTTGCGCAGGTCATCGCCAGTAATTCCGTCTGGCAGAACCGCAGTGACAGTAGTTGTCCCATTGAGTACTTGAGCCGAATCTGCAAGGGCTCCAATCTGACCCATCGCCTGCGCAGAACGAACTGCAGCAAGTTCCTTCTCAATATCTTTAATCTTATTAAGTAGATCAGAGATGCGTTCAGGAAGTTCTTCGGTTCGCGCGCCCTTGATGATCTCGGTAAGTGAATTCAAAAGTACATGTTCGCGAGCCAAGAACTTATAAGCATCGACACCAACAAGAGCTTCAACGCGACGAACACCAGCGCCAACTGATGATTCGCTGAGCAACTTCACTACGCCAAGTTGGCCTGAACGTTCGACGTGAGTTCCGCCGCAGAGTTCGCGAGCCCAATCGCCTACGCTGACAACACGAACCTGGTCTCCGTACTTTTCGCCGAAGAGCGCCATCGCGCCGATCTTCTTTGCTGCATCTTGAGTCATCGTTTCGGCGGTAACTGCCAGGTTATCGAGCAAGAGTGTGTTGACGCGAGATTCAACTTCGTTGAGAACTGAATCTGGAACCGCACCTGTCGATGGGAAGTCGAAACGGAAACGGCCTGGTGAGTTTTCCGAACCTGCCTGAGTTGCAGTTTCTCCAAGGATTTCGCGGAAAGCTTTATGGACCATGTGCGTTGCGGTGTGAGCACGCGAAATTGCATGGCGACGTTCCATATCAATTGCAGCAAGTGCCTGCGAACCAGTTGTTACCTCTCCCGAGATAACGCGGCCGCGGTGAACAGAAAGTCCATTAACAGGTGTCTGAACATCTTCGATTTCAACAACTGCGCCATTTGAAAGAGTAATTCGACCACCATCGGCAAGTTGTCCGCCACCTTCTGCATAGAACGGTGTGCGATCTAGAACAATTTCAACATCTTGACCTGAATTAGCTGAAGCCACGCTCAGGCCATCCACCAAAATTCCATTGATTACTGATTCAGTTTCATTATGTGTGTAACCCACAAATGATGAGGCGCCCTTTGAATCTGCGATCTTCTTGTATTCGGAGAGATCTGTATGGCCGCTCTTCTTCGCTTTGGCATCGGCCTTTGCACGATCGCGCTGTTCGTTCATGAGACGACGGAAGCCATCTTCATCAACTTCGAGGCCTTCTTCGCGAGCCATCTCGAGCGTGAGATCAAATGGGAAACCATAGGTATCGTGCAGTTTGAAGACTTCTTCTCCTGGAAGAATATTCTTCTTAGTTGATTTCAATTGGGTTGAAGCCATATCGAAGATCTGTGTTCCGGCCTTGAGCGTTTGAAGGAATGATTCTTCTTCAGCCACAGAGACAGCGAGAATGCGCTTCTGATCTGCAATGAGTTCTGGGTATTGAGGTCCCATTGCACCAATTGCTGCAACAGTGAGCTCGGACATAATCGGATCGTTGACGCCCATTAAACGCATATTTCGAATGGTGCGGCGCATCATGCGACGAAGCACATAGCCACGACCTTCATTGCCTGGAGTAACTCCATCGCCAATCAACATCGCTGATGTTCGTGCATGGTCTGCAACTACGCGCAGTGAGACATCCGTGTTCTGAGACTTTCCATAATTTACGCCAGCAAGTGCGGATGCCTTCTTGAGAATCTGCATCGTTGTATCGATTTCATAGATATTTTCAACGCCTTGCAATAACGCTGCAGTACGTTCTAGACCTAAACCAGTATCAATACTCTTTGCAGGTAGTTCACCGAGGATTGGGTAACCATCTTTACCGCCACCTGCACCGCGTTCATTCTGCATGAAGACGAGGTTCCAGACTTCCATGTAACGGTTTTCGTCAGCAATGGGACCGCCTTCGACTCCGTATTCAGGTCCGCGATCGTAGTAAATTTCAGAGCAAGGTCCGCAAGGTCCTGGAACGCCCATCGACCAGAAGTTATCTGCCATATCGCGACGTTGAATACGTTCGCGTGGGATACCGATCTTCTTATGCCAGATATCAGCTGCTTCATCATCGTCAAGATAAACAGTTACCCAGAGGCGTTCTTCAGGGAATCCATATCCGCCATCTGCGACAGGACGAGTGAGAAGTTCCCAAGCAAGTGAGATTGCGCCCTCTTTGAAGTAGTCGCCGAATGAGAAGTTTCCGCACATCTGGAAGAAGGATGCGTGACGTGTTGTCTTTCCTACTTCATCGATATCAAGGGTTCGGACGCACTTTTGAACTGAAGTTGCGCGCTTATATGGAGGCGTAACTTCTCCGAGGAAGAATGGCTTAAATGGAACCATTCCTGCATTAACAAGAAGAAGGTTTGGGTCATCAGCGATGAGAGATGCTGAAGGAACGACAGTGTGAGTTAAACCTTGACGGTTTTCGGATTCAAAGAAGCGCAGCCAGCGCGAACGGATCTCGGCGGAGTCCACTAGTCAGATTTTTTCTTCGACTTGCGGCCCTTGCTGAGAGTTGCAGCGCCAAGGAGCGCTCCAGCAACTCGTCCAGTAGGACTTTCCATAAAACCGGTCGTTGCGCCGGTCACCTTTGATGTCACTTCTTCCACGTTCTTAGTGATCTTTGCAAAACTTTCGAGAGGGCCATTGATGAGTTCGAGCGTGCGGGTTGATTCAGAGAGAAGCGGAGTTGTGTCATCGGTAAATGCTTTAAGGGAGGTCTTCGCCTCGTCGATGAACTTGCTTACTCGAAATACTGTGTAGGCAATCGCAACCGCAATCACGAAAAGAGATGCCGCTGCAATTATCGTTGCAATTCCGCCTGGACCCATGTTATTAGCCTACCTGACTTACTCCTTTGGAGGAGTCCAATCGATGGCAGCTTCCTTTCGTTGCGCAGGAGTAATTGGAGTTGGTGCACCAGTAAGAGGGTCGCCACCGCTTGCAGTCTTAGGGAATGCAATTACCTCACGGATTGAATCAGATCCGGTCAGAAGTGCACATACGCGATCTAGACCAAGTGCAATTCCACCATGTGGAGGTGGACCATAATTGAATGCTTCGAGTAAGAATCCAAACTTGCTCTGCGCTTCTTCATCAGAAAGTCCGATGACAGTAAATACATCTTTCTGAATATTGCGATCGTGAATACGAATTGAGCCGCCGCCGAGTTCGGTACCGTTAAGAACGATGTCATATGCGTAAGCAAGTGCAGTTGCAGGGTCAGATTTAAATGTCGATGCGAATTCAGGTTTTGGACCCGTAAATGGATGGTGAACTGCTGTCCATCCCCCGTTATCAGTCGGCTCGAACATTGGCGCATCAACTACCCAGACGAATTCCCAGGCTCCTTGATTGATCAAGTTGCAGCGCTTTCCTATTTCAAGACGTGCTGCACCGAGAAGCTGTTGAGAAGATGATCGATCACCAGCGGCGAAGAAGATTGCGTCTCCTGGCTTTGCACCAACGAGTGCTGCAATTCCTGCTTGTTCTTCTTCAGAAATATTCTTTGAAACAGGGCCACCGAGAGTGCCATCAGCGTTGACGAGAATGTATGCGATTCCCTTTGCACCTCGTGCTTTTGCCCAATCCTGCCAAGCATCCAGTTCGCGACGTGGTGAATCAGCTCCGCCAGGCATAACAACTGCACCAACATATGGAGCTTGGAATACGCGGAAAGGAGTGGACTTAAAGAATTCAGTAACTTCTGTTAATTCGTATCCGAAGCGAAGGTCAGGTTTATCTGAACCGTACTTATCCATCGCATCCGCATAGGTCATATGTTTGATCGGAGTTGGAATGTCGTAACCGACAGCTTCCTTCCAGACTTTGACCAAAATCTTTTCTGCAACAGCCAAGATATCTGCCTGATCGATAAAAGACATTTCTATATCAAGCTGAGTGAATTCAGGTTGGCGATCAGCGCGGAAATCTTCGTCGCGGAAACAGCGAGCGATCTGGTAATAACGTTCCATGCCAGCAACCATCAAGAGTTGTTTAAAGAGCTGTGGCGACTGTGGAAGTGCGTACCAGCTGCCTGGCTGCAAACGCACAGGAACTAGGAAATCGCGCGCACCTTCAGGAGTCGAACGAGTCAGGTAAGGAGTTTCGATCTCAAGAAATTCTAGATTTTCCATGACATTACGGATAGCCGATGTGACCTTAGAGCGAAGACGCAAATTGGCAGCTGGTCCTTCGCGGCGAAGATCGAGATAGCGATAACGAAGACGGACTTCTTCAGAGATATCAACTTCACTACCGGAATCAACTGGGAATGGAAGAGGTGCGGATTCGCTCAGGACTACAACGTCATCGCCCATAACTTCGATTGCACCGGTAGGAATATTTGAGTTTTCATTTCCCGCAGGGCGCAGCGCAACTTCACCAGAAATTTGAAGACACCATTCAGCGCGGAGTTGTCCGGCCATCTTCTCGTCGCGAATAACTACTTGAACAGAACCAGTTGCATCGCGGAGATCGATAAAGGCAACTCCCCCGTGGTCACGTCGACGTGCGACCCAACCAGCAAGGGTTACGGTCTGGCCTGCGTGGGAAGCGCGAAGTGCTCCTGCATCCTGATTTCTTAACATTGTGAAAAGCCGCCTTTAATTGAGGGTGGATTACAACGAGAGAGCTCGCTGCAATTCCTCCTGTAATTGGTCAATCTTAACGGAGGTTGTTACTCCATCAGACATTCTCTTGAGTTCAACAGCGCCCTCTTTAAGTTCAGATTCGCCCAGAACGATGACAAATCTTGCTCCCGACTTATCGGCAGCCTTCATTGCGCCCTTAAGAGCTCGATCTCCAAAGGCAATCTCAGTTTGAATTCCAACGCCTCGTAATTGTGACGCCATGACCAGGGTCTGCTCTTTTGCACCTTCGCCGAGAGGAATGATGAAGAGATCAGATGTGAACTCTTGGGATGGGACGGTTGATTCTGCAATGGCTGCTAACAGCGCACGATCTACTCCGAGACCAAACCCGATTCCGGAAAGTGATTGCCCACCGAGAGTTTCCATGAGGCCGTCGTAGCGACCACCACCACCGATGCCGCTTTGCGCACCGAGATCAGGATGTACGAATTCAAATGTTGTACCGGTGTAATAATCCAGTCCACGAACCATCCGTGGATTGATAACAAACGCGATACCCATTGCAGTGAGGTATTTCTGTACGGCGGCAAAGTTGGCCGCAGATTCGGGCGACAAATAATCAAGAAGCAACGGGGCATTTGCCATCGCAGCTTGCATATCAGGACGCTTATCATCGAAGAGACGTAACGGATTGATTTGTGCACGAGCCGCTGTGGCTTCATCGAGATCGAGTGTTGAAATATATGAGAGTAAATCCACGCGATGAGCTGCGCGCGATTGCGCATCTCCAAGGGATGTAATCTCGAGGCGATAATTCTTTAGCCCTAAATTCTTAAAGCCGCGATCAGCAATGGCAATTACTTCTGCATCGAGTGCAGCATCCTCTGTACCAATTGCTTCGATGCCCACTTGATAGAACTGTCGATAACGACCAGCCTGTGGTCGTTCTGCACGAAAGAATTGTCCGGAGTACCAAACCTTGACGGGAAGCTGGCCGCGATCAAGATTCTGTTCAATGACTGCACGCATGACACCGGCAGTTCCTTCGGGACGCAAAGTAATTGAGCGACCACCTCGATCTTCAAATGTATACATCTCCTTAGAGACAACGTCTGTAGATTCTCCAACTCCGCGACTAAAGAGATTGGTATCTTCAAAGACTGGAAGTTCCATCAATTGATAACCAGCGTTCTTCGCAGGCGCGATCAACTGCTCGCGAACCCATTCGAAAGACTGGGATTCAGGAGGCAGATATTCGCGGACCCCTTTGGGCGCTTGGATTTTCTCGAACTTCATGAGGTCAATTCTTTCAGATAAGGGTTGTTTTTTCGCTCGAATTTAATTGTGGTTTCAGGTCCATGTCCTGTCAGGACCCGTAAATCATCAGAAAGTGGCAACACTTTGGACTTAAGGGTCTGCGTCATATCTTTTGCGCTGCCTGTTGGTAGGTCTGTGCGTCCTATCGAGCCAGCAAAGAGAACATCTCCGCTAATCAAAATCTCGTCGTTGATGGTGAACATCAATGAACCTCGTGTATGACCAGGTGCATGGATTGCAGTGATATTCATATCGAGTAACTGCACAGTGGAACCATTCTTTAGTTCTTGCACTTTCTTAGGTTCAGTGAAATTCATGCCTTGCAGTTGAGAAATAAATTGCTCGCCATGTATTCCAGCAGGATCTGCAATAAATCTGCGGTCTTCTGAGTGGATATATGCAGGGATGTCATAGCCATCGGCGAGCGGAGTGATTGAGAAGGTGTGATCAAGATGGCCGTGAGTTAAGAGAGCAGCCACAGGCTTGAGCTTATGTTCTTCGATAATCATCTCGATCTCGTGGGAGATGTCGGGCATACCGGGGTCAACGATGATGCACTCTGAGCCTTCTGAAGGGGCGATAACCCAGCAATTGGTCGCAAACATGGGTGCCGGAAATGAACGGACAAGCATCTATATGACCCAATTTCTAGCGTGGATTTACGACCGCGGCAAGCACAGGGTACCTTTGACCACGTAAACACTCGCACATATCAACGAAGGTCGCGTTCACAATGAACTCAACCGACGCGCTGAAGGGGAAAAAGCCATGACCGATATCAATCCAACTGCTCTAGCTCAAACACACTCCACACCAAGTGCTGCATCTGCACTGGTCGGAGACCCTTCACGATTTGGTCGCGTTGCCGAAGATGGCACTGTTTTTGTCCGAACCAACGATGGCGAAAAGCCTGTTGGTTCATACCCAGGTAAGACTGCCGAAGAAGCGCTCGCTTACTTCGTCCGTAAATTTGAAGCGCTTGCTTCTGAGGTTGCACTCACCGCAGCGCGCATCACAAGTGGTGCAATGGTTCCGCAAGATGCATACGAAGCAGTCAAGAAGCTCCGCCAGCAGGTTCGCGAACTCAATGGCGTTGGCGATCTCGACGCACTTGCTGCATCCGTTGAGCAGATTGAGCCACTTATCGAAGGTCATCGCGAGGCATATGAGGCAAAGAAGGCTGCCGAGTCGGTTGCTAAGGCCGCTCGTCGCGAACAGATTTTGGTTGAGAAAGAGAAGATTGTTGCTGAAGCTGAATCACTCGCT
This sequence comes from Planktophila turicensis (SeqCode), assembly GCF_965234405.1. GTDB lineage: Bacteria > Actinomycetota > Actinomycetes > Nanopelagicales > Nanopelagicaceae > Planktophila > Planktophila turicensis. Next base: position 741,665 of record NZ_OZ248346.1, read on the forward strand.
CTCTCAGAGAATTGGAAGGTCACTGGTGATCGCCTTAAGGCGCTCCTCGATGAGTGGAAGGCTGCTCCTCGTCTGGATAAGAAGGCAGATGCTGATTTCTGGAAGCGATTCTCAGCTTCACGCAATAAGTTCGATAAGCGTCGCCGCACTCACTTCGCTGCGTTAGAAGCAACTGCTGGCAAAGTTTCAGAGGCAAAGACAGCAATCATCGCCGAGGCTGAAAAACTTGCAACATCAACTGATTGGGTAGCAACTGCTCGACGTTTCAAGGTTTTGATGGATCAGTGGAAGGCAGCAGGTCGCGGTAAGAAGGGCGACGATGCAAAGATGTGGGCTCGCTTTAAAGGAGCTCAAGATCAATTCTTCACTGCAAAGAATGCAGATCTCGAAAAGCGCGAAGTCTCAATGGCTGCAAACCTCATTAAGCGCGAAGAGCTCATCGTTCAGATCGAAGCGCTTGTTCCGTTCACTGATGTGAAGCAGGCAAAGAGCGCGCTCCGCGAACTCATGAATTCTTGGACAAAGATTGGCATCACCAATCGCGATAAGCGCGCAGCTCTCGATGCTCGCGTCTCTAAGGTTGAGGATGCAATCAAGGAAGCTGAAGCTGAAATCTGGCGTAAGACAGATCCAACAGCGAAGGCTCGTGCAGCTGAAGTTGTTAAGCAGCTATCTGACTCTATTGAAAGCTACGAGAAGGCTGCTGCTAAGGCAAAGGCTGCAGGCAATGAGAAGAAGGCTAAGGAAGCCGCTGAATCTGCTGAAGCTCGTAAATCTTGGCTTGCAGAAGCCCAGAAGCACCTCGCTGAATTTAACTAATCGTTAATTCCTAGGTTCGATAGACGTCGTAGACGCCTTCGATACCGCGCACGGCTGCCAATACTGAATCAAGGTGCTTGGCATCTGCCATTTCGAAGGTGAACCGTGAAATTGCAACGCGATCTTTTGAAGTACTCACTGCTGCACTCAAAATGTTTACATGTTGCTCTGAAAGCGTACGAGTGACGTCAGCTAACAAGCGCGCACGATCGAGTGCTTCGACCTGAATATTGACCAGGAAGATGCTGGCCGCGCCAGCAAGCCAAGAGACCTTTACTACTCGTTCATTCTGATGTGTACGTAAGTCAGAGGCATTGATGCAATCATCACGGTGTACAGAGATTCCAGAACCTTTGGTAATGAATCCCATGATGCTATCCCCCGGTACTGGAGTACAACAGCGCGCAAGCTTTACTAAGACGTCATCTACGCCTTCCACTTCGATAGCGCTCGATGTTCGCTTCGCTGCCTGAACGCCTGTAGGGATATGTTCAATAGTTTGCTCAGGGTGCGAATCTTCAACCCCCATGCTGGCGACAAGCTTCTCGATGATCGAAGCTGCTGAAACGTGGCCATCGCCGACGGCGCTATAGAGTGCGTCGATATCTGCATAATGCATATCGTGAGCAAGTTCTAATAATGAGTGTCCCGCAAAAATCTTTTGAAGCGGCAAGCCAGCTTTGCGCATCTGACGAGCGATCGATTCACGGCCTGCATCAATTGCCTCTTCACGTCGCTCTTTGCTAAACCATGCCTTGATCTTTGAGCGAGCACGTGGACTCTTTACAAAGTTGAGCCAGTCTCGACTTGGACCAGCGTGTTCACCTTTATTGGTAACAATCTCAATGACATCGCCATTATTTAACTTTGATTCAAGTGGAACCAGACGTCCATTGACCTTCGCTCCTGCGCAACGAAGGCCTACATCTGTATGAACAGAAAAAGCGAAGTCAACCGGTGTAGAGCCACCAGGAAGAGCAACAACTGAACCTTTAGGTGTGAAGACGAATACTTCAGGGCTTCCAAGATCAAAGCGCAGTGCTTCTAGGAATTCAGAAGGATCTTCGGTCTCTTTCTGCCACTCGTGTAGTTGACGCAACCAGAGCATTTCAGGAGAGCTGCTCTGTGGCTCTCCCCCTTGCTTGTACTTCCAGTGCGCAGCGATACCGAACTCTGCACGAGAGTGCATGTCATAGGTACGAATCTGAATCTCAATTGCTTTTCCATTCGGCCCAATGACTGTGGTGTGAAGTGATTGATAAAGATTGAACTTCGGCATTGCGATGTAATCTTTAAAACGTCCTGGTACCGGGCTCCAGCGAGCGTGAATTGAACCAAGAACGGCGTAACAATCGCGAACATCATTTACCAGTACGCGGATACCGACAAGATCGTAGATGTCATTGAAATCTCGACCGCGCACAACCATCTTTTGATAGACGCTGAAGAAGTGCTTCTTTCTGCCAGTTACGGTTGCTGATATTTCGTCTTTGGCAAGATCTGATTCGACAGCAGAGATTACTTCAGCTGTTAACGCATCTCGCGAAGGAGAGCGTTCTGCGACGAGACGAGAAATTTCCTCGAATTTCTTGGGTTCGAGAACGCCAAAAGATAGATCTTCGAGTTCCCATTTAATTGCGTTCATTCCTAGGCGGTGAGCAAGAGGTGCATAAATATCGAGCGTTTCGCGCGCCTTTCGAGATGCGCTTTCGCCAGATACGAAAGCCCACGTACGCGCGTTGTGAAGTCGGTCTGCTAACTTGATAACGAGTACGCGAATATCTCGTGACATCGCGATAACCATCTTGCGGACAGTCTCTGCCTCAGCAGTTGGTCCGTAGGTCAATTTATCGAGCTTGGTCACTCCATCCACAAGGTTTGCAATCTCGTCACCAAAGTCAGAACGCAATTGATCTAACGAGTAAGGGGTGTCCTCAACAGTGTCGTGAAGAAGGGATGCAATGAGAGTTGTTTCATTCAAACCTAATTCAGCAAGAATTTGAGTTACAGCAACAGGATGAGTTATGTACTCCTCACCAGATTTACGCAGCTGACCTTTATGGGCATTTTCGGCAACGAGAAAAGCCCGTTCAATTTCAGCGATGTTTGCCTGCGGATGATGCTCCTTAAGCGCACCAATGAGAGGTGCGATTAAGGGCAACGTCTGCATATTTAAAGGGTTACTTGCGACCCTTGCGCTTTGGCTGGTTACGAGGGCCGCTACCTGTTGAAGGACGAGCTGCCTTCACTTCTGCAACTACTGGCGCGCCACCACGTGCTGCAACACGCTTTGCAAGAGCCTGCATTACAGGCTCCTTCTCGCGAAGCTGAGCAAGGAATGGAGGTGCAATAAATACAGATGAGTATGTTCCCACTGCAAGACCGATGAAGAGTGCAAGAGAGAGATCCTTAAGAGTTCCTGCACCAAGTAGACCAGCACCTACGAAGAGAATTGCTCCCACTGGAAGAAGTGCAATGAGTGAGGTGTTAGCTGAGCGAACAAGTGTCTGGTTTACAGCCAAGTTTGCAGCCTGTGAATATGTCATCTTGCTATTGGCAGCAACAGACTTTGTATTCTCGCGGACCTTGTCAAAGACAACCACGGTGTCATAGAGCGAATATCCAAGGATTGTGAGGAAGCCGATAACCGTTGCTGGCGTTACATCGAATCCAACAAGTGCATAGATGCCCACTGTGATGAAGACGTCGTGAACCACTGCAACGATGGCAGCGATTGCCATCTTGGGTTCGAAGGCCATTGCCAAGAAGAGCATTACGGCAAGAAGGAATGCAATCAATCCATAAAGTGCCTTCTTGGTAATTTCCTTACCCCATGAAGGTCCAACTAATTGAGTATCAATTGATTCTGCAGTCACGCTAAATGTTGAAGTTAAAGCGTTCTCAATCGCCTGAGATTCAGCCGAAGTTAAAGAACCAGTCTGGATACGAATCTTTGAATCGCCGATCTTCTGGACGATAACTTCGCCTGGAATGCCGATGTTTTCAACTGATGCGCGCGCTTGTTCAACAGTGACTGAAGCTTTGTTGATTGTGTACGAAGCGCCACCTTTGAACTCGATTCCAAGATGTAAGCCCTGAATCAAAAGGGCTGCCATAGAAACGAGGATGAATAGCGCCGATATTGAATACCAACGTTTTCTATTTTCAACGATATTAAATGATGTCTCTCCAGTGTAGAGACGGCCACCTAGACCCGAAAGTTTCGCCATGTGCTTATGCCTCCAATGGTGATGCAGGATGAGATTTGCCGATGCTCTTGGCCGAGAAGCCTGAGAGTGGGTGACCCGAAGAGAAGAAGTTGCTCTTTGCAATAATCGAAACCATCGGTTTTGTAAATGCGAAGACAATCAAGAGATCGATCAACGTTGTGAGGCCTAGTGCAAAGGCGAAGCCTCGGACTCCACCAACGGCGAAGAAGTAAAGAAGTACGGCCGAAATGATCGAGACCATATCCGCCACAATAATTGTGTGACGTGCTCGCGCCCATCCACTTTCGACCGCAGAACGTAGTGAGCGACCTTCACGCGCCTCATCTCGAATACGTTCAAAGAAGACGATGAATGAGTCAGCAGTAATACCAATCGCCACAATAGAACCGGCAATGCCTGCAAGCGTTAGCGTGAATCCGATTGCTTCACCCAAAACGAGGAACAAGAGATAGAGAAGCAATCCGGCAATGAGCAAGGAAAGTACTGTCACTAAACCGAGTGCACGGTAATAAAGAAGTGAGAAGATGAATACAAGTCCGATACCAAGTGCTCCCGCAAGAAGTCCTGCTTCAAGCTGATCAGCACCTAGAGTTGGCGATACTTGCTGTACTTCACCGCGGTCGAATGCAAGTGGCAATGCACCGTACTTAAGAACGTTGGCAAGGTCATTAGCTTCAACCTGTGAGAACGAACCAGTGATTTGAGCATTTCCTGAAGGAATCGCTTCGTTAATTACTGGAGCAGATACAACAAGTCCATCGAGAACGATAGCAACCTGATTCTGCGGTGATGGCAAAGTCGTCACGCGTGAAGTAAGCGCACCAAAAGCTGAAGTTCCTTCGCCGTTAAATGTGAGCATTACATACCAAGCGCTTGTTCCCTGCTGATCAATTCCAGCAGATGCCTTTGAAACCTGGCGACCGAGAACTTCGGCAGGAGCCAATATGTACTTGCTCGCACCTGAGCGCGCACACGCAACGATGACATCTGATGGCGCATCAGCACCTGAACCTTGAAGATTTGCAGGGTTTGTACAGTCAAGAGCGGCAAAGCGAGCATTCACTTCTGCAGATACTCCACCAACAGGTGTTGCTGCAGATGCGCTTGTTCCGCCTAGTGCAGCAGATTCAGCCAATACTTGGCGGAAGCGAAGTTCAGCTGTCTGACCAACAAGATCGACCACACGTCGACCTGAATCTCCTGGAACAGAGATAACGATTTGGCGGTTAGCTCCACTTCCCTGTGCTGTTACTTCTGATTCAGCAACACCGAGTGAGTTAACACGCTGGCGAATAATTGAAACAGCTTGGTCAATCGCTTCGGATGTGACCTTATTGGAATCATTAGATGCGCGAGGTTGAAGCGTGACGCTTGTTCCTCCGCGAAGATCGAGACCGAGGCGAACTGAAGTCGCTCCCTGGATCAGAGCTGTGGCTAGTAGGCCGAAGATAATGACGGCCAAGAGAGCCAAGGCACGAACTGGGCGGCCCGAAGTCTTCATAGGTTTTGTAGGTGTGGACATAAGGGCAGAGTCTATGCGTCGGGCGCAGGCGTGTCGAAAAGGGTGGCGATTCCAGCAGGTGGTGTTCGTCCCACATGCTCCCACCCCATCGCTGTGGCGATACGGCCGCGTGGAGTGCGCGCCATAAAGCCATTACGGACCAAGAAAGGTTCGGCAACAGACTCAACAGTTTCGGTCTCTTCACCTACCGCGATTGCCAGAGTCGATAGACCGACCGGTCCCCCGCCAAATCGTTCAATAAGGGCAATCAAGACTGAACGATCTAGGCGGTCGAGCCCTTTGGCATCTACTTCATACATATCAAGTGCTGCCTTGGCATGTTGATGTGAAAGAGCATTAGATCCTTGCACCTGTGCGAAGTCTCGAACTCGTCGGAGCAAACGGTTGGCAATGCGGGGTGTTCCGCGGGAACGGCTAGCAATTTCAGCGATCGCAGATTTATCAATTGTCAGGCCCAGAAGTGTCGCGCTTCTGGAAATAACTTCCTCAAGTTCTGACTCTTCATAGAAATCTAAATGAGCCGTAAATCCAAAACGATCACGTAGCGGTGAAGGAAGTAATCCGGCACGAGTTGTAGCACCCACCAAAGTAAAGCGCGGAAGTTGAAGAGGGATAGCGGTTGCACCTGGTCCCTTGCCTACAACTACATCAACCCGGAAATCCTCCATAGCTAAGTAGAGAAGTTCTTCCGCAGGTCGTGGAAGGCGATGAATCTCATCAAGGAAGAAGATTTCGCCCTCAACAAGAGAGGAGAGAATCGCAGCAAGATCTCCGGCATGTGTAATTGCAGGACCACTTGAGATTCGAATAGGAGCTTGCATCTCAGAAGCAAGAATCATTGCAAGTGTTGTCTTACCAAGTCCCGGTGGACCAGAAAGAAGTATGTGATCCGCAGCCGCATCACGTTTGCGTGCCGCCGTTAAGAGAACATCAATTTGTTCGCGGACTCGGTGCTGGCCGATGAAGTCCCCCAGCGTCTTTGGGCGAAGGGCGTGTTCAGCAGCCGCGTCGTCATTTCCGCTTTGAGGGTTAACTAATCTCTCTTCGCTCATTTACGCACGCCGTCCACTTTGAAGAGCTGCCTTCAAAAGTTCAGAGATATCAACGTCCTGTGCATCCACACCATTATCTGCATACTGCGAAACTACCGCGGTGATTGCAGAATCTGAATCCTTAGCCGTGAAACCGAGTGAGATGAGTGCTGAAGTAAGTTGTTCGCGCCAGACAGGTTGGTGAATCTGCTTATGATCAACACTTCCGAAATCAGAGATCTTTCCTTTGAGTTCGAGAATCAATCGTTGGGCTCCCTTACGACCAATGCCCGGCACCTTCTCGATTGCCTTGATATCTTCTTGCGCAATTGCAACGGCTAGAGATTGCGGAGTGTGGGCTCCAAGAATGGCTAGAGCTACCTTGGGGCCAATACCTGAGACTGTCTGTACCAATTCGAATGCTGAACGACTTTCTTCATCGAGAAATCCGAAGAGGGTGAGGGAATCTTCTCGAACAACGAGAGAGGTGAAGAGTTGAACCGGAGCTCCCAAGTTAAGTTGAGAAGTCGTCTGTGAAGTAAGCGAAACGGCTAACCCAACCCCACCAACTTCAACAACGGCGCGGTCGCTTGCGATGGAACGAACAACTCCATTAATCAGAGAAATCATTTGCCCACCAACTTTGCAAGACGAGATTTCTCGGCCTTAAGAGCGGCTTCAATTTTAGAGTTACCGCTACCGCGCCAGATATGGCAAATGGCTAACGCTAAAGCGTCAGTGCTGTCGACCGGTTTCGGAATCACTTCTAGATTCAATAACCGTTTCACCATTTCAGCAACTTGTGCTTTATTGGCACGACCTGATCCAGTGACTGCAGCTTTAACTTCTGAAGGAGTGTGCATCATTACCGGGAGGCCACGACGTGCTGCAACAAGGAGAGCGATACCTGCCGCCTGACCTGTACCCATGACGGTGCGAACATTATGTTGAGAGAAAACTCGTTCTACAGCAATTACGTCAGGTTTATGCGTTGCTATCCACTCTTCGAGTTCTGATTCGAGCTGAAGGAGGCGCTGTTCAAGTGGTGCATCAGCTGGCGTGAGAATGACTCCAACTCCAACCAAGGCGAGCGGCTGACCAATTGCACCATCAACGATTCCCACACCACAGCGAGTTAACCCCGGGTCAACACCCAAGACTCGTCGCTGCACATGGCTCATAACTTCTAAGCCTAGGACTTAATGAAGTGGGATTAAGAAAGGCTCGCCATAACTTCGTCTGAGACATCGAAGTTAGAGAAGACGTTCTGCACATCATCGAGCTCTTCAATGGCGTCGATGAGTTCAAATACTTTTTGAGCGCCCTCGGCATCAAGTGGAATCTGCATCGAAGGTAGGAAAGATGAATCCGCAGATTCGTAATCAATACCGGCAGCCTGAAGTGCGGTACGAGCAGCAACCAGGTCACTGGCTTCGCAGACTACTTCGAATGATTCACCGAGATCGTTTACCTCTTCAACGCCAGCATCGAGCGCTGCTTCAAGAATTGAATCTTCTGTTGCTCCAACTGCCTTGTTGACGATGATGACGCCTTTGCGATTGAAGAGGTATGAGACTGAACCTGGGTCAGCCATGGATCCACCATTGCGAGTTACCGCTACACGTACTTCAGAGGCAGCACGATTTCGGTTATCTGAAAGACATTCGATCATGATGGCAACACCATTTGGTCCATAACCTTCGTACATGATTGTCTGCCAATCAGCGCCACCGGATTCAAGTCCTGCGCCACGCTTTACTGCACGTTCAATATTGTCTGCAGGCATTGAATTCTTCTTTGCCTTTGCGATTGCATCAAAGAGCGTTGGGTTTCCATCTACATCAGGTCCACCATTGCGCGCAGCAACTTCAATCGCCTTAATTAACTTCGCGAAATTCTTAGCGCGACGGCCATCGATGACAGCCTTCTTATGCTTAGTTGTTGCCCACTTGGAATGGCCTGACATTTTTCAAACACCTCAATCGCTACTTGGTATGGACCTACTTTATCTGCCTTTGCAGATCTCTTCAAAAAAGAAGCGGTGCACGGCTAAATCTTCAGTAAGTTCGGGATGAAAACTCGTTGCAAGAAGGTTACCTTGACGCACGGCGACGGGATGATCGGCGGCAGTAGAAAGGACTTCCACCCCCGGTCCAACTTCTTCGACCCATGGAGCTCGGATAAATACAGCGTGCAGTGATTTTCCGTTGAAGGTCAGATCGGACTCAAAGGAATCAACTTGTCTTCCGAATGCATTTCTACGGACCGTAATATCTAATCCGCCAAATGATTTCTGATCCTTAATTCCGTCGACAATGCGATCGGCTAAAAGAATCATTCCTGCGCATGAACCGTAAACGGGCAATCCCTTAGAGATGGCATCTCTTATTGGTTGATAGAGATCGAAATTCTGAGCGAGATGAACAATGGTTGTTGACTCTCCCCCAGGAAGAATTAGCGCATCCACACTTTCTAGCTCAGATACTCGGCGAACATCTACAGGTGCATGGCCACAATCAGCGACTGCTTTCAGGTGCTCGCGAAAATCGCCTTGCAGAGCAAGTACTCCAACTTTCATTGCCCGTTAACCGTTTCCCAGTATTTCTAAAGGAAAGGTTTACCAGCCGCGATCAGCGAGGCGATGTGGAACAGGAATATCTGAAACGTTGATTCCCACCATTGCTTCACCAAGACCACGTGAAACTTCGGCGAGGACCTTCGCATCATTATAGAAAGTTGTCGCCTTAACGCATGCAGCTGCGCGCTGAGCAGGATTTCCGGACTTGAAGATTCCTGAGCCAATGAAGACGCCGTCCGCGCCCATCTGCATCATGAGTGCGGCATCTGCAGGAGTTGCGATTCCACCAGCGGTAAATAGAACTACGGGAAGTTTTCCGGTCTCGGCAACTTCCTTAACAAGAGCGTAAGGTGCCTGGAGTTCCTTGGCTGCTACATAAAGTTCATCTTCGCGCATTGAGGTAAGGCGTCGAATTTCAGCTCCGATTGTGCGCATGTGCATCATCGCATTTGAGACATCGCCGGTACCTGCTTCACCCTTTGAGCGAATCATTGCGGCACCTTCGTTGATACGACGAAGCGCTTCACCAAGATTTGTAGCACCACAAACGAAAGGAATCTTGAAGCCCCACTTATCGATGTGGTTGGTGTAATCCGCCGGTGTAAGTACTTCGGATTCATCAATGTAATCAACATTAAGAGTTTCGAGTATCTGCGCCTCAACGAAGTGGCCGATACGAACCTTTGCCATAACTGGAATAGAAACCGCAGCCTGAATCTGTTGGATCATGTCGGGATCTGACATACGAGCAACTCCGCCTTGCGCGCGAATATCTGCGGGTACGCGCTCAAGCGCCATCACTGCACATGCGCCGGCATCTTCGGCAATCTTTGCCTGCTCAACATTGACGACATCCATGATGGTGCCGCCCTTGAGCATTTCAGCCATTCCGCGCTTTACGCGTGCTGTGCCAGTTGCTTCAGACATGATGTGAGACTCCTAGTGTGAAATGAAATCGAGAAGTTGAGTCTACTTTGAACTCTTGATTCCCGCATCCGAGGTTTTTTTGGTGAATACAGGCTCTTTATCGGTGAGCGCGACCCAAATCTGCCCATTAGCAAAGGCAATCTCTTCACCACCTGGGGTTCGCCATGTAGTACCGGAGCTCGCATTGTCGCGGGACCAGTTTGCTTCAAAGGCCTTTCCGTCCCGCAAGATATATCCGCGACCAATGCCCACTGTCGCTGAGAAAGGAGTAACTCCGCCAACCTTGTCTTTATAAATCGAATCAGTAATTGACACTAATTGAATGACAAGGGTCTTTGCGCCAAGTCTCTCGCCCGAAGCAGCAATATTTGGCTGCCCGACGTGATCGAGTAACCATCGCTCATCTTCTTCAGACCAATGTGCATCGTACGAGCTAGCTGGCCAAGAAAGATGAGCAGAACTGATATCCATTCCACCATCTGGCGCATCCCCGAATTCCCAACCCATGGACTTTGAAAGAGCTACTGGCAATTCTCGTTCTGCAATCTGCTGCATCAACAAATCCGCTCTTAGGACCATTGCATATGGCTGAATTCGGTTGGGGTCGGTTGTGTAGATAGTTGACGACTGACTCTGCGCACCCAGATCTTCAAGATTTGCAGCTTCAATTACCGGACGCATCTTTTTTTGTGCACCGCTATACGCGAAAGCCACGTTTCCATACTGCTCAAGAAGTTCGATATCTGAAATTCGTGCAGAACGAACTGGACCAATGTGGGTTGGAATCTTTGATGAAAAGATTGCAGCTAGTCGGGTAAGGCCACCCTCTACTTGTTCAATATAGATAATGTCGGCGTTTTCCAAACCAATTTGTGGATGAGCTTGGCGAGTGTCATCAATCTTCACAACCAAGACAGGGCCATCTCCCCCAGGTAAGCCACTTATTGAATTAGTGGGTACATCTTCAAGAAATGGAAGCTTGGATATAAGTGGATTATTCGGATTGAGAATGGCTAGCGCCACTACCCCAATCGAAAGCGCCGTGAGGGTTAGTCGCGCCGTCCTCTTAAAGAACATCGCCTTCGAATTCATAGGTGACAGGTTCTGGTGCATGTCCGGCAAGTCTGAAGAATCTAATAAACCACTTCTTTCGAACCATCTGGGTTCGGTTTACGGCATCAACGTGCATTGCAACAGCCATCTTGATTTTCTCAGTGAGGTCTTTGAGCTCACGAATGAGGTCTTGTTCATTCGCTCCTGATATATCTGTCGATGTCTCAAGCAGAATTCCCAGCGCTCCCGTTAAACCAGTTTCGGCTTGAGATCTATCACGAACACTTGCTTCGCGAGCCTGGTGTGCCGCAAAGGTCAGAAGAAGAGATGAAGCTGGGTCAGAAATTTCAGATCTCGCTATTTCAATAGCAATTGCTGCACGACGTTGCAATAGACCATCTAAGTTGGCCCAACTTGTTTCAACACGATTGTGCAAACGATCGAGCCGAGTCGCCGAATAAGAGAGATACCAAGCGATGAATGTGAGGAACAGGGCCCCAAGGATGTATTTGCTCATCGCTATCTCCCCAAGAACTTATTCCATGCACGGTTTTCAGACGAAAGTGAAACAGTTGATCCACCAACCATCGCCATTTCATAGACATCATAAATCTTCTCAGCAACCACATCCCAATCGAACTCTTGGGCGTAAAGCTTCCCGCGCTGTGCAATTGCTCGGCGCTTGCCCTCATCACCCAGCAGATCAATAATCTTTGCTGATAAATCGGCTGAGTTTTCTGATTCAAAGAGCGTTCCATATTGACCGTGTCCAAGGAGTGAATCAAAGGCAGGAATATCACTAGCGACAACGCTTGCCCCGCCCGCCAGCGCTTCGGCAAGAATGATTCCGAAGGATTCTCCACCTGTATTGGGCGCGATGTAGAGAGCAACAGATGCGAGGAAGTTCGCCTTCTCTTCTTCACTAATTCGTCCCAGGAAAGTGAATCGTGAATGTAAAGAAGGATCGATCTCCTTCAGTGCAGCTTCACTATCGCCAGGACCGGCTATGAAAACCTTTACATCTGGATATCGAGAAATTATTGCGGGAAGAGCGGCAGCCAGAATGTCTAACCCTTTTCGCTTCTCTTCGAAACGACCAATAAAACCAATTGTGTTGCCTGTCCATCGCTGATCAATCGAACCGTCTCTGTAACGGTCTGCGTAAATTCCATTAGGAACAACAATCGCATCAGTTTCAAGATGCTCAGTTAGCGTTTCGCGTGCTGCCTCGCTGACTGCGATTCGTGCTGTAAGTTTTTCAATCACGGGTTCAAGAATCGGAGCAACAGCAAAAGTAACTTTTTGGCGTTTTGCTGCAGCATGAAAGGTTCCGACCATTGGTCCCTCGGCTGCCCAACATGTCAGTAGAGAGATTGAAGGAATCGCGGGCTCGTGAAGATGTAACACGTCGAAGCTTCCATTGTTAATCCACTGTCGAACTCGAGCAAAGGCAATCGGTCCAAAGAGAACGCGTGCGACGGCCCCGTTGTATGGAATTGAAATTGGCCGACCAGCGCTGGTTACATAATCAGGAAGATTCTCTTCATCGATTGCTGGAGCAAGCACCGAAACGTAATGTCCTTGGCGGATTAAATACTCCGCAAGATCTCCGACGTGGCTTTGTACTCCGCCCGGTGTATCCCATCCATAAGGGCAGACAATTCCAATTCGCTTCTTAGATAACGGCATCAGTTGCTCCCTTCAGAACTTTCATCACGTGCATCGACCCAGATTCTTTGCAGCATATGCCAATCTTCTGGATGCTGTGCAATGCCAACGGAGAAAAGTTCCGCGGTCATCTGCACTGTCTCTTCAATGCGCTCAGTTTCACTCCCATGGCTCGGCACCTGTACTTCATGGAAATCAATGTGAATTCCGGTTTGCGTATAAGAGACGTGGGCAACGATAAGTGGGATTCCTGTTTTGACTGCCAATAAAGCCGGACCAGCAGGCATGCGCGCATTGCTACCGAAGAAATTAACATCGATTCCTGAATGGGATAGATCTCTGTCGGCGACAAGTGCAATCAAGCGCTTCTCTTTGGCCCGCTTCACGAGAGTGATGAAAGACCTGCTATCGAGAGAAAGTACTTCAAAACCCATAGATTCTCTGTGGCGCAGGAATTTCTGAAAAAGTGCTTCCGGCTTTAATCGCTCGGCAACTGTCACTAGAGGAATACCAAGTGAACAGAAGTAGGCACCAGCGTGGTCCCAGTTTCCAGAATGGGGCAGTGCGACCACTACTCCCCGACCATCTTTCATAGGATCGAGCAAGAGGTTCTCATTGGTCGTAGTGACAGTTTTGCGAATTCGCTCCGTACTCCAATTTTGAATACGGAAGGTGTCACACCAGTAACGCATATAAGAGGACATTGATTGAGCGACCAGCGTCTCAAGTTCAATCTCATTGAGTTGTGGTTTTACTTGATGGAGATTGGAGCGAAGCCTTTGGATGCTCTTTCCATTTCGACGATGAGTGATTTCGCCTATCGAATAGAAGAGTGAATAAGCCGTCTTCTCTGGCAGCGTTCGAACAATCCACCACCCGAGAAGATAAGCGATGAGCGTAATGCGATCTTTCATTGAGTCAGGAGTCCATCGCGAACTACTTTGATTCGTTGGATAACTGTGACTACACCAAGAATTGCAAGCAGCCATAGTCCGGTGGCTAGTGCGTATGGCACATTCAGGCCCTCGAATCCGACAGCGGTGAGAATGATGACGAGGCGCTCAGTTCGTTCTGCGATACCAACAGAACAATTAATTGAATAACTTTCGGCTTTAGCGCGGATGTATGGGATCAAAAGTCCTGTGACAAGAGTGATCAGTCCAAGATACGAAAGCTTGTCATCGGCTTCAATGAGCGGAATAAGGATTGCAATGATGATTGCGGAGTCAGTGATTCTGTCGATAGTTGAATCAAGAAATCCTCCCCACTTACTTGCACCACTGTGAGATATTCGAGCCATGGTGCCATCGAAGAGATCGCTAAGAGCAAAGAAAGAAATGAAGAGAGTTCCAACGAAATACTCTTCCTGCGGATAGAAATAGCCGGCAGAGATAAGAACGCCCAGTGCACCAAGCAAGGTAATTGTGTTTGGAGTCAGGCCAACTCGCAGGGCAAAGCGAGCCACAGGTTCAATTAATCGAGTGACTGCTGGTTTCAGTGCGCTACTAATCATCGGCACCATCGTAGGCTTACCCGCATGTCTTCACCTAGCGCCAACGCTGTGAAACGTATCCATGTATACGGTCATGCCAGCGCATCTCCTAAGACCGTGGCAACTGCTTTCGGGGCACGCTTCACCGATAGCCCTGAAGGGGAATCTGACTTAGCTATCTTTGCCATTAACCCTTCTGCCGGAATTGATCAGCAAGCTATAGATAACTGGGCCGCTCTAGATGATTTCCAGATCCCGCGAATGGTCGTAGTAAATGGCCTTGAAGGACAAGAGCTCGATTTTGAAGATGCCGTCATGGTTGCCAACCGTGTCTTCGATCAACTTGTAACTCCGTATCTAGTTCTTCACGATGATAACGGCGAGGTAGCAGCGCTCATTAGATTGCAGGATTTGCAGATAATTGATTACACAAAGAATCCACCTCAGCTTCGAGCAAGTGATCCTGAGCATGAAGAACTCGTACGTGAATTTCGTGAAGAATATTTCGATCTGACATCAGAGATGGATGAAGGTGCCTTTGCAGCCGGCATTTTATTTCCAGCTATTCCGATTAACTTGATAAAAGGTATCGGTGTAGATGTCGTGCACAGTTATATAGATTTACTACCAAGCAGCAGCTAACTCATCTCGCGTCATAGTAAGTAACTGCGGTAACACTTTCGTTTTTCCAATAATTGGCATGAAGTTAGCATCGCCCGACCAGCGAGGAACAATATGTTGGTGGATATGTGCTGCAACTCCTGCACCTGAAATCGCACCTTGATTCATTCCGAGATTGAATCCATCGGCACTCGAGACTTTCCGAACGGTTTTCATCGCGTGGGCGCTCAAGTCGGTGATTTCATGACGCTCTTCATCGGTCAGATCGGTTAAATCTGCAACATGTCGATACGCGCACACAAGCAAATGTCCTGGGTTGTAGGGATAGAGGTTCATCACCACATAAGCAGTCTTACCGCGGGCAACAACCAAACCTTCTTCATCTGAAAGCGATGGGATACGACAGAAAGGACATTGAACATCGTTGCCATCGAGTGGGCGATTTTCCCCACGCAGGTAATCAAGGCGGTGGGGAGCCCATAAACGCTGCCAACCATCTGGCATGCCTACACCGTTGATTTCAGACATTACTAAACCTGTTTACGGTTAGCGACGATCTCTTTGATCTCCGCGATTGCATCTGCGATAGAAATACCGTTCTTCTGATCACCATTGCGATATCTAAAGGAGACCGCCCCGGCATTCATATCTTCTTCGCCTGCAATGACCATGAAAGGAATCTTCTGCATCTGTGCGTTACGCACCTTCTTCTGCATACGGTCATCTGAAGAATCTAGTTCAGCGCGAATACCCGAAGATTTCATCTGCTTCACAACGCCATGTAAATAATCAGTGAAGTTATCGGCAACCGGGATTGCCATCACCTGAACGGGTGCAAGCCATGGAGGAAACGCGCCTGAATAATGCTCTGTAAGAACGCCGAAGAATCGCTCGATTGAACCAAAGAGCGCACGGTGAATCATCACTGGTCGCTGACGTGAACCATCTGCAGCGGCGAATTCAAGTTCAAATCTTTGTGGAAGCTGGAAGTCAACCTGGATTGTGGACATCTGCCATGTGCGACCGATTGCATCTTTAGCTTGTACAGAAATCTTTGGTCCGTAGAATGCAGCTCCGCCTTCATCAAGAACTAGTTCAAGATTCTGAGCAACTGCAGCTTTACGAAGAGCCTCAGTAGCTTCTGCCCAATCCGCATCTTCTCCAACAGATTTTTCTGGGTTGCGAGTTGAGAGTTCGAGATAGAAATCTTCGAGACCGTAATCGCGGAGCAAGTTAAGAACGAAGGTGAGAAGTGAATCGAGTTCACCTGGCATCTGCTCTTTGGTGCAGTAGATGTGAGCATCGTCTTGAGTAAAGCCACGAGCGCGTGTAATTCCGTGTAACACGCCTGACTTTTCATAGCGATAAACAGTTCCAAATTCGAAGAGTCGAAGTGGTAGCTCGCGATAAGAACGCTGACGTGACTGGAAGATGAGATTGTGGAACGGGCAGTTCATCGGCTTCATGTAGTACTGCTGACCCGCACGCTTAATTGTTCCGTCGGCATGGAGCTCTTCATCCATGATCATTGGTGGGTACATACCTTCTGAATACCAATCAAGGTGGCCAGACTTCTGGAAGAGCGCTGCCTTGGTTAAGTGAGGTGAGTAAACAAATTCGTACTCTTCTTCTTCATGGCGCTTGCGCGAATAATCTTCCATCGCACGTCGAACGATGCCACCCTTTGGATGAAACACGGCAAGACCAGAACCGATCTCTTCAGGGAATGAGAAAAGGTCTAGCTCCTGGCCAAGGCGACGATGGTCACGCTTTTCAGCCTCTGCAAGAAGTTCGAGGTAGGCGTTGAGTTCATCTTGTGATGGCCACGCTGTTCCGTAGATACGTTGCAGCATTGGATTCTTTTCAGATCCACGCCAATAAGCGGCGGCGCTACGCATCAACTTAAATGCTGGAATATGTTTTGTAGACGGAAGGTGCGGCCCGCGACAGAGATCAGACCAGACTGGTTGTCCATCTCGACCTAGATTGTCATAAATCGTTAACTCTGCGCCACCAACTTCAACGTTGGTCTCGTCAGTTCCACCACCCTTAATTCCAATGAGTTCGCACTTATACGGCTCGTGAGCCAGTTCCTTCAGTGCGTCAGCTTCAGTAGTAACTCGACGCTTAAATCGCTGTCCTTCTTTCACGATCTTGCGCATTGCGCTTTCAATCTTTTCTAGATCATCAGGATTGAAAGGGTTCTGTGGATCGAAGTCGTAATAGAAACCATCGGTGATGGGAGGTCCAATACCTAAACGTGTTTGTGCAAAAACTTGCTGCACTGCTTGCGCCATCACGTGCGCTGTTGAGTGGCGAAGAACCGATAGCCCTTCTGGTGAAGAAATCGAAATGCCTTCAATGACATCGTCATCAACAAGGTCGGTCCAGAGGTCCTTCAGAGCGCCATTTACTTTGCAGACAACAATCTCTTTATTCTCGGCAAAAATATGGGTTGGTTTCTGATCTGCCTCGATGCTGCGAACAGCGCCATCGACGGTTACAGAGATCATGGACATGGGGTTAGCCTACCGAAACAGGCTTACAGTTCGCGCGAATTTGCTCCTCAAGAACGCGTGAAGCATCTCCTATTTTCAATTTCATATCCCCGATATGCGAGATGGGCTGGGCAATTCGAAGACTGGAGACCATAAATCCAGATTCGATCTCTGGAATCTCAGAGACGTGGATTGGCCGAACCTTCACTCCGCAATTCTCTACTGCGATTGCGCGGATAACGCCCGGAAGAATTCCAGATGAAATGGGCGACGTGACCCACTCGCCTCCAATCAAGAAGATGAGATTCGATACGGCAGTTTCAGTGATTTCGTTCTTTTCATTAAAGAGCACACTGTCGTGATAACCCTCGTCATTGGCCGCATCAATTAACCCAAAGCGGAAGTCATAGGGAAAGCGCTTGTGAACTTCACCGATGACGGTTTGTGTGTAGAAATTCAAACGAGCTGGATCTATTAGCTCGACGTAAGAGTCATGAGTGATATGGAATACGTCTTCCCCGAAGCAAATTCTCATCCGTCCCACATCATGAGGATTTTCGCCGAGAACTCTAATCATCTCTTCTCGAATGAAGTCTTCAGACGGAATTGAAATACCGAGTTCTAGCGCTGATTCCAAGGCTCGACGCATGTGGCGTCCAAGGGCAATGGGTGCACCGTTAACGGTCTTAATCGTTTCAAAGATTCCAGAACCTTGAGGGAAGCCATGGCCATCTAGTTCTACCGAAGTCATAGCTCTCCCCCTGCGATCGAAATGAGATGACGCGCTTTGAGCTGCGTCTCCTCCCATTCTGCAGCAGGATCACTTCCCCACGTGATTCCCGCTCCCGTACCAAAATTAAGAGTGCTTCCTTCATGCCAAAAGGTGCGAATTGCTACCGATAATTCCGCACGGTCACCATGAATCCATCCAAGAGTTCCGCAGTAAGGTCCACGCAATCC
This sequence comes from Planktophila turicensis (SeqCode), assembly GCF_965234405.1. Lineage (GTDB taxonomy): Bacteria > Actinomycetota > Actinomycetes > Nanopelagicales > Nanopelagicaceae > Planktophila > Planktophila turicensis. Next base: position 760,064 of record NZ_OZ248346.1, read on the forward strand.
CTCATTCTCTTCAATGATGGAGAGTGCAGAACTCTTTGGCGCACCGCTTACTGATCCAGGAGGCATCGTGGCTTCCAAGATTTCACGCCATGAGATTCCCGATTTCAATCTTCCTTCGACATCCGAGACTAGATGAGTAATCCCAGGATGCTTCTCATTTCTAAATAGCTCAGTTACTTCGATTGATCCGGCATCACAGATACGACCTAAGTCGTTACGCATCAAATCAACAATCATCAGATTCTCAGCTTTATCTTTCTCGCCAAATACATCCTGATCACTTCGAATTGTTCCCTTGATAGGCGAGGTAATGATCTTTGAACCGTTTCTAGACAGGAAGCGCTCTGGAGATGCCGATGCGACTTCCAGGCCGTCAATATTGAGATAGAAAGCGAATTGCGCCGGATTGCGTTCAAGCAATTGAGAGAACAATCCTTCTAAAGAATCGCCTTCAAAGGGTTGGCTCAAGATTCGGCAGGCGTTAACTTGGTAGACGCCACCGCGGGCAATGGATTCACGAATCTTCGAAACGTAACCGATGTATTCACTCTGACTCAGTGATGTCGACCAACGTGAAGTAAGAATCTCCCATTTATGCTCAAGGAAATTGTCTTCCGAAACATTTGCAAAACGAGCGAATCTTGCTTTTCCCTCAAAAGAAATAGAGACTGCCCAGAACGATCCATCATCTAAACGGCTAGCGTCGTCAGTGATTTCGACGCAATTGGTTGCGTGAATTCCACCCATCCACATCTGCGTTATCGGGGCTGACATGGGGCAAGGCTACGCATATAAAGCCTTCGAAATCCCTTTCAAAAATCCCGCTTTGGCAGTTCAGCCCGCACTGCGCTAGATTTGCCCCTGCACAAAATGCGGACGTAGCGCAGCTGGTAGCGCGGAACCTTGCCAAGGTTCAGGTCGCGGGTTCGAACCCCGTCGTCCGCTCGGATTAACCGCCGCTTCGAATTTATTTTCAGGTGGCGGTTTGTCTATGGTCGGATGGCCGAGAGGCGAGGCAAGGGACTGCAAATCCCTCTACACGGGTTCAAATCCCGTTCCGACCTCCAGCTCTTCTTTTTTCAATAAGAGAAGATTTGGTTGAGCACTACAATTACGACACACAATTCAATATACCTAGGACGATTGGCTCAGCGGTAGAGCACCACATTGACATTGTGGGGGTCACTGGTTCGATCCCAGTATCGTCCACTTAAGAGAAAAGCCCACCGCCACATCAGTGACGGTGGGCTTTTCTTATTTACTACTTATTCAGCTTTGCCTGCAGCCTTATTGAGCGCACGAAGCAGCTGGTATCCGATGACAGCAACGAGTGTTCCGTTGATGATTCCACCGAATGAGTAATCCCCACGCTTCCATGTCATATCTGCGATACCAATAATCAATGTAGTTGCAGCGATGAAGAGGTTGGTTGAGTTACCAAAGTTGACCTTATTTTCGATCCAAATCTTTGCACCGAGAACTCCGATCATTCCGTAGAGAGCAACTCCGACTCCACCAAGAACTCCTGCTGGAGTTGCACTGAGTACAGCTCCGAACTTAGGAGATAGTGAGAGAAGGATGGCTCCGATACCTGCTACCCAATAAGCAGCAGTTGAGTAGATGCGAGTTGCTGCCATAACGCCGATGTTTTCAGCGTAAGTAGTTGTTCCTGACCCGCCACCAGCTCCTGCAAGAGTTGTTGCTACGCCGTCTGCGATAAGTGCGTTACCCATTTGACCATCAAGATCTTTTCCTGTCATCGCAGCAACTGCCTTGACGTGGCCAACGTTCTCAGCGATAAGAACGAGGACAACTGGCAAGAAGAGCAAGATTGCATTGACATCAAATGATGGTGAGGTGAAGGTCGGTAGTGCAAACCACTTTGCAGCCTTTACGCCATCAAAGTTGATATCGCCCTGAAGGGCTGCAAATGCGTACCCAATGATGATTCCACCGAAGATGCTGATGCGTCCTAGGAAGCCCTTTGATACTGCTCCAATAATTGCAACGGAAGCAAGTGTCACGATTGCAGTAACAGGCGCTGCCTTGAAGTTGTTGTTAGCCGCTCCCGCAAGGTTGAGACCAATAATCATGACGATTGAACCAGTGACAAGTGGAGGCAATAGCCAGTTGATCCATCCGATACCAACGGCGTTAACAATCAAACCAACGATTGCTAGAAGCACGCCAGTTGCAACAACGCCGCCAAGGGCTACGGCAATCCCACCACTAGCTTGTGCAGCCGCGATTGGAGCCAAGAATGCAAAAGATGAACCGAGGTAGCTAGGTACCTGATTCTTGGTAAGTGCAAGGAAGATCAAGGTTCCGATACCTGAGAAGAAAAGTGTGGTGCTAGGCGGGAAGCCTGTGATGATTGGAACTAAGAATGTTGCGCCGAACATTGCGGCAATATGTTGAACACCAACTCCGATAGTAAGTGGCCAAGCGAGACGTTCATCTGGCTTTACAACTTCTCCATCTTTAACTGACTTACCATTTCCATGTAGATTCCACGATAGAAGCGACATCGCATTCCTTCCAGCTCAGTTGAGAACCACAGAGTTACTGTGGCCGGGGAATGTAAAAAGGGTAGAACTGAACTACCGAGTAACTTCGATATGACACGAGTCTTCTGGTGTAGATTCATCGGGTGATTGCGCTTCTGCCAGGATTCTTGACTGGGTTATCCCTCATCATCGCCATCGGCGCTCAAAATGCCTTCGTCATCAAACAAGGTCTATTGCGACAACACGTCCTCCTAATTGTTCTTATCTGCGCCATTTCTGATGCTGTTCTCATATTTCTCGGAACAGGCGGTCTGGGCGCACTGGTTCAAAGTAATCAAGGATTGCTTGAAGTCATTCGTTGGTTTGGCGTCGCTTACTTAACGTGGTTCGGAATTAAGAGTGTTAAATCGGCGTTCACTAATCAATCGTTGGAAGCTTCAGAAAGTCCAACAGTCAGTGCGCTCAAGGTTGCAACGACGGCCCTAGCGTTGACCTGGCTCAATCCACATGTCTATCTGGATACGGTCATACTTTTAGGAAGTGTTGCAAATCAATTCGATTCAAATCGTTGGTATTTCGCTATCGGCGCATCAGTTGCAAGTGTTCTGTGGTTTACCGTTATCGGTTTTGGCGCCAGGGCTGCCTCGAAATATATGTCGCGTCCAATATTTTGGAAGATCCTTGATTCACTGATCGCAGTCGTCATGTTCTCGATTGCAATAACGCTCGCTTTCTTTAATTTTTAGTACGAGAGGTAAGCAGGATTCCCAAGGCAACAATCGCGATTCCTATATAACTCTGCAGAAAAAGAGCCTCGCCAATTACGATGGCAGCCAGGATCGTTGCAGTTGCGGGTTCGGCTAAAACCACTGTCGCAGCAAGACTGGATTCGATTCTCTTGAGCCCAAACATAAAGAGCACGTAACCAATAGACGTTGTCACAAGCCCCAGCCATAGAACGGTGAGAAAGCCTTGTGAAGTAAAGATCCATTCTGGGTTTTCAGTAAACAAGAACGGGAAACTGACCAACGCTGCAACGCCGAATGTTGTTGCCGTAAGCCACATATCCTGTGCGCCCCTTGCGAGGGATTTGCGACACACCACATTAAAGATTGCAAAACCTAACCCGGCAAGGACTGCTAAACCCACACCCTTGGGTTCGAAAGATTCGACGCCATTCGCAGTTCCCACCAAGATGATTCCAAAAACTGTCACTGAAGTTCCTAGGTACCAACTCTTCTGTGGTTTCTCTCGGAGAATTAAGTAAGCGACTATTGCTGAAAGTGTTGGAGCTGAACCGAGGGCTGTAACGGTTGCTATCGCGATACCGGTTGAATGAACGGCGCTGAAGAAAGTCAGTTGATACATTCCGATTCCAACACCACAGATGATCAAATCTAGGAGCGGCATTCGTACATCTCCCCGAGTCTTTCTTTGGAAGTATGCGAAAACGAAGAGAAATGCGGAGCCACATAAAAGCCTTGCTGAGGCGACCGCGACAGGGGAAATATCCGGAACGCCAAGTTGTTGAGTTGTGCCAGTTGTTCCGAAGCAGAGAGCGGCACCAAGTACGGCGAAGATTCCCGCACGTTTCTTGGTAGTACTCATCCGACGAGGATACTCGTAGTATGCGCTCATGACATTTCGCGCGGTAAAACCAATTGATGGAACTCCATACGGAGTTGAGATCCCAGAGCACACTAAGGGTGACGTTGATTCACGAATCAAGAACGCTGCTGCCTCGGCGCATGCGATTGCTCATCAATCACCCAAAGAGCGAGCTCTTCTACTTCGTACTATCGCTGCCGAGATCGAGGCCGTGCGCACTTCACTTGTCGAATCTGCCTGTGCCGAGACCGCGCTCCCTGAAGCTCGAATCGGCGGCGAAATAACTCGCACAACAGTTCAGTTCGAGCTCTTCGCCCGTCTTGTTGAATCCGGTAAACATCTGGGAGTCGTTATCGATAAGGCTGATGCCAATTACTCCCCTGCACCACGTCCTGATATTCGCAAGATGAATGTGCCACTTGGGGTCGTTGCAATTTTTGCGGCGAGTAATTTCCCTCTCGCTTTTTCTGTAGCTGGAGGCGATGCTGCTTCAGCGATTGCTTCAGGTAACGCAATCATCGCGAAGGCTCATCCTTCTCATCCAAATACCTGCGCCACGATTGAACTAGCAATCAAGTCGGCACTGAAGAAGTGTGGGTTGAGCGAAGATATTTACTCCATTGTCCAAGGTGTTAACCCTGAGATCACTCATTGGTTGGCGCTTCATGATGATGTGAAGGCAGTTGGTTTCACAGGCTCTGAAGTTGTCGGAAGAATCCTGGTCGACTTAGCGGCAACTCGTAAGGAACCAATCCCAGTATTTGCTGAGATGGGAAGCCTCAATCCAGTCTTCGTCACAAAGAACGCAATCGCCGATCGTTCAGAAGCGCTTGCTAAAGGAATTATTGATTCTGCACTCATGGGCTCTGGCCAGTTCTGTACCAAGCCAGGGCTGGTATTTATCCCTGAAGATGAAGATTTCGTTTCAACTATGAAATATCACCTTGCAACACTCTCTGTCGCGCCTCTTCTGAGTAAGTCCATCGCTGAGCGCTACTCGGCAGCAATCGCGAAACTTTCTGCTGCCGGCAAACTCGAAGTTGCATCGGGAATTGCCAATGGCTCAGGCTTTGGAGTTACTCCAACCGTATTCATCACTGATTGGGCGACAGCCTCTTCGAACCATGAATTGCTCGAAGAGCACTTCGGTCCAACAACTGTCGTCATTACTTGTGATGAATCCCAATACGTTGACATTGCCTCATCGCTTCAGGGTCAGCTGACCGCAACGATTCAAGGAACTGATGCCGATAAGCCTGCTGAGCTTCTTTCAGTGCTGAAAGAGAAAGCTGGCCGAGTCATCTGGAACGGTTTTCCTACAGGGGTTGCCGTTACAACCGCAATGAATCACGGCGGTCCATGGCCTTCATCGTCATCGCATACAACCTCAGTGGGAACAGATGCGATCTATCGCTTCATGCGTCCTGTTGCGTATCAAGGTTTTGCGCAGAACGTTCTTCCAGAACCGCTACAAGATGCGAACTCTTGGGCAGTTCCTCAAGACATTAACTAGACGATAAAACCGCTTGGGAATGGATCGTTCTCATCGAGCATCCATGTTGCTTCACCCATCACCCATGCGCGTCCGGTAATCATTGGAATAATCGCGTCGAAGTTACCGACTTTGGTGCGCTCTTTGATTCGTCCCTCAAAGTGGGAACCGATCCAAGATTCATTGTTGAGAACATCGCCTTCTTTGAAATCTCCGCGAGCCACCATCTGGGCTAGTCGAGCACTTGTTCCTGTACCGCAAGGAGAACGGTCGAACCAACCTGGGTGAATTGCCATCGCATTGCGCCAATGCAGTGGACCTTCACTTCCGGGTGCAATGAAATCGATGTGATGACAGATTGCGATATCTGGATTTTCTGGATGCACGGGACGATTCTGTTCATTGATGGCATCAGAGATGAGAAGACCGTAATCGAGGAACTTCTGGCCATTCTCGCGCTTGAATTCAAGACCTACCCGATCGACCGGAACAATGGCGTAGAAATTTCCACCATATGCCATGTCGTACGTAATCTTTCCAAGTCCAGGAACATCAACTTCTTGGTCAAGTGCGTAGGAAAATGATGGGACGTTGGTCAAGGTGACATTCTTTGCGCGGCCATTTTCTACTGCGACATCTACGACCACTAATCCTGCTGGAGTATCTAGGCGAATAGTTGTTACTGGTTCAACAACTTTCACTAATTGCTTTTCAACGAGAGCGGTAGCTACTCCGATAGTTCCGTGACCGCACATCGGTAAACATCCTGAAACTTCAATATAGACAACTCCCCAATCAGCATCTGGTCGAGTTGGCTTCTGCAAGATTGCACCGCTCATTGCGCTATGTCCACGTGGTTCATACATCAACCAGTGACGGAAATAATCCATATGCTCCATGAAATGCAGGCGTTTATCGAACATCGTAGCCCCGGGGATTTCGCCAATCCCTGACGTCACAACACGAGTTGGCATACCTTCGGTATGCGTCTCAACAGTCGTGACGGTGCGGATGCTCTTCATAAGAGCGGTTAGCGATTCTTAAAGTAAGCCAGCGCTACATCCATCTCACGATGAATCTGCTCTTGCTCATGCTTTGGAAGAGGTAGACGTGGAAGTCGTGTAGGACCGCCATATCGACCGACGTGATCCATGCCCAACTTAATCGCCTGAATGAATTCCTTTTTAGAATCCCAGTGGAAGACATCATGAAGTGCTGCGTACATCGGAGCTGCCTCTTTGAAGTTTCCTGATGTTGCAAGGTTATAAAGCTCCATAGACTCCTTAGGAAGAGCATTTGGGAATCCTGCAATCCAACCTGAAATTCCAGCTGTTGAGAGTTCGAGGAATACGTCATCCGCGCCCACAATCACCTCAATACGTGGAGCAAGTTTTTTGATCTGCCAGATACGACGAACATCGCCAGAGAATTCCTTGATTGCGACCACGTTTGGAACTTCATCAGCAATACGGGCAACTAACTTTGGAGTCAGATCTACCTTTGTATCAAAAGGATTGTTGTAGGCGATGATTGGGATGCCAACTTTTGCTACCTCTTTGTAGTGTGCAATCACTTCGTCATCTGACGCGCGATATGCGTTAGGTGGAAGCAACATGACAGCGCCTGCTCCTGCCTTCTGTGCATGCTCTGCCCACTTACGTGATTCGGCTGCGCCGTACGCGGCTACACCAGGAACAACGCTGAAACCTTTTGGAGCTGCAGCTACTGCAACTTCAACCATCTTGGCGCGCTCTTCAGCTGTAAGTACTTGATACTCGCCGAGCGAGCCGTTTGGGATAACACCATGTGTTCCGTTAGCTGCAAGCCATGCAACATGCTCTGCATACTTGTCGTAATCAACAGAGAGATCAGATTTGAACGGGGTCGCTGTGGCGGTAAGTACGCCATTCCATGGGTTAGTCATGCTGCACAACTTATCCCGTAATCCTACTTTTTTCCATCTCCAAGAAGTCCGAGTGAGATAGGGCTAGCAATAGGTCGGTTGCTTGAAGCAATTCGTTCACTATCTGAGACAGTGCAATGAGTAAGGCCTGCGACAATTTCTGAGACATTGCGAGAACAGATTCTGCCCTGACAAAGCCCCATGCCGGCGCGAGTAAATAGTTTTGCGGTACGAGAATCTTCGGCACCGAGTTCGGTCACTGACTCACGTATTTCAGTCATCTTCACTTCTTCGCATCGACAGATTGTCGTCGTATCGTCCGACCAGCTCTGCCAACCATCACGAATTGGATAAGAACGCTTCAGGGCATTTGCAAATATCTGCTTCCGCATTCGATTGAACTTAAGTAATGAGCGAACACCTTGTCCGGATGCGGATAATCCGGCAATCTCTCCTTCAATAAGAGAAAGGTCAGCTCCCCCGATTCCCGTTGCTTCCCCTGCGATCCATACATTTTCTACCGAACTTCGCTGCGCATCATCGACCGAAAAGATGGTGGTTCCATCAACATCAACTCGTTGTGCGCATCCAACAATTCCCCCAAGTGAGAGATCGGGCATAAATCCCCATCCGACTGCAACAACATCTGCGAGGTGCGACTTCTTTCGCTTGGCCACGATCTTGAACTTTGAGTTAACTCGAGAAACGGTCGTTAAACCCTCAGAGAATGAAGAGATGGATCGCTTGAATTGCGGTTTCACGCTGAATCTCTTCAGAAGTTTTGCGTAGTAAATAAGTTCAAGGAATTTGGATGGGTTGAGCAATAAAGCGTGCGGTGACAGTGCCCAGCGCAACGGAGTATTTGCATCGTAGAGACCAACGATTTCCGCACCTGATTCAGCTAAGCCGGTCGCAACAGGCAATAAGAAAGGTCCAGTTCCAGCAACTACCACTTTCTTTCCTGCCAATACTCCATGACCTTTAAGTAAGGATTGTGCTGCACCTGGAGTCATTGATCCCGGCTTATCCCAACCAGGAAAGGGAAGTGAACGATCGTATGCACCTGTTGCAAGGATGAGTTTCTCTGCTGTTAACGAACTCTCTTGCCCACCTTGCAGATAGTTCACTCGAAAAAGATTGCCATCCTTTTCAATACTCCAGACAGTTGCCTCTGAAATTTGGGTTATCGAAGACGCGGTCTCAATCTTTGCAAATAGATTGTCGGCGCGATTGCTTCTATAACCTTTCACCGCAGTCTGGTGGCGCCAGTACTGACCACCTTTTCGAGGCGCAGAGTCGATGAGTGCAACATCTGTTCCATTGCGTGAAGCAGCTTCAGCCGCAGCAAGTCCAGCAGGACCGCCACCAACGACGATGATCATGGCGTGCTCTCCACTTTCATTCCTTGCTTTGCCTCAATAAGGCATGAGCGTTGGTTTGCGACACCGTCAACAACAACAACACAGTCATAACAGATACCAATGCCACAGAAGATTGAACGGGCTTCATTGCCAAATCGCGTAGTGCGAAGTTCTCGGGTATCGGACGCAATGAGCGCTGCAGCGATACTTTGTCCTTGCTGGCAGCTGAATTCTTTTCCATTGAAAGTAAATGAGATCTTTTTCGTCATAGCGAAACCTTCTCAAACCTTGCGGGCGAAAACGCGGAACCATCCATGAACGATTCACGCCCAAGAATTGCATCTGTAATGAGCGCTGCAGACCCCGGCGCCAATCCGATTCCGGCACCTTCATGGCCTGCGGAATGCCATAGGCCTTTAACTGTCGCATCTTCACCGATTACCGGGAGGTGATCTGGTGCATAAGGGCGAAATCCACGATACGCGCGCAACAATTGAACATCGCGCAGTATCGGAAAGAGAGATGTTGCTTGCGCTGCAAGACGACGCAGGATTTCGTAATTCATAGAACCATCAAATCCAACTCGTTCGCGGCTGGCACCGATCAAGATTGTTCCGGCGCGCGTTCCTTCAACGACTGTACTGGTCTGTAAATCGGCATCACTACTAGCAACATTTGCGACGTAGTCAGAGTCATAGACCTTATGGAAGACATATTTCTTGGTTGGCTCGGTGACAAGAATAAAACCCTTACGTGGAGCGATAGGCAGATGAGATCCAGCCATCTGAGCCAACTCCCCCGCCCATGTTCCTGTTGCATTGACGATAATCGGTGCTGAGAAATTACCTTGCGTTGTCTCGATACCAGTTACTGCACCTTGGTTAACAAGAATTCTGGTGACTTTTGCTTGAGAGATAAATGCTCCACCGCGTTTTACGACCGTACGAATCACATGAGCTGCAGCCAACATTGGTTGGCATTGAGAATCTTGTGGATAGAAAACTCCAGACTGGTATCTCTGGTCTAGGTAGGGTTCCAATTCATGGAGAGATGTGTGGTCTAACTTCTGAATCGCCACACCATGCTGACTCTGCTCAGACGCTAATTTCATCAACGGGCCATCATCGTTGCGAGCAACAACTACTCCGCCCTTGGCTTCAAGCTCAAAGGTATCGCCAACGTCATCTTGCATTTCAAACCATAAATCACGAGAGCGAAGTGCCAGTATTAGTTCTGGACCAGGATCTTTATCTGAGACAAGAATGTTGCCTTCGCCTGCGCCAGTTGTTCCGCTCGACACTGCTCCGCGATCAATAACCAGAACTTTAAATCCAGCATTAGTAAGCGAAAGTGCAACCGAAGCGCCCACTATCCCCGCGCCAATAACAATTGCGTCAGGATTTTGCATGGGAGAAGTCTGCTCTACTTTGTAATCTGTTGCAGAACTTCGAGAAGATCAGACTCTGCCGCTGGTGCGATATCCCAAGGCTTATGTAGACCATCATTTTCCCAGCGAGGAATCACGTGCATATGCAAGTGAAAAACGGTCTGCCACCCAGCATCTCGGTTCATCTGAAATACAGATGTGCCTTCCGATCCAAGTTGCTCCTGAAGGAGATCAGCCACAACTTTCGCTGTGCTTGCAACGTGACCATAAGTTTGCGCATCTGCCTCATGAATATCTTTGACGTGGTTCTTTGGAATAACCAGAGTGTGGCCACGATTGGCGGGAAAGATGTCGAGGAATGCGAAGCAGTGCTCATCTTCATAGACCTTGTAGGAAGGAATGGAGCCTTCAACTATCTTGCAGAAGATGCAATCTGACATGGCGTCACTGTAGAGCGTTGATTCTTTCGCGCGCAATCTTCTGGCTCGGAGATTCGTGGCCCAGCATGTAAGAAAGGAAATCCAGAAGTACCTTGCTAACTCGCAACCATTTCTTGGATCGTGGCTTTAATCCAAGGACAGAGAGAAAGGGTTCATCGATTGTGGCTATGGCTGCGTTCGCCAGAATTCGATAGAAGAATAGACCGCCCTTACTGAAAGGGGGCTTGAGAATGAAGCCAACAATTGGCGGAGTCATTGCAATAGAAGTCACTTCATTCTGAGCAAAGCTAGCCATGACATCCGCGAGTTCCTTCTTAGAAAGAGGTGCTGAAGTAAGTCCGAGAGGTTCTGCGCTCTTAGACCATTCGCGAACATATTGGTCTGCTCCCTGAGGCAGGTCGTAACCAAGTTCTTCATGCGCACGGAGAAAAGAATCTGTAAAAGCACAATGAACCCAGAGCAAGTACCGCGGATCTGAAGCGCTATATGGAGATCGAGAACCTGACTTCTCTTCAAATGTTCCGGTGACTCGCTTGTGCATTTCGCGAACTCGTCGCGCTTCAATCTCAATCGCTTCGGTTGAACCAAAGGAAGTAATCGTTAACCAACGAGTTGTTCGCTCTAATCGACCCAATGGGTCTGTGTCATAGGCTGAATGTTCAGCAACCCCTGTAAGCGCTGCCGGGTGCGCTGCCTGCATGAGAAGAGCGCGAATCCCACCAACAAGGGTTGCAATGCAACCATGCACTTCCCAGACCGCGCTGCGAGGACCGAATAACCCTTCATCGCTACCGATCGCCATCTGCTTTGACCAATCAGGTGCACCACTGGGATCTCCTGAAACTGTCTTACGAAAAGCATCGGCTGCTCTATTTCCGCCAAGAGCGCCCAATAATCTATTCACGCGTCGATAAACCCGCAATCATTTCTAGAACGACAAGAGCTGCAAGTCGAACAGTTCTTTCATCGCTCGAATCCCTCGTTGAATCAATCTCTGTAATATCGGCGCCGACGACCGCCTTTGTGCTTCCTGCCAGAAATGCGAATTGTCGGATTTCATCAGCACTTATTCCGCCAGGAGCTGCCGCAGGACAAGCGGGCACGACGGAACGATCGCAGACATCCATATCGAAATCTACAAAGACCTTACTTCCGGCAATTGATATAGCTTCAGCCCATACATCACTTATCGTCCGTGAACGAAGGGAGGAACGTGGGATTACCGTGATTCCATATTCCTTCGCTCTCTTGGAATATTCAACAGAATTAGAGAAATCAGCAATACCGATTTGTACAACTCTCTTTCCATCTAATCCAGCGTCGATGAGTCGACGAACAGGTGAACCATTGCTGATGCCATCGCGTAGATCGTAATGGGCATCTAAGGTGATCAGGCCAGTTGCACCCGTGGCTTTAAATGCTGCATAGGAAACAGAATTGTCCCCGCCTAAAGCAATGAGAAGTTCTGTCTCCGCTTTCAACTTCGTCAATTGCTCAATGGCAATTTGCTCGTTGCTATCAGGTGAAGAAACGTTGCCCGCATCGCGCAGACTTAATCTTTCAAGTGAAACACGTGTATCTGAATGCGCAGTCGAATATCGCAATAGCGCGCTTCGAATTGCAGCAGGTGTTTCATGAGCTGACGAAGGACTCAAACTTGTTTGCGACGCTGGAATTCCAACTAGCGTGACATCCGAATGACCGCGGACTTCAGCAGTAAAAAGTGATTGCGCTCTTGGCCAGAGAGGGTCGTGAGGCAATTTCATGGCTCAAGGGTAGTGGTAAGTACATTGACCTCAGTTATATAGTGCTCAAATGACTTCAGGACCTCGCCCCGTAAGAGCACCTCGCGGAACAACAAAGAGCGCTGTTGGATGGGGGCAAGAAGCCGCCCTTCGAATGTTGCAGAACAATCTCGATCCTGAAGTGGCAGAACATCCCGACAAATTAGTTGTCTATGGCGGTACAGGTAAAGCTGCTCGCAACTGGGAATCATTCGATGCTCTGGTTAAAACTCTTACTCATCTCAAAGATGATGAAACCATGTTGGTTCAATCAGGTAAGCCTGTCGGCGTATTTCAAACCCATGAGTGGGCTCCTCGCGTTCTGCTTGCGAATTCAAACCTAGTTGGCGATTGGGCAACGTGGCCTGAGTTCCGCCGTCTTGAAGATCTTGGCCTCACCATGTACGGACAGATGACTGCAGGTTCTTGGATCTACATTGGAACTCAGGGAATCTTGCAGGGAACATATGAAACATTTGCAGCAGTTGCCGAGAAGCATTTCGGTGGAACTCTTGCGGGAACTTTGACGGTTACAGGTGGTTGCGGCGGAATGGGTGGCGCTCAACCTCTTGCCGTAACAATGAATGAGGGAACTTGTCTCATTATCGATGTCGATGGTTCACGTCTGAAGCGTCGCGTCAGCAAGAGATACCTCGATGTCATTGCAGATAACCTCGAGGATGCCGTTTCTATGGCTGTCAAAGCTAAGAGCGAGAAGAAAGCAATCTCAATCGGACTTGTTGGAAATAGCGCCACAGTTCTCCCCCAGCTATTTGCCATGGGTGTTCCGATCGATATCGTGACGGATCAAACGTCAGCTCACGACCCACTCTTCTATATTCCTGAGGGCATTGATATCAACGATGCACGCGATAGCGCCGATCGCAATCCCGTCGACTTCGCTAAGCGTGCCAAAGAATCAATGGCAAAGCACGTTGAAGCGATGGTCAACTTCCAAGATAAAGGCGCGGTCGTCTTTGATTACGGAAATTCAATTCGCGATGAAGCCCGCCAAGGTGGATATCAACGAGCCTTCGAATTCCCTGGATTCATTCCTGCCTACATTCGTCCACTTTTCTGCGAAGGAAAAGGCCCATTTAGATGGGTTGCACTCTCAGGAGATCCAAAAGATATTGCTCGCACCGATCAAGCCGTTCTTGAACTATTCCCAGAAAATAAGCATCTTCATCGTTGGATCAAGATGGCGCAAGACCGCGTGGAGTTTGAAGGCTTGCCAGCGCGTATTTGCTGGCTCGGTTATGGCGAACGCGATAAGGCTGGCTTGAAATTCAATGACCTCGTAGCAAGCGGCGAAGTAAGTGCGCCGATTGTTATTGGGCGAGATCATCTTGACTGCGGAAGCGTGGCCTCTCCATATCGCGAATCTGAAGCGATGCTCGATGGATCAGATGCGATTGCAGACTGGCCACTACTTAATGCCATGATCAATATTTCTTCTGGTGCGTCATGGGTCTCCATTCATCATGGTGGCGGCGTCGGTATCGGTCGTTCTATTCATGCCGGACAGGTAAGCGTTGCAGATGGCACACCACTTGCAGCTCAGAAACTTGAACGAGTTCTTACCAATGACCCCGGCATGGGAGTTATTCGACACGTTGATGCTGGTTACGAACATGCAAAGGAAGTCGCCATCGATAAGGGTGTTCACGTTCCCATGTTGAACGGTGCGCCTATCAAGTGAGCTCCGTAGCTTTCACCAATATTGCAACGCTTGTCACCAATGCCTCTCACGGGGATGGAACGTTAGGCGTTCTCAAAGGAGCCACACTTGTTGTGGAAGATGGGCTCATTGCAGCAATCACGCATGGCAAACCATCCGGTGTTGACAATGAAATCGATTGTTCTGGTAAGACGCTTCTTCCGGGTTTTGTTGATTCACATTCCCATCTGATTTTTGCTGCAGATAGGGCCGAGGAGTTCTCTGCACGTTCACGGGGTGAGAAATACACTGCTGGAGGAATAGCTTCGACAGTCGGCGCAACACGAGCAGCATCAGATTCAGATCTTGCACACAATGCCCGGCGCCTATTAAACGAAGCACTTTCTTCGGGAACTACCACTATCGAGATTAAATCTGGATACGGGCTCACAGCAGCAGATGAATCTCGTTCGATAGAAATAGCAAAGAGCTTTACCGATGAGACTACGTTGCTTGCAGCACATGTAATTCCTCAAGAGTACAAGCAAGATCCTGATGCTTACGTTGATCTGATCATTAACTCAATAATTCCCCGATCGAGCGCTAAGTGGGTCGACGTATTCTGCGATCAGGGGGCATTTACTCCTGAACAATCCGAGGCGATTCTTCGAGCGGGAATTGCTCATGGCATGTTGCCTCGCATTCACGCAAACCAGCTCACCGCTGGCAAGGGCGTAGAAATCGCAGTTGGCCTTGGCGCAGCATCTGCAGATCACTTAAGTAAATCCACAGACGCGGACATTGCGCTTCTTGCATCAAGCAATACGGTCGCCACTTTACTTCCGGGCGCTGAATTCTCAACGCATCTTGAAAGCAACCTTGGGCGCAGATTCCTCGATGCGGGCGCGACAGTGGCTATTGCATCTGATTGCAATCCTGGGTCGAGCTATACCACGTCAATGCCCTTCTGTATCGCTGCCGCAGTAAGTCTCTTAGGTTTCACAGTAGAAGAAGCAGTTCTGGCAGCAACGCTTGGTGGTGCGAAAGCGCTTCGCAGAGATGACATTGGGCAACTTGCTATTGGAAAGAGCGCTGATCTCGTTCTTCTCGAAGCTTCCAGTTATATCCACCTTGCATATCGTCCAGGCGTAAATCTCGTTCACAGTACCTACAAATCAGGAAGAGCAGTGACATCATGGCAGAAGTAGTAATCTCAACATCAGGAATGACATTTAGCGATGTTGTTGCAATCGCCCGAGGAAATGCCAGAGTCACACTCTCCGCGCAATCGGTCGCCGCTATGCAATCTTCGCGTGACCATGTTGAAAGCCTTGCCGCCTCAGAAACACCTGTCTATGGAATTTCAACTGGCTTCGGTGCTCTAGCGAACCGACATGTTTCTCAAGAACTTCGCACCCAACTCCAGCGCTCACTTATTCGTTCACATGCTGCAGGTGTTGGTGATCCTGTTGAACGAGAAGTTGTCCGTGCGCTGATGGCACTTCGACTCAAGACTCTCGCATCAGGGAAAACTGGTGTTCGCCCCGTGGTTGCGCAAACGATGGCAGACCTTCTTAACGCAGGTATTACTCCCCTTGTTCGTGAATTCGGTTCTCTTGGATGCAGTGGTGATTTAGCACCTCTTGCACATTGCGCACTTGTATTGATGGGTGAAGGTGAAGCGCTTGATAAGAACGGTGTACAACGCCCAGTACCAGAGCTACTTGCTGAAGCGAAGATTTCACCAGTTCAGTTGGCCGAGAAAGAGGGTTTGGCTCTCATCAACGGAACCGATGGCATGCTCGGCATGCTTGTTCTCGCAATTGAAGATTTGCGAATGCTGGTCGATTCAGCAGATGTTGTCGCTGCAATGAGCGTTGAAGGTTTACTCGGAACTGACCGAGTCTTTATACCCGAGCTACATGAACCACTTCGTTCGCATCCTGGCCAAGCTACAAGTGCGGCCCGCATGCTTGCAACACTTAAAGACTCAGGAATTGTTGCCTCACATCTACATAACGATGACCGCGTACAAGATGCATACTCACTTCGCTGTGCACCTCAGGTTGCAGGCGCTGTTCGCGACACTATCGAATACGCAGCAACCGTCGCTCTTCGCGAACTTTCCGCGGTGATTGATAATCCCGTGGTTCTGGAAGATGGGAGAATTTCATCAAACGGAAACTTCCACGGTGCACCCGTTGCATATGTTCTCGATTTCTTGGCTATTGCAGTTGCCGATCTAGGCAGCATCGCTGAACGTCGCACAGATAGAGCTCTCGATAAGAACCGCAGCGCAGGACTGCCGCCGTTCCTTGCAGATGATCCTGGGGTCGATTCAGGTTTGATGATTGCGCAATACACGCAAGCTGCTCTCGTTAGCGAGAACAAGCGCCTAGCATCTCCTGCGAGTGTTGATTCGATTCCATCTTCTGCAATGCAAGAAGATCATGTCTCAATGGGATGGTCCGCAGCTCGCAAGCTACGCAAAGCTGTCGACAATCTCAGTCGAATCATCGCAATTGAATTAGTTACAGCTTCTCGCGCTATTGAACTTCGTGCTCCGCTAACGCCAAGTCCGGTTTCGGCCAAGATTATTGGCGAACTGCGAAAGACCGTTGCAGGACCTGGCCCTGATCGCTATCTCTCCCCTGAACTAGTTGCAGCTACAGAGTTTGTTATGGGCGGAAAAGTTATGAGTGCGATTCAATAAATAGTCGTGAATTCTCGAAGATGATTTCAGCGTCATAATCGAGAGTTGCAACGTGATAGCTATTTACCAATTCGATGCGGTTCTTCTCGCGAGAACCCACGCCCTGCATAATGATTTCAGTGTTTGAAACCGGCAGCGTGTGGTCTTCAACGCTATGGAATAACTGAAGAGGAACGGTTACATCATGTAGACGCTTGCGCGTATAGGTAAGCATCTTGAGGAGTTCATAGACTCCTACAGCAGGAAGTGAGTCGTATCCATATTCGGTGATACCAGGTCGCTTGATGTCATCACCCACAGAGTCACGCATCTTCTGGAATCGTGAAATAACCCAAGCAACCTGAGCCGGAATGAATTTCACGTGAATCATTGGATTGACCAATATGATTCCAGCCAATTGCTTGGAATATCTCGTTGCAACATTCAGCGTTGTCCCACCGCCCATTGAAAGCCCGCAGATAAATACTTTTTCGCACGATTGCAGCAACGCATTAAGGTCGTTTTCTACCTTTGCTGGCCACTCTTGCCATTTCACAAGGTTGAGATCTTTAGGAGTCGTGCCGTGCCCGGGTAATAGAGGCACGGTGACTGTGTATCCGCGCTGGTTGAGGTACTCAGCCCATGGCCGCATCGAGGCGGGAGAACCCGTGAATCCATGAACCAGAAGAACTCCGATTTTCTTATTGGCGCCATGACCTTCGGCATGCCAATCGTTAATCAAACCTGCGGGTGCGTCTTCAACTGCCATGAATTGAGAGTATTACGCATCCGATGTCATCGCAATCATCTAGGGTTTGGATATGGTCGAAAAATCTGAGAGTGCAACGTGGCAGAGCACTCTGCAAGATTTCGGTCGTCCACTCAGCGAAATTACTTTCGTTGTCATTGATCTCGAAACTACAGGTGGGGCGCCTCATCTTGGTGCAGGCATCACTGAAATTGGTGCGGTCAAGGTTCGCGCTGGTGTTGTACTCGGCGAGTTCAAGACCTTCATAGATCCACAACATCCTGTTCCTGCCTACATCACCGATCTCACCGGCATCACTGATGAGATGGTCTTTCAATCTCCCACTATTGCGCAGATATTTCCCTCACTTCTCGAATTCATCGGGTCACACAATGAAACAGTTCTTGTAGCTCAGAACGCACCCTTTGATCTCTCATTCCTTACCTTTGCTGCTCGCGCCCATGGATTTGATTGGCCAAAATATCCAGTTCTCGACACCGCAATCATCGCTCGCAAAGTTCTATCGCGAGATGAAGTACCTAATTGCAAACTCGGCACACTTGCCGAATTCTTCGGAACGCAGACAACTCCCAATCACAGGGCTTTAGATGATGCCCGTGCGACTGTCGATGTTTTCCACGGGCTACTCGAACGCTTGGGGTCGCACGATATCTACACTCTTGAAGAGTTAAACAACTTTGGCAAGAAAGCTAAGAAGCAGAAATCTGCTGAGTAAGAGCTGCCCATTTATTAAGAAGTTCTAGCGCCGCTCCAGAATCGACCGCGTTCTTTGCGCGTTCTAATCCAAGAGTTAAACGCTGCTTGATGTCACCCTCCAGGTCGCCTTCAAATGCTGCGATTGCTGCTGCTGCATTGAGAAGAACTGCGTCTCGGGGAGCGCCTCTTTCTCCTGCAAAGATGGCGCGTGAAATTTGTGCATTTTCCTGCGCATCTCCACCAACGATTGCTTCAATCGGTGCGTTCTGCATTCCGAAATCCTTCGCATCGATTCGGTCGCTCTTGATCTCTTCTCTGCCAATCGAGAGAACTGACGTTGTGGTGACAAGCGTAATTTCATCAAGGCCATCGTCGCCTCGGAATACAAAACCATCGCAACCCTTTTCAGCTAGAACTTGGGCCATCACTAAATGCATTCGCTCATTGGCTACACCGATAGCTGCGGCCTGTGGCTTTGCAGGATTTGCAAGCGGTCCCAAAATATTAAAGACAGTGGGCACCCCGAGCTCTTTTCGTGCAGGTGCTGCAAACCTCATGGCGGGATGAAATATTGGCGCAAAGCAGAAACCGATGCCGAGTTCGCGAACAGTACGTTCAACGCCTGGACCATCAAGTCCCGGAACTACACCTAGCGCTTCAAGGAAATCAGATGCCCCAGATTTTGAGGACACTGCCCGATTTCCATGTTTGACGACGCGAGCACCTGCGGCCGCAGCAATGATTGCAGCGGTCGTCGAAATATTAATTGTGTGAGCGCCATCGCCGCCTGTTCCTACAGTGTCAACTGCTCGCTCGGCGATATTGATTGGCCCAGAGTGGGCATACATCTCTGCAACGAGAGCTCCAACTTCATCAGAGGTTTCGCCCTTGTTCTTTAAAGCAATAAGAAATTTCTTTACATTCTCAACATCTGATTCACCGCTCAGAATTTGGCGCATGGCACCTTGAATTTGTTCCGGCTCGAGATCTAAACCTGATTCGAGTCTTTCAACGAGTGCACTCCAACTCAATTGTGAATTGGACATGGCTTCTTACTTACGCAGTAGCAGCAGTGCGAGCACGTAGCAGCTCGGCAACTGTATGTGAAAGAGTGAATGGATCTACCGGGTGTAGAACATTTGCCTCAGCGCGTGACCAAGCCGCAAGCCAAGCATCTTCCTTGCGACCTGTAATCACCATAACGGGAGGACAGTTGAATACTTCATCCTTTAACTGACGAGCCATTCCGATTCCGCCTTCAGGAACTGATTCTCCGTCAAGGATAAAGAGATCGATGGGGGCCTCATTGCCTGGCTTCTTTGCATCAACAAAGAGACGAAGCGCTGCTCCGGTCGCGAATTGATGGATGACATGTTCTGCCATATCCGGAGCTACTCGAGAACCCAGCGCCCCAATAACTGCTTCACGGACGGTGACGTCATCAGAGTAAAGAACGATGGAGTACTTGCGCTCTCTGAGGCCGGAATTCGAGGTCATGGCCGAAAGTCTAATAGCCAGAAGCTCAACTTCTGACCTCTAAAAGTGGCCATCGATGGGTGACCCTTTTCACCTCGGTTGAGCGGAAAAACGGGCTCTTGGCGACCCCTCTAAATAGGTTAGTGCGCTCCTTTTCGGGAATAATGCCACCCATGACAAGTACCAGCGTGAGCGCCCACCACAAGATCACTCGCCCCAATATGGTGGCTGTTGGAACAATCGTTTGGCTCTCTAGTGAGCTCATGTTCTTCGCTGCACTCTTCGCTATGTACTTCACGACACGCGCAGTGCAAGGCCCAGCAATTTGGCTTGAGTCCACAGAGATTCTCAACATTCCCTTCGCAGCGTTCAACACAACAGTTCTAGTTCTCTCATCGGTGACATGTCAGTTCGGCGTATTTGCCGCTGAGCGTTACCAAGCTCGCCGCGATGGCGCTCTCTGGAAGATTTCATCTTGGGGAATGCGCGAATGGTTCTCCATGACATTCCTTATGGGTGGATTCTTTATCGCAGGTCAGGTTTACGAATATGCACACCTCGTTGCTGAAGGAATGACTCTTTCATCTACTGCATACGGTTCCGTCTTCTACCTCGCAACTGGTTTCCACGGACTCCACGTAACAGGTGGCCTCATCGCATTCCTCATCGTCATGGTCCGCGTTGCTAAGGCTCGTCGCTTTACACAAGGTCAAGCAACAACAGCAATCGTTGTTTCTTATTACTGGCACTTCGTGGACGTTGTATGGATTGCTCTCTTCGCCTCTATCTACCTCATTAAATAATTACCACCCCGACTGAAAGGAAATCAGTGAAGCGCCTCTCGCGTCTACGCAGACATCGTGCAGCAGGACCAATTCTTTTGATCTTTGCTCTCTTCACCATTGGCACAACATTCCAAGTTGCGAGTGCTGTGAATAATGAAGCCCCAACAACAGCTGATCGCTCGGCAGTTATCGAAGAGGGTAAACAGATCTTCCTTAAGGGTTGCTCTTCATGTCACGGCCTCAACGCTGAAGGAAGCCAGATTGCTCCTTCACTTATTGGCGTCGGTGCAGCTTCTGTAGATTTCCAGGTTGCCACAGGGCGTATGCCCATGGCAGATATGAGCAGCCAGGCTATGCGCAAGCCGCCTGTTTATGATGCAGAAGAAGTGAATGCGTTAGCCACTTACGTTGCATCCCTTGCACCAGGGCCACAGATTCCTGGCGAAGAACTTTTAAATTACGAACGAGATGGCTCTGTTGCAGAAGGTGGCGAACTCTTCCGCACTAACTGCGCAATGTGCCACAACTTTGCTGCACAAGGTGGCGCTCTTACTCAAGGTAAGTACGCACCAACTTTGATGGGTGTTACTCCACGTCATATCTACGAAGCGATGATTACTGGTCCACAATCAATGCCAGTGTTTAGCGATAAGACACTGACACCAGAAGAGAAGCTCTCCATCATCAAATGGGTTAAGGCTGCAGAAGCTGAACCACAACTTGGTGGTGCTGCACTTGGTCGCGTAGGACCAGTAACCGAAGGGTTGCTTGCATGGACACTTGGAATCGGACTGCTCATTGGTTTTGCAGTCTGGCTAGCTATGAAGGCGAGATAAGAAATGTCTAACGAGATCGAATTAATCAAGGATCCAGGACTTCCTGCTCACGTTCATCGCCAAGCCGATATCGATCCCGTTGCTGCAGCACGCGCAGAACGTCAGGTCGCGATTCTCTTTATGCTTTCAGCACTTGGAACCCTTCTTCTTATCTTCTCTTACTTTTTTATCTCAGATGAGACTTTCATCTTTATCCCTGTCTTAGGTGAAACAAATGCACATCAGCTAGGTCTCGGTATGGGAATGGCGATTGCGCTCTTCTGTATCGGTGCTGGCTTGATTCACTGGGCAAAGACTTTGATGCCTGACGAAGAAGTTGTAGCGCAACGTCATGAATTTCGTTCAGAAGATGAAGATCGCTCTAACTTTGTAAAGACAGTTAAAGAAGGTGCAGCATCTGCAGGACTTGGACGCCGTCCGCTCATTAAGCGCACATTGGGTGCAGCCCTAGGTCTTTCAGCACTTTCTCCCCTTATTCTTCTTCGCGATTTAGGGCCTCTTCCAGGTGATGAACTTTCGAAGACTTCATGGAAAGCAGGCACTCGCTTAGTTACCGATCCAGGTGATCGCCCATTGCGTCCAGAAGATCTTGAAGTTGGCGCAGTTGCCCAGACTCTTCCTGAATTGCCAGCCGGTGAAGATCACCGCTCACTTGCCGACATTGGAAAAGATGCAGTCTTGCTGATCCGCCTTCGTCCTGAAGAGTTCAATCTTGATGCAGAGCGTCTTTCATGGACACATGAGGGCATCATCGCCTTCTCAAAGATTTGTTCACATATGGGCTGCGCGGTTGCTCTCTACGAGCAGCAGACCAAGCACCTGCTCTGCCCATGCCACCAATCAACATTCGATGTCACGCGAGCGGCAAAAGTTATCTTTGGCCCCGCTGCGCGACCTCTGCCACAATTGGCAATCACTGTAGATGCTGACGGTTACCTAGTAGCCCAAGCACCATTTAATGAACCTGTTGGACCTAGCTTCTGGGAGCGCTCATCATGACAGCACGCGAACGAATCGCCGGTAACGTCGCAGGATATGTAGACGATCGCACTGGTGCTGCAAAGTGGATGAAGAAGAACCTCACAAAGGTCTTCCCTGATCACTGGTCATTCTTACTTGGCGAAATCTGCCTTTACTCATTCGTCATCCTTCTTCTCTCTGGAACATTCCTGACATTCTGGTTCGACCCTTCCATGAAGGAAGTTGTCTATGACGGTTCTTACGAACCGCTTAAGGGGCTTGAGATGTCTGCGGCATACGCATCGACACTCGATATCTCATTCGAAGTTCGCGGTGGTCTTCTGATGCGTCAGATTCACCACTGGGCTGCCTTGATCTTTATGGTCGGAATCGTTGTCCACCTTCTCCGCGTTTACTTCACTGGCGCATTCCGTAAACCACGTGAATTTAACTGGATTATCGGCGTCGGACTTCTTACTCTCGGAATCGTTGAAGGTTTCTTGGGTTACTCACTTCCTGATGACCTTCTCTCAGGGACAGGTATCCGTATTGCAGAAGCGATTATTCAAGCGCTTCCTGTTGTCGGTTCCTACCTAGCATTCTTCGCATTCGGTGGAGCATTCCCAGGTGAAGCATTTATTCCACGTATTTATACAGTTCACGTTCTCTTGCTGCCTGGCATCTTCCTTGCACTCATCACAGTGCACTTGATGTTGGTCTGGTATCAGAAGCACACTCAATTCCCTGGTCCAGGTCGTACGGAGAAGAACGTAGTTGGCTATCCATTGATGCCCGTCTACATGGCAAAGGCTGGTGGATTCTTCTTCATCGTATTCGGTGTGACAGCCTTTCTCGGAGCGGTTGCATCCATTAACCCCATCTGGCTCTACGGTCCATATACACCTGGACAAATTTCAGCCGGTTCACAACCCGATTGGTATATGGGATGGCTCGACGGACTAGTTCGTATGGCTCCCCCACTGGAAACGCATGCATTTGGCTACACAGTCTCATGGAACATTTTGATTCCAGGATTGATCTTGCCGGGAATTATGTTTACCGGACTTGCTCTCTATCCATTCATTGAGAGCTGGGCTACTGGAGATAAGCGCGAACACCATCTCCTTGATCGTCCACGTAATGCGCCGAACCGCACAGCTATTGGTGCCATGGCGCTGACATTTACATTGGTTTCTCTGCTTAACGGCGGTAACGACATAATTGCAACAACGTTTGATTTAACAATCAATCAGATGATGTGGTTCTCTCGAATCGGTGTCATCGTTCTCCCACCGATAGCTTTCGTAGTGACGAAACGTCTCTGCCTATCGCTACAACGCGCAGATCGCGATCTCGTCCTTCATGGCCGCGAAACAGGTCGACTCGTTCGTATGCCTAGTGGTGAATTTGTGGAAGTACATGAGCCAATCTCTCCAGAGAAGGCATGGCTTCTTACATCTCACGAGCAGCTAGCTCCACTCGAACTACCTGAGCATGATTCAGCTGGAGTTCGTCGCCCTGCAGCGCTTAAGAACAAGATTCGTAACAGAATCTCACGCGCTAATGCTGTTGCCGTACCAAAGGCGACAGCAACTGAGCGCCGTGAACTAGAAGGACATCACTAAGTAATTAAAGAAACGACCCTGTCTCGCGCAATGTGAGCAGGGTCGTTTTTTTATGCGCCTGTGTAGTGGTGGGCAATACTTGCGAAGGCTTGATCGAGAATTGCAAAGCCTTCACGAATTTCCGCTTCAGTCACATTGCATGGTGGGCAGATATGCATTCTGTTGTAGTTGTTGAATGGGAATAGCCCTAGCTTCTTGCACGCAGCAACTAATTCATTCATCGCAGGACTTGATGCTCCATATGGGGCAAGAGGCGCACGAGTTGCACGATCAGTAACAAGGTCAAGAGCCCAGAAGACACCTTTACCGCGTACTTCTCCGATAACTTTATGTTTGGCCATCAACTCTTGAAGAAGTGGCTTAATGACATTCTCACCGATTGCCGCAGCATTTTCGACCATCTTCTCTTCTGCCATCACATCGATGGTGGCAACAGCTGCTGCAGTTGCGAGTGGATGTCCGCTATAGGTCAGACCGCCCGGGAATACTCGATCGTTGAAGGTTGCAGCGATTTCATCACTGATAACAACGCCGCCAAGTGGGACATAACCGCTATTAACGCCCTTCGCGAAGACAATGAGATCAGGTTCGACAGAAGAGTGTTGGTAGGCAAACCACTTACCTGTGCGGCCAAAGCCTGACATGACTTCATCGGCAATCCATTTGATTCCGTACTTATCGCAGAGTGCGCGAACGCCTTCAAGGTATCCAGTTGGAGGTACAAGAACACCTGCTGTGCCCACGACTGATTCGATGAGAATTGCAGCAACGGTATTTGGACCTTCGAAGATGATTACTTGCTCGAGATGTTCGAGGGCGCGCTTGCACTCTTCTTCTTCGTTCTGTGACCAGAATGCTGAGCGATAGAGATACGGACCGAAGAAATGAACGTGTCCATATGAGTACTCGTTAGGCCAACGGCGTGGGTCACCAGTTGATGTGATGGCGGCCCCTGTATTGCCGTGATAACTGCGGTAGAAAGAGAGAACTTTGTGACGATTGGTGTGAAGTCGAACTAAACGGATCGCATTCTCGATGCCATCTGCCCCACCATTGGTAAAGAAGACTTTGTTGTGGTGAGCACCAGCGCGTTCGGTGATTTTCTGTGCAGCTCTACCGCGCGCTTCGTTTGCGTGCTGAGGAGCCACGGTTGTGTAGAGCGCCGCTTGTTCCTGAATTGCGTTAATTACCTTGGGGTGTTGGTGGCCAATATTTGTAAAGACCAACTGACTTGAAAAATCCAGATACTTATTTCCATCGAAATCCCAGAAGTAACTTCCTTCTCCCCCTGCAACAGGCAAAGGAGAAATCTGGGCTTGAGCTGACCATGAGTGAAATACATAGGAACGATCAAGGTCAGCGACCTCTTTGCCGCGTGTTGGGTCTGCAGGTGGTTGAGTCATGGCCATATTCAATCAGTTCTCTGCGAAAAAAGTGAGAAGCTAACTTCGAATTACGAGTGCAACGCCCATCGCTGTCATGGCGATTCCAATAATTCCGATGGCTGAAACCTTCTCGCCGAAGAGAATGAAGGCTTGCAAGACTGCCATCGGAGGCACAAGGTAGAGAAGGCTTGAGACTTTTGCAGCCGATCCCTTATTCAAGAGCCATAGCAAGAGCAGAACAGCGGCAATCGAAGTAACCAAGACCGCCCACGCCATCGTCCAGAACGTTGTGTGGGTTAGCTCTATCGAAGTCTTGCCTCTTGCTATGGAAACAAGAAGGAGAACTACACCAGCAACCGCGAATTGATAGGTGGTGCCAATCATGAGTGGAATCGAGTGACCAATCTTCTTTTGAAGAAGGGTTGCGATCGTACTTCCAGCTAGCGCCATAAAGAGAAAGGCCAGAGACTCAGCGGTAAAACCATCAGCAGCTGAAAGTTTTGGCAGTACAACTAAAACGACACCCGCTAATCCGAAGACGAGCCCTGACATTTGTCTACGAGTCAGAGGTTCAGAAAGCAACTGCACTGCGAGTAAAGAAACGATGATTGGTTGCATGCTTGTAATAACAGATGACAGCCCAGCTGGAGCGCCTAGTTCTACCGCATACCAAACACCTGCGAGATAGAGGCCGTGTAGCGCAAGGCCAATCAGCAGAGAAGCTTTGAGATCAGTTCGAGACAGTCGTACGGGCTGGCGAAGAACAAGGGTCAAGATAAAAAGTATGAGCGCTGCCAGGATCAAACGGATCGCTAGAAAGTAGAGCGCATCAGCGTCAGCAAATGCGAACTTTGCAACAACAAATCCCGAACTCCAGATCACAATGAAAATCCAAGGAGCAGCGGAGACGAGCCTCTTCACTTAAAGGGATCGAGCGATCTTTAGTGGGTCGAAATGTGTACTGGCTTTTCGTACTCAGTCACCATTCCGATGATGCTGATAACGAGAGCGCCAAGTGCAATGAGAGTGAGCCACCAACCAATAATCAATCCAAGTCCCATAGCTGTTGCGCTGAGTGCGACCGGAAGAGGCCACCATGAATGTGGGCTATAGAAACCAAGTTCGCCGGCATCATCTGCGATTTCTGCATTGAGATCATCTGATGGAATATCAAAGCCGATGCGCTTCTGCGTAAACCAGATATAGAAACCGACCATGCCAGCTAAACATGCGGCAAGAATCATGCCGGTAATGCCGACCGCTTCCCCACCAACTACGTAATAAACAACTGCCATGATGACATAGAAGACTGAAAGTCCAACAAAGAGTTTCCAATTAGCCTTCATGATTAGTGTCCTTCTGTCTTAATGTGAGGATGGTGGAGATCAAATGCTGGGCGCTCTGAACGAATGCGTGGCATTGATGTGAAGTTATGTCGTGGTGGCGGACATGAAGTCGCCCACTCGAGAGATGCTCCGTAGCCCCATGGGTCATCAACATTGACCAACGGTGACTTTCGTGTGATCCAGACGTTTACAAAGAATGGAATCATTGAAAGAGCTAAGAGGAATGAGCCGACTGTTGAAATCATGTTCATTCCAGTAAATCCATCGGTAGCTAAGTAATCAGCGTAACGACGTGGGAAGCCCTTAATTCCAAGCCAGTGCTGGATTAGGAACGTGAGGTGGAAACCGAAGAAGAGCGTCCAGAAGTGAATCTTTCCAAGACGTTCGTTGAGCATGCGACCTGTGAACTTAGGCCACCAGAAGTAGAAGCCTGCGAACATCGCGAAGACCACAGTTCCGAAAAGTACATAGTGGAAGTGCGCAACAACGAAGTAGGAAGCGGAGACTGCGAAATCCAGTGGTGGTGAAGCAAGGATGATTCCAGTGATTCCTCCGAAGAGGAATGTCACGAGGAAGCCCATGACCCAGAGCATCGGTGTTTCGAAGGTGACGTGGCCACGCCACATTGTGCCGATCCAGTTGAAGAACTTAACTCCAGTTGGAACACCGATGAGGAATGTCATAAATGAGAAGAATGGAAGAAGCACCTTGCCTGATGCGAACATGTGGTGAGCCCACACTGCAACAGAGAGCGCTGAGATTGCGATAGTTGCAGCAATCAAACCTTTGTAACCAAAGATTGGCTTACGGCTAAAGACCGGCAAGATTTCAGTTGCAATTCCGAAGAACGGAAGCGCCAGGATGTAAACCTCGGGGTGTCCAAAGAACCAGAACAAGTGTTGCCACAACATGGCTCCACCATTTGCAGGATCAAAGAGATGCGTACCAAAGAGGCGATCTGACTCAAGACCCAAGAGCGCTGCAGCCAATGGAGGGAATGCAAGAAGAACAAGAATTGAAGTAAGCAGCACGTTCCAAGAGAAGATCGACATACGGAACATCGTCATTCCAGGTGCGCGCATTGTGAAGATAGTTGTAATGAAGTTGACGCCACCAAGAATTGTGCCGAGACCAGAAATGGCAAGACCCATAACCCAGAGATCGCCACCGATTCCAGGTGAATAAGTCGAGTTAGCAAGTGGTGCGTATGCAGTCCATCCGAATGATGCAGCGCCACCTGGAGTTAAGAACCCAGCAACTGCCTGAATCGAACCAAAGAGGAAGAGCCAGTAAGAAAGCATGTTCAAGCGCGGGAAGGCAACGTCTGCTGCGCCGATCTGCAAAGGCATAATCACGTTTGCAAATCCAACGAACAGCGGAGTTGCAAACATCAGAAGCATGATTGTTCCGTGCATTGTGAAGATCTGGTTGTACTGCTCAACGCTCAGGAACTGCATTCCTGGACGGGTAAGTTCAACGCGAAGAAGTAGCGCCAAGAGGCCACCGATAAGGAACCACGCAAATGATGTTGCCAGGTAAAGGTATCCAATGCGCTTGTGATCGGTTGAGGTGATTGTCTTTACGAATTGGCTTCCAAGAGAAGTCTTTTGAACTCCCTGGGCTGGCGCTGAAATCGTTGGACGCTCTGCGAATGTTGTCATGCTGCGCTCACCTTCAATGAATCAAGATACTTTTGATATTGCTCGGGCGTTACAACTTTTACTGTGAAAAGCATCTGCGAGTGATTACGACCGCAGAGAATGTTGCATCGACCCGGGAACTCGCCCAATTTATTTGCAGTGAATTGCAATTTATTAACTTCTCCTGGCAAGTTCTGCATTTGAATCATGAACGCTGGAATCCAAAATCCGTGAACAACATCATTTGCTGTCAATGTAAATCGAACTGACTCGCCAAGTGGAAGATAGAGAGTTGGAGCCTTTGCAGGTGTGCCAGTTACAACTGCTTCCTTACCTGCTTCTGGGTAACCAAATTGCCATGACCATTGAAAACCTTCGACGGTGATTTCGTGCTTCACAGGTGATGTCTTATCAACAATCTTTGTCTCTTTTACAGCGGTGAAGTAGAAGAGAACTGCAACGATGATAAAAGGAATGACGGTGTAGAGAATTTCAACTGGAATGTTGTACTGAGTCTGCTTAGGGAACTCACCTTTGCTCGCCTTTGCACGGTGAAAGACGGCTGGCCACAAGATAAGAATGAGCGTGAAAACGCCAACGACTCCGCCTGCAATCCATGCGCCTTGCCACAAAGAGAGCGAGATGTCATTGACGCTCGAAACTCCCTTTGGAAAACCCATGCCTGAAATATCTTCTGACTTAAATGAGCAGCCAGAGAGGAGGAGTAGCGCGGGGACAAAGATCGCTGCGACTCGGATAATGCGCTTGCTGCGCGGAGCTTGTGACGACATGGGCTAAGGATAGTGGTGCGACGTGCGGACGCTCGCCCGAGCGAGTAGCGTTCATTCGGTGGTTCGTGTCACAAGAAATTTCACCTCCGAGGGCCAGCTCCACCCTGCCGCAAGACAGGCTCTGCTAGCCGCTTTCGACCAAGGGTGGGCCGATCCTAAGAAGATTTCTCAGAGCGCTTCTAAGGCAGCAATCCTTCGAAACCAAGCCCTGGAAAATATCGCCGACAAATTGGCTATCCCTGTCTCCTCAATCGAGGTCATCGGCGAGCCAGCGCTGGGCCACTTTCTCTCGATCGCCGGCCTCTTTCGAGAGAACTCCCCCTTTGTGTATTCAGCCACCGATAAAGGAAAGATCCGAGCAATCGCCCGATCTCATTCCAATGAAGTTTCAGAACTTTCTGTCGATCGTTCCGGTGGCATTCAAAACCTTGCGGGCATAGCACCAGGATCGGTGCTTTCTCTGCAGTTAGCAAATAGTGAGACCGGAGTGATTCAGGAGCACCTAGATCTTCCAACTTCTGTCCGAGTTGCAGTCGATGCCACTGCATCGGGTTCACGACTTCCTTTTCCTCCGCATTGGAATACCGCGCTATTTGATTCGCTCTCGTGGAACGGTCCTGCGGGTATTGCAATCATGGCAATCAATAATCGTTCTGAATTCTCATACCCACTTCCGCACATCGCTCCCATTAGCTCTCCAGGCAGTTACTCACTTCCACTTCTAATCGCCTCATCTATCGCGCTTGAAAACTTTAAAGGTGAAGACCCTGCTCTTCGCGCTTTCGCACTATCCGCACTCTCTTCTCTTGAAGGTGTGGAAGTTGTCGCTCCAACTTCGCCCGCACTGCCACATCTCTTTTCATTAGTTGCTCAAGGCGTTGCCGGCGAACCCGTTATCCGCGAACTTGCTGCCCTTGGCATTGATGTGGACTCAGGATCTGCCTGTTCTCCTGAAGATTTGCAACCAAGCCACGTGCTTGCAGCAATGGGATATGAAACAACGGGACACCTGCGATTTACCTTGCACGCAGAAACCACTGAAGAAGATATTTCAGAACTTGCAACTGCCCTCAAGGCAGTGCTGCAGAAATTACGCGGGTAGGTGCGCAGCTACTTCAGCTGCTGCATCTGTTCCGTACGCCTCACTAAATCGGGTTACGAATTCTTCTTTAGTAAATCGATATTCCTGAGTACCAGTAGTCTCAATGACATAAGTTGCAATCATCGAACCTAGCTGTGCGCAGCGTTCGTGAGATAGACCCCATGCAAGCCCTGCAACAAAACCAGAACGGAAAGAATCTCCGACACCCGTTGGGTCGATCTTTGCCTTCTCTTGCGCGCAACCAACTTTGATAAATGTTCCATCAATACTTTCGATTCGGGCGCCATCTGCTCCAAGTGTGACAACTCGATATTTCACACGTTCAAGAATCTCGTGATCGCTCCAACCAGTCTTCTGAATTGCCAGAGCTAATTCGTACTCATTCATGAAGAGATAGGTAGCTCCTGAAATCAACTTCTTGATTTCTTCACCGCTCATGCGCGCCATCTGTTGTGATGGGTCGGCCGCAACTGCAACTCCCATCGCTTGAGCAACTTCTGTGTGACGCAACATTGCTTCAGGATCATCAGGGGAAACCACTAAGAGGTCGAGTTTTCCGACCTTATCCATGATGGGCTTGAGTTCAATATTGCGAGCTTCAGACATCGCACCTGGAAAGAAGGATGCGATCTGATTGAGTTCTGTATCAGTTGTCACTGTGAAGTGAGCAGTGTGCTGCGTCGTTGAAACAAGTGCGTGAGATGTATCCACGCCATGGCGAGAAAGCCATGCATCGTAATCAGCGAAATCTTTTCCAACCGCAGCGATCAAAATTGGATTGAGACCAAGGACGCCGAGGCCGAAGGCGATATTTGCTGCACATCCCCCACGACGTACATCAAGACCGTCTACGAGGAATGAGAGAGAAACTTTTTCGAGTGAACCGGCGACCAGTGAGTCAGTGAACTTTCCAGGGAAAGTCATGAGGTGATCGAGACCAACAGAACCAGCAACGCCAATTTTCATGTGGGAATCTAACTACAGCAGCGAGGTTTTAGCGCTGATTAGTTAAATGAATCGCCGCATGCACATGAACCCTGTGCATTTGGATTATCAATTGTGAAGCCCTGCTTCTCAATTGTGTCTACGAAATCAATTGATGCGCCCATGAGATATGGATCGCTCATCTTGTCGACAACAACTTTGACTGCGCCAAATTCACGAGTGATGTCGCCATCTTGATTGCGATCATCGAAATAGAGCTGGTAACGAAGACCTGAGCAGCCACCTGGCTGTACAGCAACGCGGAGGTAGAGGTCATCGCGACCTTCTTGTGCAAGAAGTGCTGCAACCTTTGCGGCTGCGACCTCTGTAAGTGTGATGCCTGTTGTGATCTCGACTGGAGTTGATGTTGTTTCAGTAGTCATGTGCCGAAGAATACCCGCGTCGGGTTGCCGTGGCGAACCCAAACGCATGACAATACGTACATGTCCATCAGCCTGAGCGAGCTACTAGTCCTTGGTCAAGGCTCCGACCTCGCTTCTGAGCGAGGCGTCTCATGTACAGGCGAGCTCCCACCCGCAAGTGACCTGCATCTGGTCGAACGAGCAATCGCTGCAAAGGCAGCACTTGGCTCTCGCGCACTTATTTTGGGCCATCACTATCAACGTGATGAAGTCATTCAATTCGCTGATATCACTGGCGACTCATTTAAATTGGCGCAAGCTGCAGCAGAACAAAGTTCGGCTGAATTCATCTTCTTCTGTGGCGTTCACTTCATGGCTGAAAGTGCCGACATCCTTACTTCAGCGAAGCAGCGCGTGATTCTCCCTGACTTGGCTGCAGGATGTTCGATGGCAGATATGGCTACTGCAAATCAAGTCAACCAGTGCTGGCAAGAACTTGAAAAACTTGGCGTTGCATCGCGAACAGTTCCAGTGACATATATGAACTCATCTGCAGCAATTAAGAGTTTCACTGGCGAACATGGCGGAACAATCTGTACTTCGTCTAACGCACAGAAAACTCTTGAATGGGCTTTTGCTAAGGGCGAGAAGGTGCTCTTCCTCCCCGATCAACACCTTGGTCGTAACACGGCAGTTCTTTCACTCGGGCTCTCATTAGACGATTGCGTTCTCTGGAACCCTTGGAAGCCAATGGGCGGATTAACTGAGGACCAGATTCGTGGCGCAAAAATGATTCTCTGGCGCGGGCATTGCTCTGTCCATGGACGATTCACTCGCAAATCTATTCAGGAAGTACGCACTCGCATTCCTGGAGTTCAGGTAATTACCCACCCTGAGTGCCAACATGAAGTTGTCGTTGATTCTGATGTAGTGGGTAGTACAGAAAAAATTATTCAGGCAGTCTCTTCTTCCCCTGCGGGAAGCAAGTGGGCAATCGGAACAGAGCTCAATCTTGTGTCTCGCCTTGCGCAGAACAATCCGGATAAAGAAATCGTCTTCCTCGATAAGACAGTCTGCTACTGCTCAACCATGAATCGCATCGATCTTCCGCACCTTGTCTGGGCGATGGAATCAATCGTTGCTGGTCATGTCGTCAATGAGATCAAGGTCGATGAGCGCGTTGCGAAGTACTCGAAGTTGGCTCTCGACCAGATGCTCGCTCTATAGTTCGGCACATGAGCGAATCAACTCCAAGTAAAAAAGGCCGTCCTACTCCAAAGCGCAAAGATGCCGTAGCTGCACGCAAGGTTTCATCTCTTGCACCTGCATCAACTAAGGAGGAGAAGAAGCGCGCCAAGGATGCAGCTCGTGCTGCCAGAATCGCTTCTCGTGCTGCATATCTTCGTGGAGATGAGAACGCACTTCCATTGCGCGATAAAGGCCCTGTTAAGCGATACGTGAGAAATTATGTAGATTCTCGAAAATCTATCGGCGAATACTTCTTGCCCATTATCTTTGTGGTGCTTTTCCTTACTCTTATTCCTTCTGCCATCTTCCAAATTGGCAGCATTGCCATTATGTATAGCGTTCTTCTCATCTCTGTGATTGATGGAATTTTCTTGAGCCGCCGAATCAAACGTCTCGTTGCAGCTAAGTTCCCTGATGCAGAAGTTAAGGGCATCGGCATGTATGGATGGCTACGCTCAACTCAAATGCGCAGAATGCGCACACCTAAGCCTCAGATCAAAGTCGGAGAAAGCTTCTAACAAAGCGCCAAAGAATTACGCTCTTGGATTAGGGCTTTCATTCTTCTTTGGATCACGTTCAGGAAGTTTTCCTAAAGCGTTATCAATCGCTTTCATAACATCAGCGCTGAGCTTTACTCCTGATGCCTTCACATTCTCTTTCACCTGTGAAGGTTTAGTTGCGCCCATGATTGCACTGGATACATTCTGATTCTGCAGGACCCAAGCCAACGCCAACTGAGACATTGAAAGATCAAGACCATCTGCAATCGGCTTTAACTTCTGAACAGCCGTGAGAACTTCTTCAGTCATCCAACGAGAGATGAAGTTCGCGCCGCTCTTTTTATCAGTTGCGCGCGAGCCTGCAGGTGCTTTCTTTCCTGGCAAGTACTTGCCTGTCAAAATTCCTTGCGCCATTGGTGACCAGACAATCTGCCCGATTCCCTCTTTCTTAGAAAGTGGAACTACTTCGCTTTCAATGACGCGCCATAGGGCTGAGTATTGAGGTTGGCTAGAAACGAATCGGTTATAACCGCGTAAGTCCTGAATCTTGAGAGCGTCAGAGATCTGCTTCGCATTCCATTCGGAGAATCCGATGTAGCTGACCTTTCCTTGACGTATCAAGTCATCAAAGGCACTCAGAGTTTCTTCGAGCGGAGTTTCAACATCGAAGCGATGTGCTTGATAGAGATCGATGTGATCTGTATTTAGGCGCTTAAGCGAAGCGTTACATGACTCCATGATGTGCTTGCGTGAAAGTCCGCGATCGTTCTTTCCTTCACCGGTTGGAAAATAGACTTTAGTAAATAATTCATATGTCTCACGACGAACACCTTTCAGGGCTTTGGCAAGAACAACTTCTGCCTTAGTGCCTGCATAGACATCTGCAGTATCAAAAGTGGTAATCCCCTGGTTCAGTGCTTCGCGCACACATTTCACGGCCGCTTCGGTCTCAACTTGTGAGCCGTGCGTGATCCAATTGCCGTAAGAAATTTCAGAGACATACATTCCTGTGTTGCCGAGGCGTCTATATTCCATAGCGCCACCTTAAGCGCCGCGTGGTGAGTTGCCAACAGCATTTCGCTATGGTTTGGTACGACCACAACTTAATAGATGTCCCGATAGGGGAAGTTCGGTGCAATTCCGACGCTGACCCGCAACCGTAAGACAGTTCATCTCTGAACCGTTCAAGTCGGATTACCTATCGGCGATATTTGATTTTGACCAACACCCGCCGAGGTTTGCGGGGTGTAGTCCAAAGGTATTTGGCGCATTCGCACCGACCGCTAGCGAGCTACCCCTGTGAGACTCTTCAACTCTGGAGTTCACATAATGAATACAAGATTTACAAAATCGACAACACAGAAAATTGCACTCGCAATTATTCTCATCTCATCCCAATTGGTGGCAATGCCATCTTCACAAGCTGCATCTAAAGGTTGGCGCTACTGGGGTTACTTCCAATCAGCCCCAGGCTCAACTACATGGAAAGCTGCAATGACTGGCCCAACAGTAGATATTGAAGATGGAGCAGTTGAAGGATGGTCATTCGTTTTCAGCAGCGATGACGTTCCATCTGTAGCGCCAAAGACAAAGCCATCATTTGCTTCAATCTGCGGCAAGACCAAGTCAGATCCCGATACAAAGCGCATTGGCCTCGTAATTGAATTCGGAAGCGCTGCCTATGCGCCCAAAGGTGAAAAGGTTCAAAAAACTATCGTGCGCTGCGTGACAACTGCGAAGGGGTCGCAAGGTATTGACGTCCTTGGTCAAGTTATCAAGGTTAGATCCGCGAGCTCTGGGTTGATCTGCGGACTTAATGGCTTCCCGAAGAAGGAATGTGGCGTAGAGATCAACACTCCTGCTTCGCTACTCAAGAAGTAAATAAGAAGATATGAAGAAGCCACTGCATCCACTTACCCTGTGGATCTGTGCGATTCTCTTAGCAATAGGAGTCGTCGCACTCGATAACGCATTTATCGCCCTGGCGATAGTGGGTGCGGTGGCACTTCTTGTCTACATCCGTCGCGATGGTTCTCCTTGGCAGAGAAGTTTCGCTCTCTCCATTCGCATCGGTCTGACAATTCTCGCCATTCGTACCGTTGTGGGAATTCTGATCGGTGTTCCAATTCCAGGAACCAATCTCTTTACTCTTCCGATTCTTGATTTGCCGTCATGGATGCCTGGAATTCGCATCGGAGGCGCAGTTACGCTCGAGCGACTGTCATCTTCTCTCCACGAAGGGGTAATCATTGCGACGATGATTGCACTTTTCGGTGCAGCAACTTCTCTTACTAGTCCCCACAAACTCCTGCGCGTCACTCCGTCATTTATTTATGAAATCGGCATCACGCTTGTGATTGCAACTTCCGTCTTTCCGCAACTCGCTACGAGTGCACGTCGCATCCGTACTGCTCAGAAATTGCGCGGTTTTGAAAAGCTTGAACTTCGATCCATTGCTATTCCCCTGCTAGAAGAATCTCTCTCTCGCTCATTGCAGCTTGCCTCAGCCATGGATGCTCGCGGCTACGGCATCAGTAGAAAGCGCTCACGCTATAGACCCATTCCTTGGTTGATGCGCGATAACCTCACTCTTCTCTTCACCTCTGTCTTAGCGGTCGCGATGGTGACACGATGATTACTTTCTCCAACGTCTCACTCATCTATCCGCAATCGACAAAGACAATCCTCGAAGACCTTTCATTCCAGATTGAAGAAGGCGAAATGGTTCTCGTGATGGGCGAAACGGGTTCGGGAAAATCTTCCCTTCTGCGTCTTATTAACGGCCTCGTCCCCCATCACACTGGTGGCATTTTGGCGGGCGATATATCTGTAGATGGAATTTCAACCAGAACAGTAAAGCCCGGATCTCTTGCGCATCTCGTGGGAATTGTTGGGCAGAACCCCATAAATGGATTTGTCACAGATATTGTTGAAGAAGAGCTCGCCTTCAGCATGGAGGCTCTGAACTTCGCGCCCGATGTAATGCGCAAGAGAGTCGAAGAAGTTCTCGACCTACTTAGCTTAAGTGCCTTGCGTAACCGATCCATTGCAACGTTAAGTGGTGGCGAGCAACAACGCCTTGCAATCGGTGCCGCCCTTGTAATGCATCCAAAAGTTCTGGTGCTCGATGAACCCACAAGCGCGCTAGACCCGATTGCCGCCGAAGAAGTTCTCTCCGTTCTTCACCGACTCGTTCATGATTTGAGCGTGACTGTCATCATCGCTGAGCATCGCCTGGAACGCGTCATTCAATTTGTAGATCGCATTATCTTTATCGAAGGTAATGGCGATACCTCAATAGGCACTGCCGATGAGATTCTCAAGAACTCAGACTTAGTTCCACCCATCGTAAAATTGGCTCGCGCTCTTAATCTCTCTGAAATTGGGACAAGCGTTCGTGAGGTAAGAAGACAGACTGAAGATGTTCGAAGTAAAGAGTATGTGCGCCCATCGAATACGCCAACACACACATCAACTGCGATAGAAATTTCAAAAGTTTCCCATTCGTATTCAGGGAAAACCGCTCTTAATGGCGTAAGTGCATCCATCAACCACGGTGAGATTGTTGCAATTATGGGTCGCAACGGCGCAGGAAAGAGCACACTGCTTCACTCGATTGTTGGACTTCACTCCCCACAAGCTGGTGAGATACGAGTCGATGGCGTCGATCCCACAACGCTCAAGGGTGCCGAGCGCCGGAAATCAATCGGATATGTTCCTCAAGAACCTAGCGATCTTCTCTTTGCTTCAACTGTCTCCGAAGAGTGCGCCCTTGCAGATCGCAGTAATGACTTAACTCCTGGTTCCACGGCTTCATTACTCAATCGTTTAGTTCCAGATATCTCGACCCACGCCCACCCCAATGACTTATCTGAAGGTCAACGTTTAGCACTTGTCTTAAGCATCGTGCTTTCTGGAAATCCTGAAGTTCTCGTTCTCGATGAACCAACCCGCGGCCTTGATTATCGCGCCAAGAATTTATTTGCCATCGCTCTTAGGGAATATGCAACACAGTTCAATCGTCCTGTCCTCTTAGCTACACATGACGTTGAGCTAGTAGCCGAACTCGCAGACCGTGTTCTCTTCCTTGCTGAAGGCGAAATAGTTGCCGACGGAACAACGCTCGATGTACTTCTTTCATCCCCTGCCTTTGCACCTCAAGTTGCAAAAGTTATGTCTCCCAATCCATGGCTCACAGTCTCTGATGTCGTTCATGCAATCGAAGGTCAGTCATGAGAACTTCAGGAGTTTTTACCTTCAAAGGCGCATCTTTGATCGCACTATTTCTCACAAGTGCCATTGGCGCTCTTGGCTTTTTATGGCCCTTTCTAATTAATGAGAAGCAAGGTCATCCGCAGTGGATTTTCTTGATGGCAACACCATTCGCCCTACTACTTCTATTGATTAGTTCCAGTAATAATCAATTAGATAGTAAATCCATCGCTCTGTTGGCAGTGCTCACAGCTCTCATTGCGGCGTTGCGCCCAATGGGTACTGGCGCTGTGGGAATCGAACCGATGTGGTTCGTGCTTATTCTCTCCGCCCGAGTATTCGGTCCTTCATTTGGTTTCTTGTTAGGAACGCTTTCTATGCTTCTTTCTGCAATTCTTACGGGCGGCATGGGTCCGTGGGTTGCGTATCAAGCTTTTGCAGCTGGATGGATTGGTTTAGGAGTTGCACTCATTCCACGTTCTTTGCGCGGCAAGAAAGAAATTTTCGCACTCGTTATCTACGGAATTCTCGCCGCCGAGTTCTTTGGAATTGCGATGGACCTTCAATTCTGGCCGTGGGCGCTAGGTACCGATACGCAGCTTTCATATCTGGCTGGTGCACCCATCGCTGAAAATCTCTCAAGGTTCTTCTCGTATCACTTCTTATCAGCGATGGCCTGGGATATTCCGCGAGCAATCTTTACTGCTTCGCTCATTGCAATTGCCGGAAAATCAATCCTTCAGACGCTACGAAGAGCCCACACAAAAGCTGCCTTCTTAACCCCGATTGAATTTATCGAACATGTGAAGGTACAAAAGGCATCGAATTAATCGTTGCTGAAGATTCGCGTCCTCTGACATCGATTGTTACTACATCACCCACTGCATACTCGGGATCAAGCAGCGCCAACGCAATTCCCACTTTGAGTGACGGTGAGAAGGTTCCGCTCGTGACAACACCAATCTCTTTTCCATCCGCACCCTTGACTGACATGCCCGCGCGAGGGATTCCTCGGTCATTTGATTTCAAAGCTTTCAGTGTTCGGACCGTGCCTGCTTCACGTTGAGATTGCAGTACTTCAGAACCTCGGAAACTATCTTTCTTCCAGCCTATTGCCCAACCAGCACTTGCCTGCACCGGTGAGATTTCAAGTGAGAGTTCGTGTCCGTGCAGTGGATAACCCATCTCCGTGCGCAATGTGTCGCGAGCACCCAGCCCGCAGATCAATCCGTCGAAAGGCTTCATCGCCTCAACAAGTGCATCCCAGACAACAGAGGCATCGTTCCATTGTGGAACTAATTCATATCCGTGTTCACCGGTGTAGCCGGTACGGCAGAGAATGACATCGCAGCCAGCGATAGAAACATGGGCAAAAGCCATGTAATCCATTGTGGGATTAATTCCTAAACTGCGAATCACTTCAACCGCTTGCGGACCTTGTAAAGCCAAAACTGCAAACTTTTCATGGAGGTTGGTGACGGTAATTCCAGAAGGAACGTTCTCGTTAAGCACCCGCACAACATCAGTTGTATTGGACGCATTTGGAATCAAGAAAAAATCTGAATCCGAATTTCTGTAGGCGATGAGGTCATCTACAACACCCCCATCTGGATTACAGAGAAGCGTGTATTGGGCTTTGCTATCGACAATCCGATTGAGGTCATTGGAAAACATTGCATTGAGGTATTCGAGAGCACCGTCACCTACAACGCTCGCTTTTCCGAGGTGCGAGACATCAAAGAGTCCGACTCGTTCGCGAACAGCTGTGTGCTCAGCGAGGACTCCTGCGCCTGGATATTCGATAGGCATAAGCCAGCCCCCGAAATCGGCCATCTTCGCCTTGAGGTCTACATGCTTCTGATGCAAAGGTGAGTTTTTCACAGCAACAACTTACACTTACGCTCTCGCATCTGCTCAGTTAAGGCAGAGTGAAATCAATCAATTTAGTGTTAGCTAGAGGAGCCACCATGACCACGATCCGCCTTTCAGACGGAATTGTTAAAGATGATGTTCTAGTCGTTGGGTTGGCCTCTAAGAGTTCTAAGTCTTCAAAGACTGGGGCTGTTTCTCTTCAGATTGAATCAGGCGACCTCGCAATTGACACCAAGGTTCTCATGCAGGCGCTTTCAGATTTGGGTGCTACTGGAAAAGCTGACGAAGTAATCAAGGTCCCTAGTACTTCAACGCGTCTCATTGTCTTTACTGGTCTTGGAAAAGCTTCAACACATTACGATCACGAAGTATTGCGACGCGCAGCAGGGGCTGCAGCTCGCGCGCTAGCTGGAAATTCAAGTGCAACTTTTTCACTCCCAACAAAGAACGCTGCAGCAGTAAAGGCGATTGCTGAAGGTGCAGCGCTTGGCTCATATCTATTCGATCAATTCAGAGGTTCAACCAAGAGCGCGCAAAAGGCTCCTCTGAAATCGGTCACTGTTCATACAGATTTAGCACCAAAGGCAGATGTAAAGTCAGTAGCAAAGTCAGCTGAAGTTATCGGTACCTATACAAACTTGGTACGGGACTTAATCAATACACCTCCAAGCCACCTCACTCCTGAAACTTTCTGCAAAGCCATTACAGATGCAGTGAAGAAAGCTGGCGGTGCATCTGCTGGACTTAAAGTTTCAGTAATGACTGATGCACAATTGAAGTCAAAGGGTTACGGCGGAATTATCGGAGTAGGTCAGGGTTCTGCAAATCCCCCACGTTTACTTCATGTCTCATATACGCCAAAGGGTGCAAAGGCGAAGAAGAAGTACGCCTTCGTCGGCAAGGGAATCACATTTGATACTGGCGGTCTTGCTCTTAAGCCAGCTCTTGGCATGGAAGCAATGAAGTCAGATATGTCTGGCGCAGCTGCTGTCTGTGCTGCAACTATTGCGATCGCACTTCTTAAGTTGCCTGTTGCAATCGAAACGTGGGCTCCTCTTGCCGAGAACATGGTCAGCGATACAGCAACCCGTCCTAGCGATGTCATCACAATGTACGGCGGTAAGACTGTTGAAGTTCTCAATCCAGATGCTGAAGGTCGTCTCGTTCTCGGCGATGCACTTGTTCGCGCACAAGAGACAAAAGATCTTGATGGCATTGTTGATGTAGCCACCCTTACCGGTGCGCAGGTTGTTGCACTCGGAACTCGCACTAGCGCTGTCATGACAAACAATCCGGAATTTTCATCTCACTTTATGGATGTGACAAAAGAGACTGGCGAAGCGTTCTGGCCAATGCCTCTTCCCGTAGAACTTCGCGCCTCCTTGGATTCACCGGTTGCAGATCTTGCCAATATCGGCGAACGTATGGGCGGCATGCTCGTGGCGGGCTTGTTCCTCAAGGATTTCGTCTCAGATGAACTCCCATGGCTACATCTGGATATTGCGGGTCCTGCCTATAACGAGAGCCAGCCCCACGGATATACCCCGGTTGGCGGAACTGGCGTAGCTCTTCGCTCTCTCGTTCAGCTAGCCGTGGCCGCCAGCGCCTAACCGCGTTATGCAATCACCCGCCTAGGCTGGCAAGATACGGCTGTTGAGCTCATTTCAAACAGGGCTCACTTGCGAAGGAGTATCTCGGTGGCAGATTTTGATCTCGTAGTTCTCGGCGGCGGAAGCGGCG
Organism: Planktophila turicensis (SeqCode); assembly: GCF_965234405.1. Taxonomy (GTDB): domain Bacteria; phylum Actinomycetota; class Actinomycetes; order Nanopelagicales; family Nanopelagicaceae; genus Planktophila; species Planktophila turicensis. The sequence goes on from NZ_OZ248346.1 coordinate 801,227, forward strand.
GCTATGCAGCAGCTCTTCGTGGAGCACAACTTGGACTCTCAGTTGCTCTCATCGAGAAAGATAAGGTCGGCGGTACCTGCCTCCACCGCGGTTGCATTCCTACCAAGGCTCTTCTGCATGCAGGCGAAGTTGCAGATAGCGCACGCGAATCTGCGCAATTCGGAGTAAATGCCACTTTCAACTCGATCGATATGGTCGGGGTCAATTCCTACAAAGATGGAGTTATCGCCGGTCTCTATAAAGGTTTGCAAGGTCTCGTTAAATCTCGCGGAATCACATTCGTTGAAGGTTCAGGACGACTTGTTTCAAATAACACCGTTGAAGTAAATGGAACGAAATATGTTGGCAAGAACATCGTTCTTGCAACCGGTTCATACGCTCGCACTTTGCCTGGCCTAGATATCGACGGTCAACGCGTCATCACTTCAGATCATGGAACTTCACTTGGTTACGTTCCACAGAGCGCAATCGTTCTTGGTGGCGGAGTCATTGGTTGCGAGTTCGCATCTGTCTGGAAGTCATTCGGTGCAGATGTAACAATCATCGAAGGTTTGCCACACCTCATCGCACTTGAAGATGAATCATCAAGTAAGTTGCTTGAGCGCGCCTACCGCAAGCGTGGAATTAAATTTGAACTCGGAGTTCGCTTTAAGTCGCATCGTGTCGACGCAAATGGCGTCACAGTCACTCTTGAAGATGGCCGTGAATTCACTGCCGATGTTCTCCTCGTATCTGTTGGCCGAGGCCCTGTAACCGATGGAATTGGCTACCAAGAAGTCGGTATTGCAATGGATCGCGGATACATCACCGTTGATGACCACTGCCGCACAAATATCCCTGGCATCTTCGCAGTTGGCGACATCATCCCTACTCTTCAGCTCGCACACGTTGGATTCCAAGAAGGAATTCTTGTTGCCGAAACAATCGCAGGACTTAACCCCCGCCCAATTAATTACGACGGCGTTCCACGCGTTACATATTCAGAGCCAGAGGTTGCATCCGTTGGTCTCTCAACAAAGATTGCTAAAGAACGCGGTTACGACGTTGTCGAACTTGATTACAACCTCGCTGGAAACGGTAAGGCTCAGATTCTTAAGACTGCAGGCTCAATCAAACTTGTTGCCGAAAAGAATGGTCCAGTTCTTGGAATCCATATGGTCGGCGCACGCGTTGGCGAACTTCTCGCTGAAGCGCAATTGATCTTTAACTGGGAGGCGACAGCAGATGATGTTGCACCTCTCGTTCATGCACACCCAACACTGTCAGAGGCAATGGGCGAAGCTCATATGGCTCTTGCAGGCAAACCACTTCACGCGCACGGTTAAGTAAGAGGAGAAAATAACGATGTCATTCTCAGTAACAATGCCAGCTCTCGGCGAGAGCGTAAGTGAAGGAACAGTTACACGTTGGCTTAAGAACGAAGGCGACATGGTCGCTGTCGACGAACCGCTCCTCGAAGTTTCTACAGATAAGGTCGATACCGAGATCCCTTCACCTGTTGCAGGAATTCTTTCTAAGATTGTTGTCGGCGTAGATCAGACTGTTGCAGTTGGCGCAGAGCTTGCCGTGATTGCGGATAGTGCGGTGTCCGGAGGAAGTAACAATGTAAATGTGGCAGAGGTTCCACCTCAGGCTGCGACTCCAGTTGCTGTGCCTGAAACCGTAGTTGCCCCCGTAGCGCCTACAGCACCAACTCCCCCACCAGCTCCTGCTGCAGCACCCGCTGCTCCAGCAGGCGGAGGAACTGTCATCACAATGCCAGCACTTGGCGAATCAGTGAGCGAAGGAACTGTTACTCGTTGGCTTAAAAACGTTGGCGATTCAGTTGCAGTTGATGAAGCGCTCCTAGAAGTTTCTACAGATAAGGTCGATACAGAGATTCCTTCACCCGTTGCCGGAACGCTTCTTGCAATCGATGTTGCAGTTGATACAACTGTTCCAGTCGGTGCGCGTCTCGGACTCATCGGGGTAAGCGGATCCGCTCCAGCACCTGTGGCCGCAGCACCAACACCTCCTCCAGTTCCTGTTGTGTCCGAGCCAATAGCCCCCGTTCAGGTGGCACAGGTTTCAGCTCAAGTTTCTACTCCAGTCGCTGTGCCTGTAACACCAGCGCCAGTTTCACAACCACAAGATGCTTATGTCACTCCAATCGTTCGCAAACTTGCAAATGATCTCGGAGTAAATCTCGCATCTGTTCGCGGTACCGGTATCGGCGGTCGTATTCGTAAGGAAGACGTGGTGTCCGCGCAGACCACAAATAGCGCTGCGGCAGGGGTTCCTCCTCAGGCTGCGAATGTCGCAAGTTCGTCTGTGCAAACTCAACGTCCAGCAGCTCCAGTCGCATCTCCACTTCGCGGAACAACTGTGACAATGTCACGACTTCGCAAGGTAATTGCAGCGCGCATGGTTGAGTCACTTCAGGTTTCAGCTCAGCTCACCACAGTGATTGAAGTAGATGTCACAAAGATTGCTCGACTTCGCGATCGCTCAAAGGCAACTTTCGAAGGCCGCGAAGGCGTCAAGCTTTCATTCCTTCCATTCTTTGCAGTTGCAGTATGCGAAGCGTTGAAGCAGCACCCAGTTCTTAACTCATCTGTCGAAGGTGATCAGATTATTTATCACGGCGCAGAGCACCTTGGTATCGCAGTTGATACCGAACGCGGTCTCTTGGTTCCAGTGATTCACAATGCTGGCGACCTCAACATGGGTGGCGTTGCTCGTAAGATTGCAGATCTTGCAGCTCGCACACGCGATAACAAGGTAACTCCAGATGAACTCGGTGGTGGAACATTTACTCTCACCAATACAGGTTCACGTGGTGCACTCTTTGACACGCCAATCATTAATCAGCCACAGGTAGCAATCCTCGGACTCGGCGCAGTTGTTAAGCGTCCAATGGTTGTTAAGGGTGAAGACGGTGGCGAGACAATTGCTATTCGTTCCATGGTTTATCTCGGACTTTCATACGATCACCGTGTCGTAGATGGTGCAGATGCGGCTCGTTTCTTGGTGACTCTCAAAGAGCGCCTTGAAGGTGGAGCATTCGAAGCTGACTTGGGTCTCTAACGCCAATGTCAGTTCCACAACGCATCGCTATTACGGGTGCATCAGGGCTTATCGGAACCGCACTCGTTGGTCACCTCAAGAGTGAAGGCCATACGGTTCAGCGTTTTGTGCGTCGCCCTGTTGTTGCACCTGATGAAATTCAATGGGATCCAAAGACAGGTTATGTAGATATTGAAGCGCTCCGCGGAGTAGATGCAATCATCCACTTAGCTGGCGTCGGTGTTGGCGATAAGCGCTGGAGCAAGAAGTACAAATCAGAGATTCTCAATTCACGTTTACTCGGCACAACTGCCATCGCACACGCAGTTAATGAAGTGAAGCCACAGGTCTTTATCTCAGCTAGCGCTATCGGTTGGTATGGCGAATCAGGCAATCGCTCTGTCGTCGAAACAGATCGCGTCGGAGATGACTTTCTTGCCGCCGTTTGTCGTGAATGGGAAGGCGCCGCTGACCTCGTGACTGATGTTCGTACCGTCAAGATTCGTACCGGACTAGTCCTTGATCCAACTGGTGGCGCACTTGGCAAGATGCTTCCGCTCTTTCGCTTAGGTCTGGGCGGAAAACTTGGAAATGGTAAGCAGTGGTGGTCTTGGATTACTTTGCACGATGTTATTCGCGCAATTACCTTCCTACTTGAAAGCAAGGTTTCAGGTCCGGTAAATCTGACTTCACCAAATCCAGTTACTAATCAAGAGTTCACATCAGCTCTTGCGCGCGCGATGCACCGCCCGGCACTTTTTCCAGCGCCTGCAATCGCACTCAAGATTGCACTCGGTGGATTTTCTTCTGAGATCTTGGGAAGCAAGAAGGTTATGCCTCAAGCGCTTACTGATGCTGGATTTACTTGGGATTACCCCCATATCACCAACGCTCTTACCGCTCTAATTCAGGAGTAACTCCTGCGCTGCTAAGCGCCCTGATAAGAGTGCACCATTTTGTGATGGCGCCGTTCTGTAATCTCCTGCGACAAAGAGATTATTTGCAACCTTTGCCGATTGGATTCCCTGCTTACCAACGCCGAATATAGGAAGAGATTTTGGAATCTCGTACTTAGCAATCAACGCCCAATCAGATGTTGATACGCCCCACATAATCGCAAGGTGGCGACGTACTTCAGATTCGGATGCAAACTCGATTGTTGTTGATGAGAGCAAAGTTTTTCCGATGGGCGCATACGTTGGGACCATATTTGAAATCGCAATCGAGTTAATAACTGGCCCGCGGGATTGTCCATCAATCAATAGACGATTAGATAGCGTCATCTCCATAGGAACCTCGTGATACCAGGTCGTACTAGAGGCAAGTTTTGGCACGTTCGGAATATCTAGAAGTTGTGCTGCAGTTGTTAAATCAGCTGCAACTATGACGGCATCTGCCTTCAGGTCATCAAGTGAATCAATCCGAGTGTTGAGATGAATTGAGCGAACCCGTTGTGCCAGTGCCTTTGGCAACTCCCCCGCACCATGTGCTGGCAAGCCGGGTCTCCCTGAAATAAATGAGCGAACAATCTCTTTGCCACTTACCGCATCAACGTTTGCCGGCGATGTCAGAAAAACGCCTGATAAGAATGGTTTAAGTACGCGCTGATATAGATTGCCGTACTGAGAAAGTTCATCTTCAACAGAGCGCCCTTGCTTCGAAGTGCTCGTTAGATAACCGATAAAACGCAGCTTTGTAAAGATAGAACCTGTCGCAGGGTTAAAGGCAGATAAAAGGCTTTCGCGAGGATCGCCCAAAGCGACAGTGAACTCATCAAGAGAGATATCGACAGAACGAAATGCTTCAACAAAGTTTAATTCTCTAACGACATCAAGGCGCAGCAGCTCTGGGTAGCGCGAGTTAATGAGCTGGAATCCTCTATCAAGTCGATACCCGTCAATCAGATCTGTTGCGACTCGACCACCTACGCGATCTGAAGACTCGTAAACATCGACTTCGCAACCCGCATCCTGCAAAGTGATTGCTGCACTGAGACCAGCAAGTCCTGCCCCGATAATTGCAACCTTCTTATCGGACACTAATTTCACGCGCCTTATCAATAATCGTTGCCACCGCAAGAATCTGTTCTCGAGTTACTGGCATTGAACCTTTACCCTCGAGGGCATCACGTACTGCTAAATAGAAGTAACCATAATTTCCAGGCACTGCTTGAATCTCTTCGCGCTGATCACCGCGTTGAATGTAAGCCTTTGATGAAGTTGGCTCTTTCCAAATTCCACCTTCAGGGAAATTACCTGCTCGCAATAGCGCTTCTTGTGGGTCTAGGTCTTCAATGATGAGGGCACCCTCGGTACCTAGTACACGAACTCGCGGACCTGTTGATCCTGAAATAGCACTAACTGAACAATATGAATCAACGCCCGAATGATGACGAAGATTGAGAACGACATCATCTTCTGACTCACCGCGAATCTTTCGAATACTTGCGTAGGTAAGGTCGGCTGGTCCGAAGCAATCAAGGGCAGTAGAAAGTAAATGTGTTTGAAGATCGAGAAGTAGACCACCACCTTCATCAGGTGTGAGGTTTTCTCGCCAGGCAGTGGGGTTGAGCTGAGGACGGTAGCGCTCGAACCGTGAATCCATTCTGAAAACTTTTCCAATAAGGCCGTTTGCCGCCACCTTCTTAATGGTGAGTGAATCGCTATCCCATTGGCGGTTATAGAAAGCGGTGACCGGAACTCCTGATTTCTCACTCGCATCGAGAATGCGCAGGGTTTCAGTAACGGTGCGTCCCATGGGCTTCTCGACAACTACAGGGATTCCTGCGCTTATTGCAGCAAGTGCATGTTCGCAGTGCGCTGCATTGGCTGTTGCAATCACAACCAGTTCAAGATCTTGTGCAAGAAAGTCTGTGAGGTTTTCAGCAACCTTTACCAAGGGGAAATCTTCCTTGGCTTGTCGCGCACGCGTTGAATTGCCGGTCAGAACTGAGGCGACTTCAAATCCACACCCTTTGAGTAACGGTGCGTGAAAAGATCGACCTGCAAGTCCGTAACCGGCAATACCAACGCGCATCAGTATTACTTGTTCTGCAACTTAGACGGCCACCAGATCTTTGGACCAATCTCGTGGACTAGCGCTGGGACCAAGATTGAACGAACGATGATGGTGTCGAGCAATACTCCAAAGGCCACCGCAAAACCAAGCTCTGCAAGTGGAACGAGTGGAAGTAGACCGAGCACAGCAAATGTTGCTGCAAGAACGATTCCAGCAGATGTAATAACTGCACCTGTCACTGTAAGTCCCTTGATGACGCCTGCTCGAGTACCAATCTTCATAGATTCTTCGCGAACGCGAGTCATCAAGAAGATGTTGTAGTCAATTCCGAGAGCGACAAGGAAGATGAAGGCGAAGAGTGGGAAGGATGTATCTCCCCCGGCGAAACCAAATACATGGTTAAAGACGAGTGCACATACACCCAGTGTTGCGAAGTAGGAGAGAAGAACTGTGCCGAGCAACAGCGCTGCACTCAAAATGCTTCGAAGAAGTAGGCCAAGGATGAGAGTGATTGCGATAAGGATCAGGGGAATAATTGTCTTATTGTCACGATCATTTGCAGTTCGCACATCGAAGTAGACGGCGCTTGTGCCACCAACCAAAGATGTGGAATCTGCTTCATGTGCCAACCGGCGAATTTCGGGAATATCGTTTCCTGCTTCGACGCTATCAGGCGCCTTATCGAGGGTCACGTTAAGAATTGCTCTATTGCCGACAACCTTCACTGCAGGAAGTGGCTGTCCTGGAATAGGAATTCCATCGAGTTGTGGTGAAACATCTGTAACGCCTGGAGCGCTCTTGAGTGCTGAAGAGACTGCCCCAATCTTGTTGGCGTTGACGACAACCTGCGTTGGGTCTCCTTCTCCGCCTGGAAAGTGCTTAGTAAGCAACTTCTGACCAACAACGGATTCAGGCTTGCCTGTAAAGGTGTCGACTGTTCCGATTCCATCTGCCTTCAGAGTTGTTGAGGCAAATGCAAAGAGGAGAAGTACTGAACCTGAAATAACCCACGCCTTGCGCGGATTGCGATCGATTACGTTACCGACCTTTGACCAGGTTCCTGTCATGACATGGTCATCCCCGTCATTACGAGGAACGCGTGGCCAGAAGATCCAGCGACCGAAGAGAAGTAGAAGCGCAGGAAGCAAAGTAAGGATGGTGATCATCGCGCAGACAATGCCGATAGCACCGATTGGTCCAAGTCCTGCTGTATTTGTCAGTTGGCTGAACAAGAGAATGAGAAGTGAAATCGAGACTGTTGAACCGGACGCAATGATTGGTTCCCAGACGCCTTTATAGGCAGCTTTCATTGCAGCGAATCGATCCTCGTGATGATGAAGTTCTTCTCGATAACGTGCAATAAGTAGAAGTGCGTAATCAGTTGCTGCTCCGATTACAAGAACCGAAAGAATTCCTTGCGACTGACCATCAACATCGATGATGTCTGCCTTAGCCAAAAGATAAACAATTCCACCTGCCATGGTGAGCGCGAATAGCGCTGACAAAAGCGGTATCACCCAGAGAATTGGTGATCGATACACAACAATCAAAATGACTGCAACAACAGCTAATGTGGTGAGCAAGAGCGTTGAATCGATACTTCCAAATGCTCCGAAGAGATCGCCAAGAAGACCAGCAGGTCCAGTGACGTAATGAGTGACTCCATTAGCTTCAGCCAATGGTGTTACATCTTCTCGTAGGGCCTCAACGATTGCCGGAAGAACGGGTTCATCATTGGGCAATAGAAGTGAGATCGCATTTCCATCGAGTGGAACGTTGGCAAGAATTGCTTCGCCATCTTGTGATGGGAATACGGAGATAGCCTGATCTGGGGCTAAGTAATCTGAAATCTTCGCAGTGGTTCCTGCAAGTGTGAGTGAACCAACGCCTGCCATATGGGATTGAATATTTGCCAAGACCTCTGGCTTTACAGCGCCCTCAAAGAGAATAAGCGTTGGGAAACTGAACGAATCGCCTGCAGAGAATTTCTGAATCTCATCGGATGCAAGTGTGGCTTCGGCTCCCTTAGGCAAGAAGGAAGAGTTATTATTTTCTTGAACCGAGGTGAGCTTTCCAAAGAGTGGACCGAAGACACCTGTGAGAACGAACCAGACGATGACGACCAACATTGCAAGAGCAAATGGCTTACGAGATTTCTGAGCAGTAATTGTTGACACGATAGATCAGGCCTTTCAGGCTTGGAATGAGCGTAATTCGCGAGAGCGCTAGCCTACCTTTAGGCTGTGTCTGTGCCCCTTGCAAGCGCTTCATATGACTCACATATTTCTCACTCTCCTTTGGCGATTCAGCGCGCAGGTCTTATCGAGTACGCAACAGCACTCGAGACTCAACGACTTATACATAAAGAAGTAGCCGAAGGCGTTCGCCCGAACACCCTTCTGCTTCTTGAACATCCTTCTGTCTACACAGCCGGGAAGAGAACGAGCGATTCAGAGAAACCTCATGATGGAACTCCAGTGATCAACGTCGATCGCGGTGGCAAAATCACTTGGCATGGTCCTGGCCAGCTCGTTGGCTATCCAATCGTTAAATTGGCAAAGCCCACCGAGCTCGTTGGTTTTGTTCGCGAAATTGAGGCCGGTCTCATCCGTGTATGCGGTGAGTTTGGCCTTGAAACCCAGAGAGTTGATGGCCGTTCCGGTGTCTGGGTCTGCGATGAGAAGGGTGAAAGAAAGATTGCCGCCATCGGCATACGCGTAGCAACGGGCGTATCGATGCATGGCTTTGCTCTGAACGTGAATCCAGACCTGACTGAATTCAATAGAATCATCCCCTGCGGAATTGAAGATGCCTCGGTGACTTCGCTGCAGCAAGAACTTGGTCGCGACATTTCTATCGATGAAGTGGCTCCGGTTGTTGAGAAATATCTCTACGAGACATTGGTAAAGGTGAGCGCATGACTATTGCACCCGAAGGTCGCAAACTTCTGCGCATCGAGGCTCGTAACACTGAGACTCCCATTGAACGTAAACCCGAGTGGATCAAAACCCGCGCCAATATGGGTCCTGAGTACACCCGACTTCGTTCTCTAGTAAAGAGCGAAGGACTCCACACAGTCTGCCAAGAAGCCGCTTGTCCAAATATTTTTGAATGTTGGGAAGATAAGGAAGCGACTTTCCTTATCGGAGGCGAGCGTTGTACTCGTCGTTGCGATTTCTGCAATATTGATACAGGAAAACCAGATCCACTTGATCGCGATGAACCACGCCGCGTAGCTGAATCCGTTCAAGCTATGGGGCTGAAGTACGCAACTATCACTGGTGTTACTCGCGATGATCTTGAAGATGAAGGTGCGTGGCTATACGCAGAAACTATTCGCAAGGTACATGAACTCAATCCCGGAACCGGCGTTGAAATGCTTGCACCAGATTTCAGTGGCAACCCTGTCTATCTCAATGAAGTCTTCGAAACTCGTCCAGAAGTATTTGCACATAACTTGGAGACTGTTCCACGTATCTTCAAACGCATTCGCCCTGCATTTACCTACGAGCGTTCACTCAATGTCATTACACAAGCTCGTGAATTTGGTCTGATTACAAAATCCAACCTCATCCTTGGCCTCGGAGAAACCCGCGAGGAAATTTCACAGGCGCTCGTTGATCTTCATGCAGCCGGCTGTGACCTCATCACCATTACTCAATATCTACGCCCAACAAATAAGCACCATCCAGTCGAGCGTTGGGTTAAACCTGATGAGTTCGTCGAGCTTGCGAAAGAAGCTGAAGATATTGGATTTAGCGGCGTCATGAGCGGCCCACTTGTACGCAGCTCTTACCGTGCAGGTCGTCTTTATAAGCAAGCGCAAGAAAAGCGAAGCTTGCGTGGCTGATCTCGTCTATCCCCCAGTAATTGTTGCCATTAAAGCATTTTGGCGTTACTTGGGACTGCAATTTGATTTTCAAGGCGAAGAGAACATTCCGCGTGATGGTGGGTCAATTCTGGCAATCAATCACATTGGCTATTTAGATTTCGCACTCACTGGAACCGCTGCACTTCCAGCTGGTCGATATGTTCGATTTATGGCAAAGAAGGAAATCTTCGATAACAAATTAGCTGGACCACTCATGCGCGGAATGCACCACATCTGCGTTGATCGCTCAAATGGTTCAGCCTCCTTCGTTACGGCACTTCGCGCTCTTCGTGCAGGTGAAATCATTGGCATCTTTCCTGAAGGAACAATCTCTGTAAGTTTTGAAATCAAGGAACTTAAATCTGGTGCAGTTCGATTAGCTATGGGCGCCGGCGTTCCAGTAATTCCTACAATTGTCTGGGGCTCACAGCGAATCTGGACCAAGAAGGTCAAGCGAGACCTGCGTCGTAAGAATGTGCCCATAACAGTGGCTTTTGGCGAACCTCTCTACTTCGATAAGAAATCTGATGTCGAGGCTGGCGAGAAGCTTCTGCGCGAAACAATGCTTGCGATGCTCCATGAAGTGCAGGAAAAGTATCCAGATTCACATGAAGGACAGCGCTGGGCGCCTGTGCGCCTTGGTGGTACAGCCCCTGCTCCCCTAAACTAACGCGCATGTTTAAGAAGAAAAATAAAGAAGCAAAGATCAAGACTCCTCGTTTTCAGACATTTCGTGATGCCTATAACGTCACCAAGGCTGTAAAACCATGGATTGGCATCGCCCTCATTGCAATCTTCTTGGTTGTACTTGTAGTCGGCATCTCACTTGGCTTTATCTTTGATCATCCTATTTATGGTGGATTCGTCACGATCCCACTTGCAGCACTTGCTGCCATGTTCTTCTTTACTCGCATTGCAGGCTCTGCTGCTTACTCTTCTATTGAAGGACAGATCGGCGCAGGCGCTAGCGTTCTTATGGCTATTCGCAAGGGATGGACAACAACTCCGGCTGTTGCAGTAAATCGCCAACAAGATATGGTCCACCGCAGCGTTGGACGTGCAGGAATTGTTCTTACCGGTGAAGGCGGATTTGCAGTTCGCCAGATGATTCAAGATGAGAAGCGAAAGTCTGAGCGATTCGCACCTGGCGTTCCAATCATCGAGGTTTACGTAGGCGATGGAGATGGACAAGTTCCTATCCGCAAATTACAGAAGCACCTCGCCAAGCTTCCAAAGAAATTATCTGCACATCAGATGCGTGAAGTTCGTGCGCGCCTGAAGGCTGTTGGTGGAATGTCTCTTCCTATTCCAAAGGGACCAATGCCAAAGGGAACAAAGATTCGCTAATTACCTTCTAGAAACCAAGACGGTATTTGAAAAGCGTTCATTAATTCCCCGACCATTCTCATCGAATGTGATTGCAGTGATGAGCGGTAGCAGAAGCGCAGTTCGAATCAAGGCCTGAATTGGCGTCACCGCCCCACCATCTGAGAAACGGACCACCTTGAGACCGACAAGGCGATGTCCGAATGACGATCCCCCAAGGGCGACGAAAATCGAGTACTCAGCGAAGAGCAGTATGAGGACCGGGATTCGGGCCTGCGGTACGCGATCGGTGAAGGAGCCGCCGCCGGCAAAGAAGCCGAGAGCGATGGCGTAGCAGGCGAGCCAATCAAGAGATATGCCGAGTAGTCGTCGGCCCTGGCTTACGCGTGGAAACATGCACGAAGCCTATCCCCAGGCGCCGGCGGGTGCGATGTGAGCCATTCGACGATGATGTAACACAGTTGTAACACCAAAATTATGACATTTTTACTCGGGCAAACTAGCCTTCACTCCATCAGCAGTACTCAATGATGAGGCAGCTGGGCGATAAACAGCCTCAATTGGAGTCCACACTATGTTTAAGAATTCTTCAGAGATTTTTGCATACATCAAGAAGGAAGATGTAAAGCTCGTTGACGTTCGCTTTACAGATCTTCCGGGAATTCAGCACCACTTCAACGTTCCTGTTGAATCATTCGACGAAGCAGTCTTCACAGATGGTCTTATGTTCGACGGTTCATCAATTCGCGGTTTCCAGTCAATTCACGAATCAGATATGAAGTTGCTTCCAGTTCCAGAATCAGCATTTATTGATCCATTCCGTCTTGAAAAGACTTTGGTCATCATCTTCTCTGTTCACAACCCTTCAGATGACACTCCTTACTCACGCGACCCACGTGGCGTAGTGAAGAAGGCAGTTGATTTCTTGAAGTCAACAGGTATTGCAGATCAGGCGTTCTTCGCTCCTGAAGCTGAGTTCTACGTCTTCGATGCAATTCGCTTTAAGACCGGAATCAACGAGGCATACCACCACATCGATTCATACGAAGGTTCATGGAATACAGGAATCGTTGCAGATCCAGATGGCACACCAAACCGTGGTTATCGCACACGCGTTAAGGGTGGCTACTTCCCTGTTTCCCCAACAGATCAGTTCGCTGATCTTCGTGACGAGATGGTTATGGAACTTGGTCGTGCAGGTCTTCAAGTTGAGCGTTCACACCACGAAGTTGGAACTGCTGGACAGATGGAGATCAACTACCGCTTCACAGACATTCTTACTGCAGGCGACGAATTGATGAAGTTTAAGTACATCATCCGTAACGTTGCATGGGAAGGTGGAAAGACCGCAACATTTATGCCAAAGCCACTCTTCGGAGATAACGGCTCAGGTATGCACGTTCACCAATCACTCTGGAAAGATGGCAAGCCACTCTTCTTCGAAGCTGGCACATATGGCGATCTCTCAGATATGGCACGTTGGTACATCGGTGGTCTCTTGAAGCATGCTCCATCACTTCTTGCATTCACCAACCCAACAGTGAACTCATACCGCCGCTTGGTTCCAGGTTATGAAGCGCCAGTAAACCTCGTTTACTCAGCTCGTAACCGTTCTGCATGTATCCGTATTCCAATTACTGGTTCATCACCAAAGGCAAAGCGCGTTGAATTCCGTTGCCCAGATCCATCATCAAACCCATACCTCGCATTTGCAGCAATGCTCATGGCTGGTATCGATGGAATCGTAAATAAGATCGAACCACCTGCTCCAGTTGATAAGGATCTCTACGAACTCGAAGGTGCAGAAGCTGCAGCTATTCCACAGGTTCCAGGATCACTCGATGCAGTTCTCGATTCACTCGAGAAGGATCACGAATTCCTTACAAAGGGTGGCGTCTTCACTGAAGACCTCATCGCTACATGGATCGAATGGAAGCGTAAGAACGAAGTTGATTACGTACGTCTACGTCCGCATCCAGCTGAATTCGAGCTCTACTACGACATCTAAAAATACTTACCCAAAGAACCCCGTCAGAAATGGCGGGGTTCTTTCATTTTCAAACGCTAATCTGGCGTCGTGACATACAGCAAAGAGTTCGTTGCAACGCTAAAACCTCAGCTCTCAGCCCTACGAAATCGCACGGCGGCAATTGGCGCTCAGAGCTATATGAAAGATATCGCCCCATTTCTTGGAGTTAAAACCCCAGAACGGAGATCTCTGGTCAAGAAGATTGCTCGAGAATTCGACCTTCCGACTAGCGATGAATTGGCACAGACCGCTCGTGCGCTCTGGAAGTTAGACGAGCGCGAGTTTCACTACGCCGCCTTTGATCTCATTCAAATCCATATCGATCAGGCGAATAAGAAATTTCTTGAAGAACATGTCGAGTATTTGATTACACATAAATCTTGGTGGGATACCGTCGATGGCCTGGGTTCGGCCGCCGTTTCTCCCCTGACCGATAAATATGGGTGCGAGAAGTTAATTGAGAAGTGGAATAAATCAACGAACATCTGGCTTATTAGATCTGCAATTCAACATCAACGTGGCAGAAGATTTGAAACAGATAATAAGTTGATTCTTCAATACTGCCACGAACACGCTGACTCACAGGAGTTCTTCATTGTGAAAGCAATTGGATGGGCCCTCCGCGATATGGCGAAGGTTTCTCCCCGCGATGTGCGAAATTTCTTAAGAGAGCATCCTGATTTGGGTCGTGTTGCTGTTCGCGAAGCAGAACGAGGTTTAGGCCGGAGTTGAAATCCAAGAACGAGTCACAAGTTTGTGCATCAGAACTCCGTTAATCAGGAATATTCCAGCCATGATGAACCATCCTTTTTGACCCAAGGTAATTGCCATCAGCGTTACGAATGCAGGCCCAAGAGTGCCTCCAAGTCCCCAACTCAGCGACCAGACTCCTTGATATTGCCCTTGATGTTTTTCATCAGCTAACCCAAAACCAATACTCCAGGAACCTGCTGATCCAATGAGCTCGCCATATACGTGTACTGCTGATGCCAAAACAAGAAGTGCGCTTGCAGTTATCGCACTGACTCCGTGTGATGTCGAATAGAGAATGCAGGCGATCGCAATCGCCAAGCTTGCCCGCCTATATAGCTTTGCGCCAGCAAATATCGGCCCGCTACCTTTACTCGCAGCCACCTGAAAGAGCATCACTGCGATGGTGTTGACCATCATAATCACAGATACCCACCAACGTGGCGCAGACGTCTCTCGTACCACCCACAAAGGAATAGCTACAGATTGCAATACGAAGTGAAGTGAGTTGATGGCATTGAGAGCAGTGGCCGCAACAAATCGCTTATCGCGAAGAGCCTGGAACGAGATCGGTTCGCCTCGTTCAACCGTTGGCTCCATGTAGGGCATCTTGCGAAATACAACCCCCGCAAGAATGAAGGTCACCGCATCCCCTGCGAGCATCAACTGATAACCAAGCGGCGTATTAACCGCAAGAGCAATTCCTGCAAAGACAGTACCGAGTGAAATTCCAAAGTTGGTAATTGCGCGTTGATAGGCACGAATAGCTACGCGCTCTTCACCTTCTCCCAATTTTGCGATGGTTGCCATTCGCATCGTCTGAGAGATATTTCCGAGTATTCCCATACCGATATTGACCAGTAAAAACGGAAGATAGGTATGAACTGACAGAAGGGCAAACATCAGCATGCCTTCAAGGATCATCGCAAGAGCTGCAATGTCACGAGGACCAAAACGATCAGAAATATGACCAGCAGGAACGCTTACAGAAAGCGCTACTCCCCCAGCGATTGAGAGAGCGAGAGCAACCTTTGCAGGAGATAGTCCGACAATCAGAGTGAAGTAGATGACCTCAATTGTCATAAATAGCCCGTTACCAAATGTATTAATGAGCGTGGATAAGCTCATCGTTCGCTTGGCATGATCAGCCGGAATTATGCGAGCAGTCCAATGCCCTAAGCCCCTAGAGATATTCATCAGTTAGTTAACTCTTGAGATGAGCTTTGGCTGCAAAAAACTTAAAGAGAATGACGCTCAAGAGGCCACTTACTACGGATGCGAAAATCACCGCAATAATTGCAAGGTCCTGATCTGCCTTTTCGCGGAATGCTAGATTTGCTATGAATATCGCAACGGTAAATCCAATACCTGCAGCGCTTCCAGTGGCAAGAATTGCAGGCTTTGAAGCACCTTCTGGGTAATCCCCCACATTCAATTTCTTAGCCGTTACTACTGTGATGATGATTCCAAGTGGCTTACCGACAACAAGTCCTACAAAAATACCCCACGCAATAGGTGAGTTAGCTGCACTCTCAAGTGCGTTGGCAGAAATCTCCACACCGGTATTGGCAAAGGCGAAGATTGGAACGATGACAAAGCTGCTCCATGGGTGAAGTTTCGCTTCCAGCCATTCGATAATCGTCAGTGTGCCATCTTCTACATCTTCAATATGAGAATTGGTCTTAACGATATTAGGAGTAAGAAGTCCCAGAATTACTCCCGCCAAAGTCGCATGAATTCCGCTGCGATATAGGAAGTACCAGAGCGAGGCTCCCAAGATGAGATAGAAGAAAGGATGCATAACTCCGAGTCTTGCTATTGCAACGATAAGCAGAATTGAGATACAGGCAGATATAACCCATCCGAATCCGACACCTGTTGAATAGATGAAGGCGATGATCAGAATTGCACCGATATCGTCAATGACGGCAAGCCCCAGAAGAAAGGTGCGCAGTGACGGCGCAACAGATGTGCCAATCAAAGCGAGTAACCCAACGGCAAGTGCTATATCCGTAGCTACAGGAACTCCCCAACCTCGAGAATCAGTCTTTCCGGCAATTGCCAAATAGATTGCTGCGGGTAGTGCCATTCCACCAATCGCTGCGATGAAAGGCATTACTGCACTTCTAGAGGTTGCTAAATGACCAGATGTAACTTCGCGCTTAATCTCAAGACCTACAACAAAGAAGAAGACTGTCATCAAGATGTAGTTAATAACTTTGAGAGTTGTTAACTTCAGATAGAAAAGTCCACCACCGATTTCAAAACCAGAATCGAGAGTGGAAAAATACTGTGAGCCCAATGGGCTATTGGCTACTAAAAGACCGAGCGCCGCTGCTGCGAGAAGGAAAATACCGCTAGAGGATTCGCGGTGAAGAAAATCCTTAAGTGGAGCAATTCTTGCGCGCATTAGCGCACGTTATCACGAAGCGTTGTTGTGAAGTCTGATTCTTTTTCGCGCAACGATGAAATAACCCACGAAACCGATAATCAGGGCAAAGAAGATTCCAAGATTGGCATAAGCCCAAGATCCTTCTTTACCGCCAAGGACTCCTAAGAAGTAACCTTGCCAAGATAGCCAGCTTGCAAAACTATTTGTGACAAAGCCCCATCCAATGATTGTTCCCACAGCCATTACTGCAATAGAACCAAAATTCCAAGATCCGTATATTCCATCAGTTCTATAAAGATCTGTTTCGTCGTAACGCTTCCGCATCAGAACATCTGTTACGAATATTGCAGACCACGTTGCTACAGGTACTCCGAGAGTGATGAGTAACCCTTGGAATGGGAAGAAGAAGTCATCTGCGACCCAGACAAAATAGATGGTTCCGATAAGCATAAGTATCGAATCAATCGATGCTGCGATATGTCTCTTCACAGGAAGTCCAATTGAAATCAGAGTCATCCCTGAAGAGTAGAGATCAAGAATCGCTCCCCCAACCAACCCAAGGATTGCGACAAGTGCAAAAATAATCAGATACCAGGTAGGCAAAATTGTTGTCAGTGCGCCGATTGGGTCTGTTGCAATAGCTCCTGCAAGTTCTTCACTACTGCCAGATAGCGCTGCACCATAAGTTACGAGAATGATCGGAACGATTGAGGCTCCGAAAACGGTCCAGAAAACTACAGAACGGTTTGAAACGGTTCGTGGCAAGTAGCGCGAGTAATCTGCTGCTGAATTTACCCAGCCAAGACCAATCCCTGTTGCTCCGAAAATAAGAGCGCCAATAAATGCCTGACTATTTCCATTCTTCATTGACGAGATTACGTTCCAATCAACCTTAGAAATTGTCAGTGCGATGTAAATAAGCGTTGCGATAATCGTGATTGTCGTGATGTATCTCTGCAATTTCATGATCGCTTCGAAGCCGAGCACTCCAGCTGAAACGGTCAGCGAAACGGCGATAACGAAGCCAATAATCATCGCGACGTTGTGCTCAATGCCGCCAAGTCGGATGAATACAGTTCCAGTAGCAAGTGTCGCTAGCGAGACTAGAACTGTCTCCCATCCAACGAAGATGAGATAAGAAAGCGCGCCCGGAATTAGGTTTCCCTTAACTCCGAATGTGGCGCGCGATATCACCATCGTTGGAGCATTCGACTTCTTTCCAGCAAGTGAGCTAACCCCAACAAGCAAGAAGGAAAGAACTGTTCCAAGGAAGGCAGCAATTGTCGCCTGCCAGAATGAGATGCCGAATCCAAGAAAGAATGAACCGTAAGAAAGCGCTAGAAGCGAAACGTTTGCACCACACCATGGCCAAAAGAGCGAAGAGGCCTTGCCCTGTCTTTCGCTCTCGCGAATGACATTTGTTCCGTTCAATTCAAGGTTCATAGCGACGAAGGTTACGCGGTTTCAATCTAGCTAGCACTCTTGATAGTCTTCGCGTCGGTCACGAGTATCAAAGAATGCACCGGCACTTTGATCGGCAACCCTCCAAGGCGGCGGGGTGCCCTTCCGGATGAATACGACCAGGTCTTGAGTACATCACCAAGACAAGCGCATCAGAAAGGCGTGGAACGTTGAATACAAAAATCAAAATCGCTCTCGTAGCACTCGTAGCCATTGTGGCTATTGCAATTCCTGTTGTTAACGCACAGAAAGATTCTGGCTGCGGTCAGATTAAAGAAGGCGTACTTACTATCGGAACTGACGATCCTGCATATGGTCCATGGTTCGATGACAACACACCATCAAACGGCAAGGGTTATGAAGCTGCAGTTGCTTATGCAGTCGCAGAAGAACTCGGTTACTCAGCTGACAAGGTTGAATGGGTAAAAGTTCCATTCAATAAGGTAATTCAGCCAGGTTGCAAGGATTTCGACTTCGATATCAATCAGGTCTCAATCACTGATGAACGTAAGAATGCTGTTGATTTCTCATCTGGCTACTACGACGTTTCTCAGACAGTAATCACTGTTAAGGGATCAAAGATTGCAGGAGCAAAGTCCATCGCTGATCTCAAGGGCGCAAAGCTCGGAGCTCAGGTAGGAACTACTTCTTACGCAACCATCACTGATGTCATCAAGCCAACTCAATCACCTGCGGTATTTGATACCAACGATGTTGCGAAGCAGGCTCTTGCTAACGGACAGATTGATGGACTCGTCGTTGATCTACCTACAGCTTTCTACATCACAGCGGTTGACCTAGAGAACGGTCTCATTGTTGGACAGTTCCCGGCTCAAGCTGGCGGCGAGCAATTTGGTCTCGTGCTTTCTAAGGGAAGCAAGCTCACCAAGGATGTAACGGCTGCTGTCGATGCACTTCGTGCAAATGGAACTCTTGCAAAGATTGCTGATGCTTGGCTAGCAAGCACAGTCGGCGCACCAGTTCTTAAGTAATACTTAATTTCACGTATTACAGATTTAAGAAAGCGAGAGGTCCGATGACTTATCAGCCATCTTCGTTGCAACTGCAACGCGAGGCTGCCAAGCGTCGGGCCTCTCGCCGTTCTACCCTTATTGCACTTTCAAGCACGCTGGCGGTTGGTTTCCTTCTTGTCTTATTAATCACCGGCGCTCAAGGTTATGAGATGGTGAAGAACTCATTCTTCAACTGGAGCTATGCCAAAGAAGCAATGCCTTCGGTCTTTCGCGGGCTACTGCTCAACCTACGTGTTTTAATAGTCGCCGAATTCTTTGTGCTGTTATTGGGTCTTCTTATTGCTATTGCACGAACTACAACTTCTCCAGTGCTTTATCCATTACGCCTGGTGGCAACGATTTATACAGATCTCTTCCGCGGACTTCCTTTGCTACTCGTCCTCTTGCTAGTCGGCCTCGGCATCCCAGGACTTCGTATTAGCTGGATTCCAAATTCCGCAGTTGTTCTTGGAACGGTCGCATTGGTACTTACCTATTCAGCTTATGTTGCGGAAGTAATTCGAGCGGGCATCGAAGGCGTGAATCCAACGCAACGTCAGGCAGCTCGCGCGTTAGGACTTTCACAGTCACAAACTCTTGAGCATGTGGTTCTTCCTCAAGCATTTCGAAATGTGACTCCCCCACTTCTCAATGACCTTGTCTCGCTACAGAAAGATTCAGGGCTGATCTCTGTTCTCGGCGCGGTTGACGCAATTCGTGCAGCCGGAATCCAAACAGCTCAATCATTTAACTTCACCCCATATCTCGTTGCTGGTGCGCTCTTCGTACTTCTCACGATTCCTCTTACTCGCTTCACGGACTGGCTCACTCGCAGGCAAGATGCTCGTCAACGAGCACAAGGACAGTGGTAGCCATGAGCGCGCTCTTTGAGGTTAAGAACATCCGCAAATCCTTTGGCGAGAACTTGGTTCTCGATGATGTCTCCATTGATTTCCCAGCGCAGTCTGCAACGGTAATCATCGGAGCAAGCGGTTCTGGCAAGAGTACTTTGATGCGCTGCATGAACCTTCTGGAAGAACTTAACGATGGTCAGATTAATCTCGATGGCGCAGATATCTCTGCCTACGGAACAGATATAGATACAGTGCGCGGACAAATAGGTTCGGTTTTTCAAGCATTTAACCTTTTCCCACATTTATCTGTAGTAGATAACATCACGCTCGCTCCACGCTTGGTTCATGGAGTTAAGAAAGATGTCGCAGATAAGAACGCTCGCGAACTCCTAAAGCGCTTTGGTCTACTGGAGAAAGCCGATGAGTTTCCCAATCTACTCAGCGGTGGGCAACAGCAACGCGTAGCAATTATTCGCGCAGTAGCTACGAACCCCAAGATCCTCCTTCTCGATGAGGTAACGAGTGCGCTCGATCCTGTACTCATCGCAGAAGTACTGACTTTAATTGCAGAACTTAAAGAAGAGGGCATGACTATGGTCATCGCAACTCACGAAATGGGATTTGCAAAGAAGATTGCCGATAGCGTCGTCTTTCTCCACAAGGGGCGAGTCCACGAATCAGGAACACCTGATCAAATCTTTGGCTCACCTCAAACGCAAGAGTTGAAAGATTTCCTAAGCGCGCTTCATCAAGCAGGCAGGCTCTAACTTATAACCTTCCAGGTTGAATTAGTCGAGGAAGAAATCGAGCAAGAAATCCTTAGTTCCAGGAACTACCGAATATTTCTCTAGATCCGTAATGCCTTCAGAAGCCAAAACTTCATCATCAACAAAGAAGTTTCCAGTGCACTCTTTAGAATTTCTATTGAGAATGATGTAAGCGCTATCGGACAAAATTTCCGGGGTTCGGCACGCAGCAGTATCAACACCTGGGATCATCTGTAGCGCAGCGGTATCGATTGCAGTGCGCGGCCAGAGTGCATTAACTGCAATCCCATCGCGCTTGAATTCTTCGGACATTCCAAGAACGCACATGCTCATTCCATACTTTGCCATTGTGTAAGCAACGTGGTTCTTAAACCACTTTGGTTTCATGGAAAGTGGAGGTGACAGAGTCAAAATATGTGGGTTGCGTCCAGCCTCAGCTGACTCGCGCAAGTGTGGGATTGCAGCCTGAGAAGTAAGAAAAGTCCCGCGAACGTTGACATCAAACATGAGATCAAATCTCTTTGCAGGCGTATCTTCAGTGCGAGTTAAGTTGATGGCACTTGCATTATTAATCAGAATATCGATTCCACCGAACTCTTTTGCAGCAAGCGCAACAGCCTCGGCTATCTGATTCTCATCGCGTAAATCGCATTGAATAGGAAGCGCCGTTCCGCCAGCTGCTCGGATTTCATCAGCTGCTGTATGGATAGTTCCGGGCAACTTTGGGTTGGGATCAGAAGTCTTTGCAGCAATCGCGACAGATGCGCCATCTTGGGCAGCGCGAAGTGCAATTGCCAAGCCGATTCCGCGAGATCCCCCTGTGATGAAGATGCGCTTACCTTGAAGTGACATTTACTTTCCCTTCTTTGCCATGAACTTCATAAATGCTTCTGCTGCTTCTTCGGATTGAAGAGCGAGAGCAAAGAGCTGGAACTCAGCGAGCATGACATGGGCCACTGCATCATGCTTATTCGCCTTCATAAGCGCTTTGGTATTCATAATCGCTTTCGGTGGTTGTTCAGCAATCTTCTCTGCAATTTCTAGAGCTTCGGTTTCGGGATCCCCCGCGATGCTGGCAATCATCCCCATCTGGAGGGCAACATCGGCAGAGAAGGATTCACCTGTCATGAATATCTTTGCAGCTCGTTGATATCCAACTAACTCAGGAAATAACTTGGTAGACCCAGCTTCAGGGACAAGTCCAAGTGAGGTAAATGGCATCGAGAAACTGGCGCTCGGAGAAGCAACGACAACATCGCAATGTAGAAGCATTGTTGTGCCAACTCCTACGGCATTTCCTTTAACTGCAGCTAGAAGTGGTTTTGGGAACTCGAGTAGAGAGCCGAGAAATTTTGCTACATCGGAATCTGCTTCAGTAGGTGGATTCGACATGAAATCTCTAATGTCATTTCCTGCCGTGAAGTGATCGCCTTCGCTGGTGATTACGACACAACGAATTGATTCATCTTCGGCTGCCTGGTTGAGCTGTTGCGCCAGTTCGCCATACATTCCCCGAGTAATCGCATTCATCTTTTCTGGGCGATTGAAGCGAATAACAAGGGTTTGCCCTTGCCGAGAGGTCGTGATTTCCGTCATTTGGGCATCCTAAAGGGTGGCAAAGGCAAATGAAAGGATGTTTGCAGGAGCATAATAGGAATTAGCAACGGAGATGTCGCTGAAATGGCTAGAGACATCACAATTACAAGTAGAGAATTATCGCCCTTTGAACAATTGGTGCTGGGTTTACTCTGCGAAGGTAAAACAAATATCGCTATTGCCCGCGATTGTCACAGCAGTTGGATTTGGACTTTCTGTATTTCTATTCACGGCAGCTGCTCTTCTTAACTGGGGTGCCACATTTGCCTCTGATTCAGTCAAGAGCCAACTAGATAATCAGAACATTTCATTCCCAGCTGCCGATGCCATGCCAGAAGCAACTAAGGCTCAACTGGCAAAGTGGGCCGAGAAGAAGGTTACAACAGGTGAAATGGCTCGCGATTATTCAGATCTTTACATTTGGGAACATATGAAGGGATCTGCAATTGCAGCACTCGTTGGAGGGCTCGTCATGCTTCTTCTCTCAATCGCGGGGTTAGTACACATTCGTCGCACTCCAGATAGCGCGACGATTTAACCCTCCTCTCTTCAACTCTCCGTGAAGGTTGAGGGGATAAGAAACCCCGGCCCTGAGCAATCAGGACCGGGGTTTTCTCTTACTCAATAGATTTATCGATCAAGCTTTCCGGAGATGAAATCTTCAACCTTAGTATGAGCCTGTTCATCTGTGTACTGCACTGGTGGAGTCTTCATAAAGTATGAAGAAGGTGAGAGTAGCGCTCCCCCAACCTTGCGATCTAAACCGATCTTTGCGCAACGAAGTGCATCAATGATGACACCTGCTGAGTTTGGCGAATCCCATACTTCTAGCTTGTATTCGAGGTTCAAAGGCACGTCACCGAAAGCACGACCCTCAAGACGAACATATGCCCACTTGCGATCATCAAGCCATGGAATGTAATCCGATGGACCAATGTGAACATTCTTTGCACCCATATCGTGATCAAGCTGGGAAGTAACAGAGTTAGTCTTCGAAATCTTCTTTGACTCGAGGCGGTCGCGTTCGAGCATATTCTTAAAGTCCATATTTCCACCTACGTTGAGCTGATAGGTGCGATCGAGGTGGACACCGCGATCTTGGAATAACTTAGCCATGATTCGGTGTGTGATGGTCGCGCCAACTTGGCTCTTGATGTCATCGCCAACGATAGGAAGACCCGCATCCTCAAACTTCTTTGCCCAGACTGGGTCAGATGCAATAAAGACTGGAAGAGCATTAACGAATGCGCAACCTGCATCAATTGCACACTGTGCATAGTACTTTGCAGCATCTTCTGAACCAACAGGTAGGTAACAGATAAGAACGTCTACTTGTTCTTCCTTAAGAGCTGCAACAACATCTACTGGGCTCTCAGTTGATTCTTGAATTGTCTCTTTGTAATACTTTCCAAGTCCATCATGAGTCACTCCGCGCTGGACAGGAACGCCTGTCTCTGCAACGTCAGAGAACTTAATCGTGTTGTTTTCACTTGCCCAGATTGCATCCGCAAGATCTAAGCCGACCTTCTTTGCATCGACATCGAAAGCTGCAACAAATTTGATGCTGTTGATGTGATACCCGCCGACTACTGCGTGCATAAGTCCTGGAATCTCTTGATCGAGGGCTGCATCCTTGTAATAGGTAACTCCCTGTACGAGTGAGTTAGCGCAGTTGCCAACGCCAACAATCGCTACACGGATGTCGCCTTCTTGAGTCTTGATATTCACTTATTGTTCCCCTCGGTTGTGATCATGTCTTTAAGCCAGGCGATCTCACGCTCTAGCGACTCGAGAGAGAAGCGGCGCCACTCCTCGAGGTATCTATCAATCCCTGCAGAAGAACTCTTAAGATCTTCGCGCAGAACATCTGCTTTTTCTTCTAAGCGACGAAGTCGCCCTTCTAAAATTCGAACGCGGTTCATCGTTGTAGTTGGGCTGAAGAAGGCGAAGCGAATGCCAAAACCTTCATCTTCCCAAGCGTCGGCAGTCACAGCGCTATTGAGCTCTTCGAATCTCTGTGACCCTTTTTTGGTGATCGTGTAGACGATGCGAGTTCGGCGTGAAGTCACGCCAATCTCCTTCGCCTCGATAACTTCCGAAATAACCATCTTCTTCAACTGTGGGTAGAGAACTGAGAACGAGAGCGCTCTGAAGGGGCCGAAGATTGCCATCAGCCTCTTGCGAAGCTCGTATCCATGCAAAGGACCCTCTTCGAGAAGGCCCAGGAGGGCGAACTCGAGAGATTCTGAGCGTGAACGCATCGCATCTTCCCCCCATCTATGTTGATTAGATATATCGTATCGATATATAGCAATTAAAGCCCCTCTTGGCCTTGAGGGCAAATCGCCACGCACATTTCAAGGGTTCCATTGGTTACCTTTACCCCATGTTGAGCGGAGTGATTCCTAGTCGCATACCGGAATATCTGGTGGCTGCGATGATCATCATCATCGCTCCTGGGCCAAGCGTCCTCTTCGTCATTGCTCGAGCTGTTTCCTGGGGTCGGAAAATCTCGATCCTCACCGTCGCCGGAAATGTCATGGGCTCTTTCGTACTTTCGACACTTGTCGCCCTAGGCGTTGGTCCAATTCTTCAGAAATGGCACATCACATACATTGCAGTGCAATGGGCTGGTGGTCTTTATCTGATTTATCTTGGAATCGATGCAATTAGGAAACGCGCGCTACACGCCGCAGATATGACAAACCAAGGACCCGTTGCGCCAACCGTTCGTCAATCAATCCGCGATGGATTCTGGGTCGGAGTACTTAATCCCAAAGCGATTGTTTTCTTTGCTGCAGTTTTGCCGCAATTTGTAGATATCGATGGCGGACATGTCACCACTCAATTAATTTTTCTTGGTCTTGTCTTCTGCGTTCTGGCATTTATCTCTGACGGAAGTTGGGGTCTGCTTGCCGGTACTGCACGCGCTTGGCTTGCAACAGATAATAAACGCCTAGAACGACTCCGTGCTGCCGGCGGAACAATCATGATTATCTTGGGACTCGCCGTCCTATTCTCGGCAGTTGTCACTGGGTAAGGAGAAGATGAGATATGAAAAAGCCTGATGTTCCTGCGCGCGACACCATTGCCCCATCCGATCTCACCTTTGGGCTTTCTACTTGCAAGCGCTGCTTATGGCTTAAGTACTGGTTTAAATTTGATTTGAAGAAAGAGTTTCCACTCGTCAAACCGCTTGCTGATTCTCAAGAAGAACATTTCCGCCGAGCTTCGATGCAAGATATCGATGCCTCGTTAAAGCCGGGTGTTGTGAAGCAATGGGGTCAATGGGTAAAGAGCGCACCAATATCAATCAATGGCTTCGAAACACGTTGGAAGATTCTTGGAATCTACGACCTGCTTGGCCATTACACAGATGGCACTGTAGGAATTATTGATTGCAAGGTTTCAGATTCTGCTCGCGACAATGGGCCCTTCTATGCGCCACAGTTAGAGGCATATGCACATGCCCTCGAGAACCCTGATCGCGGAAAGCCATTTCCGGTTTCCAGCATGGGTCTTCTGATTTGGAAATTAGCTGGAGTAACCGAGACTTCACCGAGTGAACTCGCTTCCAACTCTCATGGCTTTGGCGTCAATCAACACTATGTTCCAGTCGAGCGAGATTCCGATCGTTTTATGTCGATTCTCGAAGAGTTGATTACAACTATCGAGGGTGGGATGCCAGATTCAGGCCCTGAATGCAGCGTCTGTAATTACTTGGTTAAGCGTGCAGAGCTAGAGATTGATTAATCGTTCTCTTCGCTATTTTCGACGTTAATTCCTGATTTCTTCGCCTTCACAGCGTAGGTGTCGACGTACTCCTGGCCAGATAACTGTTGGATACGTTTCATGATTTGATCAGTAACTTCGCGCAAGTATTGCAAATCTGTTGAATCGCCTTCAAAGTACATTGGTTCGCCAAATGTGATTCCAACGCGCATGATCTTTGGAATGACTGTGCCAGTCGGCTGAATCTTGTCGGTGTTAAACATCGCAATTGGAATTACGGGTGCGCCTGATTCAATAGCAAGGCGAGCAATACCTGTGCGTCCTTTATAGAGGCGCCCGTCAGGAGAACGAGTGCCTTCAGGATAAATTCCTAGGGAATTACCCCCGGCAAGTACTTCGAGCCCGGTGATCAAAGCTGCTTCACTACGTCGTCCACCTGAACGATCGACAGGTACTTGTCCCAAAGCGATGAAAGTTAATTTCTTGAGAAGCCCCTTGGGTCCAGGAGATGTGAAGTACTCACTCTTTGCCAAGAAGGTAACTTTGCGAGGCACGACGAGCGGCATAAAAATCGAATCACTAAATGAGAGATGGTTCGAAGCAAGAATCAGTGGTCCAGTTGATGGAACGCTACGCAGCCCCTTCACCTTCGGGCGAAAGAGCAACATCAAAAATGGTGTCAGAAATGCCCGGAGGGTGCCGTAGGGCAGATTGTTCATAGGCGCTAATTTAGCCTGAATCGACCCATTTGTGCGAACATAAACCATGAGCAAGCGTGAATCGGGCCATGAATCAGATGATGCATTCGATGACAAAGAACTCATTGATGCAGAATTCCAATCAATGGTTGAGGGTCTATCGCTCGATGAATCTGCTCCAACGACGTACCTCGATGAACTAGATGCGATAGATCATTCCAATAGATTCTCACCGCCGACAATTCCAAAGAGATCACTTATTAATCAAATAAAAGATTCACTGAACGCAATGGTGCGCTGGAAGAATAATCGCAATAACCAACACCCTGACGACGGTGCTGCTCTGTAAAAAAAGTTTACGAACGAGCTAAATCAGCAACTCCGACTAGCCCTGCTTCATTACCCAATTGCGCTGCAATGATTTCTGGGTATGGATGCTTTCCAGCAAAAGGCATTGACTGCTCAAGTGCTTTTCGAGTTGGTTCAAGGAGAATCTCGCCCGCATCGATTACTCCACCGCCGATGACAACGCATTCAGGATCGAGAACTACAGAAAGCGTTGCAATTCCCGCGCCCAGCCATTGTCCAGTTGTGTTGAAGGCAGCGAGTGCAACTGCATCGCCGTCACGAGCAGCTTCAGTTATATCTTTTCCAGTAAGTCCCTGAATAGTTCCATCGCCTCGTGAAAGTAAGTTACGTGCAATATCAGGACTTGCTGCAATCGCTTCACGGGCATGGCGCATGAGCGCATTTCCAGAACCATATTGTTCAAAGCAACCACGTGCTCCGCATCCGCAGAGATGGCCTTCTGGAACTACGCGGATATGACCGATTTCAGCAGCAACTCCGAACGCACCGCGGTAGAGCTCGCCATTTACAACAATGCCGCCACCAATACCTGTGCCCACAGTCAACATCAACATGTGGCGCTTTCCACGTCCTGCTCCGAAACGAGCTTCGCCCCAAGCGGCCGCGTTGGCATCATTTTCAATCACAACAGGTAAACCGATTAGTGAGGTGAGTTCATAATCTAAATCAACACCATTCCAGCCAGCGATGTTGGGAGTAGCAAGCATTGTTTTTCTATCTGATGAGACAAACCCTGCAGCAGATACTCCGACAGAGTCGACTGTAAATTCTTTCTTTAATTCAAGTGCCACATCGGCGATAGTTTGCGTAAGAGCAGCTCCACCTTCACGTGGCGTATCTCGTCGGGCAGTCTTTAGGACAGCGCCGAATTCATCGACAACTCCCCCGAGGACTTTTGTACCGCCGACATCGACGCCAATGGTGTAACTCATTTAGCCGACTCGCTCAGCCAACTCCTTGAGAGCAGCATCAATGGTCTGCTTCTGCGCCTTTGTGATCATCATGGCAGGAACAGGCATGCCAACAGCGACTGTGAGTTCGTAGGTAACTTCTGTTGAATCTGAATCGATTGCCTTGAGCGTGTAGGCGCCATCCATCTGTGTCAGTAAATCAGCTTCATCCATTGTGAAAGAGAGCGAAGCAGGTGCTGCGCTCCAATCGTAATCAAGAGTGACTCGATCTTTCATCATGCCGGCATCGATAGCTAATTTCGCCTTGAGTACCCGACCGGACGAATCACTTTCAATGACATCCGCCTTCTTGATGGAGCTCAGCCACTCGGGGTAGCTCCCAATAGAAAATAGGGCGGCTTCAACATCCGCTAGGGGTGCATCGATAATGACTGTGGAAACGCTCTTCTCTGACATGGGCGCAAGGCTACCAACACTCACCCAGAAGTAATACGCGCTCGGAATCTTCCCTTTTCACCCACTCGCCCGCTAGCGTTAGCGTCATTAACGAAATCAACAATCCTCCAATCATCCCTGCTGCGACAGCCGGAAACCTCACCAATTTGATTGCAGAACGAGCATGGTTTGAGCCAGATCGCGTCACCATGTCACGTCCTCTTGGAGATGGGTGGCAGCCACTGACTGCACGACAAGTTGAAGAAGAAATCCGCGCAACTGCCAAAGGTCTCGTTGCTGCTGGAATTCAAATTGGCGATCGTGTCGCAATCATGGCGCGCACTCGATATGAATGGACGATTCTAGATTTTGCAATTTGGTACGCCGGTGGATGTGTTGTTCCGATTTATGAAACATCTTCTGCTGAACAAGTTGACTGGATCCTCAATGACTCAGGTTCTGTTGGATTAATCGTCGAAACTCCAACGCATCGCGAACTTGTAACTCCTGTTCTTCCTGGACATACAAAGCATGTTTGGGTCATGACAGAAGATGTACTCGCTATCTTGAAGGATGCTGGTTCTAATATCTCTGATGAAGAGATTGAACGCCGCAGAAATGCTCTCGTTCCTGCAAGTCTCGCCACTTTGATTTACACATCAGGTACAACTGGGCGTCCAAAGGGCGTACAACTCACACATTCAAATTTTCTCTCAGAGTGTGGCAACGTTGTTGAAGGCGCAAGCGATCTCTTCCTTAAGCCTGGTGGATCTACTCTCCTCTTCCTTCCAGTAGCGCACGTCTTCGGACGCATGGTGCAGATTGGTGCAATCCATGCAGGACTTCACCTCGCGCATTGCAGCGACCCAGTTGGTCGCCTGCAGCCAGATCTCGCTTCATTTAAGCCTTCATTCGTTCTTGCCGTTCCTCGCATCTTCGAAAAGATCTACAACGGCGCTGAAGCTAAGGCAGAAGCTGCTGGCAAGGGAAAGATCTTTAGAAAGGCTGCTGAAGTCGCTATTGCCTATAGCGAATCGAAAGATAAGCGCGGATTCAATCCACTACTTACTCTCAAGCACGGCCTCTTCGACAAGTTGGTCTACTCAAAGATTCGCGCAGCAATGGGCGGTTCTGTTGAAGCAGCTATTTCAGGTGGAGCACCACTTGGAACACGTCTAGGTCACTTCTATCGTGGCGCAGGAATCACAATTCTTGAAGGTTATGGATTAACTGAGACAACAGCAGGTGCAACGCTTAACCTCACAAAGAAGATTCGCGTGGGTTCAGTTGGCCGACCAATCCCTGGTACTTCAATCAAGATTGCCGATGACGGCGAAGTTATGATCAAAGGTCCAATTGTCATGCGCGGTTACTGGCAGAACGATGCTGCTAACCAAGAAGTATTTGATGGCGAATGGTTTAAATCTGGAGACCTAGGTCGTCTGGATGATGAGGGATATCTCTACATCACGGGACGAAAGAAGGAACTCATCGTTACAGCGGGTGGAAAGAACGTCGCACCTGCGGTTCTTGAAGATCGCCTACGCGCGCATCCGCTGGTCAGCCAGTGCATGGTCGTTGGAGATAACCAGCCATTTATTGCATCCCTCATCACTATCGATCAGGACATGCTCAAAGGGTGGATTGCTTCTAACAATAAGGCCGGAGCCACAATTGATACTTTGGTAAATGATCCAGACCTCATTGCGGTTATTCAAACTGCAGTAGATGAAGCCAATAAGGCAGTGTCGAAAGCGGAATCTATTCGTAAGTTTACGATTCTTGCCAAGGACTTCACTATCGCTG
The DNA here is from genome assembly GCF_965234405.1 of Planktophila turicensis (SeqCode). Lineage (GTDB taxonomy): Bacteria > Actinomycetota > Actinomycetes > Nanopelagicales > Nanopelagicaceae > Planktophila > Planktophila turicensis. The sequence goes on from NZ_OZ248346.1 coordinate 831,300, forward strand.
GTGGCGAGCTCACAGCAAAGCTATCTCTTAAGCGTCACGTCATCGCTGAGAAGTACTCAGCTGAAATCACAGCGCTCTTTACTAAGTAAATGGAACTCCCGTCACCCGAGAGACTTCGGGTTGCACGGGAGCTCCATGATGGGATTGCGCAAGATTTAGTTGGAGTGGGTTACTCACTCGACCTTCTGCTAGCCGATCCATCTCTTTCGACCAATTCACGTCAGGAAATCCGACGTACTCGTCTTTCCATAGACGCACTCATTACAAAGGTTCGCCGGGAAATTCTGAACCTGCGCACCAGCACTTCGCATTCCTTTAGCAGTGAAGTTAAACGACTCCTCAGCGAATTAGCGCCCTCCCACGAGGTAGCGCTCTCTATCGAAGAGATAGACCTCGATGAAGCATTAACTACCCAACTTCTGCTGATTACTAAGGAAATCCTACGTAACTCCATCGCTCACTCTGGGGCTACCCACATTGGAATAAGCCTCTATCCCGTCAACAATCGAACCTGTCTTGAGGTGATCGATGATGGGATTGGAGGGGCGCACGTGAAAGATGGACACTTTGGTATTTCTGGAATTATTGAACGAGTACATGCCATGAATGGAAGTATCACAATCGAAAGTATTGATGGGACTCGTGTAGCGATCTTGGTTTGAGCGACCCATTAGTTGCGCTCATTGTTGATGACCATGCCATGGTTCGTGAAGGGCTACGTCGAGCCCTGGAAACACGACAGAGCTTCTCAATTTACGAAGCTTCTTCAATCAACGAAGCTCGCGCCCAGATTGCAAGAGTAAATCCAAACTTGCTGATACTCGATATCAATCTTCCCGATGGTAGTGGCTTGGAAATTGCACAATGGGTGCGTTCACTTTCGTGGACAGTTGCGATTGTCATTCTTACCTTGAATGAAAAGGATGAATTCGTCATTGCAGCCATGAAAGCTGGGGCCAGCGCATTCGTGAATAAATCGGCGCCACTTGCAGACTTCCTTGCCGCGGTAGATCACGCGCTCTCATCGCCTGGCACTTTCTCCGCACAAGATCTTGCTGGGGCTCTTAACCGCAAGAATGAAACTTTTGGTCTGTCGCAACGGGAACTACAAATTCTTGGAACTTTACATATGGGCCAACCGCTAAAGGAGTTGTCAGCCTCTTTATTCATTTCAGAATCAACACTGAAGACCCACCTCAATACAATCTATAGAAAGTTAGAGGTCAGTAATCGAACTCAAGCTGTGAAGAAGGCGCAACAATCAGGGTTGAGTGAGTAACTGGGCAAATTTCTTTGACCAAATTTCCCAGCGCCATTCATCAATAATCCATTGGCGACCACGTGCACCCATCTGGCTTGCGCGTTCTGGATTCTTCAAAAGAATAATCACTGCTTCAGCTACTGCTTGCGCTGACGTTCCATCAACTGCAAATCCGGTCTCACCTTCAAGAACTGCATCTGGTGCTCCCCCAGATTTCCCACCGACTACCGCAAGACCACACGCGCTGGCTTCTAAGTAAACGATGCCAAGACCTTCAACCTCAAGACCCGCAAGACGAGAGCGTGAAGGCATTGCAAAAATATCTCCTACACAGATGTAACGAGGAAGTTCGGCATACTGAATTCGTCCAATAAAGGTAATTGCATCGCTAACCTTTAATTCAGCTGCGCGCTTTACTAAATAATCCTTATATGGACCTTCGCCTATGAAAAGTAAATGCGCATCCGGAACCTGCGACAGGATCTGTGGCATTGATTCAACGAGTGCGTCCTGTCCCTTGCGATGGACCAAACGCCCAACAGAGACGATTACCTTCTTCTCTGAAAGTCCTAGCTCGGCTCGTAGCGTTTGTGCATCAGCGCGAGGTGCGAAGTGATCTGTATCGATTCCGGGTGCGATCTTCACCATTGCATTCGCTGCGCTATCTGTGAGCGCACGGGAAATCTGCGAACGTGTGAAATCACCAAGGTATGTCAGATTATCTACGCCACTTCCAATGCGCCGCATGGCCCAAGAAAATGGCCAAAGCTTTGCCCACCAGACTTCATGTCCGTGAGTAAGTGAAATGATTCGTTTTGCACCTGCGCGACGTAGCCCCTGAGATAGCAGCCCTAATGGCGCTGCTGCCCCAAAGAAAACCGTGCTGATTGATTCACGACGGAGAATCTTTCTGACAGCACTTGCTACACGTGGAGTAGGTAAAAGAACCTTAGATTTGTCGCGAATAACGAGTACTCCGTAATTCTCCATCCACGCTCTATCAAAGGCAGCAGAGTCTGGTTGCGAAGACGTGTAAACGACGACCGAGTGCTTGGGAAGGCGTTCGATTAGACCAATAACAAATGTTTCAATTCCACCTGCGCGTGGGCCGAAATCATTTGTGATGCAGAGAATCTTTGAGTCACTCATTAGAAACGGCGGACTGCAACCAAAGGTTTACGTCCAAGTGAATTCGACTCAGCCACTTTCACGCGTGAGCCCGAACGTGGTGCATGAACCATGCGACCGCCACCGAGATAAATTCCTACGTGAGATACAGGACGGCCGAAGAAGAGGAGGTCGCCAGGCTTCTTTTGTCCGAAGGGTATTGATTTACCCATTCTTGATTGAGCAGCTGATGAGTGAGGAAGTGAAACTCCGGCCGACTGGAAGGCACGCATCGTCAAACCAGAGCAATCCCACGTAGTCAGACCTGCTGCACCAAAGACATAGCGATCACCGATCTGCTTCAGCGCATATTTGAGTGCAATACCACTGCGACCTGAAACCCCGGCGGCAGCTTTTGCCGCAACTAGTGAAGATGCCTGGTCTGCATTCTCACGATCTTCTGCCAACTTAGCGAGCCGTTCGCGATCTTCTTTCTTTAGTTTAGATAGCAAGAGCTCTGCTTGAGCCAACTTTCGTTGCGCAAAGGCGCTTCGTTCGGCCAATTTTGTCTGCAATACCTTCACTTGAGCCAAGCGGTCGCTGACAGTTAATGAGGTCGCATTAAGCTGTTGTTCTGCAGATTGGAATTTGCGAAGTTGCGTTGATTTACGACGAGTGATCGCTTCGAGAGAACCGGCTGATGAAAGATAGAGCGCAGGATCTGATGAGAAGAGAAGTTCTAGGCTTTGGCTCAAAGTTCCTGACTTGTATTGATTGACAGCGATAACTCCAAGAGTTTTTGAAATCGCATCAACAGTCTTTCCTTGAATCGCTGCTTGAGCTTGGATTCCTGCCAAGCTGCGCGTGAGAGCTGCGAGCTTAACCTTGGCTTCCTGCGCACCTTCAGCAGCTTCAGTGGCATCTTCTTCAAGTCGATTTACTTGCGCTTGTACCTGCGCCAAAGTTTGCGCAGCATTGGCACCAGTCGAAGGGAAAATCGAGAGGAGAAAAACCGCGCATGCAACCGCAGCGCCAGCACTCATAGCTTTTCTCATGTTGAAAGGCTAACGCTCCTAGTAATGAACTTTCAATTTTAAGCGGGAGATTTTCCTGATAAATGGGTGAGAAAGTGAATATTCTTACCTTTATGACGGTCACAGTAACTCTCGTAGTCGGAAGTGATGGATCTACCACAAAGGATGGCAGCTCCGCAGGTGTAACCACTGCAGCTGATCGCTCAGAGTTCTTAGCGCGACGTCGCACAGCTGATTGCATTCTTATCGGAGGCAATACTGCACGTACAGAGCCCTATCACCGCACACCAGTGCCTGTAGTAGTTATTTCACGCTCTTTGATTAACCCTTTAGCCGATAATCGCCTGGCGCATTGTTGGAATCTCTCCCCCGAGAAAGCGCTAGATCGAGCGATTAAAACATTCGGCCCCAACGTTCATATTGAAGCGGGCGTTGCAATCATCACAGAATTAATCAGCGCAGGACGTATCGACGCTCTTGAACTCAGTATTACATCCGTTACCGGTGGAGAAGATTTTATTGATATCGAAAAACTAATTGGACACTTCTCGCAGCGTAGCGAAGTAACGAAAACAGATACGCGCTTTATTTCTGCACGAAAATAATTAAAAGGCGGAAATTAGCGCTACACCGATTACAGCAAAGAAGATTCCAACATATTGCACTTTATGTAATCTTTCGTGGAGAAATTTGTAAGCCAATAACGCAGTAGCGATTGGGTAGAGCGAACCTAAGACCATGGCAAGTGAGACAAGGCCCTTTGTCGTTGCAACGCCAAGAAGCAAATTAGCTGCGAAGTCTGCGACACCGATAAAGATAAGAATGGGAAGTTCGGCTTTTCCTAGCCCGCCGATATGTCTAAATCGAATAAAGATCGCAATGCCGATAAGAAGAGTGGTGGCGCGCATTGTCGTCATGGTCATCAAGGCGCTGCTCTGCGATCCGATTGCCATAAAGACAAGGGCTAGGCCAAAGAAGACCGCAGCAGATAAAGCGAGGAGAACTGGCTTAAGCGGAAGACCTTGCGAAACTTCTGGTCCACTTGCAAGAAAGCCACCAAGAAGTGCAGCGACAACTCCGATACTGACGATTGTAGAAAGTTGATCACCTTTAATGACAATTGCGTAAGCCAAGGGAATCAGCGCACCAAGTGAGCTAATTGGTGAAACAACACCCATTCTCCCTGTAGAGAGTGCGGCGTAGAGACTAATCAGACCGGCGTACCCACACAGACCTGCAAGTGCTCCTGCAAGAAGGTAGCCATCACTTCCGAGTGCTTGCGCATTCCAGGATGCACTCACAATGACAAGAAAGAGACCGGTAATAAATCCAATCGCCTGACTGGTTGCAAGAACTGCAATGGCTGGGAATCGTTTACTGAGTTTTCCAGCGTGATAATCGGCGCTTCCCCACAACGCGCTAGAAAGTAGCGCTAGAAGGCTTGCCATGGAGAGGACTCTACAGGGCAAGACCATCAGCCTCCCATGCAAAGCACACCTTGAACTTTAGAATTAACCAGTGAAATCGACATTTACTTTTGAAGAGATGATCGACCTTCTTCGTACCTTTACCCCAAGAAATGAAATCATTCTGGAAGAAGTGCCTGCTCCTCAAAAGCTTGCGGCTTATTCCTTTGCATTCACCGCAGATATCTCAAATGGCTCACTCGGAGATGCAGAAGATGAGGTTGCCTCTGGACGTTTCGTCATTTTGCACGAACCCGGTGGGCAAGACACTTGGGAAGGCGATTTCCGCTGCGTCACCTTTATGCGCGCCGATGTAGATAGCGAGATGCAAGAAGATCCACTGCTTCCAGAAGTAGGTTGGAATTGGCTTCTTGATTCACTCAATGCAACGGGTGCTTCTTACAACGCACCGAGCGGCACAGTTACTCGCGTATCCAGTGCATCCTTTGGAAAACTTTCACCACGTAATGACGAATCCGAAATTGAAATTCGTGCCTCTTGGTCTCCGGTAATCACATCTCCTGACGACATGTTCGCTCACGTGCAGGCGTGGTGCAATCTTATTACCGAAGTCGCAGGACTTCCACCCGTTCCTGAAGGCGTTTCAACTATTGCATCAGCTCGACGTCGTGTCTGAAGTAGAAGAGCTTCCCACCGCAATCCCTTTGCTACATCCAGCAGAGGGAGTTCCCGCGATTATCGACACCGAGGAAGCATTCGATGCAGCTCTTGCACAGTTAGCTTCAGGCACTGGCCCTTATGCATTCGATGCAGAACGTGCATCTGGATATAAATACAGCGCCCGTGCATATCTGATTCAGATCAAACGTACTGGTGGCGGGTTGCACCTCATCGATCCGATTCCATTCGGGCCAGGACATCGTTGCTTTACTGCACTTAACGCACTTATCCAAGACGTTGAAGTCATCTTGCATGCAAGTACGCAAGACCTTCCCTGCCTTCGCGAAGTCGGCATATTTCCTAACATTCTCTTCGATACCGAACTCGGCGGTCGTATCGCAGGGCTTCCGCGCGTAGGTCTTGGTCCGCTCCTTGAAACGCTAATGGGCGTCTCGCTTGCAAAAGAACACTCTGCTGTTGATTGGTCGACGCGACCACTTCCTCACGATTGGCTTAATTACGCCGCTCTCGATGTAGAACTTCTTGTCGAGTTGCGCGACAAGGTTTACCAACTCTTGGTCGATGCCAAGAAATGGAAATGGGCTGAAGAAGATTTCGCATCAATCATTGCAGCTCCACCGGCGCCACCGCGAGTAGATCCATGGCGCAGAACTTCTGGAATGCATAAGGTGAAGAAGCGCAATCACATGGCGGTAATCCGCGAAATCTGGCAGGCGCGTAATGAACTTGCACAAGAATTAGATGTATCGCCCAGCCGGCTTTTATCAGATTTAGCAATTACAGAAATTGCACTTGCATCCGATAAAGGTCCGATAACCAATCGCAAACATCTTGAAAAAATTCTTAGGCCGCTGGGCTTGCGAGCGCGCTGGTTAGAAAATGCTGCAACATGGATTAGCTGTATTACCGATGCCATTGCAATGCCAGAAGATCAATGGCCTGAAGCGCGTTCTAAAACTGATGCGATGCCACCGATTAAAATTTGGCGCGAGCGCTTTCCGGAAAAGTACGCACCTCTCACCCACGCGCGATTTAATTTGCAGGTACGGGCTGAGGAACTTTCCATTCCTCTTGAAAATATGATCTCCCCCGAACTGGTCCGCCGTATCTGTTGGCAGCCTCCGACCTCATCTGTGCACGAAGCCCTGCTCGCCATGGGAGCGCGCCGCTGGCAGGCTGAGATTGCCTCTCCCATCCTTGAACTGGCCCTCACGCAAACTGAGCCACTAGAAATACCTGAGCCTGAGGCGGAAGTCACGCCTGCAGAGTGACGAATTACGCAACATCGGAGTTGCGTAATTCCCTTAGCTCAATTACTCTCAAGCCATGCTCAGTACATTCATCATCGCACTACGCGAAGGCCTAGAAGCCGCGCTCATCGTTGGAATCCTTGTCGCCTACCTTGTGAAGAGCGACCAAAGAAGCCATTTACGCGCACTTTGGACCGGGGTAGCTCTCGCTATTACTGCAAGCCTTGCCTTCGGAGCCTTCTTGTCTTACACCTCTGCTGAGCTCTCAGAGAAGGGCGAAGAGCTCTTCGCCGGAACTACCTCTTTCGTGGCGGTCGGCCTTGTCACCTGGATGGTCTTCTGGATGAAGCGCGCAGCCCGTGGCTTGCGTGATGAGCTCCATGGAAAGGCCGAGGTCGCTGTGACCTCTGGTGCCCTCTCGATGGCAACCCTCGCCTTCTTTGCTGTTGCTCGCGAAGGCCTGGAAACATCACTCTTTCTCTATACCAACTTTAAAACCGTTGGCGCTTTCTCTACAGCGACCCTTGGCTTGATCCTTGGCCTGGCTCTGGCAGTAGGTCTTGGTTATGGAATTTACAACCGCGCAGTCAAAATCAACCTTGGCAAGTTCTTCACCTACTCAGGTGTGGCTCTAATCGTTGTGGCAGCGGGCGTTCTTTCATACGGAATCCACGAGTTCCAGGAGTTTGGCATCCTGCCTGGCCCTGATGCCTTTGCATGGGATGTCACTTCATGGATGCCAAAGGAATCATTTATCGCCGCCCTCCTTGGAGGAACAATCGGATTTGATACAACGACATCGTGGCTCCAGCTCTTCGTCTGGCTCGCCTACCTCGGTCTGACTATCAGCGCCTACTTGTCGCCAGCGAAGGTAAAAACACCTCTTAACGCATAGCCAATTCCCCTACTGGCGAGTAACCTTTCCAAAGATACTCACCAGCGAAGGAAGTTCTATGTCGTCACAACTCCGTTCAGTCGTCCTCGTCGATGCTGTCCGCACCCCATTCGGTAAGGCCGGCAGCATGTATTCAGGTACTCGCGCCGATGACCTGATGGTGCGCGCTATGCGTGGCCTCTTGGAGCGAAATCCCAATGTAGATCCCGCATCCATCGATGATGTCGCTATCGCTGCTGCAACGCAGACCGGTGACCAAGGAATGAATATCGGGCGAAGTGCAACGCTTCTTGCTGGTCTTCCTAAGACTGTGCCTGGCTACTCCGTTGATCGCTGGTGTGCAGGTGCACTGACTGCAACAACAACAGTTGCTGGTGCAATCGCTATGGGCGCTATTGATATCGCAATTGCTGGTGGCGTTGAACATATGGGTAACCACCCAATGGGTGAATTGATGGATCCCAATCCTCGCTACCTTGCAGAGAAGTTGGTGGAACAAGATGCGCTCGCTATGGGTGCAACTGCCGAGCGTTTACATGATCGCTTTCCGCATCTAACAAAAGAGCGCGCTGATGCATATGCGCTCAACTCGCAGATGAAGACGGCTAAAGCATATGTTGATGGCAAGATTCAAAGAGATTTAATCCCGACAGCTGCGCGTAATGCAGAACTCGGTTGGACTATTGCAACCGTTGATGAGGCTCCGCGTCCGACAACAACGATGGAAGGTCTTGCAGGTTTGAAGACGCCTTTCCGTCCAGCAGGTCGCGTCACTGCAGGAAATTCATCAGGACTCAACGATGGCGCAACCGCGGCCCTTCTTGCCAATGAAGATAAGGCGAAAGAGTTAGGTCTTACTATCAAAGCGCGCATGGTGACATTTGCATTTGCTGGCGTTGAACCTGAAGTCATGGGTTACGGGCCAGTTCCTTCAACTATCAAGGCTCTCGATAAAGCGGGCTTGAAGATTGAAGATATTGGCGCATTTGAAGTCAATGAGGCATTCGCTGTACAAGTTCTCGCATTCCTTGATCACTTCGGAATTGCAGATGATGATCCTCGCGTGAATCCTTATGGCGGAGCAATTGCCGTCGGTCATCCACTTGCATCATCTGGTGTGCGTCTGATGCTCAACTTAGCTCGCACCTTTGAAGAGAAGCCAGATGTTCGTTATGGCATCACCACCATGTGTATTGGCCTCGGAATGGGCGGAACAATTATTTGGGAAAACCCCCATAACAAAGAAGCGCAGATTTCAGGAGGTTCGAAGTAATGACTACTGCAATCCAACTTCCAGAAGGTGCTCCTGAAGAGGTCGTTACCAATGCACTCGTTCGCGATGTTGACCTCACCCCCTTTGGTTTCAAGGGCACACTCGCACTCATCACTCTCGATAATGGCCATGACCACAATCGTCCCAACACATTCGGTCCACAATCTTTGATGGCACTCGATGCGGCAATCACAGAGGCCGCTTCCCGCAAACCTGCTGCTATTGCCATCACAGGTAAACCATTTATCTTCGCAGCGGGCGCAGATTTATCGGCTCTGGCATTTCTTAATAAGCGCGAGCAAGCAGTTGCTATCGGCAAGTTAGGCCACGATGTCTTCCGTCGCTTTGATGAGATCGGAATTCCAACATTCGCCTTTATCAACGGTCTTGCACTCGGTGGCGGACTTGAAGTCGGACTTCACTGTAACTACCGCACACTTTCAGCGACAGCATTTACCGCACTTCCTGAGGTTTTCCTTGGGCTAGTTCCAGGATGGGGCGGAGCGACAATCGTTCCTAAGTTAATTGGTCCAGAGCGCGCCGTTCAAGTAATTATCGGAAACGCACTTAATAACAACACCATGATGAAATCTAAGGATGCTCTCGGTCTTGGCATCGTTGATGCGGTCTATGCGCCAGCTGATTTCCTCGAAAAATCTGTGGCATTTGCGGCCTCCATTTTGAGCGGTGCAACCAAGATTGAACGTAAAGATTACTCAACCGATCCTGCGTGGGATTCAGCCCTTGCAGCTGGTCGTGCTGCAGCTCTTAAGAAATACGGTGGCGCAGAAATTGCATCACCAATGAAAGCGCTCGAACTGATTGCGCAAGCGAAGACAAATTCACGTGGTCAGGGTTTTGATGCAGAAGATGCAACTCTTGCAGATCTGACAATGTCTGACCCGCTTCGTGCATCGCTCTATGCCTTTAACGTCATTCAGAAGAAGCGCAAGAAAGTTGAAGGTGCACCAAAGCCAGCCCTAGGTCGCAAGGTTGCACGTGTTGGCGTTGTCGGTGCTGGTCTTATGGCTTCGCAACTCGCACTCCTTCTTCTTCGTAATCTCAAGTGTCCTGTCGTCATGACAGATATCGATCAAGAGCGCGCCGATAAAGGTGTGGCATGGGTAAAGAACGAGCTCGCTAAGTTGGTTGAGAAGAAGCGCATGAGCGCTGAATCCGCTGGCCGTCTCTCACTTCTCATTAGCGGATCTTCAGATCAGCAAGTATTTGCCGGCTGCGACTTCGTTATTGAAGCGATCTTTGAAGAGCTATCCCTTAAGCAGGAACTCTTTAAGAAACTTGAAAAGATTGTCGGACCTGAATGCGTTCTCGCTACCAACACCTCTTCCCTATCGGTCGAACGCATGAGCGAAGGGCTAGAACACCCAGAACGCGTTGTTGGATTCCACTTCTTCAACCCTGTGGCTGTCATGCCACTTCTTGAAGTTGCTCGTACATCCAAGACTGATGATGCAACCACTGCAACGGCTGTCAACATTGGAAAAGAGCTCAAGAAGACGATGATCATCTGTAAAGATGCTCCGGGCTTTGTTGTAAACCGACTTCTGACTCGCTTCATGGGTGAAATCACCGATGCAGTTGATGAAGGAACCGACCCAGCAACGGCTGATAATGCAATGCGCAGTATTGGTTTCCCAATGTCGCCATTTGAGCTCCTTGGCCTGGTTGGTCCTGGCGTTGCACTCCATGTCTCTGAAACTCTCAATGCAAACCTTGGACCTCGCTACCGCATCTCTCCAACGATGCAAGCAATGGTCAAAGAAGGCGTCAAGACTTTCTACATTAAAAACGATGATGGCTCAGTGGGCCCAAACCCAGCAGCTCTCGCTCTCGTTCACAAAGGAACAACTCCTTCAACTGCTGAAGAAGTACGTCTTCGCGCACTGAAAGCTCTGGCCGAAGAGGCGCGCATGATGCTCGATGAAGGCGTTGTTTCAACACCAGCAGAGATTGATCTCTGTATGTTGATGGGCGCTGGCTGGCCGATGCATCTCGGCGGAATCTTGCCTTACTTAGATCGTGAAGGAATTAGCGAGTCTGTTTGCGGTCAGCGTTTTCATGCACCGGGAATTGCATCTCTTCCACAGTAGAACTCCACTCGACGATGTCGCGTGAAATCTTCTGAGCAGTAATTCCAAGATCTTCAAGAATTTCTGCGCGCTTTGAATGCTCGATGAATTCAAGTGGAACGCCGATGCTGTGCAGTGCGACGTTCAGCCCTGCTTCGCGGAAGAGCTCTGAAATCGAACTTGCGATTCCTGCATGGCGGATTCCATCTTCAAGAACGACAACGCTCTTATAGCGCTGCGCCATCGTGACAAGTGATTGAGGAAGCGGCTTTACCCAACGAGGATCGATGACGGTAACGCCAACGCCTTCACGGTATGCCTGTGATGCTGCCTCGACTGCAATCGCTGCCATTGCACCAACGCTGACAAGAAGAACATCTACGCTCTCGCCACGATAGAGAACATCAATTCCGTCGCGTCGTTCAAATGCTGGAATATCTGCCTGTACTGCACCCTTTGGAAAACGAATGAGCGATGGAGCACCTGAAATTTCGAGTGATTCGCGCAGAGTTTCACGCAGACGAGCTGCATCACGAGGAGCAGCAACATGAAGCGTAGGAACGATTCCGGTAAGAGCTAAATCCCACATCCCGTTATGTGAAGGACCGTCATCGCCTGTAATTCCAGCGCGGTCCAAGACAAAGGTGACACCCGCCTTGTGCAAGGCAACATCCATCAGCATCTGGTCGAATGCGCGGTTGAGGAATGTTGAGTAAACGGCAACGACAGGGTGCATGCCTGCAAATGCAAGACCTGCGGCACTTGTTACTGCATGTTGTTCAGCGATACCCACATCGATTGTGCGATCAGGGAATGCCTTTTCAAATTTATCAAGACCGGTAGGGCCAAGCATTGCCGCTGTAATTGCCACAATATCTTTACGTTCGTGGCCAAGTGCAACAAGTTCATCAGAGAAGACGCTGGTCCAGCTTGTAACTGACTTGCTGAGCGGTGTTCCTGTTTCAGGATCAACGATTCCGACCGCGTGGAACTTTTCGGCCTCATCAGCAACAGCGGGCTTATGTCCCTTTCCCTTTTCGGTAATGACGTGAAGAAGAACTGGTTCACCAAACTCTTTTGCCTGAAGTAGTGCGCGCTCCATGGCGGCGACATCGTGTCCATCGATGGGTCCGACATATTTCAAACCAAGATCTTCAAACATGCCTTGCGGGGCGACAATATCTTTGATGCCCTTCTTCATTCCATGAAGGGTCTCGTAAATTGGATTGCCAACAACTGGAGTCTTAGTAAGAACCTCTTTGCCCCAGTCGAGGAAGCGTTCGTAGCCACGAGTGACACGAAGCGTAGAAAGATAGGTAGCAACGCCACCGATAGTTGGTGAGTAAGAACGTTCATTATCGTTTACGACGATGATTAAGTTTCGGTCATTGGCTGCAGCAATATTGTTGAGCGCTTCCCAAGACATTCCGCCTGTCAGCGCTCCGTCGCCTACGACAACAACAACGTGACGATCTGACTGACCGGTAAGTGAGAAACCGCGAGAGATTCCATCGCCCCAAGAGAGCGCAGTTGATGCATGTGAATTTTCGATGACATCGTGCTCGCTCTCGCTACGGTTTGGATACCCAGCGATTCCCCCACGTTGACGCAACTTATCGAATTGATCTGCGCGCCCCGTCAGAATTTTATGAACGTAAGACTGGTGGCCGGTATCGAAGAGAACGACATCCTTCGGTGAATCAAAGGTGCGATGAATTGCAATCGTGAGCTCGACTACGCCTAGGTTAGGGCCTAAGTGCCCACCGGTCTTAGAGACCTTGGTGATCAGGAATTGGCGAATCTCTTCAGAGAGTTGCTCCAGCTGCTCAGGGCGAAGAGCCTTGAGGTCACTGGGACCTTTGATCGATTCAAGCATGGTTGCAGTCTAGATTAGCCGCGGAGCTGACGCAGTACGTACTGCATGATTCCACCGTGGCGGTAGTAATCCGCTTCACCTGGTGTATCAATTCTCACCTTAGCCGTAAAGGTCTTATCCCCTGCAGTCACTGTGACTTCCTTAGGGATTCCTCCGTCATTGAGCGCGGTTACGCCGGTAATCGAGAAAGTCTCATCACCCTTAAGACCAAGTGATTGAGCATTTGCACCGTTGGTAAATTGCAATGGAAGTACGCCCATGCCGATCAAGTTAGAGCGGTGAATACGCTCGAAGCTTTCTGCAATTACTGCGCGAACACCAAGAAGCGCTGTTCCCTTTGCTGCCCAGTCACGTGAAGATCCAGATCCATACTCTTTACCGGCAAGGATGATCAGACCAACACCTGCTGCTTGGTAAGCAACTGATGCATCGTAAATTGTTGTCTGCTCGCCATTGGCAAGGAAGTTCTTGGTAAAGCTTCCTTCAACTCCATCAAGAAGAAGATTCTTAAGGCGGATATTTGCAAATGTTCCGCGAATCATAACTTCATGGTTTCCACGACGTGATCCGTAAGAGTTAAAGTCCTTACGATCTACGCCATTAGCCTCGAGGTACTTACCTGCAGGTGAATCAGCCTTGATATTTCCTGCTGGAGAAATGTGATCCGTTGTTACTGAATCTCCGAGAATCGCAAGAATGCGAGCTCCGGTGATATCTGTGACCGGCTTTGGTTCTGCTGGCATTCCTTCAAAGTAAGGAGGCTTGCGAACATAAGTGGATTTTGGATCCCACTCGAATGTCTTTCCAGTCGGAGTATCAAGTGACTTCCAACGGTGATCGCCATCGAAGACAGTTGCATAATCCTTCTTAAACATTTCAGATGAGATTGAAGAATCGATAACTGATTGGATCTCCTGTGCAGATGGCCAGATATCTTTCAGAAGTACTGGGTTGCCATCTTTGTCGTTACCCAAAGAATCGTTTTCAAAGTCGTGATCCATTGTTCCGGCAAGTGCATAGGCAACAACAAGCGGTGGTGAAGCAAGGTAATTCATCTTCACATCAGGGCTAATGCGGCCTTCGAAGTTACGGTTTCCTGACAAGACAGCAGTGACGGCGAGATCGTTCTCGTTGACCGCCTTGCTGATTTCGATAGGAAGCGGTCCTGAGTTTCCGATACAGGTGACGCAGCCATAACCGACCAAGTTGAAGCCAAGGGCTTCCATGTACTTGGTGAGATCGGCGCGATCGTAGTAATCGGTGACAACCTTTGAGCCTGGTGCAAGAGTTGTCTTTACCCATGGCTTAGATGTCAGACCCTTTTCAACGGCCTTCTTTGCAAGCAGAGCTGCACCGATCATGACTGAAGGGTTTGAAGTATTGGTACACGATGTAATTGAAGCGATAACAACATCGCCATTCTTGATTGTTGTCGCCTTCGCGCCAACGTTTACTGGATAAGCCTCTTTACCTGTCTTATCTGAGAAGTATGTAGGAAGAATCTTCTCGAATGATGACTTTGAAGCTGTCAGCGAGATGCGATCCTGCGGACGCTTTGGTCCAGCGATTGATGAGACAACTGTCGAAAGATCGAGTTCGATATTTTCTGAGAATCGTGGAGATACAGAAGGGTCATGCCACATTCCCTGAGCCTTTGCATACTGCTCAACTAGCGCAACCTGATCATCGCTACGACCTGTAAGGCGAAGGTAGCGAAGTGTCTCTTCATCAATAGGGAAGATGGCACATGTCGAACCGTATTCAGGTGACATATTTCCGATAGTTGTGCGGTTTGCCATTGGTACTGAGACAACACCTGGACCGTAGAACTCTACGAACTTGCCGACAACGCCATGCTTACGAAGCATTTCAGTAATTGTCAGAGCCATATCTGTTGCAGTTGTTCCAACTGGTAGCTCGCCAGAAAGCTTGAATCCAACAACGCGTGGAATGAGCATTGACACAGGCTGACCAAGAAGTGCTGCTTCTGCCTCGATGCCGCCAACGCCCCAACCAAGGACTCCGAGTCCGTTGACCATGGTGGTGTGCGAATCTGTTCCAACAACGGTATCTGGGTATGCGCGAAGAACGCCATTGACAGTACGTGTCATAACAACGCGAGCTAGGTATTCAATATTTACCTGGTGAACGATTCCGGTTCCTGGTGGAACAACCTTAAATTCATCAAAGGCGCCTTGGCCCCAACGCAAGAAGCGATAACGCTCGCGGTTACGTTCGTATTCAATATCAGTGTTCTGCTCGAAAGAATCTTTTGTTCCAAAGACATCTGCAATAACTGAGTGGTCAATAACGAGTTCAGCGGGAGCAAGCGGATTTACCTTAGATGGGTCTCCCCCGAGATCAACGATTGCTTCGCGCATGGTTGCAAGGTCGACGACACAAGGAACGCCAGTGAAGTCCTGCATAACAACGCGCGCTGGCGTAAATTGAATTTCAGTATCTGGCTCGACAGATGGATCCCACTGGGCAAGTGCCTTGATGTGATCCGCAGTGATGTTGGCGCCATCTTCGGTGCGCAAGAGATTTTCAAGAAGTACCTTAAGTGAGAACGGAAGGTTGGTTGCGCCTTCTACTGCTGAGATATCAAAGATTTCATAATCTTTGCCGGCAACTGTGAGGTTCTTCTTTGTACCAAGTGAGTTCTTGCTCATCGCGATTCTTCTTTCGAGGGAGATATCTTGACGTCAAGATACCTTAGTGGGTACGAATTTCGCAACAGATTCGATGTGATGCGTCATGGGAAAGAGATCAAATGCCCGCATGGAATCGAGTTGGTAGCCGGCATCGCGTAGGTATCCGGCATCTCGAGCCAGCGCTGCAGGGTCACATGCGACATAGACGATAGCTCGCGGCTTTAACTGCGCGCAATGCGCGATGACATCTTTGCCGGCACCTTCACGTGGTGGGTCGAGAACGATGACATCTGCAGACGAGAAGCGGGTAATCAACCGTGCAACATCGCCTGTGTAGATATTGACGTTGCTCTTACCCTCAAAGTTTCGGGCCGCGTCCGCCGTTGCGCTCTTGCTACCCTCGACAATATCTACTGAACCCGATTCACCGATATGAGATAAGAAGCTTGCGGCAAAGAGGCCGACTCCGCCATAAAGATCAAGAACATGATCTCCTTCGCGCAATTGCGCGTATTGCAGAACTGCCTCTGTTAGTACACGAGGAGCGTCTTTATGGCTCTGCCAAAATGATTTCTGGCTGACTTCAAAAGAATTATCCCCTACTGTGTAATGAGCGACATCAGGTCCGTCGCTGATTCGAAGCGGAGATTCATCGCGAGAATTGGCAGTTGCGATTGTTCGCTCGCCCGTGTTCGAGATAGAAATATCAATACGTTGATCACCTTTAGCACCGCGTTGAGCGAGCTCTGAATAACGCATCTCAGGTACAAGAATTCTGCAATCATCAACGGGGATAATTTTGTGAGAGCGGGCTTGGTAGAAACCCAGAGCGCCAGCCTTGGTAGTAACGGCTGAGCATCGTGTTCGCCATCCAAGAGGGCCTGCAACTTCTTCGACTTCTACTTCAATATCCATCTTTGCAATTCGTGAGAACTGTTCCGTAATGACATCGCTCTTCAAGCTGCGTTGGCGTGGAAGAGAAATATGCTGGAAATCGCATCCCCCGCATCCATTTCTATGCGCAAAGCGGCATGGTGCGCTGACGCGATCTTCTGAAGGTGCGGTGACTTCAATAACGTCGGCACGATTAAATGAGGAGCCCGTGCTGGTTATCTCGATTGTGCACTCTTCGCCAGGAATGCCGTGGCGGACGAATATAACGGCACCTTCATAGCGAGCGATGAAGTGTCCCCCGTGGGCAACCTTCTCGATTGTTACCTGAATTTTCTGCCCTACTTCGAGCGTTGTTCTCTTGGTAGATGACATGGAGGCAAGCCTAGTCGAGATCCGAGTATGAGAGATTTTTGGCGCGACCAGTAGTAGGTTAACCCTGTGCATGTTGTCATCATGGGTTGCGGTCGAGTTGGTTCATCTCTCGCTATTGAACTAGAGGCTGCCGGCCATTCCGTTGCAATTATCGATCAAGCAAAAGAAGCTTTCCGCCGATTGGGTCCTGACTTTAAGGGCCGCACAATCGTCGGCGTTGGATTCGATAGAGATACTCTCCTTGAGGCAGGTATCGAAGGTGCTCAAGCATTTGCCGCAGTAAGTAATGGCGATAACTCAAATATTTTGGCTGCACGTGTGGCGCGCGAAAGTTATGGCGTTACCAATGTTGTGGCCCGCATTTACGATCCAGGTCGCGCAGAAATTTACCAGCGCCTTGGTATCCCAACAGTTGCAACAGTTATCTGGGCAACAGATCAGATTTTGCGTCGTATCGCACCTGAAGGTGCTCGTTCTGAATGGCGCGATGCAACCGGAACTGTTCAACTTCTAGAAGTTCATCCTCATCTCGATTGGTACGGACGTCCAATCTCAGAGCTCGAATCTGCAACACAAGCACGCGTTGCCTTCCTTACTCGTCTCGGTGAAGGCCTCATCCCTGAACCACAAACTGTTCTTCAAGATGGCGACCTTGTTCACATGACTATCCGTGATGATGGCATGGCCGCTGCAGAAGAAGCACTTACGCAAGGACCGGGTGAATAGTCCATGAGAATCGCTATTGCAGGTGCAGGAAATGTTGGTCGTGCTATTGCCCGCGAACTCCTTGATAACGGACACCAAGTTCTACTTATCGACCGTGACCCTAAGGCTCTCAAGATTGATTCTGTCCCAGATGCTGAATGGCTTATGGCCGATGCTTGCGAAATTGCATCCCTCGACAACGCTCAGCTCAATCAATGTGCCGTCTTAGTTGCCGCTACCGGAGATGACAAAGTTAATTTAGTTGCTTCACTTCTTGGAAAGACTGAATACGGCGTTCCAAGAGTTGTGGCACGTATTAACCACCCAAAGAATGAATGGCTCTTTGATCAATCGTGGGGTGTAGACGTTGCTGTATCTACTCCACGCATTATTGCCGCACTTGTTGAAGAAGCGGTCAGCGTCGGAGATGTTGTACGACTCTTCTCATTCCGCCGCGGTCAAGCAAACCTTGTAGAACTCACATTGCCTGATTCATCAACATGTATCGGAAAGACAGTGGAAGAAGTAACACTTCCTGATGATGCTTCCCTTGCCGCAATTGTTCGTGATGGCCGCGTTATTGCACCGGCACCAAGCGATGTCTTTATTGCAGGAGATGAATTGCTATTTGTGGCCTCTGCAACTGCAGAAGATTTGATTAAGGGCTGCTTTATCGCTCAGTAGTTCGTTGTGGCGCGTTCTTTAAAATCAGCCACGATCCATATGCAGTTGCAATAAAGAGTGGATATCCCATTGCTAGATTTACCGTGCCAAGTAGATTGACATTGCCACTCTTGTAAATTGGATACTGCACAGCAATACGAGTGAAGAACATCGCAACCCAGAGCCAGCTCGCCAAGGTATATGCACGCTTACGTTCAGGATGGTTTCTCCATGTGAGGTTCTCACCAAGAATCGGCCCCAACATCACACCAAGAATCGGCCATCCAGCAAGGTTTGCAATGAGATAAACAGTTCCGTACCCAAGGTTGGTAAGTAACTTAGGGATATATAGATCGCTGGCATTGCCTGTTCGGTTGGCAAACCAAGCACAGATCAGAACGCCGATAAATCCGCTGAGAGCATGCTGGATGGTGTCCTTCATCGCCAATCGAATGATTGTCAGAAGTGCTGAAACAGCGATTGAAGCAATAAGTGCTGTTTGTAGCTCCTTTGAGATGTTGAATACAACTAAGAAGATGACCGATGGAATTCCAGAATCAATCAGACCTTTTTTGCCACCGAATGCTGCAAGTACCTTTTCGCGATCTTCGTGTTGGCTCATTGACGACCCGTCGATCCAAATCCACCTGTGCCGCGGCCCGATCCAGGCAATTCATCAACTTCTACAAAATGTGCGCGTTCTACCTTTTGGAAAACTAACTGCGCAATCCTGTCGCCGCGCTTAAAGGTGACACTCTCTTTAGGGTCGTGATTAATCATGATGCATTGCAACTCTCCGCGATATCCCGCATCAACGGTGCCGGGTGCATTGACCATTGTGACGCCATGCTTAATTGCTAAACCAGAACGCGGGTGAACCAGTGCTACATATCCATCCGGCAGTGCGATTGAAATCCCAGTGGGAACGAGTGCGCGCTCCCCCGGAGCCAAAGTGATGTCGATGCGAGAGACGATATCTGCTCCAGCATCTCCGCCTTTTGAGTACTGAGGCAATGGAAGATCAGGATCGAGCCTCTTAATCAATACTTGAAATTCGTTCATGGGTTGATATCAAACTCTGGATCTACAAAGTTAAGAAGTTCAGGATTCTTGCGCAGAGCTTCCATGTATTCGGCAGGCGCATTTTCAAGGAAGTGTTTCATCGGAACAATGACGAAGAGAGCCGCGGCACGCACTGCTACTTCTCCATCAGGGCCTCCAAGGCGCCCTTCAGCTTCGGAATACACCTTGCGATTTACTTGTCCTGTAATTCGGGCAGTGATGTGAAGTTTTGTTCCAATCGGGACAGGTTTAAGAAAATCTGTTTCTAAGCGCGCAGTAACTGCTGGGGCGCGAAGAAGCCACATAAGTTTTCCAAGAGCTTCATCAAATGCTAGAGATAAGAGCCCGCCATGAGCCAAGCCAGGCGCTCCTTGGTGATTTTCTGTGACGACAAAATCTGCAGTGATATCTGCGCCTTCTCCGACATGAGCGACAAGATGTAAGCCGGTCGGGTGAAGTTCTCCACACCCGAAGCAGTGTTTAAAGTGGGATGGAATCTGGGTTCCAGTTGCCGGCGACATTGGATGTCGAGCAGGAATCTCGGCTCCCTCGGGAGGCGTAGTGCTTGCAACGCGACTCATGTATGTAGATTACTTGATGAATAGAGAGATAACCTAGACCTCGTGGCGAAAAGTGAAGTGATATTCAAGGAAGTAATTCGTCCACCACTATGGCTCTTAGCCTTTATCTACTTCATGTTTCTCTCACTTGTTGTCGCCATTTGGGCGGCTCTTGATAATCGATCTGCGCTCATTGCTTTGATTTTGGCAACTGTCGCACTCATCACTATCGCTCGTTCAGCGCGATCTGAAATAGTGGTTACTGAGAACGAGCTACGCGTTGGCCGAGCTCATATCGAGTTGAAATATCTTTCAAAAGTTGAGCAAATCGATACTCAGCAGATGAGGCTACTTCGGACTCGAGATGCAGATCCGGCAGCTTATCTAGCGATTACCTTCTGGATTTCAACCGGTGTGAAGATCACGTTACAAGATGACCGTGATCCCACTCCGTATTGGTTGGTAAGTTGTAAGAATTCGAAAGAGCTTACGAGCACTCTTTACAAATTGCTTTAGCGCCTTCGCCCTTAGCAAGTTGTGTAATGTGATGAATCAAGAAACAACGTGAACAGGTAAATTCATCAACCTGAACTGGAACTACTCGAACAGCTAATTGCTCACCCGATAGGTCAGCGCCTGGAAGTTCAAGATTCTCTGCAGCTTCTGCCTCATCAACATCGATCTGTCCTGATTGTGCATCAACGCGCTTAGCTTTGAGTTCTTCTAACGATTCCTCGTGAAGCTCCTCGTCGGTCTTTCTAGGTGTGTCGTAATCTGTTGCCACTGCTCTCACCTCGCTTCCGTACTTTTCTCATGAGCGGGTCTAATTACCCGGCATGCGCGAATAGTGGCGCATTCTTTGCTCTATAGACGATACAACACTCGGCGTGTCGTCTTTATTCCTGCTTTGCCGTGGCTTTTTCAATCGCTTTGGCTAATCCACCATCGACATAGGCATGAATTGCGGTGCCTTCTGCAAGATGTTCTTCGCTCAAGATCTCACCTTGTTCATGGATCGCACTTACGAGGTCTCCGCGGTTATACGGAATGACTGTTGTGATTTCTACGCTGGGATGCGGCAGAGACTTTTCAATGGCGTGAACAAGTCCTTCAACTCCGAAGCCAGAACGGACCGAGAACGCATAACTATTTGGCTCTTTTCGCAGAATTTCCATAACCACATCCGGGCTTGCGATATCCACCTTATTGATTGCGATGATTTCAGGGATATCTCCCCCACCGATTTCAGTGATGACTTGTCGTACAGCGCGAATTTGTTCAAAGGGATCAGGGTGTGAGCCGTCAACGACATGCACAATTAGGTCTGCGCCCGACACTTCTTCAAGAGTTGATTTGAAGGCATCGACCAATTGATGCGGAAGGTGGCGCACAAAACCTACGGTGTCAGAGAGTGTGTAAACGCGACCATCTGCGGTCTCAGACTTACGAACAGTTGGATCAAGCGTTGCAAAGAGCGCGTTTTCAACGAGCACGCCGGCACCGGTTAAGGCGTTGAGGAGAGATGATTTTCCAGCATTGGTGTATCCAGCAATAGCAACAGATGGGATATTGAAACGCTTTCGCTCTTGTCGTTTTGTATCGCGAGACACTTTCATCTCAGCGATTTCACGACGTAGCTTTGCCATCTTGTCACGAATACGACGGCGATCAGTTTCAATCTTTGTCTCACCAGGTCCGCGACCACCAATGCCGGCACCACCTGCAGCGCGACCACCAACCTGGCGCGAAAGAGAATCTCCCCAACCGCGAAGGCGTGGGAGTAGATATGCAATCTGGGCTAGCTCTACTTGAGCCTTACCTTCTTTACTCTTGGCATGCTGAGCAAAGATATCGAGAATCAAGGCAACGCGATCAACGACCTTTACCTTCAACTTATCTTCAAGAGTTCGAAGCTGTGCCGGTGAAAGTTCTCCGTCGCAAACAACAGTGTCAGCGCCCGTTGCAACGACAATCTGCCTGAGTTCAATCAACTTTCCTGAACCAATATATGTTGCAGGATCCGGGCGATCGCGACGTTGAATCAACGCTTCTAGAACTTCAGAGCCCGCAGTCTCTGCCAGCGCCTTAAGTTCGGCCATTGAATTCTCAGCCATCTCAGCTGTTCCTTCAGTCCAGACACCAACAAGCACAACGCGCTCTAACTGTAATTGGCGATATTCAGCTTCAGAGATATCTTGAAGTTCAGTGGAAAATCCCTTGATTCTTCGAAGCGCATTACGGTCAGAAAGTTCTTGTTGCTCATTCTCCTGAAAATCACTCTCATCGTAATCAAAATCTGAGGCAACTCGTGCGCTCTCGCGCAGGAGCTCATCGAATAGCTTGTCGTAACCGTCGTCAGTCATTACGACAAGTACTTTGTGAGGTCGTGATCTTCGAGGATAACGGCAGGACCTGTAAGGGTTGCATTGGAGTGTCCATCAATATCGACGATGAGGCGGCCACCTGGTGGGTAAATGGTCCAACGCGATGGAAGCTTTCCATTTGTCCTAAGTGTTGCTGCAAGTGCAACTGCACATGTGCCGGTTCCACAAGAACGAGTCTCGCCGCTTCCGCGTTCGTGAACCCGCATCTTTGCTTCAAAGTTCGGCAAGATTTCTACAAATTCGACATTGACGCCTTCAGGATATGACGATGCTGGCGAAACAGCAGGTGCATCAGCGAGTGAACCAATATCGTCCATGGAATCTACAAAGACAACGGCGTGCGGGTTACCGACATTGATGTTGAATCCACTCCAGGTATGACCATTATTTGAAGCTTCGACTTCTTCCATCTCATCGGTGACATGTCCCATATTTACTGAGATATCCCCCTCGCGAGGTACACGCAGATGTTTGATTCCGGCACGAGTATCAATGGCGAAAATTCCTTCGGGCTGGATATCCCGAGTGACCAGATATTTAGCCATCACGCGGATTCCATTGCCACACATCTCTGCAATCGAACCATCGGCATTGCGGTAATCCATAAACCACTTACCGTCGGCCTTAGTAATGCGGATAAATCCATCTGCACCGATTCCAGTACTGCGGTTACAAATAGCAGATATTTGAGCCTCTGAAATCGTGAATGAATTTTCTGGGTCATAGACCAGCACGAAGTCATTTTCGGTGCCGTGGCCGTAAGTGCCGATTACTGGGTTGGTCATGATGCTAGGAGTTTATCTTCTGGAGGATAGTTTCGAGACGTGGTTGATGTTGGGCAACCCATTGAATACGCGCATCACGTGAGAACCAGGTCTCTTGGCGACGGGCATACTGACGGCTTGCGCGCTTTGTATCTTCCTTGGCTTCGATTTCACTCATGGTTCCATCACGCATCGCAATGATTTGGGCATACCCAAGTGCACGTTGAGCTGTGACTCCGTCGCGGATACCTTGAGAAATCAATCGATCTACTTCGCCGACAAAACCTGCATCCCACATGCGATCGACTCGAAGGTCGATTCGCTCGCGCAGATGCTCGCGGTCCATGACAAGGCCAAATTGAAGGGCGTCGGGATAGCGAGAACTATCTTCGCGAGGAAGATTGGCGGTAAATGGTTGACCAGTAATCTCAATAACTTCTAGCGCGCGGATGATGCGTCGTGTATTTGCTCGATCAATCGCCAAAGCTGCTGCCGGATCCAACTCTTCCAATCGAGAAAAAAGCGCAGCCGATCCAAACTCTTCCACTTCAGCCTCAAGCTTTGCGCGCACGGCAGGATCTGTATCTGGAAAATTG
The DNA here is from genome assembly GCF_965234405.1 of Planktophila turicensis (SeqCode). Lineage (GTDB taxonomy): Bacteria > Actinomycetota > Actinomycetes > Nanopelagicales > Nanopelagicaceae > Planktophila > Planktophila turicensis. The sequence continues at coordinate 854,848 of NZ_OZ248346.1, forward strand.
AGGTCATCGAGAATCGCTTTGATGTACAGGCCAGTGCCTCCCACAATCACAGCATCTTTTCCGCGGGAGTGAATTTCTGTAATCGCAGCGCGAGCATGTTCTTGATACCAAGCAACGGTGGAATCTTGATTTACATCGAGAACATCAAGAAGGTGGTGCGGGATTCCGCCACGCTCTGCTTCAGGCAACTTTGCAGTTCCAATATCCATGCCGCGATAGAGCTGCATCGAATCAGCGTTGATAATTTCAGCGCCCAGCTCTTGTGCTATTTCTATTGCGATATCGCTCTTGCCTGTGGCAGTAGCCCCACAGATGACAATTACTCGGTTCACTTTCTTACCGTTGGAATTCCAAGGGATGTAGAAGCAGGAGCTGTGCGAGCTGTGTGTGCATCTCCCCCGCGCGTGCGATGAACCGCTACGGCATCACCAATCAAATAATGGGCAGAGCTTTCAACAATCTTTACATCGACAAAGTCGCCTGGGCGAGCATCGGTATCACTACTGAAGTGCACGAGACGGAAATCTTCAGAGCGACCAGTCATTCGAGATCTCACTTCGTCGCGACGGCCTTCAATTTCAGAGACCATCACGCGATGAGTCGTACCGATTGCTTCTTCATTGACTGATTGGGAAATTTTCTGCTGATGCTCGTGAAGGCGTGTGTACCGTTCTCCCACGACATCTTCAGGAACTTGGTTCTCCATCGCTCCTGCTGGAGTTCCTGGGCGGATTGAATACTTGTAGGTGTAAGCAGCCGCGAAACGCGCTTCGGTTGCAATATCGAGAGTTCCTTGGAAATCTTCTTCTGTTTCTCCAGGGAAACCAACGATGATGTCAGTTGTAATCATCGCGTGAGGCATTGCAGTACGAACGCGATCGAGAATGCCCAGGTACTTATCGGTGCGGTATGAGCGGCGCATTGTCTGCAAAATTGCATCTGAACCAGATTGCAGTGGCATATGCAGGTGTGGCATCACATTAGCCGTTTCGGCCATAGCTTCGATGACATCATCAGTGAAATCGCGCGGATGAGGAGACATGAAACGAACGCGCTCAAGTCCATCAATTTTCCCAGCCTCGCGGAGAAGTTTTGCAAAAGCGCCTCGGTCACCAAACTCGACTCCATAGGCATTCACATTTTGGCCAAGCAGGGTAATTTCGATGACGCCTTGATCGACGAGCGCGCGCATCTCGGTAAGCACATCCGCAGCTGGTCGATCCCTTTCCACCCCGCGCAGAGTCGGAACGATGCAGAATGTACAAGTGTTATTGCATCCAACAGAGACCGAGACCCATGAAGTAAAGGCCGAGAAGCGTCGGGCAGGCAACGTGGATGGGAAGTGCTCCAGGGCCTCAAGGATTTCAATTTGTGACTCTTCTTCGATGCGGGCGCGCTCGAGCAACACTGGCAGTGAGCCCACGTTGTGAGTACCAAAGACAACATCTACATAAGGTGCTTTTTTGAGAATGATTGATTGATCTTTCTGTGCAAGACAGCCACCAACTGCAATTTGCATCGCTGGATTCTTCTTCTTGATAGGCGCTAAGAAGCTCAAATTTCCATAGAGTTTATTGTCGGCATTTTCACGCACCGCACAGGTATTAAAGACGACGATATCTGCCTGCTGGCCTTCGGGAACTGGAAGATAACCAGCTTCATCCAACAAACCAGCGATACGTTCGGAATCGTGCACATTCATCTGACACCCGTAGGTCTCAACGAGATATGTGCGCGTCATGGCGCCTATCTTATTTGAGCTTTAGTTGGTGATGCGAATTGGCTGAATGCCGCGCGCAATTTGACGCTCGAAGTGAACTTCGCGCTTATCGTTAAATGTTGCAGCCGCCTTATATGTCGTATCCATAAATGCAGCAAGCTCTTCACGCGCCTTGAGGCCATCACCAGAAAGATCGGTACGTTCGAAGACATTCCATGCACGAAGAACTGGAGCTACGACATCATCGAGATGCTGCTGCAGATCATAGATACCAGCAAGGGCAATCTGAACTGCCTTGCGTCCGAAGCCCGGCATATTTGCTCCTGGCATATCGAAGTTAGTGACGACATCTGCGATTGCGCGCATTGCAGCATTTGGTTCCATATCAAGGGCTGCTGAAAGTGTGTTGCGATAGAAGAGCATGTGGAGGTTTTCATCGAGAGCAACTCGCTGCATCATGCCTTCAGCGATTGGATCATCAGAAAGTTTTCCGGTGTTGCGGTGAGAAATACGTGTAGCAAGCTCTTGGAATGAAACGTATGCAATGGTGTGCAACATGTCGTTCTCATACGGGGTTTGATACCCGAGGGACATATGTGCCATGCGAAGATCTTCGAGTTCGTATGGATCAACTCCACGAGTTGCCATCAGGTAATCGCGAATCACAATTGCGTGGCGCGCTTCTTCAGCTGTCCAACGTTCAATCCAGTTTCCCCACGCACCGTCGCGGCCCATCGAGAGAGCGATTTCGGTGTGATAACTCGGCAAGTTATCTTCGGTAAGAAGATTCAGTACGAGTGAATCCTGGGCAACAGGAGTCAGGCGTGAATCTTTCGCTTCCCATGCATCTCCATTGAGTGGGCCTGCATAGTCGCGACCTTCAGACCATGGGACATACTCGTGTGGGTACCAGTTCTTCTGGACCTTGAGATGGCGTTCGAGTTCTACTGCTACGACTGGTTCGAGATCACGAATAAGACGTGACTGAATGCGTGCTGACTCTTCGCTCATGGGCGCAACAGTACGGCAGTGAATTGGTTACTAACGAGTTAGAGATTATCTTTCGCGCGTTGCCCCGCCTGTTGTGTGCGCCACTTCGCAATTTCGGCGTGGTTACCACTCAAAAGAATCTCGGGAACTGAGATACCGCGCCATTCTTGAGGTTTGGTGAAGTTTGGATATTCGAGATATCCCTCACTGTTATGTGATTCTTCAGCGAGCGATTCAGGGTTACCAAGAACACCCGGAATCAATCGTGTGATTGCTTCAATCATCACCATTGAAGCAACTTCTCCACCACCAAGTACAAAGTCTCCGATGGAGACTTCATGCACACGAATATTGCGAGATTGAAATTCAGGTTGTGAGTAATACTGACGAACGCGATCATCGATACCTTCATAACGACCACAGGCAAAGATCAATTGTGTAGATGAAGAGAAGCTTTCGGCCATTTTCTGATTGAAACGCTTGCCAGCAGGCGTGAGGATGATGATGTCGGCGCCATCGGCAACTACTGAATCAATTGTTTTGCCCCAGACTTCAGGGAGCATCACCATGCCGGCTCCACCGCCATATGGAGTGTCGTCGACAGTGTTGTGATTGTCATTTGTCTGAGCCCGAAGATCGTGAACAGAGATATCTACGAGTCCAGCATTCTGTGCTTTTCCAAGCAACGAAAGCTTGAGCGGTGAAAGGTATTCTGGAAATATCGAGATGACATCAATCTTCATTAGATGCTCCCATCGATTTCCGGAGGAATAACGGTCATCGTCTTCTTCTTGATATCTACGACAGGAACAAGTTGATGAACAAATGGGATCAGGACTTCACCTGATTCAGTTTTAATGACGAGGACATCTTGCCCCGGAAGATTGAGCACGTCGGTCACATCGCCGAATTCATCGCCATCGACTAAATGGGCTTTACAGCCAACCAGCTGTAAGACGTGATAATCATCTTCATCAAGCCCAGGTGCATCGATATCAACGTCTGCGTAGAGAAGCTCATTGCGTAACGTTTCAATGGCGTTGCGATCTTCAATGCCCTCGAAGCCAAGCAGGAGGATTCCGTTGTGTACACGTGCAGAAGCCACGGTTAATTCACCGTGGCTTTCTGTCTGTAAAACTGCGCCGATAGCGAAGCGATCTTCAGCTTCATCTGTTCGGACTTCGATTGTTGCTTCACCGAGAATTCCGTGAGCTTTACCGATGCGGCCCACGTTTAATTTCATGGGTGAGTTATGACTTAGCGAACCTCGTCGGTATCGATGAGATCGACACGTACTGAGCGACCAGCAAGTGCGCTTACGACTGTGCGAAGCGCCTTTGCTGTACGTCCATTACGACCGATTACCTTGCCGATATCTTCAGGATTAACACGCACTTCGAGCGTTGTGCCGCGACGGTGTGTCTTCTCCTTCACATTGACATCGTCAGGGTTATCAACGATTCCCTTTACGAGATGTTCGAGAGCTTCATCAATCATTATTACTCTGCTGCTTCTGCTGCTGGAGCTTCAGTGTCCGGAGTTGCAACAGAGCTTGCTTCGTCCGAGGTTCCAGCTGAAGTTGTGTCTTCAGCAATTTGTTCTGTAACAGCAGGTGTCTCATCTGCAGCAGCCTCAACGGGAGCTGACTCGACTACAGGTGCCGCTGCTTCTTCAACCACAGGTGCTGCCTTAGCAGCAAGCTTCTCTTGCGCCTTCTTCTTCAAAGTTGTTGCACCTTCTGCAGGTTCTGCAGCAGCAGCCTTAACTGCAGCTTCATATGCAACGCTCTTTGCAGGCTTTGGAGCCGCGAACTTAAGAGTTCCTTCAGTTCCTGGAAGACCCTTGTGCTTCTGCCAATCGCCAGTGACCTTCAAGAGCGCCTCTACAGCCTCTGATGGTTGTGCACCAACGCCGAGCCAATAGAGAGCGCGCTCTGAATTAACTTCGATGATTGATGGTTCTTGTCCTGGAACATAACGTCCGATCTCTTCGATTGAGAGTCCGTTACGAGCCTTGCGAGAATCTGTGACGACGATGCGGAAATAAGGTGTGCGAATTTTTCCCATGCGCATTAAACGAATTTTTGTAGCCAAAGAAGTAGTGCTCCTAAAAAGTATGTCGTACCAAATTGCTACAGCGGGGTGCGTAGCGAAGAGGTCCAACTGTGGATTGGATTGTTACCGGGGTAGAGGGCCCTGTAACAGGTGGCTAATCTTGCCAGTTACGCTCACAATGTGGAAATTGGTGGAAATTGGTGGAAATTGGTGGAAATCAGCCGTTTTCTAGCGCTCGTTTAGCGGGGTTTCCAGACTTCGACTTCTTCTTCTGTGGCGGGGCTGCACTTCTTGGCGCTGCAGGCAGACCTGGCATTCCTGGCGGCAGAGCCATTCCGGCCGGCATTCCCCCACCCTTACGCATCTGTTTCATCATCTTCTGAGCCGCTGTGAACTTATCGACCAGAGCATTTACATCTGAAACTTTGCGACCTGAACCAAGAGCAATACGCGCGCGGCGTGAACCGTTTAGAACTTTGAGATCTCGGCGCTCAAGCGGTGTCATTGATTGCACAATCGCTTTTGTGCGAGTGATCTCAGATTCATCGAAGTTCTCAATCTGCTTCTTCATCTGACCAGCTCCTGGCAACATTCCGAGCAATTTACCCATTGAACCCATCTTCGACATCGCTTCAAGTTGTTCGAGGAAATCATCGAGAGTGAAATCTTCACCGGCTATGAATTTCTCTTCGAGTTTCTTTGATGTATCGCCATCAAATGCTTTCTTAGCTTGTTCAGCAAGAGTTGCAACATCGCCCATGCCGAGAATGCGTGAAGCCATGCGCTCGGGATAGAAGATATCGAAATCAGAAAGCTTTTCACCGGTTGAAGCAAACATAATCGGACGGCCAGTAAGGGCTGCAATCGAAAGCGCTGCGCCACCTCGAGCATCACCATCGAGTTTTGTGAGAACCACGCCATCGAATCCAACACCGTCTTTGAATGCTTTGGCGGTCCGCACAGCGTCTTGACCGATCATGGCATCGACTACAAAGAGGATTTCATCTGGGTTTACCGCGTCGCGAATTGCAATCGCTTCCTTCATGAGCTCTTCATCAACACCTAAGCGGCCTGCGGTATCGACAATGACAATGTTGTGAAGCTTTGATTTTGCAAATGCGATTCCATCTTGAGCAACCTTTACAGGATTGCCAACGCCATTTCCTGGTTCTGGTGCAAAGACCGGAACTCCTGCGGATTCACCAACAACTTGAAGTTGATTGACGGCATTCGGGCGCTGCAAGTCTGATGCAACCAAAATCGGTGTATCGCCTTGCTCTTTATAGAACTTGGCAAGTTTTGCAGCGAGTGTTGTCTTACCTGCACCTTGAAGACCGGCGAGCATGATGACTGTTGGCGGATTCTTTGCAAAGCGAACACGACGGGCTCCCCCACCAAGAATTTCAGTGAGCTCTTGATTTACAACATCAAAGATTGCTTGTGCTTGATTGGTTCCAGATTGGAGCGTGGGTAGAACCTCAAGAGACTTCTGGTGAATTCGTTCGGTAAATCCTTCGACAACTTCGAGAGCAACATCTGCTTCAAGTAGAGCTTGGCGGATATCGGCAGTTGTTGCATCGATATCTTTCTCGGAAATCTTTCCACGCGAGCGAAGCGCGCTAAAGGCGCCGGCAAATTTGCTGGAGAGATTGTCGAACATAGTGGTGGAACTCTACTTGAGCGCAGACCTCAAACGAGTTGCCACTTCATCAGCGCGTTCAGAGCTGAGCGGACCCCCACCAATTTCTGTGACATACAAGGTATCGATCGCTTCAGCGCCAAGGGTTGTGACGATTGCTGAGCGGATATCGATATTGCTCTTAGTGATGGAATCACCGATACCAAAGAGCAAGGCAGGTCGGTCATGGCTGCGTACTTCAATAATGGTGGCGTCTGTCGCAGCATCGGCGAAGATATCGACAATCGGATCTGGCACAGGAATTGTCGGCAGTTGGGCATAAGCCTCGATGCGCTCTTCAATACGGCGAGCAAGTGAGCTCTTACTTTCTAGCGCATCATGGAGTTCCTGATGCAACTTCTTCTCCGATAACGGCGGTGCATGAGGATCGGGAATAACAATCCACTCCATCACAGCAGAATTTCCGTGAGACTTAGTACGTGCAGATCTGACATCTAGGCGTAAGAGATTGAGAACGCCTGCAACTATTGAGAGAAGTCCAGTTTTATCGGGAACGACGATTTCAATGGCATAAACGCTTTCGCGATCTTCGATTGATACAGCAAGAACTCCACTCTCCGCCTTCTGACGTTGATCTTCAGTCAGCTCGGGCTGCAGCGCCACTGTGTTATCGGTAATCGCTAGCTCTACGCGCTTTACCAATTCAGCCACCAGTGAAGCTTTCCAATCGGTCCAAGCTGCGCGGCCCGTTGCTTCACCATCAGCGATGCTGAGCGCGTGCAAGAGTTCGAGTACTTGCAGATTTGGGATTACTTCAACAACTGAGGCAATTGTTGCCGGATCATCAAGATCGCGGCGAGTAGCAGTGGCAGATAAGAGCAGATGATGCTTCACAAGAAGTTTGATAGTTTCAACATCGTCGGCGTCGAAACCAATTCGCTTGGCTAGTGGTTCAATCAGACGCATGCCGCGTTCTGAGTGATCTTCTTCTGTGCCTTTACCAATGTCATGGAAGAGCGCGCTAAAGAGCAGGATGTCAGGGCGATGCACTTGGCGTGTAAGTGCTGCGGCTTGCACTGCAGTCTCAACCATATGGCGATCAACTGTATGTCTATGCAGAACATTGCGCTGTGGCAGCGAACGTACCGCTTTCCACTCTGGAATCCAGTGAAAGATGATTTCTTCCTGATCTAGGGCTTCAAAGATCTGAACCATTGCTGAACCAGCGCCGATCAGTGAGATCAGATTCTCGCGCGCATCTCGGGGCCATGGATTTGGAAGTTGCCCGACTTTCTTACTGAGGCTTGCAGAAAGTCGTTCTAGCGAATCCATTGAAATCGGCAACCCCAGTTGAGCAGCCGATGCGGCAGCGCGCAATCCGATAACGGGATCCAGTGAGAAATCGGCATCGCCACTTATGACTACTTCTTTATTGGAAACCGAGATATCTCGAGATAGCGGAGTAGAGCGAACTTTCTTGAGGAAGCGACCAGCGCCATCTTTTCCTTTATGAGCCAGCCTGTAAAAAGTTGAGTCTAATAAGTAATCAACTGATCGAGCTGCTTGTGCAACATCGCTCATAAGCGCATCTGCATCTGTATAACCGAGATGCTCAGCAACTTTATCTTGCTCTTGAAAGAGGAGGCGATCTTTATCTCGCCCGCTGACTATGTGAAGCGCCTCGCGGACATTGGCCAGAATGGATTCGGCGACACTAATGCGTTCGATGGGTACCGCAATTGCGGATGATTTATGTATGGCGCGAAGTGAGGTGATATCGCGTAAACCTCCGCGCGCTTCCTTTAAATCAGGTTCAAGAAGGTAGGCCAGTTCTCCGATGCGCTTGTGGCGTTCAGTTAGAGATGCCTCAAGTTCTTGCAATCTGCTCTTTGAATTACGGCGCCAAGATTCAAGGGCATCCACCTGCACGGCAGCGACTAAATCGGCGCTTCCACATACAAGGCGAATATCAAGTAAGCCCATTGCAACTTTGAGATCTGAATCGGCGACATCGCGAATTTCAGAGCGAGTGCGAACCGAATGATCAATCTTTACATTCTGATCCCACAACGGGTACAGAATCTTATTAACAAGCTCGGAAAGTTCTTTTTCGGGAAGTCCTCCCGTATGAATGATGACGATATCTAAATCTGAACCTGGAGATAGCTCGCCGCGGCCGAAACCTCCGACCGCGGCGATTGCTACATCGTGCGGATTAGCGCCACTACTTGAGAAGAGAGAAGAAAGAAGCAGATCACCCTCGTTTGATCTATTGCGTCTTTCTCGTGTTCCCATGTCGCCAATCTTAGTTTGTCTTACGTGGATAGATGAAGAGACTAAATTGCGTCTGCTCCCTTTTCGCCCGTGCGTACACGAACAACCTGATCTACCGGAGTAGTCCAGACCTTTCCATCACCGATTGAACCCGTTGATGCTGCTTTGACAATGACATCTACTACTGATGCAGCGTCTTTATCATCAACGAGAACTTCGAGACGGACTTTTGGAACTAGGTCCACGGTGTATTCGGCACCTCGATAGACCTCGGTATGTCCGCGCTGGCGACCAAAACCACTGGCCTCAGAGACAGTCATACCTGTAACGCCTGCAGCTTGCAGAGCATCTTTTACTTCATCTAACTTAAACGGCTTCAGAATTGCGGTAATCAACTTCATAGTGATGCACCTCCACGTGATGAGCTTGCTAGTTCGTATGCGGATTCAGCATGTTCCTTGAGGTCGATGCCTTCGATTTCAACTTCACGTGAAACGCGGAAGCCGATTGTCTTCTCGATTGCAAAACCAATAATCAGAGTTGCAATAAATGAATATGCAGCGACTACGCCAACGCCCAGTGATTGCTTCACTAGGAGATCAGTTCCGCCGCCGTAGAAGATTCCATCGATCCCGATGCTGTTGACAACATGTGTGCCGAAGAATCCAACTGAGAGTGAGCCCCAGATACCACCGACAAGGTGAACGCCAACGACATCGAGTGAATCATCGAAGCCGAACTTGTACTTGATTCCGACTGCAAGTGAGCAGAGGATTCCTGAGATAAGTCCGATAACTACAGCAGCCCATGGAGCTACGAATGCACAAGCTGGGGTGATTGCGACAAGACCTGCAACTGCTCCAGAAGCTGCTCCGAGTGAAGTTGCATGACCGTTACGAATCTTCTCAACGAGCAACCAGCCGAGTACTGCGCCAGCTGTTGCAACTTGAGTATTCATAAATGCAAGTCCTGCGATTCCATTTGCAGCAAGTGACGATCCAGCGTTGAAGCCAAACCATCCAAACCACAAGAGTCCTGCGCCAAGCATTACCAATGGCAATGAGTGAGGACGCATAGATTCTTTGCGCCATCCGATGCGCTTTCCTAGAACGATAGCTAGCGCAAGGCCGGCAGCTCCAGCATTGATGTGAACTGCAGTTCCGCCTGCAAAGTCTTCAAGACCCTTGCCTGCAAGATAACCAGTGCCTGTAATCGTGTCGCCAACCTTGTTTCCAAATGCGAATACCCAGTGTGCAACTGGGAAGTACACAACTGTTGACCAGATAGCAACGAAGATTGCCCATGATGAGAACTTTGCGCGATCTGCAATTGCACCAGAAATAAGTGCAGGAGTGATGATCGCAAACATGAGCTGGAATGCTGCGAATACGAGAACAGGAATTGGGTAGACGCCACCGTTGTTGGTGAAGTCATTAACCATTCCGCCGAATCCGCTAAAGCCAATTCCTCCATACCAAGGTGAATCAGCTGAATGTCCGAACGCTAATTCAAATCCGTAGATAACCCAGAGAACACTTACGATTCCCATTGTGATCATCGACATCATCATCATGTTGAGAACGCTCTTTGTACGAACCATTCCTCCGTAGAAGAATGCCAAACCAGGTGTCATAAGAAGTACTAATGCAGTACTTGCTAACATCCAAGCGGTGTCTCCACCGTTAAGAACTACGTCTTCCATATCTAATCCATTTCCAAAGATGAGGGGCACTCGTCGTTGAGATGGCGTAAAGATGCATGAAGTGAGTTACATATGAAGGATTTGCAGGTTAAGAAAGGGTCACAAAATGGCCCGTTGTGTTACGAGCGGGTTACGCGAGCAGGCCGGCGATATAGGCCTCAGGCTCGAATGGGGCGAAATCCTGAGCAGACTCGCCTGTCCCGATGAACTTAATCGGAATATCGAGCTCGCTCTCGATTGCTAGGGCAACTCCCCCGCGGGCGCTTCCATCGAGTTTGGTAACAATAAGGCCGGTGACTTCAACTGCTTCACTAAAGATTTTTGCTTGCGCCAATCCATTTTGACCGGTGGTGCCATCAATCACGAGAAGAACTTCAGCAAGTGGTGCGCCCTTTTCAATGACTCGCTTTACCTTTCCAAGTTCAGCCATCAGATCGCTCTTATTGTGCAGGCGTCCTGCTGTATCAACGATCAGATATTTGCTGCCGAGTTCGACGGCGCGTTTCACGCTATCAAATGCCACTGATGCTGGTTCTGCGTTCTCTTTACCCGCAATGACTTCGACGCCAATGCGCTGGCCCCAGGTTGTCAGCTGATCAACAGCTGCAGCTCGGAAGGTGTCCGCTGCTGCCAGTGTTACTGACTCACCGTTCTTGTGGAGCAAGGTGGCAAGTTTTGCGACAGATGTTGTCTTGCCGGTTCCATTAACTCCAACGACCATGATGACATTTGTTGAAAGATCACTTCGCAGTGCACGTGGCTTTGAGGAAAGTTTTGAAGTAAGAATCTCTTTGACTGCAGATTCAGCATCATCGCCACGCATCTTCTTCGATGCAGCAAGTAGCTCGGCAACCAGTGAAGGACCTAAATCGGAGGCAAGAAGTTCGACTTCAATCTCAGACCAATCCAGGGCTGAAGCAGTAGAAGTTCCGCGAACTTTGGCGATTAACCGATTGAAGAGACCCATCGCTTACAACCTAATGAAGTTAGGCAGTTTCAGATTCGCGCAGACGCTGCGAAATAACTTCAGTCACGCCATCGCCGCGCATTGTCACGCCGTAGAGCGCATCAGCGATTTCCATGGTGCGCTTTTGGTGGGTAATGATGATCAGCTGAGAACTTTCGCGAAGCTCTTCAAGGATTGTAAGAAGACGACCGAGGTTTACATCATCGAGCGCTGCTTCAACTTCATCGAGTACGTAGAACGGACTTGGACGTGACTTGAAGATTGCGACCAACATTGCAACGGCAGTAAGTGACTTCTCTCCGCCTGAAAGGAGCGAGAGGCGCTTGACGCGCTTTCCTGGTGGTCGTGCCTCAACATCGACACCTGTATTGAGCAAATCATCAGGGTTGGTGAGGAAGAGGCGACCGTCTCCACCTGGGAAGAGGCGCGAGAAGATATCTTTAAAGTGTTCTGCAACTTCTTCGTATGCTTCCATGAAGATCTGCTGTACTCGATCATCAACTTCCTTGATGATGTCAAGGAGATCCTTCTTAGTGCGCTTGAGATCTTCCAGCTGTTCAGCCAAGAACTTCAAGCGTTCTTCGAGGGCGTTGTACTCCTCGAGAGCGAGTGGGTTGATCTTTCCGAGCAAGGTCAATGAGCGCTCAGTTGCTGCCAGGCGCTTCTCTTGTTGATCGCGACGATAAGGAATGAGTTCGGTGGCAACGATTTCGCCCTCTTCGGTTTCGATAAATGTTGGGACATCTTTATCAGGACCGTATTCAGCCACGAGAGTTGGGATATCAATGCCAAGTTCTTCCACAGCCTTGGTCTGAAGAGCTTCAACACGCATACGTTGCTCTGCGCGAGCAATTTCGTCGCGGTGAACACTTGAGGTGAGCTGATCAAGTTCTTGTGTGAGTTCGCGGTTACGAGCACGAACCGTGAGGGTCTCGCCTTCGCGATCTGATCGAGCGTTCTCGAGTCGGGTGCGCTCTGTCTGTGCTTTTGCGATAGAGCGTTCAATATTGATAAGTGCTTCATAGGCGGCCTCTGCGATCGCCTGCGAAATTACTGCTCCTCGTGCACGTGCACCGCGACGAGAGACAGCGCGTTCTGATGCTTCACGTTCAGCCTTTGCGGATTCTTCAAGAGCAAGTGCGCGTGCTGCAATCGATGCCACTCGCTCTTCAGAGGTGCGCACTGCAAGACGTGCTTCTACTTCTGCAGTACGAGCATTTGATACATCGTTACGGAGAGTTTCAGCGCGTGCGTGATCAGGTTCTGCAATCTCGCCATGGTTCTGCATCTGATTTGAAGCGATAGAAAGTTCGTTCTCATCGCGTGACTTTGCAGCCGTTGCCTCATTAATTGCAACGGTAAGGCGTTCAACTTCGGCAGTTGCAGATTTGATGTTCTGACCAGAGACTGCAAGTTGCTCTGTAATCGCTGCAATGCGAGCATCAGATTCGTTGAGCTTTCCGAGCGCTGTATCAAAGGCAGCTTGTTTTGCTTCTACCTCTGTTGCAGCTGTTGAGATTTCAAATTTAAGTCGATCACACTTGTGGTTAAGGTCTTCGAGCTTCTTAGCGAGGTCATCGACAAGCGCCTTGATTTCGATCAGTGAAGTAGAGGAAGCGGAACCACCACGTGCACGGTGAGATGTAATGACATCACCATCACGTGTAACTACGGTTACATGTGGGTGCTGGCGAAGGATTGATTCAGCGCCCCGCGCATTGTCTGCAACGACTGTTGTTGCAAGAAGAGAAGCGAGAAGTTCTGAGATTTCAGATGAGCGAACATGGCTAAGAAGTGATGTTTGGCCTGAAGGGGTTTCGCCACCCGTGCGCTGACCTGGTTCGTAGACCAAGACATCTGCCTGGCCCAAGTTCTCGCTGCGAAGAGTTGTGAGCGCACTGACAGCAGATGAAAGATCTTTAACAACTACTGCATCTGCGAGCGAGCCAAGTGCTGCTGCAGTTGCAGCCTCCCAACCAGAATCAATCTGAATGAGTGAGGCGATGCTTCCAAGTATCTGAACGCCACGGGAATCACGGATAAGAGCTGCTGCCCCGTCTCGTGAATCGGATGTAAGGCGCATCGCTTCAAGCTTTGATTCGGTGGCATTGCGTTCGCGATCTGCGGCGCGTTCTGCATCAACGAGTTCAGCGTGAGCTTTCTTAGCTGCATCGAGTGAATTCTTTGCGCCTTCGAATTGTGAATCGAGACCTTGTTCGCCAGCATCGGCGTTTCCGATCTCCATCTCAAACTTTGCATAATCGCTCTTTGCTGAATCAACGCGTGATTGTGCTTCTGCGCGAGCTGCTGCAAGTCGAGATATTTCCTCGGTGATTGCTTCAAGGCGGGCAGCAAGAGATTTGATATGTCCCTCTTGGCGCGCAGTACCTTCACGCTGATCTGCAATTGCGCGCATTGCAGCAGCAATAGTGTCTTCTTCAGCTTTGAGTGCAGCTTCTGATGTAGCAAGTGCTGCAGTCGATGCAGCTAGCGCGTTCTGCGCTTCAACAACTGCCCTACGAAGTTGGGCTTCTTCTTGGCGAAGAGTTGCTGCTTCTTGATCGAGCGCTTCAGGATCACGTCCTGCGCTGCGCGCTTCTTCTGCCTCTTCAGCAAGGAAGCGTGAGCGTTCCTGCGCTAGAGATTGAGTTCCGCGGAACTTCTCGCGAAGACCGCTAAGTGAATAGAAGTTCTCTTGCGCCTTAATAAGAAGCGGGCTTTCAAAGGCAGACTGTGCGTCGAGCTCTTCTTCGCGACGACGTACCTTGTCGAGTTCGCCTTCAACATCTGCGCGACGCTCGCGTAGCGCGTTCTCGTCTGCAACTTCTGCATCCAGTGTCTTTGAAAGAGAGATGTAATCATCGGCAAGCAGACGCAACTTCGCGTCGCGTAAATCAGCTTGGATTGTTGCCGCCTTCTTTGCGACCTCAGCTTGCTTACCCAATGGGCGAAGTTGGCGACGGAGTTCGACGGTGAGATCGTTTACGCGAGCAAGGTTCGCCTGCATCGAGTCGAGCTTACGAATCGCCTTCTCTTTACGCTTGCGGTGCTTGAGTACACCTGCAGCTTCTTCGATAAATCCGCGACGCTCTTCAGGTGTTGCCATCAAGATTGCATCAAGTTGGCCCTGGCCAACGATGACGTGCATCTCGCGACCGATACCTGAATCGCTCAAGAGTTCTTGGATATCAAGAAGACGTGATGCTTCTCCATTGATCTGATATTCGCTCTGTCCATTGCGGAAGAGAATGCGAGAGATAGTTACTTCGGTGTAATCGATAGGGAGCGCGCCATCGGTGTTATCAATTGTTACTGCCACTTCTGCACGGCCTAGTGGTGCACGACCAGAAGTTCCGGCGAAGATAACGTCTTCCATCTTTCCGCCGCGAAGTGACTTTGCACCTTGTTCACCCATAACCCAGGTGAGTGCATCAACGACGTTTGATTTTCCAGAACCGTTAGGACCGACCACGCAGGTGATTCCGGGTTCGAGGCGAAGAGTGGTCGCCGAAGCAAAGGATTTAAATCCTTTGAGGGTGAGGCTCTTCAAATACACGCGGTTAACCTATCGTTGCGCGAGCCATTGGTATAAAAGCGACTCGGTTCAAGTTCTACTTGAGGGTTTGTCTTAACTGCAGGGTTTTGACTAAGAAATCTGTTGTTGCGAAAGTAATTCGAAGGCGGTGCGCGCAGCAGATTGTTCTGCCTCTCGCTTGCTCTTTCCAAGGCCTTCTGCAACTGCTTCACCCAAAACCATTGCGACAGCAGTGAAACTCTTATCGTGATCTGGGCCGGTTTCTGTCACTACATATTCTGGTGAACCTTTACCGAGTGAAGCAAGGAGTTCTTGGAGTGCGGTCTTTCCATCAAGTCCTGCGCCTTTTGCCATCGCACTTTCGAGAGTATCGGCGATCAATCGGTTGACGACAGTTGTGCATTCGGCAAAACCGCGTTCGAGATAGATAGCGCCAATAAGAGCTTCAAGTGCATCGGCAAGAAGTGAGTTCTTATCGCGACCATTGGTGACTTCTTCGCCCTTTCCAAGGCGGATGTACTTACCTAGATCGAGAGTTCGAGCGATATCTGCGAGCGCACGCATATTGACGATGCCAGAGCGCAGCGGAGAGAGACGACTTTCGTCGAGATCTGGATATTTAAGATAGAGCTCTTCAGTAACAATGAGACCAAGAACAGAGTCACCTAGAAATTCAAGGCGTTCGTTAGTGGTTGTAATACCTGTCTCATACGCAAAAGAGCGATGGGTAAAAGCTAACTCGAGCAGTTCAGGAGAAAGTTCAACGCCTAATTGCTCAAGAAGTTTTGAGAACAGATCAGACCTCGAGAACCTGACGGCGGTTGTATGTACCGCATGTAGGGCATGCAACGTGGTTGAGCTTTGGAGCCTGGCACTGTGGGCAGGTTGAGATTGCTGCAGCAGTTGTCTTCCACATGCTTCGACGTGAACGTGTCTTCGAACGAGACATCTTTCGCTTTGGTACTGGCACGGTAATCGTCCTTAATCTTCTTAGGTTCTATGGAGAGCTTCAACAAAATTGCCGCTGCTATGGGCGTAAGTATCGCTTATTTATCGGTTTTGCCAAAATCGAGCTTTTCAAGGCCTGACCAGCGGGCATCGATGACCTCGTGGGCATGGTCCTCAGGCAGGCTCGCCCACTTCTCGCCACAGTCTGGACAGAGGCCTAGGCACTCCTCCGAGCAGAGGGGGTTCACAGGCAAGGCCAAGATGATGGCATCGATGATGGGGATCTCAAGGTTCATGACATCGCCCTCCATCTGGAGTTCATCCTCAACATCTAGATCAATATCGTCTTCTTCGCGGCGCTTCTTACGACCCTTTTCATTGGTTGGTTCGTATCGATAAAGCTCTTGAATTTTACGTTCGACAACTTGTTCGACGGTATCGAGACAACGAATACATTCGCCAATCGCAACAGCATAGATATCTGCACTCAGCAGTACGCCTTCGGTAACTGATTCAAGGCGCACATCGGCTTCGATGACATCGCCTTCAGGAACTGCAATAAGTGGAACGCCAATGCGAGCGTTAGCTTCAATATCGAGCTCGTACTCCTTGAGCTCCCCCGCACGACGAGGTAGTTCGTGGGTGTTAAGCAGGAATGGGTTGGCTTTCTTAGTCATCAGAGTTGAGCTGCGAAAGAATATCTTTATCGTCAGCACCCTCAAGGCGTTCGCGACCGCGTGCAACAGCTTCCATGGTCTTATTGAGAATTACTTCAAGAGTTGCCAGACGTCCATCGATATATGCCTCAACTTCACGGCGCTCATCTTCGGCTACATCGCGCGCTTCATCGAGGATGCGCTGGGCTTCATCACGAGCTGCTTGAACGATTGAAGTCTGCTCGACCATGCGAGCGACATCTTCGCGTGCAGTTGCAATCATTGATTCAGCGCTTGTGCGCCCCTCTTCAATAATTTGGTCGCGCTTTGTAATGATCTCTTCGGCGCCAGATAAATCGGCAGGAAGAACATCGCGAGCACCTTCGAGGATTTCAAGCATCTCACCGCGATGGACGACGCATGAAGCAGAGAGTGGAACGCCACGAGCTTCTTCAACGATTGCAATCGCAGTGTTGAGTTTTTCGATTGAGTCCATTGTCATTTCTGTACCTCTGCTCTTGCTTTCAGTGCTGCGTTGACATTTGCCGGAACCATTGATGAGACATCGCCACCGTAGTGTGCGAGTTCCTTCACAATGGATGAAGATAAGAATGAGTGGGTGGGAGATGTAGCCATAAACATCGTCTCCACGCCAGATGCTTGGATATGTACTTGCGCCATCTGAAGTTCGTAATCGAAGTCAGTAACTGCGCGAAGACCTTTCACAATAGCCTGCACGCCATTCTTCTTGCAGTACTCGACGAGGAGTCCGCTTCCTGAATCAACGCGCACATTAGGGAACTTCTTCACATTTTCAGCGATCATGTCGATGCGCTCTTGGATAGAGAAGAGCCCTGATTTATTACGGTTAACGAAGACTGCAACGATTACTTCATCAAATTGCCCGCTTGCGCGCTCGATGATGTCGAGGTGGCCATACGTGATGGGATCAAAGGATCCTGGGCACACAGCGCGTTTCATAGTGCAAACGCTAGCAATGATTGCTGTGGTTATCCATTTTCGCCATCGCCCAGCGTGGGAGCCCCATAGAAGATTGTCGCCTGACCGTAATTCTTTTCACGTACCGCTTCTAATCCATCAGGCCATGAAATCTCTTTCACTCGCGAATTACGTTCGATAGCAATGAGTGCTTGTGGATGCAAATAGCCACCATCACGTAACTGAATGAGTGTTTCTATAACATCAAGGTCATCGACTTCATATGGTGGGTCGATATAGATGAAGTGATATTGATGAGCAGCTTTATCTTGCAAAAATCGATGCACGCTCATTGCATAAAGATGGAAAATTCCGGGGCAATGCGCACTCTTCAGATTTTCATGATTGCTTGTGATCGCCTTTGCGGCAGAGTCATCCTTTTCCACTGCATGAACAACAGATGCCCCGCGGGATAACGCTTCAAGAGCTATGGCACCTGTTCCTGCATATAGATCGAGAACGTTGAGTCCGTCGAAATCTCCGAATTCAGAGGCGAGTGTAGAAAAGAGCGCTTCACGTGCACGATCTGATGTAGGACGAGTAGAAGAGGAAACAGCGTCGATAGTGCGACCTTTTGCAAGCCCAGCAATGATTCGCATCTTTACGCCTTATCTATATATTCGGCTGCTGCATCAGCTTGAATCTGTGCAAGCTCAGCAGCCAAGAGTGGGTATTGTGAAATATCTGATTCGATAAGTGTAGTGGCGTCAACGCGCGCTTCTTCAATCATTGATTCATCGCGCAATACTCGAAGTAAACGTAGATGTGAACGAGATCCGGATTGGCTAGCACCTAAGACATCGCCTTCACGGCGTTGCTCGAGATCGATGCGAGATAGTTCGAAGCCATCGAGAGTTCCGGCAACGGCATCAAGGCGTTCGCGTGCAGAACTTTCTGGATCAGCGTTAGTGACAAGAAGACATAACCCTGGTGATGTTCCTCGACCTACGCGTCCACGTAACTGGTGTAATTGTGAGACACCGAAACGATCGGCATCCATAATGACCATCACCGTCGCATTCGGAACGTCTACACCGACTTCAATAACAGTTGTAGAGATCAAAACATCAATCTCTTTATTGGCAAATGCCTGCATCGTCGAATCTTTGAGTTCTGCACTCTGTCTGCCGTGTAAAGGTGCAACCTTGACGCCTTGCAGCGCTCCTCCAGAAAGCAATGGGCCAAGCTCTTCAACCGATGCAATCTCTGTAGAAGTTTCTCCCATGAGAAAATCCATATCGCTATCTTCAGAAGTTCCTGCGGCGATACGCGGAGCAACGATATACGCCTGATGTCCTTTCGAAACTTCTTCCTTAATCCGCTCCCATGCGCGTTCAAGGAAGCCAGGCTTCTCAAGCACTGGCACAACATGCGTTGTAATTGGCTGGCGACCAAGCGGCAGTTCGCGCAACGTAGAAACATCGAGATCACCAAAGACTGTCATTGCAACGGTTCGCGGAATAGGCGTTGCTGTCATCACCAAAAGATGCGGCGGATTTGTTGCTTTGCTCTTCAACGCATCGCGTTGTTCAACACCGAAGCGATGTTGTTCGTCGACAACGATAAGGCCCAAATCTTTAAAGGCAACGCTTTCACCAAGAAGTGCATGTGTTCCAATAACAATGCCTGCAGCACCTGATGCTGCCAGCGCCAGAGCTTCCTTGCGGGAAGCTGCGTTCTGGGATCCAGTAATAAGCGTTACCTGCGTCGCAAGATCTGAACCACCCAACATTCCACCTTGAGCAAGTGGCCCAAGTAATTTCTGCATGGTGCGAAGGTGTTGAGCTGCTAATACTTCGGTTGGTGCAAGCAGTGCGGCCTGTCCCCCGTTATCAATGACAGAAAGCATCGCTCGGAGCGCAACTACCGTCTTACCGGAGCCAACTTCTCCTTGCAGCAATCGGTGCATGGGATGAGGTTGTGCAACATCGCTTGCAATCTCTTCAGCTACAGCGCGCTGGCCCGCAGTGAGTTGAAATGGCAGCAATGCATCGAAGGCATCGAGCAGGCCGCCAGTAATTGGTGGTCGTGCAACTGCATCAAGATTCTTTAACTCTTTTCTGCGAGTGAGCAGAAGTAACTGCAACATAAACGCTTCATCAAAAGTAAGACGTTGACGTGCCTTCTCTGCGCTATCTAGATCTACAGGGTTATGAAGTTGAACAAGCGCTTGATGTAGCGTGGGATATCCATGCTTTTCCCGCACAGATTCAGGTAGATAGTCAGGAACTTCATCAAGGGCTCCGATTGCAAGCTCAATACATTGTGCAATTTTCCATGAAGGCATCTTTGAGCTGGCCGGGTACATCGGAAGATATTTGCCCGCGAATCCTTCGACAGCAGCATCAACGTCATTGCCATCGGGAATTAATTCGTAATCGGGATGAGCTAACTGGCGCTTGCCGTTAAAGACTCCGACCTTTCCGGCAAAGAGTCCCTGCTTACCTACCTTGAGATCCTTCTCGCGCCAGGCTTGATTGAAGAAAGTGAGCGAAAGTTTTGCAGAACCATCGGTGACGATTACTTCAAGAATATTTCCCTTACGTGCATGGAGTCGGCGGCTGGTTGCGCTAAAGACTTCAGCGAGAATTGTGACTTCATCGCCTTCGTTGAGTTCAGAGATATTTGAGAGTTCGCCACGAACTAGATAGCGACGTGGATAGTGATGGAGTAAATCCCCGACGGTGACATACCCAAATAAATCGCGGAGCACCTTCGTGGTGCGATCGCCTAAGACTCCAACAAGTTTTGAGTCGAGGGTGGCCATGCGCCTATTCTCTCCTTGCATCGCCTGGGTTGGGCTTGTTTATGCAGGGATTTCGGTGGATTCGCTCTATCCCGCCCCCTCTTGCTACCCTTACGCCCTGTTCCTCACAGGAACGAGAATTCTTTAGATCTAAGGAATTTGTAATCTAGAAGGAGTACCGACATGGCATCTTCATGCGACATCTGTGGCAAGGGCCCAAGCTTTGGCAATAACGTTTCACACTCACAGGTGAAGACACGTCGTCGTTGGAATCCAAATATCCAGCGCGTTAAGACAATCGTTGCAGGCGCATCAAAGCGTCAGAACGTATGTACTTCATGCCTTAAGGCTGGCAAAGTAACTCGTTAATTCTTATCTTTAGCTAAAAATGGCTCCAGGAAACTGGGGTCATTTTTCTTTCTAACCCAGAAATTCCTGAGCCTGCAATAACTGATCCAATTCGAATTCCAGGCAGGTTTACACCCGTTGCAAGTAAGGCATGGTCTTCTCCCCCGGCAAGAATCCATTGCATGATATCCACTTTGAGTTCATCGGCCAATGCGCTCAGTTCGGCAAATTCACTCGCCTGCACAATCGCCTTCTGATCAATAGAAATTTGAACACCTGATGCATCAGCGATCTGTTCAGCCTGGACAAGCACCGAATCGCTGACATCAGCCATTGCAGTCGCGCCCGAAAAATCAATTGTGTAATCCAAAGTCGGTGCAGAGAATTCTGACAGCGCTTTCTCAGCTGTTGCACTATTAATTGAAATCTCTCGGGTGAGTAGTTCAAACCCTGCTGCAGACCATCCTGTGAGAGATGAGAGATAGAGACCATCTCCGACCTTGGCGCCTGATCGCAGAATTGGGGAAGATGAGTTTCCAACAGCAGTCATGGAGATGACGATTTTGGGGCCACGCGCAATATCTCCACCAACAACAAGTGCGCCGGCAAGGTCTGCTTCATGTTTCATTCCGCGAGCTAGATTTTCAATCCACTGCAAAGTTTCATCGCCGGTAAGGGCAACGGAAGCAGTGAGGAAGTCGCACTTTCCACCCATTGAGAGAATGTCGGCAACGTTTGCAGCGGTGATCTTGCGCCCGATATCGAACGGTGAGGACCACTCGAGTTTAAAGTGAACATCCTCAACAGCCATGTCGGATGTAATGATGGATTGAGATTGCGTGGCTACGACGGCGGCATCATCGCCGATTCCGACTTTGAGCCGAGAGTCTGCGGTTGCGAATATCTGCTGTAAGACAGAGATAACTTCGCGCTCCTGAAATCCCATAGCCACAAGACTAGGACATGAGATAGCGTTAGGTCGAAGCGCAGGGAAAGAAAGAAGGAACTCACATGTCAGTACAGGCTTACATCTTGATTCAAACAGAAGTCGGCAAGGCCTCATCAGTTGCGGCTGCAATTAAGTCGATCGCTGGAGTCTCACTCGCTGAGGGTGTAACCGGTCCTTACGATGTGATCATGCGCGCTGAAGCTCCATCAATGGAAGAGTTCGGCCGTGCAATTTTGACCAAAGTTCAAGCAGTGCCAGGTATTACTCGCACGCTTACATGCCCTGTTACTAATTAATAACTTAGCTAGGTAATGCACTCTTAAGTAGGTTGGTAATTACCTCTGAATATTCAACTCCCGTGGCTTGCCACATCTTTGGATACGCCGAAGTTCTCGTAAATCCTGGCATCGTATTAATCTCGTTAATAATGATTTCTCCGCTATGAGTGACAAAGAAATCAACGCGCGCTAGACCTTTTGCACCAATCGCCTTGAAAGCGGTGAGTGCATAGCTTCGAATCTTTTCAATAATCTCATTGCTAAATGGTGCCGGAATATCAATGCGAGTTGCACCATCGAGATACTTAGCTTGATAGTCATAGAACTCGTACTGAGGATCTATCCACACTTTGCCAGGAATTGAAGCTTGCGGATTGCCATCAATTTCAAGCACTGCACATTCAACTTCGGCGCCATCAATTCCACTTTCGATTAATACTTTTGAATCGAATGAGAGCGCTTCTTCCATTGCAGAAGTGAATGCGTCAATCTCTTTGACTTTAACAGTCCCTCGACTTGAGCCACCACGAGAAGCTTTTACAAAGAGAGGCATGCCGAGATTTGAAATCGATTTCGTAACCGCGCTGGGGTCGCGCTTCCACTCTGCTTCAGTGACGGTAACGCCAAGTGCGATAGCAATTCCTGCCTTTTCAAAGAGCAGCTTTGCATCGGACTTATCCATCGCAAGTTCAGAGGCAACCGCACCGCTTCCGACATATGGAATTCCTAGCTGATCGAGATCGCTTTGAAGTTGTCCATCTTCTCCATATGTACCGTGCAGAACGGAAAAAATCACATCAATTGCAAGATCTTCGCCATCTACAGATAGTCCGTTGGTCCCACGAAGTACTTCAGGAAAATTGCCGCTAACTGCTGGAAGATTCTTATTATTGATTGCTAACGGATAATCAATAGGCAGAGCAATCCATTTACCTTCGCGCGTAATGCCGATGAGGATGGGTTCATATGCAGAGCGATCAATTGCTGAGAGCACGCCACCGGCAGAGAGACATGAAATCTCGTGTTCGCTACCTGGTCCCCCGCATAAAATTGCAACGCGCATCATCGAATGAAGTTTTCTGCCTTAGTGGTGATCTCCATCAATTTCTGAAGTGCGGCCTCAGGCGACAACTGCTCACTCACTATTTCGCCCACTGCCTCAATGACAGGAACTTCAACCCCTACGCGGTGTGCAATTTCAACAACTGCTCCAGCTGAAGCAACACCTTCGACAGTCTTTGCTACTTCCTCACGGGCTTTAGCCATCGAACCAGTGCGCCCCACAACTTCACCAAAGGTACGGTTGCGAGATAGCGGAGAGCCGCAACTTGCGACGAGATCTCCCATGCCAGCAAGACCTGCTGCTGAAAGTGGATCAGAACCGTGGGCTGCGCAGAGTCGAGCAACTTCATTAAGTCCTCGAGTAATCAACATCGCTTGAGTGTTCTCGCCATAACCCATTCCAATCGAGATTCCTACAGCGAGAGCGATAACGCTCTTGATTGCCCCGGATAGCTCGCAACCCATGACATCAACGGATGTGTAGACGCGGTAATACGGAGTACGGAATAAATCGCGAATGGTTTCAGCAAGTTCGGTTGTAGGTGCCGCAGCTACAGCGCCTGCTGGTTGGCGAAGAACGAGTTCGTCAGCAAGGTTCGGACCTGTAATGATGGCAATCTTGTGGCTGCCGAGTACATCTTCAATGACCTCAGTCATTCGCATCTGCGTGCTGATCTCAATACCTTTGAGCGTGCTCACGATTGTTGACGTTGGCTTGAAGAATGGCTTCCACTCTTGCAACGTTGTACGAAGTTGCTGGGCAGGAATAGCTAATACATAAGTCTCAGAAAAGTCGAAAGCCTGCTGAAGATCAGTGGTTGCAGTGAGTGCATGAGGAAGGGTGTGAGCCCCGAGGTATTTGGTATTTGTATGCGAGGTATTTATCTCAGCAATGACTTCTTCGCTTCTGCCCCACAAGAGAACATCATTTCCAGCATCGCATAAGACCTGCGCCATGGTTGAACCCCAAGCGCCTGCTCCGAATACCGTTACTTTGCTCATGCTCGCTTCTTCTTGAAGTTTCCTGTACGTGGTAAATCTGATGTGTGCGGGTCAAAGATTACTTCAGGGCGCTTCTCGCCACGAATCTCTTCGAGTAAATCAGTAATTGCGCGCATGATTGCAGCAGTTGCTTCGATAAGCGCCTGAGGGTCATCACCTTTACCTTTCCACTTGGAAAGATCTACTGGCTTGCCTGCGCGGATAATGATGGTCTTGCGAGGGAAGAGGTTGAGCTTCGTTGTGTAGTTGGGAACGACAAGTTGAGAACCCCACTGCGCAATGGGAATAACGGGGGTATCAGTTTGAAGTGCGAGACGAGCACAACCCGTCTTTGCGATCATGGGCCACATATCGGGATCACGAGTAAGTGTTCCTTCAGGATAAACACCCAACATATGGCCTTGTTCAAGAATGATTTTGGCGTGATCTACAGCTTTCTTTGCATCTGCTGATTCGCGTTCGACAGGAACTTGGCCCGCAGCCAAGATGATTTTGCCAATGATTGGAACTTTAAAGACGCCCGCTTTGCCTAAGTATCTCGGTGCACGGCCATTGCGAAAGAGAAAGTGTGTAAAGACGAGCACATCGAGATATGACATGTGATTGCTTGCCACAATGACGCGACCCTTGGACGGAATATTTTCAGCGCCCTTCCAATCACGACTCATAAAGAGATTGAAGATTGGAATGATGAGATTTGCGCAGATTTTGAAGGTGAGGTTTGTGCCAAGCGGATACCCGCGAGGCGGCTCGTAGCGAACCTTGAACTGCGACATAGTTGAAATCCTAACCATAAAAAAACTGAGGCCGCACATTGTGCGACCTCAGTTTTATAGAAGTTTGAGAAAGAAGAATTAACGCTTCTTTGCAGCCTTCTTAACTACCTTCTTAGCTGCTGGCTTCTTCTTTGCTGGAGCCTTCTTAGCAACCTTCTTTGCAGCTGTCTTCTTCTTTGCTGGAGCCTTCTTAGCTGCCTTCTTCGCAGCTGGCTTTACAGCAGCCTTTGGAGCTGGCTTTACTTCTGGCTTTGGTGCTGGGCCGAGCTTGCGATCGCCAGCGATAACTTCCTTGAGTGCCTTTGCAGGGAGGAAGCGAGCCTTCTTTGAAGCCTTGATCTTGATTGTCTCGCCAGTGAATGGGTTACGTCCCATACGTGCCTTGCGGTCAACCTTCTTGAACTTACCGAAGTCGTTGATCATGACATCGTTTCCAGCTGACATGTTACGAACGATTGTGTCAAAAACGATATCTACAGCGTGAGCTGCTTCTTTCTTGCTGCCGTTGAAGTGTGGGGCCAACGCAGCGATGAACTGGGCCTTATTCATGGATTTCCCCTAAGTTTTACGCGTAAATAATTAAGCTTTTGCTTAACTGCGTAAAACTTAAACCTATTTGTAGGGTGAGAGCGTTATTGACGCGTGCGTGTCGCAAGTAAATATTTTGCGAAAATTCAACTTTTTATGCGTAAAAAACTCTCATTCTGAAGTTGAGACTTTTACACAATCAACTCACCCTAGATAAAAAACCAGCGATTTACGCTCGTTTTCAGTGGCTAGATGCGAATCGGAAGTGTTGTTGGCTTATATGAAGCGCGCTTTGCTTCAAATGCATCGATGGAATCGGTGTGTTTCAAGGTTAATCCGATGTCATCAAGACCTTCCATTAAACGCCAACGGGTGTAATCGTCGAGTTCGAATGGAACGGTGACATCGTTATAGGAAACGGTGCGAGTATCGAGATCCACAGTGATTTCAGTGCTTGGGGTGGCTTCGATTGCCTGCCAGATAGCTTCGACAGATTCCAGAGGCAAGATCACAGTAAGCAGCCCGCCCTTGAGTGAGTTGCCGCGGAATATGTCTGCAAAGCGGCTTGAGATAACTACCTTGAAGCCGTAGTTCTGCAGCGCCCACACTGCGTGCTCGCGTGATGAACCAGTTCCGAATTCAGGTCCTGCAACAAGAACTGTTCCGTTCTTGTACTCATCCTTATTGAGGACGAATTCAGGATCGTTGCGCCAAGCTGAGAAGAGGCCATCTTCAAAGCCGCTACGGGTAACGCGCTTGAGATAAACGGCAGGAATGATCTGGTCGGTATCAACATTGCTGCGACGAAGAGGGACTCCGGTGCCAGTGTGTTTAATGAATTTTTCCATTGTCATATACCTCTCTTACAAATCTGCCGGTGATGAAAGTGTTCCGCGGATTGCTGTTGCTGCTGCAACGAGCGGGCTGACGAGGTGTGTACGTCCACCCTTTCCTTGGCGACCTTCGAAGTTACGGTTTGAAGTAGATGCAGAACGTTCGCCAACTGCTAGTTGGTCTGGGTTCATTCCAAGACACATAGAGCAGCCAGCATTACGCCATTCTGCGCCGAAATCGATAAAGACCTTATCGAGGCCTTCCTTCATCGCTTGCTGACGAACGCGCTCTGAACCAGGCACTACAAGCATGCGAAGTTTTGGTGCAATCTTCTTGCCTTCAATAACCGAAGCTGCTGCACGAAGATCTTCGATGCGACCGTTGGTGCATGAACCCAAGAAAACAGTGTCAATAGCTATCTTCTTCAGCGGTGTTCCAGCAGTAAGTCCCATGTACTCAAGTGCGCGCTCTGCTGCACCACGCTCTTCTGAATCCATAATATCTGCAGGATTTGGAACAGATGCGTTCAGTGGCAAACCTTGTCCTGGGTTAGTTCCCCATGTAACAAATGGCTCGAGCGTGTTGGCATCAAGGTTGATTTCAACGTCGAACTTGGCATCAGCGTCTGTGAAGAGTGTCTCCCAATAAGCCTGTGCAGCTGCAAAATCTTCAGGTGCATGTGGCTTGCCCTTGATGTAATCAAATGTCTTCTGATCAGGTGCGATTAGTCCTGCACGTGCGCCTGCTTCGATAGACATGTTGCAGACTGTCATGCGCCCTTCCATCGAAAGTTCGCGAATTGCTGAACCGCGATATTCAATGATGTAGCCCTGTCCCCCACCAGTACCGATTTGAGCGATGATGGCAAGGATGATGTCCTTTGCAGTGACGCCTGGCTTCAATGAACCTTCGACATTAATTGCCATTGTCTTTGGACGACGTGATGGAAGAGTCTGAGTAGCAAGAACGTGTTCAACTTCTGAAGTTCCGATACCGAAGGCGATTGCGCCAAATGCGCCATGTGTAGATGTATGTGAATCGCCGCAAACAATTGTCATACCTGGCTGCGTGATACCAAGCTGTGGTCCAACAACGTGCACAACGCCCTGGTCAGCGTCTCCTAATGAGTGGATACGAACACCGAACTCTTTTGCATTGTTGCGAAGTGTGTCGATCTGAAGCTTTGAAACTGGATCTGCAATCGGCTTCAAGATATCGAGCGTTGGTGTGTTGTGATCTTCTGTTGCAATAGTTAAATCAGGGCGACGTACCTTGCGACCCGCAAGACGCAATCCATCGAATGCCTGCGCACTTGTTACTTCGTGTACGAGTTGTAGATCGATGTAAAGAAGATCTGGCTCTCCCTCGGCCTGTCGAACGATGTGGTCATCCCAAATCTTCTCGGCTAGCGTCTTACCCATCAGCTGTTGTGCTCCTTTAGAACTCGTATATTTTGCATCTCAGTAAGTGGGATGCTAATATCAATCCGTGGATAAGAAGAATAGCGGAGTCGGCGTTCTAGACAAAGCTGTAGGCATCTTGGCGACGCTCGAATCAGGGCCTCATTCGCTGGCAGAGCTTGTTGCAGCTACCGGAATTGCCCGCCCTACCGCTCACCGCCTAGCGGTCGCGCTCGAGTTCCACCGTCTTGTTGCTCGTGATCTCAACGGTCGCTTCATCTTGGGTCCACGTTCTGCCGAACTCGCAGCCGCTGCTGGTGAAGATCGCCTTATAGCAGCTGCTGCCCCAGCGTTAGCAGCGTTGCGCGATGCCACTGGTGAATCTGCACAGTTATATCGCCGCCAAGGAGATATCCGTATCTGCGTCGCGGTTGCTGAACGTCTTTCAGGTCTGCGCGACTCTGTTCCGGTTGGTGCCTCTCTTACGATGCAAGCAGGATCTGCTGCACAAATTTTGATGGCTTGGGAAGACTCAGAGAAGATTCATCGCGGCCTTAAGAATGCGCGTTACACAGCAGCACACTTGGCTGCAGATCGTCGTCGCGGTTGGGCGCAATCAGTTGGAGAACGCGAAGCAGGCGTTGCTTCAGTTTCTGCTCCAGTGCGCGGTCCTAATGGAAAAGTAATCGCCGCAGTTTCAATTAGCGGACCTATCGAGCGTTTAGGTCGTCAACCTGGTCGATTGCATGCAGCAGCTGTTGTGGCAACTGCAGAGCGCCTTACAGAGCACCTAAAACAAGGCAAGTAAGAAGCAGGGTAAGTAGTTAGTTACCTGCAAGATCGAGTTCGCGAAGAACTCGAGAGATGATTGTGAAGTTAAATCCCTTACGCGCTAAGAGCGATTGAATTCGGCGAATCTGCACATCGGGTTCAAGTCGTGACATGGTGTTGTACTTCTTAAAACCTAAATCAAATGCCACTCGGTATTCAGATTCATCGTCGATACCATCGAGAGCCTCATCAATCTGCTCTTGAGTAACGCCCTTCTGACGAAGTTCACCGGCGATGATGCGCTTCGATAGCTTCTTATGTGAGTGGCGTGAAGTTGCCCAAGCGGATGCGAATTCACGATCATTGACGAGGCCAGTCTCTTGGAGACGGAAGACGACTGCTTGCGCCACATCATCTTCTACGCCACGGGTCTTAAGGTGAGCGAGAAGCTCGCCCTTACTTTTCGCTCTAGCCACAAGTGCATTGAGTGCAATTGTGTGAGCTACTTCGTAAGGGTCGGAGCCCTCACCACGTTCAACCTTTGCAAATTGCAGTGAAATTAGAAATCAACCTCTGCTGCTGCTTCATCGATCTCTGCGATCAACGCTGCATCTACCTCGACAGGTACGAAGCTTGCGCGAATCTTAGATTCGATCTCGTTTGCGAGATCTGGATTGTCGATGAGGAATGCGCGTGAATTTTCCTTACCTTGGCCGAGTTGATCAGCTTCGTAGGTGTACCAAGCGCCAGATTTCTTAACGATACCGAGCTCGACGCCCATATCGAGAAGTGAACCTTCGCGAGAGATTCCAACGCCGTAGATGATGTCGAACTCTGCCTGCTTAAATGGTGGAGCCATCTTGTTCTTGACAACCTTGACGCGTGTGCGGTTACCGACAGATTCGGTGCCATCCTTCAGCGTTTCGATGCGACGGATATCGAGGCGAACAGATGCATAGAACTTGAGCGCCTTTCCACCTGTTGTTGTTTCAGGAGATCCGAAGAAGACGCCAATCTTTTCGCGGAGCTGGTTGATAAAGATTGCTGTTGTCTTTGATTGGTGAAGTGCGCCAGTGATCTTACGAAGCGCTTGAGACATAAGGCGTGCCTGTAGACCCATATGTGAGTCACCCATCTCGCCTTCAATTTCTGCACGTGGAACGAGAGCTGCAACTGAGTCAACGACAACGAGATCGAGAGCACCAGAGCGAATCAACATATCCATGATCTCGAGAGCTTGTTCGCCAGTATCTGGTTGTGACACAAGGAGCGCATCGATATCGACCCCGAGCTTCTTTGCATACTCTGCATCGAATGCGTGTTCAGCATCGATAAATGCGCAGATACCGCCAGCCTTCTGTGCATTAGCAATTGCGTGCAGTGTAAGAGTTGTCTTACCTGAAGATTCAGGTCCATAAATCTCAATGATGCGGCCACGTGGTAGGCCACCAATTCCGAGAGCGACATCGAGTGCGACAGAACCGGTTGGAATAACCTCGATTACTTGTGCTTGTCGATCTGACATCTTCATTACTGAGCCCTTACCAAACTGTCGTTCGATTTGAGCAAGCGCGGTATCTAACGCCTTTTGGCGATCAGATGTAACTTTTTCTTCAGGCTTTGATTTTTCAGCAGCCATTGTTATCTCCATTTCATCTCGAACGTCTGCGAGCGCAGCCGTTGGTATTCGGCCCAGAAGGTACGGAAATTCTCTGCGACGGCCCTCGCGTTATAGAGACGCTGTGGGCGGAGGCTGAGCACCGCTCTGGTTGATCAGGCCACTTTTGATGGCCTTATTACTTTCGTAATGGCTAAAGGGTATCCGAACATCTGTTCGAAAGGTAGCAGGAGCCACTGACAAGTAGGGTGTGTCGCGTGTTGATCCTGTTGCCACCCTCCGAGAAGAAGAGCCAGACGGATAAACCCACCCCGGCCATGAGCGTCTATGCGGGGGTTCTCTACCAAGCCCTCGATTGGAGCTCGCTCTCCCCTGCTGCAAAGAAGCGCGGCGAGACCGCCCTTGCGATTATCTCGGCCAAGTACGGCGTAGTTCGTCCAACGCAGCGGATTGAAAGTTATAAAGAGAAGATTGATAACAAGGCGATGCGCGAACCTGTGGCCGCGATCTTAGATCCCATTAAGACGGGGCTGATTGTCGATTGCCGGTCATCGACTTATAAGACCGTGTGGCACTCCCCTGTCGATATCACGGTTGAAGTCCGAGTCTCGACTGTGGTCGATGGCGTACGAACCGTCGTGACCCATATGTCCAAGAAGACTCGTGGCGAAATAGCGCGCTGGTTACTGCAGAGCCGTTCGATGCCGAAGACTCCTGAAGACCTCTATGCAATTGTCTCTGAGAAATACCCGTGTGCTCTTACGCCATCTGATGGAGTTGAGCCGTGGGTTCTGGAAGTTATTGCGGTTTAGCTAGGCGCGTGAAAAAGCTGTTCGCTTAATGAAGTCAACAGTAAGCGCTGGGTAGTTCCACATAATCACATGCGCGCAGTTATCGACGACAATCCACTTCGAATGACGTGGTGCAACTTCACGTTCTTGGGCGCGTGGGTGAGGCAAAGTTAAGTCGTAATCTCCGAAGACAATCGATACTGGAATTTCCTCAGAGATTGACGAATCAAACTTCTTAAACCGAATAGCTTTCCACATCGGCATATAGCCGACAGAGCGCGCCATTGCTATTACGGAATCTTTACAGGATTCAAATGAAAGCTCTCGCCAAAGGTGAGTGATCTTCTTATAGCCCAGTGCTTTGAGTGGCGGTAAATTGTAAGCAAGGCGGAGAAAGTACTGAGATATCTTTGCAAGGATTCGCGCCAATAAGCTTGGTGGAAGTTTCTGCGTTGGTCCTTCATGCCATAAACCAGCTGGGGCAAGGGCTGTAACGCTCTTTACTCGGTCTGGAAATTGCGCAGCAAGTTCGAGTGCAATCCATCCGCCTAACGAATTGCCCGCCACATGGAATTCACGGACTCCGTGATCTTTCTCCATCGCTGTAACAATTGAGTGCGCAAGTGAGCGCGGATCAAGGGGTTCGTCGTGCAAAGGTGCGCTGCCGTGTCCTGGAAGATCGACTGGATAGATAGTGAATGAATCTTCTAGACCTGCGTGCAGCGTCTTCCAGATATTTCCAGCTGAACCCAATCCATGCACCAATACCAGGGCTGGCAAATCTGGTTTACGTGAAAATACTTCAGAAGTTACAGGCATTATTAATAACGGTATTTCTCGGTCTCGGTGGGACATTGCTTGCACACCGCCCGCCATATTTCATCCGCTTCGCGACCTGCAGTGAGAGCCTCATTGACCGTCATAGAACCCAATTCGCTAATAGCTATATCTTGAGAGAAGGAGGTTGCCCATGCATCACCAAATGAGAGCACGATTCTTTCGCGCAGATCCGAAATACGCATCAGTTTAAAAGAGAGTGCGCTCTACAAGAAGCTCAGCTTGTTCGCGAGACTGCTTTGGGGTGATGGGTTGCATTACTTGCCCCAGCAACCAACGCATTGCAAGTCCTGTGCCAGCTTCTGATTTCGTTGCCTCATAAATACATGTTGCTAGAACTAAGTAGAGCGGGTTTTCTGCATGAGACATAATCGCAATGAGCAGCTGCGCATCATGTTGACGCATGGCTGAAAGTGCAGGGTCTGCTGAGATGACCTTGGAAAGTGTTTCGAGTGCATCTGCCGGTGTTCCTGCACGTTGTGCCAGATCAACTAGCTTTTCAACTTCGAGAGTTATGAGCGCTTCAAGTACAGCGTTCTTATCGCGGTAATGGTTATATAAAGTCGCACGAGAGACTTCGGATGCATCTGCAATATCAATCATCGAAATATTTGAGACTCCGTGAAGAGCAATAAGAGATTTTGTTCCTTCGAGAATTGCGCTCTCGGTGCGACGATGGATTCCGCCTTGCAAGGCGTACTTAGGCTGCGTCGACAACGGAGAGCTTTGCGCTTTCACGAGATTTGATTTCGTGTGCAACGCCTGTCATTACAGATGACAATGTAAGTCCGAGCGCATCGCAGATTGCATTGAGAAGTTCAGAGGATGCTTCTTTTTGACCACGTTCTACTTCAGAGAGATAACCCAAAGAGACGCGGGCTTCGCGAGCAACATCGCGGAGTGTGCGAGATTGTGAGGTGCGAGCATCACGAAGTGTGTGGCCAACTGCTTCACGCAATAACGTCATCGCCCATCCCCTCTTCTCGTGGTGTATTAGCTAAGGATACGGGCAAAGGTGCCCATCGCGCTGGATATAGCGCCTTGTCGCACGCCATCGCGACCGCTATCGAGGGTCAAGTGCAGGGTTTGGCAGATTGGTCCACAGATTGCAATCCAGACCGTGCCTTCTCGAATTCCCATGTAATCGCCTGGGCCAGCAATGCCTGTCGTTGCAATAGCCCATGTGCTTCCCAATTTCTCTATTGCACCTTGCGCCATTTCGATCGCTACTTCTTCGCTGACGACAGTATGTTGATCAATCGTGGACTGCTTGACTCCAAGAACATTTACTTTTACATCAGATGTGTATGCGACTACTCCCCCGATAAAAACGGAGGACGCTCCGGGAACTTGGGTAAGTGCGTGACCAAGACCGCCACCAGTAAGTGATTCGGCAACCGAAACAGTTTCGCCACGAGATTTCAAAATCTCGATGATGGACTTAGCGTGAGCTTTGGAAGGCATACGGTAAATCTACCGCTTGGAATACCACGAGCGTAAGTAGTCGTAGGCAGAAGTTATTGTCAGAATGATTGCCACGCTGATAAATCCATATTTAAACCAATCAAGCCAAGCTGGCAGCGGCAGGATGAAGAACCCCACTCCAAAGTTCTGCATCAGCGTCTTAATCTTTCCGCCTTTGCTTGCAGGTATTACGCCATTCTTAATGACAAGCAGCCTGAAGAGTGTGATTCCGATTTCGCGGGTAAGGATGAGAATCGTGATCCACCAAGGGAAACGATCAAGAATCGAAAGCGAGATCATTGCCGCGCCAATAAGCGCTTTATCTGCCACAGGATCTAGGAATGTTCCGAGTGGCGTAATTTTATTTGAGTGGCGTGCCCAGCGACCATCGACGATATCGGTCATGCCAAGGGTAAAGAAAATGGCATATGAAATTAATTGATAGGTCGAATTACTGCCACCATCGTAAAAAAGGGTATAGACACCAAACGGAATCAGAAGGATTCGAGTAACAGTCAAAGTATTTGGCGTGATGAATCCAGGGACTTTCATTGAACTTCAGCCACCAAATCTGCGCCCATGGAATCAACCACCACGGCATCAATATATTGCCCGACTTCGAAATTTGTACCTATGAAGGTGGTTGTTCCATCTACTTCTGGCCCTTGGTGCGCAGCGCGCCCTTCTTGTAATTCTGCATCTTCGATCAGAACTCGCACGGCTTCACCGATACGTCCTTGGGCTCGCAAGGAAACCATTTCATCAGCCAAAGAAGAAAGCGCCTCAACGCGTTCGCGAATGACTTCATCGGCAACCTTGTCGCTGAGATCAAGAGCCTCGGTGTTATCTTCATCGGAGTACCCGAAAATTCCAACTGCATCTAGCTTTGCAGCAGTAATGAAGTCGGCAAGCTCGTTGTAATCTGCTTCAGTTTCACCGGGGAAGCCAACGATAAAGTTAGAGCGGATTCCTGCTTCAGGTGAGAGTGCGCGGATTTGGGTGATCAGATGCAAGAATTTTTCGGAATCACCAAAGCGGCGCATGCGACGCAAGACGGTCGGGCTGGTGTGCTGGAATGAAAGATCAAAGTAAGGCGCGACCTTATCAGTCTCAATCATTGATTGAAGCAAAGAGGGGCGCATCTCAGCTGGCTGCAAGTATGAAAGTCGCACACGTTCGACGCCAGGGATTTCAGCGAATTCATGGAGGATCTTCTCCATCAACTTAAGATCGCCTAGGTCTTTTCCATACGAAGTCGTATTTTCGCTGACCAAGAAGAGTTCGCTGACGCCATTCTGGGCAAGCCATGTGGCTTCCTGCAGAATTTCAGTAGGACGGCGTGAAATGAATGAGCCACGGAAATATGGGATGGCGCAGAAAGAGCAACGGCGGTCGCAGCCAGATGCAATCTTGAGCGGAGCCCAAGGTGCGCTACCTAAGCGCTTACGAAAGAGTGAACCACCTGCACCAAGTGAAGAGGCATAGCTTTCATCGCGTGCTGCGGCACGTTCGACGGGAGCAATTGGCAGAAGAGCACGACGATCGCGAGGAACATGAGGAGTATGTGATTTTCCGCTGACAATTGATTGCAAACGTTCAGAAATATCTTGGTAATCATCAAAACCTAGAATTGCGTCTGCTTCAGGCAGCGCTTCAGCTAACTCTTTGCCATATCGCTCAGCCATGCATCCAACGGCTACTACAGCTCGTGTAGTTCCGTGGCCCTTGAGCGAGTTTGCTTCGAGAAGTGCGTCAACTGAATCTTTCTTGGCTGATTCAATAAAACCACAAGTATTTACAACGGCGACTTCAGCAGATTCAACATCATCTACAAGTGTCCATCCATCGGCTGCTAATCGGCCGGCAAGTTCTTCAGAATCGACTTCATTGCGTGCGCAGCCCATAGTGACGATGGCAACGGTACGAGACATAGGGGTGATGCTATCGGAAGGTGCGACGAACCTCTTCATTTTGGCCGCCCAATGGTGCAAGTTGCTTACCATTGAGAGTTACATCGAGCCCTGCTGGATTACTGAAGTAGATACTAATTACTTTTTCGCCCTTAAATGATTTGGTTTCGCCTTGGAAGATTGATCCCTTCGCGAGAGTCTCACCATCGGCAATGATGTGAATGTAAGAATTTCCACGAGCGGCCGTAATGCTCAGTTCAACTGGACCTGAGTTGGTTTCTGTAGAAGCCGTAGGCGCAGCGGCCGGAGTCGGAGATGCCGTAGTAGTTTTTGGCTTAGCTGGTGCAACATCTGCACTCTGATTAGAAATAACAATTTGAACAAGTCCCAAAAGGAGCAGAACGGCTACTGATGCAATTGCAGGAACTTTCCATGAGATTTTCTTAGCTTCGGATGGAACTTGCATCACATTATTTTCAACCAATAGATCTTGAATCGCACGATGTTCAGTTGAATGCTCTTCGTTATATAAATTAATGAGAGTCTGTGCATCGAGCCCAATTTTTGGCGCAATATTTCTTAAGTGGCCACGGGCGTAGGTATCTCCCCCACAATGAATGAAATTATTGTTTTCCATCTCGGTAAGAAGACCGATGCGAATACTTGTCGCTTCAGATAATGACGTAATGCTCAGGCGTGCAGCTTCGCGAGCATCGCGAATCGTGCTTCCGAGAGTCATTTTTTGCCGCCTTGCTGTGGGGAACCTAAGTGGTTAATTGTAACTTTAGAGGTATGGGTGATAAATAGATAGTTTCTCTATTTCGTCAAAATCACCCCTAAAACGCACCCAATGTTTGGCGCGAATTAATAATCGCGGAGCGTAGCAAGCACAGAATCGATTTCATCAGGCTTGACCATCACCGTGCGCGCCTTAGAACCTTCTGACGGTCCAACAATTCCACGAGATTCCATCAGATCCATGAGACGACCTGCTTTTGCAAAACCAACCCGAAGTTTGCGTTGCAACATAGAAGTTGAACCAAATTGCGTGCTGACAACAAGTTCGACTGCCTGAATAAGAATTTCGAGATCATCGCCAATCTCTTTATCAATATTCTTATTTGCCTGGGCAACCTGCGTAACATCATCACGATAACGTGGCGCTAATTGCTTCTTTACGTGGCCTACTACGGCTTCGATTTCGCGCTCTGAAACATAGGCGCCTTGGATACGGATTGCGCGGCTGGCTCCCATTGGAATAAAGAGGCCATCGCCCTGACCGATGAGTTTTTCGGCACCTGGGCTATCGAGAATAACGCGTGAGTCAGCAAGAGAAGATGTAGCAAATGAAAGACGCGAAGGAACGTTTGCCTTGATAAGTCCTGTAACGACGTCAACAGATGGGCGCTGTGTTGCAAGTACCAGGTGAATACCTGCAGAACGTGCCAACTGAGTAATTCGAACAACTGATTCTTCTACTTCTCGCGCTGCAACCATCATGAGATCTGCAAGCTCGTCGATGATGACAAGTAGATATGGATAAGGCTCAACGATGCGATCAGATCCCGGAGGCGCAACAACCTTGCCAGCGCGTACAGCCTTATTGAAATCATCGATATGTCTAAATCCAAATGTTGCTAGATCTTCGTAACGCAGATCCATTTCACGAACAACCCAGGTGAGTGCATCGGCTGCCTTCTTTGGATTCGTGATAATCGGAGTAATCAAATGCGGAATACCTTCATAAGCAGTGAGCTCTACGCGCTTAGGGTCAATCAAGATAAGTCGTACATCATCAGGTGTTGCGCGCATCAAAACTGATGTAATCATCGCGTTAATCATCGAAGATTTACCTGCACCCGTTGCACCAGCAACTAATAAGTGCGGCATCTTGGCAAGGTTTGCACAGACAAAGTTGCCTTCTACATCTTTACCGAGGGCGACCAACATTGGGTGGTGATCTTGTCCCGCCACACTTGAGCGCATGACATCGCCCAAAGCCACGATTTCACGGTCAGCGTTGGGAATCTCGATACCTACAGCGGACTTACCTGGAATTGGAGAGAGAATTCGTACTTCGCTACTTGCAACAGCATACGAAATATTCTTTGAAAGCGCCGTGATGCGTTCGACCTTTACTGCATTTCCAAGTTCAACTTCATAACGAGTAACAGTTGGTCCGCGCATGAAGCCAGTTACTTGGGCATCGATATCAAATTGCTTGAAGACTTCGGTAAGCGATGCCACAACAGTTTCATTTGCCTTGCTCTTAGCTTTCGCTGCTGGGCCAAGCTTGAGAAGATCTTGCGAGGGAAGTTCGTACTTCGTATCGCTGGTGAGCAAGAGTTGCTCTGGGCGCTTCTCTGACTTAGGTGCGCTCACTAATTGCGCATCAAGAGGAGCCTTTGGAATTTCAACAGTAAATTCTTGGTCGAACTCTTCTTCATCAATCTCATCAGGCTCTTGATTCCAGGCGACAACCGGTGACTCAAAAGGAGGCGTATCGGTAATTTCAAAGTCATCTTCTTTACGTGCAGGCTTCTTTGACCATAGCCAGATAGCAATTACCTTGATGCGGATTCCGACTTTAGATATTGGCGTTGCAGTGATGATAAGTACGCCGAAGAAGAAAGTTGCGAAGAGAACTGGGTAAGCAAGAAGTGAAGTCATGAGCGCAACCAACGGTTTGGCGACCCAGTAGCCCAGCTGGCCTCCGCCATCACGAATTGCTGTAGCGCCAGTTGGATTTACCGCGCCAAGAGATCCGTTAAGAAGGTGCGCAATACCCGTTGCACTGACTAGAAGTGTCAGAGTTCCAACAGTGATGCGACCCATTGTGTGCTTATCTTCAGGTTTTCTAAAGAGACGAACGGCAAAGTAGAGAAGAACGAGTGGAGCCAAAATTCCGATACGACCAAAGGCGCCATAGAAGAGTGAGTAAAGATTGCGCCCTACAAAATTATCGGCCTTAAACCATGTTCCTGCGAATGCCGATAGCGAGAGCAGAAGGACGAGCAGAGCTGCTCCGTCACGGTGATGTTCGGGATCAAGATCGCGAGCACCGCGCGCTACAAATCGAATTGATGAGCCGAGAGATTTAGCCAGAAGGCGCCAGAGAGAGGACAGCGCAGATCCAACAATCTTTAGGAAAGACTTGTTAGTTGTGCGTTTCTTCTTCTTAGCCACACCTTCAATCTTAGGTGGAGGGTATTTTTCAAGCCCGTAGGCGCGCCGACCTAAACCTCGACGACAACGGGAACGATCATCGGACGTCGGCGGTGTTTCTGGCCGACCCATCCCCCGATAGTTCTGCGCACTACTTGTGAAAGTTGATGTGTTCCGTTAACTCCCTCTGCAACAGCTGCTGTGAGAGCTTTCTCAATCTGTCCACGCACTTCATCAAAGAGCGCTTCATCCTCATTAAATCCACGTGCATGAATATCTGGTCCCGCAACAATCTTTCCTGTTTGGGATTCAATGACGACAATGACAGAGATAAATCCTTCTTCGCCAAGGATTCGACGATCCTTCAATGAGGATTCAGTGATATCTCCAATGCTTTGGCCATCGACATAAACGAACCCGCAAGGAACGGCGCCCACAACTTCTGCCTCGTGGTTAACGAGATCTACAACGATTCCGTTTTCAATAATGAAAGCGTTTTCACGTGGCACACCGGACTGAATTGCAATCTCAGCATTTGCTTTGAGATGGCGCCATTCGCCATGAACAGGTAAGACATACTTCGGCTTCACGATGTTGTAGCAATAGAGAAGTTCGCCGGCAGCAGCGTGACCAGATACGTGCACCATGGCGTTAGCTTTATGTACAACTTTTGCACCAAACCGTGTGAGTTCGTTGATGACTCGGAAAACAGAATTTTCATTACCTGGGATAAGTGATGAAGCCAATATGACAGTGTCGCCATCGCCCACGCGAATCTGGTGGTCTCCATTTGCCATACGTGACAAGGCGGCCATTGGTTCGCCTTGCGAGCCTGTACAGATAAGTACAACACGATCATCGTAGTTATCGAGTTCGCGCGCATCGAAGAGAATTCCGCTTGGAACGTTGAGGTAACCCATATCTTCAGCGATCTTCATATTGCGAATCATGGAGCGGCCAATAAAAGCTACGCGACGATTGTGAAGTGCTGCGGTATCGATTACTTGTTGCACGCGGTGAACATGTGATGAGAACGATGCGACGATGACACGTCGTTTAGTGGATGCAATAACGCGATTGAGCGCAGGCATGATTTCGCGCTCTGAAGGAGTAAAGCCCGGAACATCCGCGTTTGTTGAATCAACGAGGAAGAGGTCAACTCCTTCTTCGCCCAAACGAGCGAAGGTGCGCAAATCTGTAATGCGGCCATCAAGTGGAAGTTGATCCATCTTGAAATCGCCTGTGTGTAGAACAGTTCCAGCCTTAGTGTGGATTGCAACGGCAAGCGCATCTGGGATTGAGTGGTTGACTGCAACAAATTCGAGTTCGAATGGGCCGACATCTTCGCGATTGCCTTCGGTGACTTCACGAGTTAAAGGTGAGATGCGATGTTCTTTACATTTTGCTGAAATTAGAGCGATGGTTAGTGGAGATC
The DNA here is from genome assembly GCF_965234405.1 of Planktophila turicensis (SeqCode). Taxonomy (GTDB): domain Bacteria; phylum Actinomycetota; class Actinomycetes; order Nanopelagicales; family Nanopelagicaceae; genus Planktophila; species Planktophila turicensis. Next base: position 894,246 of record NZ_OZ248346.1, read on the forward strand.
CGTAGACAGGAATATCACCGCGTTCGCGCAAGAGATAAGGAACTGCACCGATATGGTCTTCGTGGCCGTGGGTAAGGAAGAGACCGACAACATCGTTGAGGCGATCGCGGATATAACTAAAGTCGGGAAGAATCAGATCGATTCCTGGTTGATTATCTTCAGGGAAGAGAACTCCGCAGTCGACAATCAATAACTTTCCGTTGGTCTCATAGACAGTCATATTGCGACCGATTTCGGAGATTCCACCGAGTGCAACTATGCGCAGGCCACCATCAACGAGCTTGCTAGGCGTTCCGAGATTTGGATGGGGATGTTGTGTCATAAATTAATTCTTCAGCGTGACGCCGCCAGCAATCAGATCTTTACGTAGCTGTTCGATCTGTGCTTCGGTTGCATCAACGAGTGGCAGACGAGTTGTTCCTCCGGGTAGACCCATGAGAGACATCGCTGCCTTGGTCAAAATTGCTCCTTGTGTGCGGAATGTGCCGGTAAATACTGGCAAGAGTTGTTGGTGAATCTCAAGAGCCTTTGCAGAGTTACCTGCAAGCCAAGCATCAAGCATCGCTTTGAGCTGAAGTCCAACTGTGTGGCCACAGACAGATACGAAACCTACTGCCCCCACTGAAAGGAATGGCAGGTTGAGAATGTCGTCACCTGAGTAAACAGGAATTCCGCAGCGCTTGATTACCCAAGAGGTTGCAGCGATATTTCCCTTTGCATCTTTGAGAGCCACGATGTTATCGACAGTTTCAAAGAGTTTAACGATGGTGTCAGATTCAATTTCAACGCCAGTACGACCTGGAATGTCATACATCATGATTGGTAAATCGGTAGCTGCTGCAACTGCGCGGAAGTGCGCTTCGATGCCTGCTTGAGGAGGCTTGTTGTAATACGGAGTTACGACGAGAAGTCCGTCAGCTCCTGCATCCTGTGAACGCTTAGCTTGTTCGACAGTGTAAGAAGTTTCGTTATCGCCTGCGCCTGAGAGAACTTGAATCTTTGAGCCAACAACCTTCTTGACGACTTTGATGATCTCAAGTTTTTCAGAAGATTTTGTTGTTGGGGCTTCACCGGTTGTTCCGTTGACAGCGATGCCGTCATGGCCGGTATCAACGAGATGTTGCGCAAGCTTTTCTACGCCAGCCCAGTCGATGGATCCATCTTTATCAAATGGGGTCACCATTGCGGTGAGGAGTCGACCGAAAGGCGCTTGCGTACTCATTTGGGCATCTTATCGCTTAAGGCGCGATACGACCAGATTTTTCAAATGCCCCGTATGTAAGAGGCATTAATTTCGCGAATTCGGCTTCCATCTTTTCGGCAACCATCTCGATTTCGCGTTGTGGGTAGCTTGGGAAGTGTGAACCTTCACGAGCTGTACGAAGAGAAAGGAAGTTCATAAGTGCACGCGCATTCATGGTTACGTACATTGATGAATAGGTAGCAACAGGAAGTACTACGCGCGCGACTTCGCGGGCAACGCCAGCTTCGAGCATCTTCTGATAAGAATCGTAAGCAATGAGATATGCATCTTTCATCGCCTTAACGCTGATATCAAATTGTTCAGCTGTTCCATCTTCGAATGTATAGGCGCCAGTCTTGCCGACTTGAACCAACTTACGTTCCTTAGATGGAATGTAGAAAACTGGCTTGAGTTCGCGGTAGCGACCTGACTCTTCGTTATATGAAGCGATGCGGTGGCGCATGAATTCGCGGAATACAAAGATGGGAGCTGAGACAAAGAAGGTCATAGAGGTGTGTTCGAATGGTGAACCATGGCGTTCGCGAGCAAGGTAATTGATTAGCCCTGCAGAACGAGCTGGGTCTTCACCGATCTCATCCATTGATTGTTCGCCAGCTGTCGATACACGCGCTGCCCAAATAACGTCGGCATCGCTCGCGCTTGCCTTGATGAGTTCAACGGATACATCGTCTCTAAAAATTACGGTCTCAGACATGTCCGCACCTTATCTTTCAACCCCCCTCCACCCTCTGGATATCTAGGGCACAATTGCCGCGTGTCCAGAGTGAACCGCGCCACCGCTACCCAAAGTCTGAGCGTCTCCTTCACCGTTGGCCTATATGGAACCGCTTTTGGGGCGGCATCAATCGCAGCAGGATTTTCAATCCTGCAAACCTGCCTTCTCTCACTTCTTACCTTCTCTGGAGCATCACAGTTTGCAGTCGTTGGAGTAATGGGCGCAGGAGGAAGTGCAATCTCGGGAATTGCTACTGCTTCACTTCTTGGAATTCGCAATGGCCTCTATGGATTGCGAATGGCACCTGTATTAAAAGTTCGAGGGTTCAAGAGAGTTGTTGCTGCGCAAGTAACGATTGATGAATCAACCGGTGTATCAATCGGACAGGAAGATCTTGGGCTCGATGCGATGAAACATGGCTTCTGGCTTACCGGTTTTGGCGTCTATATCTTCTGGAACTTCTTCACACTTCTTGGCGCACTCGGTGCGCAAGCGATGGGCAATCCATCAGCATGGGGTCTTGATGCCGCAGTCCCTGCTGCATTTCTTGGCCTTGTGTGGCCCAGACTTCTCGGAAAATTCGAACGCGTACTTGCTGCATCTGCCGTTGTTCTGGCAATTGCACTCAGTCCAGTAATTTCAGCGGGCTTGCCGATTATTGCTACAGCGCTACTTGCCGTTGCATTTGGATGGAAGGCTCGAGCATGAACGCACTGTGGATAGGAGTTTTAGGAACCAGCGCAATTGCATTTGCCCTTAAATACACAGGGCATTCAATTCCAGAGAAGTACCTAACAAATCCGCGCATGCTGCGAATCAATACTCTGATTCCAATTGCCCTACTGAGCGCGCTCGTTGGCGTTCAGACTCTTACCGAGAAAGGTAAGTGGGTTATTGATCAGCGTTTAGCAGGAGTTGCCGTAGCACTTATTGCCCTCAGCCTGAAAGCTCCATACTTCGTCGTCGTGATTTCAGCTGCCGTTACATCTGCAGTGTTATACAGACTGTAAAGTTAAATAATGCCGAGCGAAGTGAGCTTGGCCTTGAGATCGTTATCTGATGGTTCTGTCAGATGAGTTCCATCTGAGAAAACGATGACAGGAATCGACTTCGCTCCCCCATTGATCTCTTGCACCTTTGCTGCAGCTGATTCATCTACTTCTACATCGATGTGATTGACCTGAACATCTAGCTCTTCAAAGAGGCGCTTTGAGCGACGGCAATCTCCACACCAATCGGCGCCGTACATTGTGATATCTGCCTGTGCCATCTCTTAACCCTCCATAAAGTTTTCCAGGCCGAATGTCAGCCCTGGATGAGTAACAACCTGACGAACACCAAGAAGAACTCCTGGCATGAAACCAACTCGGTCAATTGAGTCGTGACGAATGGTGAGTGTTTCACCGATTCCGCCGAGCAGAACTTCTTGGTGTGCAACTAATCCACGAAGTCGGACAGAGTGAACTGGAATATCCCCCACTGTTGCACCGCGTGCGCCGTCGAGCGATGATGATGTTGCATCTGGCATCTGAGCAAGACCTGCCTCTTTACGAGACTTCGCCATGAGTTCTGCTGTACGAGCCGCGGTTCCAGATGGAGCGTCGACCTTATTTGGGTGGTGAAGTTCAATAATTTCTGCAGATTCAAAGTACTTAGCTGCCTTAGTCGCGAACTCCATCATCAGAACTGCGCCGATAGCGAAGTTAGGGGCAATCAAGACTCCGGACTTAGATGAAGCAAGCAGGCTCTTAATCTTTGCGATGCGAGCATCATCGAAACCAGTTGTTCCAATAACCGCGTTGATGTTGTTGGCAATGAGAAATTCGAGGTTGGCCATTACTGAATCTGGAGTCGTGAAATCAACGACTACCTGTGCGCCATTGGCAACAAGTGCGTCTAGTGAATCACCAAGATCGAGCGCAGCAACGAGTTCGAGATCAGTCGCATCAGTAACTGCCTTAACAACTTCTGAACCCATGCGGCCACGTGCACCGAGTACGCCTACTTTGATCATTTCTGGAGCACCTTTTCAAATTTTGATTCGTTCTTAAATGGACCGACAAGAGCAAGGGTAGGCGTTTTCACCAAGAACTCGCTGGCAATTTCGCGGATGTCTTCAGCGCTTACGCGAGAAATAGCTTTGAGGATGTCATCAAAATCCATGACCTGGCCGTAAACGATTTCATTCTTGCCGATTCGGCTCATGCGAGAGCCGGTATCTTCTTGGCTCAAGACGAGTGAGCCACGGACTGCGCCCTTAGCGCGCTCAATCTCTTCATGAGTCATTCCATTATCTGCAACGTCTGATAAAACACTGCGGATGATTTCGACAACTTCGATTGCCTTTGTTGGATTGCAACCGGCATAGAAACCAAGAACTCCAGAACCTGCGAACTGTTGCGCATAGGCGTAGACAGAATAGGCAAGGCCGCGCTTTTCGCGGATTTCCTGGAACAAGCGCGATGACATTCCGCCACCGAGAGCTGCAGAGAGAACGCCCATAGAGAAACGACGATCATCGGCGCGAGCAACGCCTTCCATGCCATAGAACATGTGGGCTTGTTCGCTCTTCTTGTACATCAGCCCAACTGATTGCTGCTTGGAATTCTTGACCAGAGTATTAGGACGAACAACTGGTGCAGCAAGGACATCGAGGAAGTTATCGCGAGAAAGAGCTTCTTCAACCATAGCAACGACGCGCTTATGTTTGATATTTCCTGCAACAGCAACAACGAGATCCTGAGGCAGGTACTTCTTCTTGTAATAGTTAAAGACTGTATTTCGAGACATGCCGTTGATGGAGTTAATTGTGCCCAGAATAGGGCGACCAATTGGTGTGTCACCGTAATAAGTATCGCTAAAGAGATCGTGCACGAGATCGCTTGGATCGTCATCGCGCATCGCAATCTCTTCTAGGACAACCTTGCGTTCAGCATCCACATCGAGGGCTGTAACGATGGATGAAGTGATGAGGTCGCTAACGACCTCAATCGCCATCGGAAGATCGGTATCAATGACGCGTGCGTAGAAGCAGGTGTACTCCTTCGAGGTGAAGGCATTCATCTCGCCGCCAACAGATTCGATAGAAGATGAAATCTCTAGCGCTGTTCGGCTGGTTGTTCCTTTGAAGAGAAGGTGCTCTAAAAAGTGAGAAGCACCAGCTGTTGCCGGTGCTTCATCACGTGAACCTACATTGACCCAGATTCCCACAGCAGCGCTGCGCACTGACGGAACTTCTTCCGTAACAATGCGCAGGCCACTTGAGTGAACTGAGCGTTTGACTGACATCTACTTATTCAGCAGCTGGAGTCGTTCCATCTTCGAGAACTGGAACCAAAGAGAGCTTGCCCTTTGGATCAATCTCGCCGATTTCTACCTGAATCTTGTCGCCAACCTTCATGACATCTTCAAGGTTTTCAATGCGCTTTCCACCATGCATCTTGCGAATCTGAGATACGTGGAGCAAGCCATCTTTACCTGGCATCAATGACACAAACGCACCGAATGTCGCGAGCTTTACGACTGTACCGAGGTAGCGCTCTCCGACTTCTGGCATCTGTGGGTTAGCAATTGCATTGATCTGTGCGCGAGCTGCTTCAGCTGAAGGTCCATCGGTTGCACCGATGTAGATAGTTCCATCATCTTCAATTGAGATATCTGCGCCAGTTTCATCTTGAATCTGGTTGATGATCTTGCCCTTAGGACCGATTACTGCACCGATCTGATCGACAGGAATCTTTACAGAGATGATGCGTGGAGCGTATTGGCTCATCTCATCAGGAGTATCGATTGCTTCGTTCATGACATCGAGAATCGCAAGACGCGCTTCCTTCGCCTGGTGAAGTGCGCCAGCAAGAACTGATGCAGGGATTCCATCGAGCTTTGTATCGAGCTGAAGAGCTGTAACGAAGTCCTTTGTTCCTGCGACCTTAAAGTCCATATCTCCGAATGCATCTTCTGCACCGAGGATATCTGTAAGAGCAACGTATTCAACCTTGCCATCGACATCATCAGAGATGAGACCCATTGCAATACCTGCAACAGGAGCCTTAAGAGGCACGCCTGCTTGAAGCATTGAAAGTGTTGATGCACAGACAGATCCCATTGATGTTGATCCATTTGAACCAAGTGCTTCAGAGACCTGACGGATTGCGTAAGGGAACTCTTCGCGAGTTGGAAGTACTGGGATAAGTGCGCGCTCAGCAAGTGCACCATGACCGATTTCGCGGCGCTTAGGTGTACCAACACGACCTGTTTCACCAGTTGAATATGGTGGGAAGTTGTAGTTGTGCATATAGCGCTTTGATGTGTCAGGGCTCATTGTGTCGAGCTGCTGTTCCATCTTGAGCATATTAAGAGTTGTAATTCCGAGAATCTGTGTCTCTCCACGTTCGAAGATTGCAGAACCGTGAACGCGTGGAATTACTTCTACTTCAGCTGACAAGGCACGGATGTCGCGGAGTCCACGGCCATCGATACGGATCTTGTCGCGAAGTACGCGCTGACGTACAAGCTTCTTTGTGAGTGAGCGGAACGCTGCAGGAACTTCCTTTTCACGGCCTTCGAAGGCAGCTGAAACTGATTCCTTTGTTGAAGCTGAGATTTCGTCAATCTTAGTTTCGCGCTCTTGCTTACCTGAAATTGTGAGTGCCTTTGCAAGATCATCCTTTGCAGCCTTTTCAACTGCTGCAAATACATCATCCTGGTAATCAAGGAACACTGGGAAGTCAGCTGTTGGCTTTGCAGCAACTGCTGCAAGCTTTGACTGTGCTTCGCAGAGAATGCGAATAAATGGCTTTGCAGCATCAAGACCCTGCGCAACGATCTCTTCTGTTGGAGCCTTAGCGCCTTCAGCAATGAGTCCGATTGTGCGAGTTGTTGCTTCTGCTTCAACCATCATAATTGCAACATCGTCAGCTGTTACGCGACCTGCTACGACCATATCGAAAACAGCGTTCTCGACCTGTGAATGGTTAGGGAATGCAACCCACTGGCCGTCGATTAGTGCAACACGTACACCACCAATTGGACCAGAGAATGGAAGACCTGCGAGCTGTGTAGACATTGAAGCTGCGTTGATCGCAATCACGTCGTACATGTGATCTGGATCGAGCGCCATTACTGTCACAACGATCTGAACTTCGTTACGAAGTCCCTTAATAAATGATGGGCGCAATGGGCGGTCGATCAAACGGCAAGTAAGAATTGCCTCTTCTGATGGACGACCTTCGCGACGGAAGAATGAACCAGGAATCTTGCCGATGGCATACATCTTCTCTTCAACATCCACTGTGAGTGGGAAGAAGTCGAATTGATCCTTAGGTGTCTTTGATGCTGTTGTTGCCGAGAAGATCATTGTCTGATCATCGAGATAAACAGCTGCAGCTCCTGCTGCTTGCTTAGCGAGGCGTCCTGTTTCGAACTTGATCTCGCGCTTTCCGAACTTTCCGTTATCGATAACGGCTACTGCTGATTTTACGTCTTGACCCTCCATAGGGCGCTCCTTTAATTAAGTCAGCGCACCACATAAGGCAAATGAATCTTCGATCGAAGTCCACGAAATTATTTTCTGAATCAGCATTTCGTGAGCCACTACCGAGGACCATTTATCCTCGTGGGCGCTGATGCTCCAGTCAGGCCTCCGTATGAGGCCCAACTTTCCTACCAAGTACTACTTATTAACTTTTAAAAATTAACGGCGAATTCCGAGCTTCTCGATAATTGCGCGATAACGATTGATATCTGTCTTTGCGAGGTACTGAAGAATGCGGCGACGCTGACCTACGAGCAACAAGAGGCCACGACGGTTGTGGTGGTCATGCGGGTTGGTCTTGAGGTGAGTTGTGATGTCTTCGATTCGACGTGACAAAAGTGCGACCTGAGCTTCAGGGCTTCCTGTATCAGTAGCTGATGATCCGTACTTTGCAATGATTTCTTTCTTAACTTCTGGTGTTAACGCCATTTTTATTTCCTTTTCATTCAGTCATTCTGACCAGGAGGCCATCCGGTTGTACTCTCGGATGATCGACAATCTCGTTGGACAAGCTGAAGTTTACCTGCGGGCTGTGGATAAGTGAAATTGAGGCGGGATTACGCCTATTTCTCGGTCAATTCGCGAGCTTTATCGCAATCTTTCTTCATCTGTACAAGAAGTTCATCGAGACCATCGAATTTGAGAGTTGGACGTAAATACCAACCAAATTCAATCGATGCGTTCTTGTCATAAAGGTCGAGGCCCTGTTGATCGAGTGCATATGCCTCTACTTGTCGCCCGCGCTCACCTTCAAATGTTGGATTGGTGCCGATTGAAATAGCTGCAGGCCAGAAGTTAATTCCGACAGTGAGCCAGCCTGCATATACGCCATCGGCAGGAATTGTTTGACCATCAATCTTTCCAAGGTTGGCAGTTGGGTATCCAATTTCACGCCCGCGCTTTTCTCCATGAACCACAACCCCATCGAGGCGATGAGGGCGAGATAAGAGTTCGCGAGCTTCTTCAACTTTGCCTTCGATGACAAGCTTTCGGATACGTGAAGAGGAGATGACTTCTGTATCAGCTTTGAGCTCTTGCACATCTACGGAGAAGTTGTGTGCAGTTCCAGATTCAATAAGTGAATCTATATTTCCCGCAGCTTTATGGCCGTAGGTGAAGTTCTTGCCCACAATGACCGTGCTGGCATGAAGCTGATTGACCAAAACTGTCTGTACGAAATCTTCGGGTGACATCGCTGCGAATTTCTCGTTGAACTTCATGACGGCAACTTGATCAGCGTTATGAATCTTTAAGAGTTCTACGCGATCAGCCAACGTCGTGAGCATTGTTGGAGCGCGATCTGGTGCAAAGACTGTGGTGGGGTGCGGGTCAAATGTCAGGGCGATAATTGAGCGCCCATCGGCTATCTCTTTGGCGCGATTGAGCAGAAGTTGATGGCCCTTGTGGACGCCATCAAAAACGCCAATTACGACGACGCTGGTCTCGCTCATGTTCGAATCTTGCCTTACCTAGTTCGCCGCCGCAAAAACCGCAATGGGTTTCGCCTTGCCGCCTTCATCTTTCAGAAGCGCAATGAGTCGATTATCTGGTGAAAGTGCGGCGTTGATTACAGTATTTCCATTTTCGGAAAGCGGTCGCCCGAATGAAAGTTCCTGAACTTCTTCCAAGCTCAATTCGCGTGGGGTAAATGTTGTGCGCGCTACGTCGGCGAGGTTGAGAGCTGTGAACTTCTGCGCCTTGAGGTCTTCAAAGCTACATGCATCTTTTTCAGTAAAACTTGCAACGCGGGTACGGCGCAGAGCGCTGAGGTGTCCCCCGACACCGAGAGATTCGCCGAGGTCGCGAGCAATCGCGCGTATAAATGTGCCTGCAGAGCAGGTGACTTCAATATCGACTTCTGTGGTGACTTCGAGGTGACGCACCGCAAGAATGTCGAGCTGAGTAATGGTGACGTTACGTGCTTCAAGTTCGAATTTTTCACCCGCGCGCACGCGATCGTAGGCACGCTCTCCCCCGACCTTTACGGCAGAGACAGATGAAGGACGTTGTGCGATTGTTCCAATCATTGCCTTAAGAATCTTTTCAATATCTGAATCTAAAACCTTCGATGCATCAGCAGAGGCGATTACTTCGCCTTCTTTATCATCGGTGATTGTTGATGCGCCAAGAACTACGGTTGCTATATAGGACTTATCGCCATCCGTGATGTATTGCAGTAAACGAGTTCCGTTGCCAAAGCCAAGTACAAGGATTCCGGTGGCCATCGGATCAAGAGTGCCCGCATGTCCTACTTTGCGTGTGCCGAGTGCTTTGCGACCCACGGCCACAACATCGTGGCTAGTCATTCCGCCAGCTTTATCGACGACTAAGAATCCGTCAGTTATCAAGAGTTTTATTCTTCTTCGATGACACGTGGGACTTTGTAAGGATCCTCAACGACAGGCTTAGCATTTTCGCGAGCCTTAGCAACCTCTGCATCGAGAAGATGAACTCGTTCAAGGAGTGAATCAAGCGCCTTTGCAGATTCTGGAAGACCATCGAGGATAAATTCAAGTGATGGGGTAATGCGAGTTCCCAAATCCTTGCCGACAGCGCTACGAATAACGCCCTTTGCAGATTCGAGAGCCGCAGCAGTTGCAGCACGCTCATCTTCATCACCAAGAACGGTGTAGAAGATAGAGGCGTTCTGGAGATCTCCAGTAACGCGCGCATCGGTAACAGTGACAAAGCCAAGACGCGGATCTTTGATCTTTGTCTCGAGCAGCTGTGCCACTACTACCTTGATGCGGTCTGCAACCTTATGGCTGCGGTGTGAAGTTCCCATGGTTATGCGCGCTTCTTCTCGCGCATCTCGAATACCTGAATGATGTCTCCAACTTGAAGATCAGCACCCTTGCCTACGCCGATACCGCACTCAAAGCCTTCCTTGACTTCAGTTGCATCATCTTTAAAGCGCTTGAGGGATTCGATAGTGACATCTTCTGCAAGTACTGCTCCGTTACGCAATACACGTCCCTTTGCATTACGGCGGATGATTCCGTCAGTAACGATAGATCCAGCAATTGTTCCGACCTTTGAAGATTTGAAGAGATCGCGAACTTCTGCGTTACCGAGAATAACCTCTTCGTACTCAGGCTTAAGGAGACCCTTAAGTGAGAGCTCGATTTCTTCGATTGCGTTATAGATAACAGAGTAGAAGCGAACTTCAACGCCTTCTTGATCGGCGAAGATTGCTGTCTGTGGTTCAGGCTTAACGTTGAAGCCGATCACAACAGCAGTCGATGCTGATGCAAGAGTGATATCGCTCTTGGTAATTGCGCCTACGCCGCGGTGAATAACACGGAGGTCAACTTCTGCTCCGACATCGAGCTGCATAAGTGCATCTTCGAGGGCTTCAACAGAACCTGAAACGTCACCCTTGAGGATGAGGTTAAGTGTTGAAATCTTGGACTGCTCCATGAAGTCTTCGAGAGAAACCTTCTTGCGAGCCTTAGCCAATTGTGCATTACGTTCTGCAGCCTGACGCTTCTCGGCGATCTGGCGTGCGGTGCGGTCATCTTCTGCAACGAGGAATGTATCTCCAGCGTTTGGAACAGATGTGAAACCGAGAACCTGTACAGGACGTGATGGACCAGCTTCTTCAACATTTGCACCGTGCTCATCGAGCATTGCACGTACGCGACCGAATGAACCACCGGCGACGATTGCATCACCAATCTTCAAAGTTCCGCGTTGTACTAGAACAGTTGCAACTGGACCGCGACCACGATCGAGGTGCGCTTCAATAGCAACACCACGAGCATCATCGGCAGCAATCGCGCGAAGATCGATAGCAGCATCTGCTGTGAGGAGAATTGAGTCGATAAGTGCATCGACGCCTTCGCCCTTCTTTGCAGAAACGTTTACGAAGATTGTGTCTCCGCCATACTCTTCAGCGATCAAGTTGTACTCGGTCAATTGCTGGCGGACCTTATCCGGGTTCGCGCCTTCCTTATCAACCTTGTTCACTGCGACAACGATTGGAACATCAGCAGCTTGAGCGTGGTTAAGCGCTTCAATTGTCTGAGGCATGATGCCGTCGTCGGCAGCAACTACGAGTACTGCAATATCTGTGACCTTTGCACCACGGGCACGCATCGCTGTAAACGCTTCGTGGCCCGGTGTATCGATAAAGGTGATTGCGCGGTTAACGCCATCGTGGTCGTGGTGAATTTGGTAAGCACCGATGTGCTGAGTAATTCCACCCGCTTCGCCCTTAATTACTTCAGTCTTACGGATTGCATCGAGAAGAGATGTCTTACCGTGATCGACGTGACCCATGACAGTAACAACTGGTGGGCGTGCGACGAGATCATCAGGGTTCATATCTTCGAGCTCTTGAGCTAGATCGATATCGAAGTCCTGGAGAAGTTCACGATCTTCATCTTCAGGTGAAACGATTTCAATCTGGTACTTAAGCTGCGCACCGAGAATTTCGAAGGTATCGGCATCCACTGATTGCGTTGCAGTAACCATTTCACCAAGGTGGAATAGCGCTGATACGAGTGCTGCTGGATCTGCACCAATCTTTTCAGCGAAATCTGCAAGGGATGCACCGCGGCGCATACGAATCTTTGTCTTTCCATCACCGTGAGGAATAACTGCTCCACCCAGTTGTGGTGCTTGCATATTGTCGAATTCTTCGCGCAGCGCCTTACGTGACTTCTGCTTACGCTTTGAAGATTTACTTGCATTCTTTCCGAACGCACCTGCTGTACCGCCACGACCTGGGCCGCGATTAGGACCGCCACCACCTGGACGTTGTGGACCACCGGCTGCTCCACCTGCGCCCGGTGCACCTTGTGAACGGTACGGACCTGATGATGGTGCTCCACCTGTACGAGGTGGGTAATTTCCTGTCCCTGTTCCAGCACCTGCTGGTCGAGGTGCACCAGGACGTGCTGCAAAACCTGGACGTACAGAACCTGGACGCGCTCCCGCCATTCCTGGACGAGGTGCACCTGGGCGTTGTGCTGGTGGACGTGGAACTGCGCCACCTGCGGAGAAAGGATTATTTCCTGGACGAGGTGGGCGTGGAACTGCGCCACCAGTAGAGAATGGATTGTTACCAGGACGCGGTGCAGCTGGAGTTGCTGGCGTTGCACCTGGCGCTGGAGTTGATTCAGCAGATGCTGCTTCACTTGCTGCAGCCTTTGCTTCTTCTTGCGCAACCTTTTCAGCATCGCGTGATGCCTTAAGAGCTGCAAGATCAACGCCGAGTTCTGCTGCGAGTTCTGCTGCTAATTCTGGATTTACTTCGGCAGTCTTCTTTGAGGCAGCGGTCTTCTTTGCTGCTGCTTTCTTGACTGGCTTTTTCTCTTCAACTGGCTTTGCATCTGGATAGAGCGCAACTAACTTGCGAACTACTGGTGCTTCAACTGTTGATGATGCTGATCGGACGAATTCGCCCATTTCTTGGAGCTTTGCAAGGACTTCCTTGCTCTCCATACCGAGTTGTTTTGCCAACTCATGTACGCGGACCTTTGACACATTTCTCCTGTCTTGGCCCGCATAAATTCTTGTGGGATGCGAGCCCTAGTTGTTCGACCTCATGATGTAAACGAGCTCATTTGAGTTTCATATCTTTCGCATCCATTTCGTTAATTACGCCGCACTTACGTGCCAGCGTGATGGGGTAAGTCTATCGAAAGAGGGGGAAATTCCCTATTTCGTGCGGGGCTTTATGCGGTTGGCGCCGGGGTATCTGGGTGGATATCGATACGCCAGCCAGTAAGGCGTGCAGCAAGACGGGCATTCTGTCCATCTTTTCCGATTGCAAGTGAAAGTTGGTAATCAGGAACGACAACCTTCGCTGAACGTGAAAGTTCATCAACGACGGTCACGCTTGTTACCTTTGCAGGAGCTAGAGCATGTGCAACATATTTTGCTGGATCTTCATCGTAATCAACGATGTCAATCTTCTCGCCGTTGAGTTCATCCATCACTGCGCGAGAACGTGCACCGAGTGGACCGATGAGTGAGCCCTTGGGTGAAACACCTGCGCGAAGAGAACGCACTGCAATCTTGGTGCGATGGCCCGCTTCACGAGACACACCCATGATTTCAACGATTCCATCTTTGATTTCAGGAACTTCGAGTGCAAAGAGTTGCTTCACAAGTCCTGGGTGGCTTCGAGACAACATGATTTCAGGACCCTTAAGCCCTTGCTTAACTTCAACAACAAAACACTTGATGCGTTCGCCGTGTGTGTACACCTCGCCGGGAACTTGTTCTTGTGGTGGAATCTTTCCTTCGATGCGGCCAAGGTTGACGTGAATCATCTTGGGATCGCGACCCTGTTGAATAATTCCCGAAATAACATCGCCTACAGAAGTTGTGAACTCGCCGACGATTTCAGCATCGTTAGTTGCACGCATCTGCTGCTTAATGGTCTGACGAGCAGTTGATGTTGCCATGCGATCAAAACCTTCGACCTCGAGCACATCTTCGCTGACGCGTTCTCCGAGTTCGTTAAATGTTGGAACGAAGATCTGGATATCACCGGTTTCGCGATCGAGTTGAACGCGCGCATAGCGATTTGGTTCTGGAGTTTCGGTGTAAGCGGTAAGTACTGCAGCCTCGATCATTTGAATCAATTGCTCGAGTGGCATTCCCTTAGCCTCAGTGAGCTGAATGAGCGCTGAGATATCGACGCCCATTACTTATCTCCATCCTTGCGATTAAATTCAATTTCTACTTGTGCGCGCTTGATATTCGCAAGAGAGATAGTGACTTCCTTGGTCTCTTTCTTCTCTGCCACCGTGAGCGTTACATCGGTATCGGTATTAGAAAGAATGCGACCTGTAACAACAACGCCGTCAGTCTGGGTGACCTTCAGAAGGCGGTCATTGTTCTTTGCAAAGTGACGTGGAAGCGTAAGCGGACGATCAATTCCGGGTGAGGTAACTTCGAGGGTGAATGGAGTCTCTCCCATAAAGGTAGCTTCATCAAGAAGTTCGGAGACAAGCTTTGAGGCGACAGTGACTTGATCAAGATTGAGGGCGCTCTCGCCATCGACAATTACAGTGACGATGCGGTGCTGTCCAGGTGAAACGATATTTACATCTTCGAGGAAGTATCCAGCTTGCTGTAGCGCTGGCGTAATGTGTTCAGAAACTTGGTCTTTCAGAGCCATGGTTATGTCCTATTCGATTGTTATTCAGTTGTTGAGCAAGTGTAATTTTACTCGAAGTAGAGCGAGTATCCAAGTCGCAAGATGAGTAGCGCAGTCACGATGAGATAGAAGATTCGGACAAAACCCGAACCCTTCTTAAGCGCCATATGAGAACCTGCATATCCCCCAGCCAAGTTAGCGATACCCATAACCAAGCCAAGCTTCCACATGACTCCGATGGTTAAACCCACCACAATGATTGAAGCCAAGTTCGTGGTCGCATTTACTACCTTGGCGATTGCTGAAGCTCCGACAAAGGCAAAACCCATGATGGCAACGAGTGCAATCATCAACATGGTGCCCGTACCTGGACCAATCAATCCGTCGTAGAAACCAATAATGACAGCTGCGATGGCACCGATGGACATCAACTTTCGTGGCGCATACTTTTCGACGTGGTTCTTGCCGAGTTCAGGTTTGACCAAGGTATAGATAAAGATCGCAATCATGATGAAGAAGATTGAGCTCTTATAACTTTCAGATGAGATTCTCGAAGCCAAGTGCGCACCGATTGCCGCCCCAATGAATGCTGGAAAGACCATCGCAAGCAGTAAACGGGGATCTGTCTTGATGGATTTACGATATTTAATTGCTGCTGTTGTTGTTCCGAAGAATGCTGCAGTCTTTGATGTTGCAACGACTTCAACAGGGTTGCGATCAGGAAATGAGAGCAACATTGCAGGAGTCTGGATAAGTCCTCCCCCGCCTGCGATGGCATCGACAAAGCCGGCGGTGAACATGGCAAGCCCTAGGAGAGCGAGATTAATCGCGGTGAGATTTTCGAGCATTAGCTCAGCGTTGGAAGGAGCGCTGCAATCGAATCGACGGCAGAAGCCACAGCAACCTCTGACTTTTCACCGCTCTTGCGAACTCGAACTTCAACATTTCCTTGTTCAAGTGCTTTACCGACAACAACGATTACTGGAATACCGATTAGCTCGGCATCCTTGAATTTAACGCCTGGGCTCGTTCCGCGACGGTCATCAATCATGACGCTGATTCCGCGTGATTCAAGATCGGCTGAAATCTTCTCGGCAGTTTCAAAGACTGCATCGTCTTTGCCAGTTGCAACAACGTGAACTTTTGCAGGTGCGACTTCGACTGGCCACGAAAGACCGATTTCGTCGTAGCTCTGTTCAG
Source organism: Planktophila turicensis (SeqCode) (assembly GCF_965234405.1). Taxonomy (GTDB): domain Bacteria; phylum Actinomycetota; class Actinomycetes; order Nanopelagicales; family Nanopelagicaceae; genus Planktophila; species Planktophila turicensis. The sequence goes on from NZ_OZ248346.1 coordinate 910,072, forward strand.
CGATAGCTGCGACTGCGCGTGAAACACCGATGCCGTAAGAGCCCATTGTCACTACCTGAGACTTACCGTTCTGATCAAGAACTGTAAGGCCTAGTGCATCTGCATATTTGCGACCAAGCTGGAAGATGTGGCCGATTTCGATTGCGCGATCAATGATGACTGGGGTTGCACACTTTGGACATGCATCGCCTTGTTTGATCTGCGCTGCTTCGATGTAGTGATCGACTTCGAAGTCACGGCCATTAACAACATTGCGCGCATGCTTATCTTTAGCGTTTGCACCTGTTACCCATGAAGTACCTGGTGCAATACGTGGATCTGCATAAACAGTAATGCCATTCTTCTTTGCATCCTGTGGTCCGATGTAACCCTTGACGAGTCCTGGGAACTTGGCGAAATCTGGTTCTTCAAATACGCGGATGTCATTGACGCCAGCAAGGTTCGCCTGCAGGCGCTTGAGATCTACTTCGCGATCTCCTGGAACAAGAACAGAGATTGGAGTTTCATCAGCCATCAACATGACGTTCTTAAGAGTCATTCCTCCGTCGTATCCCCCGCCAAACTTTGCATTAAGGAGTTCTACGAGAGTGTCGATAGTGGGAGTATTTGGTGAGTCAAAGACTTCAAGAGCTGCAATACCTGACGCATCACTTGGTGCAACGACAGTTGTCATGGCTTCAACGTTTGCGGCATAGCCACACTTTTCGCAGAGAACGTAGGTGTCTTCGCCTGTTTCACAAGGAGCTAAGAACTCTTCGGAAGCAGATCCACCCATTGCACCTGATACAGCGCTAACGATGTTGTACTTCATGCGAAGGCGATCAAAAGTTTTGATGTAGGCAGCGCGATGGCGCATATAGGACTCGACGAGACCTTCATCGGTAAGGTCGAATGAGTAAGAATCCTTCATGACGAATTCACGGCCGCGGATGATTCCAGAACGTGGGCGCGCTTCATCGCGATACTTTGTTTGGATTTGATAGAGAGCAAGAGGCAGATCTTTATAAGAGGAGTACTCGCCCTTGACCATGAGCGTAAACATCTCTTCGTGAGTTGGTCCTAGAAGATAGTCAGCGCCCTTGCGATCTTGGAGGCGGAAAAGGTCTGGGCCGTAATCGTTCCAACGACCAGTTGTTTCGTAAGCATCTTTTGGAAGAAGCGCTGGAAAGTGAACTTCTTGGAAACCAGCTTTATCCATTTCATCGCGAACAATGTTCTCGATATTGCGAAGAGTGATGACGCCCAGCGGTAGCCATGAGTAAACACCTGCAGCGATACGGCGAATGTATCCAGCGCGAACTAAGAGGCGATGGCTAGGAACTTCAGCATCTGCTGGGTCATCGCGGAGCGTGCGTAAGAAAAGTGTGGACATTCGCAACATATCGCGAACCCTACCTGACTATTACGAAGTTGTGACGGAAGGTTCTCCTGATGGAACGCCTGCGGCTTCCATCTCTTCAGCAAGACGCATAGCTTCTTCGATAAGTGTTTCAACAATCTGCGCTTCAGGCACAGTCTTGATGACTTCACCCTTAACAAAGATCTGACCCTTACCGTTTCCGGATGCAACACCGAGATCAGCCTCGCGCGCTTCGCCAGGACCATTTACAACGCAACCCATTACGGCAACGCGAAGAGGAACTGTCATTCCTTGAAGTCCCGCCTGAACCTTTTCAGCGAGTGTGTAGACATCTACTTGTGCGCGTCCGCATGAAGGGCAAGAAACAATTTCAAGTTTACGTTGACGCAAGTTAAGGGATTCAAGAATTGAGATTCCGACCTTCACTTCTTCAACAGGTGGTGCTGAAAGTGAGACGCGGATTGTGTCGCCGATACCTTCTGCAAGAAGGATTCCAAACGCTGTCGCAGATTTGATCGTTCCTTGGAAAATTGGACCAGCTTCAGTGACGCCAAGGTGCAATGGGTAATCGCACTTTGCCGCAAGGATGCGGTAGGCGTTCACCATTGTTACTGGGTCGTGATGCTTTACTGAAATCTTGATATTGCTAAAACCGTGCTCTTCAAAGAGGGAAGCTTCCCAGAGAGCAGACTCTGCAAGTGCTTCAGGAGTTGCCTTGCCGTACTTCTTAAGAAGTCGTGGATCGAGTGATCCTGCGTTTACTCCGATACGGATTGGAATGCCTGCATCTCCTGCAGCCTTAGCAACTTCTTTAACCTTGTCATCGAACTGCTTGATGTTGCCTGGGTTTACTCGAACAGCGGCGCATCCGGCATCGATTGCAGCGAAGATGTACTTAGGCTGGAAGTGAATATCTGCAATAACAGGAATCTGTGACTTCTTAGCGATCTGCGCAAGCGCATCTGCATCATCTTGAGAAGGAACAGCAACGCGAACGATCTGGCAACCAGAGGCTGTGAGTTCTGCGATCTGTTGCAAAGTTGCATTGACATCAGATGTAAGTGTTGTACACATTGATTGAACGCTGACCGGTGAATCAGAACCTACGCCGACTCCGCCCACATTGAGCTGCCGTGTCTTGCGACGTGGGTGCAGCGTAGGAGGTGGAGCACTTGGAATTCCGAGATCAACCATGAGCCGTATTCTGCCTTATCTCTACAAATTGAGCGAGACGGGATTGAAAATGTCGGCAATGAGCAGAATTACAGTGAGAACTGCAAGAACTGCGAAGACGCCCATCGTTAGTGGTGTGAGCACATTGACATCAATTGCAGCTGGTCGTGGTCGACCACGAAGACGGGCAAAGAACGCACGAATCGCATCAGCGATTGCTACTGCCATATGGCCACCGTCGAGAGGTAAAAGTGGCAAGAGATTGAAGAGGCCAACAAAGATATTGAGGCTTGCAACAAGAAGTAAGAATGTTCCAAAACGTTCAGTGCTATCGAGTTTCTGACTTCCGACTGCTTCACCTGATACACGAGCGGCACCGACGACGCCAACTAATCCATTTGGATCACGCTCTTCATCACCAAAAGTCTGTCGAATCAGTTGTGGGACTTTGGTAGGAAGAGCGACAAGCGCCTTCGCAGATTCACGGGTCAGTACCCCTGTTGCTCGAGCAGAGTCCTTTATTGAAGTGACGAAACCTTCACGCTTGGTTCCGACCTTTGTTACGACGCCAAGCACGTAACGTTTTTCAGATTCTAGATATGTAGGTGCGGCTGTTAAAAAGATTTCTTTGCCATCACGAAGAACTGTAAATGAAAGTTCTTTGCCTTTTGACTCTCTGATGGCACTGGAATCTTCATACCAATTAGTGACTTTCTTGCCTTCTACTTCAACGATCTTGTCTCCTGGTTGAAATCCTGCTGCAGCTGCTGCTGAATTTGGAGAGACTTGAGTGATATCAGAGAGAAGTGCGTTAACGCCCACGCCAAAGAGAATTGAGAAGATCAGTAAGAATCCAATAACGAAGTGTGCAAATGAACCTGCTCCAAGAACAATAAGTTTTTGAAGAGTTGATGCCCCGTAGAAGGCGCGAGATTCCTCGCCAGCAGGCATCTCATCACGTGGAGTCATTCCTTCGATGCGGCAATAACCGCCTGCTGGAATTGCTTTGATACCGAATTCAGTTTCACCGCGAGTGAAAGACCAGATGCGCTTACCGAAGCCCAAGAAGAATTCTGTGACCTTCATTCCGAATCTCTTTGCAGTCAGATAATGGCCGAATTCGTGGACCATAACGGATAAGAGAAGTGCGATAACAAATGCCAGGGTTCCGAGAAGTTTCATTAACCGACCTTCTTCAATAGATCATGAGCAGTACGTCGCGCATCATTCTCGATGGCACTGACATCAGCTAGATCCCGAATCTTTCCAGTGTGAGAGCTACGAAGGGCTTCGACTACCTGGCTCACAGTCTTAACAATCTCTGTGAACTTAATCTGTCCCTCGACAAATGCCTGAACGGCTACTTCATTCGATGCATTAAAGATTGCCGGAAGCGATCCCCCAGTAGTTCCGCATTCGCGTGCAAGTGCCACGGATGGGAAGCGAGATTCATCAATCGGTGAGAAGTTCCATGTATGTGAAGAGGTCCAATCAATCGGAGTCGTCGCACCTGGTACTCGATGTGGATATGAGAGCGCCAAAGAGATTGGCCCCTTCATATTCGGAGGTGAACCTTGCGCAATGGTTGAACCATCTACGAATTCGACCATTGAATGCACAACCGACTGCGGGTGAATAACGGCTTCGATACGTGAGTAAGGAATACCAAAGAGATAGTGCGCCTCGATTATTTCAAGACCTTTATTCATAAGAGTTGCTGAGTTAATTGTGACTACCGGTCCCATAACCCACGTTGGATGTGCGAGTGCTTCTTGCACAGTTACGCTCGATAATTCCGCGCGATCTCTAAATGGGCCTCCACTTGCAGTAAGAATCAGCTTCGAGATTTCAGACTTCTTCTCACCAATTAGTGCCTGCCAAATAGCTGAATGTTCAGAGTCAACAGGAAGAAGTTGATCTTCCTTTGCGCGAGCAATAACGAGGTCGCCACCAGCGACAAGCGATTCCTTATTAGCTAGCGCCACACGATTATCGGCATCGAGTGCCGCAAGGGTAGGAGCCAGGCCGATAGATCCTGTGATTCCATTAAGAACTACATCGCAAGAAATAGCTGCGATTTCTGTTGAAGCATCAGGTCCATCAATTACTTCGACGCCAGGCAGAGCTTGGCGAATAACATCGGCGTTCTTGGTAACACCAACTACTTTGACCTTGAACTTCTTCGCCTGCTCAATCAAAAGTTCTGGGTTACTGCCTGCTGCAGTAATGGCAACAACGCTAAAGAGCGTTGGATTTGCTTCAACTATTTCTAGAGCCTGAACTCCGATGGAACCTGTGGAACCCAGAATGACGAGTTCGCGCGTCATGAAACTTTGCGCTTGCGTCCTACAAATTGTCCGATGATGACAATGGCAAGAGCTAAAAAGAACATCGCAGAACCAATGACGTTGGCCTGTGCGGGGATTCCGCGAGCTGCAGATGTGTAGACAAACTTAGGGAAGGTTGTCATGGTGCCTGAGTTGAAGTTTGTAATAATGAAGTCATCGAATGACAAGCTAAAAGCCAAGAGTGCAGCAGCTGCAATTCCAGGAGCAACGAGTGGCAAAGTCACTCGGCGGAATGTTTCGCGCTCGTTGGCGTAGAGATCCATCGCTGCTTGTTCAAGGCGTGGATCTAGGCTGGCAATACGCGCCTTTACGGTGACTACAACAAATGAGATACAGAAGAGAACATGTGCAATCACTGTTGGCCAGAAGCCTGGGTTGATTTTAAAGACCAAAAAGAGTGAGAGAAGGGATGCACCCAGAACGATTTCTGGTGTCGCCATCGGCAAGAAGATAAGGATGTTAGTTGTTGAACGTCCCTTAAATTTATGGCGACCAAGTGCAAAAGCAATCATGGTGCCGAGAATTGTTGAGAAGAGCGTTGCAAGGAAGCCAATCTTGATTGAATTTCCAAGCGCACTACAGACTTCAGGTGCACCGCATGGGTTCTGCCAATTGGAAAGAGTAAAACCCTTCCAGACTAGGTTGCTTTTGCCTGAGTCGTTAAATGAGAATGCAAATGTGTAAGCAACCGGAATGAAGAGATATGTGAATGCCACAACTGCATAAACGCGGATGAGATTGCGACCGAACCAGCGAGAGATTTGCTTCATACGAGCTCCTCGGTTCCGGCCTTACGGACATAGACGGTGACAAGAATAAGGATTGCTGCCATGAGCGTGAACGAGAGCGCTGCAGCCGTTGGGTAATCAACAATTTTGAAGTAACGAGATTCGATGACGTTTCCGAGCATCTTTGTCTGCGGGCTACCCAAGATTGCAGCGTTGACGTAATCGCCCGCTGCAGGGATAAAAGTGAGAAGAGTTCCCGCAACCACACCTGGCATTGAAAGCGGCAAAGTTACTTTGCGGAAAGTAGTAAATCCGTTTGCGTAGAGATCACCCGATGCTTCAAGGGTACGTGGATCAATACGGTCGATTGATGCGTAAAGCGGAAGAGTCATAAATGGCAAGAAGTTGTAGGTCATACCTGCAACAACTGCGAATGCGCTAGAAGTAAGCGTTGTACTTTCCGAGATGATTCCGAAGGTTCGTAGGGTTGGAACTACAAAGCCTTCTTCTCCAAGAATCTGCTTCCATGCAATAGTGCGGAGTAAGAATGAAGTAAAGAACGGTGCAACAACGAGAACCAACATAAGGTTCTTGAGCTTGCCGCCCTTAAATGCAATCGCATAAGCAAGTGGGTACGCAATTGCTAGCGCTAAAACTGTGGCGATTGTCGCGTACAGAAATGAGCGACCAAATTGCTCTTTATTTTCAATGAAGGCATCGATGTAATTCTGGAAACGGAAAGTCTGTTCGTACTGCCCTGTATCTCCCCCACCAACCGGAGTCTGTGTTGAAGTTTGTGCCAGGTTAAAGAGTGGAAGAAGGAAGAAGGTGAAGAGAAATCCCATTCCTGGGATCAGTAAGAGATAAGGAGTACTTATCTTCTTCATTAGACCGATGTCATTCTTCGTCAAGATCCTCATCAGGGTTTACTTCAGTACCTGCTTCAGCATCTTCATCTCCGCGAAGACCAAAGGTGAAGATTGGTTCCCAAGAAATGTTGACGGATTCGCCCACGCTAAATGGTGCAACGCCATCATCATTTTGTTCGAAGACCATGAGCTCTTGTCCCCACGGCATCATTACTTGGTACTGAGTTGAAACACCGATGTATGAGACATCTTCAACTTTTCCACCCGTAAGAACGTTGCCTGATGTCGCTGTTTCAAGACGCGAAATACGGAACTTTTCAGGGCGGATGCCTGCATAAATTGAGTTATCTACTGCATGTGAACGATTCTTCTGCAATGAAATCTTCTGTCCGAAGAGATCGATAACCTGGTTTGCGCCATCGTTTCCGGTGACAGTTCCCTTAATAAGGTTTGACTGGCCCAAGAAGTTAGCAACAAATGCTGTCTCGGGATTGTCATAGAGATCAGCAGGTGAACCCATCTGTTCAATCTCGCCCTCGTTCATAACAGCGATGGTGTCAGCCATAGTCATGGCTTCTTCCTGATCGTGAGTTACGTGAACGAATGTGAGGCCAACTTCTTTCTGGATCCACTTGAGTTCAATCTGCATCTGACGACGAAGCTTGAGATCGAGTGCGCCAAGTGGCTCATCAAGAAGCAAGAGCGCTGGGCGGTTAACAATTGCGCGAGCAAGTGCGATGCGCTGCTGTTGACCGCCTGAAAGTTGTGTTGGTTTGCGTTGTGCAAGGTGAGGTAGCTCTACAAGATCAAGCGCCTTATTGACTGCACTATCTACATCTTTGATTCCGCGACGGCGAAGACCGAATGCGATATTTTCAAAGATTGTCAGGTGCGGAAAGAGCGCGTAATTCTGAAAGACAGTATTGATTGGACGCTGATACGGCTTTGTATCCGTAATATCTGTTGCGCCTAATGAGATGCTGCCTTTAGTTGGTTCTTCAAGCCCTGCAATCATTCGCAGCGTTGTTGTCTTGCCGCATCCTGAAGGTCCAAGCAATGCAAAGAATGAACCTTCAGGAATGACAAGCGACAAATCATTTACAGCTGTGAAATCACCATATGACTTGGTGACATTGCTGAGCTTGAGATCCCCGCGTGCAGAGATAGCCTTTTCTGACACTTAGTTGCCGGCAGCCTTCTGGAAGGCTTCAGTCCAAGTTGTCTCTTCTGTTGGTGTGAGTGAACGGAAGACAGAGAGGTTTGCCATTGTCTTCGCACTTGGGAAGATGAATTCGCTAGATGCTAGATCTGGATCGATCTTCTCCATCTCAGCCTGTGCACCCTTAACTGGGCAGACGTAGTTAACGTATGCAGCTACTTCAGCAGCAACAGCTGGCTCGTAGTAGTAGTTAATAAGCTTTTCAGCGTTGACCTTTGCTTCAGCGGTAACTGTTGAAGGAATCATCATGTTATCGCCTGAGATTGTTCCGCCTGATTCTGGGATTGCGAAGTCGAACTTACCTTCGTTTTCAGACTTCAAGATGAACATATCGCCAGACCAACCAATAACAGCAGTTGCATCCCCTGATGTGAGGTCTTCTGCATATTCGTTGCCCTTAACTCCGCGGATCCATCCATCAGAAATCTTCTTCGCAAGGAAGTCGACAGCGTTCATAAACTGATCTTCAGTAACAGTTGAAAGGTTTACGCCTTGTGAGCGAAGAATGATTCCGACGGTGTCGCGCATTTCAGAGAGAACAACAATCTTTCCCTTATTTGCTGGAGAGAAGAGATCTTCGAGTGTGCGGATTCCCTTTGGATTCTTTGCAGTGTTCCAACCGAATCCACCCATGATGCCCTGCCATGTAAGTGTGCTTTCGCGCTTTGCATCAAATGATGGGCTTGCAAGTGTGTCGAGAATGTTTACAGCGTTAGGAACATTTGCTGCATCAAACTTCTGTGCGTATCCAAGACGGATCCAACGTGATGCCATCCAGTCTGTTGGGCAGACTAGGTCGTAACCAATATCTTTTCCAAGCTTGAGTTGTGCCTGAACTTTTCCGAAGAACTCATCGTTATCGTTGTAATCTTCGAAGTACTTAACATCAATGCCAGTCTCTTTTGTAAATGCTTCAAGAGTTGGGTACTTCTTACCTGAGTCATCAACATCGAGGTATAGAGGCCAGTTGCCCCAACGAACTGCATTAGAAGAGTCAGAGCCTCCTCCGATTCCGCATGAAGCGAGCGCACCAACGCCTGCAACTGCGCCTGCGCCTGCAAGAACTGCACGACGTGAAACGTGTGAATTAAGAATTGAACGTGCTTCTGGAGATAGTGGGTTCTTAGCCATGACGAGGGCTCCTTTTATGTGCCGGAATAAGGGACGGTTGTGCAGGGCTCATTATGTAGCCCTTTTGAGCGTGAGCCAAACCTAAATCGAGGTTAATTTCAGAGGATTTAGGTCTAGCCCCTGATGTCAGTTACCCGTTGAGGTTGGTCATGACGTGCTTGATACGGGTGTAATCCTCAAAGCCGTAATTGGAGAGATCCTTGCCGTATCCGCTTCGCTTAAATCCACCGTGAGGCATTTCAGCGACGATTGGGATGTGGGTATTAATCCAGACGCAGCCGAAGTCAAAGGCCTTAGACATACGCATCGCGCGGCCATGGTCCTTGGTCCAGACTGAAGATGCCAAGCCGTAGTCGACCCCGTTGGCCATCGCCACAGCCTCAGCTTCATCCTTGAACTTTTGGATAGTGATGACTGGTCCGAAGATTTCAGATTGAATCAATTCATCTGACTGCTTCAAATCTGCAATGACAGTGGGTGCCACAAAGTAGCCAGGGCGATTAGTTGGCTGTCCGCCAGAAACGATGCGCGCATGTGATGGCGTGCGAGAGATAAATCCTGAGACGCGCTCAAATTGAGAAGCATTGTTGACTGGTCCAACGATGACATCTTCATCTGGCATACCCATACCGATGTGGTTCGTTGCCTGATCAGCAAGTAACTTCACCATCTCTTCGTAGACACCTTCTTGAACAAGAACGCGAGTAGCTGCTGTGCAATCTTGACCAGAGTTGAAGAATCCAGCGACTGCAATTCCTTCAGCGGCTGCCTGAAGGTCAGCATCATTAAAGACAACCACAGGTGCCTTGCCACCGAGTTCAAGGTGTACGCGCTTGAGTGATTTCGATGCAGCAGATGCAACTTCCATACCTGCGCGCACTGAACCTGTTACTGAAACCATCGCAGGTGTTGCATGATCAACGAGAGCTGCACCAGTTTCACGTTCTCCGGCGATGACGTTGATTACACCATCAGGAAGAAATTCGCCCATGATCTGTGCCATAAAAAGTGTTGATACAGGTGTTGTATCTGAAGGCTTGAGAACAACTGTGTTTCCTGCAGCGATTGCTGGAGCCCACTTCCATACAGCCATCATCATTGGATAGTTCCACGGTGTTACCTGTGCACAGACGCCAATTGGTTCGCGGCGGATATATGAAGTCATTCCGTGCATATATTCACCAGCTGAGCGACCTTCAAGGTTTCGAGCAGCGCCTGCAAAGAAGCGAATCTGATCAACCATCGGAGGCATTTCTTCAGATGCAGTAAGGCTCTTTGGCTTTCCGCAGTTCTCGGACTCCAAGTTAACGAATTCATCTGCACGAGCTTCGATGGCATCGGCAATCTTCAACAGCGCACGCTGACGTTCGGAAGGAGTTGAGTCGCGCCATCCTGGAAACGCATCACTGGCAGCCTTCATCGCCTTATCAATATCTGCAGCGCTCGACTTAGGAGCAGTAGCAAAAGCTTCGCCAGTTGATGGGTTAATCAGGGTTGTAGTTTCACCTGATGCTCCATCGACTGATTTACCGTTGATGAAATTCTGTAGCTTCTTCACCTTTTATGCCTGACCCTTCGTAGCGCGAACCATCTGATCACCGTGATCGTATGGGTGTTTTGTATAAGTCTCGAGCCAGCGAGCGACTGTGTACTTGCCCGCCTCTGTATGCATGCCAAACTTTTCTAGATCGCTCTCAGTCAATCGCTTCACTAAATCCAAAGATGCTGCACGCACTGCCGCATACACAGCAATCGAATTCGCAACATCGCCATCAACATAAGCAAGCTTTGGTTCATTTGCCCAAGCGGCCTCGTCGTACCCCTGAATTACAGAACCTTCAGGTTCTGCAACCAATCGACGTAAGCGTGCATATGACTGCGCCTCAGAATCTGCCATGTGATGAATACATTGACGTGCAGACCATTCGTTCTCGGCATGTACATCCAATAAATCTGGAGTTACAGCGCGAGCTAAGTTAAGAAAATACTGTGAGGCTGCTTCATATGCTGCAGCTGCTTCCTTCAAATCCACGGATGTCATGGAAGTGATACTAGTTAAATCTTTTCCTTTTCACTAGCAGCCAACTGCCCGCATGCTCCGTCGATTTCACGACCACGGGTATCGCGCACAGTTACTGGGACTCCGTAGCCTTCGAGAATTCGAACGAATTCAGCTTCATCTTCTCGACGTGATGCTGTCCACTTAGATCCGGGAGTTGGATTGAGCGGAATCAAGTTGACATGGGCATTGCGATTTTTGAGCAATCGCCCCAGCAAATCTGAGCGCCAGGATTGATCGTTAATGTCGCGAATAAGTGCATACTCGATTGAATATCGACGACCAGTCTTCTTTTCATAAGCATCTGCGGCAGCCAAGACTTCACGGACTTTAAAACGATTGTTGATTGGAACTAGGCTGTCGCGGAGTTCGTCATCTGGAGTGTGGAGTGAAACTGCGAGCGTGCAGTTAATGCCTTCATCCATCAACTTCTCAATTCCATTGACGAGTCCAACAGTTGAAACTACAACTGAGCGAGCTGAGATACCAAGACCATCTGGATTTGGATCGGTGATGTTATGAAGTGTTCGAACAACCGCGTTGTAGTTAGCAAGCGGTTCGCCCATTCCCATAAAGACGATGTTAGAAAGTCGTGTAGGTCCGCCAGGCATTTCACCATTTGCGCATGCGCGAGCTGCCGCAACAATCTGATCGGTGATTTCTGCCGCTGAAAGGTTTCGTGTAAGTCCCGCTTGCCCTGTTGCGCAGAAAGGGCAGTTCATTCCGCAGCCTGCTTGAGAAGAAATGCAAACTGTTGTGCGATCTGAGTAGCGCATAAGGACGGATTCAACGAGAACTCCATCGTGTAACTTCCAGAGATCTTTACGAGTCATGCCGCCATCTGTTGTGCGAGTGGTAACAAGTTCAATCATCTTTGGAGTAAGTGCATCGGCGATTGCTTGGCGCTCTGCCGCAGGAATATCAGTCCAGTCATCTGGGTTATTTGAAAGATGAGAGAAGTAGTGAGTTGCTACTTGGGCTGCGCGGAAAGGTTGGAAGCCGAGTTCTTTTGCAAATGCTTTACGTTCTGCAGGACCGAAGTCAGCAAGGTGTTTAGGAGCTTTCTTGCGCTGAACAGGTTCATCAAAAACTAATTTGAGTTCGGTTGGACGTTCTGTTGTCATAACAAACCTGAATCCTGTGCGCGACGCACGATTTCGAGAGCGAGCCACAGGGCTGGAGCTGCGAAGAGAACTGAATCAAGGCGATCCATGATGCCGCCGTGGCCAGGAAGTAAGTTGCCCATATCTTTAATTGCCATATCGCGTTTGAGCGCAGATTCGATGAGATCGCCGGCAGTAGCCGTAAAGACAGTGACGAGTCCTGCAATCGCACCCAACCACCAATCAGAATCCATGATGAAGTGGAAGGCAAGGGATCCACCGATGACGGTGAAAACAAGTGAGCCGACTAAGCCTTCGATAGTTTTCTTTGGGCTGATCTTTGGAGCAAGCGGGTGCTTACCGAAGAGAACTCCGGTCAAATACGCAAACGTGTCATTGCATCCAACGAGAACAACAAGTGTCATGACCCGAGCCAAGCCATTAGATGGACGGGCAAGAAGAATCAGGAAGCCTGCAAGAAATGGAAGATAGATAAGAGCAAGGGCAGAAGCGGATGCGGTTCCAACGAAACCTTCGGTTCCGCGAGGAAGAAGAAGGACAAGTAAACAAGGGAAAGCGATTGCTGTTGCAACAGAAAGCCCAGAGACTCCCCCGAACCATGCAGCAGCAGAAAGTGCCACAGCTGCTGTGGTTAAGGACCACTGCGGGATATCGATCTTTGTTGTTGTCAGCGCGTGATGGAGTTCGCGGATTCCTAGAATGACAGCAATTGTTACAAGGCCAGCAAAGATAACTCTGTAGCTTGCCAACGAGAACCAGACCAACGAAATCAGAAAGAGACTGACGCCAATTGAAGGCAGAAGCTTGCGACCTGCGCGCTTATTAATCGCCTCGTTGATCGAATGTAGGTCTGACACAGTGGGTGGAACTTAAAGAAGTCTTTAGACCTCGAGAAGTTCGGCCTCCTTGTGCTTTAAGAGTTCATCAATCTTTGCAACGTGATCTGCGGTGATTTTTTCGAGTTCTTTTTCACCGCGGCTGAGATCATCTTTTCCGATCTCGCCATCTTTCTCGAGCTTCTCCATCAATTCCTTAGCGGTACGACGGATATTGCGCATTGAGATCTTGGAATCTTCTGCCTTGGTCTTTGCAACCTTGATGTAATCCTTACGGCGCTCTTCTGTGAGCTGTGGGAAATTAACGCGTATAACTGCGCCATCAGTTGCTGGGTTTACGCCCAAATCTGATTCGCGTATTGCCTTTTCGATGGATGTCATTGCGCCCTTGTCGAAAGGAGAAACAATTGCCATGCGAGATTCAGGAACCTGAATTGATGCAAGCTGTGAAAGCGCGGTCCATGAGCCGTAGTAATCGACCATGATCTTGTTAAACATCGCTGGGTGAGCACGACCTGTGCGGATGGCACCGAAATCATCTTTAGCAACTTCGACAGCCTTATTCATCTTGTCGGTCGCATCTGCGAGTGTGCTTGTTACATCTGCCATGGTCTTTTACTCCTCTAGTAGCTCTCGTTTAAGAAACGAGAGTTCCAATCTTTTCACCGCGAACTGCGCGGCCGATATTTCCGTTGGTCATCAAGTCGAAGACCACGATAGGTAGGTGGTTCTCGCGGCAGAGGCTAAAGGCTGCTGCATCTGCAACGGCGAGTGACTTCTGAAGAACTTCGTTATAAGAAATTGTGTCGAACTTAGTTGCGTTTGGATCCTTGCGCGGATCTGCGTTGTAGACACCATCGACACCGGACTTTGCGAGTAACAATGCGCCTGCTCCGATTTCGAGTGCTCTCTGAGCTGCAACGGTATCTGTTGTGAAGAATGGCATTCCTGCGCCTGCACCAAAGATAACTACGCGACCCTTTTCGAGGTGGCGGATGGCACGGCGTGGGACATATGGCTCGGCAACTTGGCCCATGGTGATTGCAGTTTGGACGCGAGTATCGACGCCTTCTTTTTCAAGAAAATCTTGGAGAGCTAAACAGTTCATCACTGTTCCGAGCATTCCCATGTAGTCAGCGCGTGAACGTTCCATGCCGCGCTCTGAGAGTTCGGCGCCGCGGAAGAAGTTGCCGCCGCCAACAACGATTGCTACTTGAGTGCCGGCGCGAACAACATCGGCGATCTGTTTTGCTACATCTGCTAAAACATCGGGATCAACACCGATGCCTTTATTGCCACCGAAAACTTCTCCGGAAAGCTTAAGGAGCACCCGCTGATACGTTCCTCTTGTACCTGGCATTGGTGCTCCTCTCGCTCTACGAATTCTTACTTTTCTTGAGTCTATTACCCTCTATAGAAAAGCTTATTGACCCACGCGGAAGCGATGGAATGCCTTAACAGCGGTTCCTGCCTCATCGAGAATCTGCTTAACAGTCTTCTTTGCATCCTTAGCGAAAGCCTGCTCGATTAGTGAAACTTCCTTCACAAAACCGGTGACGCGACCTTCGATGATCTTTGAAAGAGATGCCTCTGGCTTACCTTCGGCAATAGCTGTCTCTTCTGCAAGACGACGCTCTGTCTCGATGAGGTCTGCTGGAACATCTTCGCGGTTAACGAAACGTGGTGCAAATGCTGCGATGTGCTGTGCAACATCACGACCGACTTCAGCTGCTTCCTTAGCAAGTGAAACCAAGACGCCAACCTGAGGTGGCAAATCTGGGCTTGTCTTGTGAAGGTAGAGACCGACTGGCCCTTCGATAACTGCAACGTTACGAATTTCAATCTTCTCGCCCAATGTTGCGTTTCCTTCATCGATTACAGCCTGAACGGTCTTGCCGTTAGCCATTGTTGATGAAAGGAATGCAGCAACATCTGCTGACTTAGATGAAACGAGGTGCTCTACGAGTTCATCGCCAAGTGCGATAAAACGCTCACCCTTTGCAACGAAGTCTGTCTCGCAGTTGAGTTCGAGCATGACACCAACTTCGCCCTGAACCTTTGCAACAACCAAACCATTTGAAGTAAGGCGGCCTTCGCGCTTTGTAACGCCCTTAAGTCCCTTTACGCGAATGATTTCGACAGCCTTGTCGTAATCACCTTCTGCTTCATCAAGTGCCTTCTTGCAATCGAGCATTCCTGCTGCAGTTGCTTCGCGAAGACGCTTTACATCATCTGCTGAATAGTTAGCCATTTTTACTTATGCCTCCACTGGTGCATCTGTTGCTGGAGCTGCTGCAAGGATTTCCTTCTCAAGCGCTGCTGCTGCCGCTGCTTCTGCAGTTGCTACAGGTGCTGGAGCTGCTGCAGAACGTGCCTTAAGGCCTTCTGCAATTGCATCTGTGATGACGCGTGTTAGCAATTCGATTGAACGGATTGCATCGTCGTTACCAGGAATCTTGAAATCAACTTCGTCTGGATCGCAGTTTGTATCGAGGATAGCGATAACTGGAATGCCAAGCTTTTTAGCTTCCTGTACTGCGAGGTGCTCCTTCTTGGTATCGACAACCCAGATTGCTGAAGGCAACTTGGTCATGTGACGGATACCGTCGAGGTTCTTGAAAAGCTTTTCGCGCTCACGGCGAAGAACAAGAAGTTCCTTCTTTGTAAGCAAAAGGTCGTTAGCTGTCTCGAGAGCTTCGAGCTCCTTGAGGCGCTGAATACGCTTGTAGACAGTTGGGAAGTTGGTAAGCATTCCACCTAACCAGCGCTCTGTAACTGTTGGCATTCCAACGCGAGCTGCTTGATCGATGATTGGCTTGTGAGCCTGCTTCTTTGTTCCTACGAATAGGACGTGGCCACCCTTAGCAACTGTCTCCTTAACGAATGCGTATGCAGAATCGATAAGTGCAAGTGACTGCTGGATGTCGATGATGTAAATGCCATTGCGTTCTGTGAAAATAAAACGCTTCATCTTTGGATTCCAACGACGAGTCTGGTGTCCGAAGTGGACTCCGCTGTCGAGGAGTTCGCGCATTGTTACTACTGCCATGACGGCACGCTCCTTCTTAGGTTTTTGCGCGCTGCGCAATAAACCTGCTCGGTTAATGTCTAAGCAATTTACCTAGACCGTCGCACCTACAACGCCGACCATCCTCAAAGAGGTTGGACCGAAGTGGCTTGTAATCATCGCTAGCGAGTCATACATAGGTGCTGAGATGTCACGCCAATTCCTTGTTTCCAAGTCGCTCGCGTGCAGGCATGAGTCTAAACGCTGGCTCCGATCGCCCCAAATCCACCATGAGACCGTAAAGTTCCTAAAAGTTCCTTTTTGGTTTATGCTCGTCCGATGGCCACCAATGTGAAATTCAAGGACGAATTCGTCATTAAAGCTCGCCAAGTCGCAAAGGCTGAGCATCGCTCCGTTCCAAGCCAGATTGAGTTTTACTTCAAAATTGCGCTCATCGCCGAACAGAACCCAGAGCTAAGTTTCAAATTAATTAAAGAAATTCTTCAAGCCCAATCACAAGACGCTGATACCGATTACGTATTTGGCTGATGCGGTTTATCGCTTCCCCACCGTTTCAACGCTCTGTTAAAAAGCTCCACCCGAACCAGAAGAAAGAATTAGATGTAGCAATTCACTCTCTTGGTTCAAACCCACGATTAGGTGATGCAAAGCGAGGAGATCTCTCCGGAGTCTTCGTTCTCAAGTTCAAGGTAGGTCAACTGGATTGGCTCTTGGCATATGAAATTGTTGATACAGAAATTATTCTGTTGCTCTTAGTTGGCCCTCATGAAAATTTTTATCGGGACTTGAAAAGGTAACTAAGCGCGAGGGTGGGCCTGCTTGAAAGCCTTTTGCAATCTTTCAGTCGAGACGTGGGTGTAGATCTGGGTTGTTGCAAGGGATGCATGGCCCAGAATTTCTTGGACGGTACGAAGGTCGGCTCCCCCTTCAAGTAAATGAGTTGCTGCCGAATGTCGCAGAGCATGAGGTCCCATTCGCTCGAATCCTTCTAGAGCAGATAGTGCCTCATAAACAATTGTCCGAACTGTGCGCTGATCTATGCGACCACCACGAGAGCCAAGAAAAACAGCGCGGGCAGATTTATCTGTCGCAACAGAAGGACGGCCGTTCTTCAGCCAATCGTTTAGCGCCTTGATTGCAGGACCGCCCAAAGGAATTGTGCGTTCTTTATTTCCTTTACCCAATACGCGAATTGTGTTGCGGTTGTAATCAACATCATCAATGTCGAGGCCACAGAGTTCAGAGACGCGCGCACCGGAGGCATAGAGAACTTCAAGAATCGCACAATCGCGTTTTGATAACGGCGTCTCTTCCTCGGCGACGCGAGTGGCAAGTGAATCCATTGCTATAGATGCATCAGAAACGGTGAGTACTTCAGGCAGAGTTCTATGACCTTTAGGTGTGGCAAGGGTTGCTCCCACATCTTTGGTGAGGTACCCATTCTTCGTCGCCCACTTAGTGAAGAGGCGAATAGAGACAGCCCTACGTGAAAGCGTTGTGCGCGCTCCCCCTTTTGCCTGCTGATTAGCTAACCAAGAGCGAATATGCGCGATGGTGAGTTCTGAGATTTGATTAACTTTCTGCATCTCGAGGTGGCTGAGAAAACTTTCAAGATCTCCCAGATAGGCACGCACTGTATGGGTTGAAAGATTGCGTTCTTTCTCGAGGTAGCGGGTATATCCCTGGCGTATTCCCTCGAAGTCAGACATGAATAAAGAATATATCCACAGGCTGCGAAAACACCTGCGCAAGTGTGATGCGGATACGCATCAGAGACGATACGGTAAAGATATGCGCATTCGAGTCTCTGAATCCACAGTGATTCCTTCACTGACTCGTGAAGCGGGCATGGTTATTCTTAATATCAATACAGATCTCTCATTCGAGAATATTGAAGAATTTATTGGGGATCAATTCTTACCCGGCGAAAGAGATGCAGCATTTTCACTGTGGGCTGATGATGAGAGCAAGCGGACATTTACTCCGATTGCGGGCACCACAGACTTCTATATCGACGCTCGCTAGTTCTTTCTATCAATCGCGCCAAGCGCAATCAGAAGAGTCTCAGGCGATACTTCTAAAACTTCGCACAGTGGTGCGATCACATCAATTGAAGGTCTGCGCTCTTGACGAAAGTAACGAGAAAGAGTTCCGCGATCAATATCCACGAGTGCAGCAAATTCTTCATACGATGAAATATTGAGTTTAAGCAATCTCTCTGACAGCCACTGCGAAGATTCAGCTTGCGAGAATCTCTTACCTGCAAGTCTGGTTGTCATTTAGACAAGATATAGCAGTTGAGAGCAAAAAGTGAGCCGAACTTATTCGGGTTTGCGACCCTGTCTTAATAGGCCAAATGTGAGCGCATCTTCAAGCGCCATCGCCGAAGCGGCAATAACGTTTTCGTGAACTCCGACTGTGTTCCACTCGCCTTTTCCATCAGAGGTTTCAACAAGCACACGGGTTACTGCGCCAGTTCCCAGACGACCTTCGAGGATGCGAACCTTGTAATCGGTGAGTTCGAGTGAAGTCAATTCTGGGTAAAGCTGGTTAAGACCATCACGAAGTGCATTATCAAATGCGTTAACAGGACCGTTTCCGGCACCTGAACATGTGATCTCTTTACCTTGCGCTGTAACGGTTACTTCTGCCTTGGTGATGATTGAGTTCTTTTCATCGCGTTCGGTTGTGGTGAGCCAGTGATCGATAGTGAAGAACGATGGACGCTTTCCAGTTGCTTCTTCGCGAAGAAGAAGTTCGAATGAAGCATCGGCCGCTTCAAAGGTAAAGCCGCGTGATTCCATCTCTTTTACGCGATCGACAACACGACCAATGAGTTCGCGGTCTCCACCAAGATCAACGCCGAGTTCCATTGACTTAAGTTCGATAGAAGCACGCCCAGCCATATCTGAAACGAGCATGCGCATATCGTTTCCGACAGATGCTGGATCTTCATGCTGATAGAGCGATGGATCTACCTTGATTGCAGATGCGTGAAGGCCTGCCTTATGAGCAAATGCCGATACGCCTGTATATGGCTGACGTGGTGATGGAGAAATATTGGTGACTTCAGCAACGGCATGTGAGATGCGGAAAGATTCACGAAGCGCGTTTTGTGGAAGAACTTCTTTCTTCTTCTTAAGTTCAAGATTTGCAATGATGGTGACTAAATCGGCGTTACCTGTGCGTTCGCCGTATCCATTGAGAGTTCCTTGGATATGTGTGGCGCCTGCGGCGTAAGCAGCCATTGAGTTTGCGACTGCGCAACCTGTGTCGTTGTGGCAGTGAATTCCAAGACGGGCTGAAGTTGCGCCCAGTACATCATGAACAACATCTGCGATTTCATCAGGAAGCATTCCACCGTTGGTATCGCATAGAGCTGCAACATCGGCTCCTGCTTCCATCGCTACGCGGATAACTTCAAGAGCGTATGCGCGATTAGCGCGGTAGCCATCGAAGAAGTGTTCAGCATCAAGAAAAACACGTTGTCCTTCATCGCGAAGGTGCTTTACTGAGTCGCGGATCATTGCAAGGTTCTCATCGAGAGATGTCTTCAGCGCTAGATCTACGTGGCGGTCATATGACTTTGCCACGAGAGTTACAGCCGGTGCTCCTGAATCACGGAGTGCACCAAGCAGCACATCGTCGGCCGCCTTTACGTTGGGGCGACGGGTCGCACCAAAAGCTACAAATGTTGCATTCTTAAGTTTGAGTTCTTTCTTTGCAAGTGCAAAGAATTCCGTGTCCTTTGGATTAGCACCAGGCCATCCGCCTTCGATGAAGCCAACGCCTAGATCATCCAGGTGACGAGCAATAGTGAGCTTGTCGTGGACGGAGAGATTAAGGCCTTCTTGTTGTGCACCATCACGAAGAGTGGTGTCATAGATATGGATTGCCTCTTTATCAAATGACATTAGAGCGCGACCTTCTGAACCCAGCCGTGCTTATCTTCAGTGGTTCCATGTTGAATAGCGAGCAGGTGGTTACGAATCTGCATTGTGATTGGACCAGGTTGTCCATCTCCTGTTACCCATGTACCCATTGCAGATTTTGCTTGTCCTACTGGAGAGACAACTGCGGCAGTACCGCATGCAAAGATTTCAGAGATATCTCCAGATGTAACGCCTTCGCGCCAATCATCGATAGAGAGCATGACTTCTTCGGTCTTGTAGCCAAGATCTTTAGCCACAGACAAGATTGAGTCGCGAGTAATTCCGGGAAGAAGAGTTCCGGTTAGCTTTGGAGTGATGACAGTTGCATCAGCGCCCTTGCCCTTTACGAAGTAAAGGTTCATGCCGCCCATCTCTTCAATCCATTTGCGTTCTTTTGCATCGATCCAGACCACTTGATCGCAGCCTTCTTTAGCGGCAGCCTTCTGTGCAACGAGTGAAGCTGCGTAGTTTCCACCGCACTTTGCTTCACCTGTTCCGCCTTGTGCTGCGCGAACATATTCTGTTGAGATCCAGACAGAGACAGCCTTTGATGGATCAAAGTAAGCACCCGCTGGGGTTGCAATAAGAAGGTAGGTCGCCTTATTTGTTGGGCGAACTCCAAGACCAACTTCGGTAGCAATCATGAATGGGCGAATGTAGAGCGCTTCGCCCACTTTTCCTGGAGTCCAACCTGCATCTTGCTTAACAAGTGCATGAACGGTTTCAAGGAATAACTCTTCTGGCATTTCAGGAAGCGCCAGGCGCTGCGCAGAACGTGCAAAGCGTCGAGCATTTGCTTCAGGACGGAAGAGTGCAATACCTCCATCAGGTTGACGGTATGCCTTCATTCCTTCAAAGATTTCTTGACCGTAATGAAAAACAGCAGTTGCAGGATCCAAAGTAATTGGGCCGTAAGGCTTTAACTCTGGCTCTTCCCAGCCACCAGCTTCAGTCCACTCGCAGACGACCATATGGTCGGTGTAATACTTTCCAAAACCACAGTTAGCGACCTTTTCTTCGCGCTCTGCCGTTGGAACTGCATGTGGATTGAGAGTGATTTTCATTTACTTCACCAATTCTGCTAACGCTGAACCGATTTCGGTTGTGCCACGCTTTGAATCACCGCGTGAGAGTAGGTCAGTAGCAACTGCTTTTTCTACATCGCGTGCTGCATCAGCTAGCCCAAGGTGATCCAACATCATCGCAACAGACATTACTGTCGCAGTTGGGTCAGCCAAGTTCTTGCCAGCAATATCTGGAGCCGAACCGTGTACTGGTTCGAACATTGATGGGAATTTACCTTTTGGATTGATATTGCCTGAAGCTGCAAGTCCAATACCGCCACAGATAGCAGCAGCAATGTCAGTCAAGATATCTCCGAAAAGGTTATCTGTTACAACGACATCAAAACGCTCTGGGTTAGTTACGAAGAACATTGAAGCTGCATCGACGTGCAAGTAATCAGTAGTAATGCCTGGGTACTCCTTAGCGACTTCGTTAAAGGTACGAGTCCATAATCCACCTGCACGAGTAAGAACGTTGTTCTTATGTACAAGTGTGAGCTTCTTGCGATCGCGAGCTGATGCGCGAACAAATGCATCACGGATTACGCGCTCAGCACCACGACGAGTGTTGAGTGATTCCTCCGTTGCAATTTCAGCGTCAGTGCCTTCGGCAAGAACTCCGCCTGCACCAACGTATGGGCCTTCAGTTCCTTCGCGAACAACGACGAAATCGATTGGCGCCTTGGTAGCAAGTGGCCCTGTCACACCAGGCATCAACTTCGCTGGGCGAAGGTTGATGTAGTGATCAAAGGCGAAGCGGAGCTTGAGAAGTAATCCACGTTCGAGAACGCCGCTTGGAACTGTTGGGTCCCCCACTGCGCCGAGCAAGATGACATCTGACTTAGCGAGCTCTGCAAGAACTGAATCAGGAAGAACTTCGCCCGTGCGATGCCAGTAACCAGCACCTAGGTCGTAGTGAGTCTTATTAAATGTCACGCCGTATTTAGCGGCAACGACATCAAGAACCTTAAGACCTTCTCCTACAACTTCGGTGCCAATACCGTCGCCTGGAATAACTGCAAGATTGATTGTTCGTGACATTAGTTCACCAATGTCACTGAACGTACGAGATCTGCACCGATTTCCTTCTTGAGCGATTCAGTAACTGCATCCGTGACAGCTGAATCAACGGTAAGTGCCATGAGAGCGCTTCCGCCTGCTGATTCGCGAGCAACCTGCATTCCTGCAATGTTGATCTTTGCAGTTCCTAGTGCATTTCCGACTGCACCTACAACACCTGGCTTATCTGCATAACGCAAGAACAAGAGGTTATCCGTTGGTGGAAGATCGAGATCGAAGTTATCAATTGCAATAATCTTTTCAACCTTACGGATGCCCATCAAAGTTCCATCAACCTTGACTGACTTTCCATTTGAAAGCGCTGCATGCAATGAAATCATGCTGCGGTATTCAGGGCTATCAGGTGTTGTTGTAACAGTTGATGTAAGTCCGCGCTCTGATGCAAGACCAGGTGCGTTGACGTAGCTAACAGATTCGATTCCTGCAGCGACGAGTGCGCCCTTAAGCGCGCTGATTGCTAGAACTGATGAATCATGTCCAGAGATATCGCCCTTGACTGTGATCTCCATTGAGACAGGAGTCTCGCCAGCGATTGCAGCGGCAATCTGTGCCATCTTCTCAACAAGTGGAAGTGATGGACGGATCTCATCGTGGATTGCTCCACCCTTAACGTTGACCGCATCTGGTACCAATTCGCCAGCGAGTGCCTTGCGAACTGAAACAGCAACGGCGATACCTGCGCGCTCCTGTGCTTCATCAGTTGAAGCGCCAAGGTGGGGCGTAGCAACAACTTGATCAAGCTGGAACAAAGGTGAATCCGTGCATGGTTCGGTGACATAAACATCAAGTCCAGCGCCTGCAACGCGACCTTCGACGATTGCGTCGTAGAGAGCTGCTTCATCAAGTACTCCACCGCGTGCGGCATTGATGATGCGAACTTCCTTCTTAACCTTCTTGAGCGCCTCGACGCCAATGAGGTTTGCAGTCTCTTTGGTCTTTGGAAGGTGAATGGTGATGAAGTCAGAGCGCTTCAAGAGTTCATCGAGTTCAACGAGTTCGACTCCAAGTTGCGCAGCCTTAGCTGGCTGTAGGTATGGATCGTATGCAACAACATTCATACCGAATGCCTGCATGCGATGAGCAACCAACTGACCAATGCGACCAAAACCAACTACACCGAGAGTCTTCTCGAAGAGTTCAGCGCCTGTGTACTTAGAGCGCGCCCACTTTCCATTCTTAAGTGCAGCGTGCGCTGGTGAGATAAAACGCGCTGAAGCAAGAAGCAGAGAGATTGCTAGCTCTGCGGCAGAAACGATATTTGATGTTGGTGCATTAACAACCATGACTCCTGCTGCAGTTGCAGCTGGAATATCAACGTTATCGAGACCAACACCTGCGCGAGCAATGACCTTAAGGCCCTTTGCTGCAGCAATCGCTTCCGCATCCATCTTGGTTGCAGAACGAATCAGAACAGCGTCAACGCCTGCACCGAGGGCAGCTAGAAGTTCTGGACGGTTTGCACCATCGCAGTTACGAACTTCAAAGTCAGGACCTAGAGCATCGAGCGTTGCAGCGCTGAGTTCTTCAGCAATCAGAACGACGGGTTTAGCCACGCGCTGCACTTCCTTCTTTGTAATCATCCTTGTTGGTGTTCTTCATCCAGCTAAACATCTTGCGGAGTTCGCGACCAACGGTCTCGATTGGGTGTGATTCACCCTTTGCGCGAAGTGCTGAGAATTCCTTTGCACCGCTCTCGAGGTCATCGACGAAACGCTTTGCAAATGCACCAGATTGAATATCAGCGAGAACTGCCTTCATGTTCTCCTTCACGTGTGGATCGATAACACGTGGACCTGATACGTAGTCACCGAATTCAGCAGTGTCAGATACTGACCAGCGCTGCTTTGCGATTCCACCTTCGTACATGAGGTCAACGATTAACTTAAGTTCGTGCAAGCACTCGAAGTAAGCAACTTCTGGCTGGTAACCAGCTTCAACCAAAGTTTCGAAGCCGTACATAACCAACTGTGATGCTCCACCACAGAGAACTGACTGCTCACCGAACAAGTCTGTTTCTGTCTCTTCTGTAAATGTTGTGAGGATTCCGCCTGCGCGAAGTCCGCCGATTGCCTTTGCATATGAAAGAGTCAATGGCCACGCGTTATTTGTTGCATCTTGTTCTACTGCAACGATTACTGGAACTCCACGACCTGCTGCGTACTCGCGACGAACCAAGTGTCCTGGACCCTTTGGCGCGACCATACATACATCGACATCAGCAGATGGCTTGATGTAACCGAAACGGATATTGAAACCGTGACCGAAGAAGAGAGCATCGCCCTTTTCAAGGTTAGGCAAGATTGATTCTGTGTAGATGTGGCGCTGCAAGTGATCTGGAGCCAAGATCATGATGACGTTAGCTTCCTTGACTGCATCCGCTACTGAAGTAACGCGGAGACCTTCTGCCTCTGCCTTTGCACGTGAAGGTGAACCTTCCTTAAGACCAACGCGAACATCAACACCTGAGTCGCGGAGGTTCAGTGCATGTGCATGGCCTTGTGAGCCGTAACCGATGATCGCGACCTTGCGACCCTGGATGATTGATAGATCTGCATCCTCTTCGTGATACATCGTTGCCACGGTATTTCTCCTTTTGTAGTTTCTTGCTTAGTTTTGATAGTCAGGTTGTGTGTCGTGAACTTCTTTTGCCTTAGCGGTTACATCCTTGATGGAAATAACGCTGACGAGCTTGTCGAGCTGAGCAATTACTTGCTCGAGAGAGTGGCCTTCTACAGCTACTCCAATGATCATCTTCGAGATTGATGAATCTTCAGTGGGTCCAACATTGAGGGTTTCGATGTTGAATGCGCGGCGGGAAAAGAGGCCTGCAACGCGGGCTAGAACGCCTGGTTCGTTCTCGACGAGAACTTCAAGAGTGTGTTGACGGCGATTAGTAGTCATTAGAGCTCCTGTGAATCCCAGTCAGGCGCTGTAGCGCGGGCGATCATGATCTCGTCATTCGATGTTCCGGCAGCGACCATTGGCCAGACCATGGCATCGCGATGAACACGGAAATCAACCACAACTGGCTGGTCGTTGATAGACATCGCTTTCTCGATTGTCTTATCCAAATCTTCTGGGCGTTCGCATGAAAGACCAACACAGCCCATTGATTCTGCAAGCATTGGGAAGTTAGGAACGCGCTTTGATTCGAGTGAAGTATTTGAATAACGACCTTCGTAGAACAAGGTCTGCCATTGGCGAACCATTCCGAGTGATTCGTTATTGATAATTGCAACCTTGATAGGAATATTGTTCAGTGCGCAGGTAACTAACTCTTGGTTAGTCATCTGGAAGCAACCATCGCCATCGATAGCCCAGACAGTTGTGTCTGGTGCGCCAACTTTTGCGCCCATCGCTGCAGGTACGCCATAACCCATAGTTCCGGCTCCACCTGAGTTGAGCCATGTACGTGGGTGTTCGTATGAAATAAATTGTGAAGCCCACATCTGATGCTGACCAACGCCTGAAGTAAAGATTGTGTCAGTTCCGGAAATCTTTCCGATGCGCTCGATAACGTGCTGAGGTGAGAGCGAACCATCTTCAGGTAAGTCATAACCCAATGGGTATGTAGATTTCAATGAATTCATCTGACGCAACCATGTTGTGAGATCAGGTTGGTTCTTTGCAAGGGCTGCCTTCAGCGCAGGAATAAGTGCAGAGATTGTTTCTTTTACATCGCCGACAACAGCTACATCTGCAAAGCGGTTCTTACCGATTTCAGCAGGGTCGATATCTGCATGAAGAATCTTTGCATTGGGAGCAAATGTTGAAAGCTTTCCAGTTACGCGATCATCAAAACGAGCGCCTAAAGTGATTAATAAATCAGCCTTTTGCAGCGCTGTCACAGCAGCAACCGTTCCGTGCATTCCTGGCATGCCCATATGCAATGGATGTGAATCAGGGAATGCGCCACGTGCCATAAGAGTTGTGACTACTGGTGCACCGAGAAGTTCGACGAGTTGGCGAAGTTCTGCAGAAGCATTCGCCTTGATAACTCCCCCACCAACATAGAAGACAGGCTTCGATGATTGCGCGATAAGAGCTGCAGCATCAGAAATTGCCTGAGCATCAGGAGTTGTCTTTGGGTTATATCCAGCAAGCTTGATAGAAGTTGGCCAATTAAATGTGGTCATCTTCTGCAGAGCATCTTTTGCAACGTCAACGAGAACTGGGCCAGGTCGACCAGTTGTTGCGATGTGGAAAGCTTCAGCGATAACACCCGGGATTTGCGCAGGATCAGTTACTAAGTAATTGTGCTTCGTAAATGGCATTGTGATGCCGCGAATATCTGCCTCTTGAAATGCATCGGTACCGATTGCAGCAGATGGAACCTGGCCAGTGATGGCAACGAGTGGAACAGAGTCCATCGCTGCATCCATAAGAGGTGTAACAAGGTTGGTTGCACCTGGACCGGAAGTTGCAATACAAACTCCTGCACGGCCAGTCACTTGTGCATATCCAGTTGCTGCGTGTCCTGCGCCTTGTTCGTGGCGAACCAAGATGTGGCGGATTGTTGAATCAAAGATTGGATCGTAAGCAGGAAGAATTGCGCCACCTGGAAGTCCAAACATCACATCTACGCCGGCTGCTTCAAGGCTTTTCACCAATGAAGTAGCTCCTGTCATTTCTGTGCCGTTCGCTGTTGGAACGTGTTTCGCCATCTTCTTGCTCCTTTCTCTCTCGTATCTGCCGACCTTGCTGTTAATACTTTCTTAAATGAAAAAACCCTCAGATATCTGAGGGCGCGCGTGACTTGGAGGCACGCGCTATCGAATCACCACCACTGAAACTACTGAAGCGCGTGTTGAAGTCATGCCCTTATTCTCCAACGGGGCAGGGCTATGCGTCAAGAGATGAGATGAACGTCTCAATAAGTGAAACTACTAGTCGCAGACAGCGCCCTTAGATGCTGAGCCGACGAGCTTTGAATACTTATTGAGAACGCCACGGGAGTACTTGTGAGGCAGCGGCTTCCAGCCAACCTTGCGGGCTTCGAGTTCGGCTGGGTCTACCAAGAGATCCAATGTGCGATTTGGGATATTGATACGTACGCGATCGCCATCCTTGATGAATGCAATCGGTCCCCCATCAACAGCTTCAGGTGCAACGTGTCCAACACAGAGACCTGTTGAACCACCAGAGAAGCGACCGTCTGTAAGGAGAAGAGTTGTCTTCCCTAGACCAGCACCTTTAATTGCACCGGTAATCATCAACATCTCGCGCATACCTGGTCCACCCTTCGGACCTTCGTAGCGAATAACAACAACATCTCCAGCTTGGATGGTTCCGTTCTCGAGCGCTTCCATCGCTGCTTGTTCGCGTTCGAAGACACGGGCAGGACCTTCAAATGATTCGATTCCGATTCCGGCTGTCTTACATACAGCACCTTCTGTAGCAAGTGTTCCACCAAGAATTGTGATTCCAATATCTGTCGACATCGGTTTATCAACTGGGAAGAGAACGCTTCCGTCGGCAAGTGGAGGATTAATGTCGGCCAAGTTTTCGGCCATTGTCTTGCCAGTAACTGTGAGGCAATCTCCGTGTAGATAACCAGCATCGAGAAGAATGCGAAGAACTACAGGGATTCCGCCAACACGATCGACATCTGTCATGACATATTTTCCGAAAGGCTTGAGGTCACCCAGTAGTGGGACCTTTGAGCCAATGCGATGGAAATCTTCGAGGGTCAGGTCAACTTCTGCTTCATGTGCAATTGCAAGCAAGTGCAGAACTGCGTTGGTTGAACCACCGAGAGCCATCAAGATGGTGATGGCATTTTCAAATGCCTTCTTGGTCAAGATATCGCGGGTAGTAATTCCCTTTGCAATCAGATTAACGACTGCAGCACCTGCTTGTTCAGCATAAGCATCGCGACGACGATCAACAGCAGGAGGGGCCGCAGATCCTGGAAGTGAAAGTCCGATAGCTTCAGCGATACTTGCCATGGTGTTAGCGGTGTACATACCGCCACATGCACCTTCGCCTGGGCAGATAGCTTTTTCAATCTGGTCAACGCGATCTTTTGTAATCAATCCGCGAGCACATGCACCGACTGCTTCAAAGGCATCGATGATGGTGACATCTTTGCCATCAACTTGGCCAGGAAGAGTAGAACCTGCATATACAAATACTGATGCAACATCGATTCGAGCTGCTGCCATCATCATTCCTGGAAGTGATTTATCGCAACCAGCAAAAGTGACCATGCCATCGAGGCGTTCTGCCTGCATCACGGTTTCAACTGAGTCTGCAATTACTTCGCGTGAAACGAGTGAGAAGTGCATACCTTCGTGGCCCATTGAAATTCCATCAGAGACAGAGATGGTTCCGAATTGCATTGGAAAACCACCAGCGTCGAGTACACCCTTCTTTGATGCCTTAGCGAGACGATCAAGAGAGAGATTGCATGGTGTGATTTCATTCCATGAAGATGCAATACCGATCTGTGGCTTAACCCAATCTTCATCGCCCATGCCTACTGCGCGAAGCATTCCGCGTGCTGGTGCGCGCTCTAATCCATCGGTTACGAGTCCAGAACGTGGTTTCATCTTCGACATGAGAGAATTCTATCCTTACATAAGCAATTTATGAGAAGCCCAAAAAACAACCATTTAGGAGATACACCCTTGTCAAAGCAAGCCCAAGACCAGACTTTAGACCCAACTCGTTGGCGCACACTTTTCGTTGTGGCCATTTCTCAGTTGATGATTGTGCTCGATAGCTCAATCATGAATATCGCGATTCCAAGCGCCAAGATTGACCTTGGAATCTCAGATGCGAATCAGCAGTGGGTCATTACGGCTTACACCTTGGCATTTGGTTCACTCCTTCTTCTCGGTGGTCGTATCGGCGATTACATGGGCCGTAAGAAGATTTTTCTCGTTGGTCTTATTGGTTTTGCTGCAGCTTCGGCTCTTGGCGGAATCGCTTCAACTCAAGGTCTTCTTTTCGCATCCCGTGCACTACAGGGTGTCTTTGCCGCACTCCTTGCACCAGCAGCTCTTGCGATCATCTCAGTGACATTTAGCGTTCCTTCAGAGCGCGCTAAGGCATTCGGCGTTATCGGAGCAATCTCAGGTGGCGGTGCTGCAATCGGTTTGATTCTCGGCGGAACTCTGACTCAGTACGCATCATGGCGCTGGTGCCTCGGAGTAAATACTCCGATCGCAATCCTTGCTGCAATCCTTGCAATTAAGTTTGTTCACGAATCAAAGGCATCTGGAGATAACACCTATGACATCCCTGGTGTAATCACTGCAACAGCTGGTCTCTTCTCACTCACATACGGATTCAATGAAGCGGCAACAAAGGGTTGGTCTTCAACAACAACCATCGGATTCCTTGCAGCCGCTGTAGTTCTGCTCATTGTCTTTGTAGCAATCGAGAAGAAGGTTGCAAACCCATTGATGCCTCTTCGCGTCATCACAGAGCGCAACCGTGGCGGTTCATACCTTGGCTCACTCGTTGTGGGTGCTGGCCTCTTCTCTATGTTCCTCTTCCTCGGTCTCTACCTTCAGGTCATCCTTGGATTTAGCCCGTTGAAATCTGGCTTTGCATTCTTGCCATTCACAGCAGGAATCATCGTCTTCGCTGGAATCGCTTCGCAGTTGCTACCAAAGGTTGGACCTAAGCCGCTGATGGTTCCTGGTCTTATCTTCGCTGGTATCGGTCTCTTGCTTCTTACTCGCATCACGCCAGAAACTGCCTACTTCACACATGTTGTGCCATCACTCTTGATCATGTCGAGCGGTATGGCACTTGTCTTTATTCCATTGACTTCAACTTCACTGCACGGTGTCTCTAATCACGACACTGGTGTGGCAAGTGCGATGCTCAATACATCACAGCAGATCGGTGGATCACTCGGAACCGCACTCCTTAATACTGTGGCTGCAACAGCAACCACTACTTACGCAGCAGCGAATACCGAGCTCGGAAAGGCAGTAATGCCATTTGCGATGACTCACGGATTTACAGTGGCATTTAAGTTCAGCGCAGCGCTTCTCTTTGCAGGCGCTGTAGTTCTCTTCTTCTTTATCAACATTGGTAAAGAGTCACTCGTTGAAACAGAAGGTGCTGGCTTGCACTAATAATTAATACGAAAAAGCCCGCCGAAGATTACTTCGGCGGGCTTTTTCTTTGAGTATTTATTGACCAAGGAATTTGAGGAGAAGCTCGCGCACCTTGGCGGCATCTGCTTGACCCTTGGTCTCCTTCATTACTGCACCGATCAACGCGCCAGCTGCGGGAAGGTGTCCCCCGCGAACTTTCTCGGCTGTATCAGCTTGTTCAGTACAAACCTTTTCAATGGCAGCCATGAGTGCGCCATCGTCGTTAACAACTTTGATTCCGCGCTTTGCGACAACTTCTGATGGCTTTCCTTCACCAGCAATGACGCCTTCAACCACTTGGCGAGCAAGTTTGTCGGTGAGGTCACCACTTGCAACGAGAGCTACAAGTTCTGCAACATCAGCAGGTGTGATTGCAAGGTCTGCGATAGCAACGTTCTGATCGTTAGCAATACGTGAAATTTCACCAAGCCACCATGTGCGCGCCTTAGTTGGATCTGCACCAAGAAGAACAGTTGCTTCAACGATATCGAGAACGTCAGCGTTAATCATCGCTTCCATCTCTTTATCAGGAACGTTCCACTCTTCCTTGATGCGCTTACGGCGAAGAGATGGGCGCTCTGGAAGCGTTGCGCGAAGCTCTTCGATCCAAGCTGCTGCAGGTGTTACTGGAACCAAATCTGGATCTGGGAAGTAGCGGTAATCCTCAGCCTGCTCCTTGGAACGACCTGAGCGAGTGAGCCCAGTATCTTCTTGGAAGTGACGAGTCTCTTGCTTAACTTTCTTGCCTTCATTGAGAAGCTCTGCATGGCGAATCATTTCACCGCGGATTGCGCGCTCAACAGATCGAAGAGAGTTAACGTTCTTTGTTTCAGAACGTGTACCCAATACATCAGAGCCGATCGGCTTCAAGGACACGTTGGCATCGCAGCGAAGTGAGCCTTGTTCCATCTTTACATCGGAAACCTTGAGGCCGCGCAAAATGTCGCGCAGTTCTGCAACATATGCCTTTGCAACTTCTGGGGCGTACTTGCCGGTGCCAGGAACAATTTTGGTAACGATTTCAACCAGAGGAATACCCGCGCGGTTGTAATCGAGCAGTGAGTAATCGGCGCCGTGAATACGACCAGTTGCTCCACCTACGTGAAGTGACTTTCCGGTGTCTTCTTCCATGTGTACGCGTTCGATTTCAATACGGAACTGCTTTGGGCCTTCTTCTGTATCGATCTCAACATCGACGTAACCATCAAAGCAGATTGGTTCGTCGTACTGGGAAATCTGGAAGTTCTTTGGCATATCTGGATAGAAGTAATTCTTACGAGCAAAGCGGCTGTAAGGAGCAATCTTGCAGTTAAGTGCAAGGCCAATGAGGATCGTGGATTCAATCGCCTTTTCGTTAACAACAGGAAGTGCGCCAGGCAGTGCCAAACAGACAGGGCATGTCTGAGTGTTAGGAGCCCCACCGAATTCAGTAGCGCAAGAACAGAACATCTTGCTGTTGGTATTGAGTTCGACGTGAACTTCAAGACCCAATACAGGATCCCACTTAGCAATTACCTCGTCATATGTTGGAAGAGCCATCACTTCGCTCCCTTCAACTCTGGTGCCTTGGAAAGAATTGGTGCGCCCCACTTTGAAAGAAGCGCTGCTTCAAGTGCTGCGCCTGCTTGGTACAAACGCTGATCTTGCATGGCTGGAGCCATAATCTGGAAACCAACTGGCAAGTTATCTTCATCGGCAAGACCTGCAGGAAGTGACATTCCGCAGATACCGGCAAGGTTTACAGGAATTGTTGCAACATCGCCTAAGTACATAGCCATTGGGTCATCGACCTTTTCGCCGATCCTGTATGCGGTAGTTGGCGCAGTTGGTGAGACCAGAACATCTGCCTGAGCAAAAGCCTTTGCGTAATCTTGAATAATCAAGGTACGAATCTTCTGCGCGCTTCCGTAGTAAGCATCGTAATAACCTGAAGAGAGAGCGTATGTACCAAGGATGATGCGGCGCTTTACTTCGCGGCCGAAACCAGCATCGCGAGTAGCGCTCATAACTGCTTCAGCAGAAGCGCCATCGACATCGCCAGTGCGAAGGCCGTAACGCATTGCATCAAAGCGTGCAAGGTTGGAAGAACATTCTGATGGTGCGATTAAGTAATAAGCAGCAAGTGCGTATTCAAAGCTTGGGCAATCTACTTCAACGATTTCTGCGCCAAGGGATGCAAGAACCTGCAGTGATTCATCAAAGCGTGTTTGCACGCCCTTTTGATATCCCTCGCCTTGCAACTGCTTGATAACGCCAATCTTCATTCCCTTTACATCACCGCTCTTTGCCGCGTTTACAACTGCAGGAACAGGTGCGTTGATGCTTGTTGCATCCTTTGCATCATGTCCAGCCATAACTTCGTGAAGAAGTGCTGTATCCAAAACTGTGCGACCGAAAGGACCTGCTTGATCAAGGCTTGATGAGTATGCAATCAGACCAAAACGTGAAACAGCACCGTATGTTGGACGAACTCCAACGATTCCTGTCAGCGCTGCCGGTTGACGGATAGATCCACCAGTATCTGAACCAATCGCCAGAGGTGCTTCAAATGAAGAAACGGCTGCAGCTGATCCGCCTGATGATCCACCTGGTGTGCGGCTTAGATCCCAAGGGTTAAATGTTGGCCCGTATCCTGAATTTTCGGTCGATGAACCCATTGCAAATTCATCCATATTTGTCTTACCCATGATGACAACGCCAGCATCTTTAAGTTTGCTGACAACTGTTGAGTCATACGGTGGACGCCATCCCTGCAGAATCTTCGAACCTGCAGTTGTTGGAACGCCCTTCTGTGCAAGAACATCTTTAAGTGCAAGTGGAACACCTGCGATTGGAGAAAGTTTTTCACCCTTGGCGCGACGTGCATCAACATCTTTTGCTTGAGCAAGCGCACCTTCAGAGTCGACATGCAAGAAAGCTTTTACTTGGCCATCAACTGCAGCAATGCGGTCAAGGTGTGCTTGGGTGAGTTCAACAGAAGTTGTCTCGCCCTTTGCAAGGGCGCCAGCCATTTGAGCAGCGGTCTGATTAATCATTCAGCTTCACCCAAAATCTGCGGAACACGGAAACGAGATTCTTCTTGCGCAGGTGCGCCAGAGAGCGCATCTTCAGGAGACAGGCTTGGAAGAACAACATCGGGGCGTGCAATATTTTCAAGAGGTTGTGGGTGCGAAGTTGCCTTCACGCCAGATAGATCCATCTCTTGCACCCGAGCTACAGCGTCGAGAATCATTCCAAATTGTGAAGAGAGTTCGACTAGTTCTGACTCGGTCATCTCAATGCGGGCTAGGCCTGCAAGCTTTGCGACATCATCGCGGGAGAGGCTGCTCATGGTCGCAGTCTATAAAAAGAGCTCTTTAAGAGCGAATCTGCCCGTCGCCCGTAACAATCCATGTGGTTGTTGTCATTGCCTCAAGGCCCATTGGTCCTCGTGCATGCAACTTCTGATTAGAGATTCCGATCTCAGCGCCAAAGCCCATCTGCTCTCCATCGGTGAAACGAGTAGATGTATTGACCATTACAGCGGCGCAATCTGAGAGCGCGATGAAACGTGCAGCGTTGTCCTTATTTTCGGTAACAATCGCTTCGGTGTGGTTGGTGCCGTATTGAGCGATGTGATCTGCAGCAGCATCAACGGAATCGACTACAGCCACATTCATCTCAAGAACGCCGTATTCGGTAGACCAGTTCTCTTCTGTTGCGATTGTTGATGCAATCTTGAATGTATCGGCGACTTTCTGCGCTGTGGCATCTGAGTGCAAAATAACGCCAGCATCGCTGAGTGCCTTGAGTGCCATAGGTAAGAATGTTGGGGCAATCGATTTGTGGACCAATAAAGTCTCGGCTGCATTACAGACGCTTGGTCGATGAGTCTTTGAGTTAATCACAATTGGTAAAGCTTTTTCGATATCTGCAAACTCATCGATATATACATGACATACGCCAGCGCCAGTTTCGATTGTTGGCACAGTTGCTTCATCTACGACCATGCGAATAAGAGCCGCACTCCCACGAGGAATAACGAGATCGACCTTTCCACGGGCCGTAAGTAAAGCCTTAGTGGTCGCGCGATCTTCGGATGGAATTAGCTGAAGCACATCAGGTGAAATCTTGGTCTGTGAAAGCGCATCACGCATGACGTTTACGAGAATCTCATTGCTATTACGTGCCGTTGATGAACCGCGCAACAGGGCTGCATTTCCAGACATCAAGAGAATGACAGCAGCATCTACAGTCACATTTGGACGAGCTTCATAGACCATTCCAATAACTCCGAATGGGACTGAGATTTGTTCAAGCTCGAGGCCATTAGGAAGAGTTGATTTACGAAGTATTTGACCAAGTGGATCAGGAAGAGCTGCAACTTGGCGCGCTCCCCCAGCCATTCCTTTAATTCGATCTGCGGTAAGAAGCAAGCGATCTTGCATCTGTGGGTGCATACCTTCTGCGCGAGCGTTATTCATATCAATTTCATTGGCAGCAAGAATTTCAGCGCTGCGAGATTCAATTGCCTGCGCAATAGCCTCGAGTGCTGCCTTGCGTTCAGCACCCGTTGCAGTAGAAAGTGAGCGCGAAGCTTTGCGAGCCTTGAGCGCTAACTCTCCGACAATCTGCACTGCGTCCATGGGAATAAGCCTATCGGGAGTTACGATTTTACTGTGCTGAAATTAATCCGCAGGGTAGTCATCGTTGTACTCGTTATCTATCTCGCCCTCTTTGGTCTGACCAAGGCGATTCGTTATCCAGAGCCCATAGCAACAATCAAGCTCGGCCTTGCTCCAGCATCCAAGACTCCCGATCTCATGCCTTTTCATTGGATTGTCGCTGCTCCATCGACCTTTGCGCCATGGAAGAACGGAAAACCTGAAGTGGTTGGCGATGTCACCTATGATGGCAAGAAGATTTCATTCGATGAATTTCTTAAAGAAACAAAGACAAATGCTTTCATCATCGTTCGCGATGGAAAAATAACATTCGAGGGTTATTACAACGGTAAAACAAATAAGACCATCCTCCCTTCTTACTCAGTAGCCAAGACAATGACTTCGCTACTTATTGGCCAATTAATTGATGAAGGCAAATTGCGCGAGAGCGATACATTTGTAAGCCTGTTACCTGAATTCAAAGCTAACTCATCTTTCGACAAGGTGACGATTAAGGATTTGCTTGATATGAATTCCGGTATCGGTGTCTCAGATAACTACCCTTCTGGCCCTGCTGGTTGGGGTGTGGCCATTGCACAGATGTATGCATCCACCGATTCAAACTGGTGGTTAATGAACAATCGCAAGATGCGAGAAGAACCAGGCACATTTGCTGAATATCGAAGCGTCAATACTTTGATGCTGGGTCTCGTCATACAACGACTTACCGGAAACGATCTTGCAATGGAGATGACGAACCGGATCTGGCAACCTATGGGTGCGGATTTTGATGCAACGTGGAACGTAGATAAATTGAATGGTCATGAAAAAGCATTCTGTTGCTTCAATGCGATTGCTCGTGATTACGCGCGCGTTGGTCAGGCACTTATGACCGGAAATCCAAAGATTGCGAGTTCGGCCTGGTTAAAGCGACTTTCCACACCTGTTGTGACATTGGATTACGGCTGGGGCTATAGCGCACAGATGTGGCATCCGTATCCTGGAATTAATTTGATGCTCGGATTGCATGGCCAGTACGTGTATCAAGATCCAGCCAATAAGACGGTAATCGTGAAACTTAGCGATCTACCAACAAGTGCCGATGGAATAAGCCCAAAGATTACGGATGTTTTGAAGGCAATTTCAGAGAAGAACTAAATCATCTCTATGTACAAGTTCGCGCTCGTATTCAGCGCCAAGTGATGCAGCAAGTTCCTTGGTAGAACGTCCGAGCATCTGCGGGATTTCTTCAGAGTCGAATGCAACGAGTCCACGTGCAATAACTTTGCCGGCCTTTGAGGCGAGTTCGACCGTGTCGCCTGAAATGAAATCGCCCTCAACCGCTGTGACTCCTGCAGGAAGTAGTGAGACACCACGTTCAAGAATTGCTGTGACTGCGCCATCATCGAGAATCAAACGCCCACGCGGAGTTGATGCGTGAGCAAGCCAGAGAAGTCGTGAATTCGCTTTTGAAGTGTGCGCTTCAAAGAAAGTTCCGAAGTCGGCACCTGCGATTGCCTCTGCAGATTCTTTCAGAGA
Source organism: Planktophila turicensis (SeqCode) (assembly GCF_965234405.1). Taxonomy (GTDB): domain Bacteria; phylum Actinomycetota; class Actinomycetes; order Nanopelagicales; family Nanopelagicaceae; genus Planktophila; species Planktophila turicensis. The sequence goes on from NZ_OZ248346.1 coordinate 946,319, forward strand.
AGTAAGAAGCATTGGAATACCAGCACTTGTTGCGATGCGAGCAGCTTCGACTTTAGTAACCATTCCCCCGCTGCCGACGCCTGCTGAACCTGCACCACCGAGAGTGATTGAATCGATATCTGACATATTTGCCACATAGCGAATTGGTTGCGCACCCGCTTGGCTTGGTGGTGCGTTATAGAGCGCATCGATATCTGAAACCAGAACTAACAGATCCGCATGAATGAGGAGTGCGACAAGTGCTGCAAGGCGATCGTTATCGCCAAAGCGGATCTCTTGCGTTCCAACAGTGTCATTCTCATTAATGACTGGAACTACGCCGAGTGAGAGAAGTTTTGTCAGAGTCTGCTGAGCATTTGCGTAATGTGAACGACGCACGACATCTTCAGTTGTGAGCAAGACTTGAGAAGAAATAACTCCATGGGCTTTGAACTTCTCGCTGTATTGCGCAATGAGTAAACCTTGGCCGACAGATGCTGCAGCTTGTTGCGTAGCTAAATCCTTTGGACGAACTTTGAGTCCGAGTGGTGAAAGACCGGCAGCGATGGCGCCCGATGAGACGACTACTACTTCAGCTCCGCGCTTTTTGAGTGAAAAAGCGAGATCAACAATCTTTTGAACTGCATGTGGATCGAGTTCAGAACCAGCTGAACCTGTGAGCGATGAGGAGCCAATCTTGATAACAACGCGCTTAGCGTTAGTTATGGCCTCGCGGTTCACTTGTCATTGCTTTCTGTTTCGCTCTCTTCAATCTCATCGAGAGTCAATTTAATCTCAGGGTTATGTGGTTCGGCAACGTTGTATTCCCATTGGCGAGCAACTTCTTCATCTGAAAGACGATCGCGTTCAGTTTCAACGGTATTCCAGGCGCCTTCAAGACGTGAATCTTCTCCGCGACGGTGCAGGAAGCCGGCAAGTTGTTCGGCGCCTGCTTCGATTGTTGGTTCCCACTCGAAGACAACTTCATTATCGCCAGAGCCAATTCGAACTTCAGAGCCAGCAACTGCGCCCTTCTTAAACAATTCCTTTTCAACACCGAGCTGTGCGAGGCGATCTGCAAGGTAACCAATTGCTTCAGCATTCTTAAAGTTCGTCTGACGAACCCAGCGAACAACCTTCTGTCCACGAACGCTAAATGATCCATCCCCATTCTTCTGAACAGTAAATCCTGAATCATCAACTGCAACTGGGCGCAAGATAATGCGAGCGCGCTCTTCCTTTGCAGCTTCTGCGCGTTCGCGCTGAACAAGGCGGGCCATTGAGTAGAGAAGTTCTTGCAGGCCTTCACGGCTTGCAGCCGAAACCTTATAGACCTCGTAACCCTTTTCCTTAAGTTGTTCTTCAACCATATCGGCCATTGCTGAACCGTCAGGTAAATCAATTTTGTTGAGTGCAACGATACGAACGCGATCTTCGAGTCCACCGTAGAGTGCAAGCTCGTTTTCAATTGCTTCGAGGTCATCGATTGGGTTGCGATCTGTTTCAAGAGTTCCGCAGTCAAGAACATGAACGAGCGCAACACAACGTTCGACGTGGCGAAGGAATTGAAGTCCGAGCCCCTTGCCTTGTGATGCTCCTGGAATAAGTCCTGGAACATCGGCCACAGTAAAGCGAGTATCTCCTGCTTGAACTACGCCGAGGTTTGGAACCAGTGTTGTAAATGGATAGTCAGCAATCTTTGGACGTGCTGCAGAAATTGCTGCAATGAGCGAAGACTTTCCGGCGCTTGGGAATCCAACGAGAGCAATATCAGCTACAGATTTAAGTTGAAGAGTAAGTCTGCGTTCTTCGCCTGGTTCACCAAGGAGAGCAAATCCTGGTGCGCGACGCTTTGATGATGAGAGTGCAAGGTTGCCGAGGCCGCCATGTCCACCACGAGCTGCAAGAAAAGTTGTACCGATACCAATGAGATCTGCGATTTGTTCGCCATCTTCATCGTAGATAACTGTTCCATTAGGAACAGGAAGGATGAGATCTTCACCAGAAACGCCATCTTTACGATCGCCATAACCCTGGTGACCAGAAGTTGCCTTGCGATGTGGTGAGTGGTGGAAATCAAGAAGAGTTGTAACAGATGAATCAACGACGAGAATGACATCGCCACCGCGACCACCATTGCCACCATCTGGTCCACCAAGTGGCTTAAATTTTTCGCGCTTTACAGAGACGCAACCATCTCCACCTTTTCCGGCAGTGGCAAAGAGAGTGACGCTATCGATAAACGATGTCATTGTTTTTCACTCCCCTTCTTCGTTGCTACTTCTGTTAGTTGCTTGCTGAAATAAAAAAGCGGACCGCGATAAATGCGGCCCGCTCCTTTAAGAGAAACCTAAATTAAACTGCAGGAACTACGTTCACTACGCGGCGACCGCGAGCGCGACCGAATTCAACTGCTCCTGCTGCGAGAGCGAAGAGAGTGTCATCCTTACCGCGTCCAACGTTCTTGCCTGGGTGGAAGTGTGTTCCACGCTGACGTACGAGAATTTCACCTGCATTAACTTCTTGGCCACCGAAACGCTTAATACCGAGGTACTGTGGGTTTGAATCGCGACCGTTACGTGTTGAGGAAACACCCTTCTTACTTGCCATTTATTTGCTCCCTTAACCGGTTCGCTTACTTAGCACCGCTGATTGCGGTGATCTTTACTCGTGTGTGCTGTGCACGGAAACCTTGACGACGGCGATGGCCTGTCTTGTTCTTGTAACGAAGGATGTCGATCTTTGGACCCTTGACTGCGTCGATAACTTCGCCAGTTACCTTCACTGCTGAGAGTGCAGCAACATCAGTTGTGACGTTAGCGCCATCAACTACGAGGAGAGCCGGGAATGAAACTGATGCGCCTGCAGCAGCGTCGATGCGATCGACGGTGATGATCTCGCCAACAGTTACCTTCTCCTGGCGTCCGCCAGCTTTAACGATTGCGTACATGCTCATTGCCTCAGTTCTTCGTATTAGTCATCAAGCTCAATTCACGCGTGAGGCGTGCTCGAGCAGACGCTAAGAGTACGGATTTCGTACCCTCAGGGTCAAATTGGCCCTGGTCTTAGGCGGTAATGACCCCTGAGCTAGCGGCCCTGCGGCGGCGCTTTCCCTTAGGGGTTGTGACCGCTTCGGCCTCTTCTGGGGCCTCTTCGTTCAAGGTTTCATGGAATTCGTGGTCGGTTGCTGAATCTTCTTCAACATCTGGGTGATGTGCGCTCTGTGAATTTACCTGAGGCATTGGTGCCTTCATCTTCACTGGATCCATATGGATATGGATTCCGCGTCCATTACATGAATCACATGTTGTTGAGAATGCTTCGATGAGACCCTGTCCGACGCGCTTACGTGTCATCTGAACAAGTCCGAGTGAAGTTACTTCAGCAACCTGGTGCTTGGTGCGATCGCGACCGAGACATTCAACCAAACGGCGCAATACTGCGTCGCGGTTTGATTCAAGAACCATATCGATGAAGTCGATAACAACAATTCCACCTAAGTCGCGAAGACGAAGTTGGCGTGCAATTTCTTCTGCCGCTTCAAGGTTGTTCTTGGTAACTGTCTCTTCGAGGTTTCCACCCTTACCGATGAACTTACCGGTGTTAACGTCGATAACAACCATAGCCTCGGTGCGGTCGATAACAAGAGAACCACCTGAAGGTAGATAAACCTTGCGATCAAAAGCCTTAGCAAGTTGTTCTTCAACGCGGTAATCAGCGAACAAGTCACCGCTACCTGAATACTTTTCAATCTTAGAAACGAGTTCGGGTGCAATCGAACCAAGGTATGAACTGATCTCATCCCAGGCTTCGTTACCTTGAATGATGAGCTTGCGGAAATCTTCATTGAAGATATCGCGGATAACGCGCACAGCAAGATCTGGCTCTGAGAGCAGAAGTGCCGGTGCATGGAAGTTTGGATTAACTGACTTCTGATAAATATCTTCCCATTGCGCTTTAAGGCGCTCGACATCGGCAGTCAGCTCAGCTTCAGATACGCCTTCAGCTGCAGTACGAACAATGACGCCTGCATCTTCAGGAATAAGTGTCTTCAGGATTGTCTTAAGACGTGAGCGCTCTGATTCAGGAAGTCTCTTAGAGATACCGCTCATCCCGCCACCAGGAACATAAACAACATAACGTCCTGGAAGTGAAATCTGGCTTGTCAGGCGTGCACCCTTTTGGCCAATTGGATCCTTAGTAACTTGAACGAGAACAGGCTGGCCTGTCTTTAAAACCATTTCAATCTTGCGTGGTTCAGATTCAGAGATACCTGCTGCATCCCAGTTAACTTCACCAGCGTACAAAACAGCGTTACGGCCCTTGCCGATATCAACGAATGCAGCTTCCATCGAAGGAAGAACGTTCTGAACGCGACCTAGATAAACGTTTCCAACGTATGAAACGTTGGCGTTACGGTTTACATAGTGTTCAACCATCACGTTATCTTCGATAACTGCAATCTGTATACGGTCTCCAACTTGGCGGACAACCATTTCGCGATCAACGTTTTCGCGACGAGCTAAGAATTCGCCATCAGTGATGATGGTTCCACGGCGGCGATATGGCTCGCGGTATTCACGAGAATCGCTGCGGCCACGATCGCGGTCGCGATCACGGCGGTTACGAGTTCCACGTTCTGAGCGATCACGTGATGGGCGCTCAGTCTTTTCACGGACTTCGCGGACCTTAACAACTGTGACAACGCCATCTTCATCGATGGTTTCACCTGGTGTAACGCCTTCGCCAGTTGCGCGACGGCGACGGCGACGGCGGTGTGTGGTGCCGTCAGCGCTCTCGGTTGAATCTTCAGAGGAATCTTCTGATTCGTTATCGGAATCTTCTTGTGTATCTACACCTTCACCATTTGGCTTACGGCGACCGCGTCCACCACGACGGCGACGGCGGTTACGGTTTCCACGACTTTCGGAATCTTCGGAATCAGATGCGGCAGCTGGTGCTGAAACTTCTTCCTTCTCTTCAGCCTTTGCAGGCTTGTCAGCCTTTGCAGCTTTCTTCGCACGCTTAGGTGCGGCTTCAGTAGGAGCTGCTTGGAAAATTGGAACTGGAATTGCAGCAGCTTTCTTCGCACGCTTAGGCGCAGCGGCTTCGGTAACTTCTGCAGTCGCTTCTGTTGGCTCAGGTGTAGTACCTGCGCTCAGTGATTTCTTACTTGATTTCTTAACCGCGCGCTTACGCGGTGATTTTGGCTCAATAGCCATGGCACCAAATCCTTTAGCGCGTATTTCCAGATTGTTCTGGAGCTACGCATTCTCGTGGTCCGCAGATGAAATTCATTCACGAACAAAACCTTTGTTGTAGTCCGCCGCAGGCGCGATAAGGATCGCTGGCCGCGCTGAACTGTTGGGGTAATTATGGCAGAAAAGGCTAAGGAAAACCTATTTTGAGCGTGATTTAGCTGCGCTGGCTTGCGTGAACGTTCTGCAAAAGGCCAAAGCCAATGAGGTTGGCAAACATGCTCGATCCGCCATAAGAAAGGAATGGAAGGGGAACGCCCGTCATCGGCATAAGCCCCAGAGTCATTCCAATATTTTCAAATATCTGAAAAGCAAACCAGGCAATTACTCCGGTACATACCAAGGTCCCGTAAGGGTCCGTCGCTCTTCGTGCAATTCCGAAGGCTCGCATCAGGACAAGGAAGAGGAGGAAGATAATGAATCCACTTCCGATAAATCCAAGTTCTTCGCCAGCAACTGTAAAGATAAAGTCAGTCTGTTGTTCAGGAACGAAACGCCCATTTGTTTGCGGTCCGTTAAAGAGGCCCGTTCCAATAAGTCCGCCAGATCCGACAGTGATACGTGCTTGGCGAAGTTGATAGCCAGCGCCTTGTGAATCTGCATTGGGATCAACGAAAGACTGTAGACGCTTCACCTGGTAATCACTGATGATTCCAGCTTTCGTTGCAACGAAGCCACCGATGAGTGCCAAGAGAACTAATCCGACTACCCATCGAGTAGGTGCACCAGAAACAGCGAGAATGGTGACAACAGATGCGCTAATAATGAATACAGTTCCCATATCGGGCTGGGCGAGAATCAGAAGAATTGGGATCGCCGCAACGCCAAGTGCCTTGAGTACATCTTGGTTAGTTGGTTCATCGCTGTTATGCGTGCGTTCAGATAACAACATAGAAATACCGATGATGATGGATATCTTTGCAATTTCAGCAGGCTGAATCTGGAAACCACCAGGAAGTGGAATCCACGCCTTCGCGCCGTTAATTTCGCTACCGACGCCAGGAATCAGAACCAAGATCAATCCGAAGACACCAGCAACCCAGATGAATGGGGTGTACGCGCGTAGAAGTCTGTAATCAATAATCGTTGTCCCCCACGCAAGCGCAAGGCCAATCACAATATTGATGACATGGCGCTTGAGGTAATACTGCGGATCAAGGCCGTTTGCCGAATACCACTCACGAGTTGCTGCATAAACAAGCAAGGTTCCGATGACTAAAAGGAGAGCAACTGCGCCAGTGAGAACTGGGTCAAACCCTGCTGTTACTGATGCGCGACGAGATCTGCGGTAGGGATTGCGATTAAGGAATGTACTCATCGCTTCGCCTTCGCCTTCACTTTAGGTGCGGAAGTTGCAGATGCAACAGCCTTTGGTTTTCCTGGATTGAGAATAGATGGCTTTGGCTTAGTCGCAGGTGAAATTCGCGGAAGTTTTGTCGGTGGCTTTCCTGCAGGAAAAAGCGCCAATTCAGGTTTTACTGTTGAACCTTGTGCACCAAAAATCGCTTCATAGATCTGACGTACACCAACACCAGATGTTCCTGATCCGTATCCGCCCTGGCTCACCATCATGACAACGGCGTAACGCGGATTCTTCGCGGGCGCGAATGATGCATACCAAGATGTATCTGCCTTTGCGCTGCCATTTGCATTTCGACCGAAGACTTGTGCAGTTCCAGTCTTTCCCGCAGTTGCCACAGGGAATCCTGAAAATGCACCGGCTGCTGTTCCTGAAACCGTTACTTCTCGTAGTGCATCTCGAAGGAATATGAGCGTCTCTTGATCCACGCCAAGGTCACCAAGTTTTTCAGGCTTGAATGTTCGAAGAACAGTTCCATCTGTCTTCACAATCGCCTTAGCAATAGTTGGCTTCCAGATGGTTCCACCATTTGCAATCGCTGCATACATCTGTGCCAATTTAATCGGCGTAACGACTGTATCTCCCTGACCAATCGAGAAGTTAACAGCGTCACCGGCACGGATCTTGTCACCGTCGATGCAGTTTTCGCGCGCTAGCTGCAATAAGAATGGTGTCTGCTGAGCTTTAGTGGCACGTGCTTTGTAGTTGCAATAGAAATCCTTATTCTGGCTATACCAATCCTTGCGCCACTCGCGATCTGCAAGGCGACCAGCAGATTCTGAAGGTAGATCAACCCCAGTCTTCTCGCCTACCTTGAACTTTGCCGCGGCCTTAAAGAAGTAGTCATTGGGGTTTGATTTTGGCTTCAATCCACCATCACGAAGCCATTCGTCGTAGGCAATGCGATACCAAATGGTGTCGCAAGAAACGGCCAGAGCTTTCTTCATAGAGAGCGTTCCTTGGGCCTTACTTTCAAAGTTTTGGAATGCGCGAGTACCGACCTGTACTTCAGATGGGCAGGCATAGGAAGCGTTGAGGTTATATCCCGCATCTTTCGCAGCGATGATTGAAACAGATTTAAACGTTGATGCTGGTGCATACAAACCTTGAAGCGCACGATTCAGTGCAGGTACACCGTTTGACTCGCTATACAGATCATTCGCCTCTTGGACGCTCAAGCCTTTTTCAAATGCATTGGGATCAAATGTTGGATATGAAGCAAGTGCCAACACCTGTCCATTGCGCACATCGAGAACAACAGCAGCTCCACCATCGGCGCGGAATCCCGATCCTCGTGCACGTTTTACTGCACCGGCAAGTGCCGCTTCAGCTGCTGCCTGAAGACGTATATCAAGGCTAGTAACAAGATGGTTTCCAGCAGTTGGCTTAGTGTTCTTACTTGTCGTAGTTACCGCTTCTTTGCGATCAACGATAAAAGTTTTGATGCCCGGAACACCACGCAGATATTCGTCATAGACAGTTTCAAGTCCAGCCTTACCAATCGATTCAGATCTAAAGTAAGAACGTCCATTTGCGCCCGCTAGGTCTGCTTCAGTTAATGGACCGACATACCCAAGAACGTGTCCCCCATTAAGTCCGAGCGTTGTTGGGTAACTTCTAATAGCAAGTGGTGTTGCAGAAATTCCTGGGTAGCGATCAGATCGCTCAACAATGCGCAGAGCAAGTTGCGGATCTGCAGTCTTTGTAATTGGAATCGGTTGGAAGCGTGAACCTGTCCAACATCCCGCTTTCTTGCCTTTAGGAAGTTCACCGCATAGACGCGTACGTTGCCAGACATCATCGAAATTTAAGCCGAGCAAATTAACAAGATCTTGAACTACCGCAACGCCCTTATCTGGCAACTTATCAATTTTGGTACGGTCTACTGTGACGGCGAGCCCCACTTTATTGAGGGCCATCGGAACACCTGAAGAATCAACGATAAATCCACGGTTTGCAGGCGTCACAACATCGCGGCTTTGAATGCTGAGCGCTGCATCGCGATATTTAGGACCTGCGGCTACTTGAAGATAGAAGAGACGGCCGAAGAGGGCGAACATCAACGAGGCAATAAAAATTTGGATAACGAGAAGGTTGAGTCGAGAACGTTGATTCATAGCTGCGAACGCAATCCGAAGATTAAGGCGTGAATGTAAGAAATCACTTTAAGAATTAGAGGAGAAATAATTGCTGTCCAGAAGGCTGATCCGGCAAGAAGATATAAGACATGCTGGATACTTCCGATTTCTTGGCCAAGCATCAGTCCCAAAAGTAAGAAGACTGCTTGCGCAGCAACAACACCAATCGTTGTTAAGAGAACGATATTGATGGGGTTGCCACGAATATTGTCGTCACCGTAACCAAGGAATGCGATTGCATAGCAAGCGATAATCAAAACAAGTGTCCAATGCCCAAGCGGTCCTGGTGCGCTTTGAGATAAATCCATCATGATGCCCGCACCGAATCCGGTGAGCGCTCCAATTTCAGGAGTACTCAACGCTGCCCAGATGAGAGCGACGATAAGAAGTAAGTTGAATCCGCCTGCAGGAAGTCTTAACTGCGTCACGAAGGCTTCTTGCGCCAAGTAGATAAATAGGAAAACGGGTGCTGAGATAAAGAATCTACGTAGCGACATGATTAGCTCGTTGGAGTTGGCTGAGGTTCGCCCGGAGTCGCATAGACGGTGACGGTCGGAATCGGTGTTGGTCGTGGCTTTGGTGGAACCAAGGAGTCACGAGGATCAACAGACATTCCTGAAACAACAACGGCTACAACTCCAAGAGTTGAAAAGTTTGCATAGAACTTCACATCGGCTGTTTGCGTAACAGCACCTGGTGAGTTATCAACGGAAGTAACTTCGCCGATAGGTGCACCTGGTACGAATGGCCTTCCGTTCTGACTTCCACGAGCAAGAAGTACATCGCCTTTACGAACCTGGGTGGTGTTATCGAGAAGTTGTAGAACGCCTTTTCGGGTTCCCTGGCCGCTCAAAATACCAATCTGCTGACTTCCGGCGATGCGTGCACCGATTCGGAATGCAGGGTCAGATGCCAACTGCACAAGTGCGCTATCTGTATATGCGTACTTCACTACGCCAACGAGACCATAACCAGAGAGCACGGTCATGTTGGTATGAATACCTGAAGATGTTCCTGCATCTATCGTGATTGTCTGAGTAAATGAAGTACTTGAACCTTGAGAAATTACTCGAGCGTTAACGACTTTATAACCTGCAGTTCCGGCCAGATTTAGAACGCCCTTGAGCTGCTTGAGTTGGGCATCAGCAATCTTGCGATTAAGTAGTGCTAACCGAAGCTTGTCGTTCTCACTCTTTAACTTTTCAATCTGATTGCGTGTGCGACCCAAGTGGGTGACGTCAGAGAAGAAGTTTCGAAATGGCGTGACGGCCCATGAACCAACTTTTTGAACTGGTGTGAGGGCTGTCTGAGTTCCTGTGCGCAATCCATCGATTACTTGTACACCGCGCAGATCAAGAGTAATCATGAAGAGCGAAGTAACAATTAAAACGATGATGAGTAAGCGACCGCGGTTGTCGCCGCCGTAGCGCACTTGGGGTTACCTATCGACGAGGCTCGGAGATCAAAACCTTTTCAAGGGCTTCGAACTCTTCAATGCACTTACCTGAACCTTCGACAACTGCATCGAGTGGGCGGTCTGCAATGTGGATTGGCATACCTGTCTCTTTACGAAGACGCTCATCAAGACCCTTAAGAAGTGCGCCTCCACCTGTAAGAACGATTCCACGATCCATAAGATCTGATGAAAGTTCTGGTGGGCACTTATCGAGAGTTGCCTTTACTGCGTTAACAATCTGGTTTACAGGTTCTTCAAGAGCCTTACGGATTTCAGCAGCTGTCACAACGATTGTCTTTGGAAGGCCTGTTGCTAGATCGCGTCCGCGAATTTCTGCATCGTTCTCACCCTGTAGTGGGTAAGCAGAACCAATAGCCATCTTGATTTCTTCGGCTGTGCGCTCACCCAAGAGAAGTGAGTATTCGCGCTTAGTCCAGTTAATAATCGACTGATCGAGCTCGTCTCCACCAATACGGATCGAGAGCGCAGTAACGATTCCACCGAGTGAAATAACTGCAACTTCTGTTGTTCCGCCACCAATATCAACAACCATGTTGCCTGTTGGTTCGTGGATTGGAAGACCTGCACCGATAGCAGCTGCCATCGGTTCTTCGATGATGTAAACCTTGCGTGCGCCAGCTGCATAGCCAGCATCTTTTACAGCGCGCTGTTCGACGCCAGTGATACCTGAAGGAACACAAACGACAATACGTGGCTTAGCCAAGTAGCTACGACGGTGAACTTTCTGGATGAAGTAACGGAGCATGCGCTCTGTTGTATCGAAGTCTGCGATAACGCCATCCTTAAGTGGACGGATAGCAACGATGTTGCCAGGGGTGCGGCCAATCATCTTCTTCGCTTCAAGACCAACAGCAAGGATGCCGCCAGTATCTTGGTTCACAGCAACTACTGATGGCTCGTTAAGAACAATGCCACGACCGCGCACATAGACAAGAGTGTTAGCAGTACCTAGGTCAACCGCCATATCGCGGCCGATGAATGACATTCTGTTAGACATTTATTTCCCCTCGAAGAAGATAGCAATTTCACGAGCTGCAGATTCTGGTGAATCCGAACCGTGAACAATATTTTGTACAACCTTTGTTCCTTGATCGCGAGCAAGGTCTCCGCGGATAGTTCCGGGAGCAGCAACAGTTGGATCTGTTACTCCTGCGAGTGAACGGAAGCCTTCGATGACGCGATTGCCTTCAGCAACGAGAGCAACGATTGGACCTGACATCATGAATTCAACAAGTGGTTCGAAGAATGGCTTGCCCTGGTGTTCTGCGTAATGCTTTTCTAGTAACGCGCGATCTGCTTGCAACATACGAAGCGAAACGATCTTGTAACCCTTAGCTTCGATACGAGCGATGACTTCGCCGACCAAACCACGTGCAACGCCATCTGGCTTAACTAGGACGAGTGTCTTTTCTATGCTCACGGGAGCAGTCTATTAGGGGTTGGGGGTGCGTGATGCCATGAGTTCGGCGCGGATGGCCTCACCCCTGCGCCCCACCACAATGGCTGCAATCCAGAGTCCCCCGAAAATCAGCCCCACGATGGCCATAGAAGGCACCACAACGGCATAGCCAATCATCAGAAATTGCAAGATAGATCCGAGAATCCAACCTGTGCGCTTCTTGAGAAGTCCTGGGGTGAGAAGCATCAAGATTGCGATAATCGCCCCAGCGATAATTGTTGAAGGTTCGTGGTTATCTTTTGCAAGCAACATCGCAAAACCCATGACAAAGAACTCCATGACGAGAACTGCAGAACCAAGAATGCGCATTACTTCTCTTCCTTTGCGAATTTCTTATGAAGAATAGTGCGAGCCTCGCCAGCTGTCACCACAGAACCAGTAATTAAAATTCCAATAGTGTCTTCGCTCAAGGGGCGGATTGAATCCTTGATTGCCTTATCGATTGCCTCGGTAAGTGAGTCCGCTGAGAAGACTCGGTCGATTCCAAATATTTCAGCGGCAATGGTTTCGAGCTCGTTGACCTTCATGGCGCGTGGTGATGAATTCGCAGTAACGATAATTGAATCCATGACCTGTTCCAGCTCGAGCAGAATGCCGCGGACATCCTTATCCCCCATGGGAGCGAAGACTCCGATCACATCATCGAAGGTGAATTCGTTTTGAATCGTATCGGCGAGTGCTGATGCGCCATGTGGGTTATGGGCTGCATCCAAAATTATTGTTGGATCGCGATGCACAACTTCGCAGCGACCGGGTGATGTCACATTTGCAAAGCCAGCACGAACTGCTTCGATATCAAGTTCTTGATCACCGAAGAACGCTTCAACTGCTACTAAGGCTGCGGCTGCATTTGATGCCTGGTGCTTTCCATGAAGTGGAATGAAGATATCGGTGTACACATCTTTTGCGCCTTGAATCGCAAGTAGCTGACCGCCCACAGCGATTGAACGTGAAATTACAGAGTACTCAATGCCTTCTCGAGCAACATCGGCGCCAACAAGTGCTGCTTGCTTAAGAAGTTCAACAGCGCACTCAGGCTCTTGCTGTGCAAGAACTACAAAGCCACCTTCTTTAATGATTCCAGCCTTGGTCTGGGCTATCTCAGTAAGAGTTTCGCCAAGATATTCAGTGTGGTCAAGGCCAATCGGCATGATCACTGAAACATCGGCATCGACAACGTTTGTCGCATCCCACAGCCCGCCCATGCCAACTTCGATGACACCAACGTCGATTGGGTGCTCAGCAAAGGCGGCAAATGCAAGTGCGGTGATTGCTTCGAAGAACGAGATTGGATGTTCGAACTTTGTATCCATCAAATCAAGGTATGCCGAAATATCGTTGAAAGAGAAGATAAGCGCTTTGGCATCAATTGGTTGAGTATTAATTGCAATTCGTTCGAGATAGCTTTCAAGATGGGGGCTAGTAAAGCGACCAGTACGAAGACCCATCTCAAAAAGCAATGAATCAATCATGCGTGATGTCGTGGTCTTACCGTTTGTTCCACCAATATGAATTGTTGGGTAAGTAAGTTGTGGTGAACCCAAAATATCTACGAGGGCTGAAATGCGCTCGAGCGTTGGTTCGATACGCGTTTCTGGCCAGCGCGCTAGTAGCGCCTGTTCGATGGCATCAATGCGTGCTTGATCTTCAGGTGAAATATGTGTCATTTACTTTAACGCTGCAAGTTGTGCGGTGATGCGCTCGATATCTGCAGATGTTGCAGCCATGCGCTCTTTAATTTCTGCAACAACGTTTGCAGGAGCTTTTGCCATAAAGCCTTCGTTACTCAACTTCACTTCAGCGGTTTTCATATCCTTCTGCGCTGTAGCAAGATCTTTTTCAAGACGTGCACGTTCTGCAACGACATCGACAGTTCCTGATAGATCGAGTTCAACCTTCATGGATCCGATTTCAACAGATGCACTTGGCGTGAATTCAGTAAGTTCGAGCTTGAGCAGAAATGCCATCGCACCTGAATATGCAGTCACATCGGCAGGGGCGATGATGCGGCCAGGAATTTTCTGTGATGGCTTTACGCCTTGATCGTTACGGAAGCGACGTACTTCGGTAATGATCTTCTGGAGTTCGCCAACAAGTGCTTCTGACTTCTTATTGATGTGAGATGGATCAGCGACTGGCCAGGCAGCGGTGACAAGGGTTTCTCCCCCAGTCAACGTGGTCCACATAGTTTCAGTAATAAATGGCATCACTGGGTGGAGCAATCGGAAGAGGGTGTCAAGAACATGGCCCAAGACGCGCTGTGATGCTGCTGCATTTCCGGATGCGAATGCTTCCTTAGAAAGTTCGAGGTACCAGTCGCAGAGATCATCCCAAGCAAAGTGGTAGATAGATTCGCAAGCGCGAGCAAATTCATAATTTTCAATCAGCGATGTGTATTCCGCCGTTGTTTCAGCAAGGCGAGAAAGTACCCACTTATCAATATCTGAAAGTGTCTCAGTTGCAGGCAGCGGTCCATCGATTGTTGCACCGTTCATCATTGCAAAACGAGTTGCGTTCCAGAGCTTGGTTGCAAAGTTACGAGAACCCGCAATCCAATCTTCAGCCAGCGCCTGATCCTTGCCTGGGTTAGAACCGCGAGCCAGAGTAAAGCGAAGCGCATCAGCGCCGTACTTATCGATAAATTCAAGTGGGTCTACAACGTTGCCGCGAGACTTAGACATCTTCTTGCCAAACTGATCGCGCACAAGTCCGTGCAGAACGATTGTGTGGAACGGTGGAACACCATCCATTGCAAAGAGACCGAAGAGCATCATGCGCGCTACCCAGAAGAACAAGATGTCATAACCAGTTACAAGAACGCTGGTTGGGTAGAACTTCTTTACATCTGCTGTGTTGTTCGGCCAACCAAGTGTTGAGAATGGCCAGAGCGCAGATGAGAACCAGGTATCGAGAACATCAGGATCTTGTGTGTAACCAGCTGGTGCTGTTTCGCCAGGGCCAACAACGATAACCTCATCGTTAGGTCCGTACCAAACAGGAATGCGGTGACCCCACCACAACTGACGTGAAATACACCAGTCGTGCATGTTGTCGACCCACTCGAAGTAACGTGGTGAAAGTTCTGCTGGTTCAATCTTTACGCGACCATCGCGAACAGCATCTCCTGCTGCCTTTGCAAGTGGTGCAACTTTGACGAACCATTGCTTTGAAAGACGTGGTTCAACAGTTGTATTGCAACGTGAGCAGTGCCCAACTGCGTGAATGTATGGGCGCTTTTCTGCGACTACGCGACCCATCTCTTTAAGCTTTGCAACGACAGCAACGCGAGCCTCGAAGCGATCCATGCCATCGAATTCTGTTCCTGTGCCATCCATGATGCCGTGTTCGTTCATGATGACAACAAAAGGAACGTTATGGCGCATAGCCATTTCAAAGTCATTTGGGTCGTGAGCCGCTGTGACCTTTACAGCGCCCGTTCCGAAATCTGGGTCTACAAGTTCGTCAGCAATGATTGGAATCATGCGGTTAACAAGAGGCAGGAGAACTTCAGTGCCGATCATGTGCTTATAGCGAGGATCGTCTGGGTGAACAGCGACCGCGCCATCGCCCATCATTGTTTCGGCGCGAGTTGTGGCAACAACAATGCTCTGCTCGCCTTCGCCGTAACGAACTGAAACAAATTCGCCTGCATCATCTTGGTGTTCTACTTCAATATCTGAAAGTGCTGTTAAGCAACGTGGGCACCAGTTGGTGATGCGCTCGGCGCGATAGATAAGACCTTGATCAAAGAGCTTCTTAAAGATTGTGAGAACTGCTTGCGAAAGATTGTCATCCATTGTGAATGCTTCACGAGACCAGTCAACAGAATCTCCGAGACGCTTCATCTGTCCAAGGATTTGTCCGCCTGATTCAGCTTTCCATTCCCAGACTTTCTTTACGAATTCTTCGCGACCTAGGTCATGACGTGAAAGACCTTGCACGGCTAATTGTTTTTCAACAACGTTCTGGGTTGCGATGCCTGCGTGGTCCATTCCGGGGAGCCAGAGAGCTTCGAAACCTTGCATTCGCTTCATGCGAGTTAAGCAATCTTGCAAAGTCTGATCGAGCGCGTGACCGATGTGAAGGTTGCCGGTTACGTTGGGAGGCGGGATAACAATCGTGAATGGTTCTTTAGATGAATTTGCATCTGCGGTGAAGTAACCAGCATCGAGCCATTTGGAGTACAGAGGGCCTTCGATATCGCCAGGAAGAAATGACGACGCGAGTTCGCGCTTTTCGGAGGACATGGTGCGGAGTCTAACTGAACAAGAAGGCGCGAACTAACTAGGCGCTTTTCTCCTCAGAAGACTTGTCGCGACGTGATGCGCGCTTTGGAATATCACCTGTGCGAGGCACCAAAGTTGGAGCTGCATTGGATTCGATGCACTCCTTTTCAATGATGACCTTTGCAATATCGGTACGGCTTGGGACGTCATACATAACGCCAAGAAGTGCTGACTCCATGATCGCGCGAAGGCCACGTGCACCAGTGCCGCGATTGAGCGCGAGATCTGCAATCGCATCGAGTGCATCTGCTGAGAATTCGAGCTGTACATCATCGAGATCAAAGAGCTTCTGATACTGCTTTACGAGAGCGTTCTTTGGCTCGGTAAGGATCTGCATGAGTGCAGGCTTATCAAGATTTTCAACGCTAGTTAATACTGGAAGGCGACCAATGAATTCTGGAATCATTCCAAACTTCAAAAGATCTTCAGGCATAACATCAGCGAAGATATCGCGACGGTTCTTATCCTCTGCAGTCTGAAGTTCTGCACCAAAACCTACGCCTTGTGAACCACTGCGCGCTTCGATGATCTTGTCAAGACCAGCAAATGCGCCACCGACAATAAAGAGAACGTTGGTTGTATCAATCTGAATAAATTCTTGGTGTGGGTGCTTACGTCCGCCCTGTGGTGGAACGGATGCAACTGTTCCTTCAAGAATCTTAAGAAGGGCTTGCTGAACGCCTTCACCCGAAACATCGCGAGTAATTGATGGGTTCTCAGATTTGCGTGCAACCTTATCGATTTCATCGATGTAGATGATTCCCGTTTCAGCTTTCTTAACATCGTAATCCGCTGCCTGCAGAAGCTTGAGAAGAATGTTTTCAACATCTTCACCGACGTAACCTGCTTCGGTGAGCGCCGTTGCATCTGCAATAGCAAAAGGAACGTTGAGCATACGGGCAAGAGTTTGCGCCATCAGAGTCTTACCGCAACCAGTTGGACCCAAGAGAAGAATGTTTGACTTTGCTAATTCGATTCCGTCTTCGTTACGTGAGTCGCCAGATTGAACGCGCTTGTAATGGTTGTAGACGGCGACAGAAAGTGATTTCTTTGCACGGTCTTGACCGATGACATACTGATCGAGGAATTCGAAGATTGCTTGTGGCTTTGGAAGTTCGCTTAATCCGAGTGAAGTTGCTTCAGAGAGTTCTTCAACGATGATCTCGTTACAGAGCTCGATACATTCGTCGCAGATATAGACGCCAGGTCCGGCGATGAGTTTCTTAACCTGCTTCTGAGTCTTTCCGCAGAAAGAACATTTGAGGAGGTCATTTGCTTCGCCGATACGTGTGGACATGGGTAAAGAATAGTTTTCGAGCCTGCGTTATGTGGCCTGAATCAGGCTCGACTTTGTTCGCCCTAAGAAGAAATTGGATTGCGTGGAGAGTACGGCGGACGCGTTGACTTCATCTCTTTAACTCCGGGTACCAAGAGAACTACTGCGCAGATAAATAAGTGGAAAACGGCAACGCCGATAAGGAGTTCGCTCTCACCGAAGAGATTGACCATCGGACCGGCAAGTGCCATTCCAAGAGGCATCAGCCCAAGTGAACCCATGTAATCAATTGCAAAAACGCGCCCTTGATATTCAGGTGGCACTTCACGTTGCACCTGAGTTGCCCAGAATGCTTCCCAAGGACCTACAGAGAATCCGGCGATGAAATATGCAATAAAGATAACGGTCCTGGAATTTGGAAATGCCAGGACTAGCGGTGCGAGTACGAAGAGTCCCCACACGACAACAGAGACAAGGCCGGGATTCTTTACCTTAGCTTTTATACAAATGACTGCAGAGATTGCACCGCCTGCGCTAAATAGCGCTGCCGATGTTGCATAAACAGATGCGGTTCCAAAATCTCGCTTTGTGATTACTGGAAGCAGAACATTTTCGACACCTATAACCATCATCAATTGAATTGATGCCATAAGGATCATGGCGGCAATCCACTTGTAGTACCAGACAACGCTTAGGCCTTCGCGAATCTCTTCAACAAAAGTCGTCTGTGGATTCTCTGAAGCTACTTTCGCGCCTTCATTGATGCGAAATAGAAGAGCTGCGCCAACCAGGAAGAAGATTGAGGTCGCGACATACGTTGCATGCGTTCCGAGAGATACAACGATGATTCCTGCAACGCCTGGTCCTGCAATAGTTGAACCTTTAAATGCAATTCCCTTAACAACATTTCCAGCTGGCAATAAATGATCGGGCAAGATGCTCGGCATAATTGCACCAGAAGCGGGCCCACCGAATGCATCACTTATTCCCATTAAGACAACGATGGCACCGAGGATCCACATTGAAATGTTCTCTGGATCAATAAAGACGACGATGCTTCCAATGATTGCGCGAAAGCCATCGGAGAGAATCAGGATTGTTTTTCGAGGCAAACGATCAACCCAGACTCCCCCAATAGGAGACATCAGAACTCCAGAGAGAACGCGCACCGCGAGGATTAAGCCAAGAGTTGTTGCACTTCCGCCTGCATCAAGAACGGTAACTGCGAGTGCCACAGGGAATGCGGACATCGCAATAACAGTCAGAATTCCGGAGATGAGTAGCGCCCGATATGCCGGGAAAGATAAAAGAGCGCCGGGCTCGAAATATTTCTTCAACATTTCTAGACCGACGCTCCTTTAGTAATTATTTACGCGACAGGCTTGGCCTTTCGTGAAGCCATTACCTTATCGATAATTCCGTACTCGACTGCTTCAGCAGCGGTAAGAATCTTGTCGCGCTCGATATCTTTTTCAATCTCTTGAACAGTTTTATTCGAGTGCTTTGCAAGCATTGTTTCGAGCAATCCACGCATACGCATGATTTCGCGCGCCTGGATTTCGATATCAGATGCCTGTCCGCCGCCTTCAGAAGATGGCTGGTGGATAAGGATTCTTGAATGTTCAAGTCCGTAACGCTTGCCCTTTGTGCCACCCGCAAGGATGATCGCAGCAGCTGATGCTGCCTGTCCGAGACAGATGGTGGTGATGTCAGGGCGAACAAATTGCATAGTGTCATAAATAGCGGTGAGCGCCGTAAATGATCCACCAGGTGAGTTGATGTAGATCGAGATATCGCGATCTGGATCCATTGATTCGAGAGTCAAGAGCTGTGCCATGACATCGTTTGCAACAGTGTCATCGATTGGCTGACCCAAGAAGATGATGCGCTCTTCAAATAACTTTGTATAAGGATCGAGGCGCTTGTAGCCGTATGCGGTCTTCTCTTCGATTGTTGGAAGAACGTAGCGGTTTGTAATTTCCTGAATGTGCTTCATTACTTCTTACCTCCCGCAATGCTTGCCTCGTTTGTTGCAATGTGATCGATGAATCCGTAATCGAGAGCATCCTTGGCGTTGAACCAGTTGTCGCGATCAGAGTCGGCAATAATCTTTTCAAGTGGCTGACCAGTGTGCTTGGCATTGAGTTCAGACATTGTCTGCTTTGTAATTGCCATCTGTTCTGCCTGGATACGAATATCAGTTGCTGTACCGCCGATGCCACCAAGTGGTTGGTGCATCAAGATGCGTGCATGTGGAGTTGCGTAACGCTTTCCTGGAGCACCAGCTGTGAGCAAGAACTGACCCATTGATGCAGCCATTCCCATTGCAACAGTTGCAACATCGTTCTTGATGTAATGCATGGTGTCGTAGATCGCCATACCTGCAGTGACTGATCCACCAGGTGAGTTGATATAAAGGTAGATATCTTTTTCAGGATCTTCGGCAGCTAGAAGAAGCATCTGCGCACAAATAGCGTTTGCCATTTCATCGCGTACTTCGCCTGCAAGAAAGATGATGCGTTCGCGGAGCAAACGGCTATAAATCTGATCACCTAGTCCCATGAGTTCTGAACCAGCTGAGCGGGCAACGGTTGTGTTGTCCTGTGGGTTATTAAAATCCACGTGTCATCCTTCCGATCGTTTTACTTGTATTGACCTTAACAATGGCGGCAGCAAAATGCTTCCCAAATTGGTCAGATTGCCTCGAAAAGGCCGGATGTTCGCTTACGGCTAAAGATTATTCAGCGTCTGAAGCAACTGCTTCGTCTGCAGCCTTGACCTCTGCAGGTTCAGCTGGGCGAAGAGCTTCGAGTTCGACCTTGTTGCCTGATTTATCGACAACAGAGATGCGAGCAAGAACTGATGCAAGAGCCTTAGCGCGAGTTACTTCAGCAACTACCTGGCTGATCTGTCCTGCCTTTTGAAGTTCTTGTGCAAACTGCTCTGGACCCATTCCGTAGCGCTGTGACATGCGGATGAGGTATTCAGTTAATTCGATTTCGTTTACCTGAACATCTTCAGCCTTCACGATTGAGTCGAAGAGGAAATCAGATTTGATTGATGCACGAACCTGGCCATCTACTTCTGCGCGGTGTTCTGCATCTTCCATACGTCCTTCACCTTCAAGGTGCTCGTTAACTTCGTCGAGGACGATGTCATCAGGGACTGGAATATCGAGATCTGCAAGAAGCTTTTCAACGAGAAGGTCGCGAGCTTGTGCGCCTTGCTCCATCTTCTTAACTCGGCTTAGACGCTCTGTGAAATCAGCACGAAGTTCAGCAACAGTGTCGAACTCAGATGCAAGCTTTGCAAATGAATCATCGAGTGCTGGGAGTTCGCGCTCCTTAACAACCTTGAGCTTGATTTCTACATCGCCCTTTTCGTCATCCTTCTGGCCGACGAGCTGAGTTGTAAATACCTTTGTATCTCCTGCGCTCATATCGACAAGTGCCTCATCGAGGTTATCGATCATTTTATTTGAGCCGACTTCGTATGAAATGTCATTTGCCTTGCCGCCATCTACTTCAGCGCCATCAATACGTGCTGTGAGATCGACAGTGACAAAGTCGCCTGTCTTAGCTGCGCGTTCGACTGTATGAAGAGTTCCGAAGCGAGCGCGGAGTTCGTCAATCTGCTCATCGATATCAGCATCAGATACTTCAACGTTATCGACGGTGATTGTGATCTTTGAGAAATCAGGAAGTGTGACATCTGGGCGAACATTTACTTCGACAGAGAAATCAAGCTTCTCGTTATCTACGAAATCAATTGCATCAACAGTTGGGCGACCTACGACAAGAACATCGTTCTCGCGAGCTGCAGCTACATAGAAATCTTGAATCGCAGAGCTGATTGCTTCATCGATTACAGCTTGGCGACCGACGCGCTGATCGATCATAGAGTTAGGAACTTTGCCCTTACGGAATCCTGGAATATTTACTGTTGCAGCAACTCGCTTGTATGCAGCATCAACATATTGACCCATCTCTGCATAAGGAACATTCACATCTAAACGAACGCGAGTTGGGGAAAGTGTCTCGAGAGTGCTCTTCACGAAGTGCTCCTTGTTATGTGCATTGAGATAGCTCCAAAATTTTGGCTTCAGAGCTTTGAAGAAATTCTGGTCGGGGCGGGGAGATTCGAACTCCCGATCTCCTGCTCCCAAAGCAGGCGCGCTAGCCACTACGCTACGCCCCGAGGCGCATGCGGAAGTCTAGACGAATTTTTTACTCTCGCTTACACACCCTGTACGCTCAGCCTCCGCACCACTCGCGGGTGTAGCTCAATGGTAGAGCCCCAGCCTTCCAAGCTGGCCATGCCGGTTCGATCCCGGTCACCCGCTCCAGATCTTTAATTAATGCTGCCGACCTTGGCTATATATGCGGTTCCGCTGAAGACCATAGGACTCCCGCCTGTATCAGCCAGGCGATCAATTACTCGAACAGAGAATGCCTGTGGGCTGCTTGATGTTTGAAGAGTTCCAATAATTAAGAAGCCGTAGTTATTGGTCCAACTTGAGTCACCAATCTTCTTGAAGTTGTTCCCGATTATTTTGAATGACGGAGCGACTCCCGTTGTAAGCAAGTTAGCCCCAAATTCAAATGATGACGAACTTGTTGCTGAAACATATATCTGGAACCAGTAAGAGGAATTGGCTGCCAATGTTCCGAACTCGGTCGAAGTTGTAGAACCGTACGGAGTGTTAGTACTTAACGTGAAGTTAGCAATTGAAACAACACTCACTTCAGAGACTCCCGCAGGGCCTGCGGAACCAGTTGCACCTGTCGCGCCAGCAGCTCCTGTTGCGCCCGTTGCTCCTGCACTTCCCGTTGCACCGGTAGAGCCAGTTGGACCAGCAGGTCCTGTTGCACCCGTTGCTCCTTGTGCACCTGTTGCACCTTGCGGTCCAGGTGTTCCTGTACCTGATCCCGATGCACCCGCTGGTCCTTGTGGGCCGGTTGCACCTGCAGCTCCTGAAGGTCCCGCGGGACCGGTTGCACCAGTCGCGCCCTTTTCTCCTTGTGGTCCTGCAGGTCCTGATGTTGCAGTTGTTGTTGATGCATTAGTAATTGTCTTTCCATCAGAACCATTCTTGCCATCACTTCCATTTTTTCCATCGCTTCCACTGACACCTGCAGCACCAGTTGGTCCTTGCAGATTTGAAGGAAGTGGCCACTTACCACTGGCTTTAGGTCCGTAAAGCAAAAGACTGCGAGTATCGATGTAGAAATCACCGTTGATGCCGACCTTGCTTGTTGGCGCGCCTTTGCCATTCAAAATTGTGTTTGGAATTGAGGTAGCACTTCGCCCTGCAGCAGTTGCGGGTAGCGAATGAATTGATGTGGCAAGAAAAGCAAGAACAAATATGGCTGCGAATCGATTTAACTTCACTGGTGACCTCCGGGTCCTTGGTATGTAACCAGTGTGAAGTTGGGTCTTAAGTCAGGAAATCGGAAAATCCCCCAGTTTTCTCTCAGGAATCTGTGGTGCTCACGCGTAGCCAGTCCACAGATTGGGGGTAAAAACTCGCATGCCGCTCACAGGTAAACGGGATATCTTTTTGAGCATTGAGGGGTTAATTACTCACAAGTCGATACGAGGGTGTCGACACAAAGTACGGGACAGGAGACATGCAGATGTCAACAAAGAAGAAGATAGCAACGATCGTTATTACGACCTTTGCACTAACAGCAGGAACTGTTGGAATCTCATCAGCAGCCTCAAAGTCAACGACAACTCGAGTGTCATCGACTACTGCAGTGAAGGGACCTCGTGGAGTTGATCTCGCAGCAACTCTTACAGCACTCGTTGCAAAGGGAACAATCACTCAGGCACAAGCTGATGCAATTACTGCAGCAGCAAATGCAGCGAAGGCAGCAGCCGAAGCTGCTCGACCTGCAAAGCCAACAAGTGCAGATCATGCAGCACGTCTTGCACTCATTGCGACAACAATCGGAATTGATTCAGCAACAATTCAGACACGTCTCAAGGCTGGAGAAACTCTTGCAGCAATCGCAGGAGCAAAGAAAGATGCACTTATCTCAGCACTTGTTGCTGATGAAACTAAGCGCATTGATGCAGCAGTAACAGCTGGAAAGCTCACAGCAGCGCAGGCAACAGCAATGAAGTCAACGCTGACTGCACATGTCACCGAAGAAGTTAACTCAACACGTCCTATGGGACCAATGGGTGGGCACGGTGGCAAGGGTGGACGTGGACACGGCGGACCAAAGGGTGGCGCAATGGGAACAGCTCCACTCACACTTCCAGCAACCCCAACTGCGTAATCAACAGCAATAAATAGATTCGACATGTAGTAACTCCGTGGGTAGAAAAACCCGTCACGTGAAAGCGTGGCGGGTTTTTCCTTGCCCGCAGGTAGCGTGCTTAAATTGCGCATGCGCATTCATATCGGCAGCGATCATGCCGGCCTTGATTTCAAGAATGAACTCATCACCCACCTAGTAATGAATGGCCACGACGTCACAGACCACGGCCCTTACGAATACGACGCTCTCGATGATTACCCAGATTTCTGTATTCCTTGCGCCGAATCTGTTGCGAAAGATCCAGCTTCAATGGGCATCGTCCTTGGTGGTTCGGGCAATGGCGAACAGATGGCGGCAAATAAGGTCAAGGGAATTCGCGCAGCTCTTGTCTGGAGCATCGAAACTGCAAAGTTAGCTCGCGAACATAACAATGCAAATGTCATCGCAGTAGGTGGGCGAATGCATGAGGCAGATTTTGTAAAGCAACTAATTGACACCTTTATTGCAACGCCTTTTCCTGGCGATGAGCGCCATGTGCGCCGCATTGAAAAGGTTGGAAATTACGAAGTAACGGGCGATCTCTAAACCCAAATAATTTACGACTTGAAATATCGCAGGTCGTTAACTTGATGATCTTTAGTAATTCCTTGTCCTTCAAATCTGGTTACTGGTCGCCATTCAGGGCGTTCAACTAATCCCCCAGTAAATAATGGGCTTGCCGCAAATACTTCTTGGATGTATTCGGCATAGGGAACCCAGTCGGTTGCAATATGGAAGAAGCCACCATCTTTAATCTTTGGGTGAATGAGCTTGAGGAACTCTGCATTAATAATGCGACGCTTGTTATGTTTCTTCTTTGGCCAAGGATCTGGAAAGAAAAGATGCACTCCGTGTACCGATTGATCCGGAATCATCGTCTGCAAAATCGGATGCGCATCGCCTTCAATAATTCGAATATTTGATAGACCGAGTTCTTCAATGCGGGCCATTAATTTGCCGATGCCTGGTTTATGTACTTCCACTGCAAGGAAACCCGTGTCAGGGAAATCGCGACCGATGAGTGCAGTTGCTTCTCCCATTCCAAATCCGATTTCAAGAATAATTTGGTCAGAGGTAGGAAAGAGCCCGGCTGGGTCGATAGGGGTGATGGAGTAGTCGATTCCATATATCCCCCAGTACTTATCGAGGGCGCTCTGCTGGGGGCCGGTGATGCGCGTACCGCGTATGCGATAGCTGCGAATCGATGGTTGCTCCATTTCATAATCGTAACGTGTGACGGGAGCGCGAGTTGGTGGTTGGATAAGGCGATCGGAACACCCCAGTCTTCATAAGACCATCAATAAGGAGTCATCGTGCCAGGCACAAATATCAAGCAGGTTGAAGCAGCAGAACGTTCAGCACTCATCAAGGTTTCTCGCTACTCAATCGATCTCGACCTCACAACTGGCGCAGAGAACTTCCGCGTCAAGACAGTCGTTCACTTTGCTGGATTGAAACCTGGTGCAACTACATACATCGACTGCGTCGGCAGCAAGGTCATTAGCGCAAAGCTCAATGGCGTTTACTTCGATCCTAAATTTGATGGCGAGACAATCTTCCTTCCTGCAATTGCTGCCGACAACGTTCTTGAAATCGAACACGATGGCATTTACTCAAACTCAGGTGAAGGTCTCCACCGTTTCGTAGACCCAGCTGATGATGAGGTCTACCTCTATACACAGTTCGAAACTGGCGATGCTCGCCGTATGTATGCCTGCTTCGATCAACCAGATCAGAAGGCAACATTCAAGATCAGCACAATCACTCCAAAGCATTGGGAAGTCATCTCTAACTACGGCATCGAAGCCACCAAGGATCTCGATGGAGACCGCAAGTTCACACAATTTGCTGAATCGCAGGTCATCGCTACTTATGTCACAGCAATCGTTGCAGGTGCATATAAGTCAGTTCATGATGAGTACAAGGGCGAGAAGACAATTCCTCTTGGAATCTATGCTCGTAAATCTTTCTTCCAGTATGTCGATGCTGAAAATATCTTTGAAGTCACCAAGCAGGGTTTTGCTTACTTCGAGAAGACCTTTGGTCTTGCCTATCCATTTGGAAAGTATGACCAGATTGCAGTTGCTGAATACAACTGGGGCGCAATGGAGAACGTTGGCTGCGTGACATTCCACGAAGATGTTTTGATCTTCCGCTCGAAGGTAACTGAGCGCAATTACGTCAGCCGCGCGACAACTATTCACCACGAGATGGCGCATATGTGGTTCGGTGACTTGGTCACTATGAAGTGGTGGGAAGACCTATGGCTCAACGAATCATTCGCCGAATGGGCTTCATATCAATCAGTTTCTGAATCAACTAAGTACACACACGCTTGGACTGAGTTCAACTCACTCCGTAAGAACTGGGCTTACCGCGTAGATCAGCTTACGACTACGCACCCAATCGCTACCGAAATGGAAGATCTCGACGCAGTTCGTACAAACTTCGATGGAATTTCCTATGCGAAGGGCGCATCAGTTCTTCAGCAGCTTGTTGCACATGTTGGTCGCGATAACTTCATCAAGGGACTTCGCCTGTATTTTGCAAAGCACCAATATGGAAATACAACTCTTAAGGACCTCATTGACCAGCTAGAGGCTGCATCAGGTCGCGACCTCACTCCATGGGTATCAACCTGGCTTCGCACAGCTGGCGTAAATACTCTTCGCCCAGTTATCGAAATCGATGGCGATTCATACAAGTCAATCTCAATTAAGCAAGAAGCACCTTCAATGCCAGTTGGTTCAAAGGAACTTCGCCCGCACCGCTTGCACGTTGGACTCTTCGATATCAAGGGCGACAAGCTCTCACGTCGTACCAGCGTTGAACTCGATGTCGCAGGTGCACTTACTGAAGTAACAGAACTTGCTGGCCAGAAATTGGCTGACCTCGTTCTCATTAACGATAAAGATCAGACCTACGCAAAGCTTCGCTTTGATGATCGCTCAATCGCCACAATGAAGAGCCACCTCGGCACTTTGGATGATTCTCTGGCTCGCGGCCTTATCTGGGCATCGCTCTGGGATTCATGTCGCGATGGCGAGCTATCAACATCTGACTACGTCACAATCGCTTTGAACGCGCTGAAGACAGAGAGCGATATTTCAATTGTCGCTGCTACTTATCTTCAATTTGAAACAGCTATCTGGGCATATGCAAACCCAGCAAAGCGCGATGCACTCCGTGCACAGGTTGCTGATGCAACAGCGGCGATGCTTGCAACTGCAGCTCCAGCAAGTGACCACCAGATGCAATTCGCTAAGGCATTTGCTAACAATGCGATTACTCCAGCACATATGGAGAAGCTCAAGGCAATCCTTAACGGATCCGAAAACGGTCTCGTCATCGATGCTGAAATCCGTTGGTACATCTTTATCTGTGGCGTAAAGCGCGGAGTATTTACAGTGGCTGATATCGAAGCTGAGTCAGCAAAGGACAACACAGCTCACGGTAAGCAGTACACCGCTTACGCCCACGCTGCGCTTCCAACAAAGGAGGCAAAAGTTGCTGCCTTTAAGTCAATTACGACAGATAACCTCTCAAACACAATCCACTCATATATGTGCCGTGGATTTAACGAGAATATCCACCACGAACTTCTTGCTGGATTTGTCGATCAGTACTTCGATGCAATCTTGAAGGTCTGGGAGACCAAGGGCTTTGAAATCGCTGAAACAACTGCAACGTTGTTATTCCCATCATGGGTAATTGGCGAAGAGACTGTGAAGAAGGCTCAGCACTGGCTTGATGTCACTGGCAAGGATGCATCACATGCACTTCGCCGCTCAGTGACCGAAGGTCGCGATGCGATGTCTCGTGCGATTAAAGCTCGCGCTGCAGATAAGTAATTACTCGATAGAGGTGATGACAGAAGAAGAGCCTGTGCTCTTCTTCTTCTCGCCTGTCAGCGCCCAAGCGATAACAGAGATGACAACAAAGAGCGCGATTGGTGCTGCAACAAAGTAGGTAAATGTCTGCAGAGCTGTGAGACCTTCGCCTGGCATAGCACCTGGCTCTTGGTTAATTCCTGGAGAGAGTAAAGCGACCTGTGAAAGTGACTTAATCATGTGCGCAGTCTATGCAGTTGCTGCAGAGACGCCAAATGGTTCTAGGTATGGCAACCAACGAGATTCGGTGCGACCGGTTCCGAGAATTCTCCAGGCAGCGCCCACTGGTTCGCGTGGCAATGAACGTAGACGCCAGCCAAGTTCCTTCAGCGGCTTATCCGCCTTTACATGGTTGCACTTATGGCATGCACTAACGACGTTCTCCCAGTTGTGACCGCCACCACGAGAACGTGGAATAACGTGATCGATAGAAGTTGCTGGTGCATGGCAGTAAACGCAACGTCCGCCATCACGAGCAAAGATTGCGCGACGTGAAAGTGGAACTGCATGGCGATATGGAATCTTCACGAATTTGTTCAGGCGAATAACTAGCGGAAGTTCGAGTTGGCCAGTTGCAAAATGCAGAACTGTTCCGGATGACTCAATCATTGTTGCCCGGTTATTGAGAACCAGAATAAGCGCGCGTCGATCAGTCACAACACCTAGTGGTTCATAGGTGGCGTTGAGTACCAATGTGCGGTTCATCATTACCCCGGTTCCAACGCGTGGCTCGCGTTGATTGGGTTATATTGCCTCAAAACCGAGCCCCTTAGGGGTATTTCATGGTGAAATTTAGATAAAGATTTCACTACCCTTAACACCTATGAGCGAACGTACGCAGGCAATTTGGGATTGGTTCAACGGAGCCCCACTTCGAGTCCTAGTCATCTTCCTGGTCGCCTTCATCAGCCACCTTGCCGGCCACCGCGCCATCAATCGCGCTATCGGCCGACTTTCTCAAGCGGATTTGAAACCAGGCCCAGGAACTGCAAAGCGCCAGAGTGAACGTGCCCGCACAATCGGCACAGTCTTTAGTTCAACATTTAATGCAGCTGTCTGGATCATTGCAATAGGAATGATTCTTGGAGAATTCGGTTTTAACTTAGGTCCTGTTATTGCATCTGCTGGTGTTATCGGTGTTGCACTTGGTCTTGGTGCGCAGACACTAGTTCGCGATGTGCTCTCTGGAATCTTTATGCTGATTGAAGATCAGTATGGCGTTGGCGATGATGTCAAAGTTCAAGATATTGAAGGAAAAGTTGAGCGCGTGGGTCTTCGTATTACACAAGTACGTGATTCAAAGAATGTGCTCTGGTATGTCCGCAATGGTGAAATTCTCATTGTCGGAAATAAATCTCAGAAGCGCTA
Source organism: Planktophila turicensis (SeqCode) (assembly GCF_965234405.1). Classification (GTDB taxonomy): domain Bacteria; phylum Actinomycetota; class Actinomycetes; order Nanopelagicales; family Nanopelagicaceae; genus Planktophila; species Planktophila turicensis. Next base: position 975,118 of record NZ_OZ248346.1, read on the forward strand.
ATTAGTCCAAACGATTTACGAGGTGCTCTGCCGCGCCTTCCAGATAGCGCCATAACTTTGCCTTAGCTTCTGCTTCCATCTCCATCCCATCAACCGCCGCCTTCATGCATGACATCCATGCATCGCGAGCAGCCGGATTGATATGAAAACCTGCATGGCGCATCCGTAGACGAGGGTGACCGCGTTCTTCTTGATAGGTAGTTGGTCCGCCCCAGTATTGCTCGAGGAACATCTGCAATCTGCGCGCAGCGCCCTTCATATCTGATTCTGGATACATGGGACGCAAGATTTCATTTGTTGCAACATGGGCATAGAACTGCGAAGTTAGATCGGAGAAGAATGCTTCTCCCCCGAATAGTTCGTAGTAATTCGTTGTATCGCGCTCCACATTAACCCCGTAACTCAGCTGCTGTCTTACCCTTTGCAATTTGTAGTACTGCAAGAGCTGAAATCAAGCACATCGTGGCCGCGATGTAGAACGAGAGCGCATAGTCTCCAAGTTTGACTCGAAGAATTGCTGCGCCTAATGCGGCGATTGAAGCACCGACCTGGTGCCCCACAAATACCCATCCATAAACCACAGTAGAGCGCTGTGGGCCAAGCACGATTCGGCAGAGGATGAGCGTGGGTGGAACCGTTGCAACCCAATCTAAACCATAGAAAATAACAAAGACCAGTGTTGATGGATGTAGTGAGCTGAAAAGAATTGACGGCAGTAAGAAGAGTGAGAGACCACGAAGACCGTAATAGAAAAATAGCAACTTACGTGGATCCATACGATCAGTGAGCCACCCTGAAAATATTGTTCCAATAACATCAAAGACACCGATGAGTGCCAATAACCCTGCTGCGACAGTTACCGGCATGCCATGGTCGTGTGCAGCCGGAATGAAGTGAGTGCCAATCAGCCCATTTGTTGAAAGCCCACAGACTAAGAATGTTCCGAAGAGAATCCAGAAATCTTTTGACTTGGATGCACGAGAAATTGTGTCGATTGCAATGCGACCGGCAGACATATCGCTCTTGGCATTTGGCTGCCAATTATCCGGTGCACCATATGGAGTGATTCCTAGGCCTTCAGGACTCTCCTTTAAGAAGAAGTAAATAAACGGAATAACGAGTGCGGCAGCAGTGCCGACAGAAATTGAGACGCTCTTCCAGCCATAGGTAACGGCAAAGTGCGAAAGCATCGGTAAGAAGATCAATTGGCCGCTTGCAGTAGCCGCAGTCAGTGCACCAATAACAATTCCCTTACGGGCCACAAACCATCTGTTAGCTATTGTTGCGGCGAAAACTAACGCCATTGAACCTGCGCCAACGCCAACTCCAACGCCCCATAGCGCCCAGAGATGCCACGGTTGATTCATAAAGATTGTTGAAGTTGCACTGAGTGAAACAAGTGCGAGTGCAGACATGACAACTTTTCGAACTGTAAAACGCTCCATGAGAGCAGCTGCAAATGGCGCGACTAACCCAAAGAGAAGTACGTTGATCGATACTGCCGCTGCAATTTGAGAACGCGACCAACCGAAAGCCTCTTCAAGGGGAACGATGAGAACAGAAGGTGCAGAGCGATATCCGGCAGAGGCCATCAAAGTAAAGAAAGTGACTGTTGCCGCTATCCAACCCGGGTGGATCTTCTGCTTATTCATGGATTAAGCCTTGAGGTAAGTGTTAAGAAATTCCCGCTCTGGTTCTGTAAGTGGGCGCGATTTCTTGGTCTCCATCGAGACTGCTACCTGAACAGATTTAACTCGAGCATGCACGACTCCGTTATCGCCAACTACTTCATAGCCCATTGAGAAAGATGAATTGCCAATCGATTCAACCCAGAGGTTTACATCGTAGAAACGGCCACCTTCATAGATCGGCACGAGGTAATCAACTTCCGCTCGCGCCACAACCATTTCGACAAGGGTTGGCTTTTCGTTCTTTGCTGCATATTGATAGAAGGACCATTGAAAGCGAGCTTCCTGAATATAGGTCAGGTACTTCGCATTGTTGACGTGCCCGAATGCATCGATGTCATCCCACCGAATAAATTGCTTATCGGTGTAAATCATTAGCGAGTGAGCTTTCGGTATGTGGCGCGATGTGGACGAGCCGCATCAGCACCCAAACGTGCAATCTTGTTCTCTTCGTAGGATTCGAAGTTTCCTTCAAACCAGAACCACTTTGAGTCACCTTCGTAAGCCAAGATATGTGTTGCAACGCGGTCTAGGAACCAACGATCGTGAGAGATTACAACGGCGCAACCAGGGAATTCAAGCAACGCATTTTCAAGTGAGCCCAGTGTTTCCACATCAAGGTCGTTTGTAGGTTCGTCGAGAAGCAACAAGTTTCCGCCCTGCTTCAAAGTGAGAGCCAAGTTAAGGCGGTTACGTTCTCCACCGGAAAGGACTCCGGCTGGCTTCTGCTGATCAGGGCCCTTGAAACCAAATGCTGCAACGTATGCACGTGATGGCATTTCAACTTGTCCGACCTTCATGAAGTCGAGTCCGTCTGAAACAACTTCGAAGAGTGACTTCTTTGGATCGATTCCACCACGTGACTGATCAACGTATGAAATCTTTACAGTTTCACCAATCTTGACGTTTCCTGAATCAGCTGGCTCTAGACCAAGAATTGTCTTAAAGAGCGTGGTCTTACCAGCACCGTTAGGTCCGATAACTCCAACGATTCCATTGCGAGGCAGCGTGAATGAGAGATCATCAATCAAAACGCGATCGCCGAATCCCTTAACGAGATGTTCAACTTCAACAACAACGTTTCCAAGACGTGGCCCAGGTGGAATCTGAATTTCATCAAAGTCCAACTTACGCATCTTGTCTGCTTCGGCAGCCATCTCTTCATAACGTGCAAGACGAGCCTTCGACTTGGTCTGACGACCCTTTGCATTCTGGCGAACCCAATCGAGTTCTTCAGCCAAACGCTTTGCGCGCTTTGCATCTTTCTGGCCTTCGACCTTAAGGCGCGCACCCTTTGTTTCAAGATATGTTGAGTAGTTACCTTCATATGGATATGCACGACCGCGGTCGAGTTCAAGAATCCATTGAGCAACGTTGTCCAAGAAGTACCTATCGTGCGTGATCGCTACAACAGTGCCTGGGTACTTGCTCAAGTGTTGTTCGAGCCAAAGAACAGATTCAGCATCCAAGTGGTTAGTAGGTTCGTCGAGAAGCAATAGATCTGGTGCTTCAAGGAGCAATTTACAAAGTGCAACGCGGCGCTTTTCTCCACCAGAGAGCACGCTTACATCGGCATCAGGTGGTGGGCAGCGAAGTGCATCCATCGCTTGTTCAAGTTGTGAATCAAGTTCCCACGCATTGCGGTGATCGAGTTGTTCTTGGAGTTCGCCCATTTCAGCTAACAACTTGTCGTAGTCAGCATCAGGGTTTGCCATCTCTTCAGAAATTTCATTAAAGCGGCGAACCATTTCCATGGTTTCTGCCACACCCTCTTGCACATTTTCAAGAACTGTCTTCTCTTCATTCAACTTCGGTTCCTGCATCAGGATTCCGACTGTGTATCCAGGAGATAGGTATGCCTCGCCGTTAGATGGTTGTTGAAGACCAGCCATGATCTGGAGGACTGTTGATTTACCTGCACCGTTCGGGCCAACAACACCGATCTTTGCGCCAGGCAAGAACATCAAAGTTACGTCGTCGAGAATTACCTTCTCACCATGCGCTTTACGCGCCTTCTTCATCGTGTAAATGAACTCAGCCATAAGGCGAGACTCTACCCGTCAATGCTTCGGTAGACTTAATCCGCAATACAGCAAGTTCCTCACACGCGCCCGTAGCTCAGTCGGATAGAGCAACCGCCTTCTAAGCGGTAGGTCGCTGGTTCGATTCCAGCCGGGCGCACACATCTTTTCAATAAAAAAACTCGGTAGCCCACCAAAGTGGACTACCGAGTTCTTTACTTTAAAGGGTTACTTATTTGCCTTAGCGATAAGCGCCTTAGCCTTGTCTAGGTATGCTCCTGAAAGAACTACATATCCAAGCTTTGGATCTACCGCAGAACACGCTGGAGACAAGATGTACTCAGCGAGCTGCTTTACAGCTGCTCCACGAGCCTTGTCCTTGTATTCAGTTTCGAGCAACATGTACGACACGATACCGAGTGTGTATGCACCAGCAAGCTTTGTACCGTAATCGTATGAAACGATTCCGTTAGCATCTTGCTTTGCTTCTCCGAGGAACGCTGATACAGCGCCTGATTCTGGGTAGATGAAGTTACCTGAAGCGTTACCGATTGATGCTGCACGGAGACCGTATGCATCTCCCCAGTTCTTCTCAGCGTATGTGATTGAGTACTTTGTCTTCGCTGCGAGTGTTGCTACACCCTGTGAAGCGTTAGCACCGACGATACGGCCGATATTTCCTGTTGAGTTGATGTTTCCTGGGAATGCTGTTGTGAATGCATCGTTAGCTGGCTTTGTCCATACTGATGGAGCTACACCGTTAAGCCACTTTGTGAAGTTATTTGAAGTACCTGATCCGTCTGCACGGTAGATAACCTTGATTGGCTGGTTAGGAAGTGTGTAGATAACTGACTTTGATGTTGAGCGAAGTACAACTGGGTTTCCGCTCTTATCCTTGACAGCGTTACCTTGTGCATCCTTCTTGTAAACAGTGACTGAAACTGAGCGGTTGTTATCAGCAACAATTGCTGGGTCATTCCACTTTGTGATTTCGCCTGAGAAGATCTTTGCAACTGTTGTTGCTGAAAGATAAACATCCTTCTTCGCTGGAAGGTTTACGAGTACTGCAACTGGTGCAGCGATGATTGGTGCATGGTAAACAGTTGAGCGCTTTGTTGCCGCTGTGTGAGCTGAATCTGAGAACCAGAAATCTCCGATATTTGAATCAGAGTTCTTCTTGCCTGTACCTGAACCTGTTGATGTGTAAACATATGAGTGGCTAGTTGCCTTAGCGAAGCCTGCCTTGCAAGCCTGGAGAAGTGGATCAACGAATGAAGCTCCAGAACCCTGGAGGTCAGCTGCGTGAGCTGGTGTTGCTGATGAAACTGCAATAAGGCCCGCGATTACGAGCGCCTTTGCCTTCTTTGAAAACGACATGTTTTCCCCTTCGAGATGTTTAAGTAAGTAACCCTTACATCAAGAAAAGTAACGAGAACTGTTTACTAAATAGCCACTTTCAGGTTAACAACTGGGTGTGCCAAAGTGAACAAAAGGTGCTTAGCCGAAGCGGCCGGTTACGTAATCTTCGGTGCGCTTGTCCTGTGGTGAAGAGAAGATTCGGCTTGTAGGAGCGGCTTCAATCATCTCGCCTGGGCCACCATCAGAAAGGAAGAAGGCTGTGTAGTCAGAGACTCGGGCCGCCTGCTGCATATTGTGGGTAACGATGACGATTGTCATTGTTTTTGCGAGTTCGCCGATTGTCTCTTCAATTCTAAATGTTGATCCTGGGTCGAGCGCTGAACATGGTTCATCCATCAAGAGAACTTGTGGTTCAACTGCAAGTGAGCGAGCGATACAGAGACGCTGCTGCTGGCCACCTGAGAGCGCGCCACCGTGCTCGCCTAGACGGTCCTTAACTTCATTCCATAGACCTGCGCGTGTAAGGCAGGACTCAAGGAGATCATCCGTGTTCTCTTTCTTAAGCTGCGCGAGCTTGAGACCAGAGAGAACGTTTTCACCGATAGTCATTGATGGGAATGGGTTTGGCTTCTGGAAGACCATACCTACGCGAAGACGAATCTTGGTGACATCTGTTCCTGGTGAGTAAATATCTTTTCCATCAAGGAGCACTTCTCCAGCCATTGCAGCTGTTGGAATAAATTCGTGCATTCTGTTGAGTGTGCGAAGGAATGTTGACTTACCGCAGCCTGATGGGCCGATAAGTGCTGTCACAGTTCCAGCAGCAAAATCCAAAGTTACATCTGAGAGAACATGCTTCTTACCGAACCACGCGTGAACGCTACGAGTCTCAAGACCTGTGCCGAGGAGCGCTGTACCTGGCTGTGACAAGGTGCGCGCTGATGCAACGTTTGCAAGTGATGCTGGTTGTGCGTGGGCTGTTGTCATCTTGTTCTCATCCTTATCTTCGTTATTAATATTTCTTGAATCGGTCATCGTGCTACCCAACCTTTCGTCCGCTTAAGTAGCGTGCTAATCCAAAGAGAATAAAGATGAAGCTAAGGAGCACCAACATACCGCCCCATGCGCGAGCAAATGCTTCCTCAGTTCCGCCGGTAAGGAACGCCTTCCAGATGTAATAAGGAAGAGATCCCATAGCGCCCTGTGTTGGGTTGAGGTTCAGTGCATCTCCACCACCTGAAACAAGAAGTAGAGGTGCGGTTTCACCAATGATGCGGGCGATGCCAAGAATGATTGCAGTTACAAGTCCGCTCTTTGCCGCTGGCAGAACTACTCCTGCCACAGTGCGCCACTGGGTTCCGCCCAGTGCAACGCCAGCTTCACGTAATTCATTTGGAATGAGGTGAAGCATTTCTTCTGCAGTACGAGCGATTGTTGGAATCATCAAAATGGTAAGAGCGAGAGATCCCATCAAACCCGAAAGCTGCTTTGTTACTGGGTAGATAAGACTTGAAAGGATGAAGAGACCAGCAACGATTGATGGAACACCAGACATTGCCTGAACTAAGAATTTAATTGGTCGAGCGAGTGGGCCACGAATTTCAGTGAGATAAAGAGCTGTGAGGACTCCGATTGGGAAGCTGATAATCAGTGCGCCACCAACCATAATGATTGTTCCGGCTAGCGCGTGTAGCAATCCACCATTTGCGATTGGGTCGTTAACGGATGCAAGCGCCATATCTTTTGTGAGGATTCCCCAGTGAAGACCTTTATAGCCTTTGCTAAATACTGTTGCAACGATGCTGACGATTGGAATCAAAGTGATCACGATTGCCATCACAGCAAGAACTTGGAGCATTGAATCTTTAGCTGCTGCAGTTCCACGCTTTAGGTATTGGAATCCAAAATTAAGAATAAGTAATGCGAAGAAGAGTGAGAAGAAGAATCCGAGCTTGCCATTGAGCCCAGTGAGTTTAACTGAGGCGCCCGCAAGGCCAAATGCAGCGATAACAATCAGTAAGTCTTCCAACTTATCGAGCGCAGTTGGTTGCCATGGTTTCTTTGGCGTAGGAATCGCTTTTTTCATCGTCCCTTACCTCCGAAGCGTGTAATGAGTAAATCTGCTGTTGCGTTGACCAAGAGGGTGAGCAGGAAGAGAATCAATCCCGCAGCCATTAGTGCGTCAACTTCGTAAGGACCAGCTTCACCGAACTTAAGAAGAATAAGAGATGCAACGTTTCCGCCTGCACCAAATAGCAGCTGCCAGTTCACCTGGTAAACAACGTTTAGAACTGTGTAAACCGCAACGGTTTCTCCCATTGCGCGGCCAAGACCGAGCATTGCTCCGCCGATGATTCCACCGCGACCGTAAGGGATAACTACCGCTTTGATCATTGCAAGTTTTGTTGCACCCAGCGCGTATGCCGCTTGCACTCGATCAAGCGGAGTCTGGTCGAAGATTTCACGGGAGATCGAGGTAACGATTGGGATGATCATGATTGCAAGGACAAGTCCTGCAATAAAAGGTGAGCGTTCAAAGATGGGAGTTGGAACATCAAAGATAGGAATGAATCCAAGGTACTTGTTAATTAATTTTGCCCAGTATTCAGCTGAAGACATAAATACGAAGAAGCCCCAGAAACCGAAGAGCAGTGATGGGAATGCAGCCATCAAATCGATAACAGAGATGAGGAACTTCTTAACTTTTCCGTTTGCATAGAAAGTTAAATAGAGCGCACTGAGTACAGAGATGGGAACACCCACAGAGATTGCAATAACCGCCGAGAGCATGGTTCCGATGAGCATCGCACCAATTCCGAAGTTGGATTGTGTAACCGCTCCACTTTCGTCAGTGATTACTTCCCATGCAGAGTTGGTGATGAAACCAAACTTCTCTTCAAGAAGAATGTGCACGCCTTTAATTGAGAGGAAGAGCGCAATCAATCCAAGAATGACGAGTGATGCCATTCCGCCCGCAGTAACAACCATGCGGAAAACTTGATCAGAACGTCGAGGCTTTGTAGTGATCTCGCGGGGTGACGGGGGCGCGGGACGTTCCTTAAGCTCAATTGCCATGGGCAGATAATGGCTGTAAATCGAGGGCGAAATTCGGACTTTGGGTGAACTCAAGGTGAACGAATGGTGAAATCAGCCTCGGATTCGTTCCGCCCGGATGATAGGTACCCTTCCCCCATGACTGCTGTCTTGCCACACCTGATCTGGATAGATTGCGAAATGACTGGGCTCGATCTCACGACCGATGCCCTCGTTGAAATCGCAGTCCTTGTTACCGACTCTGATTTAAATGTGATTGGCGATGGCGTTGATGTTGTAATTCATGCAACGCAAGGTCAGCTTGATTCCATGAATGACTTTGTCCGCGAGATGCATACTTCTTCAGGACTGATCACTGAGATCCCTAATGGAATATCGATGTCGGCGGCCGAAGAACAGATACTTACTTATCTCCAATCAGCTGGTACCGAACTTGGTAAATCTCCATTGGCAGGAAACTCTGTCTCAGTCGATCGCAACTTCATCGCCCGCGATATGTTGAAGTTAAATGAGTACCTTCATTACCGAACCATCGATGTCTCATCGATTAAAGAGCTTGCTCGTCGCTGGTACCCAAAGACCTATTTCGCAGCCCCAGCCAAGACGGGCAATCACCGCGCGCTGGGCGATATTCGTGACTCAATCGCTGAACTGGCCTACTACCGCCAAGCGCTATTTATCGATTCAGGGCGCGAGCAGGTAAAGTAGCCCCTGCACAGCACATGGTGGGCGTAGCTCAGCTGGTAGAGCACTCGGTTGTGGTCCGAGATGTCGCGGGTTCGAGCCCCGTCGTTCACCCCAAGTTTTTCTTCTCAACATTTATGTAAAGAGAGTCGGTTCATATGATCTTCGACGTTGTTGTTGAAATTCCTGCAGGTTCACGCAATAAGTACGAGATCAATCACGATACTCACGAAGTCCGACTCGATCGCATGCTCTTTACTGCGACTCGCTTTCCACATGACTACGGTTTCGTAAAGAACACTCTTTCAAACGATGGCGACCCACTTGATGCTTTGATCATGTTGGATGAACCAACATTTCCTGGCTGCGTAGTTTCATGTCGCGTCATCGGAATGTTCCGCATGACCGATGAAAAGGGTGGCGACGACAAGCTTCTCTGTGTAGCTGCCGGAGATATCCGTAAGAACAACCTTAAAGACCTTTCAGATGTTCCTTCATACGAACTCGATGAAATCAAGCACTTCTTCGAGGTGTACAAGACACTTGAACCAGGTAAAGAAGTACACGGCGGAGACTGGGTTGGCCACGACGCTGCTGAACTAGAAATTAATGCTTCATACGCTCGTTACAAGGAGACTCATTAAGAATGCAGGCGATCAATAGCGGCGATACAGCTTGGGTTTTAGCAAGCGCAGCACTCGTTCTCTTTATGACGCCAGGTTTGGCAATCTTCTACGGCGGTATGGTCCGCGCAAAGTCAGCGCTCAACATGATGATGATGTCATTCGCTGCAATGGGCGTTACAACAATTATCTGGGTTCTCTACGGTTACTCACTCGCCTTCGGTAAGTCACAAGGTGGCTTTATCGGAAACCTCGATCACATCGGGCTTTCATCAACTCTTGATCAAGTAACTGGCGCTGAAGGACATCAGATTCCTGTTCTTGCCTTTGCAATGTTCCAATTAACTTTTGCAATCATCACCGTTGCACTTCTTTCGGGTGCAATTGCTGACCGCGCTAAGTACGGTTCGTGGGTCATCTTCGTTGGCGTATGGATCACTCTCGTTTATCTCCCTGTAGCTCACTGGGCATTTGCTGCTCAAAATGGCGAAGGCGGATGGATCATCGACAAGCTCAAGGCTCTCGACTTTGCCGGCGGAACAGTTGTTGAAATTAACTCAGGCGCTGCAGCACTTGCACTCGCTCTAGTTCTTGGAAAGCGCGATGGTTTCAAGCGCGATCCAATGCGTCCTCACAATATGCCGCTCGTGCTTCTTGGAGCAGGAATGCTCTGGTTCGGATGGTTTGGATTTAACGCTGGCTCAGCTCTTTCTGCAGGTTCACTTGCTGCAACAGCGATGATCAATACTCAGATTGCAACAGCTGCTGCTGCAATGACATGGGTTGCATACGAAAAGAAGCGCGATGGAAAGGCAACAACACTTGGCGTTGCATCCGGCGCTGTTGCAGGTGCAGTAGCTATTACACCTGCTTGCGGATATCTCAATCCAATGGGCGCACTTGCACTCGGTCTTATCGCAGGTGTTGTCTCTGCTTGGGCAGTTACTCGTAAATACAAGTTTGGGTACGACGATTCACTCGATGTTGTTGGCGTACACGGAGTCGGCGGAATCCTCGGAATGATCGCTATCGGACTTCTTGCAACTGTGACAGCAAATGAAGCTGGCGCTGACGGACTCTTCTTCAGCGGCGGAACAACACAGCTCAATCGTCAGCTGATTGCAATTGTCGCTGTCGCTGCCTTCTCATTTATTGCAACATGGCTGATCGCCACAGTCATTCAAAAGACCATCGGTTTCCGCGTTTACCGCGATGACGAACTCACCGGCTTGGATACAACTTTCCATGCTGAATCTGCTTACGACATCACTGGAAACTCAAACCGTTACTAGTATTGAATTAACGAATAGAAAAGAGACAAAATGAAACTCATCACCGCGATCGTAAAACCAGCAAAGGTTGATGACATCAAGGTTGCGCTACAAGCAGCTGGTGTTGCAGGTATGACAGTCTCTGAAACTCGCGGCTTTGGTCGCCAGAAGGGCCACACCGAGATCTACCGTGGCGCTGAATACACAGTCGATTTCATCCCGAAGGTTCGCATCGAGGTTCTTGTCGAAGATGCTGAAGCGCAATCAATTATCGACACCATCGTCACCACAGCGAATACAGGTTCGATTGGCGACGGAAAGCTATGGGTAACCGCTGTGGAGCAAGTCATACGAATTCGCACTGGTGAACGCGGAGGCGATGCACTTTAATAAAGTGCATGACACAGTCTCTTAAGACCCAATCTTGGGCAACACCTGCTTCACAAGAAATCATCACTCGTATCGCTTCTCAAGTCGATATCAAGTCAGGTGCTGATGTTCAGAACTGGATCGAAGAGCTAGCGCAAGAGAATCATCGCCTTCACGATGTTGAAGGAATCAATCTCAATCCAGCAACAAATATTCTCAACCCTCGCGCCGAAAAACTACTTGCGTCAGGCATGGGTTCACGTGCATCGCTTGGCCATCCAGGAGATAAGTACGAAACAGGACTTGGCGCTATCGAGCAGATTGAAATCATTACTCAGGAACTTGCCTGCGAAGTATTTGGATCAACGTACGCAGAATTCCGCGTTCCATCAGGTGCTATCGCAAACCTGTATGCATTCATGGCAACAACCGAACCTGGCGATACCATCATCGCTCCCCCAGCCACAATCGGTGGCCACGTCACTCACCACAAGGGTGGATCAGCTGGTCTCTATCGCCTCAACACAATCTCTGCACCCGTCGATGAAACCGGATACACAATCGATATTGATGCGTTAAGAAAACTTGCACATGAAGTTAAGCCGAAGCTGATCACCGTGGGTGGTTCTCTCAATCTCTTCCACCACCCCATCGCAAAGGTTCGCGAGATTGCTGATGAAGTCGGCGCAAAGGTTTTATTCGATGCCGCGCACCTATGCGGAATGATCGCTGGAAAAGTTTGGCCACAGCCACTCGTTGAAGGCGCGCACTTGATGACTTTCTCTACTTATAAGTCTCTTGGTGGTCCTGCAGGTGGGCTCATCGTTACCAACGATGATGCAATTGCACAGAAGCTTGATGCCATCGCATACCCAGGACTTACAGCGAACTTCGATGCAGCTAAGACAGCAGCTCTTGGCGTCACTCTTCAGGATTGGAAAGCAGTCGGTTCTGATTACGCGCAGATGATGGTGAAGACCTCACAAGCCCTCGCACAAAACTTGCAAAACCGCGGCGTCAATATTTATGCAGCCGATAGAGGTTTCACGACTTCACATCAATTCGCAATCCTTGCCGCGCCTTACGGCGGCGGACAGACTGCAGCAAAGCGAATGGGAGAAGCTGGTTTACTCGCATGCGGAATTGGTTTACCAATTGCACCCGTTGAAGGTGATCTCAACGGACTTCGTATCGGAACACCTGAAATTGTGCGCCTTGGCATGAAGATCGAGCACATGGAGCAACTGGGTGACTTCATTGCGCGTTCACTTGAATCATCAGCTGATTCGAAATCTATTCAGCGCGAAGTCACTGAATGGCGTAAGCAATTTAGCGGTGTGCATTACACCGTAGATCTTCCTAACTGACAGGAACTTTCTGCGTTGGACACTTTGCCAAGATTGCAGACATCGCCGCTTTCTCGGGAGCCACAACCCACAACGAGTACTTTGCCTTCACTGCAATTTGTTGGGCAACATAAGTACATCTAAAACTCTTTAACGGTGGCAGCCATGTTGCAGCATCGCCATCGCCTTTCTGCGAATTCAATCTTCCCTTAACGGCAAATAAATTCATCGGGTCGTTGGCGAGCGCCTTGCGCTGATCAGCAGATAACTTGAATGCCCCGGTCTGCCAGGCATTCGATAGAGCAACCACATGGTCGATTTGAACTTCCATGCTTGTTACATTTCCGCGAACAAAGTTGATGGTCTCCCCCGAGTATCGATCAACTAAAGTTCCTGAAGCCACAACGCAATTTCGAGTACCTGCCTTGTAGGTAACCGCAGTGAGATCTCGCTTCAACATATCGTTGCGGGTATCGCATCCATTGCGGTCTACATCGGCCCAGGCCTGTCCGAATTGGGCTCGCGTGTAACCGGTCTTTGGTGCGCGACCCTTCACTGCAAGAGTCTCAAGTACGGCTGTAGCCAGCCCTGGTTGCTGCTCTGCCGCGGTAGAAGCCGACGGGGTAAACCCGACAACTAGTGCGCCAATAAGTGTGGCTATCCGTATTTCCCAGCGAGACATCTCACTATCTTCGCGCCAGATAGGTGGTTAGACAAGGGTCGCCGCGCTGGTAAGGTCTGCTCTGCATTTAAGCGTTCCCGCGTTTAAATGGGTTGTTAGCTCAGTTGGTAGAGCAGGTGACTCTTAATCACCGGGTCGGGGGTTCGAGTCCCTCACAACCCACTTACTTACTCTTTAGCGCCGCCTTTTTGGTGGCTTTTTTCTTTGGGGTGACTTTCCTGGTTACAGCTTTCTTTGTAGCCGCAGATTTTGAAGTAACACTCTTTACGGGTTTCTTAATCACTTGCTTCTTGGGCCTCGGCTTTGTTGTCTTCTTTGCGACCTTGGCCTTTGCTGTTCGCCTATTTAACGAATCTAACCATTCAATAAAGTCAGGATCTTCCAAAGCTGAAACGGGCTTCGGTGCAGTCTTCTTGCGACGGAGCATACTCAGTCTTTGTAGCGTTAAAACTTTGGGCCTTGGTTCTGAATCCACAGATTCAGGTCTTGCCTTCAACTTGCGTTGGAGTAGAAGCAGCGCAACTAAAGCCAACAAGGAACCTAGAAAGAGTATAAGTCTTGGCAGCTGTGATGTTCGCTTATAGTCAAAGGATAAATCCTTGGTAATAACTACTGCTTCCCCATAGCTCCCGACATATGCCTGAACAAATATCTTCCACTTTCCAGCAACCATCTGCTCCGGCAGACGAAGAACACCAAATCCAGTCTTTCCAGGCTGCAACGGCGGCAAGGTGAATAACAACGGGCCGACATTTGTCGTCTGAAAATCTAGGTTAGTAAATTGAATGTCACCGTTTATCTCCACCGGTCCAACGCCATCGTTCAAGATCTCTACTTCAGCATACTTTCCGTTTTCATCAATATAGGAATCAACATCCTTGATCTGAATACTCATTAAATTCTCGATGTTGCCAACTCCGTAAAAAACGGGGGTTGCGTACTGGAACTGGGATGATAGGACCGCGGTAGTTCTACTCTTATCTATTTTTGGGCCAGAGGTGGCGCCAGATTTAACAATCAGGAAGGCATCCTGCGAGTAATCCTTTAGATCTTTAGGTGGATCTATCGTGATTTGGATTTCTGTCTGCCCAAAAGCGGGAAGGACAAATGAACTCTTTGAAAACTTAGTCCACGGAGCAATTTGAGAAACTCTGTCCATATCAAGCTCAGTAGATTCACCTACACGTCGTGCGGAAGCCATCTGGAGACTTATCAATTGGGAGTTTTTTACAGAGCTAGTAATTCGTATAGTTCTAGTTGTTGGCTTGGCTTCCGATGTGACAAGCCATAGCCTGCGATTCTGGGAATAAGGCTCAGACTTACTTGCAGTGCCATTTGGAAGAACATCAATTCGCAGTCCCAGGGAATCTGCCCCACTTGCAACATAGAGGCTGATTGTCATCATCGCCAAGATCAAAAAAAGAATGAATGATGATTTCAGACTGGAATGGCGAAGAACCGACTGATGAAAACTCATCAGTCGGTTCTTCGCTTGAATCATAACCAACTCATAAACTCCTTAGATCAGGAAGTTGTGAGCGTGTGAACCAAAGTCGGCCCTGTGAATGTGTAGGTGGAATCACCATATGTCGGCAACTTTCCGCCAGGAACAGTTGCAGTGTAGGCAACTGAATAACTGCAGAAGTCATTGGTAGAAACAGCCCCTGAGAGGATGCTCCAAGCCGTACTTGTTCCTGAAGCAGCCATTGATGCTCCAGCATTTGGGGTGAAGCCAGCAGCTTCACAACCAGCAGCGAAGGTATTAGCTATTCCTAGTGGTTTAGTCGATAGAGACCAATCCATTGCAGTATCTCGCCCTGCGGTCGACGTCGCGGTGAAGGAGTCATCTCCAGATGCAATCGTTACTGCAAAAGTAGCCGCTTGAGGGGTCTTACCGAACCAAGAGCAGTTTTCTTCACCTAAAGCTTCAGTTGCACCCGTTGTCGCGCCAACGTAGGCATTTACCGAGCTGGTTGAACCGGTGAGCGCAAGATCTGCGCCAAGATACTTCGCACCGTCACTAGGTGCGAGAGTAATAGCAGAGAGGACTGGATTGATGTTCCATCCACACCAAGGTGGTACTACAACCGATGCAGAAGTGGTGGCAGAACCAGCTGTACTGGAACCATTTGTAGGAGTATTACTCCCAGCTGCGAAGCCTGAAGTAACGCCAGAAAGCGCTACAACCATGCCCAACATTGATGCAGCGATACCAATTTTGGTCGCTGTTATCTTCGAATTTATCATTTCAATCCCTTTCTAGGATTTAGTCACAGAAAACGCCATTACGTATGTGGCGCTTGATCTGATTGGGTAAAGAATCGGTCACTCTGTGTTTCTCATGCATAAGCGCGTAGGGTCACCCCTAACACACATTAGGGATACCCCTAATTTTGGAGAATGATTCGGGGTTATGAGGGCCGTAAAGCTAGGAAGTATTCTCGTTGTCGATGACGACAAGTTCATCCGCACGGCCTTAGATAGCGCATTAAGCAATTCAGGTTTCGACATTGCTGGCTCGGTTTCTACAGCCAAAGAAGCACTTCTAATTAATAATGCAATCCCCGCTGATGTTGCACTTCTTGACTTGGATTTAGGAATTGGGCCAACAGGCTTTGACTTAGCGCATGCGCTGAGAAAGTCTTCGCCGCAGATTGGAATTGTTTTTCTCACCTCTTACCAAGATCCAAGATTTGCATCGATTAGCGGAATTAGCGCTCCTAAAGGATCTAGATACCTGGTGAAGTCCGAGATTGATAATGTGGCTCAGATTATCTCGACGATTCTCCAGACTAAACACCGACCATTTAATGAGAACGTCAATCACATTAACAAATTTGAGAAGCTCACCGATCTTCAGATAGAGGTGTGGCGAGAAGTTTCTGAAGGGCTCTCTTCCTCTGAGATAGCTGCGCGACGAAACATTAGCGAAAAAGCTGTAGAGGCAATTTTGGCGAGAATCTACACCTTCCTTGAAATCAAGCGAGAGAAGTCAATCAATCCGCGAATTCTCTTGGCAAACTCCTTTAAGAAGTTCTCTGGAAAGATCTAAGGCCCACATGTTCAAGTTTGGACTTCAAAACCTTAAGTTTAGAAAGATTTCTTTCTTCTACTACGGCTTGGTCTCAATATTCTCTGTTCCTTCTCGTCTTATCCAAGATGACTCATCTTTTGCATTCCTTCTTCTCTGTCTTTCTATAGGTCTTCTCATCACTGTGATAACTCTTCCCATGCTGTGGCTAGTCTGCTTCTTCACTGAGAAATTTGGCTTAGGAAGGCGAAGCATCTTCTATCCATTAGGACTTATTGCGCTTGTGGGGGCCGTAAGAGGCAAAATTTTGTATCAGTTGATTAGCGCTTTTGGCTTTATTGACAATTTGGGACCTCTCTTTTCGATCCTTTCTTCAGTGATTTTCACAGGTATCTACTTCATAACAATTTCTTCATTCATGGAGATGGTCTTACACAGGCGAGACAAATTCCATCAGGTATTCGCTGAAGCATCGCTGTTGCTTGCAAATCCCCGCTCTGTTATCAACGACAAAATGGATCCACGTCGTCTGTATTTGGAAACACTTGATGGCATAAAGAACAGCGTGGGCGCTGTCGGGGTCGGAAAAGAGAGAGTTGAGCCAGGGGTATTGCTAGAAGCTTCAAAGGCGATCCAGTCACAGATAAATGAAGTTCTAAGGCCGCTGAGCCACCGTTTATGGGTGAACGCACTGGGCCAGGTTAAACACCGCCACATGCTTGGAATTTTGAAAGATGCGATTGAGCATTTAGATTTCAGCGTCAAGTACATTTTGGCTTACCAGTTCTTTGTCGGTGGATACGGAATTGCTCTTGTTCTTGGATTCAAATCATCTCTTTATGTGACAACGATTGGTGCAGTTACATCGCTGCTTCTGATTCAGAGTTACTTCTTCTTGCAAAGTAGAGTGGGAAATAGACTTTTTCCTCTCGGTATCACTTTCTTAGCCCTCGTTGGATTACTGCCTGTCTTTGTCCCCATTGCTATTCGTAACCCACTCAATGAAACAGCCAGTGCTGTTGCTGGATTACTCATCTCCCCAACTATTCCTGGACTGATCTTGTTGGTTTCAGCTTATCGTTTGGTGATTCGAGATCGAGATTTTGCAATCGGGGCTGCTGCCTCCGTTGGATTTAGAGTCGCCTCTCTATCCGTGGAAGATCAGACCTCTAAGAGTGGGGTTGAGCTTGCTGAGTATCTCCATAACTCCTTGCAATCAGAGTTATTTGGTATTTCCAAACGTCTAGAGGCCGCCTCTCGAGATTCGTCAGGTGCAGGTACTGCAGAGGCATTGCAATCTCTTGAATCTGCTCTCAGTCGTGACTATCAAGATATTTCAACTAGTGAGTTGGGTGGAGTTATGCGTATTCAAAAATTGATTGCCTCTTGGCAAGGAATTGCGGATATTGAAGTAGTAGGGCTCAATTACCTCGAAGAGGGTTCAAGCCTCGCGCAGCGAACTTCACAAGTCTTGGAAGAGATGATTACAAATACAATTCGCTACGGCATGGCAAATAGCATTCAGGTCGAGCTTGCAAAAGGCTTAACTCATCTACAGATTGAACTTACACATAATGGTAAAGGTGAGATCTCAAAGAAGTCGGGGCTTGGCTCTCTGCTTTTGGCCCAACATTCTGCTGATGGTATAGATATCAGCTCTGAGTCAGGAAAGACTTACTTGCGAATCAGCCTGCCTCTCGCCTCAACTGTTTAAGGTCGATTGCAATCTCTGTTCCAGGGCGGTATATGCTGCATCAAACTCAGGGCTTGATATTTCCATCTTCCAACGTGCGCTGGTCGCGTTCTCGGGGGTTCGAGTCCCTCACAACCCACTTAGGAAGTCTTGCTGAATTTTGGCAAGTGCAGGTCGAATTGGATTGAAATCACGCGAGTAAGAATTACAACCACTCCTCCAACAATTGCGCAGATATTGTCTCCGAAGCTGAATTGGTGAAGTGCCACAAAAGTAATTGAACCCATCAAGGCTGACGTTCCAATTGTCTCGCGGTGAAGCAAGACGGGCTCTAACTGGCATAGAACATCTCGCAAGAGCCCCCCAGTCACCGCCGTAATTACCCCCAAAAGAATTGCAGCAAACCAGGTGACATCCATTTCAAAGGCCAACTGGGTTCCAGACATGGTTGCAACCGCTAATCCAAAAGTATCCATAATCAGCAAGGTCTTACCGATATGGGTCACGCGCCTGAAGACAAGAGTGATCACAACAGCTGCAATAACGCTTGCAACAATCCATGGATCAATAATCCAGATAGGTCGCATTCCTAGGAATACGTTACGAAGTGTTCCTCCAGATACAGATGCGATACCGGCGATGAAGGCGATGCCACCGTAATCAAGACCCTTATCTGCAGCAACGCGTGCCCCAACGAGTGCGAAGACGAAAGTAGAAAGTAGATCAAGGACGTGGAGCAAAGTCATGGGTACAGGGTACGGATGTCTGACCGCTTGAGCCTGCACAAAACTGCAAAATAGTTTCATTTCCGTCACATTTTGCGTGTTTGGCTACCGGTATGACGGTGGCTTCCGTAGAGTTCCGCGCATGTCGAAAACAACAGGACTCTCAACAGATAAGAATTGGTGGCGCCAAGCTGCCATCTACCAGATCTACCCACGCAGCTTCGCTGATTCAAATGGCGACGGCATCGGTGATATCAAGGGAATCACTTCACGCATTCCTTACTTGAAGTCACTTTCGATTGATGCAGTGTGGTTGAGTCCTTTCTATCCATCAGCTTTGGCTGATGGTGGTTATGACGTTGATGATTATCGCGATGTGGATCCAAAGCTAGGAACGCTCGCTGACTTTGATGAAATGCTTGCAGGGCTTCATAAAGAAGGAATCCGCGTATTCGTAGATATCGTGCCAAACCATTCATCAAACTTGCACGAATGGTTTAAGGAAGCACTCGCTGCCGAGAAGGGTTCGGCTGCACGTAACCGATACATCTTCCGTGATGGCAAGGGCGCTAATGGCGAACTTCCACCTTCAGATTGGGTTTCGCACTTCGCTCCATCATCGTGGACACACGAATCAACATTCGGCGGAAAGAACAACCAGTGGTTCCTCCACTGGTTCGCTCCAGAACAACCAGATTTCAACTGGGAGAACCCAGAAGTACATGAAGATTTCCTCAAGACGCTCAAGTTCTGGTCTGATCGTGGCGTAGATGGATTCCGCATCGACGTTGCACATGGATTGGCCAAAGATTTAACTGAACCTTTCCGCAGCATGCCTGTTCACGAAGGTCTTGTTGAGCGCGGCAATAAGGGAAATGGTATTTGGGGCGATCGCAATGAAGTCTTTGCGATTTACAAAGAATGGCGCAAACTCTTCAATCAGTACGACCCACCACGCGTGGCAGTAGCAGAAGCATTCGTTCACCCAGAGCGTCTCCCACTCTATGCAAGCACAAAGACTTTGGGTCAGTGCTTTGACTTCCGATTTATTGAAACTCCATTCGAGGCAAATGCCTACAAGATTGCGACTCAAGAAGCGATTGAGTTGGCAGCGAAGAATAAATCTTCATGCACATGGACACTTTCAAACCACGACCAGATTCGCCACGCGACAAAGATGGGCCTAAACCCAGCTGTTAATCGTCGTAGTTGGATGCTTTCAAATGGAACATCGCATCCACTTGATGCTGATTCAGGTACAAAGAACGCGTTGGCAGCAACTGTCTATATCTTGGGTCTTCCAGGCTCTACTTACATGTACCAAGGTGAAGAACTCGGCCTGCACGAAGTAACGGATATTCCTGAAAGCGAAATCCAGGATCCTCAGTACCTTCGTAACCTCAAGGTTGATAAGGGTCGCGATGGTTGTCGCGTCCCATTGCCTTGGACTGCATCAGGCTCATCATTTGGTTTCGGTTCTGGTGGAGCACACTTGCCACAGCCAAAGTGGTTTGCTGATTACGCTGTTGAGGTAGAAGAGAAGCAGGAAGATTCAGCGCTCTCTATCTATCGCAAGGCGCTAGCTCTTCGTAAGGAGTTGGTAACTGACGAAAAGATCAAGTGGCATAACACGACAGATATTTCTGTTCTCCACTACTCACGTCCGAATGGCTGGAATGTGATTATCAACTTCCGTGCAGAAAATTACCAAATGCCAAAGGGCGAGCTATTGCTTTCAACTCGCCCCGTGGTTAATGGAAAGATTCCTGCTGGTACAACCGTTTGGTTTAAAGCTTAAATAATTAAGCAACACCAATAATGTCGACTGAAAAGATCAAGGTCTCATTCGGCCCGATTGGTCCTGAACCAGATGCGCCGTAACCCATTGATGGAGGCAAGATAAGTAGGCGTCGCCCGCCTGCCTTTGCTCCTGGCAAACCTTTCTGCCATCCCTCAACAACTTGTGCCAATGGGAAAGTTGCAGGCTGTCCGCTCCATGAAGATTCGATGATCTGTCCTGTTGACCATGCCATAAGTGTGTAATGAACTGTCAGCGTTGAAGTAGGAAGAACTTCTGCACCAGTTCCGACGATGACATCTGAGAATGTGAGCTCTGCTGGAGGAGTTCCTTCAGGCTTTGAAATTGTCGGTGCCTGGCCTGCAACTGCTGAAACTACTGGAAGCACTGTTGAATCTGATCCTGACATTTGTATTCCTCCGAGAATTGTTACTGCGACGAGAGTGATAGCAAAGATTGCGGCAAGAATTTTGCGGGTCATGTTATTAATTTTCTAGCTCCTTGATCAGGTTGAAGTCTCCGCCACCTAGCTGGCCTTGTTCGCGGTACATCTCGAGCTTGGCGCGAGTATCTGCGATATCAAGGTTGCGCATAGTCAGCTGTCCGATGCGATCTGTTGGGCCAAATGCAGCGTCTTCTGTGCGCTCCATCGACAATTTATCTGGGTGATAGCTCAGCGCTGGTCCAGTTGTATTGATGATTGAGAAATCATCTCCACGACGTAGGCGAATCGTGACTTCGCCAGTAATTGCAGATGCAACCCAGCGAGTCAATGATTCGCGAAGCATGAGGCTCTGTGGATCTAACCAGCGACCTTCGTAGAGCAAGCGACCAAGGCGACGACCTTCAGCGTGATAATTCGCGATGGTGTCTTCGTTATGAATTGCAGAAACTAAACGCTCGTAAGCAATAAAGAGAAGCGCCATTCCTGGAGCTTCATAAATTCCGCGAGACTTTGCTTCGATGATGCGGTTCTCGATCTGATCGGCCATTCCGAGTCCATGGCGGCCACCAATCTTGTTTGCTTCATCCATGAGCGCCACAACATCGGTGAAATCTTTACCGTTAATTGCAACAGGGCGACCCTGAACAAATTGAATCTTTACATCTTCTGATGGGATCGAAACGCTTGGATCCCAGAACTTGACGCCCATGATTGGTGTAACAATTTCGATCGAAGCGTCGAGGTTTTCTAGATCCTTGGCTTCGTGTGTAGCGCCCAAGATGTTGGCATCTGTTGAGTATGCCTTCTCGGTGCTGTCGCGATAAGGAAGCTTGTTAGCGACCAACCACTCGGACATCTCTTTACGTCCACCTAATTCGCGAACGAAATCAGCATCTAGCCATGGCTTGTAAATACGAAGATTTGGGTTGGCAAGAAGTCCGTAGCGATAGAAACGCTCGATGTCATTGCCCTTGTATGTGGAACCGTCGCCCCAGATTTCAACTTTGTCATGCAACATCGCGCGAACAAGAAGAGTTCCGGTGACTGCGCGGCCAAGAGGTGTTGTATTGAAGTACTGCTTACCGCCTGAACGGATATGGAAAGCTCCGCATGCAATTGCTGCGAGGCCTTCTTCAACAAGTGGCGTCTTGCAATCTACAAGTCGAGAAATTTCTGCGCCATATTCTTTTGCGCGGCCTGGAACTGAATCGATATCTGGCTCGTCGTATTGGCCTAGGTCTGCGGTATAGGTGCAAGGAACGGCGCCCTTTGAGCGCATCCAAGCGACTGCAACAGATGTATCGAGACCACCAGAAAAGGCGATACCGACCTTTTCGCCAACAGGAAGGGAAGCTAGAACCTTAGACATGACCTCAGTCTAACGGCTTCAGAAGTGAGGCGAGAACAGGTTTTACTTTCCAGAGACCAATCAACTCTTCGTACTTACGAGTTTCAGCCTGATCGGCGATAGCCCCTGTCTTCACCGCTCGAATCATGAGATTTCGCGGCGTATGTTCTCCCCCAATAAATTCAATTGCTTCAACGCGATATCCGCGTAACTTCATTATCTGCATACGAAGAGCATCTGTGAGCAGATCACCCAGACGTTCTTTCATAATTCCATTACGCGTGATGAGCGACCAGGGTTCAGGAATCTCATTCATCTGGGCCTGAATATCGTGATGACAGCATGGAGCAATCAGCGCAAGCTTTGCATCGGAGTTAATGGTCCATGCGATTGCATCATCCGTTGCTGTGTCACAAGCATGCAGGGCGATAGAAATGTCAGCGTTCTTAATAGTTGTATCGGCGATCTCTTCTGCTCGGAATTCAATTGTCTTATTAATATCTAGTTGACGAGCAATCTCATTATTTCGATCGCGAGCAGCCGTACGGACATCAATCCCGATTACATTGACCGCCATGCCCTGCGAGCGTAGATACTGGTGAGCAGCGAAAGTCAGATAAGCATGTCCGCAACCAAGGTCCACTATTGTGAGCGGATCGTTTTCAGAAGGCTGGTGAATCTGTCCTGCTGAAATTGCGGCAGTCAAGGTAGGCATCAACAGACGAAGAAACTCTTCCACCTGCTTGTACTTATCCATCTTGCTGGGCTTTACATGGCCCTTGGCATCTGAAATTCCAATGGCAACCAAATATGGATCGGATGCATCAAGTAAGCGAGATTTACTTCGATCGTGCGAAAGATCTTGCTCGCGCTTTGCGCTTTCGCGATGAACGAGTGGCTCGCCCTTCTTAGTAATTCGCAAAGCTAGCGAACCTTCGGTGTGCTCAAGCAATATGTTGGCAAAACCAGCGCGAATTAGTTGAGCAAATGGAGCATCGGCGGGCGCATAATTCTTTGATGTCATTTGTCTGCCATCGCTATGGCTAATTTGAATGGCGACTCCGTCTTTGAGTGCAACTGGCCTGATATCAATGCGTTCGTTCGGGGTCTGCATGTTGCGACGACGACCGGAAAGGACAACGCGCACTAGTGAATCAGTATTGGAGAAGAGCGCCTCTAATTCAGAGAAAGTAGATTCTAGGTTCTGATCGCTCACATACGTGAGTTTAGTCTTTAACGACAGGTAATTCGACCACGATTGCAAGGCCACCTAAAGAACTCTTGCGAAGGGAGAATCTTCCGCCAAGCTTTTGTATGACTGCAGACATGATGCTCATTCCCAGCCCAGAGCCACCATTTTCACGCGAGCGAGATTTATCAAATCGATTGAGTGAGCGAATATCTTCACGGTAAGCGCTTGCAGGTAAGCCCTTACCAGCATCTTCGATTATCAGCTCTGCAGTTTTTCCATATGTTGTGAGTGAAATGTTTACAGCAACGTCGTTATCTGTATGGCGCACAATGTTTGTCAGAGCGTTCTGAATAAACCTCGCCATGTAATCACGTGACGCTTCGATGATGACACTTGAAGAAATCGCAAGCGTCACTTTTCGCTCAGGGTTTAAAGTGATGAAGTCAGTGCCATGCGAATTCAAGATTTCGCTGAGATCAATCTTTTCAATATCCCGAGCCCCGCTCTCCCCTAGTTCTGCAAGAAGGAGCAGATCTTGAACAAGAGTCTCCATACGTTGAATCTCATTGCCAACGCGATTAAATGCACGTTCTTTATCTGAATCTTCTTTCAGCTGATTCTTGCTCAGCATTTCGACATATCCCTTGATGACAGTTAGCGGGGTTCGCAGTTCGTGGGATGCATCTCCTAAGAACTCTTGCATGCGAGCAAGAGAGGCTGTCTCGTCGCGACGATTGATGCGCCTGAAATAGAAGAAAAGAAGTAGCGCGGCCAAGGTGTCGATGACAAAGGTAAAGACAGCAAGTGATTGAAGATTTGAACGGAAGTTAGAATCTAAATCATCAGTTGAGCGCGCAATGATGATGAAATCGCCACCTTCTACGAGAACAGATCGAAATCGATAGGGAGCACTTCCAGGAATTCGAACTGGCACCATCGATGCACGCTCTACAGTTGGAAAATCGGGAGCACCTAAGTAATTAAGAGATGACTCATTAATAAGCGTTTCATCGCCCTCGTGAGTTAAGAAGCTAAGGGTGATATCTAATCCTGATTGCTCAATAGCAAAGAGGGCAGCACCAACAGGTTGTGTGGGATTCTCGAATGCGGATTGAGCAACAAAATTAAGAGTGCGGTCGACTTTATCAATCTCGGCTCCTTGCGAATGCAGGACCGAGAAGCCTCCGACTCCGACAGTAATTAAAGTGAGGAGTAAAACGGTGACAATACTGATGCGCGAAGATGAGGAAAATTTCACTTCTTCTCCGCTTGAAGCTGAAAGCCAACTCCTCTGACAGTACGAATTCCTTCAAAGCCATCTCTATGCAACTTTTTGCGAAGGTAGGAAATATAGGTATCAACCACGGTACTCTCGGACTCGAAGGTAATTCCCCAGACTTCGTCTAGCAGGTAGGTCTTGCTCAATACGCGACCTTTACTTTCGAGAAGCACGTGAAGCAATCGAAATTCTGTAGGTGAAAGATCGACAACTTCATCATTGAAAGTGACCTGATGTGAATCGCTATCCAGAGATATTGGACCGCATGACAGACTTGCAGAAGTAGCAACCGTAAATTGCGAACGGCGCAGAATCGCTTTGATGCGTAGAACGAGCTCTTCAAGACCAAATGGTTTTGTCACGTAGTCATCGGCACCTAGCGTCAGCCCGCGAGTGATATCTGCACGATCGCCACGAGCGCTCAACATCAGCGCTGGGGTGTTATCGCCGTTGCTGCGGATTCGCTCAACAAATTCAAATCCATCCATCATCGGCATATTGATATCGACTATGAGCAAATCAGGCTTAGTTGTTCGCAGCAGGGTCTGCGCGACCATTGCATCAGGTGCGGTTACGGTCTCAAAACCAGCCAACTTGAGAGCATCACCCAATAAATCACGGACTCCTGCTTCATCATCGATCACCATAATTAATTGGCTCATGCCCCAACCTTGCCATGTACAACGCTCAATTGCCACCGTCATTCAACTTCGCACACGGAGCCACGAGGACTTTCACAGAATATTCACACGTCATAAGAATTACTATTGGCGCATGAGAAGAAACTACCGACAGGCAACTATTGCCCTTTCAGTCGCGCTCTTCTCTCTCGCTCTCACTCCATCACACGCAGATGTAACTCCTTCTCCGACTCCTTCTCCGACTGCAACTTCTTTCAAAGCACTTCAGGAGCAATACAAGAAGGATCGCGAAGCTTTTATTCAAGCAGTCAGAAACCGCGAACAACGCATTCGTGAAATTAACTCTGCATTTAAAGCTTCAGTAGATAAGGCAACGTACGAAGCAAAGACTTTGATGGCGACTGCAACGACTCCAGATCAGAAGAACGCTATCTCCGCACAACGTCGAAGCGCTGTTGCTGCAGCAATTGTTGCTCGTGAAAGTGCAGTCGCCGCTCTTGGTTCATTGCCAACGCCGCCTACCGAACCTGTTCGACCAACCAAGATGGCATCTCCGAGCATGAGCGATCAGAAGGCAAAGCCAAAGCGTTAACTATTCGCTTAAATCCACTTTCATAGTTCGCAGAGTCTGTCGATCATGACTCTTATCTTTCTCATGAATACGACGAATTTGAAGTTCAATACTCTTTATCGCATCATCGAATGCAGCAACATCATTGAAGCCCAATGACTCGGCTCGAAGCAAAGGCCCTGAACCATGCGATGTAATAACGACTTTGTGGGAATTCTTGCCTTGTCGAGGATTCGCCTCGTGGGTAACTTCTACTTCAATGCGATCAATTACGACGCTAAAGCGTTCCATTGAGTGAAGTTTCTCTTCTGCTATCTCTTTAAAGTCTGATGCGAGTTCTGCATGTCGAGTATGGATAATGATTTTCACATCTCCAACAATGTCACTCGGCAAGTGAAAATGTAAGAGGGAAGAAAAAATTAATTAAGTGGCAAGAGATAAACAATGAGTGTCAGTACTGCGGCCAGAGCCAGCGACTGAACGAGGATGGTGATAGCGGTCTTGCGGTCAGCTGCCAGAGCGGCCTTATCGGCTACGCGAGAGATTTTTCCTAGGCGTCCAAAGTTAAATGTGCCCATAAAACCGTATGCCAGACAGAAGCGCTTACGTGATTGAACGAAGCCAATGGAGAAGACTGCAAGCGGGAGGAAAATTCCCAAACGAATCGAAGGCGCTGCATCTGTTGAAATAAACCCAACGAGAGCACTTACGCTGAGAAAGAGTCCGATTAGCGCAACAACTTGGCGTTGGCGAACTTCAGCCTTACCGATATTGCAAGAACCTGCAACGTATTGATCGCTCATTTATGCATCTTCGAATTCATCTTCATCAACCCAAGCATCGGTAGATGTGTCATCTTGCTTCTCAACCCATGAGAGAAAAGAGCCGACAGCACGAAATGCCAGAATCGCAACGGTTACCGCTGCGATGAGTCGTCGAAGTGCCTTCATGAGGATAAAAATACTCCTCTTTAAGGATAAGTGCCTCTTTTATGCCTTAGAAAGTGCGGTGTCGATATCTCGCCACAAATCTTCAACATGTTCGCATCCGACTGAGAGGCGGATGAGGTTTTCTGGAACGCTGTCGCTTTCAAGTGCCCAACGGCGACGACGTTCCCATGTGGTCTCAACTCCCCCAAGGCTTGTCGCATTGGTGATGATGGCTGCGCCATCGCATACGCGTTCAGCTGAAACAGCATCACCTGTGATCTCGAAGGAGATAATCGCACCAAAACCTGGGTAGCGAACATTGGTAACAGCGTTATGCCCCGCCAACTTCTTAGCCAATTCTGCAGCGCTCTTCTGAGCCTGCTCAAAGCGGAGTGGGAATGTGCGAATGCCTCGAAGGCCAAGCCATGATTCAAATGGGCCAGGGATAGCGCCATAAGAGACTCGTGCATCTTGTAGACGAGCAAGCAGCGCTGAATCCTTCACTGAAAGAGAGCCGAGGATGACATCGCTATGGCCGGCTAAATACTTGGTCACCGAATGCATCACGATATCTGCACCGAAAGTAAGTGGTTTCTGATTAAGTGGTGTAGCAAAAGTGTTGTCGAATCCAACGCCCATGTTGCGCTTCTTTGCTTCGCCAATAATGACTGAAACTTCAGCGACACCAAGACCAGGGTTTGTTGGAGATTCAACCCATAAGAAAGCTGCGCCTTGCAATTGTGCAATTACCTCTTTCGTATCGGTGATATCTACGAAGCGAACTTCAAGGCGACCTTCTGCGTGATATCGCTTGAGCAGAGCCATCGTTCCGCTGTAACCCTCGTGGGATGCAACAACTGGCGCACCGTGAGGCAGAAGTGAGAATGCAGCAGTGATTGCAGCCATTCCAGAAGAGAAGAGCAGGGTTGATGTGGCTTCTTCAAGCGCGCTGATCGCTTCTTCAAGAGGCTGCCAGGTTTCATTGCCTGTACGTCCGTAATTGATTGGGCCACCAGCAACAAATGTTGAATTGAGCGAAATCGGAATATTGATACCTTCACCGGCTTCATGGCCTGGGCGACCCGATGAAATGGCAAGGGTCTCGGGATGAAGGTTCTCGTTGCTCATTGGATAAGAGTAATCGTTAGCGTAGAACTGTGGCGAGGCGATTGAAGGCCTCTTCAAGAATTTCAGGGCTTGTTGCAAAGTTGAGGCGCACAAATTGCGTTGCTTGTGAGCCGAAACGGTGGCCAGGAACAAAGGCGACCTTCGCTTTTTCAAGTAAAACACTAGAAGGATCTTCTCCTAAATTGAAGGACGTGAGATCTAGCCATGCCAAATATGAGCAATGCGGGATCAAATAACCAACTCCAGGAGTCTTCTCTGCGATCAGTTGAGAAACCAAATTTCTGTTGTGATCTAGTTGAACCATTAACTCGTTGAGCCACGGCTCGCCCTTTTCGAAGGCGGTCACTGTGGCAAAGGCTCCAAGAAGGGAAGCCCTGTAATGCGTGGCCGGCGCGATCCCATTAAGAAGCTCGTGCATCTTTTCGTGGTCGGTAACGATGATTGCGCACTTAAGGCCGGCAATATTCCAACCCTTGCTCGCTGCGGTGATTGTGATTCCAACTTCGCGCGCATTGTCAGATACAGCCAGGAACGGTGTGAATGTCTGCTCGGCAAATGTAAGCGGCGCATGGATCTCATCGCTCAAGACATAGACGTTGTGCTTCTTCGCTAAATCTGCGAGTCGAGAAAGCTCTTCCTTCGTATATACGCGGCCGAGAGGATTGTGGGGGTTACTGATCAGGTGCACCTTGATCCCAGATGCGTATGCCTTTTCGATTCCATCCCAGTCAAGAATCCAATGGCTTCCGTTAACTTCTGCTTCAGATTGAGTCAAAGGCACATCAACTTCTACTAGATGCGTCTCTTGAGACCATGTCCAAAAATTAGGATAGACAGGTTGATTAATTAAAATCTTATCGCCAGGTTTTGTAATTACACGAAGAGCTTCAACAACACCAACGCCTACATCGGCAGCAATGCGAACTTGTAGTGGATCAACTGTCCAACCCCAGCGACGCTTCGCAAATCCTGCAAAAGCTAGGCCCATTTCTGGAATCGACCCAAGATAACCTAAATCAGAATGATCGATCATCTCGCGAAGGGTTTGGCGAATTGGATCAGCTACGGGGAAATCCATTTCAGCAACAGGAAGTGGAAGGATCTCCTTAGGAAAGGCCCGCCATTTTTCGCTGCGGTGTGTCTGTAATTCAGCGAGATCGAGGGCCTTGAGGTGATGCATGGACTTAGTATGTCACTGCGAATAAAGTTAATCCATGATCTCCGAGTCGCAAATGAAGAAGATTGCGCGCGACTTAGCAGCACGTGATGCGCGACTCGCCAAAGTGATTGAGGCTCATCCTTTATGCACGCTAGGCAGAAACCCTAAGCCAGTCACCCACTTTGAGGCTCTCGTTGAATCGGTAATCTCACAACAATTAGCAGTAAAGGCTGCAGACACTATTTATGCCCGAGTAAAGGGTTTAGCTAAAGGTCGCATGGTTCCTGGTCGTATTGCCGAAATATCTGAGACAGATATGCGAGCAGCGGGGGTATCGGGCGCGAAGTTTAAAACTATCCAAGGTCTAGCCGATGCTGCACTTTCAAAGAGAATTAATATCAATAAGTTGCACGAAATTGAAGATGATCAATTCGTCTTTGATCAACTGACCTCGCTTTGGGGTATCGGTCCATGGACTGTCGATATGTTTATGATGCATCAACTCAGCCGATTAGATATTTGGCCGACCGGCGACCTCGGTGTGCGCCGAGGCTGGGAGAAGATGTATTCCCTTAAGGAAGAAATTCAACCCAAAGCGCTAGAAAAGAAGGGCGAGAAATTCCGCCCCTATCGAAGCGTTGTGGCGTGGTACTGCTGGAGAGCGATTAGTTAGCTAGCGCTGGAAATGTCACACCGGTCGATGAATGACAGTCATATCCGTTGGGATTCTTCTGCAGATACTTCTGGTGGTATTCCTCAGCGAGGTAATACGGAACTCCATCAGCGCTCAAGATTTCGGTGACAATCTGATCAATGCCTTCGCGGGTCAAAGCTGCTTGATAGACATCGCGAGTTACCTCGGCTTGAAGCTGTTGCGATTCAGAGGTCGTGAAGATGGCGCTGCGATATTGAGTTCCGATATCTCCACCTTGGCGATTAAGCGATGTTGGATCGTGCATCACCCAGAACTCTTCAAGCAATCTGCGATAGCTCACGCGAGTTGGATCAAAGGTGACTTCAACCATTTCTGCGTGGCCAGTGACGCCGGTGCAGACTTGTTCATATGATGGATTTGGTCGAACTCCACCCATATAACCAACGCTTGTCTCGAGTACGCCGTCGATATTCCAGAATCGACGTTCTGCACCCCAGAAGCAACCAGTTGCAAAATATGCTTTCTCTGAACTGTTCATAGTCGGATAACCTA
This sequence comes from Planktophila turicensis (SeqCode), assembly GCF_965234405.1. Classification (GTDB taxonomy): domain Bacteria; phylum Actinomycetota; class Actinomycetes; order Nanopelagicales; family Nanopelagicaceae; genus Planktophila; species Planktophila turicensis. The sequence goes on from NZ_OZ248346.1 coordinate 1,005,361, forward strand.
CCCTTGTACCTGCGCCCCCGTAGCTCAGGGGATAGAGCACTGCCCTCCGGAGGCAGGTGCACAGGTTCGATTCCTGTCGGGGGCACGCGATATAAATCACCCGTATTTAGAAAATCTCTTTCGCTACCTTCTTGTTTAAATATCTCGATATAGAGAGAATTGTCCCTTGCGCAGAGCACGCGCCGCATAATCAAGAATTACGAAGAGGAGGTAGAGCCATGGACTGGAGACATCAATCTGCATGTCGTGAAGAAGATCCAGAGCTCTTCTTCCCTGTCGGAAATACTGGACCTGCTATCACTCAGATCGAAGAGGCGAAGAAGGTCTGCAATCGCTGCATCGTGAAAGATCCATGTCTTGCATGGGCTCTTGAATCTGGACAAGATGCTGGCGTCTGGGGCGGTCTCTCTGAAGATGAACGTCGCGCATTGAAGCGCCGTGCTGCACGAAATCGTGCACGACTAGCCGAGAGCGGTCAGTAGTAACTTTCTTAATTACTTGGGAAGGAAAGCACGGCCCGAGTCTCTTGCTCATCTGTAATCAAAGATAGCGTTCCGCGTAATTCATTCTCTGTCAGGGTGCGAACAATCTGTAGCCCCAAGTTTGGTGAAGTTGAAATATCAAAGCCTTCAGGGAATCCCACACCATCATCTGAAATAGTTACCGATAACTCTGAACCATTACTTGAGACATGAATGCCGAGTGCGAGGCCTTCTTCGGCCAGGCCATGTTCGAGCGCATTATGAATTAACTCGGTGATGACAAGTGCAAGCGGTGTAGCAATTCGTGGTTCAAGAGAACCCAACTTTCCAGTTCGCTCAATGTGTAGTTCATTCATTCGCGGGCTGAGTTCGAGTGCGTGTGAAACCAAGCTATCGAGAACTTCATCAAATGCAACGGAAGAATCTCGGCTACTGGAAAGAGTTTCGTGAACAAGTGCAATTGATGCGATGCGACGTACTGCTTCATTGAGTGCAGCACTCGCACCTGGATCTTCGATGCGACGAGCCTGTAGGCGAAGTAGCGCTGAAACCGTTTGTAAGTTGTTCTTCACACGGTGATGAATCTCGCGGATAGTTGCATCTTTCGTGACCAATTCTCGTTCACGGCGGCGAAGCTCTGTGACGTTATTGAGCATCACGATCGCGCCAATTCTGTCACCGCTCTTAATCAGTGGAAGTACTGTGAAATCAATCGTTCCGCCCGCATTTTCAATCTCAACTCGCTTGAGAGATTTTCCTGTAAGTCCAAGTGCGATTGTCTCTTCATGTGCATCAGGGCGCACTCGCGCAAGAGATTGTGCAACTTCTCCAAGTAAATGTCCTTCTACTTCACTCATCCAGCCAAGTCGACTAAATGCCGAACGCGCATTTGGACTTGCATAAGAAACAACGCCATTTACATCAAGGCGGATAAGTCCATCACCTACGCGTGGTGCTGGATCAAAGAGTGACCCTGCATCTGGGTAAGGAAAAGTTCCTTCAGAAATCATTCGATAGAGGTTATGCGCAATCTCTCGGTAGTTAAGTTCGAGGCGGCTGGGTTGTCGCATCAGCTCTGAGTTTCGGTGGCGGGAAATTACTCCGATGACATGTTCATCAAAGATGACTGGAATCGTCTCTTCTTTCACCATGAAATCGCCCATGGGCTCAGGTTGCGTATCGCGAATAATTTCAGCGCTAGCAAGTGCTTGATCAATATGTGGGCGCGCTCCATATGTGATTTCTTCACCAATGACATCGTGTGGAAAGAGTGTGGCCGCAGTTGTTGGGCGTATATGCGCGACGGCAACATAACCTGTTGGCCAGCTCTTCATATCTTTACGCAACGGCACCCAGAGAATTAAGTCTGCAAAGGAGAGATCAGAAAGTAATTGCCAATCAGCTACAAGCTCGCGAAGACGATGGACTTGATCGGCAGAGAGCGGGCTTCTACCCTGAACGTAATCCTCGATTGATGCCATGGAAAACTACTTCAACCAGCTCTCGAGATTGTTGGCAATCTCTTGCGTTGCAAACCATGTCAGCTCTTCGCCATCATCAGAAACTTCAAAGAGGCATTCGAGGTGTTCCCAGAGCAGTGGGGTTAAGAGCGAGATAGACATATCGTGGCTCTCTTTAATGAGTTCCGGCGGAACTTCAAATGCGAGAACGCAGGCCTTGCCCGAGGTTGCGGTCTTCATTTCAATGGCATCTTCGGCTGCAACCATGGATAGCGTGAATTCGATTTCTTCATCATCTAAGTCTTGGTTATCGACAATAAATTGTGATGTCGGCGCGTAAAGATCTGAAACATCGAATTCGCGGGATTGAGCGAACTCGGAAACCTCTTGAGCTGTCATAGCTAGATATCCGCGCATGAGCCAAGCCTATAAGAAGTTATGAGGTTAATTCACCGGCAATATCTGCGATGACTTTACGCAAAAGCCCTCGTTCATTGGACTCGATAAGAGGAGAAAAGTTCTCTTCAGCAGCGTTGACACTTCGCGGGTCCCATGGGAGTCGAAGTAGTCGGGTTGGGCGAAGAGGAGTGACTAGCTGCAGAAATTGCTCTTCGCGCGAAGAGCCTCTCTTCACATGTGCACTTTGCGCATTGACAAATGATGGAGACGGTTTCATCGGATTGCGGTTTAGTTCATTGATAAGAGTCTTGAGGCGTTCTAATCCCAAATGGTTGGTCCGAGTAAGAATCCATATTTCATCTGCGTGCGTTGTCGACCAAATTATCGCCTCGCTCCCCCAACGACGCCCAGTGAGCGATTTATCAAAATCACGTAGTACTCCACAATCGATCAGAATGAAATCGAATTCAGAGAGAGCTCGATCGAGCAGTGAAAGATCTTGAGCAACGCTTTCTTGGGTGATTTCTAAAATATGTAACCCTGAAGAAATTGCACGGATTTCACCTGAGGTATTAAGGCCTCTCTCTCCCAACAGAGATGCGAATGACGCTGACTCTGCATGAGCATCAACAATCAAAACCTTTCTGCCTAGCTCGCTCAGTTCTGCTCCGAGATTGATAGTTAGCGTTGAAGTTCCCAGCGCTCCCGATGCTGCACTCAGAACAATCGTGCGTGCTCGCACCTTTGCGCCATGGCTACTGCGTATGAGTGGGTTGCGCAGCGATCCTCGCAAGAGAGCGACGAGTTCAAGAGTTGTTGCAGGCCGCGCTACTGCCTCAGGGTATTTATCTTGCAGATCGTTTTCTGCGCGAAAGAGTATGTACTTGGCTCCTTGCTTACGCAGAAGTTCTAGCCCAGCAGAAGTCAGCCCTTCGCAATCCGTAGAGAGAAGGAGCAAAGGCTTATCAGTTGTACTTGTATCCAAATAAGTAGTGAGGGATTGAAAATCCAGCGCACGAAAAAGAACGTTCCACCCTTGTTCATAGAGAGCGCTTGCTACGAAACCTTCGAACTCTGCATCCCGAATACCTGTAACGGCAATTTGCTGAACGAAATCACCCATGTGATCTCACGATGACAAGTCTTCCACTGGTTGTAGCCGATAAGAGATCGGGGACAGAATCTCGATTTACTGAAATCGTAAGTGCTGCTTCTCCCCCGAAGTTGCTTCCCTTGCGATCTAAACCAACGATAAACACTCCGCTAAGAATGTGATTGGGTTCCAGTGCTGCCTCACCATTTGATGCATCGTGTAGCTGAAAGATTGTTACAACTTCACCCACCTGCAGAGTTGATGGAATATCCACATTTCGAAGACTGATTGAGAGCTGTTGATTGACCAATGCTGCCGAATTATTAGTCAAGGCACTGACTTCAAGCAGATCACCTGGTGCTAACGGCCGTTTGGTAATCGATCCTACTGGGTTGCTCTGTTCGCCCAGATAGTTACCTCCTGAATTTCCTAAGGCGACCATTTGATAGCCAACATCGGATTGTTCTAACTGTGTTCCCATAGCAATAGGTTTGAGCACTACCCAATACTTCTCCCTCTGATTTGCAGCCTTCGACATAGCAAATGAGGCTAGGAGCGCTGCAGCACAGAGTGCGGTGGCAACAATGAGGCGAGTTTGGGAATTCTTCTTCTGATTCATGGGCGCAAGATACGAGCGACTTCACTCAATTTTCGAGGAGTTCTCCACAGTAGATCTTTAGTGCGACTGTAAATCATTCTTTGGGGCGATTCATTCAGCGCCTGAGTAGCCAAGTATCGGCAAATGACTACTTATGAAAATCTCACAGCGACATATCGATCTCAGGCTCCCATGATGCAGTTGATATCAAGCACTGAAGATCCTGCCCTCTGGAGCCATCCTGTTCTCGACCTCTTTGCTCCCCCCGTCATTGAACGAGTGGAGCAGAAAGCAAAGTTGTATCTGGTTCCTTCAACTTTTGGCGAAGAGCTAGAACTAGATGAGATGCCCATTCCAACTTCAGCATCGGACTTACCTGAGCTTCACGCTTGGACCATGAAATTTATTGTGAGCGTCATTGAGGTATGGGCAGGACGTCGCCAACCAGCGCAATTGATTCGATGGTGTCATCGCGTAATTTATATGGAACTACTGAAGAAATCAGGTAGTCAGAAAGAGATTGGCAAAATCAAGAGCATTCACCAGACCGAACCTCTAGATGGAATCTGCGAATCCACTGTAATCATCAGGTACAACGACCGCTTTCGCGCAGTAGTAATCCGTTTTGAAGGCGTTGATGGACGCTGGTTATGTACGGCGCTACAGATGCTTTAGAGCGTTACAGATTTAGGAAGCAGCCCCGTGGCAACGCTTGTACTTCTTTCCAGAGCCACAAGGGCAAGGTGCATTGCGAGTTACATCTCCTGATGAAGTAACTCCATTTTCATCGGCAGCGGTGTACTTCAGTGGCTGTGTTTGTACTGGCTTTTCAGTAACGCCACGAGCCTTTACCTGAGATCCGTCGCCTTCAATGGTTACTTCGACGTTAAATACAAGACTTGCAAGCTCTTCCTTGATGGCATCCATCATTGCTGCGAAAAGTTCGTAACCTTCACGCTGGTATTCAACGAGTGGATCGCGCTGTGCCATCGCACGCAGCCCGATACCTTCTTGTAGGTAATCCATCTCGTAAAGGTGTTCACGCCACTTGCGATCAAGGACTGAAAGCAGAACTTTTCGCTCAAGTTCGCGAAGAACTTCAGCTCCTAGCTCTTCTTCACGCTTCTTATATGCAGCAGCTGCATCATCAAGGATTCTTGCCTCAAGGAAATCAACATCGAGTGCCGATGCAGTTCCAACTTCAGCAATGATCTGTTCAGGTGTGAATGAGATTGGATAGATCAACTTGAGCGCAGTCCATAGCTGATCGAGATCCCAGTCTTCGCCAAAGCCCTGCTGCGCGGCAGCGCGAACGTAAGCCGAGATTGTTTCTCCCATAAAGTCTGAAACCTGCTCGCCGATATCTTTACCTTCAAGAACAAGACGGCGCTCACCGTAGATAACTTCGCGTTGGCGGTTCATGACATCGTCATACTTCAAAACATTCTTACGGATTTCGAAGTTCTGTGCCTCAACTTGAGTCTGGGCAGAGCGAATAGCATTTGAGACCATCTTGGATTCGATTGGTTCATCTTCAGGCAAACCGGCAGCGGCAAGTACGCGCTCGACAATTCCTGAGTTAAAGCGACGCATCAAATCATCTTGAAGTGAGAGATAGAAGCGAGATTCACCAGGATCGCCCTGACGTCCTGAACGTCCGCGGAGCTGGTTATCAATACGACGTGATTCGTGGCGCTCTGTGCCTAGAACATAGAGTCCACCGAGAGCGATAACTTCTTCATGCTCTTTTGCAATTGCAGCTTTCTGCTTCGCAATCTCTTCAGGCCATGCAGCTTCATACTCTGCTGCGTTATCTACTGGTGAAAGTCCGCGGCGCTGTAATTCGAAATCAGCCATGAATTCTGGGTTTCCGCCGAGCATGATGTCTGTACCGCGGCCTGCCATATTTGTTGCAACAGTTACGGCTCCCTTAACACCAGCTCGAGCAACAATCGCTGCTTCGCGTTCGTGGTGCTTGGCATTGAGAACTTCGTGTGCAACGCCTGCCTTCTTGAGGAATCCTGAAAGTTCTTCAGACTTTTCAACGCTGACAGTTCCGACAAGAACAGGTTGTCCCTTGCGATGGCGCTCGACAATATCGCGAGTAACGGCAGCGAACTTTCCGACTTCTGATTTGTAGACCAAATCTGGTTGATCGATACGTTGCATATCGCGGTTGGTAGGAATTGGAACTACGCCCAACTTATAAATCTGGTGGAATTCAGATGCTTCTGTCATTGCAGTACCAGTCATACCTGAGATGGTCTCGTAGAGACGGAAGTAGTTCTGCAAAGTAATTGTTGCCAAAGTCTGGTTTTCATCCTTGATATCGATGCGCTCTTTCGCTTCAAGCGCCTGGTGCAAACCTTCGCTATAACGACGGCCTGCAAGCATGCGGCCAGTGTGCTCATCGACAATGAGAAGTTCGCCATTCATGACAACGTAATCCTTGTCGCGCTTGAAGAGTTCCTTGGCGCGAACTGAATTGTTGAGATAGCCAATCAAAGTTGTATTTGCAGCTTCGTAGAGGTTTTCAATCTTGAGAAGTTCTTCAACTTTGGTCACACCTTCTTCAAGGATGCCGATGGTCTTCTTCTTCTCATCTACCTCATAGTGCGTATCGCGCTGTAATTTCGTCGCGATATTGGCGAATTCGACATACCACTTGGTTGCCTTATCAGCAGGTCCGCTAATAATCAGAGGCGTACGAGCCTCATCGATCAAAATAGAGTCGACTTCGTCAACGACTGCGAAGAAGTGATCGCGCTGTACACAATCTTCGAGAGACCAAGCCATGTTGTCGCGGAGATAGTCAAAGCCAAATTCGTTATTTGTTCCGTATGTAATATCTGAGAGATATGCAGCGCGACGCTCGGTAGGAGTCATGCTGTTAACGATGACGCCAACAGTGAGTCCTAAGAATCGGTGAATGCGGCCCATCCACTCGCTATCGCGTTCTGCGAGATAGTCGTTCACGGTGACGACGTGGACGCCGCGTCCTGCCAAAGCGTTGAGATAAGAAGGAAGGGTTGCTACAAGAGTCTTTCCTTCACCGGTGCGCATTTCTGCAATGTTTCCTTTGTGAAGCGCCGCACCACCCATGAGCTGAACGTCGTAGTGACGCTGGCCCAAAGTGCGCTTAGCAGCTTCGCGAACAACAGCGAAAGCTTCAGGCATCAAGTCATCAAGGGTTTCACCTTGAGAAAGGCGAGATTTAAATTCATCAGTCTTTGCACGCAACTGATCATCAGAGAGTGGAGAAATGGATGCTTCAAAGGCGTTGACCTTATCGACGATTTTGCTTAAGTCGCGAAGAATCTTGCCTTCGCCGGCTCGCATAAGTCGATCGAGAATTGAAGCCATCGGCCTACCTTCCACTTGCTTGTTAACCCCCTTATCTTAGGGGTTCGGCTATGCAGGCTGTTACGGCAGCTATGACCTCAATCCCGTTTTCACGCAGGGCCCGGGCGCCTTCATGAATAGTTGCCCCTGTTGTGACGAGGTCATCAACCAAAATTACCTTTTCACTGAGATATCTCAGGGATTTCATTGAACCCTCAATATTTACCAACCTCTGCTTTGCATCGAGAGAAGATTGATCTCTCACCTTTCTAATATGCGAAAGCATTTCAATCGTTTCTATTCCGGTGCCTTTACTTAGTCGCAGAGAAAGTTCGGTGATGAATTGGCGACCACGGGATCGTGCCACTGCGTGACGTGACGGAATCGGAACAAGTACACCTACTCCCCTCTCCTTAGCGCAGAAGTGGAAAGACCTCTGAAGTGCTTGAACCAATAAATCATCTGCCAACTTAATGTTGTTCTCTTTCGCAGCTAAGAGAACTTTACTTGCAACAGTTGAGTATTGAATTGAAGAGAAAATTGGGAAGTACGGTGAGGTTCTAGACCAACTTCGATAGATATGGGGATTCCATTTGCTTCTGCATTGTGAGCAAATCTCTAGGCCCAACGCAGAACAACCTAGGCATCGAACGGGAAAGATTATTTCTTGTAGCGACTTCAAGCTCTTCATCTCTGCATTCTCTATGCAGATAAGTTATGAGTTAGAGGTAAAAAGTTTCCTCGTGGAAATCTTTTGGCGCAGCCTTTATTGGACGTCCCTCAATTGCATCCCCTGCTCTGCGTGGCAAGGTGAGTACAAAGTGAGCGCCAAGCCCCGGTCTTCCCCACGCATCTAGTTCACCGTTGTGAAGGCGCGCATCTTCAAGTGCGATAGATAGACCCAGCCCTGTGCCGCCTCGAACGCGCGCACGTGAAGGATCTGCGCGCCAGAAGCGGTCGAAAACTCGAATGAGCGCTGACTCATCAAGTCCCGATCCGAAATCACGAACTCCAATTCCAACTTCACTCTCTGTCGCAACGATTGTGACTACAACTTCTTTGCCATCGCAGTGATCGAGCGCATTAGATAAGAGGTTTCGCATAATGCGCTCAACGCGTCTGATATCAGCTTGAATCTGCACGACAGGAAGTTCAGATTCAATTCGGATTCCAGAGTCTGTATCAAGTTCTCCCACTTGGAAGTCTTTAACGCAGCGGTTGATGAGTGCAACAACATCAAAATCCACAGGTTCAAGAACTGCTACTTCGGCATCAAATCTACTTACCTCGAGCAGGTCTTCCAGCAGACGTTCAAATCGATCAATCTGCGCAGCCAAGAGCTCGGAGCTACGTGCAACGAGCGGATCAAAGGAGGCTCGCTGGTTATAGATAACTTCAGATGCCATACGAAGAGTTGTGAGCGGAGTACGAAGTTCATGGGAAACATCAGATACAAAACGTTGTTGGACGCGAGAAAGGTTTTCAAGACGTGAAATCTGCTGTTCAATAGATTGCGCCATCTCGTTATACGAGTTGGCCAGAGTTGCCATTTCATCCTGAGATTCAATGCGCATACGTTGGCTGAAATCACCTTGGGTAAATTGCGTTGCAATTCGGGCAGCATCTCGCACTGGGCGTACAACCTGGCGAACTACCAGCCAGGTAATCATTCCGATTAAGAAGATAAGTGCAACGCCTGTAAAGAGAAGTGAGTTTCGAATGAGGTCAAGAGTTTCAGTCTGGCTTGTCAGAATAAAGGCGATATACATTTCATATCGTCCCGCAGTTGGAATGTTGATTCTCTCTCCAACGAAGAGGGTATTACCTTGGCTCACTTGCGCCGAGCGCAGGTCTCCGTATTCGTACTGGAGATCAGTGCCTTTTTGAATTCGTTCACGCAGCGCTTGTGGGACTGACTCGGCCTTAATCAAACTCGAAGACATCTCATAAGAAACTTTTGTTTTTCGCTCTCCTGGAACTTTAATGAAAATAACTTCACGGCGGCTCTGTTCTGAGCTCTGCGTCGTCGAACTAATAATCAAATCAGCGAGAGCTTTCTTACGCTCTTCCACTGAATCACCTTGCGATAGAAGCATCTGATACTGCGCGTTAAAGAAGGTGAATCGAGCTTCAGCAAGTGCTGAATCAAGGCTTACTTGGCGAATTCCGTCAGATAGACGTGAGTAGAGCGCAGATCCTGTTAGCGAAATTACGCCAAGAGAAAGCATGACCGTCGAGAGAATTACTTTGGTCGCAAGAGATTGCGAAAGCTTTCTACGAGCACCCATGTTATGTGAGCCCTTTACGCTGGGCCGCCCGCCTTATAACCAACGCCTCGTACCGTCATCACTATCTCTGGATGTTCTGGGTCATGTTCGATCTTTGAACGAAGACGTTGTACGTGAACATTTACAAGACGTGTATCTGTGCTGTGGCGGTATCCCCACACTTCGCTCAAGAGTGCATCGCGAGTAAATACGCGACCTGGATCTTTTGCTAATGCAACAAGAAGATCAAACTCGAGACGTGTAAGTGCAATCTTCTGTGAACCACGGAGAACTTCGTGGGCAGTTACATCGATAGATAAATCTCCGATAGTCAGTAGCCCAGTTATGTCCGCATTGGTACGACGAAGTCGAGTGCGAATTCGCGCTATGAGTTCGGCTTTGTCGCGAAAAGGCTTCTGCATATAGTCATCAGCGCCAGCTTCAAGACCGCGAACAATGTCTTGGGTTTCACCTTTAGCGCTTAGCATCACGATTGGAACCATTGATTCTTGTCGAATCAATCTGCAGACCTCAATGCCATCAATTCCTGGCAACATCACATCGAGCAAGACGAGGTCTGGAGGATTATTTCTAAATACCTCCAGCGCCTCATCTCCTCGACTGACAAGATCTACATCGAAGCCTGAACTTGTGAGAACAATTCCAAGCATTTCTGCAAGGTCTTGATCGTCATCGACGACCATAACCAGAGTCATTTATGAACCGTGCTCCCAAGAGTTGAGGTACATATCTTGTGCAGGTGTAAGTGTGTCGATGTGACCACCCATTGACTTGAGCTTCAGTGAAGCAACTTCCTTATCAATGTATGTAGGAACTTCGTGAACGCCTGCAGGAAGATTCTTTGCTTCCTTGACGAGGTATTCCGCTGTAAGTGCCTGATCAGAGAATGACATATCCATTACTGATGCTGGGTGACCTTCTGCAGCACCTAGGTTTACCAGGCGACCTTCTGCAAGAAGAAGTAGACGACGGCCATCCTTCATGACGTATTCGTCAGTCTGGTGACGCATCTTCTCGTTCTTTGTCACTGCATTCTGCTCGAGCCATGCAACATCGATTTCAATATCGAAGTGGCCTGAGTTGGCCATGATTGCGCCATCCTTCATAACAGAGAAGTGTTCGTCACGAAGTACATCGCGGTTACCAGTAACAGTGATGAATACATCGCCGACCTTTGCAGCATCAACCATTGGCATGACGCGGAATCCCTGCATCATGGCATCGAGTGCCTTAGTTGGATCAATTTCTGTAACGATGACGTCTGCGCCCATGCCCTTGGCACGTTCTGCAACACCCTTACCGCAGTAACCAAATCCTGCAACGACGACGATTCGACCTGCAAGAAGGAAGTTAGTTGCACGGAAGACAGCATCGAGAGTTGATTGACCTGTTCCGTAACGGTTATCAAACATATGCTTTGTATCGGTGTCATTGACAGCGATCATTGGGAATGTCAGTGCTCCATCTTTAGCCATCTGGTTAAGACGGATAACGCCTGTTGTTGTCTCTTCGCATCCACCAGCAATATTTGGAAGGAGTTCCTTACGAGTTGTATGAAGAGTGTTTACGAGATCGCAACCGTCATCAAATACTTGATGTGGGTTGATATCAAGTGCTGCGTTGATATGTGAGTAGTAACCATCACGGTCAACGGCATTGCGAGCAAATACTGAGATACCGTATTCATGCACGAGAGCTGCAGCGGTGTCATCTTGTGTTGAAAGTGGGTTTGAAGCACAGAGAGCAATCTCAGCTCCGCCAGCTTTAAGAACGCGCATCAAGTTTGCTGTCTCTGTTGTGACGTGCATACATGCTGCGATACGTACACCAGCGAATGGCTGTGACTTTTCGAAGCGTTCGCGGATTTGAGCGAGAACAGGCATGTTGCGTTCTGCCCATTCAATCTTCTTGCGGCCCTGAGCTGCAAGTGATGCATCCTTGATATCGTGCTTTGGAATAGTTGTAACAGGTGTCATTTAAATATTTCTCCCTAATGTAAAAACGGCTGTTTTTTCGCTTGACCTTCGGCGTAGGGCTCTACTGTGCTAGTCGGCTATGGGAATAGCCTACTAGTTAACTGATTATTACGACGAAGTCGTCATCGCCACGAATCGTGTTAAGTACATCATCTCGAACCTTCTTCATACGGGCTTCCGTTGAAGCCTCAACGTTGAGTCGAAGGAGGGGTTCGGTATTGGAAGCGCGAAGGTTGAACCACCAGTTATCTCCGTTAATGGTGAGGCCATCGAGATGATCGACTTCGACGCCGCCCTTCTTTCCATAAATCTTCTCAATCTGGTTCATCGCAGCTTTTGCATCAGAAACGGTTGAATTGATTTCGCCACTTGAGTGATAGCGATTAAAGGGAGAAAGAAGTTTAGAAAGTGGCACTTCTGTTTCACCAAGCGCTGCAATCGCATGGAGCGCTGCCAGCATTCCTGAATCTGCTTTCCAGAAATCACGGAAGTAGAAGTGGCCTGAGTGTTCGCCACCAAAAACAGCATTTGTTTCAGCCATGAGCTTCTTAATGTAAGAGTGGCCAACGCGAGAACGAACTGCGGTTCCACCATTCTCTTCTACAACTTCTTTCACCGCGCGCGAAGAAATTAAGTTATAAATAATGTTTGATGATGGGTAGCGCTTAAGTTCCCGAGTTGCGATAAGGGCTGTAAGTGCTGATGGATTAACCAAATCACCTTTCTCATCAACAAGGAAGCAGCGATCTGCATCGCCATCAAATGCGAGCCCAATGTCTGCTTTATGTTTCTTAACGGCCTTTTGAAGATCTTTGAGGTTTGAAGGCTCGATGGGGTTTGCTTCGTGATTTGGGAAAGTTCCATCAAGTTCGAAGTACATCTCAATGACTTCAGCGTTGAGTCGCTTGAATACGGCAGGAGCGGTATATCCGCCCATTCCATTTCCAGCATCGATAACAATCTTGAGCGGACGGATTGATGAAACATCGACGAGGGTAAGGAGGTGATCGACATATTCCTCGAGCATCTCTTGGCGCTTCTCGACACCTACATTGCGCATCGCCATAGGAGTTCCCTCTTTGACGAAGTTCTCGATGGTGACGAGCCCTGATTCTTTTCCAATTGGGCGTGCACCGCTGAGGCAGAGTTTGATTCCGTTATATGCGGCTGGATTATGACTTGCAGTAAACATTGCTCCTGGAAGATTGAGCTTTCCGGAAGCGAAATACAACATATCTGTTGAAGCCAACCCGATTCGGATGACATCAAGACCTTGCGAAGTAACACCCGCTGAGAAAGCAGTAGCCAAGGTGGGTGAGGATGGGCGCATATCTTCACCGATTACAACGGTTCCGGGCTCTCGCTCTTGTTCTAGGAAGCGTGCGACAGCAACACCAGTTGCAAATGCGAAATCAGCAGTAAGTTCCTTATCGACTAAACCACGGATGTCGTACGCCTTAAAGATGGAAGAGCTCATGAGGCAATCGTAAAGAGAAAGGAGGGGTTAAGAGAAATTAGGAGGGAACGGCGCGTAAATGTCCGCGTCGTCCGACGTTGGCGTGAGATGCCGAGATTTCAGGGGCGCTCTCTTGGCTGCGTGGAGCCTGGGCCACTTCTCTGACCGCATCCGCGATCGCCATCAAATCATCTTCGCTTGGCCCTGTTGCATTCGCATCAATTGATTGGCGAATAACTTCCCAGCCATTTGGCACAGTAAGTCGCGCAGAGTGTTTTTCACAGAGGTCGTAAGAATGAGGTTCAGAGAAAGTTGCAAGCGGTCCAAGCACTGCAGTGGAATCCGCATAGATGTATGTAAGAGTCATCGATGCAACTGATCGGCAACTGACGCGCGAACAGGCGCGACCGGTGCGAAGTTGTGAACTCATAGCGCTAAGGCTAGTGGGGGTGCTTCGAAAAGTTATGGATTGAGTACCCGAATATTTGATGCCGGGATTGAAGATTTAGTTAAGACGCTACCTGGGTTGAGAGGGATATATCCATATCCACTCTTGGATGTAATGAGGGCGGCACCTGAAGTACCAGTTGAGATTTGAGAGAAGGAAACAGATCGCACGGAACTAGAGACCACAAAGGTTGCAATATCTTCAGCATCGATCTTTACAGACTTGCTCTTGCCGTTGGTATATGTGAGATCTAGTGTGACCTTGACTCGCTTGCCGGTGAAGACCAGTGTGGGTGCAAGCCCAGTCGTTGCCAATGTAAATTCGCTGAGCTGGCTTGCTCCAGTACTCCAGACAAAGTCACGTTTGCCGCCAGATAACGTGCGAGAGAAAACGGATCCCAGAATTGGCTGATCAGATGTGACGTGTAGGGCAAATTTGCCGGATGCCATTGTTATATCCATCGGAATCTCGACTACTTTTTTATGCGCGATTGTGCGCCCATTGATTCCTACAGGTGAAAAGGTGCCATCGGTAGATCGAATCTCTGCAGATATACGTGCATCTACATCACCAGGTACGAGCAAGCGCAAAGTGTGAGGCGTTGAACTATTTCGACCGGTCTGCTGAGGGATTGCCGGAATCTGCAGCGTCTTGGTTGCATCCCCAGTTGAATTCACGAGATCTCCACCGAGGGCTTGAAGACCTTTGCCGCGTTCGTCAATGAGGAAACCATTAACGCGCCCTGAGCGAGTAAGAAGGTGAATTGCAATCTCTTTAGATCCGGGTGCAAGTGTTGCCAAGGAAAGTGATGCATATGAATTTGGCTTGAGTGAAATGCTCCGTGGCGCAAGCTCTCCATTTTCATTAAAGAGTGTGATCTCGACTAGTGCGCGACCTAAACCGCTGTTGACGATATTGAGCGAACCTTTCGTAGTGATATCGGCGATTGCACCGACAAACCATTGAGATGCAATAGGTGCACTACATGGAACAGCACCTGCCCAAACGCCCTTACGCACTTGCCACACAACAGGTGTGACAGGACCTGCTTCAATCACTGCAGATTGCGCAGCTATGGCATATCTTCTAAAACCGACTTCAGAAGTCTTCATCGAAGATGTACCGGTCTTGCGAACCAGAGTCTTCGGAGATGTCAGAGATATTGCAGTGGTAAGCCCGGAGATATTTGGAGGGCAGACAACAGCTGGGTAGCTTTCGTTAAATCTGCTAGTGGACGCAGTGAAATTTAGGATGTTGCTGAGAAATACTGTGGCGGCAGTAGCTACGGCAAGAATAAGGACTCTTCTATTTTTCATGAGAGCTCCGATTCTGAGATCTCGCGACGGCGACGTCCTGCTGGCAAGGCCAGAACAACTGTGGTGACAAGTGCGATGAGGAAGAAGGAGATCCAAGCACGTCGAGCGGTGCCATCATGAATTACTGAAATATCTCCACCGGTTGTTACCTCAAATGTTGGTAAACCGTTGGCGTTCTCAATCTTTGCCAATCGATAACCATCTTGGAATACCTGCCAACGTTTGCTATAGGTCTCAGTCAACGTGATCGTGCCTGGGGTTGGAGCATTGGCGCTTACGCCCTTTGATTCAAGTACAAATTCTTTTCCAGAGTAATCCACAAATTTAATGCGGCCGGTACTTTCCAATACTCGCCAGACGATTCCATCTCGGGTCGCAGAAGTTCTGTTAAAACCGCCCAACCCATCGATCGTCTGAACTACTTCCGGGATTACCGGGTTCTTGAGGAACACATACTTGATTCCGTAATCCGCAAAGACCTTACTTGCTGTCACGCCAGTGTTATCTACCAGTCCTTCAATAGCTCGTGAAATAACCTCAGTATCGGCAGGGGCCACATCAACTTCACCTAAAGTCGCTGAGCTTCCACGTGAAATGTAATAAGAAAGTGTTGGTTCTCCATTGCTTCGATACGGTCTTAGCACGACGGTCTTTGCATCATTTTCTATTGCTAAGAAAGCAGGCAGCACCTCTTTTGACGATGTACGAACGGGAGAATCTGCACCTGCAGTAATGAGCCAGAAAATAGATGTTGTTGAGTAGAAGAGAGTCAGTATTAGCACTGCTGCTACAGAGATATGTCTGTAGTTGATATGTGATTGTTGAAGGCGGGCTCGAATCTTGTCGAACATAACTACTGCTGAAGTAATTGAGAGCAGCGTTGCAATCGAGAGAAGAGTGCCGGCAAAGACTCGAGATGATGTTGCAGCGCCATTGCCATGAAGAGTAAGGGCACTCATGAGGGTTGCTGAGAGCAAGAAGACGATGCCAAGGGATGCAAACTTACGAGCTGCGGTTGTCGAGAAATATGTAACAAAGAGAACAAAGGCGATTGGGCTGACTGCCCACCATGGAAGTGAACCTGGGCCTCCTGGATTTGCAAGGAGAGCGAGGTTGGGTCCCCCACCAGAAACTGTTAATCCGATTTCGCCAAGTAAGCGAGATGGGTGAACAAAGTATGCAAATGAACCAGGGGCAGATAAGAGGAAAGGAATAAAGAGCAATGTCAGACGGCGAATTACTCGCTGGATAAATTGAGAATCACGATAATTCTTTTCAGCAGCTAAGTAATCGCGGTAGATCCTAAAAAGAACAGCTGCGAGAACAATGAGGATTGCAGATGGATTAAAGGCAAAGATCAACCAGATGAAGAGGGAATATGCGTAGATGCTGCGCCACGAGCTCTGATCAATGTCATTCCAATTCTTGAGCTCGCCGATAAATATAGGAAGCAGAGCCAGGAAGATGATGACGCCGAGGCGCCCAGCATTGATGGATGCGATTGCTACCGGTGAGAATGCATAGAGAAGAGCGGCGCCGGATGAGAGCCACTCATTATCTGTAAATCGCTTGAGGTAACGATATGAAGTAAGCAGGAGCAGAAATGGTGCTGCAAAGAAGAAGATAGTGATGAGGAGCGGAACATTTCCTAATGTAAATATCGATGCAGTTGAAACGAGTAATACCCAAGCAGGAGTCGATTCACCGCTACCCATTCCGATTCCATGCCAGCTAGCAAGGTAGAGCTTGAAGAGATCAGATAACCCATCTGGTGATGGCGCTAGCGCCCCACCTGAGATTGGACCGATGCGATGTCGAGCCCAGAAAAGTGAGACCACAAATATCAAAGTTGTTACGGCAACAATTGGCTGCGTAAAGAAGAGCTTCCAAGGGCGGTGGGCTACTGGAACCAATAGATCTTCTTCTTCATTAATTGTTAAATCACTCAGCGCAGCAGTTGTATCGCCCGAGTTGTCGGGCAAGAGTTTGCCTCTGATTACTTCAAATCCGCGTGAGAATGAACTGCGAAGTTGCGTCCAACGAGATGGAATAAAAGCTTTTACTACTCGACTTGAAACAAAGCGGCTCTTCTTTCTCGCCTTGCGAGCTTCAAAGAGTTCATTGGGATGGATGATGAGTGAGCCGATTGCCAGAATTTCATCACTTGCATATCCAGGTAACTTTGCAAAGAGGTAACCAATCGCGCGAAAGAGTGCACCGGCAAATAATTGAATTGTGAGCCATGGCAGCGACCAAAAACTTGAATTAGCTAAGAGCACGTAAGCGGCGTTGCGGCGATCGAGCAAGAGTGGACGATGAAGGAATGCGCCCTTTACATCGACATCTCTGCGCTCTGTTGCCGAAGCTTGTGCGTGATAGCCAACGGCATCTGTTACTACAACGACAGAATGGCCAGCTGTACGAACTCTCCAACCGAAATCGACATCGTCGCGGAATAGTTCGAGGTTCTGATCGAAGCCGCCAAGCTCTTCAAAGATATCTCGTCTGATGAGTGCACCTGCAGTACTGACTGAAAGTACTTCGTGGATTCCATCTCGTTGACCTTGGTCATATTCAGATGGTTCAAGACCTGTCCATCGCACACCATTGGAGGCCAAACTAATTCCGACTTCGAGTAAGTGGCTGCGATCATGCCAACCAAGAAGTTTGGGTCCTGCCATGACAACACTTGGTCGTTCAACGAGAACTGCAAGAAGTGATTCAAGAGAAGATGCGGTCAGAGCGCAATCATCATGGAGAATCCAAAGCCACTCATCAACGCCTTCGACGGGAGCTGCAAGTTGATCAACCCCGTATGCAACTGCCGCACCAAAACCAGTTGCGCGATCCATCGTTGCAACCGGGATGCGAGCGCCTTTAAGAAGTTTTGCTGATGAATCTATTGAGCCAGTATCGACTGCAAGAATTTGATCAACCTGACGAGTTTGTGAAGCGATTGAGGCAACAACTTCAGGCAACCACGTTGATCCATCATGGACAACGAGAATTGCTGACACGCGTTGCGTACTCATAAGGGAAACTTATCGTTTGAAACTGTGAAGTAAATGAAGTGCCCGTGCTTACGCAGGACGACGCTTCAGGCGGCGGCGCTCACGTTCAGAGAGGCCTCCCCAAATTCCGAAACGCTCATCATGCGCGAGCGCATATTCGAGACATTCCTGACGGACTTCGCATGAAAGGCAGACACGCTTTGCTTCACGTGTTGATCCGCCCTTCTCAGGGAAAAATGCTTCTGGGTCGGTCTGGGCGCAGAGTGAGCGCTCCTGCCAGGAGAGTTCAATGTTCTCTCCGTTAGCGAGTTGGATAGTTGGTCCAGCAGTGGGGGCTGATGGCTTGCCAGTCGATGTTCCTTCTGGGCGGATCGGCATGCGCGAGTCTCCTCAAGTCATTAGGGCGCACTTCAGTGTGAAGAACGCGCTCTAGGAGTGAATTACACCCGTGTAATCCCTCTGAGTCAACCCCGAGATTGAGACTTTTTTCCATATTTCTCGAGAAATATTCGAAAATCTGGGGTGATTGTCGATTTTTTCTAGAGATTGATGGGTAGATCGAGCTTTTTGGAGAGGTAATGCGCATTCTTCTGAGTACCTGCAGCAACCCTTGTTCCATGCGCGATGAAAGAGTGAGTAAGTGCCGCCCCATCGCCAATAGTGACATCGTCACCAATAATGCAATCCTCAATCTGAACACCTGAGCCGATGGAACAGCGAGCCCCAATTGAAGTTCCACCTGTAATCCGCGCATCTGAAGCGATTGTTGTATCAGCCATAGTCTGGAAATCTCCATCGACTAAATCGCGAGAGCCCTTAAAGAGCGCTGCAGGAGTTCCCACATCTAGCCAATATGACTGCTCTTTGTAACCGAATACAGGTCGTCCACTTGAAACGAGCGCTGGGAAAGTTTCGCGTTCAACACTCACAACCTTGCCAAGTGGAATCTGATCTATAACGGATGGGCTGAATACATAACAACCAGCGTTAATTGAATTAGTGACCGGGTTATCCATTTTTTCTAGGAACGCGGTTACACGACCATCTGAATCTGTAGGAACGCAACCAAAGGCGCGAGCATCTGCAACATCGATTAAATGCAGCGTCACATCTGCCTCATTTTTAAGATGGAATGCAATCTGATCTGCGATGGAGTGGCGGCTGAGTACATCGCCATTAAAAATAACAACCGGTTCATCGCGTCCGAGATGCTCTGCGGCATTGCGAATTGCACCACCGGTGCCAAGAGGCTCTTTCTCAACTGCATAAAGAATCTTCATCCCCCACTTAGCGCCATCGCCAAAGTACGGAGTAAAGACGTCTGCAAGATATGAAGTTGCAAGCACTAACGTGTGAATGCCAGCTTTCTTTGCAGCAAGTATCTGATGTTCTGTTACAGGAAGTCCTGCAACGGGAAGCATCGGTTTCGGTGACTCATCCGTCAGTGGCTTGAGGCGAGTACCAAAACCACCTACAAGGAGAATACCTACAGCCATTACTGTGCACTCACTTCATGTGTAATGCGCATTGCTGCTTCAGAAATCTGTTGATCCGTTGCAGTCATAGCGATACGGATATGCGTTGCATCTCCGTAGAAAATTCCGGGCGTTGCCAGAATTCCAAGAGATGCAAGCCAAGCAACAGATTGCCAGCAATCTTCATTACGGGTAGCCCATAGGTAGAGGCCGGCATCGGAGAAATCAATGGAAAATCCTGCAGCTTCAAGAGCCGGAATTAAGAGATCTTTACGTGAGTTATAGCGCGCTCGTTGTTCAGCGACATGTTCTGAATCTGAAAGCGCAGCGATCATTGCTTTCTGAACTGGAAGCGGAACCATCATGCCTGCATGTTTGCGCACCTCAAGAATCTGCGCGATGAGTTGAGCATCGCCCACAACAAATGCTGCGCGATAGCCAGCTAGGTTAGAACGTTTAGAAAGTGAGTGCACGGCAAGGATATTTTTATTGTCTCCGCGGGTGTGAGCAAGAATTGATGTAGGAGTAATAGTCTTTCCGAATTCGAGATAACACTCGTCAGAAACGACTACTCCCCTAGTTCTGCGCGCCCAATCAATTGCAGATTGATATTCAGATACGGAATGCACACGTCCGGTTGGGTTTGATGGTGAATTAACCCAAGCCAAATCAGCTTGAGGCCAATGTGATGCATCAATTCCTACTGGCGTTGCTTCAGATCTAGAAATCATTGCCCCGACTAAATAGGTTGGGTAAGCAACTTCAGGATAAAGAACGCTCTGCGATGTAAGAAAAGTTGGTAGCCACGCAACAAACTCTTTTGAACCAATGAGTGGAAGAACTCCGAATTCGCCTGTGGCGCCAAGATTTACCTTTGCCCATTCTGTAATTGCAGTACGAAGTTCAGGAGTTCCCATCGTGACGGGATAACTTGGCGAATTTGCAGAGTCTTTTAGAGCCTGCTGAATAAAGACCGGGGTTGCATCAACAGGGGTGCCAACAGAGAGATCAATAATTCCTGCTGGATGTTCTTTCGCAGTTGCGCCATATGGAGCGAGCGCATCCCACGGGAAATCAGGAAGTTTGTGGCCCAAGAGCAGTTACATCTGCATGGTCGGTATTTGTCTCGCCGACCTTTGATGCTCCCCCAGGTGAACCGAGTTCGATAAAGAATTCTGTATTGATCTTCTTGTAGTTCTGCCACTGTCCTGGAACGTCATCTTCGTAATAGATAGCTTCGACTGGGCATACTGGTTCGCAAGCACCGCAGTCGACGCATTCGTCAGGCTGGATATAGAGCATGCGGGTACCGTCATAGATGCAGTCGACAGGGCACTCTTCACGGCAAGACTTATCTTTAACATCCACGCATGGTTCTGCAATTACATATGTCACGAAAAGTCCTCCGGGAGCTATTAACGGTAGGCGGTAATTCTAACCCTGCGAGAGCGCTCATGCACGATTAGGGTTGGGCCATGTCCAGCAAAGTCTTGGGTCAGCGATGAATTTGCCCACCCAGATTGCCCAAGCGCTCGGCAAGCGAGTCACTATCCGGCTTCGCGATAGCGATGGAACTTTCCGTGATGTGGTTGGCGTTCTACAGAGTGAGACAACTCTGATTAATCGACGCGGCGAAAGCATCTCTTTTGATCCTGAATCAGCAGTCGCATTTCGAGTAATTCCAGTCTTCAATCGTCGCGACACTTCTGCAGGTTCGCTATCCATGTACGACACGATGTCGCGGGCCCTGAAGACGATTTCTGGTCGCGACGGCGCAGTACGAATTTACTGCTGTGGACCAACTGTCTATCGCGATGCCCACGTAGGAAATCTTCGCACTTTTTTGCTATCTGATCTCATCTCTCGAACTCTGCAGATGACTGGTCTTGAAGTAACTCTCGTTCAGAACATCACCGATGTCGGTCATATGGCCGATGACTTCTCCGAAGAAGACAAGATGCTGGCTGAATCTGAGAAGACGAAGGTTGACCCTTTTGAAATCGCTCGGACATTTGAAGCGCGCTTTCATTTAGATTTACAACGCCTCAATATTCAGGGTGCTGATTCTTATCCGCGAGCATCAGAGAAGATGCCTCAGATGATTGCTGCAATTGAGAAGCTCATCGAACTTAAACATGCATATGTTGGTAGCGATGGTTCGGTCTACTTTGATGCAACATCATTTCCAACGTATGGTGCTTTAAGTGGCAACAAACTAGAAGCGCTCAAGCCGGGACATCGTTACGAATTTACCGATGAAGGCGGAAAGAGATTTCACGCTGATTGGGCGCTCTGGAAATTAGCAGGTGCGCGCACACAAATGATTTGGGATTCACCTTGGGGCGCAGGTTTTCCTGGCTGGCATATCGAGTGCAGTGCAATGTCCATCGAGCTTCTTGACGGTCATGTAGATCTTCATATCGGCGGTATTGATCTGCGCTTTCCACACCACGAAAATGAGCGTGCCCAATCAGATTCACTTACTGGTGATGAAACGGTAAATACCTGGGTACATGGCGAGCACTTGCTCTTTGAAGGTCGCAAGATGTCAAAAAGTGCTGGCAATGTCGTATTGCTGCAGGATGTGATTGATCGAGGACTAGATCCGCTTTCGCTTCGCTTTGCACTCCTCGAGAACCGTTATCGATCTCAAATGGATTTAAGTTGGGCGTCCCTTGAAGCAGCGCATTCAACTCTTAAGCGTTGGCGGCAATTGCTTGCAGATTCAGGCAGTGGCGTTGAATTAAAGTTTGATCAAGAGATTAGCGATGCGTTCACAACTGACCTGGATACTCCCCGCGCCATGCAGCGAATTCGTGCCATTGAAAAAGACTCGACAATTGGTGCACTCGATAAACGCGCGCTGTTCTTATTTGCCGATCAAGTACTTGGCTTAGAGCTCGACCGTGGTGTCGAAAGTAAAGAACCGAGTGATGAGATCAAAGCCTTGCTTGCTGCTCGAATCACGGCACGTGCAGAAAAGAATTGGTCTTTAAGTGATTCGCTCCGAGATCAGCTTTCTGAAGCAGGACTTGAGATTAAAGATGGAGCAAACGGTCAAGAGTGGAGCTGGCGTTAACTAAGGACGCCTGGCTACGGCAAAGATTCCTGCAATAAATCCAAGAGCTAAAAGCGCACTTCCTGGGTTATCTCCCTGAATAAGTAGCTCGTTTCCTACTCCAAAAGATCCAGCTTTAGCGATGACTGCAAGCCAAGAGATGAGCGCAAAGAATTTATAACGTCTCTTGCCTGTGAAACGACCTACCCACCAAATTGCTAGGTAACTGGCAACGATGGCAGCAATCGCACCGATTGGTGGAAGTGTTTGATGAATAAGCGTTGCGGAAAGCGCGGTTGCTACGCCAATGAAAATCGCATAAACGAAATTCATCGAGAGATATCTACGCCCGCAAAGAGATCTTGCTCGTAGCCCTTGCTATCAAAAGGTGCGGTCTTCTCGCCCTTAACCAAGGTGTAATACTCATATCCCCACACCTGTAAACCCAAATTGTTTGAGAGCGCGAAAAATGGTCCGTCAACTTCAATTTGTGTTGCATGTGCGCGCATTGCATCCATCTTCTGCTCGACATATGCGTTTCCATCAACCATGGCATGAACGAATGAATCATCTTTAGCAAATGGAAGGTCTTCTGCCTTTTCAGCACCAAAGAAATCAGAACCGACTTCCTTCATCGCATCAATGCCCTCTTGAATAACAGACCTTGGCATGACGTTCCAATAAATCTTTTCAATCTTCCAACGTGATTTCTCCGACGCTCGCATGGCAACGCGATGGGCTTGAATGTGATCAGGGTGGCCATATCCGCCAATTTCGTCATACGTGATCATCACATGAGGCTTAACCTCGTCAATGATTGCAACTAAATCATCCGAGGCTCTCTCAAGATCTGCCTGCCAGAAAACATCGGGGCGATTATTTGGTTCTGTACCCATCATTCCGCTGTCTCGATACTTTTTTGTATCGCCGCCAAGGAAACGGTGATCCGAAATTCCGAGCGCTTTCATAGCATCTGCTAATTCTTGTACGCGATGCGGGCCCAGCGAATCAGTTGCGCTAGCTGCCAGATGAGAAAGTTCAGGAACTAGAACTTCACCTTCTTCACCACGTGTACATGTAACCAGCGTGACTTCAGCGCCAAGAGCTGCATACAACGCCATAGTGCTTCCATTGTTAATAGTTTCGTCGTCGGGATGAGCATGCACGAGCAGCATGCGGTAACCCTTGTAACTATTGAGCATTAGTAGACCGGAAGAGTTGTATCGATCTGCTTTGCCCATGCGATGACGCCGCCAGATACATGTGAAGCATCAGCAAAACCAGCGCTCTTAAGAATGGCAAGGCATTCAGCTGAGCGAACACCACTCTTGCAGTGAAGAACGATTGGCTTATCTTGCGGCAAAGATGCGAGCACGCTTCCGTCGATAAATCCTTGCTTAGGAATTAAGTGAGCGGTTGGAATATTGACGATTTCGTACTCACTAGGTTCGCGCACATCGATGAGATAGAAATCTTCTTTGCTATCAATCTTTGTCTTGAGCTCTTGAACGGTAATCGTAGATCCGGTGCTTGCTTCCTGAGCAGCATCTGAAAGTGTTCCGCAGAATGCTTCATAGTCAGGAAGAAGTGCGGTTTGAGTCGCATCTTCGCTGCACAGTGGGCAGTTAGGATCTTTACGAACTTTGATCTTTCGGAATGTCATTTCAAGTGCGTCATAGACCATCAGTGAACCGATAAGTGGTTCGCCAACTCCGGTGAGAACCTTGATCGCTTCTGTTGTTTGGATTGATCCAATAGTTGCGCAGAGAACTCCAAGCACGCCACCTTCGGCGCAGCTTGGCACCATTCCTGGAGGTGGTGGTTCTGGATATAGGCAGCGGTAGCAAGGACCGTACTCAGCCCAGAAAACGCTCGCCTGTCCATCGAAGCGATAAATCGAACCCCAGACATAAGGCTTCTTCAACAGCACGCATGCATCGTTGACGAGGTAGCGAGTTGCAAAATTATCTGTTCCGTCGACGATGATGTCGTATTGAGAAAAAATCTCCATGACATTTGAATTATCGAGACGTGTTTCATGCAAAATAACATTTACAAAAGGGTTGATCTCAGCAATTTTCTCTTTCGCGCTAAGTGCCTTGCTCTTTCCAATATCTGATTGGCCGTGAATAATCTGGCGCTGGAGATTAGATTCATCGACGGTATCGAATTCAACGATTCCGAGAGTTCCAACTCCGGCTGCTGCAAGATACATAAGTGCTGGAGAGCCCAATCCACCTGCTCCGACGCAGAGAACCTTTGCATTCATTAAGCGCTGTTGGCCAGCCATTGCAACATCAGGAATGATCAAGTGGCGGCTATAGCGGCGCACTTCATCAACTGAGAGCGCTGGGCCTGGCGTGACTAGTGGAGGCGTCTTCATGCTGGCAATTCTGCCTTACTGTGCCTTTCGTGGCGAATTCAGTACGATGCGCGTAATGAGTACTGAAACAGCTTCTGCAAACAATTCGCGTTCAGATAAATCGCGCCTTCCTCGCGATGAACGTCGCGCAATTCTGCTCTCTGCCGCTCTCGAAGTTTTCACTGCTGCCGGCTATCACTCGGCCGCAATGGATGAAATCGCAGATCGAGCAAATGTCAGCAAGCCCGTTCTGTATCAGCACTTCCCTTCCAAGCTAGATCTCTATCTCGCTGTTCTCGATCTTCATATCGATTCACTTGTCTATGAAATTCAAAAGGCAATCTCTTCAACTCCTGATAACGAGCAGCGAGTACATGTCACCATCGAGGCATACTTCAACTTTATTGAGAATGAGGGCGAAGCTTTCCGCCTACTTTTTGAAAGCGATATGAGCGTCGAGCCACAAGTTCGCGAACGTCTTAATCGAATGACTTACGACTGCGCAGCAGCTGTTTCTGGAGTTATCTCAAATGACACTGGACTTCCTAAGGAAGCGGCAATGATGCTCGGAGTCGGATTGATTGGTTATGTACAAGTAACTGCTCGCCACTGGCTCGAGCGTGATAGCAAACTCACTCGTCAGCAGGCTATGGAGCTCGTTGAGAACCTCATGTGGCGTGGAATTTCTGGATTTCCCCGCACTGACTCTTAGCGAATAAGATAGGCGCATGAGTTCAAAGAAATCAGAAAAAGCATCAAAGGTTCGTATCTCCATCACCAACGTTGGAAGTGAACTCTCTTTTGATTGCCCATCAACTCCTGCTGAGATCAAGAGCGCTGTAACGGCAGCTCTCACAGCACAAACTCCACTTTCTCTTCAAGATATTCAGGGACACGAGATCATCGTCCCTGCGGACAAGATTGGTTACGTCGAAATCGGCGAGCCAGCTGAGCGCCGCGTCGGTTTCGGCGTTGTGTAAGTGAGCCTGACTTTCGCAGACCTTCCTCTTCGTAAGGAAACAATCGCAGCTCTCGCAGAGCACGGATTTACTTCACCATTTCCAATTCAAGAGATGGTTATGCCTATCGCACTCGCTGATGGCGATGTCATTGGTCAAGCTAAAACTGGAACCGGAAAGACCCTTGCCTTCGGTATTCCTGTCATTGAACGCGTTATCGCTCCCAATGATTCTGATTGGGCCGGACTTCCTAATCAAGGCAAGCCACAGGTATTAATCGTTGTTCCAACTCGCGAACTCTGCGTGCAGGTAACAAAAGATATTGAAGAACTCTCATTTAATCGCGGTATCCGCACTCTCGCTGTTTATGGTGGGCGCGCATTTGAACCTCAGATCGAAGCGCTTAATAACGGCGTTGAAATCGTTGTTGGAACTCCAGGTCGCCTACTTGATCTCTATCGCCAAGGACAGCTCACACTGAAATTTGTATCTCGCGTAGTACTTGATGAAGCAGATGAAATGCTCGATCTCGGCTTCTTGCCAGATGTAGAGAAGATCTTTACAAGCACGCCTGCACGTCAGCAGACAATGCTTTTCTCAGCAACCATGCCTGGCGACATCATTGCTCTCGCACGTCGCTTTATGAATCAGCCAGTGCATATTCGCACTCAAGATAATGAAGATGAAGGCGCTGTTGTTTCGCGTATCGAACAGCATGTAGTCCGTGCTCATGCGATGGATAAGATTGAAATGCTTGCTCGCATCTTGCAGGCAAATGGTCGTGGACCAACAATTGTTTTCTGCCGCACCAAGCGCACAGCGCAAAAGACTTCAGATGACCTCATTGAGCGCGGTTTCCGTGCAGCGACTATTCACGGTGATCTCGGTCAATCTGCTCGCGAAAAAGCGCTCAATGACTTTAAGGCAGGAAAATCAGATGTTCTGATTGCAACAGATGTTGCAGCTCGCGGTATCGATATCGATGGAATTACCCACGTTATTAATTACCAGTGCCCTGAAGATGAGAAGACTTACGTGCACCGCATTGGTCGTACAGCTCGCGCTGGCGCACACGGAATTGCAGTCACATTTGTTGACTGGGATGAACTCGCACGTTGGAAGATGATTGATACAGCGCTCGTTCTCGGACTCCCAGAACCGGTTGAAACGTATTCATCATCTGAGCACCTCTACGAAATGCTCAACATTCCAGCGGGCTCTAATGGTCGTATGGTCAAAGCGCGCGCTCCTCAGGCAGAGAAGCCACAGTCTGACCGTTCTGCATCTGATCGCCCGAAGCGCGAGAAGAGTCCAGAAGTCAAGAAGCCTGCAGCAGAACGTGTGAAGCGCGAACGCACTCGCACAAAACGTATCTCCGAGTAATTAACTCTAGAGATTAAGTTTCGTTAAGCAGCCGCAAAAGCTTTAATTGCATTTGCGAGCATCTGTACCGCAATTGCTGCCAGCAAGAGTCCGGCGATACTTGCAAGAAGTGTGACGCCTGAGTCCTTAATCAAACTAACAATCTTTGTTGATGCCATCAATACGGTGCCGATAATCAAGTGAACGGCCAAGATGGCGATTACGAGTCCGATAATCTGAGTTGTTGTATCTGCCTTCTGCACGTAAATCATTGTGGCAACAATTGCGCCGGGACCTGCAAGGAGCGGTGTGCCCAGCGGAACCATCCCAATGTTATCGCTCGAATTTTCTGTGCCGGTGTTCTTATTTCCGGTAAGCAGTTGAAGGGCAACATAGAGAAGCAAAAGCCCGCCAGCTGCTTGAAGTGCTTCGATTGAGACATTCATATACTCCAAGATCAACTGCCCAAAGAGTGCGAATGTGGCGATAACGAAGAGTGAAACACCTGCTGCCTGCCATGCAAGGCGTACTCGCTCGCGCGGAGTTTTATCTCCGACTAGCCCTAAGAAGATTGGTGTTGCACCCGGTGGATCCATAATGACAAAAAGGGTGACAAAAGCTTGAGTAGCAAAGGTAACTGCTCCTAGTGAATTCATTTCTTAACAACCCTTCGTGCATTAGCAAGTGACTCTAACTGTTCCCATTGTGCCTGATATGTGGTGTTTTCCGCTAAACCATTTAATTTTCCTGTGCCGTGGTAATCACTCGAGCCGGTTGTCACTAAGGAAAGTTCGCGTGCAATGGCAATAAGGGTTTCTTGCTCTTGCGCGTTCTGATCTCTGTGGTGAACTTCAATTCCATTAAGTCCTGCAGCAACTAAATCTGCAAATGTGGATGCAGTAATAGTTTGGCCGCGGCGAGATGCAAATGGATGAGCGATGACCGCTACTCCCCCAGCTTTACGGATGGTTCGGATTGCATCCTCTGGCGTTGGAGCAGCATGCGTTACATAGTATTTAGAGTCATTATTAAGTAAATCTAGGAACGCTTCGTCGCGGCTAGCGACAACTCCGTTAGCAACTAAAGCATCCGCTAAATGAGGACGACCAACTGTGGCGCCCTCAGGTGTTGCGCGATAGACATCATCGAGTGAAATATTGATTCCATCTGCGCTCAAGAGTTCGACCATTTTGCGCATACGAGGCAGACGGGTATCTCGTGAATCCGCAAGCATCTGTTGAATTTCGAGATCTTCGCCATCAAAGAGCAGTCCAAGCATATGAACGCTGATTCCATCTGTTGTAAGACAGGAAACTTCTGCGCCTAAGACAAGTTCAATCTGAGGTTGAATCGCAGTAACTGCTTCCGCCCACCCTGCAGTCGAATCGTGATCTGTAATAGCTAACGTTGTAACACCTGCTGCTAGCGCTTTCTTCACTAGAGAAAAAGGTGAATCTGTTCCATCGCTACAGGTGGTGTGGGTATGAAGATCAATCATTCGTCCACCATCACGCTTTCAGGGCGTGTGCGTAGGACTACCAAAATACATCCTCCAAGAATGAGAATAACTCCCGGAATAATCATGAGCGTTGGTTGCTTCCCAATATCAAAAACCATCGCAAGAATTGCAGCAACAGGAACTTCAAAGAAGACAATCATTGATACAACTGCAGGTGAGACGCGCTTCAAGGTGATGTTAAACATCGTATGTCCAAGAATTTGTGCGCCCAAGATGAGTCCAATAAGAACCCACCACTCTTTCGCAACGAAGCCGAATATTGGATAACCAGAGAGCAGCGCCATAGGAAGTGCGGTGATGGCACAAACAAAATAGCAAATCGTTGTATAAGAAGTTGTCGCTAGCGTTTGCTGTGCGCGTGAGCCAATCAACATGTACGCAGCGGCAAGAGCACCGGAAATGAGAGCTGCTAGATCTCCCATAAATGAACGCCGATCGAGTTGTAGATCAATACCTGTAACGAGAAGTACGCCGCTAAAACTGATCAACATTCCAAACCAAGCTTTTGTCGGAATATGTCCACCCGTGAGCTTTACAAAAAATGCAGCAAAGATTGGTTGAGTAGCGACTATGGCAGTTCCGGCAGTAACGCTAGTCATGCGCATTGAAAGGAAGAATCCAACAAAGTGCACAGCAAGGACGACACCAGCCAAAACCGCCCACTTCGCACCTGTGCGATCGAGTTTATGACGAAGCGCAAAGGGCAGAGTCATCAGCGATCCACCGAGATTGCGCCAGAAAATAAGGGTCGGGACAGGCATCGTGCTTAACGCAATGAGTGGCCCTGAAGATCCGATGCCAAATATTCCGATAATGAGGCGGATGAGGTCAGGCCGTGCGGGCAGTTCAGTGTGATTATGAACCGTTGCTCTCTGGACCTCAGACATAAGGCAAACCTAGTCGATACCCCAGCCGTTACTCTTATCCCATGAGCGGAAATAACATCAATCGAATATTTCTCGCCCGTCTTGCCGGAACTGCTGTTTTCGACCCTAATGGGGATCCTGTTGGCAAGGTGCGCGATGCTGTCGCGACCCTTCGTTCCAATAATCAATCTCCGCGCATCCTGGGACTTGTTGTTGAAGTACCTCTGCGTCGACGCGTTTTCGTTCCCATCACTCGAGTCACTTCGATTGAATCTGGTGGCGTAGTAATTACTGGGCTTCTCAATATGCGCCGATTTGAAACTCGCGCTGGTGAAATGCTCGTTCTTGGCGATCTGCTCGACCGCACAATTACTCTCCTTGAGAACAATGAAGATGTTCTTGTTGAAGATATGGGCATGGAGCAAAATCGCACTGGAGATTGGCTCATCACACGTGTCCACATCATGCGCAAGGGCCGCGGTCTTCGTCGCAAGGGTGCAACTTCAACTGTTGCATGGGAAGAAGTCACTGGTTTTGCTCAGCACGAATCTAACCAAGGTGTCTCTAACTTACTTTCAACTCTCTCTAACCTGCGCGCAGCCGACCTAGCAGCGGTAATTCAAGATCTCGCACCTAAGCGTCGCGTTGAAGTTGCTCGCGCACTTGATGACGAGCGTCTTGCCGATGTTCTTGAAGAGATGGATGAATCAGAACGCGTTGCCCTCCTTGCAGAACTCGAAGGCGAACGCGCAGCTGACGTTCTTGAAGAGATGGATCCTGATGATGCTGCTGACTTGCTCCGCGAAATTGGAGAAGAGCGCGCTCAAGAACTTATTGGTCTGATGGATCCGGAAGATGCTGAAGATGTATTGCGTCTTATGACTTATGAAGATTACTCAGCCGGTGGAATGATGACGACCGAACCCATCGTGATGTCTGCTGATTACACAGTTGCCGATGCTCTCGCTGCTGTGCGCCAGAGTGAAATTTCACCAGCGCTTGCTTCACAGGTATTTATCGCACGCCAACCGCTTGAAACTCCAACGGGTCGATTTATCGGAATGGTTCATTACCAGCGCTTGCTACGCGAACCGCCTTCAACTCTGCTGGGCTCGATTGTTGATACCAATACGCAAGGCGTAAATCCCGACGCATCCCTGCATGCAGTGTCGTCATACTTAGCTAGCTACAACTTACTTTCATTGCCAGTTATCGATGCCAATGACCGCCTCTTGGGTGCTGTTACTGTCGATGACGTGCTCGATCACTTGTTGCCTGAAAACTGGCGACATGACCACCGAGATTCTGCAGCGACAACTGCAGCCCTTGAAAGTATCGATACAAACTTCGCAGACAATTTCACCGAGGAGGTGTAACGATGGCCCGCAACTTTGGTTTGGATACACCGCGCGAGACTCGCCGTTCGCTCCGAGGAAATATCGACCCTGAAACTTTTGGTCGTCTCTCTGAGCGCTTCGCACGTTTCTTAGGTACTGCACGTTTCTTGGTTTATATGACAGCGTTTGTCTTCAGTTGGGTCTTGTGGAATACCTTGGCGCCAAAAGATATTCGCTTCGATACTTACCCGTTTATCTTTCTAACTTTGATTCTTTCACTCCAGGCTTCATATGCAGCGCCCCTCATCTTGCTTGCACAGAATCGTCAAGCTGACCGTGACCGCATTGCGCTCAATGAGGATCGCGCTCAGAACGCTCGAAGCATTGCAGATACTGAATATCTCACTCGTGAGTTAGCAAGCCTTCGTATTGCTTTGGGTGATGTTGCTACTCGCGATTACATGCGTAATGAATTAGGCGATCTTGCAAAAGAGATTGTTGAAGAGTTACGCAAGCCCGAGTCTGACGCCAAGTAAAGACTTCTCGCGCACAATCAACTGAGAAACAATTGCTTCAATTGCCTTGGCGCTTGAGCTATCAGGAGCTGACACAACTACTGGAGCACCAGCATCTCCACCTTCGCGAAGATCTGGGCTAAATGGGATCTTTCCAAGCAGTGGAACATCTGCGCCCACCAACTGTGAAAGGCGACGAGAAGTTTCTTCTCCCCCGCCTTCGCCAAAGAGCGATGTGAGTTCTCCGCACTTTGCGCATGGGTAGGCAGACATATTTTCGATAACGCCAATAACGCGTTGATGAATTTGGTGAGCAATGCGACCTGCACGCTCGGCAACTTCAGCTGCTGCAATTTGTGGGGTTGTTACTACAACGATTTCAGATGAAGGAACAAGCTGCCCCAATGAGATTGCAAGGTCTCCGGTACCTGGCGGAAGGTCGATGTAGAGAAGATCGAGATCTCCCCAGTACGCATCGGAGAGCAACTGCTCGAGAACGCGGTGCAGAAGTGGTCCGCGGTATGCGATTGCATCAGAACGTTCAGGCTTAAACATCTCCATAGAGACTGTCTTCACGCCGAAAGATTCGAGAGGGATAAACATTTGATCGATAGCTGTGGGTCTCTGTCCAATAAGCCCCATCAATCGAGGGATTGAGTGGCCGTAGACATCTGCATCAAGAATGCCGACACGTAAACCCTTTTGTGCAGATGCAACTGCCAAATTGGCAGTCAGTGAAGACTTTCCAACGCCGCCTTTACCGGATGCAACACCGATAACGCGAGTAAGTGAATCCTTTTGAGCGAATGAGATAAAGCTTTCGCGTCCATTGCGAAGAAGCTTTTTAATGTTGGCACGTTGCTCTTCATCCATCACGCCAAAGTTGATTTCAACGGCAGAGATTCCATCGACTGCTTTTACTGCAGCATCGATATCTTTCTGAAGTCGATCCTTCATAGGGCAGCCTGAGATCGTTAAGAGAATTTCCAGCTTTGCAGTATTTCCTGAAATTTCAACTGCCTTGACCATGCCAAGTTCAGGAAGGGCGCGATGGAGTTCAGGATCTTGGACGGTGGCAAGTGCTGCGTGAACTAATTCAAGAGTTGTCATAGAAGATCGGGATCAATTTTGGAAGATTTTTTTGAGGTCGATGACGTTGGCTCATCATCCATAACGCCAGCGAGTTGCTTCTGGATAAATTTCTTTGGACTTAAATCTGTTGGCTTGAGATCTTCAAAGCCTGGGCCAAGGTTGCCTTTGAGTTCATCGGTAGCGTTGGTCGCCATCTGACGCGCACGCTTTATAAATTTAGCTGCATCAACTGCAAAGTTAGGTAGACGCTCTGGGCCCACCAAGATCATTGCGAGAATCGCAAGGCCTACGATTTCACCGGCTCCGAAGTCAAAGAACATAGTGGCTAAACCCTACTCTGCTACTTCGATGCCGTCAGAACGAGGGTGACGGTCTTGGAAATAGCTCCACGCTTATATGTGACTTTGATGCTATCTCCGACATTTTGCGCTCTGATAGCGACAATCAGCTCTTCAGGCGAAGTGATTGCTCTGCCTTCAATTTCAGTAATGATGTCTCCGGATTTCATGCCAGCTTTGGCTGCTGGGCCACCGCGCAAAACAGCGTTTGGAGTCTTTGCAATGAGAGCACCTTCTCCTGAGTAATTCATATCTACGGAGATGCCCATCACCGGATATGTTGCCTTGCCATTCTTAATTAATTGATCTGCAGTCTTTCGCGCTTGATTAATTGGAATTGCAAAGCCAAGTCCGATGGAGCCAGTCTGAGATGAGAAATTCGAACCCAATGAAGCAATCGCTGAGTTCACACCAATTACTGCACCGGTTGCATCAACTAGTGGTCCACCTGAGTTACCGGGGTTAATTGCAGCATCTGTTTGTAGGGCATTGATAAACGAATTCTCTTCACTAGATTCTCCTGCAGTCACAGCGCGATCCTTTGCGCTAATGATTCCAAGTGTGACGGTTCCAGAAAGCCCCAATGGAGATCCGATTGCAATCACAGAATCCCCGACAGCAACTTTCTCGCTATCTCCAAATTGAAGTGCCTTGAGCGACGCGCCGATTATTTTAAGCACGGCGAGGTCGTAAGAGCTATCTCGTC
The DNA here is from genome assembly GCF_965234405.1 of Planktophila turicensis (SeqCode). Taxonomy (GTDB): domain Bacteria; phylum Actinomycetota; class Actinomycetes; order Nanopelagicales; family Nanopelagicaceae; genus Planktophila; species Planktophila turicensis. The sequence continues at coordinate 1,038,819 of NZ_OZ248346.1, forward strand.
CAACAACTTTGGCATCGTAGGCAGAACCGTCGTTGAGGCGAACGGTGATATTTCCGCCACTGGTCACGGAGGAAGCAATCACGTGGTTATTGGTAAGTACGTAACCGCTGCTATCGATGACAAATCCCGAACCTGTAGATCCGCCATCTGAGGAGCGCGCTTCAATAGATACAACCGATGGAAGTACGCGTTGTGCAATTTCTGCAACAGATCCTACGGGGCGCTCAATCGTTGAAGTAGATTTAACGAGATTAACTGAGTGACCGAAGAGTGAACCAGAAGATGCGGCACCAAATGTTCCGCCGATGACACCTGTTACAAGTGAAAGAACTACCGCTGATCGCAAAGTGATATTTCTGCCGAGTCCGCTCTTGCTTGGAGCTACCCACCAAGGTCCGCCGTTATTGATGCTCATTCTCTTTACTCTTCTATAACTTTGTGGCGAGGAGTAAGCCATCGCCTGTTGGAATCAGTGTTGTAACCCAAGCTTCGGTATCTAATTTGATTGATTTACCGGCTTCGCGAAGTGCAATCGTCTTTGGGTCGCGTTGTGCAGGATCTTGCACCTTTGAACTACCGAAGAAATTGTCGATGACGAAAACACCACCGCTTCGCAGAACTCGATGCGCTTCTGAGATTGCAAAGCTGAGATCTTCAGGGTTGTGGCGAAATACCACTAAGTCATATGCGCGATCAGTGAGCTTCGTCATCACGTCCATGACTGAATTAGTGATGAGTCGAAAACGCGGCTGCGCAATATCAGCTTCCGCTAGAGCCATCTTTGCAATATTTGTATGTTCCATCTCATCATCAATCGAAGTGAGGGTTCCGCTCGGCATCATTCCTTCGAGTAGCCACAATGCGCCAACACCTGAACCTGTTCCGATTTCTACAACAGATTGTGCGCTGAGTTGATGAGCAAGGTGGCGAAGATATGCGCCAGTTCCTTGGGTGACATCAATTGCACCGAGCTCGAGGCCTCGTGCTCGAGCTGCTGCCTTTATGGCATCTTCTGCAATAAAGGATTCTGCATAAGAATGCGGTGTGATGTTCATGAGAGAGACAATATCCAATCGATGAAGAATCGCACGCCGAAACCGGTGCCGCCCTTAGCGTTTTCTCCTGAATCTGTTTCGCTGCGCCCTGTTCCTGCAATATCAAGGTGCACCCATCGTGCATCGCCAACGAAATGTTCGAGATAGAGAGCTGCCGTCACAGATCCTGCCGAGTAATTTCCTTTATCTGCTGCATGGTTAAGGTCAGCTACATCACTTTCAAGTGAATCAGCATAATCATCGATAAGTGGCATCTGCCAGACGCGTTCACCAGATGCTTCACCATTTGCAACCAGCTCTTGTGCCAACTTATTGTCGCGAGAGTAAAGAGCTGCATATTGGCGGCCAAGTCCAAGTGTTGCTGACCCTGTCAAAGTTGCAATATCAAAGAGGTAATCAGGATCGAGATTAGCGACTGCATATGCCAATCCATCTGCAAGAACGAGGCGACCTTCTGCATCGGTATTGATGATTTCTACAGTTGTACCGCCGTATTGAGTAATGACATCAGATGGTCGCTGCGCTGTACCTGAAAGTGCATTCTCTGCACACATCATGAGCACAGTGACTTTTACCTGTGGTTGTAAATCAGGGAGTGCGCTAATTGTTGCAAGAGCTGCAGCCGCACCAGCCATATCGCTCTTCATCGCAGTCATAAATTCATAAGGACGCTTGAGTGAGACGCCACCGGTATCAAAGGTGATTCCTTTTCCGACAATCACAACGTGCGGAAGTGCTGCTGCGCTTCGTGCTTTTCCTTTTGGAATATAGGTCAACTCAATGAATCGTGGCCCTGGCTTTGGTGAAGAATTTCCAACTGCACGTAGCCCACCAAAAGGTGCGAGCTCTTTTCCGGAAAGAACTGAAATAGCTAAACCTTTTTCGTCGGCAATCTTCTTAGCCTCTTCAGCCATCCAGAGTGGATTCTTGATATTTGAAGGTGTGTGGATCAAGTCGCGTGCTGTGTAGAGCGCACGTGCGATGACACCTGCTTCTTTGACGGAGGCTGAATCCTTGGTTGCGATTGCGATGGTTGCAAGCTCTGTTGGTTTACCTGTCTTGAGGTTCCATGAATATGCACCGAGAAGAATTGAAACACCATGCGCGCGAATTTCGGCTCGGGATTCAGCAAGGAGTGAGACGAGTTCAATTGCTTTCCCGCGAACTTTCTTTCCCAGCGCAGCTCCCGCAGTGCGAAGAGCTGGAAGTGAACCATCACCAGCGCCAACTAAATACAAACGATCTACCTGCGCACCATCGTGAAGCACGGGGATTTCAAAGAGTTCGCCGGCTTTACCTGAAGGCTGGAAGAAAGTGACCTCATCAATAAGGCTAATTTCAAAATACTTTTCAAGCGCTGCGATTAAACGAGAGTTGCCGATGAACTCGACAGGGTTATCTCCGCTCTTTGTAAACCCAAGAGCGAGAACATCTGCACTGATTAGTGAATCTAAATCAGGTGCGACTGTGTGAAGAATTTTCTGTAATCCGCTCTACTTCTTAATGAGAGCAACAGCGGCTTCAAGAGCAGCGCTGAGGTTATTTGCTTCCTGTGGGTTGAGTTCAACCACGAGGCGTCCGCCGCCTTCGAGAGGGATTCGCATAACGAGCGAGCGAGCTTCCTTGGTGACTTCCATTGGCCCATCGCCTGTACGAGGTTTCATAGCTGCCATGGTGGGGACTCCTTGTTTGCTCTTACTTCGGGTGGGGAAACCTTCTTAAGGAAAGTTACAGGGAGAAGTATCTCGCAGATTGAGCCATGGGTGAAATCGGTGAAATAGGGGGTTAAAGACCTAAAGCCCCTGTGAGGCGAGCCTTTCCAGACTCAATTACCGCGATTACTGACCGCTCAGGGACAGATAAGAGGGCGGCAATTTCAGAACTACTTTGTGACCGCAGATAGTGAAGGGTCAAGATGAATCGTTCTTCATCGGGCAGAGCAGCGAGGAGTTCAGCCAAAGATTGTGGATTGCTGGCGCCGCTCATAGGTATAGAGGTTACTCGCTTGATTCTTAAAGAAAGCGAGGAAAAGGGTGACTTATGTAAAAGATCGTGCGAAACGCGCTAGAGATATGCGAACACCTATGTAGAGAAAGGGTGCCATAAGGGCAAATATCACCTTGGGCGCTTGGATGGTTTCAGACCAGTCAAAACGTGTTGTGCTCGAATTCATTTGCGTTAATTGGAAAGTTCCGGTTCCTTTCAGAATTTTTCCGACATGTTCGACATCGCAACGATGTGGAGGTTGCCACTTCGTAACAACCATGAGATCAAGTAACCCTAAGAATCCGAAGCGTGGATAGATTCGATGCAATGGACCTGTAAAGGCTGCAATTGAAGTTCCAACTCCTTCGGTTTCTTTCGAAGTTACCCAGACCTTTGTCTGCAACATCCATTCACCTTGTGATTGCCAGTCCGCAATCTTCTTCCAGACAGAATCAACAGGCGCAGGAATTGTGAGACTGATTGAAAGAGTGTTACTTGCCATGAGCAACCGCTACAGCTTCTTCAACAGAAGTTGCCCAGTGCAAGAGATCGCGCATTCCGGGCTTAACAAAATTCTCATTTTCAAGATGTTCAACAAGCGCGTGTAGTGGCTGATAAATCCCATATGGATCAAGAATAATTACTGGCTTATCGTGGAAATTAAGGTAGCGGCCAACCCAAATTTCAAAGAGTTCTTCGAGAGTTCCGAGCCCACCCGGCAAAGTAATAAAGGCGTCAGAGAGATCTTCAATCTTTGCCTTTCGTGTACGCATTGAATCGACCACAATAAGTTCATCGCTCTCGTGGTCAGCAAATTCAATATCAACCAACTTCTGAGGAATGATTCCGATTGTCCGGCCGCCCACACTTCTTGCACCGCGGGAGATTGCACCCATGGCAGAAATATGGCCTCCGCCAGAAACTAATTCAGCTCCACTGCGTGCAATTCCTGAGCCAAGTTCGAATGCGAGGTCGATAAATTTAGAGTCGATAGTCGGTGAGGAAGAACAGAACACTGCAATGCGCATGAGGCACAGGATAGGGGTTAGGCTTAGAACATGTCTTCTTTAGCTCACGGTCACGGAATAGTAACAATTGCAGGATCAACAGTTCTCGATGTCTGGTTTCCAGCACCAGCTTTAGGTGCACTCACTGGAACTCCTGATGCATCACTTACTGCAATGGTTGGAAGCGATGATGCTCGAGGTGTAACTCGTGAATTGGTCTCACTCGAAATTGATCTCGCACAAGCTCCAAAAGATGCACGCGATGCATACCTTCGCCTTCATCTTCTTTCGCATCGACTTGTAAAACCTCACGGCCAATCACTCGATGGAATTTTTGGACTTCTTGCAAACGTGGTCTGGACTTCTGCGGGTCCTTGCGCAGTAGATGGATTTGAAGCTACACGTGCACGACTTAAAGCGAAGTATGGCCATCTCACAGTATTTGCAGTCGATAAATTCCCGCGCATGGTCGATTACGTCATTCCATCAGGTGTACGAATCGCAGATGCTGATCGCGTTCGCCTCGGTGCTCACCTTGCATCAGGTACAACTGTGATGCATGAAGGATTTATCAACTTTAATGCCGGCACTCTGGGCGCATCTATGGTTGAGGGTCGTATCTCTGCAGGCGTTGTTGTCGGAGATGGCACTGATGTCGGTGGCGGAGCTTCCATCATGGGAACGCTCAGCGGCGGCGGTAAAGAAGTTATTTCAATTGGTGAAAAGTGCCTACTTGGTGCCAACTCAGGTCTTGGTATCTCGCTTGGCGATAACTGCGTCATTGAAGCTGGTACTTACATCACCGCAGCAGCGAAGGTGAAGTTGCCTGATGGTGAAATCGTGAAGGCTGCATCGCTTTCTGGAGCAAACAATCTTCTCTTCCGTAGAAATTCACTGACTGGTGGGCTTGAAGCTGTTATGCGCACAGGTACTTGGGGCGGATTAAATTCTGTCCTTCACGCTAATTAAGTACTACGGCAAAGCAAGCTGAAAATACGGAGAAGGAATCTTCACTCGACTTCTGAAGGTATCGCCTCTTAGTAATTTCGTTGAACCTGAAGTCGAAGTTCCCTTTATGTAAGTAACCGCTCCTGCAGAATTTCGAGAGACAATTTCCAGAGTGACTACATCGGGAAGCAGAAATGCTTTCTTCACCAGCTCTTGAGTTGCAGATGCCTTCCACTGTGCAAATCTCGGATTGAGTTTGGGATCTAAGCCAGCTGGATCTGGAACCGATTGTGTGTAGGAAGTTGCTTGGCCCCATGCATCCAACGTTGTCTGAGTCGCTCCCCCTGAAGATGATGAGTAATAAGCCTGAATAGGCTTTCCTGAAGCGAGGATGGCAAGGCTTGTTGCTGAGTCGATATGCGTGCGATTAACGGCAGCTTTCCAGAGTTGGCCAATCTTTGGCTCGCTCTCTTTCGAATACCCGACAAAGTTCTGGTCCGCGATATGTGAATACACATGGCAGTCGCATGATGGCTTAATGGTAGAAATCTTAGAAAGTGCATACGAACGAGCAGCAATGACTTGGGCTTCCAGGGCTGCAGCTGGCCATGCCGAAGAAATTTCACTGATTCCCCAGAGATATTCATCGTGAAGACTGAGCGAATTTGTTACTTCGATTGCGCCTTTCACCACTTTCATCTGCATCTGCCCATAGCGATACTTCGCAGAACTTCCGGGTTGTGAAAAAGTCATTACTGCATTGGGTCCGGTCCAGCGAATAGTGAAGGCTTTTCCAGTTACTGGGCCAACTATGTTCTGCGCAGCATCTAACCTAAATGATGCTTTCTGTCGTGTTCCGAGTACTGCGATAGGTGCAATATCAGTGACGTCAGTGACTTCTCCAGCATAAATCTGAATAGAAGATTCGGGAGTTGCGGTAACAAAAGAAACTGAGCGAAGTAAGTGCCCGATATTTACTCGTATCGTGTGGCTATCTACAAATGGAGCAACCACAACATCCTTGTAATAGTAATTAAGGATTCCTGTTGCAGATTCGCCAGCGAGTGCGAGAGCGCGAGCCCCCATCTGGCTCATTCCTACTCCATGGCCATAACCGGATCCAGTAAAGGAAAATGTTGCAGGAGTTTCAGCACGAGAAACAGGTATGACTATAAAAGTTGCAGCTAGGAGTAAAACCCCGGCTTTAAACATCCTCATCTGATGATGCGCTCTTTCTTGCATTTACGAATTCACGATAAGAAGCGATAACTTCTGTTGGATTGCCTCGCGCCATTAACTTACCTTTATCAAGCCAGATGACTTCGTTGCAGATATCTTCGATGGTCGCTAACGCGTGGCTAACTAAAATGAGTGCGCGATCTGCGGTGCGAAGCTCCTTGATTCGATTAAGGCTCTTCTCTTTAAACTTCGCATCTCCGGTACTGAGTGCTTCATCAATAATCAAAATATCTGGTTCGACAACAGCTGCTACCGAGAAGGCAAGGCGTGCATACATTCCTGATGAATAAGTGCGCATAGGGGCATCGATTGCCTCGCCGAGCTCTGAGAATGCAGCGATGGCATCAAAATTCTTATCAATATCTTCACGCGACATTCCAGCTGCAAGGCCACCTAGATAGACGTTATCTCGTCCTGTCATCGATGGATTAAAGCCAACGCCCAACGCTAAGAGAGTGCTGACGCTTCCATAGACTTCAACACGACCTTGAGTTGGAGGAACGATGCCGGAAATCACGCGCATAAGTGAAGATTTACCAGCACCATTTGAACCGATGATGCCAAGAACTGTTCCGTAATGAACATCTACAGAGACATCGTTAAGCGCTTTCACAATGCGAGTGTGTTTTTTCCCGCGACCAAGAGATTTTATGCGCGCCTTAAGAGTTGGCTTCTTATCAATCGATGTTGTGTACGTAAGCCCTAGATCCTTTACAGATACTGCAAGGCTTTGAGGAGTATGTGTATTGCTATAGGCGGACAGCGAAATCACGCTCCCTCGATAGGAAGAAGTATGTGCCAACGGTGAAGAGGCTAAGTGCCCACACAGATGCGTGAACCATTCCAAAGACAGTTGGCGCCTGAGCATGTACCAAGACGCGTGACCATGAATCGAGAAGATAAAAGATCGGATTGGCAATCTCAAAAGTCTTAATTCGATCAGAGATGCTTGATGCAACATAAAGAATTGGCGATAAGTAGAGAAGGCTTCGAGTCAGATAAGGAAGCATGCTTGAGATATCTCGGAAGTACACATTGATGCAAGAGATAAGAATTGCCATACCTAGAGCCATGACAAGTGCAATTGCCAAAATCGGGATTGCCCACAACATTTGCCATGAGTATGGAAGTCCGATTAGTACGTGAATGAATCCGAAGACAATGAGCGTCGGAATAAATTTGAAGAGGGCAATAACCGTTGCAGAAATTGGCAACATCACTCTGGGAAATGAAGTATTCATAATCAAACGCTGACCAGAGGTAATTGCTTTGACTCCACCTGTGAGGCTATTTGCTACCAAATAGAAGAGAAAGAGACTTGCCGTGAGGTGTCCAAAACGAGTGGCATCGCTACTTCCGCCAATGACATAAATGAGAAGGAAGTAGACAGCTGAGAGAAGAAGCGGGTTTAGAACTAGCCACAATTGGCCGAAGACAGATCCGTAATTCTGCTCGCGCAGTTCTGACCGCGAGAACTCGGAGATAAAGGTTCGGCGAGACCAGAGTGAGCGCATGTACTCGCGCATAGGCGGCAAGCCTGCGCGAAATGGCTCGTATACAACTACTGGCTTCTCCACGTGCGAAAGGCTACCGCAGCGAGGCTCACCTTATTCAGATACGGGGACGAGAGTCTTTGGTGAGGAGACAAAACCGGCGCCCCACGCGAAGTGCATGGTCGGAATAACAGCCAAGAGCAAGAAATATTCACGGATGTTTGATGCGATTTTGATTGAAGCAAGTAGAACAAAGAGTGTGTAAATCGCGGCTGGGGTGAAGAGTATTGGTGCGATAAATCCAGCCAATAGCGAAACGGTGAAACCGACAAGAGCAAACGGTGGAGCGAGGTAGCGATAATTAATTGTTCCGCTATGTTTTCTTGAAACTACTCGGCGCCAGCGACCATATTCAAAATATTGTTTCGCAAGAGCTTTTACAGTCGATCGCGGACGATATGTGACATGGAGTCTTGGATCGAAGTAAACAACTCCGCCATTTTCGCGTAGGCGGAAATTAAGTTCCCAATCTTGGGCACGAGTAAAGCGTTCATCGAAGCCACCAATTGCAAGGAGGGCTTCTCGTCTGAAAGCACCTAGGTACACAGTGTCGACTACACCGGCTTCTCCCCCGGTGTGGAAACGTGATGCACCAACTCCGAGTGGACTGCGCATTGCACCTGCAACGGCATTTTCAAAAGCGGTTGTACCAACGGCTGCCATTACGCCGCCCACATTTACCGCACCGGTCTTGTTGAGAATTTCAACGACAAGTGAAAGGTAATTACTAGGAATCTGCGCATGCCCATCAACGCGAACAATGACGGGGCTCTGTGATTTCTTTAGTGCAAGATTTAATCCAGCTGCTGTTCGCCCTGTTGGATTTTCAACGATTACTACACGGGAATTTTGCTGAGATATTTGCTGCGCAATTTCAAGGGTGCGATCATGCGAAGGGCCGACTGCGAGAATTACTTCTGTCTTTCCTTGATAATCCTGAGAAAGGATTGAGTCGATAGCACCTTTGAGGTGTGCTTCTTCATTGAGAATTGGAAGTATGACGCTGATAGATGGATGCGGTGAGCCAATTAACTCGTGAGTTGGTGTCGCCATAACCCCTCCACGCTATCGTCCAAGTACCCTACGGATGTGAAATCTTCTCGTGCAATTCGGATAATTACATCACTCTCTCTGGGTGTTGTCCTTGTTGCATCGCTATCGTGGCTCGGATTAGGTCAGGTAAGCGGACAAATTTCTCGAATAGATGTCTTTGGCTCTATTAAAGATCGCCCTGAAAAGACTTCCTCGGCCCTGAACTATCTTGTTGTTGGTTCTGACACTCGTGAAGGTCTAACGAAAGAACAGATTAAAGCGCTCCGCGTTGGAAGCACTGCAGTAGCAGCTGGTGGTCGCTCAGACACAATGTTGCTCGTCCATATTTCAAAGTCTCGCGATGCGGCGTACATCGTCTCAATTCCGCGAGATACGTTGGTGACGATTCCTGCGCATAGAAGCCAAGATGGGACCAAGGATATTCCCGCGCGTCCCGGAAAGATCAACGCTTCATTTGCATTTGGTGGGGCACCGCTTCTTATCCAAACTCTTGAAGAGAAGACAAATTTAAAGATTGATCATTACGTCGAAGTCAGCTTCGCTGGCTTTACTGGCGTGGTCGATGCGCTCGGTGGAATTCAAGTTTGTTCCAAGGTTGCGATCAATGATCCAAAGAGCCACTTGGTGATGAGCGCAGGCACACACGTGCTTGATGGAATTGAAGCGCTCAAATATGTGCGTACCCGTGACTTTGATGGTCGTGGAGATATCGGTCGCATGGAACGCCAACAGCAATTCGTGAGCGCTGTTCTGCGCAAAGCTACGAGTAGCGGAGTGCTTCTGAATCCAATCAAGTTAACAAAGTTCTACAACGCAACTATTTCAACTGTGAAGATGGATTCTGGTGTGAATAAGAATGACCTTCTTACTCTCGCTAAGCAGATGCGAAATCTCTCTTCTGGAAATATTCGCACACTGACTGTTCCACTTTCAGATCCAAATGGCCGCCACCCAACCGTTGGCTCTGTTGTGATTTGGGATGATGTATTGGCAACAGATCTCTGGACCAAGATTCGCAACGATGAAGCCTTGCTTGAGACTGTGAAGCCAACTGCGAAAGCATCTGCAAAGGCGACTGCTAAAGCTGTGACAATCGACAAATTTAAGACGAAAACAGCTGCAGATAATCCTTGCGCGCCCGCAAAATAGCCCTGAATTTTCCAGTTTTTAATTGAGCCTGCAATAGACTCTCGCGTATGACTCTGAAGCTTTCAGTAATTGGTTGCGGCTACCTAGGCGCTACCCACGCAGCATGTATGTCCTCACTCGGTTTTGAAGTAGTCGGTATCGATACCGACCAGGGCAAAGTTGATCTCCTCTCTAAAGGCGAACTCCCCTTCTACGAACCTGGTCTCGACACTCTCCTTGCTGCTGAGATGAAGACCGGCCGTCTCTCATTTACAACTGACTTCTCAGCAGTTGCTGACGCAGATGTTCACTTCATCTGCGTCGGTACACCTCAGAGCAAAGATGGACTTGCTGCAGATCTGACATTTGTAAAGTCATCAGTTGCAGCAATCGCTCCACACCTCAAAGAAGGTTCACTCGTTGTCGGAAAGTCGACGGTTCCAGTAGGAACTGCTCAGTTACTTCGCGATCAGCTTGCCACATCCGCTCCACAGGCAGACCTCGCTTGGAACCCTGAGTTCCTCCGCGAAGGTTTCGCAGTCGAAGATACTTTGACTCCAAACCGTCTTGTGGTTGGCGTTGCAAATGATCGCGCAGAAGAAATCCTTAAAGAGGTCTACAAGCCTGTTATTGATCTTGGAACTCCATGGATTCGCGCAGATCTACCAACTGCAGAGCTAGTAAAGGTTGCAGCAAACTCATTCCTTGCAACAAAGATTTCATTTATCAACGCAATGGCTGAAGTATGCGAAGCAGCGGGTGGAGATGTAACCGTCCTTGCCAAGGCAATCGGTTACGACCCACGAATCGGAAGCCGCTTCCTGCAGGCGGGTATTGGATTCGGCGGAGGCTGTCTTCCAAAAGATATTCGCGCATTTATGGCACGCGCACAAGAACTTGGCGCAGACCAAGCTCTTGAATTCCTTCGCGAGATTGATGCAATCAACCTTCGTGCTCGTCAACGCGTTATTGATGTTGTGCGCGCAGACCTTTCAGAAGATCTCACTCAGTACAAAATCGCTGTTCTCGGTGCAACATTTAAGCCCGACAGCGACGACGTGCGCGACTCCCCAGCGCTAGATATTGCGGCTCAACTTCAAGCTGCTGGTGCACAAGTTGTTGTTCACGACCCTAAGGGCATTGAACCTGCACGTAAGCGATTCCCAAATCTTGATTACCAAGAGAAGGTCGTCGATGCAGTGAAGGGTGCAGATGCGATCTTGCACTTAACTGAGTGGAAGGAATATCGCGAACTCGATCCATCAGTGATTGGTCAGCTCGTGAAGTCAAAGTTCCTTATTGACGGTCGCAATATGTTAGATCGCAATATGTGGCGCGCAGCTGGATGGCGCGTTCATGCTCTAGGACGTACTGACTAAAAACCAGTCTTTGCATTGCGACGGGCGCTCAATTGGGCGCCCTTTGCTTTTGCTTCATCAGCTAGTTCAGATAGCTGAGCTTCAACCTTCTTAGCAACTGTTGCGTCCGCTGATCCAATAATGCGCGCAGCAAGGATTCCTGCATTCTTAGCGTTATCAATACCAACAGTTGCAACAGGAACTCCCCCTGGCATCTGAACGATAGATAGCAATGAATCCATTCCATCAAGGTTCTTGAGCGAGACTGGAACGCCAATAACCGGCAGTGTTGTAAGGGATGCAACCATTCCCGGAAGGTGCGCCGCTCCCCCTGCACCAGCAATGATTACCTTGTAACCCTTTGATGCAGCTGTCTTTGCAAAGTCGACCATCTCTTCAGGCATACGGTGTGCTGACACAACATCTGCGCTGTAGCTAATTCCAAATGAATCAAGTGCTTTCGCAGCTTCTTCCATGACAGGCCAATCAGAATCTGAGCCCATGATGATTGCTACATCTTTACGATCACTCATCGATAGCTCCACTCATATAGTCACGTGCATGCTGAACATCTGTGGTTAATTGTAGAAGGTCAGAGCCAACCGCGGTGACATGGCCAATCTTGCGCCCCACGCGGACTTCCTTCTTATATTGATGGAACTTAAGCTCTGGATTGCGCGCCATCAGGTGAAGATATGGGCGATACATATCTGTCTTATCGCCGCCCAAGATATTTCCCATCACGGCGATATCGGCAGTCATTGAAGGATCTCCAAGTGGAAGATCGAGAATTGCGCGCAAGTGTTGTTCGAACTGACTTGTGACCGCTCCGTCAATTGTCCAGTGCCCCGAATTATGTGGGCGCATCGCTAACTCGTTGATGAAGAGCTGATCTCCCTTCACAAACATTTCAACTGCCATAACACCGACCACGCCAACTTCTTGTGCAATATCGAGTGCGAGCTTCTGTGCTTTTTCAGCAAGATCAGAGGAAATATTTTGAGCAGGTGAAATCGTTAAAGTACAGATTCCATCTTCTTGCACAGTTTCAGTTGGTGTCCACGAAGTTGCTTGTCCATGTGGTGAACGAGCCACCATCACGGCAATTTCAGTGTCGAAGGAGATAAGTTCTTCAATCAAGAGCTGTGGAGTGGTCTTGAAAACTTCAGCAAGCTCATCTTGCGAATTAATCTTCCACACACCACGACCGTCGTAGCCACCCGAGATTGCTTTTGCAATCAATGGATATCGCTCGATCTCGGCTGTTGATGTTGCAATCTTCCACCTCGGTGCAGGGAAGGCGCTCAGTTTCTTGCGCATCTCAGCTTTATCTTGAGAATAGATAAATGCAGATGATGGCGGATAAACCTTTACACCTGTGGCTTCCAGCCCCTTAATAACCGAGAGCGGAACGAGCTCATGTTCAAATGTGATGACATCGCAGTTCGATGCAAATACTTTGAGCGCTTCGAGGTCTGCGTAATCGCCAACGATGTGATGTGTGATTTGAGCACCTGAATCATCAGGGCTTTGTGCGAAGAGAAGGAGATCGATTCCGAGGGCTGTTGCTGGCGCAACCATCATGCGCGCTAATTGCCCTGCGCCTATAACGCCTACGCGAGGGAATCGTTCATTCACAGCCCTATCGTAGATGAACGATGTCTCCGACTGTTACTCGAGAACCGTCTTCGAGAATGAGTTCGCCTGCAGGCGTCACATCTACAGCTTTTCCATTCTTATGGCTGCCATCTGGATGTTCAATTCGTATGTCGTGGCCGATCGTTGCAGACCTCTCTTTATACAGATGGCGTAGATCTTCACCGTTCTGCCATCTTTCGAAGAGCTCTTCAAAGGTTGCTAGGAATGTCGAGAGAATGAGATTGCGGTCCAGTGTTGAGAAGTTGTGGAGGGCTAGTGAAGTAGCAGTGACAACAGGAAGTTCCTCTTGAGACATTCCAACGTTGATGCCAACACCGATAACAACTCCCTCACCACTTGCTTGCGCGATGATTCCTCCAACTTTTCCATCTCCTATAAGAATGTCATTGGGCCATTTAAGAGCAGGTGAAAACTCGGGATCCAATGTGGTGAGCGAAAAGATTGCAGATAGCCCAGTAAGAAGAGGAAGAAATGACCAATCAGATTTATCTCGAATTGGTTCAACAAAAAATGAAAACATCAGAGCAGAAGATGCAGGTGCATCAAATTTTCTATCGAGTCGACCTCGTCCAGCACTTTGATATTCCGTAGTGATGACTTCACCGCTTTTTGCTTTTTTATCTGCAACTAATTGCGTTAAGTCATCTTGCGTCGATCCCGTGACTTCAACCACGCTTACTCGCCAGTACTGCGAGATTTTTTCTGAGATGACCGAACTATCTAGCGGTGGTCTTGGCGCAACGGTGCTCACGACTAGTACCTTATGTTCATGAGCCCAGATCTGCACACTACTGCGGGAAAAATCGAAGACCTCCGCGAAAGAATTGATGAAGCTGTCCACGCTGGTTCTGCACGCGCAGAAGAGAGGCAGCATGCCAAGGGCAAGGGCACCGCTCGTGAACGCATTGAAATGCTCGTTGATGCAGATTCTTTTACTGAAATTGATGAGTTTGCTCGTCACCGCGCCCAGAACTTTGGCATGGAGAAGAACCGCCCTTATGGCGATGGAGTTGTAATTGGAACTGCAACAGTAGATGGACGACCAATCGCGCTTTACTCACAGGACTTCACTGTTTTCGGCGGATCCCTTGGCGAAGTGCATGCAGAAAAAATTGTAAAGATTGCCGAGTTTGCTCTGAAGTCAGGAATTCCACTGATTGGAATTAATGACTCAGGTGGAGCGCGTATTCAAGAAGGTGTGGCTTCACTCAATGGTTACGGCCGAATCTTCCGCCTCAACACCCGTTCATCAGGTGTGATTCCCCAGATTTCTTTGATCCTCGGGCCATGTGCCGGCGGCTCAGCATATTCACCAGCGTTAACCGACTTCACCGTCATGGTGAAGGAGACTTCTAATATGTTTATTACTGGTCCAGATGTAATCAAAACTGTTACTGGTGAAGACGTAGGTATGGAAGAACTTGGTGGTGCATTTACACATAACACCAAATCTGGAAATGCTCATTACATGGCAGATTCAGAGGCAGATGCGATTGATTACGTGAAAGCACTTCTGTCATACCTTCCATCTAACAATATGGATGGTTCACCTGTCCTTCCTCCAACAGAGACTCTCGATAAGAGCGCATCAGATACAGCGCTCAACACTTTGATTCCAGATAGCCCTAACCAGCCATACGATATGAAGAACTTGATTCAAGCTCTTGTTGATGAAGGCGAGTTCCTCGAAGTTCATGCTCTCTATGCACCGAATATCGTTGTGGGATTTGCGCGCATCGAAGGCCAATCAGTTGGAATTATTGCCAACCAACCTTCACAGCTTGCTGGCACGCTCGATATCAACTCATCTGAAAAAGCAGCGCGATTCCTACGCTTCTGCGATGCATTTAATATTCCAATCCTGACACTCGTTGACGTTCCAGGATTTATGCCCGGTACAGAACAAGAGTGGAACGGCATTATTCGACGTGGTGCAAAGCTTCTTTACGCATATGCTGAAGCATCTGTCCCACTAGTCACCCTTATTACCCGTAAGGCTTACGGTGGAGCATTTATCGTGATGGGCTCTAAGTACCTTGGTAGCGATATCAACTTCGCTTGGCCTAGCGCTGAAATTGCAGTGATGGGCGCACAAGGTGCAGTCAATATTCTCTATCGCAAGGATTTAGCTGAGGCTAAAGATCAGGATGCGAAGCGCGCAGAATTGATTACTGAGTACACCGAAAAGTTCTCAAATCCTTATCTCGCTGCAGAGCGCGGAACAATCGATAGCGTGATTGAACCTGAAGATTCACGCCAATACATCACAAAGGCATTCCGCACGCTAAAGACAAAGCGCGATACTTTGCCGGCACGTAAGCACGGAAATATTCCTCTATAACGATGAAATTCTCTGTTACAGCAGGCCATCCAACTCCTGAAGAGCTCGTTGCACTTCAAGCTGTTTTGGCCAACCACAAAGCCGTTGATATCAAGCCAGTAATTAAGCGAAGCGTCTTTGCGCTGCCACAACTGCGCCAACCGCTTCCGCACCAAATTACCTTCGGCGCTCGAAAGCATCAGTAAATGCCACGTATCGTCTTAGCATCGCAATCAACTTCTCGTCGTCGCTTACTGACCGATGCTGGTCTCAAGCCAACAATAATCGTAAGCAATGTGGATGAAGAGACTGATTTCTTCAACGCAATGACTCCCGAAGATATGGTGATTGCTCTGGCGATTTCAAAGGCACACACAGTTCGCGAAATGATTGATTACCCAGCAATCATCATCGGCTGCGATTCAACATTTGATGTGGATGGGGTCTCATTCGGTAAACCAGGTACCCCAGAAGTCGCCGTTGAACGCGCAAAGAAAATTAGTGGCCGTACGGGTTTACTTCATACCGGACATTGCATTATCGATACTGAGCGTGGAATTGAGATTGCAGATCGCGTCACCACGAAAGTCACCTTTACAGATATGACCGATGAAGAGATTGCAGATTACGTAGCATCTGAAGAGCCACTTCACGTAGCTGGCGGTTTCACTCTCGATGGCTTTGGAAGCCCTTTTATTCCAGTAATCGAGGGCGATTACACCAATGTTGTGGGAATTTCGATGCCATTTCTTCGTAACGCAATGAAGCAACTTGGATATTCTTGGCCTCAAGTGAAGGAGATGTCATGAAGCGCGTTCTGATTGCTAACCGAGGAGAGATTGCTCTTCGCGTTATTCGCGCCTGTAAAGACCATGGCCTCGAATCTGTTGCGATGTATTCAGAAGAAGATCGCGATGCACTTCACGCAAAGAGCGCAGATTTTTCTTACTCACTTAATGGGACTGTCGCTAAAGATACCTATCTCAACATTCCAAAGATCATCGCACTCGCTAAAGAATCTGGCGCGGATGCAGTTCACCCTGGTTATGGATTCCTTTCTGAGAACGCAGACTTTGCTCAAGCAGTAGTTGATGCCGGGCTCATCTGGATCGGTCCCCCACCAGCCGCGATTAGTGCGCTCGGCGATAAAGTTTCAGCTCGTCGTATTGCATCGGCTGCAGGCGCGCCTCTTGTTGCAGGAACTAAAGACCCAGTTACAGGGCATGAAGAAGTTCTCGCTTTTGCGAAAGAACATGGATTGCCTGTTGCAATCAAGGCTGCATTCGGGGGTGGAGGTCGCGGCCTTAAAGTTGCGCGCACCATGGAAGAGATTCCGGAACTTTATGCATCAGCTGTCCGTGAAGCGATTGCAGGTTTTGGGCGCGGTGAATGTTTCGTCGAACGTTATCTCGATAAGCCACGCCACGTAGAGACTCAGGTCTTGGTCGACAAGCACGGCCATGCAGTTGTTGTTTCAACACGTGATTGTTCGCTACAGCGTCGCCATCAGAAGCTTGTCGAAGAGGCGCCTGCACCATTCTTAACTGATGCCCAGAACGAAGAGCTTTATCGCTCAAGTAAGGCAATCATGAAGGAAGCTGGCTATGTTGGCGCCGGCACATGTGAATTTCTTGTCGGCCTAGACGGAACAATTTCTTTCCTTGAAGTAAATACCCGTCTTCAAGTAGAGCACCCTGTCTCTGAAGAGGTAACAGGCATTGACCTTGTGCGCGAACAATTCCGCATCGCAATGGGTGAAAGCCTCGGTTTTGATGATCCTGTTGTGCGTGGCCACTCAATTGAATTCCGTATCAACGGTGAAGATCCTGGACGTTCATTCCTGCCTGCACCAGGTCGCATTACTTCGTGGAATATTCCAACTGGACCTGGAGTCCGCGTAGATGCAGGTTTCCGTAATGGTGATGTGATCGGCGGAAACTTCGACTCACTTCTTGCAAAGTTAATCGTTACCGGTGCAACTCGCGAACAAGCTATCCAACGCGCACGTCGCGCTCTCGCTGAATTTGAAGTAGGTGGACTCGCTACTGCACTCCCCTTCCACCGCGCCATCCTGGAAGATCCTGCTTACACAGATGTGTTCAAGGTCTATACAAGTTATATTGAAAATGAATTTAAGAACGAAATACCTGCCTTTGAATCTGCGACCGCTGAGATTCAGACTCGCGTCGCTGCTGAAAAGCTTGTCGCTGAAGTCAATGGAAAGCGCTTTGAAATTCTCGTTCATGCACCAGAACCAGTTGTAAAGCGCCACCGCGCAAAGCAATCATCAGGTGGTGGCTCATCAGGAACTGGCCTTGCCAGCCCGATGCAAGGAACTGTTGTAAAGATTGCTGTCGAAGAAGGACAGAGCGTTGAAGCAGGAGATCTCATCATCGTTCTTGAAGCGATGAAGATGGAGCAACCACTCAATGCTCATAAATCAGGTGTGATTAAGAACCTAAAAGCTGTAATCGGTGAGACCGTGGCCAGCGGAACAGTTCTCTGTGACATTATTGAGGCATGACCTCAACTGAACTTCTCTACTCAGATCCATTAGCTGCCGCTACTAAGGCAGCTGCAGAAATCGCAGAACGTACAGGCGTCGCATCTCACGATGTTGCACTTGTTATGGGTTCAGGATGGGTAACAGCCGCTGATGCGCTCGGCGCACCTGCCTATGAATGCGATGCACATGAGATCACCGGCTTCTTTGCGCCAGCAGTCGAAGGCCACTCAGGAAAAGTTCGCTCTTACGAAATCGTCGAAAATGGCAAAACCATTCGCGCACTCGTCTTCCTAGGTCGCACCCACCTTTATGAAGGCAAGGGTATGGAACCTGTAGTGCACGGAGTCCGTACAGCAGTGAAGGCAGGCTGCAAGGTCGTCATCCTCACCAATGCATGCGGTGGCATCAATACTTCATACAAGGTTGGTCAGCCCGTCATTATTCGTGATCACATCTCACTTACGGCAGCGTCACCTCTATCGGGTGCAACATTTATCGATCTGACTGATCTTTATAGCAAGCGCATCCGCGAGATAGTGAAGAAGGAAGATTCATCTCTTGCCGAAGGCGTTTACGTCCACTGGCGCGGGCCAACCTATGAAACTCCAGCTGAAATTCTGATGATGCGCACCATGGGTGCTGATCTCGTTGGCATGTCAACAGTTCCTGAAGCAATTGCCGCGCATGCTCTTGGCGCAGAAGTTCTCGGTATCTCACTTGTTACTAATGCTGCTGCAGGCGTTACAGGAGAAAAGTTAAACCATGAAGAAGTCATTGCTGCCGGCAAGGCTGCTGCTGATCGCATGGGCACTTTGCTCAAGAACACTATTCCTAAACTCGTCTAACGAGATTAGCCTTAAGCCATGAACAGCACTCTGCGCGCCGAAGTTGAAGCTTGGATTGCTGACGACCCAGATCCAAAGACCGCAGCCGAGCTACAAACCCTGCTCGATGCAGGCGATGAAGTAACACTTAAGAAATACTTCAATGGCTTTCTCCAATTTGGAACTGCTGGCCTACGTGGGCCGATAGGACCTGGTCCTTCATGTATGAATCGCGCTGTTGTCGGACGCGCAGCAGCGGGTATCGCTTCTTATATGCAAAAGCGCGGAATGACCAAGGTTGTTATTGGTCGAGATGCTCGTTACGGCTCTGAAGATTACACATTTGAAACTGCTGAAATCATGAGCGGTGCAGGAATGGATGTGTACATACTTCCGCGCCCGCTACCAACTCCAGTTCTTGCCTTTGCAACTTCTTATCTTGCTTGCGATATCGGAATCATGGTGACTGCAAGCCATAATCCACCGCAAGATAATGGTTACAAGGTTTATGTAGGACCTGAAGCTGATGGAGTTAAGTACGCATCATCACAGATCATCAATCCGACAGATGGCTTTATTGCAGCTGATATAGATGCGGTGACATCGCTGAAGTCACTCCCCCGCGACAGCAAGTGGACTATCTTGGATGAAGAAGTATTAAATGAATATGTAAAGCGCACCAGCGCACTTGCTCCACGTCCTGGCGATCTCAAAGTTGTTTATACCGCGATGCACGGAGTTGGTACTGAGACAGCGCAACTTGTCTTTAATAAGGCCGGCTTCTCATCACTGATAACTGTCGACGAACAGTGCACGCCAGATCCTGATTTTCCTACCGTTGCATTTCCTAACCCCGAAGAACCTGGCGCCATTGACCTTGCTCTCAAAAAGGCTCGCGACTTCAACGCCGAACTAGTGATTGCCAATGACCCTGATGCTGATCGATGTGCAGCAGCCATTAACGACCCTGCAGTTGGCTGGCGCATGCTGCGTGGAGATGAGCTTGGCGTTGTGCTGGGTGAATGGATTGCTCGCTCAAAACCTTCTGGAACATTTGGAAACTCAATCGTTTCCTCATCTGCTCTTCGCAAAATCAGCGGCCATTATGGAATCGATTTCCAGGAAGTTCTCACTGGCTTTAAATGGTTGGCCAAGATTGAAGATTTGGCATTCGGATATGAAGAAGCGATTGGATACGCCGTTGATTCAGATACCGTCAATGATAAAGATGGAATCTCCGCGGCAATCTTCTTAGCGCAAGTTGCTATGGACCTGAAGCGAGATGGCTTAACAATTAGCGACTTACTCAATCAAGTGTGGGAACGCCATGGTTTCCACGGCACTGAGCAGATCTCCATTCGAGTCTCAGATATGTCTGCCATTACTCGATTGCTGGCAGATCTTCGCCAAACTCCGCCTAAAGAAATTGCAGGGCGTGCAGTGGAATCAATCGATGACCTAGCCGCACCGAAGGATGGTTTGCCACCCACAGATGGATTGCGTATCTGGCTCGCTGGCGGCATTCGCATCATCGTTCGCCCATCAGGGACGGAAGCGAAGATGAAGTGTTATATCGAAGTGATTACTAAGACTTCAGGCGATTCAGAGGTGCTCCTGAGTGAACTGCGCGAACCTTTAAAGAAGTTCTTGGCAGGTTAAGCGCCGAAGCGCTCAACAAATTCATCAAGCATTGCAGCTGTTCCGCTTGCTCCACTGCGCTTTACGCCGGCATCCATAAAAGAAAGCAACATATCCAGTGACTTCACGCCGCCCGCACTCTTTACTTCAACCTTAGAAGAAACTGAAGCGCGCATCAGTTCTACATCTTCAAGGATCGCACCTGTGGGAGCAAAACCTGTAGATGTCTTCACATAGTCAGCACCGGCAGCTTCGCAGAGCTGGCAGGCCTTAACGATCTCTTCCTTGGTCAGGTATGCATTCTCGAGAATTACCTTTACCTGGTTGCCGCTTGCCGCAGCAACGACCGCAGCAATCTCTTCGCGGACTTCGTCATACATCCCTGACTTCATCCAACCAATATTGATTACGACATCGATTTCAGTGGCTCCATCGGCAACTACCTGCTTGGTTTCAAATACCTTGGTAGCGGTTGCTGAATTGCCGTGTGGAAATCCAACGACAGTTCCAACATGGACATCGCTACCGCGCAAAATGTCAGCGCAGAAAGCAACATCGGCTGGCTTACAGCAGACAGAGGCAACGTCGTACTTGATTGCGACCTCGCACCCCGCCTTTACTTCATCGCGTGACATATCTGGACGCAAGAGCGCGTGATCAATTGTCTTAGCGACTTGGCGAAGGGTGTACCTAGGATGTGCCATTACTTACTCCTCTGAAATCTTTGCATAGGCAGGTTTTACAACGCTTTCAATGATTGCAAGACGCTCTTCAAATGGGATGAAGGCGCTCTTAAGAGCATTAATCGTTACGCGCTGAAGATCTTGGAAGGTCCAATCGCATTGGTTGACCATCTCGGTCATCTCGCGCGACATCGATGTTGCAGACATCAAACGGTTATCGGTATTGATGGTGACGCGGAAACGAAGCTTGGCCAGGCGAGCAAGAGGGTGATGGGCAAATGAATCTGCTACACCTGTCTGAATATTTGATGATGGGCACATTTCAAGTGGAACGCGGCGATCGCGTACATAGGAAGCAAGGCGTCCTAAACGCGGTGGTGTGTGGTTGAAATCGATATCGTCAGTGATGCGAACGCCATGTCCCAAGCGTTCTGCTCCGCAGAGTTGAATTGCTTCCCAGATTGAAGGCAGGCCATAAGCCTCACCAGCATGGATGGTGAAATGAGCATTTTCGCGGCGTAGATATTCAAAGGTATCGAGCTGATCGCTTGGTGGGAAACCATCTTCAGGGCCTGCGATATCAAAACCGACTACACCTTGGTCGCGATACTTCACTGCAAGCTCTGCAACTTCTTGCGAAAGGTTGTTCTGGCGCATTCCACAGAGAAGTGACATCACGCGAATTGTGTTGCCCTCTGCCTTTGCTTCCGCTTCACCTGCACGGAAACCTTCGAGGATTGCTTCAATCGCCTGAGAGAGCGACAAACCTTTTTCAGTGATGAGTTCTGGCGCCATACGTACTTCGGCATAGACCACGCCATCACGAGCAAGATCTACTGCACATTCACGCGCTACACGTACTACATCTTCTTTACGCTGCATGACTGCAACTGTGTGCGCAAATGTTTCAAGATAGAGAACGAGTGAACCTGAATCACATGAACTACGGAACCATTCAGCGAGTTCAGCTGCGTCATACGTTGGAAGTTCGTGGCCAATCTCTTTGGCGATATCGATAATTGTTTGCGGGCGAAGTCCACCGTCAAGGTGATCATGCAGAAGCGCCTTTGGAAGTCGCTTTACTTGATCCGCTGTTGGCTTCTTTGTTAAGTCGCTCATCCTTCAATTCTCTCTAACACTAGAGGTAGACGATTGACCGTTCCACCTTCAACTATTGTGACAGCGCCTTCAAGAATTTCGAGAGCGCGTTCAAATCGTGGGGCTTCATCTGTATGCAATGTCATCAATGGTGACCCTGCAGTGATGTAATCGCCTGGCTTTGCGTGGAGTTCGATACCGGCGCCTGCTTGAACCTTTTCGCCCTGCTTTGAGCGACCTGCACCTAAACGCCATGCGCTGACGCCGACCTTCATCGCATCCATAGTTGTGATGATTCCGCTATTTGCTGCTTTCACTACATGCTGTTCGCGAGCAACAGGAAGCACAGCATCGGGATCTCCACCTTGAGCGCTAATCATGCGGCGCCAATGGTCCATTGCGCTGCCATCTTTAAGCGCATCTGCTGGATCTTTTCCAACAATGCCGGCTGCATCAATCATTTCGCGAGCAAGAAGAATGGTTAACTCAACAACATCAGAAGGTCCGCCACCTGCAAGGACTTCAACAGATTCACGCACTTCTAGAGCATTACCTGCAGTAAGTCCGAGCGGAACATCCATGGCGGTAACGAGAGCACGAGTCTTGACGCCTGCATCTTTACCAAGTTGCACCATAGTGCGAGCAAGTTCTGATGCCTTTGCCGGATCTGACATAAATGCACCAGAACCTGTCTTCACATCAAGAACAAGCGCTGAAGTTCCCTCGGCAATCTTCTTGCTCATGATTGAAGATGCAATCAGTGGAATCGCTTCTACAGTTGCAGTGACATCGCGAAGCGCGTAGAGCTTCTTATCTGCAGGCGCTAGCCCTGCTCCCGCTGCACAAATAACTGCACCAGTGTCTTGCAACACTTTGAGCATCTCATCGTTAGTGAGCGATGCGCGCCAACCAGGGATGGATTCAAGTTTGTCTAAAGTTCCACCAGTATGTCCAAGCCCGCGACCTGAAAGTTGAGGAACTGCTCCCCCGCATGCTGCAACAAGTGGAGCAAGTGGAAGAGTGATCTTGTCGCCAACGCCGCCCGTTGAGTGCTTATCTGCTGTTTTACGATCGAGCTTCGACCAATCCATGCGTTCGCCGCTATTGATCATGGCGTTGGTCCAGCGAGAAATTTCTCGAGAATTCATTCCATTAAGAAGAATTGCCATGAGAAGCGCTGACATCTGTTCGTCAGCAACGACGCCACGTGTATAGGCGTCAATAATCCAATCAATTTGCGGATCTGTTAACTCATTGCGATCACGCTTTGCTGCAATGATCTCTACAGCTGCAAATGGTTCAATCATGAAAGGCGTTCGTTCATCTCTTCAGGACCGAATGCCCATGGAAGAAGGTCGCCAAGAGTTTTAACACCCTCATTGGTATCCATCTGAAGCTTTGATCCACCGTGCTCTTGTAGCAGCTGGCGACAACGTCCGCATGGCATCAAGGGATTTCCGGCAATATCTACGCAAGCAAAGGCGATTAAACGCCCGCCTCCTGTGGCAATGAGATTGGAAACTAAACCGCATTCGGCGCAGAGCGTAAGTCCGTAGCTAGCGTTTTCAACGTTGCACCCTGTGATGATGCGACCATCATCAACGAGCGCTGCAACGCCAACAGGGAACTTTGAATATGGCGCATACGCCTTCTTCATTGCACCTAGCGCTTCACTACGAAGCAAATCCCAATTGATCTCCATTAGTGCGAACCGCCTCCGCGTTTATAAGCGATGCCATCGGCGGCGGGCGCTCGTACTTTTCCTACGAAGCCCGATACAGCGATGATGGTTGCAATATATGGAGCCATCAACATAAATTCTGATGGAATTGGCGTTCCGGTAATTGTGAGAAGTCCCTGCAAGTTATCTGCAAAACCAAAGATGAGAGCAGCAGCTACAGCACCTAGTGGGCTCCAGCGACCGAAGATAAGGGCAGCAAGTGCGATGAAGCCCTTGCCCGCAGTCATCTCCTTGCTAAATGAACCAACTGCGCCCAATGTAAAGAATGCTCCACCAAGCCCAGCAACTGCACCTGCAATAAGAACATTGCGGAATCGAATCTTATTGACGTCGATTCCGACAGATTCAGCAGCCGTTGGGTGCTCGCCCACAGCGCGGGTACGTAGACCCCACTTAGATTTAAAGAGTGCAATATGAATAAGAATGACAGCCGCATACATCAGATACACAATGATGTTCTGACTAAAGAAGATTGGTCCTATGACCGGAATCTTGGCAAGGATCGGAATCTCGATAGGTGCAAAAGTTCCGCCAGAGTTCCATGTTGACTGGTATGGAATCAGAAGCTTCTTATAGAGGAAGCCGGTGAGCCCAATGACAAGAACGTTGAGTACGAAACCAAGAACCACTTGATCGATTCCATACTTGATAGCAAAGACAGCCAGAAGCCAAGCGATAGCAGCGCCTGCAAATGGTGCAACTAATAGCCCTGCGATCTTGTTCTGAGTCAGTGATGCGATAACGCCTGACATGAAAGCACCTGCAAGCAGTTGTCCTTCAATTGCAATATTGATAACACCAGAACGCTCAGAGAGGACGCCGGCCATCGCACCGAAGATGAGAGGTACAGAAAGGAAGAGTGCGCCTTGAAGTAGTCCGGTAAATGGAATGAACTTGCCGGCCGCTGCCCAACATAGGAATGACATCAGGAATGATGCCCCGAAGAGACCGCTTGCAAAGCGAATGGTTTTACGCGCTCTAAATTGAAGAACAGAGAGAAGTACTGCAAGGAGTGCAATTACTGCAAATACAAGAGCGCCTGACTTTGAATCGACGATGCGTTCGCGAGTAAGTACCCACTCATTGCCTAAAACAAAGTTAAATGTCACAGGAGCGCTGGTCTTAGGAAGAAGGCCGAAGAGAATCAGTGCAAAGGCACCGAGTGATCCCATGGTGATAATTCCACGCTTGCGGCGACGTTCTGGAGCAGAGAGAGCTCGTACTTCTGTAGTGCTCATTAGCCGTTCCATCCTTTCGAAGCGACTGTTTCGCCAGCGTCAACGTTCTTCAAGCGGAAGAGAGATTTAATGAGCGCTGGCGCTGCAATGAAGAGAACGACAAGTGCTTGAATCACAAGAACGAGATCAAGTGGAGTTTCAGTGCTTGCCTGCATGGTGAGGCCACCAGCGCGGAGCGCTCCAAAGAGCAATGCAGCAAAGACTGTTCCGATTGGTGTTGCGCGACCAAGGAGAGCAACCGTGATGGCATCGAAGCCAAAGCTTCCGCCAACGCCAGCAGTCATTGCAGGTTCTGAACCAAGAATCTGAACAGCGCCACCGAGTCCAGCAAGTGCTCCCGCGATAAACATCACAGATGTTGTTACGCGAGCAACTGAAATTCCTGCAGTGCGAGATGCCGCTGCATTTGCACCGACTGCTCGGAATCGGAAGCCCCAAGTGCTTCGATTGAGAAGCCACCAGATAGCCGCTGCTGCAATAAGTGCGACGATAAATCCAAAGTTTGCGCGCAGATCTGAACCGAAGAGAAGTGGCAAACGTGCGTTGGGGCCGACTTCAGGAGCAAGTGGATCCTGACGGCCAGGACGTAAGAAAGCTGTAGTGCTGAGCAACCAGAGCAAGAAATAACCTGCAACGTAGTTGAGCATGATTGTCACGATTACTTCATGCGCTCCAGTGCGTGCCTTAAGAAGCCCCACAAAGCCGCCATAGAGACCAGAGAAGAGCATTGCTGCAGCGATTGCTGCAACTACGTGAATTCCAACTGGAAGATCGAATGTGAAACCAACCCAGCTAGCACCGATTGCACCGGCTATGAATTGACCTTGCGCACCGATATTAAATAGCCCGGCACGAAATGCCAGAGCTACAGAGAGTCCAGTAAGAATAAGAGGAGAAGCAGCTACAAGCGTTTCAGAAAATGGGTAGAAACCTTGAATGAAACTATCTTGCGCAAGTTGTGGATCAAAGATTGAACCGCGAAAGAGCGCCCAGTATGCAGCGCCAGCTGTTGCGAATGCCTTTGAAATCATTTCAAGCGGTTGACCCTTAAGGGCTAGGACGTTGGAATCTGAGAATGCAACCAACAAGCCGCTGACAAAGAGTGCCATGGCAAATGAGAGCGCAGGAAGAATTAACTTCTTTAGATTCATGGTTTTACACCTGCCATTAATAGACCTAGATCTTCACGTGAAGTTGTTGCTGGAACAATGGCGATAAATTCACCGCGATACATCACAGCAATTCGATCAGCTAGTGCTGAAACTTCATCGAGTTCAGTACTGAAAAGAAGTACGGCGCGACCAGAATCGCGCTCAGCGATGATGCGCTCATGTACAAACTCAATGGAACCTACATCGAGGCCGCGAGTAGGTTGTGAAGCAACGACAAGTTTGACGGGACGAGATAACTCGCGCGCAAGTACTACCTTCTGCTTATTTCCACCTGATAATGAAGATGCAGGATCTTTTGCAGATTGAGCGCGGATATCGAATTCAGCAACGCGCTTCTGCGCTTCCTGAGAAACAACGCTTGGCGAGATAACTGGCCCTTTTGCATACGGTGGCAGATCATGGAGATCGAGAATTAAATTCTCTTCGATGCTAAACGAGGCAATAAGTCCGTCTTCTTCGCGAGATTCAGGTACAAAAGCAATTCCAGAATGAAGCGCCTCGCGCACAGAAGATTTGGTGATATCTACTCCATCGAGAGAAATTGTTCCGTGAACATGTTCTTGCAGACCAACAATTGCTTCTGCAAGTTCTGATTGGCCATTGCCTTGCACGCCTGCAACTGCAAGAACTTCGCCGGTACGTAGTTCGAAGGAGACATTCTTTACAAGATTGCGACCCGTGTGATCGGAGATATTGAGGTTCTTCACATCGAGCATCACCTTGCCGAGTTCAGGTGCTTTCTTATCAACATCGAGTGAGACTGGGCGCCCCACCATGAGAGAGGCCAACTCTTCTTGAGAGGCTGAAGGGGATGCAGTTCCTACAACCTTGCCACGACGAATAATCGTAATCTTGTCCGCGGCCTCTTTTACTTCACGTAATTTATGGGTGATAAAGACGATTGATGTACCGCCTTCTTTAAGCTTCTTCATATTGCGCAGAAGTTCATCTGTTTCCTGAGGAGTAAGCACTGCAGTTGGTTCGTCGAGGATAAGTACCTTTGCATCGTAAATGAGCGCACGAATGATTTCTACGCGCTGTTGAAGTCCGACCGGCAGGTCTTCTACAAGAGCATCAGGATCGATATCGAAGTTAAATTCAGCCGATACTCGAAGAATTTCTTCACGAGCTGTCGCGAGATCAAGAAGTCCTGGGCCTTTGGTCTTCTCATGGCCCAAGACAATATTTTCTGCAACGGTAAAGACTGGAATCAGCATGAAGTGCTGATGAACCATTCCGATACCTGCAGCAAGTGCATCAAGTGGTGATTGGATATCAACAATTTTTCCGTCAACACTGATAGTTCCTTCATCAGGTGAGAGAAGTCCGTAAACGATATTCATCAGCGTTGATTTTCCGGCACCGTTCTCGCCGAGAATTGCATGGATCTCGCCATCAGCTACAGCAAGGTCGATGGATTCATTTGCAACGAGGGCACCAAAGCGCTTTGTTATTCCGCGCAATTCCAGTGACATGTGCATAAATCTACTAGTTTTATTGCACTTTAGAAAGTTAAAAGAAAAGAAAGATGGGCTAGCACCGAAGTGCTAGCCCATCTTTGTAAAACTAGTTTTAGCTAATTACTTAGCTGAAACCTTTCCGCTGCGAATATCGTTACCAAGCTTTGTAACTTCAGTACGAAGCTTTGTTGGAACCATACGGATCAAGTCATGGTAAGGAGCAAGGAATGTTCCTGCATTCTTGAGGTTACCGTTGTAGCCAGTTGCTGAGAACTTTCCAGCAGCCTGGTCCTTGATAACAGCCTGTACAGAAGTTCCGACACCCTTAACTACAGATGTAAGAAGAACCTTCTTGTACTGTGGAGCTGCGACGTATCCATCAGTATCAACCCAGATAACAACTGACTTCTTTGAAGTGAGTGAGTTACCTGCTGTTGCTCCACCAAGTCCACCAGCAACTGGGAAGATTACATCTGCACCCTGCTGCTCGAAGTTCTTAGAGATCTGAAGTGCCTTAGCTGAATCAGAGAAGCCACCGACGAATGTTCCGTCCTTCTTAGCTGTATCCCAACCAAGAACTGTTACTGACTTGCCCTTGACCTTGTTGTAGTGAGCTACACCCTTAGCAAAGCCATCCATGAAGATTGTGACTGGTGGAATATTAAGTCCGCCGTATGTTGCAACCTTTGCTGTCTTTGAAACTCCAGCTGCAACGTAACCAGCCTGGAATGCTGATTCATTTGTTGAGAATTCGATTGGCTTAAGGTTTGCAAACTTTGTACCTGGGTAGACAGAACCGTCTGCACCGTGGTCTTCGCCGTCCTGATCAACAATTGCGAAGTTAACTGTTGGGTTTGCCTTAGCTCCTGCAACGATTGCGCTGTTGATAAGGAAGCCAACGCCAATGATGAGGTTGCACTTCTCGTCTACAAGCTTCTTAATGTTTGGTGCGTAATCTGCATCAGTTGTTGCTGAGAGATACTTAACTGTTACGTTCTTATCTGCCTTTGCTGCAGCCTGTGCGCCTGCCCAAGCAGATGCGTTAAATGACTTGTCGTCAACGCCACCTGTATCGAGTGCAAGACATGCCTTTGTTGCGTTAGCTGCTGTTGCTGCTGGTGCTGCACCGAAAGCAAGTGCCGCAGCAGCGAAAACTGCTACAAACTTAATTGTCTTCTTCAAGGTTTTCCTCCAAGGAATATTGGTTGTTCTGTATGAGTGAGCCTAGTCTTCCGCGCTGAGATTCAACAAAATACGAGGTCCTAAAATGCGGTGTGGCTTGTAACAGTTGTGAAAACTCTCAACTTGAACTTTATGTTCTAAGCGGGAATCTTCTCAGCAGTGGCCGCCGCCACATTGATTAAATCGCTGACATTGGCCAATTCTTTAGAACGGACTGTGAATTCAATTCCGCCGCCTGTAATGCCATAACTGCGTCCATATATGCCCGCATCGGCATCGAGAATATCTAGGTACTGCTTCTTCGCAACAGAGAGTGCGATCACATCGTAGATCGCTTTATCTACGCGCTTCACAACGGAAGCAATCAGCAATTTCTTAGTTGCGCTGGTGACGGTTATGTATTGATCTGGTTCGATATTGATGAGCCCGAGAACGGAACCTTTTTTCTTGGCATTGCGAGCAACGATTGATTTAAATATTTCAGCATCCGAACCAAAAGTTGTGGCAAAGACTACGTCTGCCCCTGCATCGAGTACTTGAGTTGTTGCAACAGAGTAAGAACCTGATACGTATTTAACGATGGGAACTACCTTCTTCTTAGAAGCAAATACGCCTGCAGAGAATCCATCTTTAAAGAGATCCGCTTGGTTCGGATTGGCAATCATCGCAACTTTGCCAGTCTTTGAAATCAAGGCTGCGCTATATCCGGCAAGGTAGGCGCCTTGTACATTCGCAAAGACAACAGAGGTCACATTAAGCGCTGCAACGCTGGCATCGTTAATGATAGCAAATTGCGTATTGGGGAACTCAACTGCCAGGGCTTGCAGAGTTGGTGCATACCCACTGCCAATAACGATGATGGGGTTGCAGTTCTTTGAAATCAGCGAGCGAATTCGCTTTTCGCGATCGGCGCTACTGCCATCAGTAACAACTGCATCAAGCTTGAAATCAAATTGGCGCTGCGCCTTTTCTAGCCCTGCCGCTGCGGCGTCGTTAAAGGACTTATCTCCACGTCCCCCTATGTCATAAGCAACGCCCACGCCGAGATTTGTTGCGGCTTGTGCCGGTGCGGATAGCAAGGATGCGCCAACCAAAAGGGCAACGAAGGCGGCGCGAATTTTCATTAGAGAACCACACCTAGATTCTTGTAGGTCGCATCGATCGTCTGCTGAGCGACAGTGCGCGCTTTTTCAGAACCTTGGTGCAAGATATCGAGAAGATGCTTTTCATCTTCCAAAAGCTCAACAGCCTTCGCGCGAATTGGGCGAAGGTATTCGACTACGACTTCAGCAACTGCTGATTTAAAGTCTCCGTATCCCTTGCCCTCAAATTCATTCTCGAGGTCTGCGATGCTCTTGCCTGAAAGTGCTGAGTGAATAGTAAGAAGGTTGCTAATGCCTGGCTTTTCAGCGACGTCATATTTCACTTCGCGACCCGCATCAGTCATTGCACTCTTAATTTTCTTGAGGTTTGCCTCTGGGGTATCCATAATTTCAATAACACCAGCGACTGCTCCTGATGATTTACTCATCTTCGCAGTTGGCTCTTGAATATCGTTGATCTTCGCCGCAGTCTTAAGGATGTATGCCTCAGGAAGTTGGAAGGTATTTCCGTAGCGTGAATTGAAACGTCCGGCTAAGTCGCGAGTGAGCTCGATGTGCTGGCGTTGATCCTCGCCGACAGGTACGTAATGAGCTTGGTAGAGCAAGATATCTGCAGCCTGCAACATCGGATATGTAAAGAGACCTACGCGGGCAGAATCAGCGCCAGCCTTTGAAGATTTATCTTTAAATTGCGTCATGCGACTTGCTTCGCCGAATCCGGTCATGCACTCCATAATCCAGCCCAATTGGTTGTGCTGTGGAACTTGGGACTGAACAAAGAGAGTTGATTTCTCTGGAGAAATGCCGAGCGCTAGCAACTGAGCCGCAGATGCCAATGTGCGCTTACGTAATAGTGCTGGATCGGTTTCAACTGTTAACGCGTGGAGATCAACGATGCAGTAAAAAGCATCGTGTCCATCTTGGAGTTCAACCCACTGCTTTACCGCGCCCAGATAATTGCCCAGGTGGAAAGAGTCACTAGTTGGCTGAATGCCAGAGAGAACGCGCTTCATGGTTGTAATTCTCGCACGCCCTAGTAGTTACGCGAGATCAATAATCGTCCAGCGCGCTTACCTTCCATAGAGAGCACTGTGATTCGGACGCCGTTAACCCCAACAATGTCGCTAGCGACAGGGATTCGTCCCAAATAGTGCATCACAAAACCACTTGCAGTCTCGTATGGGCCATCAGGTAATTCGATGCCAGTTTCTTCGAGTAAATCCTCGAGAGAGATGAGTCCATCAACCTCAAAATCACCTGTGCGGGATTCGAGAGAAACTTCAGTCTCATCGCCATCGTATTCATCACGAATATCGCCAATGAGGGTTTCAACAAGATCCTCAAGCGTGACAATGCCATCGGTGCCACCGTACTCATCGAGAACGATTGCCAGATGCTGGCGCTGACTTCTCATCTCGGTGAGGGCAGGCAGAATTCCCTTTGTTCCAGGCAGGTACATAATGTTGCGTGAGAGCTCTTGAATCTTTGCATTTGAATTTGCAAGTGATGTATCAAGTAAGTCGCGAACATGGATAAATCCAATGACTTCATCCGATGAGCCGCGTACAACGGGGTAACGTGAATGTGCCTTCTCGATTGCGAGCGCAATAGCTTTGCCCACAGTTAAGGATGCATCCATGAAATCAACTTCGGTGCGCGGCACCATTACTTCATGCACTTGTCGCTCTGATGCATTGAAAACTTCTTCAACAATGTCTCGTTCTTCATCTGTGAGTGCAGCATGTCCTGCAACAAGGTCGAGAAGTTCTTCTTCAGAGATCTGACTGCGCTGCTCTTTAGGGTCGATACCAAAGAGGCGCACGACAATATTTGTTGAGTGCGAGAGGATCCAGATGATGGGGCGGAAGAGATGTGCAACGAGATCGATAAATCCTGCAGATGCGAGCGCAATCTGTTCAGTGCGAAATAGGGCAAGGCGCTTTGGCACTAGCTCGCCGAAGACCAATGAGAAGTAAGCAATGATGAGAGTGACGCCAATTAGAGATGTGGTGTTGGCTGTGTCTGTAGAGATTCCTAAATCTTCAAGCCAAGGGATGACATAGACGCCTAATTTTTCAGCACCCAGGGCAGCTGAAAGGAATCCTGTTACGGTGACGCCAACCTGTAGGGCAGCTAAGAGCCTGTTGGGATTACTTGCAACGTGAGCAACTTTGGCGCCTCGCTTGCCACGCGTTGCCATCTGCTTGATCTGGCTTTCGCGCAGAGAGATAAGTGCGATTTCAGCAGCAACAAAGAGGGCTCCAAGAAGGATGAGCCCAAGGACAAGTCCAATCGAAGGGAGGATTGATCCCGGGGGGTGGCTTTCCATGATGTGAGAAGTCTAGCGACTGCCCTTCCTAAACGCTCCCCTGTGCCATAGCCTTTCCCACGCTGGTCAACCGGCCAGCACCTTCATCCTCGGACCGTCGGGCACGTACCTGCCCGGATAAGGAAATGTAAAAAATGGCATCAGTTGTATTCGAAAATGCATCACGCATCTACCCAGGCACAACAGCTCCTGCAGTAGACAAGCTCAACCTCACCGTCGCAGATGGCGAGTTCCTTGTTCTTGTTGGACCATCAGGTTGCGGTAAGTCAACATCACTTCGTATGTTGGCAGGCCTTGAAGAGATCGACGGTGGTCGAGTTCTTATCGGAGATCGTGACGTTACAAACGTTGCACCAAAAGATCGCGATATCGCGATGGTCTTCCAGTCATATGCGCTTTACCCACACATGACTGTTGCAGAGAACATGGGCTTCGCTCTTAAGATCGCAGGCATTGATAAAGCAGAACGCGAAAAGCGTGTCCGCGAAGCAGCAAAGTTGCTCGACCTCGAGCCATACCTAGAGCGCAAGCCAAAGGCACTTTCAGGTGGTCAGCGTCAGCGCGTTGCAATGGGTCGTGCGATTGTTCGCGAACCACAGGTGTTCTTGATGGACGAACCTCTTTCAAACCTTGATGCGAAGTTGCGCGTTGCAACTCGTACACAGATTGCTGCATTGCAGCGTCGCCTCGGAATTACAACTGTCTACGTAACACACGACCAGGTTGAAGCTATGACCATGGGTGATCGCGTTGCAGTTCTTAAGGATGGCTTGCTTCAGCAAGTTGATACACCTCGTAATCTTTACGATAAGCCAGCGAACGCGTTCGTTGCAGGCTTTATCGGATCTCCTGCAATGAACCTCCTTACCGCTCCTGTTTCAGGCGGAAAGGCTCAGCTTGGAGACCTCAATATCGATGTTCCAGCATCAGCTGGCACATCTGTCACAGTTGGTATCCGTCCAGAAGGTTGGACAGCTGCTTCAACTGGTTTCCACGTACTCGTAGAAGTTGTTGAAGAACTCGGTTCTGATGCATTCGTATACGGAAAGCCTGCAGATAACAATGTGAAGTTTGCTAACTCTGTCGATGAAGGCGCACAAGTAATTGTTCGCTGGGATCCAAAGAATCCACCAAAGCCAGGCGAGACAATCACAGTTGCTAACGTTCCAGGTGCAGTACACCTATTCGATGCAACAACAGGTGCTCGTATTAACTAAGAAATTAACTAGAAAAACCCCGTCGATTATTCGGCGGGGTTTTTTATTGGGCAATATCTAATGTGCCGCGGAGAACATGCACATTACCGCGACCGAACTTTCTCCAAGCATCGGTATGAACGAGTGCGGTATTTTCATCAATCCCCAGCAGAGTTGCATCAGAAAAAGTATGAGCGATAAATGCTGTGACGCGATCTGGTAGCCAGCCCAACATCTTGTCGTAATGGGGAATCACTTCAATGCCGGTAAGTAGACCAAGACCTTCTGAGTGATGAGACTTTCGAATTCCCATGATGGTCCCGCCAAATGCCATTGCTCCAGCTGAACATCCAGCTAACGAAGTTCCTGTCTTCCACTGGGCAACAATTTCATTCCAGAGCGGTGAACCATTGAAGATTTCAGCAACGCGATGAGGGTCTCCCCCAGAAAAGTAAATGAGTCCAGCACCTTCGATTGCATCAACAAAGTCTGGATTGAAAGCATCTTCGCGTTCGTGGATTGGCAAGTAAATGCATTCGCTACCAATGCGATCTGATTGCTCTTGTCCTAAACGCTTCCACTTTTCACGACTGAAGTCGCCTTCATGAGAAGAGGCAGTTGGAATCTGAACAAAGGTATTTCGTTTACCTCTAGAAATAGCACGATGCAGGAGCTCGGTTTCAAGCTCCTGCATCTGTACTGAATATTCACCAGAACCAACGAGTGCGATCGCACCAGCGCTCTGGTCCATAGCTTTCGTTAAGCCGAAGCCTTACGCCATTGCCTTCTTGAGGTTTTCATCGATTGAATCGAGGAACTGCTGAGTTGTTTGATAAGGCGCATCCTTAGAGATAAGAAGTGCAAGATCCTTTGTCATCTTTCCTTCTTCAACTGTCTGAATACATACCTGCTCGAGAGTCTTTGTGAACTTAGCAAGCTCAGCATTGTTATCAAGTTTTGCGCGGTGAGCAAGGCCCTGTGTCCACGCGAAGATAGATGCGATTGGGTTTGTTGAAGTCTCTTTACCTGCCTGGTGATCGCGGTAGTGACGTGTCACAGTTCCGTGAGCAGCCTCTGATTCGCAGACCTTTCCATCTGGTGTCATCAAGACAGATGTCATCAAACCAAGTGAGCCGTAACCCTGTGCGACGGTATCTGACTGAACGTCTCCGTCGTAGTTCTTGCATGCCCAGACGTAGCCACCTTCCATTCGAAGTGACATAGCGACCATGTCATCAATGAGGCGGTGCTCGTACCAGATACCTGCAGCTTCGAACTGAGTCTTAAATTCTGCCTGGTAGATCTCTTCGAAAATATCTTTAAAGCGACCGTCATATGCCTTAAGGATTGTGTTCTTTGTTGAGAGGTAGACAGGGAACTTGCGAAGAAGTCCGTAGTTCAATGATGCACGAGCAAAGTCGCGGATTGAATCATCGACGTTGTACATAGCCATCGCTACACCTGAAGATTTGAAATCGTAGACTTCAAATTCCTGCGGCGCTGAACCGTCTTCAGGAACGTAAGAGAGCGTGAGCTTTCCTGGACCTGGAACCTTGAAATCTGTTGCGCGGTACTGATCGCCAAATGCGTGGCGACCGATAACGATTGGCTTAGTCCAGTGTGGAACAAGGCGTGGCACGTTGCTGATGATGATTGGTTCGCGGAAGATTACGCCGCCAAGGATGTTGCGGATTGTTCCGTTAGGAGACTTCCACATCTTCTTAAGACCGAACTCTTCAACGCGAGCTTCATCAGGAGTAATAGTTGCGCACTTGATACCGACGCCATGCTTCTGGATTGCCTTAGCTGAGTCGATAGTGACCTGATCATCAGTTGCATCGCGGTGTTCCATACCGAGGTCGTAGTACTCGAGGTTGACGTCGAGGTAAGGCAGGATCAACTTATCCTTGATGAACTGCCACATGATGCGGGTCATTTCATCGCCGTCGAGCTCTACAACTGTTCCTTCTACTTTGATCTTTGCCATTATCTTCTCCGGTTTTTGTTGTGATTAATTAAAGAGTCTGTACATCTGCTTGCTTAGCGCGGACTGCTTCAGCAGCTTCTTTGAGTGATGCAACTTCTGCATCAGTGAGCTTGCTTTCGACAACCTTGCGAATACCGGTCTTGCCGATTTCTGCTTCAACACCAAGGTAAACGCCAGAGATTCCATATTCGCCATCGACCCATGCGCACACTGGCATGACTTCGCCTGAATCTTCGATAACTGCTTTAGCCATACGAGCAGCAGCTGCAGATGGTGCGTAGTAAGCAGAACCTGTCTTAAGGAGCGCCACAACTTCTGCGCCACCATTACGTGTGCGATCAACGAGTTCGTCGATTTCAGCTTGTGACAACTTATCTGAAAGTGGAACGCCGGCAACTGTGCAACGACTTGGAACTGGAACCATGGTGTCACCGTGTGAACCAAGGGTTAGAGTCTTTACTGAACCAACTTCAACGCCAAGCTTTTCAGCAACGAAGTTGGTAAAGCGTGCTGTATCGAGCATTCCTGCCTGACCCATCACGCGGTTCTTAGGAAAGTTTGTTGCAATCTGTGCAAGTGCTGTCATTTCATCAAGTGGGTTTGAGACCACGATGATGACGGCATTCGGTGAGTGCTTTGCAGTATTTTCAGCAACGCCACGGACGATGCCAGCATTGACGCCGATCAAATCCATGCGGCTCATGCCAGGCTTACGTGGAAGTCCTGCTGTAATGACAACGACATCAGAGTTAGCTGTCTTCTCGTAACCAGCGCCTTCAGGAGTTGTTGTTGCGCCAGTGATCTTTGTTTCGAATCCTTCGATAGAACGAGATTGGTTCATATCGAGAGCAAGGCCTTCAGGCTTTCCTTCGAGAATATCTGTCAGTACAACCTCATCGAAGATGTTGTATTCAGCTAAACGAAGAGCTGTAGTTGAACCATAGAAACCTGCACCTACAACGGTGACTTTCTTTGCCATGAACGTATCCTTTTTAAGTAGCTATATAAGTATCTTGACGTCGAGAGAACTCTACAACCCCTTCGGAAGGGCGATAGCCAGACCAAAGAGCACAATCGCAATGGCGAGCGGGAGGTAGCGCTCAATTCTGCGCTTATTCCATTGCGAAAGCGAGATCACGCCGGTGCCCGCTGAAATCAGAAGGGCGCCGGTGCGGACAAATCCTGCGATACCGAGAATAACGCCGAGTGAAATCGCGATGTATGCAGCGCGAAGTTGAAGGGCTGTTATCGCTCGCATGCATCAACCACATTCATCAAAAGCATCGCGCGAGTCATTGGTCCAACCCCGCCAGGCATCGGCGCCACGAAAGATGCAACGTTCATAACACCAGGATCAACATCGCCCAATAAACCAGCTTCGGTACGAGAGATTCCAACATCGAGAACTGCAGCCCCTGGCTTAATCATCTCGGCCTTGAGGAAATGCGCCTGACCGATTGCAGCAACAACAATATCTGCGCGCTGTGTGTGAGCAACTAAATCTTTTGTGCCTGTATGCGTCAGTGTCACGGTTGCATTCTCTTGTTTGCGAGTTAACAACAAACCAAGTGGGCGACCAACAGTGAGGCCGCGACCGATAACAACTACTTCTGCTCCGGCCAAAGGAATTTTGTAATGGTTAATCAATTCAACGATTCCGCGAGGAGTGCAAGGAAGTGGTGCTTCATATCCTGCAACCAGGCGACCTAGATTCATTGGATGCAATCCATCTGCATCTTTATCTGGATCGATTGCTTCAAGAATAACTTGGGTATCAATGCCCTTTGGAAGTGGAAGCTGCACGATATATCCGGTGCACTCTTTTGCTGCATTGAGATCTTTAATTGCAGCAAGAACATCAGCTTGGGTAGCCGATGCCGGAAGATCAATACGGATTGAATTGATTCCGACTTCATGGCAATCACGATGCTTTCCGCCAACGTAGGAATGCGAACCAGGATCATCGCCAACCAGAACGGTGCCAAGACCTGGAGTAATTCCCTTTGCCTTAAGGGCTGCAGTGCGAACAGCAAGATCTTTTTTGATTGAGGCAGCCAGTGCCTTTCCATCAAGTATCTGTGCGCTCATGTGGCAATCCTATTCTCTGGCTTAAGCGTGTGAGAAATGTCGAGTGCCAGTAAAGAACATCGCTACGCCTGCTTTGGTGGCTGCGGCAATAATTTCTTCATCGCGGACGCTTCCACCAGGCTGAACAATCGCTGTGACACCCGCTGCTGTCAGGATTTCAAGGCCATCGGCAAATGGGAAGAATGCATCAGAGGCTGCAACGCTTCCAGCGACGCGATTACCTGCGCGATCAACTGCCAGTTTTGCTGAATCAACACGATTGACCTGGCCCATACCAATTCCAACTGCAGCGCCATCTTTAGCGAGCAGAATCGCATTGCTCTTTACTGCGCGCACTGAGCGCCATGCAAAAGCCAGATCTTTAAGGACATCGGAAGAAACAGGAGCACCAGTTACTTGCTTCCAATTCTTTGGATCATCACCATCGGCATTAATTAAATCTGTCTGCTGCACAAGAACTCCACCAGATACAGGGCGAAGTTCAAGCGGTGAGATAGAAGTTGTCGCGCAAGTAAGAATTCGAATGGATGGCTTCTTCATCAGAATTTCAAGCGCTGCAGCTTCATACTCTGGAGCGATGATGACTTCTGTAAAGATTTGCGAAAGAGGTTCAGCCATTGCAACGGTGACTTTGCGGTTTGCTGCGACAACGCCACCGAATGCTGAAACTGGGTCGCATGCATGTGCCTTTGCATAGGCATCTGCGATATCTACACCCACTGCTACGCCACATGGATTAGCGTGCTTGATAATGGCAACGCATGGTTCGGAGTGATCGAGCGCGGTACGCCATGCAGCATCGGCATCTGTGTAATTGTTAAATGACATCTCTTTACCGTGCGACTGAACAGCGTTAACGATTCCTGCCGGTCCTCCGCGATAGATGGCCGCCTGCTGATGAGGGTTCTCGCCGTAGCGCAAGGAGTTTTCGCGCTTCCAGATGAGACCGAGCCAATCCATATCTTCCATCTTCGCGCTCACTGTAGAACCAAGCCAACTTGCGATGGTGAGGTCGTATTCAGCAGTAGTGCGGAAAACTTCAAGAGCTAAGCGCTTACGGTCTTCATCGGTAAATCCACCAGCTTTGATGGATGCGATGACATGGTCATATTGGTCTTCATTGCAGACAACTGCAACAGAGCCATGGTTCTTTGCCGCACCGCGAAGCATTGAAGGACCACCGATATCGATCTGTTCAATGCACTCTTCAAATGAAGCGCCAGACATAAGGGTTTTATAGAAGGGATAAAGATTGATTACAACAAGGTCAAAAGGTGCGATATCGAGATCGGCGATTGCCTTGAGGTGTTCCGGGTTGTTCTGATCGGCCAAAATTCCTGAGTGAATCTTTGGGTGCAAAGTCTTAACGCGACCGCCCATAATTTCTGGGAAACCTGTGTAGCTACTCACTTCTGTGACAGCAAAGCCAGCATCTTGAAGAGTCTTTGCAGTTGAGCCAGTGGAAAGGATCTCAACGCCGGCGTCAGATAGGCACTGCCCGAGTTCGAGGAGGCGATCTTTGTCGTAGACGCTTACTAGTGCACG
Source organism: Planktophila turicensis (SeqCode) (assembly GCF_965234405.1). Lineage (GTDB taxonomy): Bacteria > Actinomycetota > Actinomycetes > Nanopelagicales > Nanopelagicaceae > Planktophila > Planktophila turicensis. The sequence continues at coordinate 1,077,915 of NZ_OZ248346.1, forward strand.
TCGAATGGGTTTGCGATTAGCCATTGATCTTCTCCAGGGTTGGTAAGAGTTCTGCAATGGTCGCAACTATGAGACCCCGTTCGACAATCTTAATGCGTTCATGAAGTGACTCTTCGGTATCTTCTGGCAAGATTTCTACGCGTTCTTGCGCAATGACCTTACCTGTATCAACGCCTGCATCGACCCAGTGAATCGTGGTGCCGGTCTCGGTTGCACCTGCAGCTAGAGCATCACGCACTGCATGTGCCCCTGGATAAAGCGGAAGAAGCGCTGGATGGCTATTGATGATCTTGAATTTATTGGTGATTCGCTCAGAGAGGATTCGCATAAATCCTGCGCTGACGACGAGATCTGGTTTGAGCGCAGCGATAAGGGTTTCTAGTTCGCGGTCCCACTCAGCGCGATCAGGCAACATGGGAATCGTAAAAGTTTCGATGCGCGCCTTATGTGCGCGATCAAGAACTGCAGCATCTCTTTGATCTGAAATTACCGCGACGATATCTACATCCAGTTGGGCATCGAAGATGGCTTGAGCCAAAGTTCCGCTCCCTGATGCCAGGATGACGATGCGCTTCATCGATTACTGCGATTCATGACAACAGTTGTTGCCGCTGCACCTATTCCGATTTCAAGCGCAGTTGAGAGTGCAAACTTCCAGATTGAGACTCCCATTGCCCCCATTTCAACAGTGATGAGCGAGCCGCTGGCGAGATAGCCGAGCCCAATAAGGCTAACAATTGTGAATACATAGCTTTGAATAAGAGTTGTTATTCCATGCGTTAAAGACCAGCGCGCTAGTAATACACCAAGAGCAATAAAGAGAAGTACTCCCAGCAGTGCCCATGGATGTTTCTGAGTTGGAAGCACGCCCAGAAGTGGAAGCGCTGGGATTTGTCCTAGGTCATAAGACAGCGGAGAAACGATTGTTCCTGCACCCACTGCCAGACCAGTTCCTGAGAAATAGGCAGCGAGAGCAACTGCTGCATTAGGTAGATAGAGAATATTCAAGAAAAGTAGAAGAGCTCCGCCAAATATTCCTGGTTCGAGAGAGATTGAAATAGTCTTCACTAACGAGAAGTTGGCAAAGATCAGAATTGAAAGTGCGATAAGTGATGCGCCAAGAATGAGTGCAGTAATACGAGCTGCGATGCGCAATGGTCTTGATGGGTTTACACGATAACCAGCAGTGAGAGTTGCAATCAGCGCAATCAGAAAGGTAATGACAGGAGCCAAATACCACTGCGGCGTTACCGCAGTTGATTTACTCAAGAAAGCTAGTGCAGTAGCAAGTGCCATGTAGAGGCTAGCGAAAATAATGCGCACTGCATTGATGTCGTGGAAGTCGCCTTGAAGTCGATCAACGGCGCGATTAAATGCTGAGCGGATTGCAATAAATGGAAGTACTACTCCCCCGATAGGTAAGTAGGTGAGATATCCAGCTAACCCTGTTGGTGGGAGTGAGAGCTGAAATGGAATGTGGTGTGCGCCAAGCCAAATCCAGACTGCGCCACGAATGGGATCGGTTGTGCTGCCACTTGCACTTCCAGCTGTCGCCCAAGCAATCAGCGCAATAAATGAAAATGGGAGCAGAAGAAAAGCGACGCTACGAAGTACATGAGACAACGAGACCGAGAGGACGCGTTGCATCGGAGAATTAACGACCTAGGATGTCGCGCATCAACTGCGCTGTTTCACTTGGGGTCTGACCGACCTTAACTCCAGCTGCTTCAAGCGCATCTTTCTTAGCCTGCGCTGTTCCTGATGAGCCAGAAACGATTGCGCCAGCGTGGCCCATCGTCTTGCCTTCAGGTGCTGTAAATCCTGCAACGTAACCAACAACTGGCTTGGTTACATATTCAGAGATAAATGCAGCTGCGCGCTCTTCAGCATCTCCGCCGATTTCACCGATCATGACAATTGCAGTTGTCTCGGGATCATCCTGGAATGCGCGAAGACAATCGATATGAGTTGTTCCGATAACGGGGTCTCCACCGATACCTACTGCAGTTGAGAATCCGATATCGCGGAGCTCGTACATCATTTGGTAAGTAAGAGTTCCTGACTTTGAAACAAGTCCGATTGGTCCGCGCTTAGTGATATCTGCAGGAATGATTCCAACATTTGACTGTTCAGGGCTGATAAGTCCTGGGCAGTTAGGTCCGATGATCTGTGTTGTTCCCTTTTGTAGTGAGTATGCATAGAAGTATGCAGAGTCATGTACAGGAATTCCTTCAGTGATGACTACAACGAGTGGCATCTTGGCATCGATTGCATCAATAACAGCTGCCTTTGCAAACTTAGGTGGAACGAATACAACAGAGACATTGGCACCCGTTGCGGCCATGGCTTCAGCGACTGTGTTGAAGACAGGAAGTGTTGTGCCATCGATATCAACGCTCTGGCCACCCTTGCCTGGTGTTACTCCACCAACAACCTTGGTGCCTGATGCCAACATACGACGGGTGTGCTTAGTTCCTTCAGAACCAGTCATTCCCTGAACAATTACCTTGCTTGATTCATTGATAAAGATAGACATTACTTTGCCGCCAATTCTGCAGCGCGTGATGCTGCTCCATCCATAGTTTCTGCTTGCTCAACCAATGGGTGGTTTGCAGCGTTAAGAATTGCGCGTCCTTCGAGGACATTGTTTCCATCGAGACGAACCACGATTGGCTTAGTCGCCTTTGGTCCGAGCAGTTCGAGGGCTTGAACGATTCCGTTTGCAACAGCGTCACATGCGGTGATTCCACCGAATACGTTAACAAATACGCTCTTTACGTCAGGATCGCCGAGAATGATTGAAAGTCCATCAGCCATAACCTGTGCAGATGCACCGCCTCCGATATCGAGGAAGTTAGCTGGACGCATTCCGCCGAACTTTTCTCCAGCGTATGCAACAACATCGAGAGTCGACATCACAAGTCCTGCACCGTTTCCGATGATTCCGACCTGACCGTTATCGAGTTTTACGTAGTTAAGGCCCTTCTCTTTTGCAGCTGCTTCGAGAGCATTGGCAGTGTCATGATCAACAAGTGCTTCGTGATCTGGCTGACGGAAATCCGCGTTCTCATCGAGGGTGACCTTGCCGTCGAGTGCGACGACGCGACCATCTTCTGTCTTAACGAGTGGGTTTACTTCGACAAGAGTTGCATCTTCAGATTGGAAAGTTTCCCAGAGCTTGACCAATACATCAGCAACTTGATCTGCAACATCTGCAGGGAATTGAGCTTGAGCAACAATCTCTTTCGCCTTAGCGAGTGAGATTCCATCAACGGCACTTACTGGAACCTTTGCAAGTTTTTCTGGAGCTGTATGTGCAACTTCTTCGATATCCATTCCGCCGGCAACAGATGCCATGACAAGGAATGTGCGGTTTGAGCGATCGAGAAGAATTGAAACGTAATATTCATCGACGATTGGTGCTGCTTGAGCAATCATCACTTTGTGAACTGTGTGGCCCTTGATGTCCATTCCGAGAATGGCGCTTGCCTTTTCAAATGTATCTGCTGGATCTACTGCAAGCTTTACTCCACCTGCCTTTCCACGGCCACCAACTTTTACCTGCGCCTTAACAACAACTTTGCTACCCATCTTCGCAGCAGCATCACGTGCCTGCTCGGGAGTAGTAGCAACTGCACCCTGAAGAACAGGTACGGCGTGCTTTTCAAAAAGATCGCGGGCTTGGTATTCGTAGAGATCCACGTAGGCTCCTTAAGAGAGGGGGCGAATAGAGCCCAATCCTAAGTGTTTATTTACAGAGCTGTGACAGGGGCATAGCGGAGCAAGAGGCGCTTATCGCCGTACTGGCCGAAGTTGATGGTCGCCTCAGACTTATCGCCTTCGCCCCCAAGGGCTACGACGGTACCTAATCCGAATGTGTCATGTGACACACGCTGTCCGACCTCGAGAACCATCGCAGATGATTTCTTGCCGGTGGCACGAGGTGGTGGACCTGATGGAAGTCGAGATTTACGAACTGCAGATGATGTTGTGAAAGTGCTGCGACCTTCATTCTTCCATTCGATGAGATCGGTTGGAATTTCATCGAGGAAGCGAGAACCTGGGTTGTACTTCGGTGTTCCAAAAGTTAAGCGATATTCAGCGCGCGAAATGTAGAGACGTTTTTCTGCGCGAGTTAAACCAACGTATGCAAGGCGACGTTCTTCTTCAATCTCTTTTGGATCATCAAGGGTTCGTGCATGCGGAAAGATTCCGTCTTCCATGCCGGTGAGAAATACCGTTGGAAATTCAAGTCCCTTAGCGGTGTGCAAAGTCATCAGAGTTACGACTCCCCCGTGGTCTTCACCATCAGGAATTTCGTCGGCATCGGCCACAAGTGAAACTTTCTCAAGGAAGCCAGATAGAGAAATAACTTCATCTTCACCAAGTTCTTCAAATGGACGCTCTTCATATTCCATTGACGCTGAGACAAGTTCCTTAAGGTTTTCTACGCGAACTTCATCTTGCGGATCTTTACTGGTTTCAAGCTCTGCCAGTAAACCTGATTGTTCGAGAACTGCTTCGATGATGACTGATGGCTTGGTCTTTGCTTCTACAAGAGTTTGAAGTGCTACCAACATGGAAGTGAAGTTCATGATGGATTGGGCGGCCTTGTTGGGTACCGAGGTTGCCTCGGATACTCGCAAGAGCGCATTCCAGAATGAGATGCCTTGGGCTTGCGCAAAGATTTCAACTTCTTCTAGCGCGCGGTCGCCGATGCCGCGCTTTGGCAAGTTAATGATGCGACGAATAGAGACTTCATCATCAGGGTTTGCCAGCACGCGAAGGTAGGCAAGTAAATCCTTTACCTCTTTACGTTCGTAGAATCGAAGGCCACCAACGACTTTGTAAGGAATGGCAGCGCGCATAAAGATTTCTTCGAAGATACGAGACTGGGCGTTGGTGCGATAGAAGACTGCTGTATCGCCTGGATTGGAGTGGCCCATATCTTGAAGCGAGCGGATTTCAGATTTAATGAATTCGGCTTCGTCATATTCAGATTCGGCTACATATCCAACAAGTGGCGCACCAGAACCAGCATCTGACCAGAGGTTCTTCTCTTTACGAGATTCGTTCTTGGTAATCACTGCGTTAGCTGCGTTAAGGATGTTCTGGGTAGAGCGGTAATTTTGCTCGAGCAAGACTGTTGCAGCATTGGGGTAATCAACCTCAAATTGCAAAATATTGCGAATGGTCGCGCCGCGGAAACCATAAATGGATTGATCCGCATCTCCCACAACACAGAGTTCAGCGAGCGGGAAACCGTCGCCTTCAACTCCGGTGAGCTCTTTAACTAATTGATACTGAGCATGGTTGGTGTCCTGATATTCATCGACCAAGATGTGGCGGAATCGGGAGCGAAAGCGCGCCTTTGCTTCAGGAAACTTCTGCAAGACCTGAACGGTCTTCATAATCAAATCATCGAAATCCATGGCGTTGGCTTGCTGTAATCGCTTCTCGTACATGGTGTAAACATCGGCGACAATGGTTTCAAATTGATTGGTGGCGTGGCTTAAATACTCGTACGGAGTCTGTAACTCGTTCTTTGCATTTGAAATCAAATTTTGAAATTGGCGAGCTGGATAACGCTTTGGATCGATATTGAGAGTTTCCATCACGCGTGAAATGAGCTTCTGTGAATCAGCTGAATCGTAAATACTAAATGTGCTGCTGTAACCCAGGCGTTCGACTTCTTGGCGAAGCATGCGCACGCATGATGAGTGAAATGTTGAGACCCACATCGATTTGGCAATCGGCCCTACTAATTCGGTAACACGTTCTTTCATCTCGCCCGCAGCTTTATTGGTAAAGGTGATTGCCAAGATTTCGTAGGGGCGAACTTCGCGACGAGCCATGATGTAGGCGATGCGACGCGTGAGAACTCGAGTCTTTCCAGAACCAGCGCCAGCTACGACGAGAAGTGGAGAACCAGCATGAGAAACCGCCTTCTGTTGCTGCGGATTGAGTCCGTCGAGCAATGGATCGGTCGTGGTCATGGCGGGGAGTCTATTAGGCTTGTGCCACACGGGGAGAAAGCGAATTGATGGAGCCTTTAGCAGATTCAGAGATCAAGCGCGTTTTAGTTGTGAATGCACATCCCGATGATTCGGATTTTGGCGCTTCAGGAACTATCGCTCAGTGGGTCCAGCAAGGTATTCAGGTCTCATATGTGCTCTGCACCAATGGAGACCAAGGCGGCGAAGAATCTGGATTTACCAAGGAAGAGATGCCGGCAGTTCGTCAGCGTGAACAACGTGCAGCATGTGCAGCCCTTGGAATCAGCGATGTCACATTCCTAAATTACGTTGATGGACATCTCGAGCCAACTATCGCTCTTCGTAAAGATATTGTCAGGCAGATTCGTCGAGTACAACCAGATCGCATTATTTGCCAATCACCAGAGCGCAACTGGGAACGAATTGGTGCAAGTCACCCAGATCACTTAGCTGCAGGTGAAGCGACAATTCAAGCGGTCTACCCAGACGCGCGAAATCCATTTGCATTTACAGATTTGCTCGAGCAAGAAAACCTTCAGCCATGGAAGGTGAAGGAAGTCTGGATGCAAGGCCATGCACATCCTGATCACTTCGTAGATATCACTGACACTTTCCACTTCAAGATTGCAGCGCTAAAGGAACATGCATCACAGACTGGCCATATGGAAAATCTCGAAGAGATGCTCCGCGAATGGGGTCAGCGCAATGCAGGAGTTGGACAGCTACCTGAAGGTCGTATTGCTGAAGCTTTTAAGATCGTAAATACAAACTAATAATTTTATTTTGCTGAAGCTTTTACAATCTCAACCATCTGAATTGGGAAACCATCTGGGGCGTACATCGCCTGTTCTCCACTCATTTGATAGGCACCTACAGCGCCAATTTTCTGAACGAGATCTAAGCCTTTGGTGATCTTTCCCCAGATTGTGTAATCCGGCCCAAGCTGAGTGTCTTGGTAGACCAAGAAGAACTGTGAACCATTGGTCTTTGGCCCTGAATTCGCCATTGCCACTGTGCCTGCTGGGTAATTCTTTGCGCCAACTTTTGGAAGGTTCTCATCGATGTAACCCTTCCATCCTGTTGGTGAACCACTTCCGCTTGCAGTTGGGTCGCCACATTGCAGGACGAAGATTCCTTCAGTTGTAAGGCGATGGCAGAGTGATTTGTTGTAGTAACCCGCATTTGCAAGAGCAGCAATTGATGTCACTGTAATCGGAGCCTTAGAACCCAAGAGCGAGATCACAATCGGTCCGCAATTAGTCGTTAAGGTCAAAGTCTTAGCTGGGCTCTTTGCAGCAACAGTTGGTTGTTTCACCTTTGCAGGTACATGGCCCTTTGCAGTGCTCTTTGCGCATCCTGGAACTGAGACAGGGCGCTCTGCAGATTGTGCAGGTGCAGAAATAATTGATGTCGATACCACTAGCGCAAATGCAAGTGTTACTACCTTCGCGTTTTTTAACATTATCGAGTTCCTATTCCCATTCAATTGTGCCAGGTGGCTTACTTGTAACGTCGAGGACTACGCGATTAACTTCGCGGACCTCGTTGGTAATTCGTGTTGAAATCTTTTCAAGTACCTCGTATGGAACGCGCGACCAATCTGCAGTCATCGCATCTTCACTCGATACTGGGCGCAAGACAATTGGGTGACCGTAGGTACGACCATCGCCCTGAACGCCAACGCTACGAACATCGGCAAGCAAAACAACCGGGCATTGCCAGATATCGCGATCGAGGCCGGCAGCCTTGAGTTCGTTACGCGCAATCAAATCTGCTTCGCGCAAGATATCGAGACGTTCAGCTGTTACTTCACCGATGATACGAATGCCAAGACCAGGACCAGGAAATGGTTGGCGCCAAACTATTTCTTCAGGAAGCCCAAGTTCGATACCAACCTGACGAACTTCATCCTTAAAGAGAGTGCGCAGCGGTTCAACCAATTTAAACTTTAAATCATCAGGCAAGCCACCCACATTGTGGTGAGACTTGATATTGGCAGTTCCTGTTCCGCCACCGGATTCAACAACGTCTGGATACAGGGTGCCCTGAACTAAGAATTCAACATCTCCCCCAGCGGCAATATCGCGCGCTGCCATTTCGAAGGAGCGAATGAATTCGCGACCAATAATCTTGCGCTTCTCTTCTGGGTCTGTAACCCCCGCCAGTGCGTTAAGGAATTGATCAACAGCATCAACGACAACGAGTTCGACGCCAGTGGAAGCTACGAAGTCACGTTGCACTTGTTCTGATTCACCGCTGCGAAGCAGACCGTGGTCTACAAATACACATGTCAGCTGCTTACCTACTGCGCGCTGCACGATTGCTGCAGCTACTGCAGAATCAACGCCGCCCGAAAGACCGCAGATAACGCGCTTGTCTCCGATAACTGCCTTCGCCTTTGCAACTTCATCTTCAGCGATGTTCTGTGTTGTCCAAGAAGGTTTACATCCTGCAATGTTGAGAAGCCAATTCTTCAAGATTGCTTGGCCATGTTCTGAATGAAGAACTTCTGGGTGGAATTGAACTCCAGCTAACTTTCCTGAAGCATCTTCAAAAGCTGCAATCGGTGTATCTGAAGTAGACGCTGTGATGCTAAATCCACAAGGGACTTCAGAGACTGCGTCGCCATGCGACATCCAGACAGACTGCGATGCAGGAAGGCCTGCAAACATCTTTGATCCTGCTTTTACTTCTAGAGGTGTGCGACCGAATTCTGATTTACCGGTTTGTGCGACAACGCCGGCAAGGGCTGCGGCCATTGTCTGGAATCCGTAACAGATACCAAAGACAGGGATACCGAGAGCAAAGATTGCAGGATCTACTTTTGGTGCATGGTCTGCATAAACTGATGAAGGTCCACCAGACAAGATAATTGCTTCGGGGTTCTTTGCACTTACTTCAGCAGCAGTAATTGAGGATGGAACAATTTCCGAGAAGACATTGGCTTCGCGAACGCGACGTGCAATGAGCTGTGCATACTGTGCGCCGAAATCGACGACGAGAACGCCGTGCTTATCGGCCATGCTGCATAATGATTTCTACGCGCTGGAATGACTTCACATCTGAGTATCCGCAGGTAGCCATTGCACGACGTAGTGCGCCAAATAAGTTCATTGAGCCATCAGATGTATGTGATGGGCCGTTGAGAACTTCTTCAAGAGTGCCCACAGTTCCCACATTCACGCGCTGACCACGTGGAACATCTTGGTGATAGGCCTCTGAACCCCAGTGCCATCCGAGTCCTGGGGATTCAACTGCCTTTGCAAGAGCTGATCCCATCATGACAGCGTCGGCACCACATGCAATCGCCTTTGCGATATCGCCAGACTTTCCGATGGATCCATCTGCAATCACATGAACATAACGTCCACCAGATTCATCGAGGTATTCACGGCGAGCTGCTGCAACATCTGCAACTGCTGTTGCCATTGGCACCTGAATTCCAAGAACTGTCTGCGTTGTGTGCGCTGCTCCGCCACCGAATCCGACAAGAACGCCCGCAGCACCTGCGCGCATCAAGTGAAGTGCACCAGTTGTTGTAGCTACCCCACCAACGATGACAGGAACATCGAGTTCGTAGATAAATTTCTTTAGATTGAGAGCTTCATTTTCTGCTGCAACATGTTCAGCTGAAACAGTTGTTCCGCGAATAACGAAAATATCTACACCTGCATCAATAACAGCTTTGTGAAGCTGAGCGGTGCGCTGTGGTGAAAGTGATGCTGCAACTGTGACGCCAGAATCGCGAATCTGCTTGATGCGCTCTTTAATAAGTTCTGGACGAATTGGCGCTGCATAAATCTCTTGCATACGACGAGTTGCATGCTTATCTGGCATCGATGCGATTTCACCCAGCGGAATACGAGGATCGTCATAGCGAGTCCATAGACCTTCGAGGTTAAGTACTCCGAGTCCGCCGAGCTTTCCAATAGCGATTGCTGTTTCAGGAGAAACGACTGAGTCCATAGGAGCTGCTAGAAGCGGTAAATCAAACTTGTATGCATCGATCTGCCATGCGGTGCTTACATCTTCAGGTGTGCGAGTACGGCGGCTTGGGACGATAGCGATATCGTCGAATGAGTAAGCCTGGCGGGCGCGTTTTCCGGGAGCGATTTCGTAATCCATAGTTATTTCTTCTTGCTGTAGTTAGGGGCATCGGCCACATGCAGAACATCATGTGGGTGGCTCTCCTGTAAGCCAGCGGCAGTAATTTGAATTAAGCGACCTTCGTGGCGCAGAGTTTCGATATCAGGTGCTCCGGCATATCCCATTCCGCTGCGAAGTCCGCCAACCAGTTGGTGAACAACATCAGCAACAGGTCCGCGGTATGCAACCTTGCCTTCAATTCCTTCGGGAACAAGTTTGTCTTCAGAAAGAACGTCATCTTGCATGTAACGATCCTTGGAATATGACTTCTTCTCTCCGCGAGATTGCATCGCACCGAGTGAACCCATTCCGCGATATGCCTTGTACTTACGGCCATCGATTTCAACAAGTTCGCCAGGTGATTCTTCACAACCAGCAAGAAGTGAACCGAGCATTACTGAATGTGCACCAGCAACAATTGCTTTAACGATGTCGCCTGAATATTGAAGTCCACCATCTGCGATAAGTGGAATGCCTGCCTTGTTACATGCCTTAGCAGCTTCCATGATTGCCGTTACTTGTGGGACACCTACACCTGCAACAACACGAGTTGTGCAGATGGATCCTGGACCAACGCCAACCTTTACCGCGTCCGCTCCTGCGTTGATGAGCGCCTGTGCACCTGCGCGAGTTGCAACGTTTCCACCAATGATTTCGATGGTGGAAGAAAACTTCTTAATGCGCTCGATAGCTTCAAGAACTGCACGGTGATGTCCGTGGGCAGTATCTACGACAACAACATCGACGCCTGCTTCAATCAACTTCTGTGCGCGAGCAAAACCATCTTCGCCCACACCCACTGCTGCTCCTGCAAGGCCAACGTTCTTCACAAGCTTGACGTGAGTTACTTGCTCATCGACCGGCAAGTTGCGGTGGATGATTCCGATTCCGCCAGCCTTTGCCATAGCGATAGCCATCGTTGATTCAGTGACAGTATCCATTGCAGAAGAAACGACCGGAACGGCCAAAGTGATATTGCGTGTGAGGCGAGTAGATGTGTCGACCTCGGAAGGGACTACATCGGATGCATCAGGAAGAAGGAGGACATCGTCATATGTCAGGCCAAGGAGCGCGACCTTCTCAGAATCGATCATGGCGGCTCCCTTGTATAGCTACGAGAGCGCAGTCTACCTGCTCAATTAAGCGCCTAAAGCCTGCGCGATTTCCTCGCATGCATGCTCAAGGCCCTCGGCTTTAGTGACATCGTCGCAGTTAATGGAGTCCCAACCAGGTCCCCCAATGACAACACGTGGGGCAGGGCGGATTGCCGGTAACTCATTCCAATATTTTTGTTCAGCATTCTTTGGCAATTGTGCCCATAGGAAGATTGCAGGTGGCGCACATCGCGTGACCATCGCAGATAAAGCTTCAAGTGGTGTGCGAGCGCCAAGGACAGATGCCTGGATATTGCGTTCGCAGAGAGCTGCGGCAAGTGCGTATAAAGGGATTGAATGAAGCTCTTCGCCAACAGCTGCGATTAAAACTGGGCGCGGATTAATTGGCTTCTTTAGCTCAACAACTCGGTTATGCATTGTTCGTGTGAGAATTTCAGAGAAGAGATGTTCGACCTCGATGCCTTTTTGATTGTTCTCCCACTCTTCGCCAATCAAAAAGAGGGTTGGAACAATGACATCAGACCATGCGCCTTCAACGCCATACGTTTCAATCTCATGAACCAACGTGGTTTCAACAAAGGCGCGATCAAACCCCTGTAGGGCTTTATAGAGTGCATCGACTACTTCTTCACGGACTTCAAATTCTTTAACGATCTTCTTGAGCGGGACCGCTGTCTTGCAAGCCTTGGCTTGCTCTGCAGCATCGGCAGGAGTAACGCCGGCAACGATCAGTCGGCGCATCATGGTGAGTTTGGCTAAATCATTAGGGCAGTAACGGCGGTGTTCGCCTTCTTCATGTTCTGATGGTCCAAGGCCGTAGCGGCGATCCCAGGTGCGCAAAGTGGCAGGAGCTACGCCAATGCGGCGGGCAACAGCTGCCACCGTCAGTTTCTCTTCAGTGTCTCCTGAAGCGCTCTTTGCCATGTTCCTATCGTGGCGTGAAGTGGGGTAACTCACCACTCCAAAATCGGACATTTCGCCCATTGAACAACATGTGGCGCGATAGGTACTTGAACAACCTATGAAACGATTGTATTGTGCGGTTATCTAGAACAAAGGAGAACCACATGGCTGAACTATCACGTCTACCGCAACCCATTGCTGAGCAATGGGAATGGCAGTACGAAGGATCATGCCGCACGATGGATTCAGAGATGTTCTTCCACCCTGACGGAGAACGTGGTCCTCGTCGTCGCAATCGCGAGAACGCTGCGAAGGCTGTCTGCGCTTCATGCCCAGTCATTCAAGCTTGCCGCACACATGCACTTGCAGTTCAGGAGCCTTACGGCATCTGGGGAGGTCTTTCAGAAGATGACCGCGCAGTGATCTTAGAACGTCGCGGAATTCCACTTATTTCGCACGCATCATAATTTTTCCTCCTAAGGGAAATAAAAAATCCCCCGCACTCAGATGAGTACGGGGGATTTTTCTTTACTAATTACTTAGTGGCTATGTCCTCCAGGACCATGTGAATGTCCATGACCACTTGATGCTGGCTCTTCATTTGCTGGACGCTCGAATACAACAGCTTCTGTTGTAATGAACATTGCAGCAATTGATGCAGCGTTAGCAAGTGCTGAACGAGTCACCTTTACTGGGTCGATGACGCCATCTTTTGCAAGATCGCCATAGACATCAGTTGCAGCGTTGAAGCCTTCGTTGTGCTTCATCGCGCGGACCTTTGCAACTACTACGTAGCCTTCGAGTCCAGCGTTCTCTGCAATCCAGCGAAGTGGTTCATCACATGCCTTGCGGACAAGTGCAACACCGACAGCCTTATCGCCTGTGAAGCCAAGGTTGTCATTAAGTGCATCTGCAGCATGCACGAGTGCAGCGCCTCCGCCGATAACGATTCCTTCTTCAACAGCTGCGCGAGTTGCAGAGATAGCATCTTCTAGACGGTGCTTCTTCTCTTTCAACTCAACTTCAGTGTGTGCGCCGACCTTGATTACGCAAACTCCACCAGAGAGCTTTGCAACTCGCTCCTGAAGCTTTTCGCGATCCCAGTCTGAATCAGATTGTGAAATTTCTGCACGAAGTTCGCCAATGCGTCCTGATACTGCTGACTTGTCGCCAGCGCCATCTACGATTGTGGTTGTCTCTTTTGTGACCACGATGCGACGAGCGCGACCGAGATCTTCAAGAGTTGCAGCCTCGAGCTTCATACCAACTTCTTCTGAGATAACAGTTGCACCGGTAAGGATTGCAATGTCCTGCAAGATTGACTTGCGACGATCTCCGAATGCAGGTGCCTTAACAGCTACTGATGTAAATACTCCGCGCATGCGGTTTACAACGAGAGTTGAAAGCGCTTCGCCTTCAACGTCTTCAGCGATGATAAGAAGTGGCTTTCCTGCCTGAGAAACCTTCTCAAGAAGTGGAAGAAGTTCAGCTAGAGCTGAGACCTTGTTGCTGACGAGAAGGATGTAAGCATCTTCAAGTACAGATTCCATGCGATCTTGATCGGTGACGAAGTATGGAGAGATGTAGCCCTTATCGAACTGCATACCTTCTGTGAATTCGAGTTCGAGAGCTGTTGTTGATGCTTCTTCAACAGTGATGACGCCATCTTTACCGACCTTATCCATCGCCTCTGCGATGAGGTCTCCGATTGCACGATCCTGTGCTGAAATCGTTGCAACATCTGCGATCTGCGCCTTGTCTTTTACGACAGTTGCGTTCTCGCGAAGACGTGCTGAGATTGCCTCAACAGCTGCTTCGATTCCCTGCTTGAGATCCATTGGCTGTGCGCCGGCAGCAAGGTTACGAAGACCTTCCTTAACCATTGCCTGAGCAAGCACTGTTGCAGTTGTTGTTCCATCACCAGCGACATCGTTGGTCTTTGTAGCAACTTCCTTAACGAGCTGTGCGCCCATGTTTTCTACTGGATCTGAAAGTTCGATCTCCTTAGCAATTGTCACACCATCGTTTGTGATTGTTGGTGCGCCAAATGACTTAGCGATGACGACGTTACGGCCCTTAGGTCCGAGTGTTACCTTGACGGTATCCGCGAGTTGGTTAACTCCACGTTCCATTGCGCGACGAGCATGCTCGTCGAATTCCAACATTTTGCCCATGGATTACTTCTCGATTACTGCGAGGATGTCGCGAGCAGAAAGAACGAGGTATTCCTCGTTGTTGTAGCGAACTTCTGTTCCGCCGTACTTGCTGTAGAGAACGACATCGCCGACCTTTACATCCATCGGTACGCGAACGCCATCATCGAAGCGGCCTGGGCCGACTGCAACAACTGTGCCTTCCTGTGGCTTCTCTTTCGCTGTATCTGGGATAACGAGACCTGATGCAGTTGTTGTCTCAGCTTCAGTTGCCTTAACAACGATGCGATCTTCGAGCGGCTTAATGGCTACTGCCATGGTTGTACTCCTTTTTATCGAGGTTTAACTTCGAGATATTCACTATCTTCGGGGCTCACCTGCTTTAGCAGTGTCGACCCTAGAGTGCTAACGCCAAGCCTATGGGCGTGTATTCCCGCGAGCAAATCGGATTAGAGGCTGACTTGCTCGACCTTCAGGCTCGAATCAGCGTCAAAGGCGCCCTGGGTGGCCGGTCTGCCGGCGCTGACCATGAGGCTGCCCAGGGAAGCAACCATCGCCCCGTTATCTGTGCACAGGGCCGGGCTGGGAATACGGAGCTGGATGCCCGCCTTCTCGCAGCGTTCGGCAGCAACGGCGCGAAGACGTGAGTTGGCCGCGACTCCACCTGCGATCACCAGTGAATCAATCCCTGACGATTTACAGGCAGCCAGGGCTTTCAGAAGTAGAACGTCGACAACTGCTTCTTGGAATGAAGCTGCAACATCTGCGCGAACATAAGACGGCGTACTTTCAAGGTAACGAGCCACTGCTGTCTTAAGTCCTGAGAATGAGAAATCGTATGGACGAGTGGCCCAGTCATTAGTTGTCGTGAGTCCGCGCGGGAAATCAATGGCGCTCGCAGATCCGTTTACCGCTTCGCGATCGATTGCAGGTCCACCAGGAAAACCTAATTCGAGAATTCGAGCAATCTTGTCGAATGCTTCACCAGCTGCGTCATCCATTGTTGCGCCAAGTTTTGTAATCGAACCAGTGATGTCATCAACTTGGAGAAGAGAAGAGTGTCCACCACTAACAAGAAGTGCGATTGTCGGAGCAGTTGGTTGATCATGGGTTAAGTAATCAACAGATACGTGAGCAGCTAAGTGGTTGACCCCATAAAGCGGACGACCAAGTCCTTGTGCCAGCCCGCTAGCCGAAGCTACTCCCACAAGAAGTGCACCGACTAAACCAGGACCAGCAGTTACGGCAACTGCATCAATATCTGAAAGTGAAACTTGAGATTCTTTCAGTGCGCGTTCGATGCTTGGCAGCATTGCTTCCAAGTGCGCGCGCGATGCGATTTCAGGAACTACTCCCCCGAAGCGTGCATGTTCATCAACGCTTGAAGCAATGACATTGGCAAGCAAGGTGCGCCCGCGAACAATGCCGATGGCCGTTTCATCACACGAAGTTTCAATACCAAGGACTATGGGCTGCATTAGGCAAAGTCCTTTCGCATCACAAAAGCATCTTTACCTGGGCCGTAGTAATCCATGCGTACAGAGATCTTCATGTAACCCAGTGATTTGTAGAGCTCGATTGCGGATTCATTGGTCTGCTCTACCTCAAGCATCATGGCGCTTGCTCCGCGCTCCTTCGACCACTCTTCGATCTGGCGCATAAACTCTTTAGCGATGCCCTGCCTGCGATATTCAGGCAGCACAGCTACAGTCAGAATGTCTGCCTCAACGCCAGGGGCTGGAACAAATACTCCGCAATATCCAATAATTTTATTGTCAGCTTCTGCGACTGACATGTAACGGGTAGTTGGAATGCCCGCGAACTCTTCTTTAAATTGCGCTGTATTCCAAGGCGAGTAAGGGAAGAGCTGCTTCTCATAAGAAGCAAGAACTGGAATATCTAAAGCAATAGGTTGGCGATAGGTAATCATGGCCGCTCCGCCGTCGGAACTGCATCTGGTCGTCGCAAGTACATCGGTTCGGTCACGTTCTGTGAACTGCTCAGGGCAACGAGCTTCTTCATATCCGGATACTTATCGATGATGAATCCATCAACTTCGGCAGGCTTACTCACCGAAGGACCTTCGATGCGCACGCCATCTTTATAGCGAGCCCAGTAAATCTCTTTACGTCGCGCATCAATCGCAACCGTGTATTCACTTTCTTCAATTGCAATTGCATCTAATGAACAGACACCAATCACAGGAATATTGCGCGCCAAGCCAAAAGCATGAGCAAATGAAATTCCAACCCGCAAACCAGTGAACGGACCTGGACCCATTCCCACGACCACTTGCTTAGGCGGATGCGAGACCTTAAGAGCCTCTGCTACTAATTGAGAAAGGGCGCGACCATGGTCGGTTGCACCCTCATGAAATTTTTCAAAGAGAACATTGTCGCCATCAATGATTCCGACGATGGTTCGAGAAGTAGAAGTATCTATCGCGAGAGTTAGAGTCATACGCTAAACCCCTGCCAACGTGCACCAACAGGAGTCATGGTGACTTCACGAACTTCATCGGTGCGGTCGATAATAATTTCTAAACGCTCTTCGCTTAATCGAGCTGACTCTTGCCCGCCCCATTCGATAACAATGACAGCGCTCTCTCGAGGTGAATCCAAATCAAGATCATCTAGGTACAGCGCAGCATTTCCGCCTTCAAGCAATCGATAAGCATCGACATGGATCAATGGCAGCGGCGCTTTATGGATACGAGAGATGACAAAGGTTGGAGAAGTGACATCGCTGATTCCAAGTGCCTCACCAATTCCCTGAACCAGAACAGTCTTACCTGCACCAAGTGGGCCATTGAGAAGGATGAGATCGCCAGCTACGCATTGAGAACCGATGCGCTTACCAAGTTCATGCATCTCGGCGGCTGTAGCAATCTTCACTGGTTGAGGATAGTTGAGAAAAGAAGAAGGGCCCCAGGTTTCCCTGAGGCCCTTCCTTGCTTAATTACTTACTGCTCGTTGTAGTACTTGAGCAGTGGAGCGCGGAAGTTCTTATCCACGCTGAGGTTTCCTGACTTGCGGGCAGCTGTTGCAATTGCTCCGCCTGTAGGGAACTTGCCTGTTGTTCCAGCAGAAACCAGCATCTTCGCAACAGTGAGGTAGTTCGCTGTTGAGAAGTTACAGTGGTTTGTTCCTGGAGCAGAAGGAGTTGTTGTGATTGGGCTACCTGCAGAATCGAAGGTTGTGTATGCCTTTGGAGTCATGCTCCATAGAACTACAAGCTTCTTTGTAGGTGCCTTGTATTCACGTGACTTCTTTGCAGCTGCAATTGCTGCATCGCGCTCAGCAACGAGTTGAGCCGCATAAGCATCAACAACGCGCTGTGTAGCACCTGCAGGAGTAATTGGATCTGCAACGCCTGTCATCATGATCGTTGGAACGTTGATCTTTGCAGTTGTTGCAGCCATCTTGCTCATCTTTGCCATCGCATCTGGGTTGCCCTTTGCACGTGGTGCACCTGGGTTTGCAGGATTGAGAGCTCCGAGCATTGCACCAATTGCAGTGTTACCTGAAAGTGCTGCGTTATAGATAACCGCTGAATCTTCAACACGTGCTGAGTAGTCAGTCTTTGTGTTGTCATAGACAGCGCCACCAACCTGGAGTTCTACATCTTGTGTTGCAAGGATTGCAAGAACAGCAGCTGATGCTGCGTTCTCTAGAACAGCAAGTGCTGGGCTAACTGCCAATGGGAATGTCAGCTTCAAAGCTCCATCTGGACCTGAAATTGAATCGAAGTGATCAGATTGAGTTGGAAGTCCTGCCATCAAGCCAACAAGGAGAAGTGCTGAACGTGAAGGAACTCCTGCAGCTTGCAGTGCCTTACCTGTCGCACTTGAAGTTGCTGGCCATGCACCTGTTGACATTGAGTTCTTGAGGCTTCCGAGAACAGTAAGCACCTTGACGATATCGCCAATGGCTTCAGCATTTCCTGCTGCACCTGGAGAGTAATTGCCACCCTTGATTGTTGGATCAAAGAATGTCTTGATTCCCCAAAGAACATCGCCAGCAGCTGTGAGCTCTGGTCCGATGTTATCTGCCATACAGAGTGGCGCTACAGCGTCAACAAGTGTTGGGTACTTCTCAGCAAGAGTCTGAGTGATGATTCCACCGAGAGATGATCCCCATGCGAGAACCTTCTTTGTAGTTGGGAATGCAGTCTTAAATGCACCAACGAGTTCTACGTTAGTTGCAACAGCTGCATCGAGGTTCCATCCCTGACGAGAGAAACCTGAACCCATAATTGCCATTCCATTTCCGAGGAAATAGTTAGCGATAGTTGGGTTTCCACCAGGAATTGGTTCTGGAGTATTTGTGACCTTGTAGCCGGTAGGAACTGAAGGGAGCATTCCTGCTGGTAGATCAATGTTGTAACGGTATCCATGTGAGTACATAGCTACAGTTCCATTGAAGTTTGCTGGAACCATCATTACGTATGGAGCACCGTCTGAAGTCATTCCCTGACATGTTTGTACAGGAACCTTCTTGTCGCAGATAGGACCGACAGCTGCTGCGTTAGCAGGAGCTGCGATAACTACTGTAGCGACGAGTGATGCTGATGAAAGTAGCGCTAGAAAGCGTGACTTAGTTGATGAGATTCTCATTATTGTGGAAGTCCCTTCGCTGGCATTGCTGGACGCTTCCATGTTGATTTAACAACTGCGCCAGAACCTGAATCGGTTGTGTAGAGAACATACTTGCCATCTACAGGCTTGAGATCTCCTGATGGAGAGTACTTTCCGAACCAGTATCCGTTGTATCCAACGTGGCTGGTCTTTGAGTAATTAAGTGGCAAGAGTGCAGCTGATGCAAATGACGCACCCTTTGAATCGATTGCTGCCATGAGCGACTTGCGAGTTGGATTAGTTCCAGCTGCCTTAATCGCTTGAGCTGCTACGAATGCGGAGTTCATTCCGATAAGAACGTTGTTATCGAATGCTGAACCTGGGACTGCCTTTGAATAGATATCTGAGAAGAGCTTTACATATTCATCAGATGTATCTGTAGTCGCTGGAGCAAATGAAGCACCAACAGCGTTGTATAGAACGCCTGCTGGAACGCCTGCTGCCTTGATAGTTGTTGCATCTCCACCAACAGATCCGAGGATCCACTGTGGTGCGTACTTAAGCGCTGCCGCTGTACCGAGGCCAGCTGCTGTCGCACTTGATACGCCGAAGAGAATTACAACTTCAGCCTTTGCAGCTGAAAGCTTTGTGACCCAGCCAGCTGCTGTTGCAGCGCTCTGTGAACCTGATGCGTAAGGAACCTTGACTGCGAAGTTGATGCCTGCAGAAGTGAATCCCTTAAGCGCATCTGTTCCGAAGTCGTCATCCTGATAGACGAGGCCAAGAGTCTTGCCTGCAAAGTTATCCTTGATGTACTCAGCCATGATCTTTGCTTCCATTACATATGAAGGCAAGATTGTGTAAGTAGTTGGATATTTCTTTGTATCTGCAAATCCACTAAATCCTGTATTTACGAATAGCACTGGCACGCCGCGTCGTGCAGGGTTAACTGCAGCTGCAACAGCCTTGTTGTTCGCTGTTCCGAGTGGAGAGATAAGAGCCATGACCTTGTCCTGCAAAATCAATTTGTTTGTCTTGGCAACTGCCTGTGTTGGAACATACTGATCATCTTCAACCTTCAGTGTGATCTTGCGACCATTGATTCCACCATTTGAGTTGACGTAATCGAAGTAAGCCTTCATTGCACCTGGAATCTTGTTGTAGCCAGGTGATGCAGAGCCTGTCATTGGGAGAGTAATGCCGAGTTTGATTTCGGTGCTAGTTACTCCTACTTCTGCTGCTTGCGCTGGAACTGTTGCTGCTGTGAGAGCTGCGACTGCAAGCACCGCGCTAGCTGAGATCAGCGTGCGACGATTCATTCGAGTCATGTCTTTCCTTCCATCGAGGGTTCTTACGCAGTTGTGCGTAAGAAATTATTTATTCACCCGATGTTCCCGACGTGCACGTAACTGTTCGACAGGTCCGTTTGGAACAAACAACACTGTCAAAATCAGCAACGTGCTCACCAGTAGACCAGGCAAGTTATTGGTTACTGCCTCTGAAGAGCCGAAGCGGCTTGCGACCGCCCCTGCTATGTCAGGGATAGCAACCAATGTCACTGCCCCAATCATTACCCCTCCGAGGGTAGTAACGCCAGAGAGAACCGCGCCTGTCAGCAAAGAAAATGAGAGGGTTAATGGGAAGGCAGAAGGTGAAACCGTGCCGATTGTCATTGCCAAAAGGGCCCCTGAAAGTCCCGCTAAACCTGCGCTGAGGGTAAATGCGAGGGTTTTATTGCGGGTGAGATTGATTCCAGCCAATTCGGCGGCGACATCGTTGCCACGGACTGCTTTCCAGCTTCGCCCATATCGAGATCTCATAACATTTTGTAACCAAAAAATTGCAATCAATGTGGCAAGAGAAGCAATCCAAAAGAACCATTTATATTGAGTGAAATCTTCGCCAAAACTTAGCGGTGGGAATCCCACATCAAAGAGCAAGCCTTGCTCGCCACCTAAGAATCCAAATTGATTTGCGATTGATGGAAGTCCGACTGCAAGAGCGAGTGTTGTTCCAGCTAAATACGGTCCGCTTAATCTCGCAGCAGCTAAACCGAGAAGTGCACCTGCAAAGGCCGCAGTAAGAATTGCTACCGAGAAACATAACCAAATCGGTGCGTTAAATTCAATGCGCAAGAGTGCGGCTGCGTAACCACCAACTCCAAGTAGCGCGCCTTGGCCAAGTGAGACTTGACCGGAATATCCAGTGAGCAAAATGATTGATGCGATGCCTACGACATATACGGCAACTGTTGCACCTTGATAAACACGAAGCTCATCTACTGCTCCGCTGAGGAAGTAAATGCCAATGCCGAGAAGTATGAATATAAAGAGGCGCTTTTTATTAGAGAGTTTATGCACGACGCCCCGCCTTTACACCAATGATTCCTTGTGGTCGGATGACCAGAACCAAGAGCAAGATAACGAATGGCGCGATAAAGAAGAGCGATCCACTTATATACATCAGAACAAAAGATGTCACTAGGCCCAAGAAAATTCCGCCAACGACAGCGCCAACCAGACTATCTAGGCCACCAATCACTGCAGCGATAAAGCCCGAGATTAAAAGTAGAGAGAACTCGAGGGACTCTGGAGAAAATGAACCATTTCCATTTGAAGTAAGTAAGAGCCCAGCAACAGCCCCGGATGCACCGGAGAGCGCCCAACCGAGTGTGCGAACCAGGTCCACCTTCACGCCCGCTAGGCGTGCAATTTCAGGTGCATAGGCCGATGCACGAAGAGCTAGTCCAATATTTGTCTTTTGGAAGATAAGTGAGAAGAGGATTACAAGCACTGCAACCGAAGCGATAATTGCTAGTTTCATGGGCGAGAAGACCAAAGTTTCAGAGCCGATTGAGAAGCCAACATTTGAAAGCGGTGGCGTCACAAGAACATCTTGGCCGCCCCAATACATTGTGATGAGCGCTTTCACGATCCCAAGTAATCCTAGAGTTGCAATGATCGGCGCAACGCTTGCGATAGGACCAGAGCTTGTATGTTTGAGCAGCACTCGCATAAATGCAATCTCGATAAATGCGCTAAGGGCGGCTCCTGCCAACATCGCGCAGATGAGCGCAATCCAGTAATTATTAAATACTTGGACTGCCTCGTATCCAATATAAGTAGAAGCAAGAGCAAGACCAGCTTGTGCGAAGTTAATAACGCGAGTCGAGCGCCATACAAGAACTATCGCCATCGCCATTAGTGCATAAATTGCACCTGAAGTTAGGCCGATAAGTGTTGTATTAAGTAGCTGAATCATTAGTACCCCAAGTAAGCAGCGCGCACTGCTGGGTCGACGATGAGATCTGCTGCGCTTCCTGAAATTGCAACGCGGCCAAGGTTGAGAACTACTGCAGTATCAGCAATCTTGAGAGCGCCCATTGCATTCTGTTCTACGAGAACAACAGTTAGATTCATTGTGTCAACGATTCCGCGAATGGTTTGGAAAATCTGTTCAATGATGAGCGGGGCAAGACCCAATGATGGCTCGTCAAGCAGAAGTAACTTTGGCTTAGACATCAGCGCGCGACCAATAGCGAGCATCTGGCGTTCTCCACCAGACAAAGTATCTGCGCGTTGTTCAAGACGTTCACCTAATCGAGGGAAGAGATCAATTACCTGCTGCTTGGTTTCAGCTGCTTCCTTCTTATTGCGGCGCCAGAGCGCACCTAAATCTAAATTCTCTTCAACGGTAAGTTCGGCGACAACTGACTTTCCTTCAGAGACATGTGAAACACCTTGGCGAACATGGGATTCAGGCTTGCCATGCAAGAGGTTGTGATCGCCCCAATGTGCAGTTCCTTCTGTTGCCTTATTAAGTCCCGAAAGAGTGCGGAGAAGCGTTGATTTACCAGCGCCATTTGCACCAATAACGGCTGAGAGCTTTCCGGTTTCAACGGTAAATGAAACCCCGCTGATGGCACGGATAGCACCGTGATCGACGACCAGATCTTTTACTACGAGGCTCATTTATGCCCCCGTTCCGAGATAGGCAGCAATCACTGCAGGATCGCGACGAACGACTTCGGCTGAGCCACTAGAAATAACTTCACCGAAGTTAAGAACATAGAGACGATCGCATACAGACATCACAACATCCATGTGGTGTTCAACAATGAGCACAGACATATGCGCTGTGAGGTTACGGATAAGGCCGTTCATCCACTCAATATCTTGCGGTCCAAGTCCACCGGCTGGTTCATCGAGCATCAAGACTTTAGGTTCGCTGACCAGTGCGCGAGCAATAGCCACGCGCTTCGTATCAGGGTAAGCAAGAGTGCTGGCACGGCGATCTGCGAGAGCACCTGCATAGACCCGCTCGAGCGCTGCCATTGAACGCTCTGCGAGCTCTGCTTCGTCACGAGTGTTCTTGCCAAAACTTGCTGAGATCAATCCAGTCTTTGCAAACTTCTGCGCACCAATCATTACATTTTCCAGAACTGTGAGATCCGGAAATAAACCAACGCCTTGAAGAGTGCGCGCGATTCCGAGGTCTGCTAATTGATCTGTTCGTGGCCAAGAACGTTCTTCGCCTTCGAAAGAGAATGTTCCTGAATCAGGAGTTACTAATCCGCAGATTGCGTTAAAGAGAGTTGTCTTACCAGCGCCATTGGGCCCGATGACTCCGACGACCTCATTCTTATGAAGATCAAGATAGACATCATGGAGAGCGCGTAGCCCACCAAAGGAGACAGAGACGCCTTTGGCTTGCAGGAGAGGTGAATTAGTAGACATGGGCTGCGTAGATTCTAGGCACACGAGGACCGATTCGTGTAACTATCTCGTAGTTAATTGTCTGTGAAGCTGCGCCCCAATCATCAGCTGTGAACTCACCATGCGAGCCATTGCCAAAAATCACAACCCAATCACCTGATTGCGCCTTTGATTGCGCACCTAAATCAACAACAAATTGATCCATAGAAACACGGCCAATGCTGAACGCTTTCTTACCTGCTGACCAGACCCCTGCCCCATGAGCGATACGAGGAATTCCATCTGCATAACCCATAGCAATCACACCGAGCTTGGTATCAGCTGCTGTGCTCTCGGATGCGCCGTAACCCACTGGAGTATTCGCAGGGACATCTTTAACAAGATACATCGCAGCGCGAAGTTGCATCGCTGGCCTTAAAGCAAGGCTCTGAGAATTTCCGAGTGTCTTCACATCGGGAGAAAGTCCGTACATCGCAATTCCGGTACGGACCATGTCAAAGGCAGCCGCGTGATTCTTTATTGTTGCAGCCGAGTTAGAGAGATGGCGAATAACGTTGGTGAATCCAAATGAGTGAACTCGTTCCACCATCGCTTTAAATCGAGTGAGTTGTTCATCGTTCTGCGCTTCGCCGGGTTCGTCGGCGCGAGCAAAGTGAGAGAAGATCCCGACAACTTCTACGTTCTTTAAATTTTCAGCAGTGAGGTGGTCCCATTCGGAAAGGAATCCCCCACGAGTCATACCGGTATCTACTTCAAGATGGACACGAGCCTTCTTGCTTTCGGATGCATCTGAAATCTCTTGAAGCGCTTTCAGTGAAGCTGCTGCAACATCAATATCGAGTTCGATCGCTTTCTTGAAATCTGAACCAGGTTGAACCAGCCACGCCAGAATCGGCGCTTCAACGCCAGCCTCGCGTAGTGCAATTGCTTCTTCAAGAAGAGCAACACCTAGATAATCAGCGCCACCAGAAATAGCAGCCTTCGCAACAGGAACAAGTCCATGTCCATAAGCATCAGCCTTTACAACAGCGAGAAGCTTTGTTCCGGCAGTCTTCTTCAATAGCTCAACATTGTGCTTAATAGCGCTGAGATCAACGATTGCTTCTGCTCTCATCGCTCAACCACCACCATGGCAGATGCAATTCCGCCATCATGTGAAAGAGAAAGGTGTACTTGCGCACCATCTACGAGATCGGCGATTTCGCCACGGAATAAGAACTCAGGCTTTCCGTTGGGAGCACTGATGACTTCTGCTTCATGCCATTGCAGGCCATGGCTTGGGCTTAACGCCTTATAGAGAGCTTCCTTTGCCGCAAAGCGAGCAGCAAGTGATTGAGAATTTAGCTTGCGCTCTGATTCGGTAAATAACTTTTCACGCAGGCTTGGGGTGCGCTCAAGGGATTCGAGGAATCGGGCTATATCCACGACATCGATGCCGATTCCATCAATCATGGGAGCGAGTGTATTAGGCGCTAGTGAAGTTGGCTATCAGATGGAAAGAAGCGATCTATAGCGATGATGAGGACCAAGAGCGCTCCACCTAGAAGTAATCCGCCGAATAAATCAAGGAACCAATGCGTATTTCGAAGAAGAGAGACGACGCAGACTGTCAGTGAAAGCAAGCCCACACCTGCACTTGCTAGCCGACCGTTGTAGCGATCGACATGTGCGTAGCGATAGATGAGATATGCGACAACGCCCCAGATAAAGATTGCATTGGAGGCATGGCCACTTGGATATGACATTCCACCTGCGTGCAAAATATCGAGACCATCACGCGGCTTTGTGCGACCTAATCCATATTTAAATGCACCCACAACAACATTAAGAGAGATGAATGACAAGAGACCGAGGTTGATTGGTCTCCAGGTTTTAAAGCGCTTTGAAATATAGAGAGCGACAATCAGTAAGGAAATTCCAGAGACGCTGCGAAGACCTAAATCATCGAGTCGGCGAACGACGAATCCGACTGTGCCGGTAAAGCGTGGGTGTTCAAGATTATTGAGTTCGCGGTCGATGCGAATGAGAAAGCCATTAGTAAGTACTTGGTAGGTGATGTAGAGATATCCAGCAAATAAGCCTGCTGACCACTTCAGTGCGCGACGCATCTGTCGCTGGCGCTGATCTAGAACAGTTGGCATTTCTTACTCGACTGTTACAGATTTAGCTAAGTTTCGTGGCTGATCGACATCTGTTCCGCGAGCAACCGCAATCTCATATGCAAATACCTGCAGTGGAACTGTTGCGAGAACTGGCTGGAAGAGAGGAGAAGCAACCGGGATACGAATGATGTGCTCGGCGCCAATTACTTCAGCACCTTCTGGAGCAATAACCACTACACGAGCTCCACGGGCTTTTACCTCTTGAATATTGCTAAGCATCTTCTCATCGAGTGCGTGCTCATCCTTGGTTGGAAGAATTGCAATCACTGCAGTGCCTTCTTCAATCAGAGCGATAGGGCCATGCTTGAGTTCGCCACCTGCAAAACCTTCGGCATGAATGTAAGCAAGCTCTTTGAGCTTGAGCGCACCTTCAAGGGCTACGGGATACTCGATGCCGCGACCTAAGAAGAGAACGGTGTTGTTCTTAACAAATTTACGAGTAAGTTCGCGAAGCGGTTCGATGGTTTCAAGAATTTGCTCAACTTGTCCAGGAAGTTCAAGCATCTCGTTATAGAGACTCTTTACCTGCGCATCGGTAAGTGTTCCGCGCACTTGTCCAAGCTTGAGACCAATCAGGTAGACAGCAACAATCTGAGTAAGAAATGCCTTAGTTGATGCAACAGCAATTTCAGGTCCTGCATGTGTGTAGAGCACTGCATCTGATTCGCGAGGAATAGTTGAAGAGTTTGTATTGCAGACTGCGAGCACTCGAGCGCCTGCTGCCTTCGCATGGCGCACAGCCATGAGTAGATCCATGGTTTCGCCAGATTGTGAGATAGCAATAACAAGTGAATCTTTATCAACGATTGGATCGCGGTAACGGTACTCAGATGCAATTTCTACATCGACTGGAACTTTTGCCCACTTTTCGATTGCATATTTGGCGACCATTCCTGCGTGATAAGCGGTTCCGCAAGCAATGACTGAGATGCGCTTAATCTTCTTGATTTCATCATCGCTCATATGAAGTTCATCGAGCAGTACTTGGTTGTTATCGCTCAAGCGACCAATCAAAGTGTCAGCGATTGCCTTGGGTTGATCGAAGATTTCTTTGAGCATGAAGTGCGCAAAGCCACCTTTTTGCGCAGCTGCTGCATCCCACGTGATTTCGTACTCTTTCAGCGGAAGCGATTTGCCATCAAGGTCGCAGATAGCAATACCTTCAGGGCTAATGGTGACAACTTCATCTTGGCCAAGTTCGACAGCACGCTTGGTGTAATCGATAAAGGCTGCAACATCGGATGCGAGGAAGTTCTCGCCATTGCCAAGACCTGCCACAAGTGGTGAGTTACGACGAACGCCCACGATTGTTTGTGGTGCATCAGCATGGATTGCAAGAAGGGTAAATGACCCACGAAGGCGACGAACTGCTGCGCGCATGGCTGCGGTGAGATCTCCACCATGTTCTTTGCGAAGTTCAGATAGAAGGTGAGCTACGGATTCAGTATCTGTTTCAGATTCAAATGTGTGGCCGCGCTTTTCAAGTTCTGCTTTGAGTTCTGAGTAATTTTCGATGATGCCGTTGTGAATAACAGCGAGCTTGCCCTCGTTATCTAAGTGCGGATGCGCATTGCGATCAGTTGGCCCGCCGTGGGTAGCCCAGCGAGTGTGGCCGATTCCTGAATGAACAGTTGGAAGATTGGCAGGAAGTGCACCTTCAAGGTTGGCGAGCTTTCCTGCTCGCTTTTCTACAAAGAGAGATGTTCCGGTTCCGAGTGCGATACCTGCTGAGTCATACCCGCGGTATTCGAGGCGACGCAGACCCTCAACGATGGGAGTGAATGCAGATTGTGGTCCTGTGTAACCCACGATTCCGCACACGAATTAATTCCCCAGTTCTGCCTTAACCACTGCAGCAAGTGATGCTGCGATTTCTTGTGCAAGGTTATCACTCGCGGCTTCGACCATGACTCTAATGAGTGGTTCGGTACCTGAGGCACGAAGTAATACTCGACCGTCATCGCCTAGTGTGGATTCAGCCTTAGCAACGGCATCTGCAATTGCCTGTGAAGTGCTGAGCTTCTCTTTAGCAACATTAGGAACGTTGATCAAAACCTGTGGGAATCGCTTCATCGTTGCCGCAAGTTCTGCAAGTGATTTCTTGGTGCGAACAACTTCTTGAGCTAATTGAAGAGCAGTAAGGATTCCATCTCCGGTATTTGCGAATTCGCGCATGATGAGGTGGCCTGATTGTTCGCCGCCCAATGAGAAATCGCCTTCCAGCATCTTCTCGAGAACGTAACGATCACCCACCGCTGTCGTAACAACGTCGATTCCTGATTCCTTCATCGCGTGCATAAATCCAAGGTTGCTCATCACTGTTCCAACGATTGTGTTGGACTTAAGTGCGCCACGTTCTTTAAATCCGCGACCCAGAATTGTCATGATGGCATCGCCATCAATGACGTTGCCCTGTGCATCTACTGCAAGACAGCGATCGGCATCGCCATCGTGTGCGATTCCAAAGTCAGCACCTTCGGCAACAACGCGAGCCTGTAAATCTTCGAGGTGAGTCGATCCGCAATTCTCGTTGATATTCCAACCATCTGGCGCGTGATGAATTGCAACAACGGTTGCTCCAGCTTTTTCGTAGGCTTGAGGTCCGACAACAGATGAGGCGCCATTTGCGCAATCAACGACAATCTTTAAACCCTTAAGTGGAGTTGAAACGGATGCAAGCAAGTGGCTGAGGTAGCGATCACTCGCTGTCTCATCAAAATTAATGCGACCAACGCCACGACCAGTGGGACGTGTCCATGGCTCGCCCATACGCTTTTCAATCGCTGCTTCAATAGCGTCATCGAGCTTTCCGCCACCACGTGAGAACAACTTAATTCCGTTATCGGGCATTGGGTTGTGAGATGCAGAGATCATGACACCAAGGTCGGCACCGGATTCTCCGACGAGATAAGCAATTGCTGGAGTCGGTAGAACGCCTACGCGATAGACGTCAATACCTGCGCTAGCAAGACCTGCAGCAACGGCTGCTTCTAGGAATTCACCTGATGCGCGTGAATCTTGACCCACGATTGCGCGAGGACGCTTGCCCTTATTCGATGAAGATTCAACCAAGATATGAGCTGCCGCTACTGCGACATCGAGAGCGACTTCAGCTGTGAGGGTTTCGCTATTTGCTAAAGCACGAATCCCGTCTGTTCCAAAGAGAGCCATAACAACTCCTTTACTGCAGGAACAAACGGGATATCGAGATAAAAAAGAATTAACGCTTTGAGTACTGTGAACGCTTACGCGCCTTCTTAAGGCCGTACTTCTTACGTTCGATAACGCGTGCATCGCGCTTGAGGAAGCCAGCCTTCTTAAGTGCTGGACGGTTTGCCTCTGTATCGATCTCGTTCAATGAACGAGCAACACCGAGACGAAGTGCGCCAGCCTGACCTGAAACTCCACCACCGTTGATGCGTGCAAATACATCGTATGTATTTTCAGCGCCTACTGTGCGGAATGGTTCAGAGACGAGCTGCTGGTGAACCTTGTTTGGGAAATAGGCTTCAAGTGTCTTGCCGTTAACAACCCAACGACCTGTACCTGGTACGAGACGAACGCGAGCAACTGCTTCCTTACGGCGACCTGTACCAGCACCTGGTGCTGTGATTGCCTTGCGGTTAGTTGCAGCTGCAGGAGTTGAAGAAGAGTAAGAAGTTGGTGTCTCTGTCTCGTCTAGCTCGTTGAAAGTTGTATCTGACATATCTTCTTTATCCCTTACTTAGCGATCTGTGAAACTTGAGTGAATACATATGGTGTTGGTGCCTGTGCAGCATGTGGATGCTCTGGACCTGCGTAAACCTTGAGCTTTGATGCAACCTGTGCGCCAAGACGATTCTTAGGAAGCATTCCCTTGATTGCCTTTTCTACTGCGCGTGTTGGGTGCTTCTCGATGAGTTCGCCGTAAACAGTCGATGTAAGACCGCCTGGGAAACCTGAGTGGTGGTGTGCAAACTTTGTAAGCGCCTTGTTTCCAGAGAGTGCGATCTTCTCTGCGTTGATGATGATGACGAAGTCACCCATATCCATGTGTGGCGCGAATGTTGCCTTGTGCTTACCGCGAAGAAGAACTGCAGCATGAGTTGCAAGACGACCGAGCACAACATCTTGTGCATCGATGACGTGCCACTTACGGACGACGTCTCCTGCCTTAGGGCTATATGTACGCATGCTTTATTACCTTCTTCTTTTAAGTTGAGCTTAGGACTTACGTGTAGCGCCTCGCTGGCGCAGGAGGGGAACTTTACCTTTCATGCGGGGGGTGGGTCAAAATGGCCCAAAAGCCCGCGTGAACCTGGGCTCAGAAATCCTTAGAAATCGAAGACTGGCTCAGGGCTCTCGTAGACCTGGCCATCGGCCCCAAAGACCAAGAATCGGTTAAATCCACGGGTGAACCAGCGGTCGTGGGTCACCGATAAAACGGTGCCTTCATATTGATCGAGTGCATGCTCTAGAGATTCGGCGCTCGCTAAATCTAAGTTATCTGTTGGCTCATCGAGAAGTAGCAGAGTTGAACCTGAAAGTTCGAGTAGCAAGATCTGGAAGCGCGCTTGCTGTCCCCCAGAAAGAGATGAGAACTTCTGTTCTGCCTGCTTATCAATTTCATATTTACGAAGCACGCTCTTTGCTGGCCCAAGTTGCAACGAATATGTCTCCCACAGAATTTCAAGGAGTGTTTTGCCTTCAAACTCAGGGTGCGAATGTGTTTGTGCGAAGTAACCAATATCAACACGTGCACCAACTTTAAAATTGCCTGCGTACTTCACCGTTTCATCACCAGAGATCATGCGGAAGAAGTGCGACTTACCTGTGCCGTTCTTGCCGAGAACTGCAATGCGATCTCCAAAAAAGACTTCAAAGTTAAATGGTTCGGTTAGGTTTGCAATTGCAACATTTTCAAAGGTGAGCGCACGTAAACCCGTGCGACCTCCTCGTAAACCGACCTTTACATCTTGCTCGACAGGTGGCGCTTCAGGTGCGCCAGCTTCTTCAAATTTACGAAGACGAGTCTGCATCGCATGATATTTATTTGCCATATCCGGAGAGCTGGCAGCTTGAACCTGAAGGGTGCGAACCAAATCAATCAGACGCTGATGTTCTTGCTCCCAACGAAGTAGTAATTCGGCAAAACGTTCGTTGCGAGCCTTGCGTGCTTCATGCCAAGTATCAAACTTTGCCCCATGAACCCATGCAGTATTTCCGTTGACGCCTTGTTCGAGCGCCACAATACGTGTTGCTGTGTTCTGCAAAAGTTCACGATCGTGACTTACGAAGAGAACAGATTTCTTTGTCTCAGATACAACTTTTTCAAGCCAACGCTTTGATGGAACATCGAGGTAGTTATCTGGCTCATCGAGAAGCAGCACTTCTTCAGGGCCTTCAAGCAATGCGCGCAGAACCAACTTCTTCTGCTCTCCCCCAGACAAGGTATTTACCTTGCGCTCGGCCACATCATCAAATGATTTACCAAGCATCTCGGTACAACATTTATCCCAGATAACTTCGAAGTCATAGCCACCGCAATCGCCCCAATCGATAATTGCTTGGGCATAGGCCATCTGGCTCTTCTCAGAACCATCTTCATTCATAACCTTTTCGGTCTCAATAATCTTTGCCGCAGCATCGCGAATACGAGCCGGGGCCACAGAGATAAGAATTTCGCGCACCGTTGTTTCATCGCGCACAGAACCGATGAACTGACGCATAACTCCGAGGCCGCCTGTAATTGCAACGCTTCCTTGATCTGGCGAAATATCTCCGCAGATCATGCGAATAAGTGTTGTCTTTCCTGATCCGTTAGGACCAATGAGCGCAACCTTTGCGCCATCGCCTACGCGGAATGAGACATCGTTCAGTAAGACGCGGCCATCGGATAGCGAATATTCAACAGCTGAAACATCAATATGTCCCACTAGTCGCTGCCATCTCTCTTGCCGATAGTCACTTT
The DNA here is from genome assembly GCF_965234405.1 of Planktophila turicensis (SeqCode). Taxonomy (GTDB): domain Bacteria; phylum Actinomycetota; class Actinomycetes; order Nanopelagicales; family Nanopelagicaceae; genus Planktophila; species Planktophila turicensis. The sequence goes on from NZ_OZ248346.1 coordinate 1,109,631, forward strand.
TGCACGTTCAATAAGTTGATCATTGGTTGGGTAATCCACGCGATAGAGGCTTAAGCCGCGCGCAGGAAAGACAAGTGAGTCCGAGACGCGCTCTTTATTTGCCAGTAGTTCTGCCATCCAACTTGGATCTTTGCGACCATCGGCAACACAGACAACTGCGCCCACAAGGTTTCGAACCATGGAATAACAGAAGGCATCGGCGACAACATCTGCAACGAGCAAGCCATCTTCAGTGCGCTTCCACTCATACTTTTCGAGAGAGCGAATAGTTGTTCCACCCTGGCGGAATTTACAGAAGGCCGCAAAGTCATGATGGCCGATAACGAGCTTGCTCGCTTCATTCATTCGATCAACGTCGAGTGGGCGATACCAAGAAGCCACGTCATAACGCGAAAGTGGCGGAATCACATCATTGTTGTCGATGATCTTGTAAACGTAGTATCTGCGTAGGGCAGAAAAACGAGCATGGAATCCTTCAGGGGCATCGGTGATATTCATGATGCGAACATCTTCATCGAGGATGCGATTGAGTTTGTATCTGAAATCTATGTAGTTGAGATCTCCGGCAAACATCGCGTCCGGCAGATCAACGTGGATTACCTGCCCAGTTGCGTGAACGCCTGCATCGGTTCGTCCGGCCACAATCGAGTTGGTATCTGTTCGCGAAATACGCGAGATTGCTTCTTCAACAAGATCTTGGATTGTGCGACGGTCAGGTTGTGCGCCCCAGCCAAAGAAGTTGGTGCCGTCGTAGGCGATATCGATCCTTAAACGACGAAACCCACTCTCAGGAAAGAGAGTGGGCTGCGCCATCGTAAGAGTTACTTAGTTTTACTTATCTGTTACGAGTTCGATCACTGCCATAGGAGCGTTGTCGCCCTTACGTGGACCGATCTTTGTAATACGTGTGTATCCACCTTCGCGGTTAGCGAATGTAGGTGCAATCACTGTGAAGAGCTGGTGTACAACGCTCTTGTTAGCGATACGCGCCATTACTTCACGACGAGCAGGTAGGTCGCCCTTCTTACCGAAGGTGATCAACTTTTCAGCAAGTGGACGAAGACGCTTCGCCTTTGCTTCTGTAGTTGTGATCTTTCCGTGCTCGAACAATTGCTCAGCAAGAGTACGAAGAATCAAGCGCTCGTGTGATGGGCCTGAACCCAAACGTGGGCCTTTAGTTGGCTTTGGCATTGTCTTCTCCCTTATGCCTGATCTGCGTCAGCGAAGTCTTCATCTGACACGTTGTAGTTCTGGTGTTGTGATGGATCGAAGCCTGCTGGGCTGTCCTTGAGAGACATTCCCATTGATACAAGCTTCGCCTTGATCTCGTCGATTGACTTTGATCCAAAGTTACGGATGTCGAGTAGGTCAGCCTCTGAACGGTTGACGAGCTCTCCAACTGTGTGAATGCCTTCGCGCTTCAAGCAGTTGTATGAACGAACTGTGAGATCGAGATCTTCGATTGGAAGAGCAAGATCAGCAGCAAGAGCAGCATCCATAACAGATGGCCCCATCTCGATACCTTCAGCATCAAGATTGAGTTCGCGTGCAAGACCGAAGAGTTCAACAAGTGTCTTACCAGCTGATGCAACAGCATCGCGTGGCTTCATTGATGGCTTTGTTTCGACATCAACAACAAGACGATCGAAGTCTGTGCGCTGTTCAACGCGAGTTGCTTCTACCTTGTATGTAACCTTCAAAACTGGTGAATAGATTGAGTCAACAGGAATGCGACCAATCTCTGCTCCAGCTTGCTTGTTCTGTACGGCTGTGACGTAGCCACGACCGCGCTCGACAGTAAGTTCGATTTCGAGGTTTGCCTTGCCGTTAAGTGTTGCGATGTGGAGTTCAGGGTTGTGAACTTCTACGCCACTTGGAACAGCAATGTCAGCACCTGTAACAGCGCCTGCACCTGACTTGCGGATGTAGATAACTGAAGGCTCATCGTTATCGCTTGAAAGAACAAGGTTCTTAATGTTCAAGACGATATCTGTGAGGTCTTCCTTTACACCTTCAAGTGTTGTGAACTCGTGGAGAGCTCCGGCGACACGAATGCTTGTAACTGCTGCACCTGGAATAGATGAAAGCAATGTACGGCGCATTGAGTTGCCGAGTGTGTAGCCGAAACCTGGCTCAAGCGGTTCAATGATGAAACGTGAGCGGTTCTCGGAAATTACTTCTTCGCTAAGCGTTGGGCGTTGTGCAATTAGCACTGTTGCTCCTCTTTCTTCTCGCGGAAATCCACTATTTGATTTCCTCTAGGGGGTAAGAAAACGATTACTTGCTGTAGAGCTCAACAATGAGCTGTTCTTGAACCTGTGTATCGATCACTGATCGAGCAGGTACGCCGTGAATGATGATGCGCATCTGTGATGCAACAACTTCCATCCACGCTGGAACAGACTTCTCACCGAACTCTGCGCTTGCGACGATAAATGGTGTGAGGTCGTGTGACTTTGGAAGAACATCGATGATGTCCATTGGAGAGACACGGAATGAAGGAATGTTTACCTTCTTACCATTTACAACGAAGTGACCGTGGCGAACCAACTGGCGTGCCATGTCACGTGACTTTGCAAAGCCTGCGCGGAATACGACGTTGTCGAGACGTGTCTCAAGGATGACGAGAAGGTTTTCACCAGTCTTGCCCTGCTTGCGGTTTGCCTCTTCGTAGTAACCACGGAACTGCTTCTCGAGAACACCGTAGATACGTGCGCACTTCTGCTTTTCACGCATCTGCAATAGGTATTCAGATTCTTTTGAACGGCCACGGCCGTGCTGTCCTGGTGGATAAGGACGTGATTCGATCGGACACTTTGGTCCATCGCACTTTGAGCCCTTGAGGAAGAGCTTTACTTTTTCGCGACGGCAACGCTTGCAGTCTGCTCCGGTATAACGAGCCATTTATTCTCTTCCTTCCTTAAACTCGACGAGGTTTCGGTGGGCGGCAGCCATTGTGTGGAGCTGGAGTTGTATCTGAGATAGCTCCAACTTCTAGGCCTGCTGCTTGCAATGAACGGATTGCAGTTTCGCGTCCGGAACCAGGTCCCTTTACGAATACATCTACTTTCTTAAGGCCGTGCTCCTGTGCGCGACGAGCTGCTGCTTCTGCTGCAAGCTGTGCTGCGAATGGAGTCGACTTACGTGAGCCCTTGAAACCTACCTGGCCAGATGATGCCCAAGAGATAACAGCGCCAGTTGGATCTGTAATAGAGATGATTGTGTTGTTGAAGGTTGACTTGATGAAAGCCTTACCAACTGCAACGTTCTTCTTCTCTTTCTTACGAAGCTTTACCTTGCCCTTTGTTGCGGCAGCGGACTTTGATTTAGGAGCGGCCATTACTTAGTCACCTTCTTCTTACCGGCAATTGCCTTACGTGGACCCTTACGAGTACGAGCGTTTGTATGTGTGCGCTGACCACGTACAGGAAGTCCCTTGCGGTGACGAATACCTTGGTAGCTCTGGATTTCGACTTTACGACGGATATCGCCTGCGATTTCACGGCGGAGATCACCTTCGATTTTGTAGTTAGCTTCGATGTATTCACGAAGCTGAGCAAGTTCTGATTCTTGCAAATCTTTAACGCGGGTATCTGGAGAAATCCCAGTTGCCTTGAGCGTTTCGTGGGAACGGGTTAGACCCATTCCGAAAATATAGGTGAGTGCAATCTCTACACGCTTTTCGCGTGGAAGATCGACACCGACTAGACGTGCCATTTATTCAACCATTCTGTATCCGGAGGTCCTCCGCAATGCTCCTCGACATATTTATCGAGCCCTGGCCTACCGGTCCGGGGGTCTTAACTATTTCTAGTTAAGTCGCATCACGCGTACTTATTGTCTGGGTATTAGCCCTGACGCTGCTTGTGACGAAGATTTTCGCAGATCACCATTACGCGACCTTTGCGACGAATGACTTTGCACTTGTCGCAAATCTTCTTCACGCTTGGATTAACCTTCACGCGAATTTCCTTTTGTTAGTGGCGAATTAATTACTTGTAACGGTAAATAATTCGACCCTTTGTAAGGTCGTATGGACTCAGCTCTACGATCACACGGTCAGCAGGCAAAATACGAATGTAGTTCTTTCGCATCTTTCCGCTGATGTGTGCCAAGACCTTGTGTCCATTTGTTAGTTCAACACGAAACATTGCGTTAGGTAACGCCTCAGCAACAGTGCCTTCGATTTCGATCGCACCATCTTTACTTGCCAAGGATCAATACCTTCTTCTCTTTTTTGAATTGAACGAAGGGCGATTCTATGGGAGGCCCCCCTTATAAGGGAAATCGGCTAAATCTCCCCCATTGAACCCCCCAAACACGCAGGAGATTTAGGCCAAAAGGTCAGATATTTCGACCCCGAAGCGAGCTAGTTCAGCCCGGCCCCCATCGAGGGCTGTGAGGACAAATGGCTTTCCATCAGGGCAGATGACATAAGTGTGTTCAAAGTGAGCCCCGCGAGATTTATCGTTAGAGATAACTGTCCAATCATCACCGAGCACCTTGGTCTTATGAGTTCCACGAGTAATCATCGGTTCGATGGCGAGTGCCATTCCAGGAATGATTTCTGGACCGTTGCCGGCCTTACCAAAGTTAAGAACGTGTGGCTCTTGATGCATCTCGGTTCCGATGCCATGTCCGCCGTACTCTTGCAAGATTCCGTACTTACCTTGCGAATTGATGTACTGCTCGATGGCATAACCAATATCTGAAAGCTTTGCACCGTTCTTGCCAGCTGCAATTCCAACCCACATTGATTCTTCGCAGGTATCCATCAGCTTCTGATCTTCAGGATCAACTTTTCCGATACCCACTGAGAACGCTGCATCTCCATGCCAGCCATCGACGATTGCGCCGCAATCGATTGAGACGACATCGCCTTCGTTCATAATCTTTGGCCCTGGAATTCCATGAACAATTTCATCGTTAATAGATACACAGATTGTTGCTGGGAAGCCATGGTAATTAAAGAAATTTGATGTTGCACCGCTGCGCTTAATGTGAGCTGCAGAAATTGCATCGAGTGCGCTAGTGGTCATTCCTGGCTTAATTGCTTCGCGGATGAGCTGGTGAATCTCTGCGACAACTAAACCAGCGCGGCGCATAACCTTGATTTGATCAAGGTCCTTTATCTGAATTGCCATAGTAAAAGTTAGCCGTGAACGCGGCTTAGCGCTGTAATTGCACGATCTGTAATTTCAGAAACTTCACCGTCAGCAGAGATTGTGATGAGCAAACCTTCAGTGCGGTAGAAGTGCACGATTGGCGCAGTCTGTTCTTCATAGACAGCAAGGCGCTTTGCGATGACTTCTTCCTTGTCATCTTCGCGCTGGTAGAGCTCGCCACCACAAGATTGGCAGGCAGTTGCTTCAGGTGAAGCAGGTGCACCGCAGTTCTTGCAGGTAAGTCGTGATGAAAGACGCTTGATGATGATCTCGTTCTCGATTGCGAGTTCAAGAACTGCATCAAGTGGTGTGCGCTTTTCTGCTAGAAATGCGCGAAGAACTTCTGCTTGAACAGTGTTACGTGGGAAACCATCGAGGAGAAAACCATTTGCTGTGTCATCGTGAGTCAGGCGATCTTTAACCATCTCATTGGTGACTTCGTCAGGAACTAACTGGCCTGCATCCATATAACCCTTTGCCTGCAGACCAAGAGGAGTGCTTGCTTTGAGGTTGGCGCGGAAGATATCGCCTGTAGAGATATGTGGAATTGAATAGTGCGCGGCTAGAAACTGAGCTTGTGTTCCCTTACCAGCACCTGGTGGACCTACCAGGACTAAACGCATTACTTCAAGAAACCTTCATATGAACGCTGCTGCAACTGGCTTTCGATCTGCTTTGCAGTATCGAGACCAACACCGACAACGATGAGGATCGCAGTTCCACCGAATGGGAAGTTCTGTGATGCACCGAAGACGATAAGAGCAAGGATCGGAATAATCGCAACAAGTGCGAGGTAGAGAGAACCAGGCGCTGTAATGCGTGAGAGTACATACTGAAGGTATTCAGATGTTGGTCGTCCCGCACGGATACCTGGAATAAATCCGCCGTACTTCTTCATATTGTCTGCAACTTCATCTGGGTTAAATGTAATTGCAACGTAAAAATATGTGAAGAAAATAATGAGGGTTGCATAAGCAGCCATATAAATTGGGTGATCACCGCTCACCAAGTTACGTGAGATCCAAACAGCCCAACCAGCTTGGCTATTGGTGAAGTTCACGAGAAGAGAAGGGATATACAAAAGTGATGATGCGAAGATAACCGGGATAACACCAGCCTGGTTTACCTTGATTGGAATATATGTAGAAGTTCCGCCGTATGCCTGGCGCCCAACCATACGCTTTGCATACTGCACAGGAATTCGACGCTGTGCCTGCTCAACGAATACAACTGCTGCAACAACCAAAACTCCGACTGCGCAGACAAAGAGGAATGCGAACAAGCCCTTTTGAAGCTTGATTGACCAGAGCTGGCTTGGGAAACCTGCTGCGATAGATGTGAAGATCAAGATCGACATACCGTTACCGACGCCGCGATCTGTAATGAGCTCACCGAGCCACATGATTACAGATGTTCCAGCAGTCATTACAACGATCATTGTAAGAATTCGCTGCCATGAAGCATCAGGAATGATTGGAAGTGAACAACCTGAGATCAAACGACCTGGTGTACGTGCAACTGCAACCAAACCTGTTGACTGCAAGATTGCAAGACCGATTGTTAAGTAACGTGTGTACTGAGTAAGTGTTGCGGTACCTGACTGGCCTTCTTGCTTCAAAGCTTCAAAACGTGGGATTACAACGGTAAGAAGCTGAATAATGATTGAAGCGGTGATGTAAGGCATGATGCCAAGTGCGAAAACTGAGAGCTGAAGAAGTGCTCCACCTGAGAAGAGATTGATCAGACCAAAGAGTCCCCCGGTCTGCGCCTGATCGATACATTGCTTAACGTTTGTATATGAAACGCCAGGTGTAGGTACGACAGAGCCGAAACGGAAGAGAGCCATGATTGAGAGAGTGAAGAAGATTTTCTTACGAAGTTCAGGCGTCTTAAAGGCCATTCCAAATGCTGAAAGCATCAATCTTCTCCCTCTAACAAATCACGACTAGTAGTTATTACAGTGTTGCTGTTGATCCGCCAGCTGCAGCAATCTTTTCGACTGCTGATGCTGAGAATGCATGTGCTGTAACTGAAACCTTGACTGCAATATCGCCATTTCCAAGAACCTTTACAGGCAATGAATCGCGAACTGCACCCTTTGCAATGAGATCAGCAACAGTTACATCGCCACCCTTTGGGAAGAGTGCGTTGATTGTTGAGACATTCACTGCCTGGTATTCAATGCGAGCTGGGTTCTTAAAACCACGAAGCTTTGGCAGACGCATTACGAGTGGAAGCTGACCACCTTCGAAACCTGGACGAACCGTGTTACGAGCGTGAGTACCTTTGCCACCGCGACCTGCGGTCTTACCCTTTGATGCTTCACCGCGACCCTTACGAGTCTTAGCTTTCTTAGCACCTGGAGCTGGACGAAGATGATGAAGTTTTAGAGTCATCTTTATTCGACCTCCTCTACCTTGATCAAGTGGCGAGCAGCTACTGCCATGCCACGAATTTCTGGACGGTCTTCTTTAACGACAACATCGTTGATTCGCTTGAGTCCGAGTGAACGAACAGTGTTACGAATCTCTGGCTTGTTGCCAACGGTTGACTTAACCTGAGTGATTTTCAAACGTGGCATTAGGCACCAACTGTCATCTGTGAAGCGCGGATAATTGCTGCAGGAGCTACATCTTCGAGCGGACGACCGCGACGAGTTGCAATCTGTGCAGGTGACTCGAGCATCTTCAGTGCAGCAACGGTTGCGTGAACCATGTTGATTGCATTTGAAGAACCGAGAGACTTAGTAAGAACATCCTTAACACCAGCGCACTCAAGTACGGCACGAACAGGACCGCCAGCGATAACTCCGGTACCTGGACTTGCTGGGCGAAGAAGAACTACGCCCGCTGCTGTTTCACCCTGAACTGGGTGAGGAATAGTTCCCTGAACGCGTGGGACTGTGAAGAATGACTTCTTAGCTTCTTCGACAGCCTTAGCAATTGCTTGTGGAACTTCCTTGGACTTTCCGTAACCAATTCCTACTGTGCCGTTTTCATCGCCCACAACAACGAGTGCTGTGAATGAGAAGCGACGTCCACCCTTAACAACCTTAGACACACGGTTAATGAAAACCACGCGCTCGGTGTATGGAGACTTCTCCTTCTCGCGATCATCACGACGTTCGCGGCGTTCGCCACGACCCTTGTTTGCAGGTGCACCAGTTGTTGCTGGCGCTGCATCGTTAGTTGGATTAACAGCCATTAGAACTCCAATCCGTTCTCTCGTGCAGAATCTGCAACTGCTGCGATACGACCGTGGTACTTGTTACCTGCGCGGTCAAAGACAACTGTAGAAATTCCAGCTTTCTTAGCGCGTTCAGCAATGAGTGCTCCGACCTGCTTCGACTTATCTGTCTTATCGCCAGATGCCTTGCGAAGATCTGCTTCCATTGTTGATGCGTAAGCAATGGTCTTGCTCTGTGTGTCATCAATGACCTGAACGAACAGGTGGCGTGATGAACGTGAAACGACGAGGCGTGGACGTGATGGTGTGCCTGAGATCTTCTTACGAAGACGGAAAGCACGACGAGCACGCGCGTTCTGCGCTGAGCCCTTGCGGACCTTAACTCCGATTGCCATTACTTCTTACCTGCCTTTCCTGCCTTGCGACGAATAACTTCGCCTTCAAGACGCAAGCCCTTGCCCTTGTATGGATCTGCCTTGCGAAGCTTCTTTACCTTCGCTGCGGTTTCTCCAACGAGCTGCTTATCGATTCCGCTGATAATCAACTTTGTTGGTGATTCAACCTTGTAGGTGATTCCTTCTGGAGCTGGGAATGTAATTGGGTGGCTGTAGCCGAGCTGGAATTCAAGATCCTTGCCCTTTTCAGCAACACGGTAACCAACACCAACGATGTTGATTGTGAGTGAGTAACCGTTAGTTACACCTTCGACCATGTTCGCAACGAGTGTGCGAGATAGGCCGTGAAGTGAACGTGTTACGCGCTCTTCATTTGGACGAGCAACGGTGATAACACCATCTGCTTGTGAAACCTGGATAGGTGCTGGAACTGCAAGTGCGAGTGAACCCTTAGGTCCCTTCACTGCAATGTTCTGACCTGTGATTGAAATTTCTACACCGCTTGGAACGGCGATAGGCATACGACCGATACGTGACATTAGATGGTTACCATACGTAAGCGAGAACTTCTCCGCCTACACCCTTCTTATTTGCCTGCTTATCAGTCAAGAGGCCTGATGAAGTTGAAATGATTGCAACTCCGAGTCCGCCGAGAACCTTAGGAAGCGCAGTTGACTTTGCGTAAACGCGAAGTCCTGGCTTGCTCACGCGGCGAAGGCCTGCGATTGAGCGCTCACGGTTTGCACCGAACTTAAGATCAAGAACGAGATTCTTTCCCACTCCTGTTGCTGCTGCTTCAACGCGGTGATCTGCAATGAAACCCTCTTGCTTGAGGATCTCTGCAATTCGTACCTTGACCGATGATGACGGCATTGAAACCGAATCATGGTAGGCAGAGTTCGCATTGCGCAGACGTGAAAGCATGTCTGCGATTGGATCTGTCATTGTCATACGTGGCCTGTGGCCTTTCTCAAATTAGTTTCCTGACAATTTGTCAGGACTTTATTCGTTTGTAGTTATTACCAAGATGCCTTGCTGATGCCAGGAAGTTCGCCGCGGTGCGCCATTTCACGGAAGCAGATGCGACAAATTCCAAACTTTTGGTAGACAGAGTGCGGACGACCGCAACGCTGGCAACGTGTGTAACCGCGAACCTTGAACTTTGGCTTGCGAGCAGCTTTAACCTTGAGTGATGTTTTAGCCATTCTTATGCCTCCTTGAAAGGAAAGCCGAGCGCCTTAAGTAGTGCGCGACCTTCAGCGTCGTTCTTAGCTGTAGTTACGATCGTGATATCCATACCGCGTGTGCGGTCGATCTTGTCTTGTTCGATTTCTGGGAATACAACCTGCTCGGTAAGACCGAAGGTGTAGTTGCCCTTTCCATCAAATTGCTTTGGTGACAAGCCGCGGAAGTCACGGATACGTGGAAGAGAGATTGAGAGAAGACGATCTGCGAATTCCCACATACGATCTCCGCGAAGCGTTACGTGTGCACCAATTGGCATGCCTTCGCGAAGCTTGAACTGCGCGATTGACTTGCGTGACTTGGTGACCTGTGGCTTCTGACCGGTGATGATTGCGAGGTCCTTGATTGCACCTTCGATCAACTTTGAATCACGAGCAGCTTCGCCAACACCCATATTGACAACAATCTTTACGAGTGTAGGAATCTGCATTGGATTTGAATATCCGAATTCGCTCTTAAGCGCAGATTGGATTTCGCTCTTGTAGCGAGCCTTGAGACGAACATCTGTAGTTGTGCTCATTAGATGTCCTTTCCTGTGCGACGTGAGATACGAACATTTGAACCGTCTTCAGTTGTGCGAACGCCAAGACGTGTTGCCTTGCCATCTCCATCAACGATCATGACGTTTGAAATATGGATTGATGCTTCCTGTGTGATGATTCCGCCGACCTTGACGCCACGTTCGGTTGTTGATTCCTTTGTGTGGCGCTGAATGCGGTTTACGCCTTCAACAGTTACGCGGTCTCCATCTACATGAAGAACCTTGCCGGTTACGCCCTTGTTCTTGCCAGCGATAACCAAGACTTCGTCATCTTTCTTAATCTTCGCCATGGTTAGAGCACCTCCGGAGCGAGTGAAATGATCTTCATGAACTTCTTGTCGCGGAGTTCGCGAGCAACTGGTCCGAAGATACGAGTTCCGCGTGGTTCGCCGTCAGCCTTGAGGATGACAGCTGCGTTCTCGTCAAACTTGATGTAAGAACCGTCTGGACGACGACGTTCTTTAACTGTACGAACGATGACAGCCTTTACGACTTCACCCTTCTTAACCTGTCCACCAGGAATTGCATCCTTGACTGAACAGACGATGATGTCACCGATGCCTGCGTAACGGCGCTTTGATCCTCCGAGTACACGGATACAGAGAAGCTCTTTAGCTCCTGTGTTATCCGCAACGCGTAGGCGGGATTCTTGTTGAATCATTCTTTATTCGCCCCTTACTTAGCTTTCTCGATGATTTGAACTAAACGCCAGCGCTTTGATGCTGAGATTGGTCGTGTTTCCATGATCAATACGCGGTCACCAGTGCCTGCTGAGTTTGTCTCATCATGTGCTTTGAGCTTGTGTGTGCGGCTCATGACCTTTGAGTACATACCGTGTGCAACACGATTTGATACCTCAACGGTGATGGTCTTATCCATCTTGTCTGAGACAACAATGCCTTCACGAGTCTTACGAGATCCGCGATCTTCGGTATTAGTAGCCATTACGCAGCGCCTCCAATTCCTAATTCGCGTTCACGAATAATTGTGTAAATACGAGCAATCTCTTTGCGAACTGCACCGAGACGACCATGTGATTCGAGCTGACCTGTTGCAGCCTGGAAGCGAAGGTTGAAGAGTTCTTCCTTACCTTCACGAAGCTTTGCAGTTAACTCTTCAGCAGTTAGCTGACGAAGTTCTTCATTAGTAATCGCCATGGTTATGCCTCCTCACGCTTTACAACGCGGCACTTCATTGGGAGCTTGTGAATCGCAAGGCGCATAGCTTCAGTAGCTACTGCCTCTGTTACGCCTGAAATTTCAAACATAATGCGACCTGGCTTCACGTTTGCGATCCACCATTCTGGAGAACCCTTACCGGAACCCATACGAGTTTCAGCTGGCTTCTTTGTAAGTGGACGATCTGGATAGATGTTGATCCAAACCTTTCCACCACGCTTGATGTAACGAGTCATCGCGATACGCGCTGCTTCGATCTGACGGTTAGTGACATATGCAGGAGCAAGTGCCTGGATACCGAAGTCTCCAAATGCAACCTGTGTTCCACCCTTTGATGCGCCTGAGCGTGATGGGTGGTGCTGCTTACGGTGCTTAACCTTGCGAGGGATCAACATTATTCAGCGCCTCCTTCTGTAGCTGGTGCTGCTGCTTCAGTTGGAGCTGCTGCCTGAGAAGTTGTCACCTCTGCGCGTGGAGCACGTGGTGTACGTGGTCCGCGGCGTTCTGGCTTTGGTGCGCGTGCTTCAGCAAGTGCCTTTTCAGCACGCTCTGCACGTGAACCAATAACTTCACCCTTGTAGATCCAAACCTTTACACCCAAGCGACCGAATGTTGTTGCAGCTTCGTAGAAACCGTAATCAATATCAGCGCGAAGTGTGTGTAGTGGAACGCGTCCTTCACGGTAGAACTCAGAACGTGACATTTCTGCACCACCGAGACGACCACCGCACTGAACACGAATGCCCTGCGCTCCTGCCTTCATCGCTGACTGCATTGACTTCTTCATTGCGCGACGGAATGAAACACGTGCAGCAAGCTGCTCGGCGATTCCTTGTGCAACAAGCTGTGCATCAATTTCTGGATTCTTAACTTCGAGAATGTTGAGCTGAACCTGCTTGCCGGTGAGCTTCTCAAGCTTCTGACGAAGAACGTCAGCTTCTTGTCCGCGACGACCGATAACGATTCCTGGACGAGCAGTGTGAAGGTCGATACGTACACGATCACGTGTGCGCTCGATTTCGATGCGTGAAACGCCTGCGCGCTCCATGCCCTTCTGCATAAGTCGGCGGATTTCGACATCTTCCTTGACGTAATCCTTGTACAACTTATCTGCATACCAACGTGACTTAAATTCAGTTGTGATGCCGAGGCGGAAGCCGTGTGGGTTTACTTTTTGACCCATTAGTTGGACGCTCCCTTCGCTGCTTGTGTATTGAGTGGTGACTTTTCAGAACGCTTTGGATTGCGTGTCTGCGCACGGTTTGATGTGCGAGAGATTGACTTCGAAGTCGCCTTTGTATCGCTGACAGCTACTGAGATGTGGCTTGAGCGCTTGAGGATACGGAAACCGCGACCCTGTGCACGTGGGCGGAAACGCTTCATTGTGCGTCCCTCGTCAACGAGTGCTTCTACAACCCAGAGCTCTGAAGCATCACGGATTGCTGGGTTCTGCTGCTTCGCATTTGCGATTGCAGAGTTAAGAAGTGTGTACACATCTGAACCTGCAGCCTGTGGTGCAAACTTGAGAACGTTAAGTGCTTCATCCGCACGCATTCCACGAACCAAGTCGACAACGCGACGAGCCTTCTGTGGTGTGTGGCGAATGTCGCGCAATACTGCGCGAGCTACGAGTGCGTCTTGTGTATTAGCCACGTGATGCTCTCCGATCATCTTTAACGTGTCCGCGGAATGTACGTGTTGGTGCGAACTCACCAAGCTTGTGACCGATCATTGCGTCGGTAATAAATACTGGGACATGCTTGCGACCGTCGTGTACCGCAATTGTGTGTCCAATCATTGAAGGCGAGATCATCGAGCGTCGAGACCATGTCTTAATGACATTCTTTGTATTGGCTTCATTTTGCGCATCCACCTTTTTGGTGAGATGCCCATCAATGAATGGGCCCTTCTTGAGACTACGTGGCATGAGGGCTCCTTAGCGCTTCTTGTTCGACTTACGACGACGGACGATCATTGAATCTGAAGCCTTCTTCTTACGAGTACGTGCTTCAGGCTTACCCCAAGGTGTCACTGGGTGACGTCCACCAGAGGTCTTACCTTCACCACCACCGTGAGGGTGGTCGACAGGGTTCATAACAACACCACGAACAGATGGACGAACGCCTAACCAGCGCTTACGTCCAGCCTTTCCGTAGTTAATGTTGATTTGTTCTGCGTTTCCAACTTCACCAACAGTTGCGCGGCAACGAACATCTACGTTACGGATTTCTCCAGATGGCATACGAAGTTGTGCGTATGGACCATCTTTAGCAACGAGCTGAACTGATGCGCCAGCTGAACGAGCGATCTTCGCTCCGCCACCTGGGCGAAGTTCGATTGCGTGAACAGTTGTACCTACTGGGATGTTGCGAAGTGGCAAGTTGTTACCTGGCTTGATATCGGCCTTTGGACCGTTTTCAATAGTTGCACCTTGCTCAAGCTTATTTGGAGCGATGATGTAACGCTTTTCTCCATCTGCATAGTGAAGAAGTGCGATACGCGCTGTGCGGTTTGGATCGTATTCAATGTGCGCAACCTTTGCTGGAATACCATCCTTATCATTTCGTGTGAAATCGATAAGACGGTAAGCACGCTTGTGACCGCCACCTTGGTGACGAACAGTGATGCGACCCTGATTGTTACGACCACCCTTTGAGTGGATCGGACGGATAAGTGACTTTTCAGGTGTTGAGCGAGTGATTTCTGCGAAATCTGGAACAGTTGCTCCACGCTGACCTGGTGTAGTCGGCTTAAGTTTGCGAAGTGCCATGAGGTTTCCTCTCTTTAAGGTCCTATCTCAATTACGAGACAGGGCCTCCGAAGATGTCGATACGGTCGCCAGCGGCCACATGAACGATTGCTCGCTTAGTGTCTTTGCGCTTTCCATCACCAAAACGTGTGCGCTTATTCTTTCCTTGGCGGTTCATTGTGTTGACGCTAATGACCTTTACGCCGAATACCTTTTCAACAGCGATCTTGATCTCTGTCTTATTAGCATCTGGTGCAACCAGGAATGTGTACTTGTTTTCATCTAGCAACCCGTAGCTCTTTTCAGAGACAACTGGTGCTAGCAAAACGTCGCGATGATCCTTCATTATGCAGATACCTCACTCTCGCGTGCTACTGACTTAACAGACTTGCCAGTTGCCTTGAACTTCAAGAAATCCTTGATTGCTGCTTCTGAGAAGACAACATCATCTGACTTCAAGATGTCATATGCATTGAGCTGATCTGGTACTAGAAGGTGGAGATCATCAGCGTTACGAAGTGAACGCCATGCAGCGTCCTCGTTACGTGAGACAACAACCAAAAGGTTCTTGCGTGTTGAGAACTGACGAACTGCTGCGAGAGCTGCCTTTGTTGAAGGAGCTGCTGTTACAGAGTCAAGAACGTGAATACGCTCGTTGCGCTGACGGTCAGAGAGAACGCCGCGAAGTGCTGCTGCGATCATCTTCTTTGGTGTGCGCTGGAAATATGAACGTGGACGAACTGCGTGTGCAGCACCGCCGCCGCGCTGAAGAGGAGCACGGACAGAACCCTGACGAGCACGACCTGTTCCCTTCTGCTTGAAAGGCTTCTTACCTGAACCTGAAGTTTCTCCACGGTTCTTTGCCTTCTGTGTACCTTGACGTGCAGCTGCAAGTTGAGCTGTTACGACTTGGTGAATTAAAGGAATGTTTGTCTGCGCATCAAAGATTTCTGCTGGCAAATCAACTGAGCCAACTTTCTTTCCTTCTGCGTTCTTAACTTCGAGTGTAAGCGCCATGGTTACATACCAGCCTTTACAGTTTCAACAATTGCCTTCTTGGCAGCTGAGCGGATAAAGACGAGACCACCATCGGTACCTGGAACAGCACCCTTGATAAGAAGTAGGTTGCGCTCGAGATCAACACCCTGAACTGTGAGGTTCTGTGTAGTGACCTTCTCGTTACCCATACGACCCATCATGCGCATTCCCTTGAAAACGCGACCTGGTGTTGAACATGCGCCGATTGAACCTGGCATACGGTGCTTACGATCTACACCGTGTGAAGAACCAAGACCACCGAAGCCGTGGCGCTTCATAACGCCAGCAGTTCCCTTACCGGTTGATGTTCCGGTTGCATCGACGATATCGCCGACAGCAAATGTTGATGCGCCAATCTCTTGTCCAACTGTGTAATCAGCAGCTGACAATGTGCGGAGTTCTGCAATTGAGCGACGAGGAGTGACGCCTGACTTTGCATACTGACCAGCGAGTGGCTTTGAAATCTTCTTTGGATCGATTGCGCCGAAGCCGAGCTGAACAGCTGAGTAGCCATCCTTCTCAGGTGTGCGAATCGATGTAACAACGCATGAATCAACTGAAACTACTGTTACAGGAATCATCTTGTTATTTGAGTCGAATACTTGGGTCATGCCAAGCTTCTTACCGAGAACGCCCTTGATGGACGAACCGTAAGACTGAGTTACAACTGTATATGCCATGGTTTTCGTCCTTTCCTTAGAGCTTAATCTCGATGTCGACGCCAGCTGGCAAGTCGAGACGCATCAATGAATCAACAGTCTTAGGTGTTGGGTCGATGATGTCGATGAGGCGCTTATGTGTGCGCATCTCGAAGTGCTCGCGGCTGTCCTTATATTTGTGAGGAGAGCGAATCACGCAATAGGTGTTCTTCTCTGTTGGTAGCGGCACTGGACCCGCGACGGTTGCACCAGTGCGCTCGACTGTCTCAACGATCTTCTTCGCTGATGAGTCAATTACCTCGTGGTCATACGCCTTGAGTCGAATGCGGATCTTTTGTCCCGCCATGTCGTTCTCCTCTTTACTTTCGTTAGTTCAATCTTCTGTTTTTAATTTTCAAGCTTTACTGCAAAAATTTTGTTGAGTGGCGGTGGTTTTAAGGCCACCGCCACTCTTACAAGATTTACTTCTTGATCTTTGTAACGCGACCTGCACCTACTGTGCGGCCACCTTCGCGGATTGCGAAGCGGAGTCCTTCTTCCATCGCGATTGGCTGGATGAGAGTTACTGCCATCTCAGTGTTATCGCCAGGCATAACCATTTCGGTGCCTTCTGGAAGAGTTACAACGCCAGTCACGTCAGTTGTACGGAAGTAGAACTGTGGACGGTAGTTGTTGAAGAATGGAGTGTGACGACCGCCTTCATCCTTTGAAAGGATGTATGCAGATGCATCGAACTCTGTGTGAGGTGTGATTGAGCCAGGCTTGCAAACAACCTGACCACGCTCTACATCTTCACGCTTAAGTCCACGAAGAAGAAGTCCGACGTTCTCGCCAGCCTGACCTTCGTCGAGCAACTTACGGAACATTTCGACGCCTGTAACAGTTGTCTTCTGAGCCTCTGTGCGAATACCAACGATTTCAACTTCTTCGTTGACCTTTACGACGCCGCGCTCGATACGACCGGTGATAACTGTTCCACGACCTGTGATTGTGAAAACGTCTTCAACTGGCATAAGGAATGGCTTGTCGATTTCGCGAGCTGGCTGTGGGATGAATGCATCTACTGCATCCATGAGCTCCATCAACTTATCTGCCCACTTCTGGTCACCCTCAAGTGCCTTAAGTGCTGAGATACGAACGATTGGAGTGTCATCGCCTGGGAACTCGTACTTAGAAAGAAGTTCACGAACTTCCATTTCAACGAGTTCAAGAATTTCTTCGTCATCAACCATGTCTGACTTGTTAAGTGCAACAACGATTGATGGAACGCCTACCTGACGAGCAAGGAGAACGTGCTCCTTAGTCTGTGGCATTGGGCCGTCAGTAGCTGCAACAACGAGGATTGCTCCGTCCATCTGTGCAGCACCAGTGATCATGTTCTTGATGTAGTCAGCGTGGCCTGGGCAGTCAACGTGTGCGTAGTGACGCTTTTCAGTCTGGTATTCGATGTGTGCGATAGAGATTGTGATACCGCGCTGGCGCTCTTCTGGCGCCTTATCGATCTGATCAAAAGGTGTGAATGGGTTTACATCAGGGTACTTGTCGTGCAAGACCTTTGAGATCGCAGCAGTAAGTGTTGTCTTACCGTGGTCAATGTGGCCGATGGTTCCGATGTTAACGTGCGGCTTTGTGCGCTCGAACTTGGCTTTTGCCATTTTGGTTCCTCTTTCGTTTATCTAGTGCTTAGTTATTAGGGATTGTGTTTTGTGCTTATTAGGGTTATTCGCCGCGAACTTTCGCAATGATTTCCTTTGCGACGTTGCCTGGAACTTCGGCATAGCTGTCGAACTCCATGCTGTAGCTCGCGCGACCTTGTGTTCTGGAGCGGAGATCGCCGACATAGCCGAACATCTCTGACAACGGAACTAGCGCCCTAACAACGCGGGCACCTGACCGCTCGTCCATGGCCTGAATTTGGCCACGACGACTGTTGAGATCGCCGATGACATCACCCATGAAGTCTTCAGGGGTAACAACTTCGACTTTCATCACTGGTTCGAGAATTGCAGGATCAGCAAGCTTTGCTGCTTCCTTAAACGCTGCGATACCAGCCACCTTGAATGCGAGTTCCGATGAGTCAACATCGTGATACGCGCCGTCAAGAAGAGTTACTCGTACATCTGTAAGTGGATATCCAGCAAGTGGTCCTGCTGTCATCGCTTCCTTACAACCTGCATCAACTGATGGGATGTACTCGCGTGGAACGCGACCACCAGTGATCTTGTTTACGAATTCGTATCCGCCTTCAACTTCACCTGTTGGAAGTGGCTCGATAGCGATCTGAATCTTTGCGAACTGACCAGAACCACCTGTCTGCTTCTTGTGTGTGTAGTCGTGGCGTGCAACTGGCTTACGAAGTGTTTCGCGGTATGCAACCTGTGGCTTACCGACGTTAGCTTCAACCTTAAATTCGCGACGCATACGGTCGACAAGGATTTCGAGGTGAAGTTCACCCATACCAGCGATGATTGTCTGACCTGTTTCTTCATCAGTTTCAACGTGGAATGTTGGATCTTCTTCAGATAGACGCTGAATTGCAACGCCGAGCTTTTCCTGGTCGCCCTTTGTCTTTGGCTCGATAGCAACAGAGATAACTGGTGCTGGGAAGTCCATTGACTCGAGAATTACTGGCTTTGCAGGATCGCAAAGTGTTTCGCCTGTTGTTGTGTCCTTAAGACCCATAACAGCAACGATCATGCCCGCACCAACATTGTCGCGTTCTTCGCGCTTGTTAGCGTGCATCTGGTAAATCTTTCCGATGCGCTCTTTGCGGTTCTTTGTTGAGTTAAGGATTGTTGATCCTGTCTCAAGAACGCCTGAGTAAACACGGATAAATGTGAGCTTTCCAAGGTGTGGATCAGTCATGATCTTGAACGCGAGTGCTGAGAATGGCTCTTCGTTCTTTGGAAGACGCTTCATTTCAACTTCTGAATCGTTCATATCTGTACCGACGATTGCATCGATATCGAGTGGTGATGGAAGGTAACGGTTTACAGCATCAAGCATTGGCTGAACACCCTTGTTCTTAAAGGCAGAACCTGTAAGAACTGGTGAAAGCTTTGCAGAGATTGTTGCGCGACGGATACCAGCAATGATTTCGTCCTCTGAAAGTTCTGCACCTTCGAGGAACTTCTCCATGATTGCATCATCGTTCTCAGCAAGAGTTTCGAGCATTGCTGCACGAGCTTCCTTGCACTTGTCAGCCATGTCAGCTGGAATCTCTTCGACTACGTAGTCTTCGCCCTTTTTAGTTTCGCCACGCCATACAAGCGCCTTCATTGCGATGAGGTCAACTACACCGATGAAATCTGATTCGTTTCCGATTGGAAGCTGAAGAACGAGAGCAACTGCGTTAAGGCGATCCTTGATCATGCCTACGCACTTGTCGAATGATGCACCTGTACGGTCAAGCTTGTTAACGAAACAGATACGTGGAACTGAGTAACGATCTGCTTGGCGCCAAACTGTTTCTGATTGCGGTTCAACACCAGCAACACCGTCGAATACAGCAACTGCGCCGTCGAGAACACGGAGTGAACGTTCTACTTCAACTGTGAAGTCAACGTGGCCCGGTGTATCGATGATGTTGATCAGGTTGCCCTTCCACATACATGTGGTTGCAGCAGAGGTGATAGTGATACCGCGCTCTTGTTCCTGCTCCATCCAGTCCATCGTTGCTGCACCTTCGTGCACTTCACCGATCTTGTATGAGATACCTGTGTAGAAAAGGATGCGCTCAGTAGTCGTGGTTTTGCCCGCGTCGATGTGAGCCATGATTCCGATATTGCGAACCGTAGCTAGATCGATCTTCTCTACTGTTGACACTTATATTCCTCTTCTTCTGTTAGGTAAAACTTTTGTCGTATCTGTCGTTCTCTTTGCCTTAAGACGCTTAGCGTTTTCTATTCGCTAACCGCCGATGGGCGAGTTACCAGCGGTAGTGAGCAAATGCCTTATTTGCTTCAGCCATCTTGTGGGTATCTTCGCGGCGCTTTACAGCTGCTCCGAGACCGTTTGCTGCATCGATCAATTCATTCTGAAGACGCTCTGACATTGACTTCTCACGACGATCGCGTGAGTAATCAACGAGCCAGCGAAGAGCAAGTGTTGAAGAGCGTGATGCTTTAACTTCAACTGGAACCTGGTAAGTAGCTCCACCAACACGACGTGAACGAACTTCAACAGCAGGCTTGATGTTGTCGAGTGCGCGCTTCAATGTAATGAGTGGATCAACGTCAGTCTTCTTACGTGTGCCTTCGAGAGCACCGTAAACAATTGCTTCTGCTGTTGAGCGCTTACCGTGAAGGAGTACGCGGTTGATTAGCGCTGTAACGATTGGTGAGCTGTAAACAGGATCAGCAACTACAGGAGTCTTTACTACAGGACCTTTACGTGGCATTAGCTAGCCTTCTTCTCTCTCTTAGCACCGTAACGTGAACGTGATTGCTTACGGTTCTTAACACCTTGTGTATCAAGTGATCCACGAATAATTTTGTAACGAACACCAGGAAGATCCTTTACGCGGCCTCCGCGTACAAGAACGATTGAGTGCTCTTGAAGGTTGTGACCTTCACCTGGAATGTATGCAGTAACTTCCATGCCGCTAGTAAGACGAACACGTGCAACTTTACGAAGCGCAGAGTTTGGCTTCTTAGGTGTTGTTGTGTACACACGTGTGCAAACACCGCGACGCTGTGGTGAACCCTTTAGCGCAGGTGTATTTGTCTTCGTAGTCTTTTCTGCACGACCACGACGCACTAACTGTTGAATAGTTGGCACTACATTCTCCTTTTTGTATCCGTACTTTTACGCTCACTGTCCGACCCACGCGGTCGGGTGTGTTGCTTGTAAAAGCGCAGAGGAGAAAGGTATCTGCAGGCACTACTAAAGGTCAAAACGGCCCTTTTACTCCTGAGACCCCCGCCACATTGGTATTTTGGCGGTTTTTTCAATCTCGGGCGTGTCTTAAATCAGGGCGGAAATCTCCGATTTTGGCTGCTTCAGGGTGAAGATCCAGCGGGCAAAAGGGCCACTCTTGAGCGTCAAAACCACGCCTTCTCCCCTGCCTTTCATGGCTACGAAGTCTCTGTACTTCAGGCCCCTCAAAGTCCCCAAAAGGACCACATATGGGAGGGCGGTTCCGGGAGCCCGGACCCCTCGCAGGGTATCTGAGCCCCAGAGCTCATCGAAGAACTCGATCTTTTCGACTGAATCAGCTGGAATCCGAGGGCTGGAATGCAGGGCGCCCATCTTCTCCCAGAATGAGAGCTCAAGGACGAGCTCATCCCCCACCTTTACGACCTTAGCCATCAGTTGCCACGCTTCAGGACGTGAGCAGGAACCGGAATATCGCTTGCGTAGTCGGCAGCGATCGGAGTTCCGAATGTTCGCTCGACCGGAATGATGCCCGCCCATAGGGGCAACTTCATATCTTCATCTTCGTCATGCGAATTACCTGTTCGCTGTTTCGCTGAAAACTTTTCAAGTGAAAGTGCAACGATCATTGTTGCCGCAGCTTCCTTCGAAGTGATGGGACGTGTGTAATCCCATGATCCTGGAATCAAACCATTAGAAATTATTTCAAGCGCTTTCATCTTCTCTTCATCTTTAAGAACTGTTGCTGTTCCAAAGATCATGACAGACTGATAATTAATTGATGAGTTAAAAGTAGAACGAGCAGCAATAAGCCCATTTACTTGTGTAATCGTTACACAAATCTGTGCACCAGCAGCAATCTGCATCATCATGCGCGAACCTGTTGAACCATGCAGAAGAATGCGATCGCCATCGCGTGCATATCCCATTGGGATCACAAACGGTTCTTGTGTAGAGCTTTCGACAAAACCAACGTGAGCAAGAAATTCATTATCAAGAAATTCATTGATTGCGTCTCGTTCGGAGAATTCACGATCGCTTAAACGTTGTACGTGGTAATGCTTTTCGTTGCTCATATTTGTAGTGTAAATGAAAAACCCCGCCACATTAAGTGACGGGGTAATTCATTTAATGACTTAGCGAGGAATCTCGACTTCATCCAAGCGAACTGCTTCGCCTGAACCACCCTGATCGAATGGCGTGAAGTCGTACTCGTCATAAGCTGCGTAAACCGCTGCCTTTGCCTCTTCTGTTGGCTCAACTCGGATGTTGCGGTAACGGGCAAGGCCTGTACCAGCTGGGATCAACTTACCGATGATGACGTTCTCCTTAAGACCCAAGAGTGGATCTGACTTCTCAGAGAGCGCAGCGTCTGTAAGTACGCGAGTTGTTTCCTGGAATGAAGCCGCTGACAACCATGACTCAGTTGCAAGTGATGCCTTGGTGATACCCATAAGTTCTGGGCGACCAGATGCAGCCTTGCCACCGGTTGTAACAACGCGACGGTTTTCAGCTTCAAAGCGACCACGTTCAACGAGTTCACCTGGAAGCATTTCAGTATCGCCAGCTTCAAGAACTGTGATGCGCTTGAGCATCTGGCGAACGATTACTTCGATGTGCTTATCGTGAATGCCTACGCCCTGTGAGCGGTAAACAGATTGGATTTCGTTAACCAAGTGAACCTGAGTTGCACGTGGTCCGAGAATACGAAGTACCTGCTTTGGATCAATTGCGCCGACGACCATCTTCTGGCCAACTTCAACGCGTGAACCTTCTTCTACAAGTAGCTTCTGACGGCGTGTGATTGGGTAAGCAACTTCTTCGCCACCATCATCAGGTGTAACGATGATCTTCTTACCCTTTGCATCTTCACGGAATGAAACGACGCCTGCTGCTTCTGCGATTGGCGCGACACCCTTAGGTGTACGTGCTTCGAAGAGCTCGACGATACGTGGAAGACCGTGAGTGATGTCATCACCTGCAACGCCACCAGTGTGGAAGGTACGCATTGTGAGCTGTGTACCTGGTTCACCGATTGACTGAGCAGCGATAATCCCGACTGCTTCACCAACTGCAACGAGTTGACCTGCAGCAAGTGAGCGACCGTAGCAAGCTGCGCACTGTCCGACCTTGCTATCGCAAGTTAGAACTGAGCGGATCTTTACTTCGTCGACACCAGCAGCAACAAGTGCATCGATGACGCGGTCACCAAGATCTGAGCCAGCCTTAGCAAGAACTTCGCCGTTAACTTCGATGTCTTCAGCCAATGTGCGACCGTAGACAGAAGTTTCGACGTGATCGTGCTTTACAAGGTTGCCAGCTTGCTGACGGATAGCGATTGGAAGTGCGAGACCACGATCGGTTCCGCAATCTTCTTCGCGAATGATGACGTCCTGTGCAACGTCGCAGAGACGACGTGTGAGGTATCCAGAGTCAGCGGTACGAAGCGCTGTATCTGCAAGACCCTTACGTGCACCGTGCGTAGAGATGAAGTACTCGAGAACTGACAAGCCTTCACGGAAGTTCGACTTAATTGGGCGAGGAATAATTTCACCCTTTGGGTTCGCTACAAGTCCGCGCATACCTGCAATCTGACGAATCTGCATCATATTTCCACGAGCACCTGAGAAGACCATCATCCAAACTGGGTTCAGACGTGGGAAGTTATCTTCCATCGCCTTTCCAACTTCAGCTGTTGCCTTGGTCCAGATCTCAATGAGTTCCTGGCGACGCTCGTCATCTGTGATGAGTCCCTTTTCGTACTGTGATTGAACCTTGTCAGCTTGTGTTTCATAGCCGTCGAGGATTTCACGCTTACGAGGAGGTGTTACAACATCTTCGATTCCGATTGTTACGCCAGCACGTGTTGCCCAGTGGAATCCGAGCGACTTAAGCGCATCGAGAGTCTGTGCAACTGTGACCTTTGGATAGAACTCAGCAAGCTTGTCGACGATTGCGCCGAGAGCCTTCTTAGTTACATCGTGATCAACGAATGGGAAGTCAGCTGGTAGCGCTTCATTGAAGAGTGCGCGGCCGATTGTTGTCTCGAGAGTTTCTCCCTTAACGCGAATCTTGACCTTCGCCTGCAATGAGACTGAGTGCTGATCGTGAGCCATGATCGCTTCAGATACAGATCCGAATGCGCGACCTTCGCCAATTTCGCCTTCACGTTCCATGGTCATGTAATAAAGACCAAGAACCATGTCCTGTGTAGGTGATGTGATTGGACGACCGTTAGCTGGTGACAAGATGTTGTTTGAAGACAACATCAAGATGCGTGCTTCAGCCTGAGCTTCTGCAGACAATGGAAGGTGAACAGCCATCTGGTCACCGTCGAAGTCAGCGTTAAACGCTGTACATACGAGTGGGTGAATCTGGATTGCCTTACCTTCGACCAGTTGTGGTTCGAATGCTTGGATACCTAAACGGTGAAGTGTAGGAGCGCGGTTCAGGAGCACTGGATGTTCTGCAATTACTTCTTCAAGAACATCCCATACAACTGGACGAGCACGTTCAACCATGCGCTTTGCAGATTTAATGTTCTGCGCGTGGTTAAGGTCTACAAGACGCTTCATTACGAATGGCTTGAAGAGCTCGAGAGCCATCTGCTTTGGCAGACCGCACTGGTGCAACTTCAACTGTGGACCAACAACGATTACTGAACGACCTGAGTAGTCAACGCGCTTTCCAAGCAAGTTCTGACGGAAACGTCCCTGCTTACCCTTGAGCATGTCTGAAAGTGACTTCAGTGCACGGTTTCCTGGGCCAGTTACTGGACGACCACGACGACCGTTGTCGAACAACGCATCTACAGCTTCCTGCAACATACGCTTTTCGTTGTTAACGATAATTTCTGGAGCACCGAGATCAGCAAGACGCTTCAAACGATTGTTACGGTTGATAACGCGGCGATAGAGATCGTTGAGATCTGAAGTCGCAAAGCGTCCACCATCGAGCTGAACCATTGGGCGCAGATCAGGTGGGATAACCGGTACGCAATCGAGAACCATTGATGCTGGGTGGTTGCTTGTTGTCATGAATGCGTTGACGACCTTTAGGCGCTTGATAGCACGAGTCTTCTTTGCACCCTTTCCGTTTTCAGAAAGATCGGTGAGCATTGCATGTTCTGTTTCGAGATCGAAAGTTTCGAGGCGACGCTTGATTGCAGCAGCACCCATATCTCCCTTGAAGTACATGCCGTAACGGTCACGCATTTCGCGGTAGAGGTTTTCATCGCCTTCGAGATCTTGAACCTTGAGGTTCTTAAAGCGTGACCAGACATCTTCAAGACGTGTGATTTCACGCTCTGAACGCTCGCGGATTGCCTTGAGCTCGCGCTCTGCAGATTCGCGGACCTTGCGCTTTACATCTGACTTAGCGTCTTCAGATTCGAGTTCAGCAATATCTGCCTCGAGCTTCTTTGTACGTGTGTCGAGATCTACATCGCGCTTTGTCTCGATCTTCTTACGATCGTTAGCAAGCTTCTTCTCGAGCTGTGGCATATCTTCTTCGCGAGCTTCAGCATCAACTTCTGTGATCATGTAAGCAGCGAAATAGATAACTTTTTCGAGGTCCTTTGGAGCAAGGTCAAGAAGGTAACCAAGGCGTGATGGAACACCCTTGAAGTACCAGATGTGAGTTACAGGAGCTGCCAGCTCGATGTGACCCATGCGTTCGCGACGAACCTTTGCGCGTGTTACTTCAACACCGCAACGCTCGCAGATGATTCCCTTGAATCGAACGCGCTTGTACTTACCGCAATAACATTCCCAGTCACGAGTTGGTCCGAAGATCTTCTCGTCGAAGAGTCCGTCCTTCTCAGGCTTGAGTGTGCGGTAGTTGATTGTCTCTGGCTTCTTTACTTCGCCGAAAGACCAATCACGAATATTTTGAGCCGATGCAAGACCGATTCGTAGTTCATCAAAGAAGTTGACATCTAACATGTTTGATTCGCTCCTTAAATTTCTTCTACTGAGCTTGGCTCAACTCGTGACAAGTTGATACCTAGTTCTTCGGCGGCACGGAAAATTTCTTCATCGTTATCGCGCATTTCAATTGCGACACCTTCAGAAGAGAGAACTTCGACATTGAGACAGAGTGACTGCATCTCCTTGATAAGTACCTTGAATGATTCAGGGATACCTGGCTCTGGGATGTTTTCGCCCTTAACAATGGCTTCATAAACCTTGACGCGTCCGAGAACATCGTCAGATTTAATTGTGAGCAACTCTTGGAGTGTGTATGCAGCACCATAAGCTTCAAGTGCCCACACTTCCATCTCACCAAATCGCTGACCACCGAATTGAGCCTTACCACCGAGTGGTTGCTGCGTGATCATTGAGTATGGACCAGTTGAACGTGCGTGAATCTTGTCGTCTACCAAGTGGTGGAGCTTCAAGATGTACATGTATCCAACTGAGATTGGAGTTGGGTATGGCTCGCCAGAACGACCGTCGAATAGACGAGCCTTTCCTGAGCGACCAATAAGTTGGTTACCATCGCGGTTAGCGAGTGTTGCTGAGAGAAGACCAGAAACTTCATCTTCAAGTGCACCATCGAAGACCGGAGTTGCAAGGTTGGTTCCTGGTGCGCCCTTTTCTGCGCCGATCTCCTTAAGGTGGTTTGCCCACGCTTCAGAGACACCAGATACATCCCAACCTGTCTTTGCAACCCAACCGAGGTGCATTTCAAGAACCTGTCCGACGTTCATACGTCCTGGAACACCAAGTGGGTTCAAGACAACATCGACTGGAGTTCCATCTTCAAGGAATGGCATATCTTCAACTGGAAGAATCTTTGAGATAACACCCTTGTTACCGTGGCGACCAGCAAGCTTGTCACCATCTTGAATCTTGCGCTTCTGTGCAACATAAACGCGAACCAACTGGTTAACGCCTGCTGGAAGTTCGAAGCCTTCTTCAGATTCGAAGATCTTTACGCCGATAACCTTTCCTGATTCACCGTGTGGAACCTTGAGAGATGTATCGCGAACTTCGCGAGCCTTCTCACCAAAGATTGCACGGAGCAAACGCTCTTCTGGTGTGAGTTCAGTTTCTCCCTTAGGAGTTACCTTTCCAACCAAGATGTCGCCTGGCACAACATCGGCGCCAACGCGGATGATTCCGCGCTCGTCGAGGTCTGCAAGAACTTCTTCAGAGACGTTAGGGATATCGCGAGTGATTTCTTCGGCACCAAGCTTGGTGTCGCGTGCATCAACTTCGTACTCTTCGATGTGGATAGATGTAAGAACATCGTCCTGTACGAGGCGCTGCGAAAGGATGATCGCATCTTCGTAGTTGTGGCCTTCCCATGACATAAATGCCACGAGGAGGTTCTTACCAAGAGCCATTTCACCGTTTTGTGTACATGGACCATCAGCGATTACTGAGCCAACTTCTAGCTTCTGGCCTTCAGTAACAACAACCTTCTGGTTGTACGAAGTTCCCTGGTTTGAACGAGTGAACTTAGCGAGTGAATATGTTTGGTAAGTACCGTCATCGCCCATGACCTTAACTTCGTCAGCAGCGACTTCAGTAACTACGCCAGCCTTTGTTGCTGTGACAACGTCACCAGCATCAACGGCTGCGCGGAATTCCATACCAGTACCGATAAATGGTGCTTCTGCACGCATCAAAGGAACTGACTGACGCATCATGTTAGAACCCATGAGTGCGCGGTTTGCATCATCGTGCTCGAGGAACGGAATCATTGCTGTTGCAACAGAAACCATCTGACGTGGTGAAACGTCCATGTAATCCACTTCATCAGCGATGATGTATTCAACTTCGCCACCGCGACGACGTACGAGTACGCGTGCTTCTGCGAAGTGGTTATCTGCTGTAAGTGGAGCATTTGCCTGAGCAATGATGTGCTCGTCTTCTTCATCAGCTGTTAGGTAATCAACCTGATCGGTGACCTTGCCCTTAACAACCTTGCGATAAGGAGTTTCGATAAATCCGAATGCAGTTACTCGTGCATATGTTGCAAGCGAACCGATAAGACCAATGTTTGGACCTTCAGGAGTTTCGATTGGACACATACGACCGTAGTGAGATGGGTGAACGTCACGAACTTCGAAGCCCGCACGGTCACGTGAGAGACCACCAGGTCCGAGCGCTGAAAGACGACGCTTGTGTGTAAGACCTGAAAGTGGGTTTGTCTGATCCATGAACTGTGACAACTGAGATGTTCCGAAGAACTCCTTGATTGATGCAACAACCGGACGGATGTTGATCAATGTCTGTGGAGTAATTGCTTCGACATCTTGTGTAGTCATACGTTCGCGAACAACACGTTCCATACGTGAGAGTCCGATACGAACCTGGTTCTGAATAAGTTCACCAACGGTACGGAGGCGACGGTTACCGAAGTGATCGATATCGTCCTTTTCAACGCGAACTTCGCGGCCGTAATCCATTGTGAGATCTCCGCGGTGCAACGCTACGAGGTAGCGAAGTGTTGCGACGATATCTGAAATTGTGAGCATGCTCTGTGAGAGCTCAAGATCAAGACCTAGCTTCTTATTTACCTTGAAGCGACCGACCTTGGCCAAGTCATAACGCTTAGGGTTGAAGTAAAGGTTTTCAATGAGGTTCTGTGCAGCTTCCTTAGTTGGAGGCTCACCAGGACGCATCTTGCGATAGATATCGAGAAGCGCTTCATCCTGTGTCTTAACAGTGTCCTTATCAAGTGTTGCCATCATTGAAGCGAAGTCACCAAATTCTTCACGAATCTGTTCGTCGGTCCAACCGAGAGCCTTGAGGAATACTGTTACAGATTGCTTACGTTTGCGGTCGATACGAACGCCAACGAGATCCTTCTTATCAACTTCGAATTCAAGCCAAGCACCGCGGCTTGGGATGATCTTTGAAGTGAATACATCTTTATCTGAAGTCTTTTCAATCTGACGTTCGAAGTACACGCCAGGTGAACGAACGATCTGTGAAACAACAACGCGCTCTGTTCCGTTAATTACGAAAGTTCCGCGTGGTGTCATTACAGGGAAGTCACCCATGAAGACAGTCTGCGACTTAATTTCGCCAGTCTCGTTGTTTGTGAATTCAGCTGTAACGAAGAGTGGCTGCGCATATGTCATGTCGCGTTCTTTGCACTCTTCGATTGAATACTTAGGTGGCTCGAAGCGGTGGTCGCGGAATGAAAGCGACATCGTTCCTTGGAAATCTTCGATTGGTGAAATCTCTTCAAAGATTTCTTCCAAACCGGACTTCGCGGGAAGTTCTCCTCGATTTGTGTTGGTTGATTCAGCAAGACGTGAACGCCATAGATCGTTACCAAGTAGCCAGTCAACGCTTTCAACTTGCAGCGCGAGCAGGTTTGGAACTTCTAGTGGTTCACGGATCTTTGCGAACGAAATACGACGTGGGGCAGTTGAACTCTTTTTCGCGGCCAAGAGATGTCCTTCCAGACAAAATTCACTTTTATGTGGACACGCACATCTAGAAGGTCGCCGCCGCTATATGCAAAGACCCTCATGAAAAATATGCGAAGGGAAAGGGTATCGCTCACCCCCCTTCAGGGGCAAACCGGCCTCTTATACCCCCAACTCCCCCCGCTTGTCTGCCAAATGGGGATAAAAAAACCCGGCCCCACGCGGGGACCGGGTTCTTTTGCTCAAATTTACTTGAGTGTGACCTTTGCGCCAGCTGCTTCGAGAGCTGCCTTTGCCTTGTCTGCTGTCTCCTTGTTTGCCTTCTCGAGGAGAACTGCTGGAGTCGCGTCAACGAGATCCTTAGCTTCCTTAAGTCCGAGAGCGCCATTGAGGTTACGTACTTCCTTGATGACTGCAATCTTCTGTGAGCCTGCATCTTCGAGGATAACTGTGAACTCATCCTGAGCATCTGCTGCGCCGCCAGCTGCTGCTGCGCCACCTGCTGCTGCTACTGGAGCTGCTGCTGTTACATCGAATTCTTCTTCAAATGCCTTTACGAACTCTGAGAGCTCAACGAGTGTGAGTTCCTTGAACTGAGCCAAAAGGTCTGCTTGTGAGAGCTTTGCCATTTTTTATTTTCCTTTTCTTATTCCGCTGGAGTTTCTGTTGCTTCCGCAACTGGTGCATCTGTTGCTTCAGCAGCAACTTCAGCGACTGCTTCTGCAGCTGGTGCTGCTTCTTCAGTTACAACTGTTTCTTCTACTACAGGTGCAGCTGCGACAGGTGCTGCTGGAGCGCCCTCTTCAGCTTCACGCTTGATGCGAAGTGCATCGAGGGTACGCGCTGCCTTAGCAAGCGATCCCTTCATTGCACCAGCAAGCTTTGCAAGAAGTACTTCGCGTGACTCGAGGTCTGCGAGCTTCATGAACTCTGCTGTTGTAATGAACTTTCCTTCGTAGATTCCACCCTTGATAACAAGAAGTGGGTTCTCCTTCTGGAAGTTCTTGAGATTACGAGCAGCATCGATTGCATCGCCCTTAACGAAAGCAACTGCTGAAGGACCAGCAAGAAGATCATCTGAGAGATCTACGCCAGCGTTCTTTGCTGCAATCTTTGTAAGAGTGTTCTTTACGACGCTGTACTTGGTTTCTGCACCAAGGCTGCGGCGTAGCTGCTTCATCGATGTCACGGTTAGACCGCGATACTCGGTGAGGTAAGTAGCAGTAGCTGACTTGAAGTCTTCAGTCATTTCAGCAACTGCTGCTGCTTTATCTGGGCGAGCCATGTGGTTCACCTTTCGGCTAGTTTGGTTGGCTATGGACGCTTTCGCTCTATAGCCACTGGTTTTCAAAGTGACTGCAGGCAATAAAAAAATCCGTAACGCGTAAATGCGCACGGATTAATGTGAACACCTACGCGGGCTGAGATTCCTCAATTATCTTCACTCTTGCGAGATCAGACCTGCGGTCTTTGGTTATGGCGCTACTTTAAAGGTGGCGCTCCCTCAGGGTCAAATTGAGCGTGAAAGCTTGCTCGCCCTACGGACAGCCAGGGTTGAGACGATAATCGAGACGATCACCGCAAGTAGGACGCCGGTGAATTGAACCTTGGTGATTGCACCTGCAATCAGGGCTGCACTTCCTAAAACGAATGAGAACTCACCCACTTGGCTTAACCCAACTGCTACTTGAGCCGCGCTATCTCCAATTTGGTTAAAGCGTGCCACGAGAAAAGCGGGAAGGGTTTTAATCGCAATCATCACCCCAAGAATTACTCCGGCAAATGGAAGTGCTTCCTGAATCAGGGCTGGTTCAACCAAACTTCCGATTACAACGAAGAATAAAACTTGGAAGAGATCTCTAAATGGCAATACCGCTTTCCGAACCTGATCGGTATCACGACTTTGGTTGATAGCAAGACCCGCAACGAATGACGCAAGAGCCATGGGAATCCCAAAGACAACAGTTCCTAAAGCCGCAATAGATAATCCGATTGCGACAGAGTAAATGAGAAAGAGATCGCTCTCCCATCGAATAATTCGCAACAAGTAAGGAAGTAACTTCGACGCGATGAAAGCCGCGATTCCGAACCCAATCAATCCCAAAACTGAACGAAGAGGGCTCTCTCCCGAATCACCGAGTATTGCGATGATGAATGCTGCGAGAGCTACTCCTGTTACATCTTGAAGAACGCTCCATCCAAGAAGTGCATCTTCGGTTGCAGCACTTGTGGTGCGACGGCGACTTCGAGTGATATTTACAATTACAACGCTCGACGACATAGCGATAGAGAGGGAAAGTAGCGCTGCTCCATAAAGCGGGAGATCTAATGCGAGAAATACCGGAATAGCTACGAGAGTTCCAAGTAAAACCAATGAAGGCGAAGCCCACAGGACGGCGCCATGTTCGCGTTTAATTCGCCCTAAATCAATTTCTATTCCTACTTCAAAGAGAAGTAAGACAACACCGATGTCAGCAAGGATTGCTATCTGTTGGCTATCTGCAACAAATCCTGGAGTAAAGGGCGAAACGAGCAGGCCGGTTAACAAGTAACCGACGATGGCAGGCAGCCCAACTTTTCTCGCCGCTAATCCACTTGTCGCTGCAACCAGAAGCACTGCACCCACATCAAGAATGAGAGGAGCTGTTTCTACAACGGATGCCATAGTTCAATCATATGGAAAAAGCCCCTCCGTAAGGAGGGGCTTTTTCTGTAAGAGCAGTTATTAGTTAGCTGCTGGTTCGCGTGTGAGGTTTGGATCTACAGCGATTCCAGGTCCCATCGTTGTTGAGACAACAGCCTTCGCGATGTAGCGACCCTTTGAAGAGTTTGGCTTCACACGAAGAACTTCTTCAAGAGCTGCTGCATAGTTATCTGCAAGCTGTTCTGCAGTAAATGATGCCTTGCCGATGATGAAGTGAAGGTTTGAGTTCTTATCAACGCGGAATTCAATCTTTCCACCCTTGATGTCGTTTACAGCTTTAGTGACATCTGTTGTCACTGTTCCTGTCTTTGGGTTTGGCATCAATCCACGTGTTCCGAGGACCTTACCGAGACGACCAACCTTGGCCATCAAATCTGGAGTTGCAACAACTGCATCGAAGTCGAGGCGGCCCTTTGAAACTTCATCGATCAATTCATCGCCACCGACGATATCTGCACCAGCTGCACGTGCTTCTTCAGCGCGCTCACCGTTTGCGAATACCAATACGCGAGCTGTCTTACCTGTGCCGTGTGGCAAGTTAACAGTCGAGCGAATTGCTTGATCAGCTTTCTTTGGGTCAACGCCGAGTACGAGAGCAACTTCAACAGTTGAGTCGTACTTAGTTGTTGATGTCTCTTTAGCAAGTGTTACTGCCTGAAGAGGTGTGTAGAGGTGGTCCTTGATGACCTTCGCTGCTACTTCGTTGTACTTCTTTGAGCGCTTCATTTCTTCCTCGTTCCTGTATTTCTACAGTTGGGTTGTGGTTAGCGAACCAGCGCGGTTCTCCCACATCTCATCACCACCGTGGCGATGAGAAATTTATTTAATTATGCAGAGACTGTGATGCCCATTGAGCGAGCAGTACCGGCGATGATCAAAGCTGCTGCATCAATGTCATTTGCATTGAGGTCAGCCATCTTTGTATTTGCGATCTCCTTGACCTGAGCCATGGTGATGTTTGCAACCTTGGTCTTGTGAGGAATCGCTGATCCCTTTTCAACGCCAGCTGCCTTAAGGATGAGGCGTGATGCTGGAGGAGTCTTTGTGATGAAGTCGAATGAACGATCCTCGTAGACAGTGATTTCTACAGGGATGATCTGGCCCTTTTGTGATTCAGTCGCAGCGTTGTATGCCTTGACGAATTCCATGATGTTGACACCATGCTGACCGAGCGCAGGACCTACTGGTGGTGCAGGTGTTGCTGCGCCAGCCTGGATCTGCAACTTGATGAATCCGGTGACCTTCTTCTTTGGTGCCATTTCTTTTCTCTTTTCCTTAGTTTCTCTTAAAGCTTCTGTACTTGGTTAAATGAAAGTTCTACTGGTGTTTCGCGTCCGAAGATCGATACCAATACCTTGAGCTTTGCCTGCTCTGGCATGATCTCGGAGATTGATGCAGGAAGCGTTGCAAATGGGCCATCCATAACGGTGACTGATTCGCCAACTTCAAAATCAACAAACTTGATATCTGCTTTGTCAGCCTTCTTCTGTGGACGTGGAGCAAGAATCTTCTCGACTTCATCCATGCTGAGTGGGCTTGGGTTATGTGCGTTACCGACGAATCCAGTTACGCCAGGTGTATTGCGAACAACTGACCAAGATTCATCTGTGAGATCCATGCGGACAAGAACGTAACCTGGGTAGATATTGCGCTTAACCATCTTGCGAGCGCCGTTCTTAACTTCCATAACCTCTTCTTCAGGGACTTCTACCTGGAAGATGTACTCCTCCATGTTGAGAGTGTGAATACGGTTAGCAAGGTTGCCCTTCACCTTCTTCTCGTAGCCTGCGTATGAGTGGATTACATACCAATCACCGATAGCTGCGCGAAGTGTGCGGCGGAATTCTGCATTTGGATCGTTTTCATCAGATTCGATATCGCCATCTTCATCGCTTGCGAGCGCGAGATCTTCGACAATTACATCTGCAACAGGAGTTTCGATAACTGCTTCTGCAGGTGTTGCGATTTCTTCAGCGCTTGCAGCAAGAGCTGCTTCGAATGCGTCTGGCTTGAGTTCGTCAGTCATGGTCTCTGGTCCTTATCCGAATACCCAGAAGACGACTTTGGTAAGTACAAAGTCGATAACGGATACGACAGCGATGATGAATGAAACGAATACGAGAACGACGGCTGTATATGTGGTCAACATATTTCGTGTTGGCCAAACAACCTTCTTGAGCTCGCTGACTACCTGGCGATAGAAAAGTCCAACGCGCGCAAAAATTCCGAGCTTCTCCTCGGTAACTTCAACTGCATCAGTCATTGTGACTTCCTTTTCTATCTTCGTTAGTGGTGCACGTTCGGTACTGCGGCTTGCAGGGCAAGAGGGACTCGAACCCCCAACCGGCCGCTTTGGAGACGGCAACTCTAGCCAATTGAGCTATTGCCCTTCGCGACGAATTTTCAGGCGCGCCAAGGCGAGGAAGAAATTCATCGTGAGCGTCGAAGTGTAGAGGCAGGTGCCTTGCAGAGTAAAACTGGGTGCTCGGGGCCACTAGATCTGAGCGCGCAAAGGGGCGCTGGCATGGTGCAGACTTCCCCCATGAGCAGAATCTCCGCACGAATCGCAGCAATCGCAGAATCAGCCACTTTGGCAGTAGATGGAAAGGCAAAGGCGCTTAAGGCAGCTGGTCGACCAGTTATCGGCTTCGGCGCTGGCGAACCAGACTTCCCTACTCCTGATTACATCGTTGAAGCAGCAGCTGCAGCAACGAAGGTTGTTGCAAATCATCGCTACACACCAACTCCAGGTCTGCCCGAACTTCGCCAAGCTA
Organism: Planktophila turicensis (SeqCode); assembly: GCF_965234405.1. Taxonomy (GTDB): domain Bacteria; phylum Actinomycetota; class Actinomycetes; order Nanopelagicales; family Nanopelagicaceae; genus Planktophila; species Planktophila turicensis. The sequence continues at coordinate 1,144,529 of NZ_OZ248346.1, forward strand.
TTGTCGATAAGACAAAGCGCGATTCACATTACGACATCACCGTAGATCAGGTTCTTGTTACTAACGGCGGTAAGCAAGCGGTCTATCAAGCATTCGCATCAATCGTTGATCCAGGCGATGAAGTTCTTCTTCCATCACCTTTCTGGACTACTTATCCTGAAGCAATCAAACTTGCTGGCGGAAAGAGCGTTGAAGTTTTCGCAGATGAAACTCAAAACTATCTTGTAACTGTCGAACAGCTTGAAGCCGCTCGCACACCAAAGACAAAGGTGCTGCTTTTCTGTTCTCCATCAAACCCAACAGGTTCTGTTTACACACCAGAACAATCCAAGGCAATTGGTGAGTGGGCGCTCAAGAACAACATCTGGGTTATCTGCGATGAAATTTACGAGCACTTGCTCTACGACGGTGCAACAGCGCCTTCACTTCCTGTATTGGTTCCAGGACTTGCTGATACCTGCATCATCCTGAACGGTGTTGCAAAGACTTATGCAATGACTGGTTGGCGTGTGGGCTGGATGGTCGGTCCAAAGGATGTCATTAAGGCTGCAACCAACTTGCAGTCACACCTGACATCAAACGTTTCTAACGTTTCACAGCGCGCAGCAATTGCAGCACTTACCGGCAACCTTGACGCTGTTCACAAGATGGGCGAAGCATTTAACCGTCGCCGTAAGTTAATCGTTGATCTTCTCAATGAGATTCCTGGTTTTGAATGCCCAACACCGCAGGGTGCTTTCTATGTATATCCATCAGTAAAGGGTGTGCTTGGAAAGACTATTCGCGGCAAGGTAGCTAATACATCTGCCGAGCTTGCAACAATCATCTTGGATGAAGTTGAAGTAGCAGCTGTTCCCGGCGAAGCGTTCGGACCTTCGGGATACCTACGTTTCTCATACGCAACCAGCGATGAAGATATCGTTGAAGGTATCGGCCGAATTAAGAAATTACTTACAGAGTAATTTAAAGAGTAATTCCCACAAGGTTTACTTCGGCTTCGAGAGTAATTCCAAATTTCTCGAAGACGCTCTGCTGTGCACTCTTTGCTAGCTCTGCAATATCTGTAGCTGTTGCATTTCCTGCATTAGTCAGCGCAAGAACATGCTTTGTTGAAACGCGTGCACCACCATGGCTATCGCCCTTATGCACACCAGAATTTTCAATAAGCCAAGCAGCGCTTGTCTTCACCATGCCATCTGATGTCGGCCACTGTGGTGCACCTTCAGGAAGTTTTGCTGCAATCTCTTTCGAAACAATCGGATTGGTGAAGAATGATCCAGCAGACCAAGAATCGCGGTCGCTTGGATTAAGGAGCATTCCCTTTGCACCGCGGAGTTCGAGCACTGCAGTACGGGTTGCACCAATAGGTGCCTTCTCGCCAACTTCGATACCTAGCTTCTTTGCAAGCTCTGCATAAGTAATTGCAGTAGTCATTTCGCCTTGGCGAAGATTGAACTGCACATCAAGAACAACATAGCGACCAGGGTGGGCTTTGAAGTGCGAGTTGCGATACGAGAAGTCGCATTCAGCGTTGGTAAATGTCTTAAGACCCTTTGCTTGGCGGTCGTATGTGCGCACACGAGTAATGAACTCTGATACCTCATGGCCATAAGCACCGATGTTTTGGATTGGCGCAGCGCCGACAGTGCCCGGGATTCCACTTAAGGTTTCAAGGCCAGCAAAGCCACGTTCCAAAGTGGTGGCAACGAATTCATCCCAGTTTTCGCCAGCGCCAATTGTGAGCGTTGCTCCGCTGCATGCATCGATTTCTGATTGCATTGAGTGACTTGTAATTCGAATAACCGTGCCTTCAAAACCGGTATCTGCAACGAGAATATTTGTGCCACCACCGATGATGAGGATTGGCGTATCCCCCACAGCTTCGATTGCTGCAATGATTTCAGATTCCGTGCCAACCTCAACAAACTTCTTTGCAGGGCCACCTACACGCAGTGATGTGTAATCGCGGAGATCGGCCATGTTCTAAGGCTACCTGCGAGGGCTCAATATTGCAGTCTTACCTCTAAAGCGCTCGAGAATGCGGTCGTAATTCTTCTTCGATTGAGCATCGCGATATTCGGGATCGGTGTCGTGATATCCGTGATGACGACCTTGCTCAAGAGGTAAATCCATTTGAAGTAAGCGGCCATTTGATTGGCGAAGGTTGAGTGAAAATTCAATATCGGCGTTGCGGTAATACAGTGCGCGATTGCTAAAGCCGCGTACGGCAAGTGCGTCTTCGCGGTGCATAGCGATGAAGTAGCTAAAGAGGACATCGACTTCGCCTGCGCCCTTATCGTCAACGCTGCGCCAATCATCTTCAAGGTTCATCAGTCCCCCGCGCCAACCCACAGCAACGAATTCGCGCTTCTGAAGTTCGGCAAGAACCGGAGCGATTGCATCACCTGTTAAGCGTGTGGATGGATCCATGATGACTATGAAGTCGCTAGTGACGTTACGAAGCAGTGCATTTGCACTCTCTCCCCATCCGAAATCTTCGGTGAGTTGAACGAGTGACGTGCGCGAATCGAGTTCATCGACCAATACGCCAGGATCACCAACTACCAAGATGGCAATTGCGCACTGACTATGTTCTTTAATCGTTTTGATTGTTGCGACAGCATCTTCATGGAAGCCATCGATAATCATGGCAACGGTTATTTCAAATTTACCCGAATTGATAGGACGAATATCGCGCGTGGATTCATAGGTGGGAAAACGCTTCTTGGGGCGAAGTTCGTATCCCCCAGCAACATCTACTACTTCAAAACCTTGGGCAGCGATCTCATCACGCAATTGATCAGAGAGTGCGAAGTTTCGTTCAGCGCGCGCTGCAAGACGTGCCTTAGCTAATTCGTGAATTGAATCTGGTGCGCTCACTTTTTTACTACCGCTTTAGCCATTCCTAGGACTTTAACTCCTGCAGAAGTTGCGCTCAAGGTCAGTGAGATTTTGCCATCTGCTACTTCGGCAACTGTTGCAGAAACGGTGAGATCAACTTTTTCGCCGTTAGGAACAATGACTGGCTTGGTAAATCGCGCGCTATATTCAAGAACATTTGCTGAGCCACCTGCAAAGTCAGAGACGTACTTACCAACAAGGGCCATGGTGAGCATGCCGTGGGCAATGACATTCGGAAGGCCTACAGAGAGAGCAAACTCTTCATTCTGGTGAATTGGGTTCTGGTCTCCCGATGCATCGGCATACTGCTTAAGCAGTGCGCGATCGAGATAGAAGACTTTCTCTTCTAAAACTGTTCCGACTTCAATCATGCGCGAACCACCAATGTGGACCATGCAGAGACAACTAGTTGTCCGTCGCGATGGAGATCAGAGCGCACAGAGACAATTTCATTGCCGGCAGCAACGCGATAGCTTTCAATGGTTGCAGCGCATGTAAGCGCATCTCCTGCTTTAACGGGAGAAAAGATTTCGAATTTCTGATCGCCATGAACCAAGCGCGACCAATCGAGTCCAATTTCTGGACGTGTGAGAATTTCTTCGAATTGGGTCAGAGTGATGCGGATGGTGAAAGTTGGTGGCGCGATTGTTGTATCAGTTTCGCCGACAACAGCGCAGAAGGCATCGATTTCAGATTGTGAAACGGTAATTGAATCTGTACCAGCGAAGGTACTCCCGACCGAATCGGGGTTCAGCATTAGCGGGTTTCGCGGTGAAGTGTTGAAGACTTGCAACGTGGACAGAACTTCTTGAGTTCCATGCGGTCTGGATCGTTGCGGCGGTTCTTCTTAGTGATGTAGTTACGCTCTTTGCAATCCACGCATGCCATGGTGATCTTTGGACGAACGTCCGCGCTCTTACTTGCCATGGTCTTAACTCCTTCGTAGATGCTGCTGTAACAGGCGCTCAGATTACCCGAGCACCGTGTATTGGTGAAATCCGTGCGTATTTCACACGGTCGAACTAGTAGCGGAGGCGGGATTTGAACCCACGACACAGCGATTATGAGCCGCTTGCTCTACCAAGCTGAGCTACCCCGCCAAGGGTTGGAACAGACATATGTAGTACTTATTAAATTTTTACTTCTTTACTGCGAGCCCCCCACCGGAATCGAACCGGTGACCTTTTCCTTACCATGGAAACACTCTACCGACTGAGCTAGGGGGGCAATGGTAGAGAGAGGAGTCTAGGGCTTTAGGGGAAAAGTAGAAAATTCGCCCAAATTACCGCGCAGGATCGAGGGCAATTTTGCCCGTTGATTCACGGGCAAGCATTGATCGGTGCGCATCGGCTGCCTCGCTGAGTGGATAGGTCGCACCAATAACAGGCTTGAGCTTTCCATCGGCGACAAGTGCAAAGAGTTCGGCAACTACATCGTTGAGCATCTCTTTGCTACCAAAACAGTTTGCAAGCCAGAAACCTGAAACTGTCTTTGAGCCGTGCATCAAAGAACCTGGGTGAATTGGTGTTGGCGCAGTGCGTGATGCCATTCCGAATGTAATGATCTTTCCGAAAGCACCGAGCGCTGCAAGGCTGTGATCGAATGTTGTTCCGCCAACCATTTCGAGGACGAGATCAACTCCGTGACCACCGTTTGCCTTGCGAAGATCTGCTTCAAGATCGCTTGATTTCGCATCGACCACAACATCTGCACCAAGCGATGTAGCAAGTGCGGATTTAGAATCTGAAGAGGTAACCGCAATTACTTTGCCGCCCCACAACTTTGCTAACTGAATTGCAATCGTGCCCACACCACCTGCTGCTGCATGCACAACAACTGATTGACCTTTCTGCAAGTTACCCATTGTCTTAAGCAGGTGCCAAGCAGTTGCGCCCTGCACCAACATGCAAAGAGCCTGCTGGTCAGTTACTGCATCTGGGATTGGAAAAAGTACAGATTTATGTGCAACTGCCTTCTGCGCATATCCCCCAGATGAAACGCTCGCTAGATAACGCTTTCCATCATGTGTTCCAACAACTTCGATACCTGGAATCATCGGCAGTGTTTGGGGCGAGAGATAAGAGTTTTCGGTTTGGTGTGTATCTGCATAATTAATACCAACTGCAGTCACATCAAGAACTACCTCATCTGTGCCAGCGACGGGATCGGCAAGATCCACGTACTTCATGACATCAGGGCCGCCAAATGCTGTTATCTGAATAGCTTTCATTGTTAGACCTTATAGGTCGTGGCTACTTCTTTCCAAAGATTCTTGAAAAGAGACCAGGTTCTTTTGGATCATTCTGGTGACCCTGGCAACGATCTGCTTTCTTTACGCCCTTGAGAGCAATCTCGATGTGATTGCCACATCCTGCCCATGTTGGCTTTCCGCACTTGCGGCATGTGGTCTTATGACACATATTCCTTCTCCTTATTTGTAGTTGCTGCAGGCGAATTACTCCAGGTGAGATAGCCGCCGTCAAGATTTACTGCGTTGAATCCGAGTTCTTTAAGCAACATGGTTGCCGTGTGCCCGCGTTGACCAACTTGGCAATTAACGAGGACATCTTTATTCGTAAGTTCTGCAACGCGATTACGGATTTCATCTACCGGCATCGACATTGCGCCTGGGATGGAACCTGCTGCGTATTCAGAAGATGTGCGAACATCTACAAGCTGGAATCCACGATCTTCAAATTCATCAATCTGGCTCCATTGCGCAGTTTCAAGAAGACCGCTCATCATATTTTCGGCGATATAGCCGAGCATGTTGATTGGATCCTTTGCTGAACCAAATGGCGGCGCATAAGCAAGCTCAAGATCTGCAAGCTCAGGTGCGGTTATGCCGCCGCGAATCGCAGTAGCGATAACGTCGATGCGCTTATCAACGCCCTCGATACCGACCCCTTGTGCTCCAAGGATTTCGCCTGTCTTCGCATCAAAGATCATCTTTAGCGCCATCTGCTTTGCACCTGGGTAATAGCCAGCGTGTGAATTAGGGTGTGTGTGAATGACCTTGAATGCACGACCAGATGCTGAAAGTCGCTTTTCGTTCCAACCAGTTGCAGCAATCATGAGGTTAAAGACTTTTACGATTGCAGTTCCGATCGTCTTCACAGGTCTAGTTGTACGACCAGCGATGTGATCGGCCACTACTCGACCATGTCGATTTGCCAGGTTTGCAAGTGGAACAAGGGTAGAACTTCCATCTATCGCATCTGTCTTTTCAGCGACATCGCCAACAGCGTAGATATCCGGGTTACTGGTGCGATTGAAATCATCAACATCAATTCCACCGCGAGTTCCGATTGTTAGGCCAGCTTCTTTCGCAAGTTTGATGTCAGGACGTACGCCAATTGCCAAAATGATCATCTCTGCAGGAAGGACAACTCCGTTAGATAGAACCACATTTGATTCCGTAATCTCTTGCGCAGATGCTCCAAGATGAAGTTCGACTTTGTTCTTGATCATTTCCTTTGCAACCAACGTTGCCATTTCAGGATCAAGTGGGGCAAGAAGCTGAGGAGAAGCCTCAACTACCGTTGTTTTGATTCCCTTATGAATGAGGTTTTCAGCAATCTCCACTCCGATAAAGCCACCACCGATTACAACAGCGTTAGCTGGCTTCTGGGAGACGCGGTTAAAAATCTTTTCCACATCTTCAACAGTTCGAAGCGTCATGGCACGTTCGATGCCTGGAATAGGGGGAACAATTGGAGAAGCCCCGGGGCTCATAACTAACTTGTCATAGCTAAGTTCGTAGCTCTCGCCACTGAGTTCATTCTTTACCTTGATGGTTTTTGCAGATGGGTTGATGGACTCAACTTCAGATGCAATACGTACATCGAGTCTGAAGCGTGCATGCAGGCTCGCAGGTGTCTGAAGTAAAAGTGCATCTTCTTCTTCAATCACGCCGCCGACGTAATATGGCAAACCGCAGTTCGCATATGAAACATGGCCGCTCTTCTCGAGGACAATGATTTCTGCATCAGCATCGAGCCTGCGCATACGTGTTGCTGCGGACATGCCGCCAGCAACTCCACCAATAATTACAATTCTCATTAGTTGGTAACCAAAGGCAATCCAGCTGAAACCCAGTCTTCAACCCCTGCATTGAGATTGAACAGATTTGTGAAGCCGGCATCTTTCATACGATCCACTGCGACCTGAGATCGACGTCCACTGCGGCAATAAACGGCATACGTAGCGCTCTTATCCAGCTTTGCAATTTCGGAATCAAAGTTCATGGCTTCGACATCGACATTGATGGCATTTTCTAAATGCCCGCTCATGAATTCACCAGAAGTACGAACATCTAATGTGATAACTCCTGCTTCTTTCACCTTGGCCTGAAAGTCTTCTGCCCCAAGATTTGCTGACTCAGAAGTTCCGCAGCCAGTAAGGAAGATGATTGAAACGGCAACAGCCGAAATAAGTTTTTTCATGATGCTCCTATGCGAGACTTAAAAATAGTTTTTGTAGCTGAGCAGTAACTTGCTCTTGGTTGTTTTTGCCTTCAACGAGACATTCTTTGAGGCTTGCTGAAATGAGGGTAAAGGCGGCTGTATTAACAGCCTTCGATACAGCCGACATCTGAATGACAATCTCGTCACAATTGCGACCTTCTTCGAGCATTCGTACAACTGCCCCGAGTTGTCCCTGTGCGCGCTTAACTCGCTTTGCAATTGCAACGAGTTGTTCTTCGTCAGAGAGAACGTGTGAAACCTTCTTTTCGGCCACGATTAGCCACACTTACAGATTTGATCTTGTGGGACGCCAGCAAGCGCCTCATCTACATGCTGCCCGCAGCCTGACCATGTGTATTTCTTGCAGGTATTACAGATTACGCGTGAGCACATTCTTTTCTCCTTTAAATTCGTGCCGATGGGCAGAATCTAGCATACCCCCTAGGGTATACGTCAAGGAGGCTAGAAGTACTTTCTGAGCGCCTTTCGGAGCCTGCCCCAGAGGCCAGCAACCTGCTTGGAAGGGGCGACCTTTATGACTTTATCTTTCGCTGGTTCATCAGGCGTGATCACATCCTTAAGAGCAGGCGAGTTCTGATCTAAGGAGTCGGCGATGATTCCAATATTTGCAACAATTGAAAGCCCTCGGACGATCTGCTCTTGATCTACATCTTTTCCATCTTCAATCAGGGTCTCGGCTAAGGCAGATCCCGCCTCGCGAGCATCATCGGTTGGAGAAGAAGAGAAATCATTAATGTCATCAGGTAACTCAACATGAGCAGAGATTGCATAACTTGCGGCGGAAAGTGCGACAGCAATCTGCTTCTTTGTTGAATCAGCAATTCCACCTTCTACTGCTGAATCAAAGAGAGTTCTTGCAATGGTTCGAACCTGTACGAGTGTGTGCTCGGCAGCTATGCCTTCAATGTAGAGCTCTTCGGCAACATCTTTTTCCGCAGTGGGAAACCAACGTGCATGACTTCGAGCTTCAACAGATTGAGATCTAATTGCTGGAACTTCTTCAACAAGAAGTCGAGCTGAAGCTAACCATTGACCAGCGTCTTTCTGCGTATAGCCAGCAGCTACGCCCTCGGACATTTCTGCAAGTAATTCTGCGGCCTTCTTGCTCACCCGAGCAATCTGCTCACGCGCACGATCAGCTGGAGTCTTTGGATGAGAAAAATATGAGAAGACGATTGCGACAGCGGCGCCGATTAATGTGGAACCAAGACGATGTGCAGCAGTAGTTTGTGAGATACCTGGACCAATAACAATCAAGGCTGTAACGGGAACGTTGACCGATGCAACTTCGCCAAGATGCAATGCACGGGCCACAACTGCGCAGAGAATAATGGTGGTTGCAATTGCGATGAATCCAAAGTCAAAGATAGAGACAGCTAGTAGCGCCGTTCCGGCACCAATAGCAGTGCCGACGATCTGGCCGAAACCCTCACGGATTGATTTATGCAGTGAGATTCGAATACTGAGAGTTGAAACAATTGCAGCGACGACTCCCCCGCCTTCAACTACTGAGTCGCCGATAAACCAAGCCACGCCGCCTGATAAACCAGCGACGGCAATCTGACGGACCCATTGCTTGCGGTTGGTAAATAGCCTCAGAAATCGTTTTAACATTGAGAGCGAGTTTACGCCTCACTAGGATGAGCGCATGGCTCTCAACGCAGTAGAAATCTCAAAACTTCTCAGAGAGTCGAAATCTGTCGCAATCGTGGGGATATCGGATAAGCCAGATCGACCAAGCTATGGTGTCGCCCAATACTTACTTGAGAATTCTCATTATGAAATCTTTTTTGTGAATCCACTTCTTGATGAGGTTTTAGGCAAGAAGGTTTATAAGTCACTTAAAGAGATACCCGACCATATAGATATCGTGGATGTATTTCGTAAGCCTGCCGATTGCCCGGAAGTATTGGCTGAGAGCATCGAAATCGGTGCAAGTTCGATTTGGTTACAGCTTGGAATCTCTGTCCCTGAGGTGGAAATTGCTGGAAATGCTGCAGGTCTAACAGTTGTAATGGATCGCTGTATCAAAATTGATTATGCAGTGTTATAGCTAATCTTCTTGAGAATTAACCCTTTGTAGAACCGAGAGTAAGCCCTGCGATAAATTGCTTACGCAATATAAAGAACATAATCACAGTAGGCGCGGCCGCAATGATTGCTCCGGCTGCCAACAAGTTGAAGTCTGTGACATATTGACCTTGCAAACGACGTAGCGCTGACGTAATTGGGCGCTTTGAGTCATCGGACATCAATACCAACGCCCAGAAGAACTCGTTGTAAATCCAAGTTGTCATAAGAACGCTTAGCGCAGCTAAAGCTGGACGCAATAGCGGCAAGATGACGTTCCAGTAATGGCGGAATACATTCGCGCCATCGATAGTTGCTGATTCAGAAATCTCTTTTGGAATCGTCTTCATGTAAGAAGAGAGCACGAAGGTTGCAAAACCGACTTGGAAGCCGACGTGGACCAGAATCAAGCCACCGTAGTTGTTGTACAACAAGTTACGGTTACCAAATAGTTCGCCGACCCAGATAAACATCCAGAAGACTGGGATGTAGGTAAGAACGATTGGGAGCATATTTCCGGCTGTGAAGAGCAGGAGGAGTGTGAGATTAAATTTATATTGGTAGCGAGTTACGACGAAGGCAACAAGTGAACCGAAGAATAAGGTCAAGATCACTGATGGAACTGTCACGATAAGTGAGTTCAGGAGGTACTTACCAATTTCCATTTCTTGTACGGCGTTGATGTAATTATCAAAAGTAAGACGACGTGGCCAAGAGAAAATACCGTAAGAAATAATGTCGTTGTATGGACGAAGTGATGTCCACACAGTCCAGAGGATTGGGAAGATCCAGACAAAAGCAAAAATTCCGATGAAGATTGAAATGACGGTGTCTTTACGCTTCTGGCTATTGCGATACTGCTCGCTCTGAACTACACCGGTGCTCATTTGAGATCCTCTTTGAAGCTAATTCGAAGATAAGTGATGATTGGGACGATGCAGAGAAGGAGAAGGATTACCGCGTAGGCAGCGCCCTTCATAGAGATTCCCTGACCAGCGAAGTTCTGGAAAACCAAGAGGTTGAGCAATGGGAAGATTGTTGGGCTTCCGTAGATGATGTAAACCAAGTCGAATGCTCGGAGAGATTCGATCAAGGTAATGACCACGATGATGATGTTTACAGGCTGCATCGTTGGCAAAATGATCTTTCGGAAGATCTGCCATTCGGTTGCACCATCGATAGCTGCAGCTTCTTTGAGCGCTGGATCAACAGATTTCAGACCTGATAAATAGAGAAGCATGATGTAGCCAATATGTCGCCACGATGCGATTCCAAGGATGACCCAAGTATTGATTTTGGGGTCACCATAAATAGAGATTGCGTTACCAATATCGCGACCCATAAGGCCCTGTACGAAACCCCCTGGTTGCAACATAAAGTTCCAGATGATTCCGATGACGGCTAGTGAGAGAACAACAGGTAAGTAATAAATAGATTCGTAGAAAGCGTGACCCTTGATGCCGCGATCAATCTGATACGCCAACATGATTCCGAGTGGCGTTGCAATCAGCACGAAGAAGGCGAGCCAAATTCCGTTGTTCTTCAGCGCCTGATAAAAAAGTGGGTTATTTACAAAAATATTCTTATAGTTCTGAATTCCAGCCCACTGAATATCCTTAAGGCGGATTCCGTTCCAATATGTAAACGAGAGAATAATCGTTACAACTGCTGGTACCCAGAGAAGAATAATTTGGAGAAGTGTTGGAATTCCAACAAATGTCGCGAGTGTAAAGCGATCTGTTTTGGAAAGAGTACGGCGGCTACGAATTTTCTTATCCGTAGCCGCCGTCTTCATGTCTTTATCTTACTATCGATTTAACTATTTAACAACCGAAGTCATTAATTAATTAGTTCTTTGGAAGTGCATCCCATTGTGCTTGTACGTTCTCGAGGATCTTGTTGATATCTGAAGGCTTCTTGATGAAGCTTTGGATAGCTGGACCAACAACTGGACCAGCAAAGTCTCCACGAGCATCGCGATCCAAGAAGAACATGATGTTCTTCGCTGAACCGAGAACAGCAAGCTTCTGCTTGTTGAATGCATCGTATGAAGAAGTATCAAATGACTTCGATACATAAATGTTTGTATCTCCAGCCTTGATTGCTTCCTTAATACCTTCTGGTGATGCCCAGAATTCAGCAAGTGCCTTTCCGCCCGCTACGTTCTTACCGTTTGCAGCAACTGAAATACCATCAAGTGGTGCATCAATTGTGTCGATACCGAACTTAGGGTTGATTTCTGGGAATGGAACGACCCATAGATCGTCGTAATCTGCCTGCGACTTCGCCTTGAAGTCGTTAGCGAACCATGAACCCATCATCATCGCGCCTGTCTTCTTCTGAAGAAGAAGATCGCGCATGCCATCCCATGAAATATCCATGACGTTTTCGTTCATGAATGGGATGAGCTGTGCGAAGTACTTGAATGTTTCCTTTGTGCGAGCATCTGTCCACTTTGCGCGACCGTTAAGAAGGTCGATGTGGTACTTGTAGCCGTTGACGCGTGCGTTAAGAATGTCGAATGTACCCATTGCTTCCCAGCCGCCCTTTGCGCCGAGTGAGTATCCAACAAGACCCTTCTTCTGTGTAAGAGTCATCAACTTAACGAAGTCATCCCAGGTATCAATCTTTTCTGGGTTCATTCCAATTTCCTTAACCATTGACTTGCGGTAGTGCAAAGCCCATGGGTAGTAAGTTGTTGGAAGGATGTAAGGCTTCTTTGATACTGGGCTTGTTGCACCCTTGATTGCAGCTGTTGGAAGTGATGTCTTCAAACGGTTGATTTCACGTGTGAGATCAGCAAGAAGGCCCCTTTCACCGAAGTGGTTTGAGCGGTATCCAGCCATCCAACCGAATGCATCATCAGGTGATCCCTGCATGATCTGTGCGAAGTTATTCTGGAAGTCATCTGAGTTGACTTGCTGAGCAACAACCTTTGCACCGGTCTTCTTTGTGAAGGCATCGTTTACAGCCTTAGCAATCTTGTCTCCTGTTGCACCACCGCCACGTGTTGTCCACTTGACTGTGCTGCCCTTCAATCTTGTCGCTGCGCTTGCAGACTCTGCTGTGAGTGCGCTACCGGTTGCAAGTGCTGCTCCACCGATTGCTGCGCCCTTGAGTACTGAGCGGCGAGAAACTACGTTCTTCTCTTCTGACATTTTCGTCCTTTTCTCTAAGGTTGAAATTTCAACGAGCCTCGATCTGTGAGGGTGCACAAATCTTCGACGTGCTGAATCTAGGGGTAGCGGGGGTGTTGAGCCTAGGAAGTTCGGGTAACGAATTGGTAAAGATTGAGGGGGTGGGGGTTAGGCCGGCTTCTCTTCTAGGTATAAAGCCACCGAATTGATGCACCAGCGCTCATCAGTTGGGACGTCATAACCCTCGCCAGAGAAGACATGGCCGAGGTGGGAGTCGCACCTAGAGCAGCGAACTTCGGTTCGGATTCGTGGCGCGAGAGAGCGATCTTCAATCAGCTTTACGGCATCGCCCGCAGTTGGGGCGTAGAAAGATGGCCATCCGCATCCAGAGTGAAATTTTGTTTCAGATTTGAACAGTTCATTGCCACATGCCTTGCAACGATAACTTCCGACTTTATCTGTGTCGGTATATTCACCAGTAAATGGACGTTCCGTTGCACCTTCGCGCAGAACTGCATAGGAAAGCGGATCTAGTCGAGCCTTAAGTTCTTCTTCGTTGATAGCGCTCATGTTCTAAAAACTCCTAACGAGGAATTCGTAGCCCTTGCATTCCGCCATCTACTGCAAGAGAAGTTGCAGTAGTTGATCCCTGCAACGGACTTGCGAGATAACAGAGTGCGCGTGCAACTTCATCGGCGCTGACAAGTCGTCCTAGTGGTTGACGAGCTTCAAGTGCTTTGCGCTCCGCTTCTGGATCAGCAGCTTGTGCCAATAAGCGTTGCACCCATGGAGTATCTGCAGTCCCTGGATTGACGCAGTTCACGCGAATTCCTTCGGCAACATAATCATTCGCCATCGCCATCGTGAGTGAAAGTACTGCGCCCTTTGTCGAGCTATAAAGCGCGCGCTTTGGAATACCTGCAGTTGCAGCAACGGAACAGACATTAACGATTGATGCGCACTTGCTCTTGCGAAGAAGCGGAAGTGAATATCGCGCTGTACGAACAATTCCTACAACGTTGATATTCATGACCTTGTTCCACTCATCAGATGGATTGGACTCAACATTGCCTACAGCGCTAATTGCAGCGCTATTGATAAGAATGTCTAGTTGTGGAATCTTGGCAAAGGCAGCTTCGACTGATGCATCATCGCTGACATCGCATTGAATCCACTGACCAACGCCAGCAAGACCGCCTTCAGCAATATCTAAACCAATGACAGTGGCTCCACCATCAGCAAGCATCTTTGCAGTTGCGAGTCCGATGCCAGAACCGGCGCCGGTTACAGCTGCAGTGAGACCTTTGAATTCAGACATTAAGCGTTTGCCCATTCTTTTCCATGTGGGAATGTGAAGTCAGCAATTGACTGCGCATGCATTTCTCCGCCAGTGCCTGGATCAACAGGAGGCATGTAATACGCATTCTGAATATTTGTTGGAACAACAAAGTGTTCGTGCAAGTGATCGACGAATTCGACAACACGTCCATCATGATGGCCAGTAACAGCGACCGCATCAAACATTGCAAGGTGCTGAACGAGTTCGCAGAGTCCGACTCCACCTGCGTGAGGACACACAGGGACTCCAAACTTTGCAGCCATCAAGATGTTGGCAATGTTCTCGTTAACGCCAGCAACACGAGTTGCATCAATCTGCATAAATGAGAATGACTTCGCCTGAAGCATCTGCTTAAAGAGGATGCGGTTCATTCCGTGTTCACCAGTAGCAACTCGTACCGGTGCAATCGCCTTTGCAATCGCTGCATGGCCAAGAACATCATCTGGGTTTGTTGGTTCTTCAACCCAGTGAAGGTTGACATCGCCAATTCCCTTAATCCATTCGATTGCTTGATTTACATCCCATACCTGGTTTGCATCGATAGCAATCTTGATATCTGGGCCGACAGCTTCGCGTGCAAGACGTAGACGACGCTTGTCATCTTCAAGAGAGCCACCGCACTTCAATTTAATAAGTGTGTAACCGTCAGCAACTGCTTCCTTTGCAAGGCGGACCATCTTCTCGTCGCTATATCCGAGCCATCCTGGAGTGGTTGTATATGCAGGAAGTCCTTCAGAGCGAAGCTTTGCTTCATTTGCGGCTCGCTGTGGTTCTGCTTTGCGAAGAATTTCAAGTGCTTCAGCAGGAGTAAGCGCATCAGTGATGTAACGGAAATCTACGAGTTCAACAATCTGCTCTGGTGTCAGATCAGAGAGGAACTTCCAGAGAGGCTTCTTGGCATGCTTTGTAACAAGATCCCAAGCAGCGTTAACAACTGCACCGGCAGCCATTTGAGTGACGCCCTTTTCTGGTCCGAGCCAGCGAATCTGTGAATCGCGAACCAAGCTACGAGCGAAGTCGCCCATGCTGGTTGCGAGATCTGCAACTTCGCGACCAATTGCATATGGTGCAAGCTGCGCAATCATGTCGCACTGCAAATCATTTCCGCGGCCGCATGTAAAGACAAAGCCGTGACCTTGTAGCGAAGGGTCATCTGTTTCAAGGATGAGAAGAGCAGCCGAATAATCTGGCTCCTTATTCATTGCATCGGAACCATCGAGACCGCGTGAAGTTGGGAATCGAACATCTACAGTTTTAAATCCAGTTACTTTAGGCATGACATCCCTTTACTTGTTTGAAAACTGACTCTTCGCTTGAACTACAAAATCATATATGATGAATTTATGGCGCGGTATAGCGAAAAAGTTAAATTAAAGCGTTCAAATCTTGAAGTAACTCGTATGGGGTTAGGTACTGCTCCTCTCGGTGGATTATTTAAATCTGTTACCGATGAAGATGGCGAAGATCTTCTCAATACTGCTCTCGATCTAGGCATCAACTACTTCGACACTGCGCCGCAATATGGCCATGGAGTTGCTGAAATGCGCGTAGGTAAAGCGCTTCAAAAGACTTCCAAGCCTTTTGTTATCGAGACCAAGGTCGGTCGCGTTCTTCGTTATGTTGAAGGTGTCGAGCCAGAGCAATGGTTCCCCGATGCGCCGCGAAATATCGTCCCTATTTATGACTATTCCAAAGATGGAATCAAGCAAGCATTTGAAGAGAGCCTCGAGCGATTAGGGCTTCCACATATTGATATTGTCTTGATGCACGATGCCGAGGATTACATCAAAGAAGCTACAGAGAATGCATTTCCTGTTCTAGCTGACCTTCGTGCGCAAGGACTCATTAAAGCTATTGGCCTCGGTATGAACTATGTCGAACCTGCACTTGAAATCATGAAGGGCACTGATCTCGACATCGCTCTTATTGCCGGCCGATTTACTCTGCTTGATCAAGTCGCACAAAATGAACTCTTTCCATATGCGCTCAAAAATAATATTGATATCTCTATGGGTGGAGTCCTTAACTCTGGCGTACTGGCTAATCCCGTTGCTGGTGCTACTTATAACTACCTTCCTGCTTCTGATGAAATCATCGCTCGAGCTAAGGCAATCTGCGATTTCCTAAAGGAGCGCGATGTACCTCTTCTTGCTGCAGCGCTTCAATATCCATTGCGCCACCCAGCTGTAACAACTGTCATTGTTGGTCCACGCACCTGCAATGAGCTCGAAGTAAATATCGAAAACTTTGAGCACAAACTTCCAGATAATCTCTGGACCGAACTTGAAGATGCAGGCTTGATTGCGAAGTTGGCTGTATGACAATCAAACGCATCGGCCAAGTAATCGGAATTAAGCCAGAGGAAATTGCAGAGTACGAACGTATTCACGAAAATATCTGGCCAACAGTTGCAGCAACGCTCAAGCGTGCCAATATCCAGAATTACTCAATTTTCCGTTACGAGAATTTGCTCTTCGCATATATGGAGTACACAGGCACGGATTACGAAGCAGATATGGCTCTCATTGCCGCAGATCCTGAGACCCAGAATTGGTGGAAGATCACTGCTCCAATGCAGGTACAGGTTTCCGAGGCGCGCGATGGCGAGTGGTGGCATACCCTTCACCAGAACTTCCACCTCGACTAACGAAGGATTGCAATGAAATTCTCAGTACTTAAAACAAAAGATTCTCAGTACCAGTTTGCAGTCACCGTTAATGGAGTTCACAAATTAGTTGATGGGCTTCCAACTCTGACCGAGGCTATGCATCTCACTCTCGAAGAACTCAAGGCACGTACTGCTAGCGCAGGTGCTGAAGTATCCGGAGAGCTTGCAGCACCTATCGCCTCTGAAATTGAACTTTGGGGCGCAGGCGTTACTTACTTGCGTTCACGCGATGCACGTAAAGAAGAGAGCGGCGTCCCAGACGTTTATCAACGTGTCTATGAAGCAGATCGCCCCGAGCTATTCTTCAAATCAACTGCTGTGCGTGCGCGCGGAACTGCTGCGCCAATCGGCATTCGCTATGACAGCGAAGCATCTGTACCTGAACCAGAAGTAGCTATTTATATAAATAAGCATCGCGAAATTATTGGTTACGCCATCTGTAACGATGTCACTGCTCGCTCAATCGAAGGCGAGAATCCGCTCTATCTTTCTCAGGCAAAGATTTACATCGGTTCAACTGCAATTGGCCCAGATATCACTCCCGCTTGGCTGGCTCCTGCTGCTAAAGAGATGAGTATCAAGGCGAAGATTCTTCGTGGATCTACATTGGTCTGGGAAGCAGAGACATCTCTTGGTGCACTTAATCGCACACTTGAAGATTTAGTTAATTACGTCTTTAGGTGCCAAGACTTCCCACACGGTCTCATTCTTTCGACAGGAACCGGAATCGTTCCACCGATGGATATCGCACTCGCTGCCGGAGATATCGTCGAAATCGATGTCGCGGGCGTTGGAATTCTTTCAAACCCAGTCGTAGTTATTCCTGAAAGGTAATTAACTGTGTCAACGGTGAAGGTATGGACCCAATGGCCCGACCTTGTTGCGCCGCCAGGAATTACCTTGCTCTCCCCCGAGAACTTTCCACTTGATTCATCTGATCTATCAGAAATTGATTTCTACGTACCTCTATATATGGGAGGCGCAAAAGCGCTTTCTTATGCAGCGCAAATGCCTAACCTCAAGATCTTGCAGATGCTCAATGCTGGATATGACGATGCACTTGCCTATCTGCGACCAGGAATCACACTCTGCAATGCTCGCGGTGTCCATGATGCTTCCACTGCAGAGCTCGCAGTCGGTTTAGCAATCTCTTCCCGTCGCGGATTTCCAGAATTTATGCGCGAGCAAATAGCAGGTAACTGGAGCCATCATCGAACCGCTGCACTTTCAGATAGCAAAATCGGAATTGTTGGTTTCGGTTCTATCGGTAAGAAGATTGCTCAGAACCTTTCTGGCTTTGAAGTATCCATCACCGCCTTCACGCAATCGGGCCGCGATGGTTCACTCACTATTGATCAGCTAGATAGCCATCTTCCGCAGCTCGACATCGTGATTTTGATTCTTCCTCTCTCAGATTCTTCACGCCATCTCTTCAACGCTGAGAGACTTTCCAAGATGAAGGACGGGGCGCTACTTATCAACGTTGCGCGCGGCCCTGTAGTAGATACAGACGCCCTCGTTAAGGAACTTAACTCAGGACGTATCTTTGCAGCTCTCGACGTAACTGACCCAGAGCCACTTCCATCGGATCATCCGCTCTGGAGCGCAAAGAATGTACAGATAGTTCCTCACATTGGTGGAAATTCGGAAGCTTTTGAACCTCGCGGAAGAGCGCTGATTGAATCTCAGCTCAAGCTACATGCAGCGGGAAAGCCTCTTGAACATGTTGTTGCACAAGGTTAATTTTCAACCATGAGAATCGATTCGCATCACCACCTATGGGATTTATCTATTCGTCCTCAAGAGTGGATGGTCGGCGATGGAATGGATTCTGTCCGTCGGAACTTTCTCGCCGATGATCTACGCAGTGCGATCTCTGGAACCAAAATTGAAAGAACAATCCTTGTTCATGCAACAACTACCAATGATGAGACGTATGAATTGTTGGCTCTTGCAGAAACAGACCCAACAATTGTTGGCGTGGTTGGCTGGCTGCAAATTGATTCATCCGATGCAATCGCGGATTGCGAAAAATACTTGCAAGCACCTGGCGCCAGCTACCTCAAAGGTATCCGCGACGTTGCACAGGATCTTCCAGATTCCAATTATCTAGCCAAGCCACAATCGATTGCCACTGTGCAACAACTGGGCAAGATGGGTTTGACCTATGACATTCTTACCAAGACTCCAGAACTCAAAGCGGCAATTGAATTAGTGAAAGCTTGCCCTAATGTGCAATTTGTTCTCGACCATATTTCAAAGCCGTACATTGCAAAAGAAGAAATTGAACCCTGGAAATCTCTGATCTCAGAACTTGCTGCTTTCGAAAATGTCTCCTGCAAGATTTCCGGAATGGTGACAGAAGCAAAGTGGAACACTTGGCAGACCAGTGACTTCGCCCCTTACGTCGATCACATCATTGCTAGCTTCACCCCACAGCGCCTGATGTTCGGCTCGGACTGGCCGGTCGCCCTATTGGCCGCCTCTAGTTATTCAGAGGTGGTTCACCTAGCCGAGAGCCTGACAGCAAAGTTTTCGGAAACGGAAAATGAACTTTTCTGGCTAGAAAATGCGATTTCTGCATACAAGATAACGAAGCTGTAACGATTGGCTTTACCGCTCGGTAAATACCCCCTTCCTATTGAGTGCTACCCCTTGCCGACATAAGATTCCCACACAGCAATTCGGCTGCTTTTGAAGGAGATATAAATGAAGAAAGGTCTAATGACAGTTGCTGCAGTTGCAGCACTGGCGCTAGTAGCTGGAACAACAGGTCCAGTAGCTGCAGCAGATAAGACTCTCAAGATCGAATTGATCTCAAAGGGCGAAACACACCAATTTTGGCAGGCAGTAAAGAAGGGTGCTGAAGATCAGGCTAAGAAGATGAATGCAGAAATTCACTTCGTTGGTCCAGCAGCAGAAACAATGATCGATAAGCAGCTCGAAATGCTTGATGCAGCAATTGCACTTAAGCCAGATGCAATCGGTTACGCAGCACTTGGTACAACACAGTCACTTCCAAAGCTCAAGGCAGCTAAGGCAGCAGGCATTCCTGTGTACATGTTCGATACAGCTGCAAGCTGTGAAGGTGGAGTTCCTGCACTAGGACCAAACTCTGACTGCGCACTTGGCGTTGCATACACAAACTCAACAGCTGCTGGCGCACTCGCTGCAGACTGGATGGCTAAGTTGGTTGGCAACAAGGGCAAGGTTCTTGTCGTTGGTCACTCACAGACAAACCAGACAGGTATCGACCGTGCAAACGGATTTATCAACCGCATCAAGGCAAAGTACAAGGGCATCAAGCTCCTTACACCTCAGTACGCTGAAGGTGGAGATGCTCTCAAGGCACAGGAAATCGTTTCAGCATCACTCGTTGCTAACAAGGACCTCAAGGGTGTCTACGGAACTAACGAAGGTGTATCAATCGGCGCTGGACAGGCATTCAAGGCTGCAAAGCTTAAGAATGGCGCAGTTAAGTTGATCGGATTCGACTCAGGAAAGCAGCAGATGGCAAACATCAAGTCTGGTCTCCAGTCAGGTGCAATCACACAGAGCCCAATGGGTATCGGTGCAAAGACTGTCGAAGCTCTCGTTAACTACGTACGTAACAAGACAGTTCCAAAGAACCTTATCGATACAGGTTTCTACTACTACGATAAGAAGAACATCACCGATCCAAAGATCGCTGGTAACCTCTACGAATAAGTCGATTTCGACTCATTGGTAAGGAATTGAGGCATGGTGGCCGGGAGCAATCTCGGCCACCATGCTTTATTCTTAAGTAAATAAGTTCATCGAACATCTAGATATAAGGTGAAAATAATGGCTTCAGCACAACTCTTATCACTCTCTGGCGTAAGCAAAGAGTTCCCGGGTGTTAAGGCACTTAATAATGTGCAGTTCGATCTCAACGAGGGCGAAGTTCACGCAATTGTTGGCGAAAACGGTGCTGGCAAGTCAACGCTTATGAAGATTCTTTCTGGAATTTACAAGAAGGACTCTGGCGAAATCATTTACCGTGGCAATTCAGTAACAATTCCAAATCCTTTTGAAGCGCAGAAGCTCGGAATCAGCATCATCCACCAAGAACTCAACTTGATGCCTCACCTGACTGTCGCAGAAAATATCTTTATCGGGCGTGAAGATCGCCGCCCAGGTCGCGTCTTTCTCAATAACCCAAAGCTAAATTCTGAAGCCACCAAGCTCCTTGCTGAACTTGGCCTAGCGCTCAACCCAACCGATATCGTCGGCGAGCTCACCATCGCAAAGCAACAGATGGTGGAAATCGCAAAGGCAGTTTCCTACCGCGGTTCTGTCATCATTATGGACGAACCAACATCATCTCTGACACCTGCTGAGACTGATGCTCTCTTTAAGATTATTGAATCGCTCAAGGCCGCTGGCAAAGGTGTTGTATATATTTCACACCGCCTGGAAGAACTTGAAAAGATCACAGACCGCATCACTGTTCTGCGCGATGGCGAGTATGTAAAGACTCTGAAGACATCTGAAACAGATATTCCTGAAGTCATCTCTCTTATGGTGGGTCGCAAGGTTGCACAAGATCAGCGCCCTGAAAACCGCAAGATCGGCACAGAAATCGTTCTCAAGGTCGAAAACGTTTCAGATCGCAATCTTCTTAAGGATGTCTCATTCGATCTTCGTAAGGGCGAGATCCTTGGCTTCGCAGGCCTCATGGGCGCAGGTCGTACCGAATTGGCTCGAGCAATCATGGGCGCAGATCCAAAGTCAGCCGGAACAATTACTTTGCATGGAAAAGAAGTTTCCATCAAGCAGCCATCGGATGCAGTAGCTGCCGGAATTGGTTATCTCTCAGAAGATCGCAAGCGTTATGGCCTTCTACTCAACCAGGACGTCACCTTTAACGTGATTCTCTCCTCGATTCCTCGCTTCTCAAATAAGTTCGGTTTCCTCAAGGTGAAGTCAGCTGCCGGAATCGCTCGCGATTCAATCGCTCAGCTACGAGTTCGTACACCTTCAGAGCGCCAGTTCCTCAAAAACCTCTCTGGCGGAAATCAGCAGAAGGTGGTTATTGCAAAGTGGCTCACCCGTAACTGCGATGTATTGATATTTGATGAGCCAACACGTGGAATCGATGTCGGTGCAAAGGATGAGATTTACCGCTTGCTTACTTCGCTAGCTGAAGAAGGTAAGTCAATCATCATGATTTCATCAGAGCTTCCTGAAGTACTACGCCTTTCAGATCGCATCGCGGTCATGTGCGATGGTCGCCTCACCGGCATCATCGACAATAAGGATGCAGATCAGAACATCATCATGGGACTTGCCACCAAGTTCAGCGACACTTTAACGACAGTTAACTAGTAAGGGAAAAGAGAGAGCAATGTCAGAAGTAACTAACGCAGGCGCAAAGGCAGAAGGCACCAACAAGGTTGCAGCCTTCATCCGCCGAGAAATCGGTCGAGTAACAGCACTTGCTAGCCTCGTCGTCATCTTTACCTTCTTCGCCATCATGCGCCCTGTCTTTGCCTCATGGGCAAACGTCTCAGGCGGAATCTTGATGTCGACAACTGTTATTGGTTTGATGGCGATCGGTGTCACCTTCGTCATCATCACAGGCGGTATCGACCTCTCTGTCGGAACTTCCATGGCTCTCGTCGGTGTTATTACCGGTAAGACAGTGATGGCAATGAACCTCAACGTCTGGAGCGGAATCCTCCTTGGTGTTCTCGTTGGAACCATCCTCGGTGCCATCAACGGAGTTCTGATTACAGTTCTTAAGTTGCCTCCATTCATTGCAACTCTTGCAACGATGAAGGGTGCACAGGGCTTGGCTCTGATCATCTCTGACCTCAAGCCAATTCTCTTCACTACAGATGTAAAGGGTTGGGATTCAATCGCTCAAGGAAATATCATCCCTAACCTGCCTAACGCGGTTCTTATTCTTCTCGTTGCGGCAATCGTCGCTTCAATCATCTTGAATAAGACAGTTCTTGGCCGCTACACATTCGCAATCGGCTCTAATAGCGAAGCAACCAAGCTCTCAGGTGTAAAGGTCGACCGTTGGCTCATCGCTATCTACGCACTCTGCGGATTCTTCGTAGGTCTCTCAGCAGTTGTCATGACATCTCGTCTTGGTTCTGCTCAGCCAGATCTCGGTCTTGGCTATGAACTTGAAGCGATTGCAGCGGTCATCATCGGCGGAACTTCACTTCTAGGTGGAAAGGGAACTATCTCCGGAACCATCATTGGTGCTTTGATCATGGCTGTTCTGATTAACGGACTTCGTATCCTCGAACTCCAGCAAGAATGGCAGTACGTGGTTGTAGGCGCAGTTATCCTCCTTGCAGTCTATGGAGATAACGTCCGTCGTCGTCGCGCAGGCGAATCCACGCATTAATTTGTAGTTACATAAGAAATCCCCCTCGCATTTGTTGTGAGGGGGATTTTTATTGCTGGTGGCGGGTGAAGGATTTGAACCTTCGAAGGCAGAGCCGGGGGATTTACAGTCCCCTCCCATTGGCCGCTCGGGCAACCCGCCAGGGTCGAACAAGTGTTGCGGCGCTTTGGTAGTGCGAGCGGCAAACGATACCTTAGGCACTGGAACTTTAAAAATCACACGAGAGGGCCTAAAAAGACAATGGCTGATAGCAGTTTTGACGTAGTCTCAAAGATCGACCGCATGGAGCTTGATAACGCAATTAACCAGGCTATCCGCGAGATCGACACCCGCTTCGACTTTAAGAACACCGGGGCCAAGATTGAACTCTCTGGCGACAAGCTAGCCATCGAAGCCGATACCGAAGAGCGCGCAAAGGCAACTCTTGATGTTGTCAAAGATAAGTTAATTAAGCGCGGAGTTTCTCTCAAGCACCTCGATGCCGGCGAACCACAACTTTCAGGAAAGATCTACAAGATTGCTTCAACAATGAAGGAAGGCATTACAACAGAGAATGCCAAGAAGATTGCAAAGTTCCTTCGCGATGAAGGTCCTAAATCAATTAAGACTCAGATTCAAGGCGATGAACTTCGCGTGACTTCAAAGAGCCGCGATGATCTGCAGGAAGCGATCGAGCAGATTAAGAATGGCAAATTTGAATTTGCTGTTCAATTTGTTAACTTCCGCTAAGTGACAAGCAAGCGCAGCGAGTATTCGCTAGGACTTCTCTTTGGATTTAGCTCCTACATTATGTGGGGGCTCTTTCCTCTTTACTGGCCGCTTCTCGAACCAGCCAACCCTCTCGAAATTGTTTCGCATCGTGCTGTCTGGACTCTGGTCTTCTGCCTCATCGTGCTTGCATTAACTAAACAGATTCACGCGACTCTTGCTGTGATGAAGAATCCAAAGACGATGGCAGCTTTACTGCTAAGCACAATCCTCGTCTCCATCAACTGGATTACCTATATCTGGGCCGTTAACCACGGACATGTTGTCGAAGCGGCGCTTGGTTATTACATCAATCCACTCATCATTATCGCTTTCGGAGTCATGCTCCTTCGTGAAAAAATGCGCCCTCTGCAATGGGTAGCAGTTGGTATCGCTGCAGTCGGAGTTCTCGTTCTCACAATCGATTACGGCCGACTCCCCTGGGTCGCAATTTCACTTGCACTCTCATGGGGTAGCTATGGCCTAGTGAAGAAGAAGCTCAACTTGGGTGCGCTTGAAGGCCTCGCTATCGAAACACTCATCTCTTTCATTCCATACGCTGCTTACATTATTTATCTCGGTCAGCAAGGAACAGGTCAGTTTGGCCATAAGCCTCTACTCACCATTCTGCTCATCAGCGCAGGCGCTGTAACTGCCATTCCGCTTCTCTTATTTAATGGCTCCACTACTCGCCTGCCGTACAGCACCATCGGTTTGCTTCAATACATCACTCCAACGATTCAATTCTCTATTGGAGTATGGCTTCGCCACGAAGATATGCCGACTGCTCGATGGATTGGTTTTATCGTGATTTGGTTTGCACTCGCCGCTTTAGCTACCGACCTAGTCAGATCAAGCAGAGCGGTCGATAATCGCATCGCATAGCGAGAAGAGCGCACCTGTTACATCATTAACAGGTAGTGGCCCCAAAGCGGTACGAGCATCACGAGCAATTTGTTGTAACTGTTCGCGCGATTGTTCTAGCGCCTGGTGCGTACGAAGTTGATTTAGCACCTGAGCAACAACAACTTCATCCTTGATTGGCGCCTTCAGAAGCTCAATAAGCTCTCTATCTGAGGCGTTGGTCGACTTCATGACATTGAGCGTCACCAAAGTAGGAACACCTTCACGTAGATCTGTACCCGGGGTCTTACCTGATTGGTGTGACTCACTTGCAATATCAATAACGTCATCAGCTAACTGGAATGCGATACCAATCTTTTCGCCAAAGACTGTAAGCGTCTCTTTTACTTCAGCTGGCGCTCCTGAAACCATTGCTCCAAAGCGGGCGCTGGCGGCGATGAGTGATCCTGTCTTATCTGCAACAACTCCGAGGTAGTGCTCGAGTGGGTCTTCGCCGTTGCGCGGACCTTGGGTTTCCATAATCTGTCCGATAACAAGACGTTCAAAAGTTGATGCCTGCAGGCGAACTGCTTCAGGTCCGATATCTGCAAGGAGTGCAGATACTTTTGCGAAGAGGTAGTCGCCAGTAAGGATCGCAACAGTATTTCCCCAGCGACTATTTGCACTTTCTACTCCGCGACGTAACTTCGCTTCATCCATCACATCATCGTGATAGAGAGTTGCAACGTGGGTAAGTTCGCAGACCACTGCAGATTCGATAACTCCGAACTTATTCTTATCACCGTAATGGGAAGCAAGAAGGGTCAGTAAAGGTCTGAGGCGCTTTCCGCCTGCTGCAACGAGGTGACGTGAAGTCTCTTCAACAAGTGGGTAATCGCCTTGAATATGGCTTAGAAGAAGGCTCTCAACGCGAGCCATGCCTTCTGTAAGTTCTGCCTCAAGTTCTGGAGCTAAGCCAGGAATTCCTAGTTTCGACATTAGCGGATAAAGAATGCATAGGATTCAATGAAGTCAATTAGCGGCGCTGGGAAGACTCCGAGAATGAGAGTCACAGCTGAAGTGACCGCAATAGTAATTGTTGTTAGACCTGATGGAATCACAACGCTTGTGCCATCTTCAACTGGATCCTTGAAGAACATAAGGACGATAACGCGGATATAGAAGAAGGCTGCAATGGCGGATGAGAGCACGCCCGAGATAAGGATCGCAGTGCTTCCGCTTTCATACGCTGCTGAGAAGATTGAGAACTTTCCGATAAATCCTGATGTCAAAGGAATTCCGGCAAATGCGAGCAAGAAGAGTGCAAAGACTAAAGCCACTAGAGGAGAGCGCTTTCCAAGACCGCTCCAGCGGTTGAGGTCGGTAACTTCTCCAGCTGAATCACGAATAAGTGTGACCACAGCAAAGGCACCTAGCGTCGCAATTCCGTATGCGAATAGGTAGAAGATTGAGGAGTTAAGGCCTGACTTGCTCAGTGAGATAACACCTGCGAGCAAGAAACCAGCGTGTGCAATAGATGAGTAGGCAAGCATGCGCTTTACATCGCGCTGTGTAATTGCAACAACAGATCCAAAGGCCATGGTGATGATTGCAATCACTACAAATGCAGGCTTCCAAGACCATTCAGCATTAGCGAATGAGACATAGAAGATGCGAAGGATTGCGCCAAATGCAGCAACCTTTGTCGCAGCTGCCATGAAGCCTGTAATTGCAGTTGGTGCACCTTGATAAACATCGGGTGACCACGCGTGGAATGGAACTGCTCCGACTTTAAAGAGAAGACCGACAGAGATAAATGCGATTCCTAGAAGAAGGAATACATCGTTTCCTGAACCGCCTACGACGCTTGCTTGAATTCCTGAGAAGGTGATGGTGCCTGAGTACCCATAGAGATAAGCAGCGCCAAAGAGGAAGAATGCAGATGAGAACGCACCAAGAAGGAAGTACTTCAGCGCTGACTCTTGTGACATCAGACGGCGACGGCGTGAAAGGCCAGCCATGAGATAGAGCGGAAGTGAAAGTACTTCTAGGGCTACAAATAGTGTGATCAGATCAGTTGCAACCGGGAAGAGCATCATTCCAGCTACTGCAAAAAGTGTGAGTGGGAATACTTCAGTGACGCGAAGGTCGAGTTGAAGTGATTGACGTTCTTCTTCAGATCCTGGAACAGCGGCAGGAAGAGCTGTGAAGTTTTCTTGATCAGCAATCAGAAATACTGACAAGAGAGCAAGGATAAGAATTGATGCCTGAAGTAGGACTCCGGCGCCATCAAAGGCAACCGATCCCATCGCTGCATCGACAGAAGACTGTGTGCGTACTCGCATAAGCGCTGCAAATGATGCAACGAGGGAGCCGACGGTAATAAAGAGTTGTGCGTTATGACGAGAAGCGCGTGGAGCAAAAGCTTCAATCAAGACTCCGATAAGCGCACCAGCAAGCACGATCAGAATCGGTGCAAGCTGTGCGTAGTTAAGAACTGGCGCTATAAATTGCATTTACTTGCCTGCACTCTCTGATGGAACTGGATCAGTAAATCCTTGAGATTCAATGACATGAGCTGATGCGGGATTAATAACGTTAAGAAGCGGCGCTGGATAGAAACCGAGCGCCACAATCACTGCGATCACCGGAGCGATTGCAACCTTCTCGCGGATGTTGAGATCAGGAAGGTTCTCATTTCCTGGTGTTGTTGGTCCGTGAAGCGCCTTCTGCACAGGAATCAAGATGTAGAGCGCAGCGAGAACAATTCCGAAGGTCGCGATAATTGCAGCCACTGGATAGCGAGTGTAGGTACCGACAAGAACAAGGAACTCGCTCACGAAGCTAGAAAGTCCAGGAAGTGCGAGTGAAGACATTCCAGCGATAAAGAAAGACCATGCCATCACTGGAGTTACTCGTTGCAAACCACCAAAGTCAGCGATTGTTGAAGAGCCACGTCGAGAAATCATCCATCCAGCAACGAGGAATAGTGCAGCTGTTGAGAATCCGTGGTTAAACATATAGAGAGTTGCACCGCTATGGCCCTGAGTGGTCATTGCGAAGATTCCCATAGTGATAAATCCGAAGTGCGAGATCGATGTGTAAGCGATTAAACGCTTAATATCGCGAGCACCGATGGCAAGGAATGCGCCATAAAGAATAGAAATGACGGCTAAGACCAAGATGATTGGTGTGAATGTCTTGGATGCATCAGGGAATAGAGCAAGACAGAAGCGGATCATTCCGAATGTTCCGACCTTATCGAGCACACCGAGAAGCAAGACTGATGTTCCAGGAGTTGCTGATGCTGCTGCATCTGGCAACCATGTGTGTAGTGGCCAGACCGGCGCCTTGATTGCAAAGGCGATGAAGAAGCCAAGGAAGAGAAGATTCTGAGTCGTAGAGCTCATGTAGTTATGCATCTCAGAGAGCTTTGTAATGTCGAATGTATGTCCGCCATTTGCACCTGAGATGACATAGAGGCCAATGATTGAGGCCAACATAAGAAGTCCACCAAAGAGGCTGTAGAGCAAGAACTTCACGGCTGCTGCTGCGCGTTCTCCACTGCCATATCCACCGATAAGGAAGTAGACAGGGATGAGCATCGCTTCGAAGAAGACGTAGAAGAGGAATACATCTGTGGCTGCAAAGACGCCGATCATCATTGTTTCAAGTACGAGGATAAGAATGTAGAAGACCTTGGCAGACCAGCGTCCACCTTCAGATTCATTCCATCCAGCAAGAACAACGATTGGAGCAAGAAGCACAGACATCAAAATCAATACGAGTGAAAGTCCATCGACTCCGACTGCATAGCTAATTCCGAATGATGGAATCCATGGAGTTGATTGAACGAATTGGAAAGCAGTATTTGCTGAATCAAATTTAAACCAAGCCAATACTGCAGAGATGGCAACGAGCAAAGTTGTGCCTAGAGCCGCCTGCTTAACGCGAAGAACTTGATCACTTGGAATCACTGCAATGAGAAGGGATCCGAGCAGAGGAAGCAACATCATGCTTGTTATTGCGTTCATTGTGTCACCACCCAAATTCCAGCGATTAAGGCAATCGCGCCGATGAGAATCAAGGCTGCGTAGCTTCGTGCAAACCCTGTCTGTGTCTGACGAAGTACAGCGCCAGTTCCAAGAGCTGTACGCCCAACGCCACGAACAGCGCCATCGACAACACTTTCATCTGCCTTTACGAGCAGGCTGGTAAGTGCCTGTCCTGGACGCATAAATACAGCTTCGTTAAATGAATCCTGCATAAGGTCCTTACGTGCAATGCGAGTAAAGATTGAAACGTTCTGCGGAGCAACAGCATCAACCTTGCTGAATTGATACTTAGCAAGTGCAATAGCAACGCCAATTGCGACTGCAGTAAGAGCCATCGCTGAAACAACAATTGGCTCGAAGAGATGCTCTTCAGCATGTCCTTCGCCGTGTTCGCCAAATACTGGGTTGAGCCAGTTTGCGAGTGCATCACCGCGAGTAAAGAGAATTCCAGATGTCACTGACCCAATTGCAAGAATTGCCATTGGAAGCCACATCAACACTGGAGATTCGTGTGGATGCTGATTATCTTCCCAGCGCTCTTTACTTGTGAATGTAAGAACCATGACGCGGGTCATGTAGAAAGCCGTGATTGCTGCACCGATAAGTGTGGTTGAACCAAGGATGATTCCCTTGAGTCCACCTGCATTAAATGCAGTTTCAATAATCAAATCCTTTGAGTAGAAACCAGCAAATGGTGGAACACCGATGATTGCTAAGTAACCAAGACCGAAGGTGATGAATGTAATTGGCATGAATTTACGCAGCGCACCGTAGCGACGCATATCTACTTGATCATTCATGCCGTGCATGACCGACCCCGCACCCAGGAACATTCCTGCCTTAAAGAAGCCGTGTGTTAGCAAGTGCATGATTGCAAATGCATAACCAGCTGGTCCAAGGCCTGCACCAAGAATCATGTAGCCAATCTGAGACATTGTTGAAGCTGCGAGAGCTTTCTTAATGTCATCTTTGGCAGTACCGACAAGTGCACCAAACATAAGTGTGATTGCACCGACGATAACAACAAGAAGTTGCGCTGTTGGCGCAGCATCAAAGATGAAGTTTGATCGGACAATCAGATAGACGCCTGCTGTAACCATGGTCGCTGCGTGGATAAGTGCGGATACAGGTGTTGGACCTGCCATCGCATCTCCAAGCCATGCCTGCAATGGGAATTGCGCAGACTTTCCGGCCGCTGCTACTAGCAACATAATTCCAATCGCAGTAAGTGCTGCCTTAGAAGCTGTATGTGATGCTTCTTCAACGCCATCAAAAGTCACTGTTCCAAGAGCTGCAAAAGAGATCATGATGGCAAATGAAAGCCCCATATCTCCGACGCGGTTCATCACAAATGCCTTCTTTGATGCGGTGGCATATGCCGGCTTCTGGTTCCAGAAACCAATCAAGAGGTATGACGCAAGACCTACGCCTTCCCAGCCGACATAGAGGTTGAGATAAGAATCGCCAAGAACCAAGAGGAGCATCGCTGCAATAAAGAGGTTGAGATATGCGAAGAAGCGACGACGGTTTGGATCGTGTGACATATAGGAAATTGAGTAGATATGAATCAGTGTTCCGACGCCTGTAATAAGAAGAACGAAGCAGATGGAGAGCTGATCTAAGAGGAGGCCCGCATCGACATTGAAAGTACCGACGTTGATCCAGTTAAAGAGCTTCTGAGATACAGCGCGCTCTTCGGTTGGGCGATCGAGCATCAAAGAGAGCTGGTACAGACCAACAGCAAATGAGCTTGCTGACATAGCTGTTGCTAGAAGGTGTCCCCACTTATCTGAACGACGTCCGGCAAGAAGCAGAACAGTTGCACCAAATAGCGGAAGTGCGATCAAGTACACGAGTGAAGTTGATGTAGTCATGGTTATCGCTTCAACAAACTAGCATCATCAACAGATGCTGATCGGCGTGAACGGTAAATCGCCACGATGATTGCAAGGCCAACTACAACTTCGCAGGCAGCTACAACCATTGTAAAGAAGGCAACAACCTGTCCATCGAGAGTTCCATTAATACGTGAGAAAGTTACGAGAGTTAGGTTTGCAGCGTTGAGCATGAGCTCGATGCACATAAAGACAACGATCGCGTTGCGACGAACAACAACTCCGATAGCTCCGATAGTAAAGAGTAGGGCTGAGAGGTAGAGATAGTTATACGGATTCATTACTTCTCCTCCGTCACAGTGTTATCGACTTCGCTGAGTTCGAATTGAGTTGAATCCAACATATCTCCACGAGCCTTGAGCGTTGCAGAAATTGAGTTAGGTGCTGCAGATCCATCTGGAAGAAGAGCAGGAACATCAACTGCGTTGTGGCGGGCAAATACACCAGGGTTTGGAAGGCCTGCGGCGCTTCCGAGAGATTCACCGCGGAAACGAGCAATAGCTTGTTCGCGCTGTGAAACGCGTGGAACTGCGCGCTGATGATGAGCAAGAACCATTGCGCCAAGGGCTGCAGTAATCAAGAGTGCTGAGACAACTTCAAATGGGAAGACGTATGTTGAGAAGAGAAGTTGAGCAAGTGCTTCAACGTTTCCTTCGCTATTTGCTTGAGTGAGGCCATAAGCATCGTGGCCCAGGGTTGCGCGACCAATCAGTGAAACAAGGAGGCCACCAAATCCAATAGCTGCTGTGATTGCGATTGGACGTAAACCTGGGATTGTTTCGGTGAGTGAATCAGATGCATCAACACCAACAAGCATGAGAATAAAGAGGAAGAGCATCATGACTGCGCCTGTGTAGACAACAATCTGAACAATGCCAAGGAAGAGCGCATCCTGAGCGATATAGAAAATAGCGAGAGTAATCATGACCCAAGCAAGAAGAAGCGCTGAGTGAACAGCCTTCTTCACGAGGAGCATTCCAAGAGCTGCCACAACTGAAAGTGGGGCGAGCACCCAGAACATAATCGCTTCAGGAGTTTGAATCGTCAACATTAATTAGCTCCCTGACTTGGATGAGCTTCTTTCACATCACCGTTGTAATAGTTGGTATCTGTCATACCTGGATACATTGGATGTGGAGGTGCGAGCATTCCCTGACGAAGTGGAGCAAGTAGATCTTCCTTTTCGAAGATCAACTTCTCGCGCTTATCGTCGGCAAGTTCGTATTCGTTTGTCATTGTGAGAGCACGTGTTGGGCATGCTTCAACGCAGAGACCGCAGAAGATGCAGCGAAGATAGTTAATTTGATAAACCGCTCCGTGGCGTTCTCCGGGTGAAAGTTGATTTCCTGGAGTGTTATTTCCGCCTTCAACGAAGATCGCATCTGCTGGGCATGCCCATGCGCAGAGTTCGCAACCGATGCACTTTTCTAGCCCATCAGGGTGGCGGTTAAGTTGGTGGCGTCCATGGAAACGTGGCGCTGTTGGTGCCTTTACATCTGGGTACTGGACAGTCTGGTTCTTCTTAAACATTGTTGAGAAGGTGACCCAAAAACCTTTTGCCTGCTGTGCAAGAGAGGCTGGCCCTGGCTGTTCTACTTCAGTAAATGGAACAGAGTTGATATCTGCTTGGCCAGAGTTCTTCTTCTCAATGCCCATCTGCTCGTTGAAGTCAGTCATTACTTGCCCCCTGAGACGTTGATGGATTGAACTTGTGGCAGAGATGGAACTGGGAAGTTTGGCGCTTCACCTTCTGGAAGATCGATAGCGCGCACCTTCTCTTTATTTCTCTCAAAGAGTGAGCTAGCAGCCATTACGAGAATGACTACGCCAGTTGCGAAAGCGATGATTGCAGAACGTGATGCACCTTCTTGCTGAAGGACGCGAAGAGTTGCCACAATCAAGATCCAGATGAGTGAGACAGGGATCAAAACCTTCCAGCCAAACTTCATAAACTGGTCGTAGCGAAGACGTGGAAGTGAGCCACGTAGCCACATAAAGATAAAGAAGAAAAAGTTAACTTTGGCGAAGAACCAGATAAGTGTGAACCAGCCACCGAGCCACTGCTCTGTAAAGCCAAGGCCTGGAAGTGCGTGATATCCGCCTAAGAAGAGTGTTGATGCAAGTGCAGAAACAGCGATGATATTTACATATTCTGCAAGGAAGAAGAGTGCGAACTTAAGTGATGAGTACTCAGTGTGGAATCCACCTACAAGTTCGCCTTCAGCTTCAGCTAAGTCGAAAGGAGCACGGTTGGTTTCACCGACCATTGAGATTACGTAAATAACAAATGATGGGAAGAGAACTACTGCATTCCAGATGTGCTGATGTTGCGAATCAACAATGACTGATGTGGACATTGAGCCCGCGTAGATAAAGACCGCAACGAGTGAAAGTCCCATCGCTACTTCATATGAGATGACCTGGGCACTTGAGCGCAGACCACCGAGAAGTGGGTAGGTAGATCCTGAAGACCAGCCAGCGAGAACAACGCCATAAACACCGATTGATGTAACAGCCAAGATGTAGAGAACGCCTACTGGAAGATCTGTGAGTTGAAGAGCTGTCTTATGACCGAAGAGATTAACAACGCCTGTCATTGGAATAACAGCGAAAGACATAAAGCACATTGCTGTTGCAATGATTGGAGCAATAATGAAAACGACCTTATCGGCAGCTGCAGGAATGATGTCTTCCTTAAGTGCAAGCTTTACGCCGTCAGATAGTGATTGAAGTAGTCCTGCCGGGCCAACGCGGTTAGGGCCGGTGCGAAGCTGCATCTTGGCAAGTACGCGACGTTCGGTCCAGACAGCCATCAAGGTAGCAAGTACGCAGATACCAAAGACCATCACGGCCTTTACCGCGATGATCCAACCTGGATCTGTTCCGAGAAGTTCTGCTGTTGTCATGCCTTCACCACCGTAACTACATCGCCATGTACCGCATCGAGTGCAACAAGTGCTTGAGAAGCAAATGAATTACGTGGAATCCACACTGCATCTTCATGGATATCTTCGACAAGTACTGGAATTGTGATTGAGCCGTGCGCATTTGAAACACGAACTTGCTGACCCGTTGCTACGCCGATTGATTCAGCGCGCTTTGGAGAAATCACTGCAACTGTTGGGCGACGTGTGCCAGCCAAATTATCTTCACCCTTTTGCAAGCTACCCATATCGAGCAATCGGCGCCATGAAGAGAGAAGTGCATCGTTGCCTGATACTGACTTCGCTGTTCCTGCAGCGACAGGTGCGAGCTGTACTCGCGCTCCATCCCATGAACCAAGTTGGTTAAATTCGCGAGCTGATGAAGTAACTGTGCCAAGTGCAATTGGATTACCAAGAGCATCGGCGAGCATTGAAAGGATGCGCACATCGCTACGGTTATGAGAGTCAGCAACTGCTGAATCAAATGCACGTGCGCGGCCTTCCCAGTTAAGGAAGCTTCCGCTCTTTTCAGTAATTGCAGCAACCGGCAAGACAACATCTGCGACAGCTGTTACTGAGCTTGGTGCGATTTCAAGTGAGACAACGAATGACTTCTTGAGCGCATCGAGCGCTGTACGAGAATGTGGAAGATCGTGTGCATCTACGCCACCGACGACAACTGCATCGAGATCACCTGATGCAAGGGCATCGATGATTTCTGTAGATGTGCGACCCGGTGTTGAAGGAAGTGAATCGACTCCCCATGCTGCAGCGATATCTACGCGTGCTGCTGCATCTGTAACTGGACGACCGCCAGGAAGAACTGTGCCGAGTGCGCCTGCTTCGAGTGCACCGCGTTCGCCTGCGCGACGTGGAATGTAAGCAATCTTTGCGCCTGTCTTTGCAGAGAGCGCAGCAACTGCTGAGAAGAGCCCTGCGCTTTCAGATGCGCGTTCGCCTACGAGAATGACTGACTTTGCTGTGAGCGCAAGGCCAGCAACCGCAGAGCTTTCGGCACCAGGCGCGACCTTAATGAAATCAGCCTTGAGCTTATCCATTGCGATTGAACCCTTGGTGGCAACAGCTGAAACCTTGAGTCCGCGCTTCTTAAAGTTCTTATTCAGGCGCAAGAAGACGATTGGTGATTCTTCTTCAGGTTCGAAAGCAATTAGTGCAACGTGATCCGCTGTATCGATATCGCGGTACGTAGTTGATGATCCTGCAACGTGAGCTGCAAGGAAGTCGCGCTCTTCATCAGATGTAACGCGAGCACGGTAATCAATATCGTTTGTGCCGAGAGCAAGACGGGCGAACTTTGAATAACCGTAAGCATCTTCAGTTGTTACGCGACCACCAGTAAGAACTGCGGCGCGCTTTCCCTTAAGTCCTGCAGCTGCTGCTGCAAGTGCTTCAGGCCATGAAGCCTGTACGAGTTCGCCAGCTGAATTGCGAACGAGTGGATGAGTAAGGCGATCGAGAGCTGTTACATATTTAAATGCCCAGCGACCCTTATCGCAGTTCCACTCTTCGTTAACAGATGGGTCATCACCAGCAAGACGACGAAGAGTCTTTCCGCGACGGACGTCGGTACGCATATCGCAACCTGATGCGCAGTGTTCGCATGCAGATGGAGTTGAAACGAGATCGAATGGACGTGCACGGAATCGGTATGAAGCACCAGTGAGTGCGCCCACCGGGCAGATCTGAACAGTATTACCTGAGAAGTAAGACTTAAATGGATCGTTCTCGTAGATACCTACCTGTTGTAGAGCACCACGTTCGTTGAGAGTAATAAATGGATCTGAAGCAATCTGTGCAGAGAAACGGGTACAACGTGCACAGAGAACGCAACGTTCGCGATCAAGAAGAACTGATGAAGAGATATTAATTGGCTTTTCAAATGTGCGCTTGTATCCATCGAGGCGTGCATCAGCACGGCCATTGCTCATCGCCTGGTTCTGAAGTGGGCATTCGCCGCCCTTATCGCAAACTGGGCAATCGAGTGGGTGGTTACCAAGAAGAAGCTCCATCACACCCTTCTGCGCCTTGTCGGCAACAGGTGAAGTGAGTTGAGTTTTAACAATCATGTTTGGTTCGACAGGGATGGTGCAAGAAGCCTGTGGCTTTGGAAATGCACGGCCGTTGATTTCGACATCAACGAGACATTGACGGCATGCTCCAACTGGATCAAGAAGTGGGTGGTCGCAGAAACGTGGAATCTGAATTCCGAGCTTCTCTGCTGCACGAATAATGAGAGTTCCTTTTGGAACAGAGACTTCAAAACCATCGATAACAACAGTGATCATCTCCACTGCAACAGCTGAATCTTGGGTAGTAGTCATTAGTTCACCGCCCCTGCAAAGAGTGTGGACTTAACTGGATCGAATGGGCAGGCACCGTTTGTCACGTGTGCGATGTATTCGTCGCGGAAGTACTTAATTGAAGATGTGATTGGTGAAGTTGCGCCATCACCAAGTGCGCAGAATGAACGGCCCATGATGTTGTCGCAGAGATCAAGCAACTTCTCGAGATCTGCTTCAGTACCTGTTCCGTTTTCGAGATCGCGAAGAATCTGTACCAACCACCAAGTGCCTTCACGACATGGTGTGCACTTTCCGCAAGATTCGTGCTTGTAGAACTCGGTCCAGCGAAGTACTGCGCGAACAACGCAAGTTGTCTCATCAAAAATTTGTAGAGCTTTTGTACCAAGCATTGAACCTGCAGCGGCAACGCCTTCGTAATCCAAAGGAATATCAAGATGTGCATCTGTAAATAGCGGAGTTGAAGATCCACCTGGAGTCCAGAACTTGAGCTTATGTCCGTTACGGATTCCACCTGCAAGATCAAGAATTTCGCGAAGGGTAATTCCGAGTGGAGCTTCAAACTGTCCTGGGTTATTCACGTGTCCTGAGAGTGAGTAAAGAGTTGCGCCCTTTGACTTTTCTGTACCCATTGATTGGTACCACTCTGCGCCGTTATTGATGATTGCAGGAACTGCAGAAATTGATTCGACGTTATTGACCACTGTTGGACGCGCATAAAGACCAGCAATTGCTGGGAATGGTGGGCGAAGACGTGGTTGCCCGCGGAAACCTTCGAGTGAATCAAGAAGTGCTGTTTCTTCGCCGCAGATATATGCACCTGCGCCGATATGAAGTGTGAGGTCGATTCCGTTGCCGAGGTGTCCTGCCTTATATGCATCAGCAATTGCAGCGTTTACGCGACGAGCGACGTGAGTTACTTCGCCACGAATATAAATGAATGCATGCTTTGCGCGAATTGCATGGCTTGCGATGATGCAACCTTCGACGAGAACGTGTGGGTTAGCCATAAGAAGTGGCATGTCCTTACATGTTCCTGGTTCTGATTCATCAGCGTTCACAACTAGGTAGTGATCTTTATCGTCACCTTGTGGGATAAAGCCCCACTTCATTCCGGTTGGGAAGCCTGCGCCGCCGCGACCGCGAAGTCCTGAATCTTTAACAAGTTGAATAACAGCATCAGGATCCATTGCGAGAGCCTTCTTTGATGCTGTGTAACCACCGTTACGTGTGTAAGCCTCGATGGTAAATGAATCTGCCTGATCCCAATGTGCAGAAAGGATGGGAGTTAACTTTGACATTACTTTCCTTCCTTCGAAAGCTTAAGTCCGAGAAGAGTTGCTTCGCCTGCTTGAACACCTTCACGAGCAAGTCCGTCATCGAGACCTGCAAGAACAGCTGATGCTTCTTTATATGTAACAAGTTTCTTTGGGCCACGAGTTGGAGCTGGTGGATTTCCGGCACGCGCACCATCGACAAGAGCCTTTGCAGATTCGACTGTCTGGTTGTCGTAGAACTCCCAGTTAGCCATGACTACAGGTGCGTAATCGCAAGCTGCGTTGCATTCGATATGTTCGAGAGAAACTTTTCCATCTGCTGTAACGCCATCATTTTCAACGCCGAGGTGATCCTTAAGCGCTGAGAAGATTGCATCTCCACCCATAACTGCGCACAAAGTATTTGTGCAAACACCTACGTGGTACTCGCCCACTGGCTTGCGCTTGTACTGAGTGTAGAAAGTAGCAACAGCTGATACTTCAGCAGTTTCAATCACAAGTAGTTCTGCAATTGTTTCGATTCCTTCATTGGTGACATATCCAGATACAGATTGCACATAGTGAAGTAAAGGCATGATTGCAGAACGGCTACGTGGGTAGCGCTGAATAATTGTCTGCATCAGATCGCGATCTAGAGTCATCGGTCAACGCCTCCCATAACTGGATCGATAGATGCAACAGCGCCGATGATGTCAGCGACCATTCCGCCTTCGCTCATTGCTGATGTTGATTGCAAGTTGTTAAAAGATGGTTCGCGGAAGTGAACACGGTATGGACGCGTTCCACCGTCAGAGACAACGTGAGCGGCAAGTTCACCGCGAGGTGATTCGACTGCTGCATAAGCCTGTCCTGCTGGAACGCGGAAACCTTCGGTAACGAGTTTGAAGTGATGGATAAGTGATTCCATCGATGAACCCATGATTTCGCGGATGTGATCGAGTGAGTTTCCAAGTCCATCTGCACCGAGAGCGAGCTGTGCTGGCCATGCAATCTTCTTATCGGCAACCATCACTGGCTGTCCTTCAAGTTTGTCGAGCTTATCTGCTGCTTGTTCAATGATGCGAAGTGATTGTTCGAGTTCAGCCATACGTACCAAGAAGCGACCGTAGACATCTGCAGTATCTGCTGTGATGACATCGAACTCGTAATTTTCGTAACCGCAGTAAGGCTGCATCTTGCGAAGATCCCAAGGAAGTCCTGCAGAGCGAAGTACCGGACCTGTGATTCCTAGCGTTGTACAACCAGCAAGATCAAGGTAACCGATTCCTTCGGTGCGCTTCATCCAGATTGTGTTGCCAATAAGAAGCTTTGCATTGTCATCAAAGTTCTTGCGAAGAGTCTTTACAATTTCGCGAATCTTTACGGTCATGCCTGCTGGGAGATCTTGTGAGACTCCACCTGGGCGGACATAGGCCATATTCATACGTAGGCCAGTAATTTCTTCGAAGGTATCGAGAACGATTTCGCGATCGCGGAAAGCAAAGAACATTGGGCCCATGGCACCGAGTTCGAGAGCACCTGTACCAAGTGCCACCATGTGTGAAGAAATTCGGTTGAGCTCCATCATCATGACGCGGATTACTGATGCGCGCTCTGGGATGTCGTTGGTGATTCCGAGAAGCTTTTCGACAGCGAGGCAGTAAGCGGTTTCGTTGAAGATTGGTGCCAAGTAATCCATACGAGTTGCAAATGTGACTGCCTGGGTCCAGTTGCGGAATTCGATGTTCTTCTCGATTCCGGTGTGAAGATAACCAATACCTGTACGTACTTCAGTAACGGTTTCACCTTCGAGTTCAAGAACGAGGCGAAGCACACCGTGAGTTGATGGGTGCTGAGGACCCATATTTACGATGATGCGCTCTTCTTTTGATTCACCGATTTCAGAGACGAGTGAATCCCAGTCGCCGCCAGTTACTGAGAAGACCGTGCCTTCAGTAGTTTCGCGTGATGATGCGTATGGATCGAGCTTTGGATCAAATGTGGTCATCGGTAGCTCCTGCGGTTTGAAGGTGCAGGTGTTGTTGCGCCCTTGTATTCGACTGCAATTCCACCGAGTGGGTAATCCTTACGTTGTGGATGTCCATCCCAGTCATCTGGCATCAAGATACGAGTAAGTCCTGGGTGGCCATCAAAAATGATTCCGAACATGTCGAAAGTTTCGCGCTCGTGCCAGTTATTTCCTGCCCATACTTCAACGAGTGATGGAATGTGTGGATCAAGTTCTGATGTTGCAACTTCAAGACGAACGCGCTGGTTCTTTGTCATTGAAAGCAATGGATACAGTGCAACGAGTTCTGCACCTGTGCGATCTGGATAGTGAACGCCAGATACACCCATGCACATTTCAAACTTCAATTTATCGCGCAAGATAAATGCAACTTCGAGAAGTCGTGACTTCTTAATGTGAAGTGTGAGTTCACCGCGATCTACTACGACGCGAGTAATTGCATCTGCGAAATCTGGGTATGCGCGCTCGAGGTCATCGGCGACATCATCGAAATATCCGCCGTATGGGCGCTCAGTTGAACCGGTTGAAGCCGCTGTGCGGACAAGGCCGCCGTATCCTGAAGTATCTCCGGTGCCTGCAGCGCCGAACATACCTGTCTGATCTTGAGTCATTTACGCCAGCAACCCCTTCATTTGGATGGTTGGCTTTGCGTTTAGTGCAGCAAGTTCAACTTCTTTGATAATCGCTTCGCGATTTGGACCGAGCTTTGTATCGCCAATAAGAGTGTGTAGCTTGATGATTGCATCCATCAACTGTTCTGGACGTGGCGGGCAACCTGGCAAGTAAATATCAACAGGAACGATGTGATCGACGCCTTGAACGATTGCGTAGTTGTTAAACATTCCACCCGATGAAGCACATGCACCCATTGAGATAACCCACTTTGGCGCTGTCATTTGATCGTAAATCTGACGAAGTACTGGAGCCATCTTCTGTGAAACGCGACCTGCAACGATCATGAGATCTGCTTGACGAGGTGACGCGGAGAAACGTTCCATACCGAAACGAGAAATATCATGTTTTGGGGCTGAACCAAGTGCCATCATTTCAATCGCGCAACATGCAAGACCGAATGTTGCTGGCCAGACAGAGCTCTTGCGCATGTAACCGGCAAGTCCTTCGACAGTTGAAAGTAAAACTCCGCTTGGTAACTTATCTTCTAGGCCCACGAATTAATCCCATTCCAATCCACCGCGACGCCATACATATGCATAAGCGACGAATACTGTTCCGATAAAGATTGCCATTTCAACTAATCCAAAAAGTCCGAGCTTGTCGAAAGTAACTGCCCATGGATAGAGAAATACGATTTCAATATCGAAGACAATAAAGAGCATTGCTGTAAGGAAGTACTTCACAGGGAAGCGTCCGCCTTGAAGAGCTTGTGGTGATGGTTCGATTCCGCACTCGTAAGCTTCTTGCTTAGCGCGGTTGTAGCGTGCAGGTCCGGTGACAGCTGCAATTCCTACGGAGAATGCTGCGAATCCGAAGCCGATAGCGAAGATCACCAGAATCGGGATATATGGATTTGCGCTCACGTGCGAAATCTTAAGCGGTCGTTGTAGCCAATCAAACCGTTACGCCTTGCGGGCTTTGTGAACTGCGACAACTCCACCGGTGAGATTGGTCCAGGTGACATTGGTCCAGCCAGCTGCCTCGATTTGGGCTGCGAGCGCTTTCTGGTCTGGCCATGCCCGGATGGATTCAGCGAGGTAGATATAGGCATCTGGATTTGATGAAGTCTTGCGGGCGACCCACGGTAGGGCGCGCATTAGATAATTGGTATAAATAGTACGAAACGGACGCCAGGTAGGGCTTGAGAACTCCGCGACGACCAGGTGTCCCCCAGGCTTTACGACCCGAAGCATCTCAGCGAGCGCCTTGGCGGTGTTCTGGGTATTGCGAAGGCCAAAAGAGATGGTCGCGGTATCGAATTCATTGGCGGCAAAGGGGAGATTGAGGGCATCGGCCTTGGTGAAGGGCAGGTGCGGGCGGGCTTTGCGGCCGGCAGCCAGCATTCCCTCGCTGAAATCAGCTGGAATCACGTCGGCGCCAGCTGCGGCTAAAGGTTCTGAACTTGAGCCTGTTCCAGCTGCTAAATCGAGGATCTTCTGCCCTGCACGCGGAGCGATGATCTTGGTGGTCTGCTTACGCCAGGCTTTGGTACGCCCGAGGCTCAAGAGATCGTTGACGAGGTCATAGCGCTTAGCGACGCCATCGAACATTGCGGCGACTTCGTCGGGATTCTTATCCATATTGGCGCGTGACATGCACATATTGTCGCTGAGAGTAGGCTCTGCGCACAACTTGTAATGAAAGAGGGATATTGCCGATGTCAATGCACTCTGGCTCACTCCGCGCAACCGTTTTCCCACGCAGCACTGCACTGACAGAGGCGCTCTTTGTCGTTGGTGGAATCGGCTTCATCTCATTGCTCGCACAGATTGCAATTCCAGTTCCAGGTTCACCGGTTCCTGTCACAGGTCAGACTCTTGCTGTTCTTCTTATCGGAACAACGTATGGCGCTCGTCTTGGATTCATAACTTTTGCAACATATATCTTGGCTGGCGTTGCTGGAGCTCCAATCTTCGCTCCATCTGCAACAGCTGCTAACCACGGACTCGATCGCCTTCTTGGCGCAACAGGTGGATACCTCGTTGGAATGCTCGTTGCATCTCTTCTTCTTGGTTATCTGGCAGATCGCAAAGCAGATCAAAAGTTCCGCACATCATTTCCTGCACTTCTATTTGGCGACTTAGTCATCTTTACTTTTGGTCTGGCATGGCTTCACGCTTCACTTGATCTGACATGGGCTGCAACATTTAAGGCAGGCCTTACTCCATTCATTCTCGGTGAAGCTCTCAAGATTGCAATCACTGCAACTTCACTTCCGCTTGTATGGCGAAAAATTTCACGTAGCCTCAATCGCTAAATGGCTTCACTTATCCCCGTCACCACAACTCGTATTGGTGAACATCTTCCGCTGCTAGATCTCTTGCCTACTCATGCGCCTTTATCGTGGGTGCGTAATGGTGAAGGTCTTGTTGGTTGGGGCGTTCATGCGACAACAAAGGTAAGCGGGCGTAATCGTTTTGAAGATGCGCGCGATTGGTGGCATCACCAGCTAGAAACTTTCGCTGTTGCTAATTCAGTGCATGGAAGTGGCACTGGACCAGTTCTCTTTACTTCGTTCTCATTTGATCGCAACGAAGAATCAGTACTTGTAATTCCTAAGGTTGTTGTTGGCCAAAAGGGCTCACAATCTTGGATCACGTGGATTGGCGATTCACCGCAACCAGTTCTTCCTGAATCCCCCGCTGAATTTTCACAAGGCACATTTACATTTAGCGATGGAAGCATCAGTACTGATGCATGGAAAGAGCGCGTTGCTGAAGCAATTAGGCGCATAGATTCTTCGCAGGTCGACAAGGTGGTTCTAGCTCGCGATCTCGTTGCAACATCAACGCAAGAGATTGAGGCGATTCCTGTATTACAGAAACTCGCTGCCGAATATCCATCGACATGGACATTTGCTGTCGACGGTCTTGTTGGAGCAACTCCTGAACTCTTGCTTCGTCTTTCTCGTGGCATGGTTACATCGCGCGTATTGGCTGGAACAATTCCAAAGACAGGCGATGACGAAAAAGATTTGGCACTTGCTGCATCCCTTGCTCGTTCATCAAAAGATCTCGAAGAACATGAATATGCAGTTCGCTCTGTTGCTGAAGCGCTTGAGCCATTCTGCTCTTCCACCAACGTTCCAGAATCTCCATTTGTTCTGCACTTAGCCAACGTCATGCACTTAGCAACAGATGTAACTGGCGCACTTACTGAGACAAAACAACGCGTTGATGCATTCTCACTTCTAAAGAGTTTGCACCCATCAGCAGCAGTTTGTGGAACTCCGCGCAACATTGCCTTCGACATCATTGATGAAATTGAAGGAATGAACCGAGGACGTTATGCAGGTCCTGTCGGTTGGATCGATGCAAGTGGCGATGGCGAACTTGGCATTGCACTTCGCACGGGTCAGATAACTGGAAAAGAAATTCGTATTTACGCTGGTTGTGGAATCGTTGCTGGCTCTAACCCTGAAAAGGAACTGGAAGAGAGCGCTGCAAAGATGATTCCTATGCGCTCGGCGTTGCACACCTAAGAGTTACATCGAAGAGACGCTGTTATAAATTCCTTTGAGGAAATCTGCATTCGCTTCGCGGTTTGGCACATTGACGACTACAACGCTGACACCTTGAACCGGACGTGAAAGTTCTGTGATGAGCTCTTTCTGGCTTCCAATGGTCTTTGCGGGGATGCCCATAGATTGAGCAATTGCTGCTGGATCAAGCCCGTGTGGAGTTCCGAATACTTCTTCAAAGCCGTCTACTCCGCGCTGTGACAGCGTTGAGAAAATT
Source organism: Planktophila turicensis (SeqCode) (assembly GCF_965234405.1). GTDB lineage: Bacteria > Actinomycetota > Actinomycetes > Nanopelagicales > Nanopelagicaceae > Planktophila > Planktophila turicensis. The sequence goes on from NZ_OZ248346.1 coordinate 1,187,998, forward strand.
CCACCGCCATCGTTATTGATGACCAGAATCTTCAAGTTGATCTTCTCTTTATGAATAAGGCCAGTCAGATCATGCAAGAAGCCAAGATCGCCAAGTACAGCAATGGTTTCTTTACGTTGTGAAGCGATTCCGAGAGCGGTTGAGATATTTCCATCGATGCCCGCTAACCCACGGTTGGCAAAGGTTTCAACGCCAGAGCGGGCGACAGCAAATCCTTCAAGGTCGCGGATTGGGCGAGAAGAAGAGATAAAGAGCGATGTTCCAGTTGGGACGCCTGCTGCAATTTCGCGAGCAATGAGTTGTTCTGACCATGTGGAAATATCGCTTACGAGCTTTGATGCGCGAAGTGAGTACTTCTTCCACTTATCGGCATATTCGGCATCAGCTGGTTGCACTTCAACAACGGGTAGCTGAGTGAATTTCTGATCTGCCATGCGATCGGTATCAACCGTCGCCATACGTGGATCGATAACAATCTGCTTACGTGCCATCTTGATAAATGCATTAATGGAACGAGAAAGAGTTGTTCTGCCAATTACCACAACGGTATCTGGAGCTAAATCATCTGCGATGGTCCTTGAAGTAAGGAAGACGCTGGCATGTGAGGCTGCGTTCTCAAATGTGAGTGGGTCTTCAGCGATAACAGGCCAACCCAGTTTTTCAGCGAAATCTTTTACTGCATCAACACTGAGCCCGCCACGGTCGTGACCTATGGCAAGAACTCCACGAGTTGATTTCGTGTAGAAAATTCCCGGAGCTTTGCGATCAAAAACTTTAGGAGAAGCAATAGTTAAATCGTTGAGCCAGTTGTCGCTCTTATCGCCAATGAGTGGTTCTTCAAATTGAATATTGAGATGGACGGGTCCACTTTGCAATGAGTTAAATGGAAGCTCCATCGGATAAACGCTGCCTGAAATATCTGCGAAGTAGCGCACTGCTTTTCCGAAGATGCGGGCTTGTTCAGTAGTTTGGTTTGCACCTGTCTTGCGCATAGATGCTGGGCGGTCGGCAGTGAGAACTAGAAGTGGCGCGTTTGTATGTGAGGCCTCAAGAACTGCTGGATGGTAATTAGCTGCCGCAGTTCCGCTGGTGCAGACGATTGGCACGGGACGTCCCGATGCTTTAGCGATACCGAGTGCGAAGAATGCAGCTGTTCGTTCGTCGATGCGAACGTGAAGATTGATAAGTCCTTTAACGCTTGCTTGATGAAAAGCGATTGAAAGGGGCGCATTTCGTGAGCCTGGTGAAATAACTACATCGGTCACACCGGCTTCAACAATCTGGCGGACAATGACGCGAGCGAGCAGAGTGGATGGATTGATCACAAGAGCTCCGCTGTCTTCATAACGCGATTCTTCCACCATTCGTAACGATCCGGTGCCACTTCATATCCACTGAACTCAGGCTCAACATCTGTGATTTCAATTTCGCCATCAACGATAGGCAAGGTTGCAATGTCGGCAGCAAGGAGTGAGCCTGTTCCTAAACCACAATCAAAGTTCATCTCTGGAAAAGATGCTGCGAGTTGTAATCCGTAATTGATTCCGACAGCGCTTTCGAGTGCACTTGAAACAACTACGGGCAGTTTGTGATGTTCGGCCAACTTATGTGCACGAGAAATTCCACCAAGAGGTTGCACCTTAAGCATCAACACATCAATTGCACCGCTGAGATCAACGGCAAATGGATCTGCTGCCTTGCGTAGAACCTCATCCCCCGCGATGCGAATATCAACAACTAGTTTCTCTTTGAGCTCTCGTAGTTCTTCTACAGTCGCACATGGTTGCTCTGCATACTCAAGAGGGCCAATGTTTTCGTAGATGGCGCGAAGGTTGGTTACTGCTTCTTGGACGGACCAATTTCCATTCACATCAATGCGTAGCTTTGCCTTCGGGCGCAGAGATCTCACCTTTGCAAGGCGTGCAATATCTTCAGGCAGGTTATCGCCTACTTTTACTTTAAAAGTTTGTACTCCAGGAAAAGAATCAACGATACGTTCGATATCTGCTGAACTTTTTAATGCGGGAATTGTTCCGTTTACTCTTACTGAATTGCGATAGAGCTTCGGGCGAGGCTTCGTGGCTGCTTCAATTGCAGACGCCAACCAGGGAGCGCACTCTTCATATCCGTATTCAAGAAATGGTGAGAATTCGCCCCAACCATATTGGCCTTGAAATAAAGCAACTTCTCGAACGTTAATCCCACGAAAGTTTGTTCTTGCAGGCAGCGCAACTACGCGCATTGTGTCGAGCAGAGATTGATCCATAAATTAGGGACGCTTGGGAAACTTTCCAAAGTCAGGCTTGCGCTTCTCTTTGTAAGCATCGCGGCCTTCTTGGCCTTCTTCAGATAAATAAAAGAGAAGAGTGGCATCTCCTGCGAGCTGCTGAACTCCTGCGAGTCCATCATCTGCAGCATTCATAGATGCCTTCAATAGGCGAAGTGCCATCGGAGAGTTCTGCAACATCTCGCGGCACCAAGAAACTGTTTCAGCTTCAAGTTCCTTGAGTGGAACGACAGTGTTAACAAGTCCCATTGAAAGCGCTTCTTGCGCATCGTATTGACGAGTGAGGAACCAAATTTCGCGAGCCTTCTTCTGGCCGACAGAAGCTGCAAGAAGTCCTGAACCGTAACCGCCATCGAATGAACCAACCATTGGCCCGGTCTGACCAAACTTGGCATTGTCAGCAGCGATAGAGAGATCGCAGACTACGTGAAGTACATGTCCTCCGCCGATGGCCCAACCAGCGATCATTGCAACAACTGGTTTTGGTGTGCGGCGAATTTGTACCTGAAGATCTAGAACATTGAGGCGACCAACACCTTGCTGTGCAAGTGAATCATCGCCGAGATAACCATCGTCTCCACGGACGCTGATATCGCCGCCAGAACAGAATGCTTCATCACCTTTACCTGTAAGGATGATGACGCCAACTTCTGCATTGTCACGAGCTAAATCAAAAGCTGATTTCAATTCAATAATTGTTTGTGGACGGAATGCATTACGCACTTCTGGACGATTGATAGTGATCTTTGCAATGCCATCAGCAACTTCATAAGTGATATCTGTAAATGACTCACCACCGCGACCTGTCACCCATGCTGGGATAGAACGGTCACCAAAATCACGCTTAATAGGCTTGCTCACGATTCCTCCATTTGGTCTACGAGCGATAGCCTACGCGGGCAATGGAGCAGAACGCACAACGAGAACTTCGCTCGGCTAATCCCGAATGGACAGTCAGCGAATCGATGGCTCGTATCGCCAAGGCCTTGGTATCTGATGGGCCGGCTCTCGCTTTTGGTAACACCGAACTGACCCAAGTCCCTGCGCGCATCAGCGCCGTTGTCTCGACAACTGGAAGTTCTGGCACATCTAAAGAGGTCGGGCTTTCAGCATCTGCACTTCTCTCATCAGCTCGCGCATCAAATAAGGCGCTCGGAGCAGAGTTTGGAAATTCTTGGTCGCTCTTATTGCCACTCACTCATATCGCCGGAATCAATGTTCTGGTTCGCGCACTTGAATTAGGTACAGAGCCAATTGATCTCCGTAACCACCAAGGCGACTATCCGCGTGCTGACTTCACCGCGATTGTTCCGACACAACTATTTAAGGCACTCAATGGGGACGCGCAACTTCTCAAGCATCTCGTTGAAGCTAAAGCTGTTCTTGTCGGCGGCGCAGCACTCACAACTGAACTTCATCTACAAGCAGAGAGCGCTGGAATTAACGTTGTTGTGACTTACGGAATGACTGAAACCTCAGGTGGATGTGTCTATAACGGAATCCCACTCGATGGTGTCGAGATTTCAATTACTTCCGAGAAGCGAATTGCAATTAAGGGAACCGTTCTTGCTCATACCTATCTCGGGGCTGAAGCTCTCTGGGATACGCAATGCAAAGATGGTTGGTTTCATTCTTCTGACCTCGGCCGAATTGAGAATGAGAAACTGATAGTTGAAGGTAGAAGCGATGATGTCATCATCTCTGGAGGAGAGAACATCTCACTGAGCGCCATCGAATCTTCGCTACACGCCCATTTTCCTCATAAGACTTTTGCAGCATTCGCAGTGACAGATTCAAAATGGGGACAGGCGCTGCACGTTGCTATTGCAGGCGATGGTTTTCCGTCTGAGGATGAAGTAGCCCAGTACCTCGGTGAAAAGTTCGGTGAATTCAGCAAACCAAAGGGGTACCTGCATCTTCCTGAGCTTCCACTCATTGGAATTGGTAAAGTGGATCGCAAGAAGTTAACGGATCTATATATGGAGGCACCGAATTAATATTTGGATTCTAGGAGCACGCCCGCGCACACTTCCAGCAGCTGTGGCTCCAGTCGTTGTTGCCACCGTACTTGTAGGAAGAGAGTGGAAACCGCTTCAGGCGTTACTCGCTCTCATTGTCAGCCTCTCGCTTCAAATCGCAGTGAATTACTCAAATGATTACTCCGATGGAATTCGCGGAACCGATGACAATCGCGTTGGTCCAACTCGCCTCACTGCATCAGGGCTTGCATCTGCCGCATCAGTAAAACGTGCTGCACAACTTTCATTCCTCGTAGCGTGCATTGCTGGCTTAGCTCTTGCCTCGCTTTCATCATGGTGGATCATCCTCGTAGGTCTTGCTTCAGTACTGGCTGCTTGGGGTTACACAGGTGGACATACTCCTTATGGCTATCGTGGCTTCGGTGAACTTTCTGTATTCATATTCTTCGGAGTGGTTGCAACAGTTGGTACTTACTATGTTCAAACTCTAGATATAACTCTGGCGGCCTTCGCTGCATCCATTCCAATGGGATCTCTTTCTTGCGCCCTGCTTGCCATCAATAACATTCGCGATATTCCAGGCGATCAAGAAGTTGGTAAGAAGACTCTTGCTGTAAAACTTGGAGATAAGAACTCTCGCAAGTTCTTCGTTCTACTTCTTATCTCTGCCTATATCTTCCCTGTTTTCACAGGTCATCCTTTAGCGTTACTGACGCTCACGACTGCGCCACAGGCTTACGCGATTGCTAAAGAAGTCCTCGCTGGAGCAAAGGGTGCAGATCTCATCCCGCTTTTGGGCAGAACTGGCCAACTGCAGCTGCACTTTGGCCTTACCTTCGCTCTCGCGCTTTCATTTTAAGGAAGTAGAATTCGACCATGATTAAAGTTCAAGGGTTTCTCGTACTACTTTCACTTGCTTTAACTCTCTACACATTTGTCGATTGCGCAATGCGCGATGAGACTCAGATTAAGAAGCTACCTAAGTGGGGTTGGCTCTTAGCAATTCTCTTCACTGGAATTTTCGGCCCGATTGCTTACTTAACAATTGGAAGAATCCGTGGGCCAAAAGGTCCTAAACCGGGCAAGAAGCGCATCCTGCCGCCGGATGACGATCCTGATTTCTTACGAGGTCTTTAAAGCGCGCGAGCGTTTACCTATAATTTCCAAGGCAATAATTGCAATATTATTTGCAAGCACAATTGCATTACATAGGACAAGCAGCGCATCGTTAATTAACACAGCATAAGTAATCCAGAAAATTCCACTCAAAGCGCTGACACTCATGGCCAGCACCGAAACGGCGGAATCTTTCCCAATTTTAATATTTTTATAGGATTTGTAGACCTGTGGTGTTTGTGCAAAGACAAGAGAGATGAGAAGAACTGAAGCAATTGATGCGGGAAGAGTAAGCACGAGCCCTGCGACTATTGCCACCAGTGTCGTGATGGTCAGAATAGATTTCACTCGATTATGAATAATTACCCACACAACACTGGCATTAATTAATCCAGCCGCCACATTTGTCGCCAGCAATGAGGGCGAGTTTTTATCAAAGCCATAAGCGGCCCACGATGTAGCTACTCCTAATTGAAGAAGCCAAGAAATTAAACTAAGACCCCTGCCATGGCCTAAACGACGAATCCGTAACGCTTGAGGAAGGCCGAAAAATATACTGAGCACGCCCCCAATAAATCCAAAGAATTCAGTTGAAAGCATGTCTCGATACTACTTTAAATCCCCGAATATGTAGGTTTTCCTCTACGTCGTTTTCCAATCAGCTCCAGCACGATAATTGCTACGTTTGTAGTAAAAGAAATCGTTGTACTCACTTTGATGAGCGTATCCGAAATCATAATTGCATAGATAAACCAGAGAAAAATACTAAAAGAGCTCACGCTAAGTGCCACTACCGAAACAGCCGAATCTTTTCCACCCTCAATATTCCTATAGGACTTATATACCTGAGGAGATTGTGCAAAGACGAGTGCGATCAGAAGGGCTGATACCAAAATCGAAGGTAAAACTAGAACAAGGGTTGCTAGTACGGCAACGTAGCTCGTCAAAATTACAATTGATTTCAATCGATTTTGGATAATCGCCCAGATAACAGTTGCGTTAACTATTCCTGCTCCAACGTTTGTGAGTAGAACAGAAGGCGAATCAATATCGAAACCATATGCAGCCCATGAAGTTGCAACGCCGAATTGCAACATCCACGAGATCAGACTTACTCCACGACCGTGGCCAAGTTTTCTTACTCGTAGAGCTTGTGGGAGACCAAAGAACATTCCCAAGCCACCTGCGATGAGGCCAAGGAGTTCTGCTGAAAACATATTTTTCTAAATTCCTAGAGACCTGAATATGTATGTTTTCCGGTGCCCCAGACATTTACATAGACATAGTTAAAGAGGAATGTTGACCCTGCAAAGATGCAGAGCCAGGCAGCGCGACGACCGCGCCAGCCAACAGTTACTCGTGCGTGAAGATATGCGGCATATGCAACCCAAGTAATAAATGCCCATGTCTCTTTTGGATCCCAGCCCCAGTAACGTCCCCATGCGCTCTCTGCCCAGATGGCGCCAGCGATAACTGAGAAGGTCCAGAGTGGAAAGACGAATGCAACAAGGCGATAAGAAAGTTGATCAAGAACTTCAATAGATGGAACTCGGCGAAGCCAAACAGGGCGTGCGCCAAGTCGCTCAGCACGTTCGAGATAGAGATAGGCGCCAGCAACAACATTTGCGAGCAAGAAGACTCCACCAGAGATGATTGCTGCAACGACGTGGATAACTAGCCATGTCGATTTAAGGGCAGGAACAAGTGGTGCGCTATTTCGGTATAGCAAAGTGATTGCAGTTCCAAGTGTGAGAAGAACGCCCAGTGAAACAAAGAGCCCTAGCCAGCGAAGATCATATTTACGCAGTGCGCCCAAATATGTTCCTGTAAATGCAAGTGCACCTGTGATGGAAAATTCATACATATTTCCCCAAGGAACATGCTTCGCAGAAATTCCTCGGGCGACTACTCCAGCGAGAAGAAGTACAAATCCAAGGATCATCATCGCGGTAGCGATTCTGGCTGCACGTTCAGTGCGCTTGTAATCCAAAGTCTTATTTAGGAGATTGCCCGAAGTTGAATCAGCAACTTCTGGTGCGCGCACTGCAAAGGCGGTTTCGAAGGCATGAGCTACGAAAGAAATGGCAAAGACTGCCATCGCCGAATAAACAAAGTTATTTGAGATGTACGCCCAAGTGGTCTGCATCGCTAATCTCTCCTTAACGCGTTAACAAATCTTTCAATCTCATCTTCGAGACCAGGTGCACTGTTCTTTGCCAATCCTGCTACTTCTGCTCCTTGTGACGTAATGCGAATCCAGATTCGGCGACGACGTCCATAGAGTGAAGAGAGAAGACCTAGGACTGCAACAATACCTCCGATGAGCGCATAACTCTTGCCGGGATCTTTCACCACTTGAAGGTTGATCCAAGGAACAACTGTTTCAAGTGTGATGGAACCCTCTGCATAGTTAAATGTTTCACCAGGTTTCACAGAACCTAAGCCAATCTGCTGCAAGTCAGTTGTATCAATCTTGTAGACAGATTGTGGAATTCCTGTGTCGAGCCCTAAATCACCCTTCCAGATAGAGAAGAGCAACTTTGGGTCGAGCAGTTCCGGAAATATAGAAACCGCGCCTTGATCAGTAGTGCGGGCATTGGTTGGAACGAAAGATCCGACGAATCCAATCTGCGGATCGGCATCAGGAACCTTGATTGCACCAATAGATCGCAGGTTTCCATCTTGTGGCAAGAATGGAACGGGGCCTTGAAAGGCGACAAAGCCCAATGAATCTCTGACGGTAACAACTGGGCTGTATCCATTTGCCTGTAAATACACACGAGTATTTGCAAAGGTAAGTGGCTTATTAACTTTAATTGTTTTCTTCTCGGTCTTACCTTGATAAGTAACAGTTAGCCAGGCTGTGTAATCCTCGGGAGCGTTTGTCTTTGGATTGTATTGAGCTACAAATTTATCTACCTTGATTTCAAATGGCTCGAGTGAAGAATCTCCTGCGAGCTTTCCAAATGCGAGAGTGTCATAGGAAGTTGGGACGCTAATGAAGCGTTCGCCCACATTAACAATTGCTTCACCTCTCATGCCAAAGAGTGAGCCAAAGCTGACGCCAATCAAAATGAGAATTAATGAGAAATGGAAGAGCAGGTTTCCGGTTTCACGTAAGAAACCCTTCTCGGCAGAGATTGCGTTCTCTTCAATACGAATTCGGAAACGGTTCTTCTTAAACCATCTCTCTGCGGCTTCAAGCGTTTCGCTATCTGATGTGATTTCTTGATAATGCTCAAGACGTGACAAATTCTTTGGAGTTGCAGGAGGTTGAGCGCGCATTGCTCTGTAATGCTCAAAGCTTCGCGGCAATACACATCCGATAAGAGAGATGAACAAGAGGATGTAGATCGCGCTAAACCAAGGCGAACCATAGACATCAAAGAGAGAGAACCTCTCGTACCACTTAGCCAGTTCTGGGTTCGTTTGGTAGAGATCGCGGACAGCGATGGCGTTAGTGATTCTCTGTGGAATCAAGGAACCGGGAATCGCTGCAACGCCTAGCAACATGAGAAGAATCAGGGCTGTGCGCATGCTTGTTAATTGGCGCCAGGCATAGCGCAGGAGCGCTACAAACCCAAGCTCTGGTACTTCAATATCTTTTGTCATTAAATCACCGGAGCAAATTCAGAGATGAGAGAACGCATCTCGATCATGAGGTCAGTCCATAGACCGGTGAGTTGGAGAATTCCGATGATGATCAGAAGTACTCCACCTACTGTTGAAATTTTCCCACCGCTCTTTACTAAGACTTTTCGCAATTTCTCAGACCTATCGAGGAAGAGGCCCGAAGCAATAAAGGGAAGTCCAAGTCCAATGCAATATCCGAGTGAAAGAACGGCGCCTCGGACTGCGCTAGATTCTTGAAAAGCTAAGGCTTGAACACTGGCGAGTGCTGGTCCGATACATGGTGTCCAGCCAACTCCGAAGAGAAATCCCAACAGTGGTGCGCCGATGAGACCGCCTTGCGTTGAAATTTTTGGCTTCACAGTTGGCATCAGCGGGAATGCCCCCAAGAAAATCACGCCCATAAGAATGGTGAGTAGACCAAGTACTCGCGTAATCATTTCTTCATTGCTTGAAATCTCTGCACCTAGTTGTCCAAAGAGTGCGCCGTACGAGATAAAGAGGATGCTAAATCCGAAGACGAAGAGAAGAGAGCCTAAGAAAATACGTCCACGCGATTTAGAGAATCCCGCTGCAAAGGCAACATATCCAGGAACAAGCGGAAGAACACAAGGGGAAACAAATGAGATCAGCCCTGCAAGAATTGCAATCGGGAATGCAGATAGAAGAAATCCATCCATCAAGGTATTGACTACAAAATCTGTCATTCCGCCAACGCCTCTTCAATGAGTTGGCTTAAAGATGCAACGGTGACAACACCTGAAATTCGTGAAGCAACATTTCCGTCTCGATCGATAACCACTGTTGTGGGAATTGCGTTGGCCGGTAGAGATTTTCTAAATCCGCTCAGAATCGAATCATCAATAAGCGTTGGGTATGGGGTGCCCCGTTTACGGTTAAAAGCCTCAGCATTTACTGGGTTATCTCGAGTCAAGATTCCGATGAATTGAACATCTGAGTACTTCTGCGAAAGAGCAGAGAGAGTTGGTTCTTCAGCGCGGCATGGTGAACACCATGACGCCCAGACATTGACGACAGCAACTTTGCCTTTGGTGAATGTGAAGTTCTTGCCGCTTAGCGTCATTCCAGACATTGCTGGAGCTGCGATTCGATTTTCTATCTTTATCTTCGTGACTGCGCCGCTTCCGGCAATGAAGCTCTCTTCAGCTTTCGAAGCTCCGCCATTACTGCACCCTGTAAGTAATAACAGTGATGCGAGTACGAGCGCGATTTTCTTCATATTATTTTTGTGGGAGCAAGTGCTTGGCAGGTTCGGTGTACGAAGTTCCTGAAATCATTCCTTCATCATCGAAGTGAACGCTGGTAACAGATGCAAGTGTGCATTCGCGTTTACGCGGATCGTGCAACATTGAGCGACCTTCGATTGCGCTGCGAAGAATCCAAATCGGAAGTTGGTGAGATACGACGATTGCATCTTTTCCTTGTGCTGCTTTATTTGCTTCAAAGATTGCGGCAAGCATGCGAGAGATTTGCTCTTCATATGGTTCGCCCCATGATGGCTTCCATGGGTTATAGAGATGGCGCCATGAAGATGGATGCTTGAGGACTCCACTACCTAATTCAAAAGATTTTCCTTCAAAGATATTTGCAGCTTCAATCAATCGATCATCAGTCTTAATTTCTAATCCATGTGCACGAGCTATAGGCGCCGCGGTTTCTTGTGCTCTCTGCAATGGTGAAACATGAAGTGCACCGAGATTTACTCCCTTTGACCATTCGCCAATTACTTCAGCCATCTCTTGTCCGCGCTTGGAAAGTCTCCAACCAGGCTGACGTCCATAAAGAATCTTGTTGGGATTCTCGACTTCTCCGTGACGGATGACGTGGACTGTGGAACTCATGGCGTAAGCATAAAGCGTCGTAAAACTAGCCTTATCGCTAGGGTAGTGACATGGCACTCACCTCAACGCGGGCAGCCTTCTTCGATGTAGATAACACCCTCGTTCGAGGTTCGACTCTCTACTTCCTTGGAAGAGGGATGTATCAGCGCGGCTTCTTTACCAAGGCCGATATCTCGAAATTTGTTGTCGCCAATATTAGATTCAGAATGACAGGTACTGAAAAGAAGGAAGTAATCGAGAAATTTCAAAATGCAGCAACCGATTTTATTGGTGGCCATGCTGTTGATGACATTAAAAAAATTGGCGAAGAAATCTATGACGAGTTTGTTTCGCCCAAACTTTGGCAAGGAACATTTGAAATTGCTAAATCCCATTTAGATAAGGGCGAAGAAGTCTGGCTGGTTACTGCGGCTCCTCAAGATATGGCAAACATTATTGCTCAGCGCCTTGGATTAACTGGCGCCCTTGGAAGTAAAGCGCAGATTGAAAATGGCATTTACACCGGAACTCTTGATGGAAAGTTATTGCATGGCACAGAAAAGGCGATTGCAATCCAAGATCTTGCGCGCGTACATGGTTACGATTTAGAGAATTGCTATTCATATTCAGATAGCCACAATGACATTCCATTGCTGCAAGCAGTGGGCCATCCATGTGCAATTAATCCTGATGCTGTCTTACGTATCCGCGCACTTGCTGAAGGTTGGCCTATCCACGATTTCCGCAGAGCACGTTTTATCAATCGCTTATTAGGGCCTGCTGTAAGTCGACTCGCAGCGCTGGCTACTCTGCTCACTCCGCGCAAGCGTTAAATCGCCTCGGCGCCAAACTCAATTAGCGCGCCAACCTCACATACGGCTATCGTTGGCAGGTTATGGAAATTCGCTCTTACGCCGACTATCTACGCGGGCTCGATGATGCCGCGTTAATTTCCATGTTCAACTTTCGCCCTGATCTTGTAACTCCAGTTCCACCCGATATGGCTAGCCTGGCAGTGCGCGCATCATCTGCGCCAAGCCTTGCGCGAGCTGTAGATGCACTTAATAAGTGGCAGCTCCAAGTTCTTGAAGTCTGCGCCGTTCTTGCTGAGCCGTTTACAGAGAAGGAAGTAGCTGCCCTTACCGATAAATCAGCGCTATTTGTTATTCCGAGGCTTATCGATCGGGGACTTATTTATCAGGATAAAGATGGGTTGCGTACGCCAACGACTCTCAAGGAAGTTCTTGGAAATGAAGTTGCTGGACTTGGTCCGGCATCGATGTCAAAGTTGAAGTTAAAGAAACTTGATGAAGTACCTGCTGCATCCAAGAAAGTTCTCGATGCGATGGTCTGGGGACCTCCACGTGGATCTATTGCAGATATTAAGAAGCCAAGCGCTGGCGTTGCCTGGTTACTCGAAGAAGGTTTCTTAATTCCATTTAATCAGCAGACCGTTGTTCTCCCACGTGAAGTAGCAATCTATTTGCGTGGAAATAAAGTTCATCGTGAAATTGAGAACACCCAACCACCAGTTTCAGGAAGCAAGCGAGACAAACGCAATGTGCAGCTTGCTGCAATCGCAAATATCACCACGTTCTTACGTTGGACTGAGGAAGTTCTTAACTTCTGGGCGCAAGAACCTGCAACAGCACTTCGCTCTGGTGGTCTAGGCGTCCGCGATCTTAAAGAACTTTCACTTCACTTAGGTGTCGATGAGTCATGTACTGCATTTGTTGCAGAAGTTGCATATTTATCGGGTCTGCTCACAATTGATCCTGATGACAAGATTCTTCCAACGCATCAATTTGATATTTGGTTAACGCAGAACGCATCAACTAAATGGCAATTCCTTGCATCCGCTTGGCTCACCACTTCCCGTCTTTCAGGTCTTGTCGGAAAAGAAGGAAGCAAGAACGTTGCTTCGCTTGGGCCAGAGCTTGATCGCTCTTCAGCTGCAACAACTCGTCGTTTGGTGCTCACTCTCTTGCAAGAAAATTCAGAAGTTGCCGTTGATGTTGAATCACTCTTCGCTACAGCTCAGTGGTTGGCGCCGGCAAAGCGCGCAGGTGGGCTTCAGAAAGATTATGTTCTCTGGACTCTGCGCGAAGCAGAATGGCTTGGCATCACTGGGCAGGGCGTTTTATCTTCATATGGCGCTGATTTCCTCGAAGGCGGCGATAGCGCAACCATTGATACTGACCTTCCTAAGGCTGTTGATCACATCCTTATTCAAAGCGACAACACCGCGATTGCTCCGGGTCCACTTGAACATGAAGTCGCACAAGAGCTTGCACTTATTGCCGATGTTGAATCTCGCGGTGGTGCAACGGTATTTAGATTCTCGGAAGGATCAATTCGTCGCGGATTAGATCACGGACGAACAGGCGAAGAGATTTCTAAATTCCTCGCCAAGACCTCTAAGACTCCGATGCCACAACCGCTGGAATATCTGATTGCAGATGTTGCAAAGAAGCACGGCAAATTACGTGTTGGAAATACTGCTTCCTTTATTCGTTGCGAAGATGCCACGTTGATCACTCAGATACTCGGAGATAAACGACTAGACATTCTTGGGCTACGCAAGATTGCTCCTGAAGTACTTATCTGTGGACATGATGCAGCAGAGGCGATGAACATATTACGTAGTTGCGGCTATCTACCAGCTGCCGAAGATTCACGAGGTTTGCTACTTAGTGGCCCTCGTATCCAACGTGCACAAACTAAAGCGCGACCACCACGCATCATTGGTGAAATTGATAAACCAGATGAGATTCAGATTGAAGGCGCACTTCGTGCACTCCGCACTGGCGAGAAATCAAGTCGTAAACAGAGCACCATGCGCAATATTGCAACGGAAGCACTTGGTTCACTTCCCCGCACAACAGCAAATGAAACTCTCGAACTATTAAGTGATTACTTGCAGAACCAACCTGCAAAATCACTCTCTATTGGTTATGCAGATAACAATGGTCTGGTTTCACACAGAATCATTGATCCATTGAAATTATCTGCCGGTTCACTTATTGCGCGCGATCACGCCACCGGTGAAGTACAGACCTTCCGAATCGCGCGTATTACGGGGGTTGCAGCGTTATGACGAGCGAGAAAGCACCTGAATACGGCAGACTTGAGCCTATGTTGGCAGCCCTAGAAGCACTCGTTCGGTGTGAATCCCCCACTGAAGATATTGAGGCCTGTCGCTCTGTAGTTCGTTTAGCCAGCGATATCGCAACACGCGTTCTTGGTGTTCCTGCGCAGATTAAAGAGATTGAAGGACGTCCTGTCTTCTGGTGGGGCGAAGAGCAACCAGATGTGTTAGTTCTTGCTCACCTCGACACAGTGTGGCCACATGGTTCATACCAACCACTTTGGGAAGTTAAGGGCGACGTTCTCCGTGGTCCCGGAACATTCGATATGAAGGCCGGATTTATTCAGGCGCTCTATGCACTTAAGGGGATTGAAGGATCCGTTGCGCTCGTTGCAACGACTGATGAAGAGACAGGAAGCCATGCTTCGAAGGCGCTCATCAAGGAGCTATCTGCAAAGGCGAAAGCGGTTCTTGTTCTTGAGGCTTCCCTTGATGGCAAGGTAAAGACTGGTCGCAAGGGAACTGCGATGTATCAAATAAAGGTTCACGGTCTGGCAGCACATGCTGGTCTCGAACCTGAAAAGGGCGTCAACACGACAACTGAAATTGCACATGCGATTTTGGCACTCGCTGCACTGGAAAGTGCAGAGCATGGAACAACTGTTGTCCCAACTCTTCTTCACTCTGGAAATACAACAAATACAGTTCCAGATTTAGCGGTGCTCGATATTGATGCTCGTTCATTCTCGCAAGCAGAACTTGAGAGAGTAGATGCGGCAATTAAAAACTTTAAGGCAGTAAATCCAAAGGCTCGCCTTGAAATTACAGGTGGACTTAATCGCCCACCGCTGCAACCAACTTCAACTAAGGTTCTCTACGAACGAGCAGAGAAAGTTGCTGCAGCTATTGGAATGAAGCCACTTGGCTGCGCTGAAGTTGGCGGAGCAAGCGATGGAAACTTCGCTGCAGCAGCTGGCGCACAAGTACTTGATGGCCTCGGCGCAGTAGGCGGTGGTGCACATGCGCCTAACGAATGGGTCAGTATCTCTACTATGCAAGAACGTAGCGATTTCCTTCACGCGTTTATTAAGGATCTGCTCTCATGACCGATGGACCACTGATTGTCCAGAGCGATAAAACTCTTCTTCTCGATGTAGATCATGTTCTCTCTACTGAATGTCGCCGCGCAATTGCTCCCTTTGCTGAACTCGAGCGTTCACCAGAACATATTCATACCTATCGCTTAACAAACCTTGGTCTCTGGAATGCACGCGCTGCAGGCCATGACGCTGAGCTCGTTATCGACACACTCATTAAATATTCACGTTACGCAGTTCCACATTCATTGCTCGTCGATGTTGCCGAGACCATGTCTCGTTATGGCCGTCTCCGTCTAGAAGCAGATCCAGTCCACGGACTAATTCTTGTTACTACCGATACAGGCGTGCTCGAAGAAGTAATCCGCGCAAAGAAGATTGCACCCCTTCTCGGTGTTCGCATTGATAAAGAAACGATTGCTGTTCATCCAAGCCAGCGTGGACAGATTAAACAATCACTCCTACGTCTTGGTTGGCCTGCAGAAGATTTTGCCGGTTATGTAGATGGCCAAGCACATGACATTGCCCTGAAAGAAGATGGTTGGAAGATTCGCCAATATCAAGAGCATGCAGCTGAAGGTTTCTGGCATGGTGGTTCTGGCGTAGTAGTTCTTCCCTGTGGCGCCGGAAAGACAATTGTTGGCGCAGCTGCGATGGCACATGCAAAAGCCACAACACTCATTCTTGTTACGAACACTGTTGCTGCTCGCCAGTGGCGCGATGAACTTTTGAAGCGCACGACTCTCAATGAAGATGAGATCGGCGAATATTCAGGATCGAAGAAAGAGATTCGCCCTGTAACTATTGCTACATACCAAGTTATGACTAAGAAGAAGAATGGTGTTTACGCCCACCTCGATCTCTTCGATACCCATGACTGGGGGCTGATTATTTACGACGAAGTACACCTACTTCCTGCGCCAATCTTCCGCTTTACCGCTGATATTCAATCTCGTCGTCGCCTCGGGCTCACTGCAACTCTCGTTCGCGAAGATGGAATGGAAGGCGAAGTCTTCTCACTCATTGGGCCAAAGCGTTTTGATGTGCCTTGGAAAGAGATCGAAGCGCAGGGATATATCGCACCTGCTGAATGTATTGAAGTTCGCGTCAACCTCACTGAGGCTGAGCGTCTTTCCTATGCAACAGCCGAACCTGAAGAGCGTTATCGCTTCTGCGCAACTACGCGCACAAAGCGCAATGTTGTTGAAGAGCTAGTTGCGCACCACGCAAATGAACAAGTGCTCGTTATCGGTCAGTACATTGATCAGCTCGATGATCTCTCTGAAACTTTGGGTGTTCCACTCATCAAGGGCGATACGCCCCAGAAGGAACGCGAGCGACTATTTGCTGCATTCCGCACTGGCGAAGTTACCTGTCTTGTTGTTTCAAAGGTTGCCAACTTCTCTGTCGATCTTCCTGAAGCAACCATCGCGATTCAGGTTTCCGGTGCATTTGGTTCTCGTCAGGAAGAGGCGCAGCGCCTTGGACGAATCTTGCGACCAAAGGCAGATGGACGTGGAGCTAAGTTCTACTCAGTTGTTTCACGCGACACTATCGATCAAGATTTTGCACAGAACCGCCAGCGCTTCCTTGCTGAGCAAGGTTATTCATATCGAATTATTGATGCCGACGATGTTTTTCAAGGGAAGTTCTAAAACGTTCTCGATCTACTCTGTAGAAGTCGTGGTGTTCGCCATTGATGTGAATGACCGGAACTTCATTTCCATATAGCTTCTCGAGTTCTGCATCTCCATCGATATAGATAATCTCAATCTCAAATGCGAGTTCCTCGCGCATGCTCTCTAAGGTTTTCACAGCATCTTCACAAAGGTGACAGCCGTGGCGAGAGTAAACGGTAACCATGACTGCATTCTCGCACCCTGATAGCGTTACCCGCTATGAGAGGCCAATTGAGAAAGAGCAGCACTTTTGCCCTTGTTCTCGGCCTTCTCGCCTCACTTCTTCTTCCAACTCAATCAGTTGCGCTATCAAATTTTAAAGTCGCTCCATCAACTGTGTGGGGTTATACCTATGCAGGTAAGGCAACCGGAGTCGCCGAAACTCGACCACCTAAGGTCGCCTACCTTGAACAGAAATCAAAGTTTGTTGTTAACTATAAGAATTTTCCTGAATGGGCGAAGCGAGATTTTCAAGCTGCAGTAGATATCTGGTCAGCAAACTTTGCATCGACGCCACAAATTACTATCGATGCATCTTGGGGACGTTCTGCTTCCTACGGAGTTCTTGGAAGTGCGCGTCCTGGTAATTACTACTCAGGTTTCGATGGCGCACCAGATCAGAGCCTTTGGTATCCATCGGCACTTGCCAACGCTCTTGCCGGAAAAGATCTCGAACCAGAAAATCCTGAGATGGTTATTCAGGTAAATTCATTGGCGCAGTGGAACACTCGCGGAGATGGTTCACCAAAACTCAATGAGTACGATCTTCAATCTGTCTTCTTGCACGAGATGGGCCATGGACTCGGATTTCTCTCAACCGATTCATATGATCAATTCTTTGGCTACGGAACTATCGAGCAACCAACTCCATACGATGCCTACGCGCAACTTCCAGATGGCCGTCGTTTATCTGACCTTCCATCTCCATCTATCGAACTAGGTAAAGCACTTACATCGACACTTGTATGGGCAGGGCCGTTGGGTATGGCCGCTAATGGCGGAGCTAAACCAATCTTGTATACACCTGCTCGTTATGAAGAAGGCTCTTCGGTAAGCCATCTCGATGAAGCAACGTATGCAAACCTTGGCGCTAACTCGATCATGACCCCCAATCTTGATGCGGGTGAAATATTTAGAGAGCCCGGAACCCTTCTGCTTGCGATGATGGAAGACCTGCGCCGTAAGCCACCTGTAGGCGTTGCAGTTGGTATTCCACAGACTGTTCGTAATGCGACAGCGCTTATCGCCGACAGCTCAGCAATCGTTACCTTTGATCCACCAGCTAATGCGCGAACAGCGCAGATCACTAGTTATTCCGTGCGCAATCTCAAGACGGATCAAGTGAAGAGCTCTACAGAATCCCCCATCACATTTACTGGACTTAAGAATGGCACCAGCTACAGCTTTAGCATCGTTGCCAGCAATACAAATGGAACTTCAGATGCTGTGATTACGGCGCCAATTACTCCGCAGGCTGGGTGGAAACGCTTTGTGATTGATGACAAAGCTGATGCGCGTCATGTCACAAGTACTACCTTCAACGGTAAACCTCTTATTGCATATACAGATAGCAAGAGCGGAATTTTGAAGATTGCGGCTTGGGATGGAAAGTCTTGGAAGCGCACAACTGTCGATGGCGCAGGCGGAACATCAGGAAAGACCAAATCTAAGATCACCAGCACAATCTCGCTCTGCGTCAATGGATCTGGAACGAAGCAACTGCTCCATATCTTCTACTCAGAAAGCGATGACCGAGACCTTCGCTATGCTACATATGATGGCAAGAAATTTGTCTACGAAATTGTTGATGGCAATGGTGTTCAGGTAAATGACTATAAGGACCCTGTTCGCGTACGAACCGGAAGTGATGTCAGCGTTTCTAACGCATGTGTGGCAACTGCCGGCGGCATTCAAGTCTTCTATCGTGATGAGAGCCAAGGAATTCTCTTAGGTGCAACAAAAGTTAAGGGCTCAACAAAGTGGAGCTATGAACTTGTTGATGGCGATCGCAAGACTGATGGTCGCAGTACCGGCGATGTTGCATTCCACTTGAAGGCGCTCTTTGATGGCAAGAAGACCTACGTTGTCTACGACTCTGTATTAACGATCAACCAGAAGAAGCAAGCAACCTCTGGTGAAGTTCGTGTTGCCTCTCGAAATACTCTCTCTGCCGAAGCTTGGAGCTACTACAACCTCGACTCTTCAGGTAGCGCTACCCCAATGACTGGCTTTGATATCTCTATTGCCAAGACCTTGAACGGCTTACAAGCGACATGGCTAATCTCTTCTCCAGCCACAGCGCCTAATCCAAACCGAATTCGTTGGAGCCCAATCCAGAGCATTCCAACTCAGAGCGTTGCCACAAGCGAGAACTATGGAGTTCCCGGCAAATATCTCAACACCGACGGAGCTTTCATTGCTTACAACTGCCAGCAGAGACTCTGTGTTCTCGACAGCGCGAGAGCAGTGCCTGTCATCAAATTAGTTTCATCCGAGCAACGTCCAGAAGGAATTGATTCAGCATGGGTTGTTGTCGATCGAGTTCGTTATTTAGTGGCTGGATATAAAGGCCAGCTTTCAATGTTTCGCCCTTAAGCGATTGTAAAAATCGCCACTGATTGAGCACTTGTTCTAGCTAAACCAACAAGCCCCACATCTTTCGAATAAGTGAGCGAGAGCGCTTCGGTCAATTCAGTCGATCCCGATGCACTCGTTACAACTCCCTTTGCATCAAATGAGAGAAGCAAGAGAGATGGAGCAGTAGGCCTCCAACCAGTAACTCCCGAAACAACTGAATTTGATTGCAGCGCTCCGTAAGTTGTACTTCCTGCGCTTTGAACAAGTGAGCTTCCTGTCGATGGAACGCGAAGTGTCCATGTTGGAGCAAATGCTGTAGTGAACTTGGTAAATGCCGATTCAATAACCTTGCCAGACTTTACATATCCAGTCAGGGCAAGCGTTGAATCTGCCGCAAGCCAAGAGCGATCTGCTTTAGGCGCTGAACTTCTGACTACTGAAGCGAAAACGCCAGTCTTAGAGACTTTAATGAGAACTCCGTCTCGAACTCCTGCCAACTTCTTCCCACCAAGAGTTTCAGCGCTACTGCCAAATACAGATATAGAACCATCTCCATGTCGAACAACTGCATTCAACTGTGTCTTTGCGGTACCGATTGAAAGTAATTTTCCAAAAGTTCCTGCGTTATTTGCACTCAGTAGGAAGGGCTTATCTTGCAACTGTCCGACGACAGAGACTCCGGATGAATTTACAGATATTGCATTGATCAATGGCGGTGAAAGTTGCGCAGATGAGTATGTAGCAAGGACTTCACCGAGAGCTGAAACTTTCCAGAGAGTGAGAATATTTAAATCACCGCGAAGTTTTGTGGTGGGTTCAGCAACGACTCCATCTGGATTCTCAGCTTGAATGACGGCAGTTGCTGACTCTGGCGCAGTAATACTGGATACAGCACCTGCAAGCCAGATATTTCCCAGCGGATCTACAGCAGTTGCGAGTGCGACTTCATCGGCTCCTGAATCAATGGTCTTCTGCCAGAGCTGCACACCTTTGATATCCATCCCGGTAAGGAGAATATTTGTATTGGGGCCATCGCTATTGCTTACTATGACAAGTGTTTTTCCAGATACAACCAGTTTTTCGGCGCCAGCAACAGTTGCCACAATAGTTAACTTCTTTAGTGCAACTGATTTAGGTGCTGCAACCGCAGGCGTTGTTCCAACCAGCAAAAGAACGAGGAGTATTGCAATACGTCTCATTATTGGGCGAGTTCTCCAGCGCGACGAGCAGATGCTGCCATTGCATCAGCAACTATCTGTGAAATTCCAGCCTCATCAAATACAGCAAGCGCTTCAGCTGTTGCACCCTTAAGGCTTGTCACCTTTTCGCGAAGTCGAGTTGGCGTATCGCCCGATTCATCGAGAAGGGCCGCTGCTCCGACAATCGTTTGAATGGTTAGGGTGGTTGCATCTTCATGAGATAGACCCATTGCAACTGCACCATCGACCATGGCTTCAACAAATCTAAAGAAATATGCAGGACCTGAACCACTTGTTCCGGTGAGCGCGTTCTGCAGATCTTCAGGAATCTCAATCGCTTTACCGGTTGCAGCAAGAACTGAATCGACAAAGTTCTTCTGTGCATCAGTAACGCCAGCACTGAGTGAATACCCAGCCATCCCCTTGCCAATCAGCGTTGGAGTATTAGGCATCACGCGCGCAATGGAGGCATGGTTATTAAGTCCAGCTGAAATACCAGCAATTGTCTTACCTGCCAGCAGCGAGATAACAAGGGCGTCACTTTGAAGGCGTGGGGCAATCTCGGGAATGAGTTCAGAAAGACCCTGAGGTTTGATACCAAGCATTACTACATCACTTGTCTTCAAAGCTTCATCGAGAGGCTTAATTGATATTCCATACTTTGTAACGAGCTCTTCGCCTCTTTCAGAGCGGCGTACAACAGCGGTAATTGAAGGTGCAGGAACACCTGAACGAATGAGGGCAGCAATGAAAGCTTCGCCCATTACACCCGCACCAACTACTGCTATCTGATTAGCCATGGTGAAAGAGTACGCGTAGGCTCTGCGACTATGTCAGAGATAAAGCCAGGTTTCGCTCGCGACTGGGTCGAATTCACAGATCCAAATGATGAAGAAGAAATCTTTAAGTGTGATCTGACCTGGTTGACCTCCTTCTGGACCTGCATCTACGGCGATGGTTGCCAAGGTGTATTTAAGGACCGTCCCAATGATGGGTGTTGCACAGAAGGTGCGATGTACTCAGATGAGGCCGATGAAGAGCGCACTCGTAAAGCGGCAGAATATTTAACGCCAGATATGTGGCAGTTCTATGAAGAAGCTCGTCCAAAGAAACCAGGCGGACAACTTCGCATCACAGATTTAGATGAAGATAAAGAACGCAAAACTCGTACTGTTAACGATGCCTGCATCTTCCTTAACCGCAAAGGTTATGAAGCTCCAGGATTTACTGGTTCATTTGGTTGCGTACTTCACCACCTCGCACAGAAGCGTGGCATTCACTTTGTAGATACAAAGCCAGATGTATGTTGGCAACTTCCTTTGCGACGTAGCTATGAAACTCGTGAAGTCGGCGAGCGCGAATATTCAGTAACAGTCATCGGCGAATACGAACGCCTTGGTTGGGGCGATGGCGGTGATGATTTCGATTGGTACTGCACAAGCAATACCGATGCACATGTCGGAAGCGAACCTGTCTACATCTCAAATAAGGCTGAACTTTCACAGTTGATGGGTAAGGATGCCTATGCAATCCTGGCCGAACACTGCGACCGCCGTATCCAAGGTATCCGCGATGCGCAGGCGCGCTCGTTGCCGCTCTTCGTTATTCAACACCCAGCAACTATCGCCGCCGGCAAGTAGTCAGCTCCTTCCTCTAACCTACGACTATGGCCAAGGTTGAGAAGGATCCATTCCGCTGTACCGAATGTGGTTGGACATCCCAGAAATGGGTAGGCCGCTGTGGTGAATGCCAAGCTTGGGGATCTGTCGAAGAGTTAGCTGCTCCTAAGAAGCTCTCACTCGTTGCAGGTTCTGTTACCTCTAAAGCAACTCCTATCGGCGATGTCGATCTCTCATCCGCCCGTGCACGCGCAACCGGCGTCTCTGAACTCGATCGCGTACTTGGTGGAGGCTTAGTTCCAGGTGCTGCAATCTTGCTCGCCGGCGAACCTGGTGTTGGTAAATCAACTCTTCTCTTATCTGTTGCGGCACAAACTGCAGCTAAAGGAATTCCTGCGCTCTATATCTCTGGCGAAGAATCAGCATCCCAAGTTCGTCTGCGTGCAGAACGTATCAACGCAGTAGATCCTCAGTTATTCCTGGCATCTGAAACAGATTTAGGTGCAGTCATTGCACATATCGATGCGGTGAAACCCGAACTTTTGATTATCGACTCTGTGCAGACTATCGGATCATCGACTGCTGATGGTTCACCTGGTGGAGTAACTCAGGTGCGCGAAGTTGCTGGTGCACTTATTCGCATCTGTAAAGACCGCGATATCACTCTCTTGTTAGTCGGACATGTCACCAAAGATGGATCTATTGCAGGCCCTCGTCTTCTCGAACATATCGTCGATGTTGTTCTGCAATTTGAAGGCGAACGTCATTCGCGCCTTCGTTTGATCCGTGCCATTAAGAACCGTTTTGGCGCCAGCGATGAGGTTGGGTGTTTCGATCTCAGCGATACCGGAATCGAAAGCGTTCTCGATCCCACTGGTCTCTTTACATCCCGTCACGCCGAACCAGTGCCAGGAACTTGCGTCACCGTCACTCTCGAAGGTCGCCGTCCGCTCCTTGCTGAAATTCAAGCGCTCGTCAGTGCGGGGCGTGAAAACGATTTCGGAAATGCCCGTCGCGTTACTAGCGGCCTTGATTCAGCACGTACTTCAATGACTCTCGCTGTCCTCGAACTACGCGCACATATTCGCGTCGGTGGTCGCGATGTCTATGCCGCAACTGTCGGCGGAATGAAGATGTCTGAACCTGCTGCAGATTTAGCACTCGCTCTCGCTGTCGCATCTGCTGCAAAAGGTTTAGCTCTTCCTGCAGATCTCGTCGCCATCGGTGAAGTTGGACTTGCGGGTGAAATCCGCAAAGTAAGCGGCGTATCTCGTCGCCTCGCTGAGGCATATCGCCTTGGCTTTAAGCGCGCCCTTGTTCCAACAGGTTCTGATGTAAAGATCGATGGAATGGAAATCGTTGAAGTTTCTAGACTTGATCAAGCGCTGCAGCGAGTAAAAATCACCGGCGAATAATGCTCGAGAAAGAGATCATTTCTTGGTTTAAGAAGAATAAACGTGATCTCCCATGGCGCAAGACCGATACATGGGGTGTTCTCGTCTCTGAGTTCATGTTGCAACAAACACCAGTCAATCGAGTTCTTCCGGTTTACACCGAATGGATGAAACGCTGGCCAACTCCTGCAAAGCTAGCTAAAGCAACACCTGCCGAAGTAATTACTGCATGGGGCCGTCTTGGTTATCCCCGTCGAGCTTTACGTTTACATGAATGCGCCAAGGTGATTACATCTGAATACAAAGGCGTTATTCCGCGTGAAGAGTCTGAGCTGCGCAAACTTCCAGGAATCGGTGAGTACACAGCCGCTGCAATGGTTGCCTTCGCATTCGAGGGTCGTTCTCTTGTTCTCGATATCAATATTCGCCGCCTCTTTGCGCGCATTATTGATGGAGTAGAAACACCTAAGTTGTCGGCAACTAAAGATGAGAAATCACGTTATGAAGCGCTGATTCCGAAGAAGGACCCGCATTTGTGGGCCGCGGCCACAATGGAGCTCGGTGCACTTGTCTGTACTTCACAATCGCCTAAATGTGGAATCTGCCCTGTTGCAAACGATTGCATCTGGCGCAGCCTTGATTATCCAAAGTCAGATGTTGTAAAGCGCACACAGAGTTGGCATGGCACTGATCGCCAATGTCGCGGAACTGTTGTTCAAGCACTTCGTGAAAATGATGTGCTGACTAAAGCGCAGATAGCTCAGTTATGGGATGTTCCATCTCAGCTCGAGAAGGCGTTAGTAACGCTGCTTGATGATGGGCTTATTGAACTTCGCGGTAAAGAAAAATTCTCTCTACCGCGAAGCTAGCAATAATTACGCTGTTGGTGCTTCAGCGAGATCTTCAGGGCTGTCAGGTGTTGAAACCTTTGGTGATCCCTTAAAGGTGAACTTCGCATCTGCGTCGACACCTTCGACATCTACAACAATGATTTCGCCAGCCTTGAGCTCGCTAAACAAGATTCGCTCTGAGAGTGAATCTTCAATCTCGCGCTGAATAACGCGACGCAATGGACGCGCTCCAAGAAGTGGGTCATATCCACGAGCTGCTAGAAGATCCTTAGCTGCCTGTGTGAGTTCGATTCCCATGTCCTTAGCCTTAAGGCGCTCATCGAGTCCAGCGATCATGAGATCAACGATCTGAATGATCTGATCCTTTGTGAGCTGGTGGAAGACGATAACGTCATCGATACGGTTAAGGAATTCTGGGCGGAAGTGGTTCTTGAGTTCGTCTTGAACCTTGCCCTTCATGCGATCGTAATTTGTGAGGTCATCTTCTGCGTTAGCAAAGCCAAGCCCGAGTGACTTAGAGATGTCACGTGTACCGAGGTTTGTAGTCATGATGATGACGGTGTTCTTAAAGTCAACGGTGCGTCCTTGTGAATCTGTAAGGCGTCCATCTTCGAGAACCTGAAGAAGTGAGTTGAAGATATCTGGATGTGCCTTTTCGATTTCATCGAAGAGAACAACTGAGAATGGACGGCGACGTACCTTTTCAGTGAGCTGTCCGCCCTCGTCGTAACCGACATACCCTGGAGGTGCACCGAATAAACGAGACGCTGTGTGGCGCTCTGAGTATTCAGACATATCGAGTTGGATTAACGCAGTTTCATCACCGAATAGGAATGATGCGAGAGTGCGTGAAAGTTCTGTCTTACCAACGCCAGAAGGACCAGCGAAAATAAATGAACCACCAGGACGCTTTGGATCCTTAAGGCCTGCGCGAGTACGGCGGATTGCTTGTGACAACGCCTTGATCGCTTGATCTTGTCCAATAACGCGACGGTGAAGTTCATCTTCCATACGTAGAAGACGCGCTGTCTCTTCTTCAGTCAACTTAAATACAGGAATACCAGTTGATGCTGAAAGTACCTGAGCGATGAGTTCTTCATCTACTTCAGTCACCTTATCGAGATCGGTTGCCTTCCAATTCTTTTCAGCTTCTTGCTTCTCTTGGATAAGAGTTTTCTCCTTATCGCGAAGAGCTGCAGCGCCTTCAAAATCTTGTCCATCAATTGCAGATTCCTTAGCTTTACGAGCTTCAGCAATCTTGTCATCGAATTCGCGGAGTTCAGCTGGTGCTGTCATTCGCTTAATGCGAAGACGTGAACCTGCTTCATCAATAAGGTCGATCGCCTTATCTGGAAGGAAGCGATCTGAGATGTAGCGATCTGCCATATTTGCTGCGGCAGAGAGAGCGCCATCTGTAATTGATACGCGGTGGTGGGTTTCGTAACGATCACGAAGGCCCTTAAGAATTTCGATGGTGTGAGCAACTGATGGCTCTTTCACCTGAATTGGCTGGAAACGACGCTCAAGAGCTGCATCTTTTTCAATGTGCTTGCGGTACTCATCGAGAGTTGTTGCACCGATTGTCTGGAGCTCACCGCGAGCAAGCATTGGCTTAAGAATGCTTGCAGCATCGATTGCACCTTCTGCGGCTCCTGCTCCAACAAGTGTGTGAATTTCATCGATAAAGATAATAATGTCGCCGCGAGTCTTAATCTCTTTAAGAACCTTCTTGAGGCGCTCTTCGAAATCTCCGCGGTAACGTGAACCTGCAACAAGTGCACCCAGATCGAGTGAATAAAGCTGCTTATCCTTAAGTGTTTCAGGGACATCGTTCTTTGCAATTGCTTGCGCAAGACCTTCGACGACGGCTGTCTTACCAACACCTGGCTCGCCGATAAGTACTGGGTTGTTCTTTGTACGGCGAGAAAGAATTTGCATAACGCGCTCTACTTCGAGTTCGCGACCGATAACTGGATCGAGCTTTCCTTCACGTGCTGCTTGTGTGAGGTTGCGACCGAACTGATCGAGTACCAATGAAGTAGATGGTGTTCCTTCAGCAGGTCCGCCTTGTGAAACAGCTTCCTTACCTTGGTAGCCAGAGAGAAGTTGAATTACTTGCTGGCGAACGCGATTGAGATCTGCGCCGAGCTTGACGAGTACCTGTGCTGCAACGCCTTCGCCTTCGCGAATGAGGCCGAGCAAAATATGTTCTGTACCAATGTAGTTGTGGCCAAGTTGTAGCGCTTCGCGGAGTGAGAGTTCGAGAACTTTCTTTGCACGTGGAGTAAATGGAATGTGGCCGCTTGGTGCCTGCTGACCTTGTCCGATAATTTCTTCAACCTGTGCGCGAACGCCTTCAAGTGAAATTCCAAGTGATTCAAGACCTTTAGCAGCGACGCCTTCACCTTCGTGGATGAGGCCGAGGAGGATATGTTCGGTGCCGATGTAGTTGTGGTTGAGCATGCGTGCTTCTTCTTGAGCCAGGACAACAACGCGTCGAGCTCGATCGGTAAAGCGCTCAAACATGGGCGGAACTCCTTCTATTCATTGAATCTGTCGTAAGCCTATAACCCAGCCTAGGGAAGGCGCGAGGTGGATAGCTCTATGGGCAGTAGAACCCCATATATGGGCTCGATATTCCCGGCAGGGTCTAGAGGTTGAGAAGCATGCGGGTATTGCCGAGGGTATTTGGCTTCACCGACTCGAGATCAAGGAACTCGGCTACACCGGCGTCATAGGAGCGCAGGAGCTGCTGATAGACCTCTTGATCAACTGGTGTGCCATGAATTTCAACAAAGCCATGGCGACCAAAGAACTCTGTTTGAAAGGTAAGGCAGAAAATTCTTTCAACGCCTACTTCGCGCGCACGTTCGATGATGCGCTCCATGATCTTGTGGCCAATTCCTTGCTTATGCAAATCTTTTTGAACTGCAACGGTACGAACTTCGGCTAGATCTTCCCAAAGTGTGTGAAGCGCTCCGCAACCGACAACTTTTCCATCAAGTTCTGCGACAGTGAATTCTTGAACACCTTCGTAAAGTGTGACCGTCTCTTTTGCAAGCATCTGACCAGGTGCTGCATAGGAATCAACGAGTTCGCGAATTGCCTTTACATCTGTTGTCTTAGCTGAGCGAATAACTAACATTGTTAATCAATTTCTGGCTTAACAAGTGGGAACAAAATTGTTTCGCGGATTCCTAGACCAGTAAGAGCCATGAGAAGACGATCAACGCCCATTCCCATTCCACCCATTGGTGGCATTCCGAATTCCATCGCACGTAAGAAATCTTCATCAACCTGCATCGCTTCGAGATCGCCCTTAGCGCCAAGCTGTGCTTGTTCAACTAAACGATCACGTTGAATTACTGGGTCGATAAGTTCTGAGTAACCAGTTGCAAGTTCGAAACCATCAACGTAGAGATCCCACTTTTCTACGACGCCAGGAATTTCGCGGTGCGCGCGAACGAGTGGTGAAGTGTCAACGGGATAGCCCATAACAAATGTTGGTTCGATTAACTTATCTTGAGCAACGTGCTCGAAAATCTCTTCCGCGAGCTTGCCTGTTACCCACTTTGGGTCAATCTTCATGCCGAGCTTTGTGGCGTACTTCTTGAGTTCATCAATCGAAGTAAGCGCTGTTACCTGCTCGCCGACACCTTCAGAGATTGCGTCGTAGAGTGAAATTTCTTTCCAAGTACCACCGAGGTCAGCTTGGCGACCATCGTGATGTGTAACAACGTGTGAACCAGCAACAGCCATTGCAGCATTCTGAATAAGTGAGCGCGTTACATCTGCGATTGAACGCCAATCCCCGTAAGCCATATATGACTCAACCATTGCGAACTCTGGTGAGTGTGAAGAATCTGCACCTTCGTTACGGAAGTTACGGTTGATTTCAAAGACGCGCTCGATGCCGCCGACAACGCAGCGCTTTAAGAAGAGTTCAGGTGCAATACGCATAAAGAGATCCATGTCGTATGCATTACTGAAAGTTTTAAATGGACGAGCTGCTGCTCCGCCATGCATAACTTGAAGCATCGGTGTTTCAACTTCAATAAAGCTTTCGTTATTGAATGTATCGCGAAGTGAACGCATGACCGCTGGACGCATACGCGCTGCTGTGCGAGCTTCTGGGCGAACAATCAAATCTACATAACGCATACGAACGCGAGTCTCTTCAGACATCGGCTTGTGATCATTAGGAAGTGGACGAAGTGACTTTGATGCCAGCGTCCATGAATTTGCAAGGATAGAAAGCTCACCGCGCTTTGAGGTGATGATTTCGCCAGTAACAGAGACCATGTCACCTAAATCGATATCTGATTTCCATGCATCGAGTTGTTCTTGACCAACTTTGTCGAGAGATAACATCGCTTGAAGTTCAGTGCCATCGCCTTCGCGAAGAGTTGCAAAACAGAGCTTGCCGGTATCGCGCTTAAAGATGATGCGGCCAGTAAGGCTTTCGATATCTCCGGTAGCTACATCGATTTCAAGACCGGTGTACTTCTCGCGGACCTCTTTGAGAGATTTGGTGCGGGCGACTGCGACTGGGTATGGCTCGATTCCACGCTCAATAAGGCTCGCGCGCTTCTCACGACGGATCCGAAGTTGCTCGGGTAGGTCGTCTTCTGTCGCAGGCGTGTTATCGGTTGTCATAGGGCGTTGAGTCTACCTTTTATCGCTACTGATTCTTCTCATGAATAAGGCGTAGGCCGATAAGAGTGAGATCTGGTTCGTGCTCATCGATTGTGTCAGAGACACCGATGATGAGTGGGGCTAAGCCGCCAGTAGCAATGACTGTAGGAGCTTCGTCGTAATCCTTTGCAAGCTCTGCAGTGATGCGATCAACGAGGCCATCGACTTGTCCTGCAAATCCAAAGATAGTTCCAGATTGCAGAGCTTCGACCGTGTTCTTCCCAATAACGCTCTTTGGGCGAACCAATTCCACTTTACGAAGTTGCGCAGCGCGAGCGGCAAGTGCATCGACAGAGATTTCAATTCCGGGGGCAAGTGCGCCACCAAGGAATTCACCCTTAGGAGATACAACATCGAGGTTTGTCGAAGTTCCGAAATCAACGACGATTGCTGGTCCCCCATACAAGGTATGTGCTGCAAGAGTGTTGACGATGCGATCGGCACCGATCTCCTTTGGATTATCAACGAGTAGCTGAACACCAGTCTTGGTGCCGGGTTCAACAATCGTCGTCTGAATATCGGCAAAGTAAGTTGCAATCATCGTGCGAAGTTCGCGCAACGTTGCTGGCACTGTTGAACAGATAGATAACCCTGTGAGTGGATATCCGCTAATGAGTGCGCTGTACTGAAGCCAAAGTTCGTCAGCCGTAGTGCGAGGGTCGGTCTTTACGCGCCATGACTTAACGAGATCTTCCTTATCGAAGATTCCAAGAACTGTATTTGTATTTCCTACATCGACTGTTAATAGCATCGCTACTCCGCTCTCAGATCTAAACCGATATCAAAAACTGGTGCGCTGTGGGTCAGTGCGCCAATCGCTAAGTAGTTAACTCCTGTGACTGCATACGCCTTTGCGTTTTCAAGTGAGATGCCACCTGATGCCTCAAGCTTTGTAGCTCCTGCAACGATAGAAACTGCTTCTACGCATTGCGCTGGGCTCATATTGTCTAGGAGCACAAGATCTGGCTTCAGTGGCAGGACTTCACGCAACTGATCGAGAGTATCGACCTCAATTTCAATCTCTGACGCTGGGAACTTAGCGCGCACCTTTGAGAATGCTTCTGCAACGCCGCCCGCTGCAGCAATGTGGTTATCTTTAATAAGTGCTGCATCGCTGAGTGACATTCGATGATTGGTTCCGCCGCCCATACGTACTGCGTACTTTTCAAGTAAACGCATACCTGGAGTGGTCTTGCGGGTGTCGCGAACTTCGCAGTGTGTACCTGCAATCGCATCAACCCATGTACGAGTAAGCGTTGCAATACCGCTGAGGTGGCCTAAGAAGTTAAGTGCTGTGCGCTCTGCAAGAAGAATGGCACGAGTATCGCCACGAACAGTCATTAATACGTCGTCGGTGCTCACTGAGCTTCCATCTTGAACGTGAACGACAATATCAGTGAGGCCTACTTCTTCAAGAACTGCACGCGCCATATCGATTCCAGCCACGACACCGTTCTTACGCGAAACGAAGTCGGCAACTACTTTCTCATCGCCTAACACAGTTGCAACGGATGTGATGTCTTCTCCGCCTTGCAAATCTTCAGCAAGTGCTCGTTTAATTAAGTCGCGATCAATCATTTGCTACCCACTTCTTGGTATCCACTCGTCCAATAACCCTTTTGATCAAGATGTTGGACAATGCGCTTCTTCCATTGATTACTTGTCTCAGGAAAATCTTCGCGCCAGTGCGATCCGCGAGTTTCTTGGCGAATGAGCGCAGCTTTAAGAATCGCTTGTGCAAGCTGGAACAAGTTCGTTGTCTCCCAGGCTTCAACGCATGGTTCTGTGCTCTTCTTATCTTCAATACGAGTTAAATCCGAGCTGGTCTTCAATAGTGAATCTGATGAGCGAAGTACTCCGGCGCCACGGCTCATACTCACTTGAATCTCATGGCGAACCTTTGGATCAAGCAGTATTGCTTGTGATGCGTTCTCAACGGGATCACTCTTCTCTGGCAGGTTCTCAGCAATATCTGCAGCGATGCGCGCGCTGAAGACGAGACCTTCAAGGAGTGAATTTGATGCCAGGCGGTTAGCACCATGAACGCCCGAACATGCTGTTTCACCGCATGCATAGAGGCCGTTAACGCTTGTACGTCCATTGAGATCTACACGAACTCCGCCAGATGCGTAGTGCGATGCAGGGGCTACGGGAATCAAATCCTTAAGTGGATCAATGCCATGTGAAATACATGATGCATAAATCGTTGGGAATCGTTCCTTAAATCCTTCAAGATGGCGGACATCGAGCCAGACATGATGCGCACCAGTCTTATTCATGACGCGCATAATTGAAATTGCAACAACGTCGCGAGGAGCTAGTTCTGCAAGTGGGTGAATGTCTTGCATAAATCTCTTGCCGTTGTCGTCAAGAAGATATGCACCTTCTCCACGAACTGCTTCGCTAATAAGCGGTTGTTGTCCTTCAGAGTTATCGCCCAGCCATAAAACGGTTGGATGGAATTGAATGAATTCAACATCAGCGACTTTGGCTCCTGCGCGAAGTGCAAGTGCTACGCCATCACCAGTTGATACAGATGGATTTGTTGTCTGAGCAAATACTTGGCCAAGACCACCAGTTGCAAGAACTACAGCGCGTGCAAGTCCGCGACCAACACCGTCACGGCTACCTGCACCGATTACGTGAAGAGTTACTCCACAGACTTCGCCGATATCGTTCTTAAGCGCATCAAGAACGAGAGCGTGTTCTACAACTTCAATCTCTGGGTCATTCTGCACTGCGGCAAGTAGCGCTCGTGAAACTTCGGCGCCAGTTGCATCTCCGCCAGCATGCAGAATGCGATTACGTAGATGTCCGCCTTCGCGTGTAAGTGCGATTTCACCGCTATCTTCCTTGTCGAAGATTGCTCCTCTTTCAATTAACTTCCGAACTGCTTCAGGTCCTTCAGTAACTAGTACGCGGACCGCTTCAACATCACAGAGATCAGCGCCTGCAACGAGTGTGTCCTTCTCATGCGCTTCAGGTGAATCACCATCGCCAAGGGCTGCAGCAATACCGCCCTGCGCCCACTTGGTAGAGCCTTCATCAACGCGCGCTTTAGTTACAAGCAAAACTGATAAACCATATGTGCGACATTGCAGAGCAGTAGTAAGGCCTGCGATACCTGATCCGACAACAATCACGTCAGCAGAAGCGGTCCAGCCTGGTGCCGGTGCCAAGAGCTTCATGCGCGAATTCCCATAGGCATATTGTCAATCAAACGCACTCCATTAATCCAGCCAGCGACAATTGCACGGAGATCACCAGAGGACGATTGAGCGTGCGTGAAACTCTGCTCGTTAATGAAATCTGCATAATCAACGGTGAAAGCAGGTTCAGTCTCCAATATCGCTCTTAACTCTTCCTCAGTCTTTGCCTGAGTCAGAGCTCTATAGATAACAGTTGCCGCGGTTCGACCTTCTGGAGTCAATCGAACATTGCGAGAAGACAATGCAAGTCCATCGTTTTCACGAACTGTAGGCGCGGTAATGATTTCTACTTCACCGGCAATTGTCTTAATCAAATGCAATTGTTGGAAATCTTTCTCGCCAAAGATTGCAACTGTGGGATTAACGAAATCAAAGAGGCGGCGAACAACGGTAAGAACACCATCAAAGTGTCCTGGTCGAGATTTGCCTTCGTAAATATCGCCTATTGGCCCAGCTGATTGCTTTGCGAATCCGTCTGGATAGATCTCTGATTGATTTGGCAGCCACAGATGTGTGACTCCGGCGGCTGCTGCGATTTCAATATCAATATCAGGGGTACGTGGGTACTTCGCTAAATCTTCTTGACTCTCAAATTGCATTGGATTGACGAAAATACTGGCAACAACGTTCTCGCTATATTTCTTAGCAAGCTGAAAGAGAGATGCATGTCCCGCGTGAAGGGCGCCCATTGTTGGAACAAATGCGCAGGCAGAAGGAAGCTCGCGAGCATTTGTTACTACTTTCATGGCTCCAGTCCTTTCAGGTACCGGGCAGGCAGTAAGGGAATTCTAAGGCGTTAAGGCAGTTGCGCCAAAAGTTCAGAGATTTTGCCGTGTGTAAGCAGAACAGCATCAGCTTCAATCTCATGCCATGGCTCAATAACAAAGCGGCGTTCATGTGCGCGCGGATGTGGGAGTTCGAGCTCTTCGGCTTTACTCAGAAGTGATCCATACTGAATGAGATCGAGATCAATAGTGCGCGGTCCCCATCTTTCGATACGTTCGCGACCAAGTGATTTTTCTATGCCTTGAAGTAGAGAAAGTAAATCAAGTGCTGGCAGTTCACTTTCAAGAATGCAGACAGCGTTGATGTAATCAGGTTGTTCCGGACCGCCGACTGGTTTTGTTGTATAAAAGTTAGAGATTGCAATTACTTCGGTGGCTTCTTTCAGCATGGCTATTGCCAAATTCATCTGTTCACTTGGATTGCCGATATTGGCGCCAAGTGCGACCACTGCCTTCATCGGGTAATCGTTACCGAGATATCTGAAGTCTGAGCTGAAACCGGTGCTTTCGGTTTATGTACTGTCACTGCAATTGCAGATATCTCTGGGTGGCCCGATTTAATGCGATCTGCAATGCGTCCTGCAAGTCTTTCGATGAGCTGAACTCGTTCACCGGTAATTTCTTCTACAACTAGATCAGCTAATGAGCCGTAATCAATCGTCTCGGCAAGATTATCTGACTTGCTTGGCTTAGAAAGATCGAGTGAAATTTCAAGATCAACAAAGAAATCTTGACCGTTCTTTGCTTCATGATCAAAGACTCCGTGATACCCAAAGCCCCAGATACCTTTTAAGGAAATCTTGTCGCTCATGAGGTAATCGCTTCCTTATTCGCCTTCACACCATGAACTCTAACTGCCCAGATACCTTTGCCTACAAGCGATTGAGTGACCTGCACTGTCGCATCTTCACGATCATCAGGCGTATCGCCACCAAGGAAACGTTTCCGTGAATGCCCAATAAGAACCGGGTAGCCAAGTGCGATGAATTCGTCGATACGGTTAAGGATCTCCCAGTTATGTTCCGCATCTTTTGCAAAGCCAATGCCCGGGTCGAGAATGATGTTCTCTCGCTTAATGCCAGCAGCTAGCGCCTTATCTAATTGAATTGAAATCTCTTCAATCACTTCGGCTACAACATCTGAATAAATCGCCTTTGAATTCATATCTTTAGAGTGTCCACGCCAATGCATAAGCGTGTATTTGCAGCCTAATTGGGCGACTGTTGAAAACATCTCTGGGTCGGCAGCTCCTCCGCTGACATCATTAACAATCGTTGCGCCTGCTTCCACACCTAACTTGGCAGTTGATGCACGCATGGTGTCGATACTGATGACCACGCTCTCTTTGGCAAGTTCTCGAATAACAGGAATCACTCGCTCTTGTTCTTCTTCAGCAGAAACGCGATCCGCACCGGGGCGCGTTGATTCGCCCCCGATATCGATGATGTCGACGCCATCTTCAATCATCTCGCGGCCATGCGTGATTGCTAGATCTGTATCAAAATGAAGACCACCGTCGGCAAATGAATCCGGTGTGACGTTAAGAATTCCCATCACCAACATGTGCGGTTATCGATTCGTAATAAGGCTAATTGCTTCTGCGCGAGTTGTTGCATCGCGAAGAACGCCGCGTACCGCAGAAGTTGTAGTTCGGGCCTGAGACTTTCGAACTCCACGCATCGACATACATAAATGTTCGCAGTCGATGATGACAATGACGCCCATTGGCTTCAAAATTTCAACGAGAGCATCTGCAATCTGCGTTGTAAGTCGCTCTTGTACTTGTGGGCGACGAGCAAAGAGATCAACAAGACGTGCCACTTTAGAAAGCCCAGTGATTTTTCCGCTGGGGATATATCCAACATGAGCAACGCCATGGAAAGGAGTCAGGTGATGCTCGCAATGAGAGAAGACTTCGATATCTCGAATGATGACGAGCTCTTCATGGCCGATATCAAAGGTAGTTGTGAGGACATCTTCTGGCTTCTGCCATAGCCCCTCAAAATTTTCTTTAAATGCACGAGCTACTCGAGCGGGGGTCTCTTTCAGGCCTTCGCGTTCTGGATCTTCACCGAGTGCAAGAAGAAGTTCGCGAACAGCCTTTTCGGCGCGCTCCTGATCGTATGGGTGTGATGCTCTTCCATCGCTTGGGCCCATTGATACAGAAGAAATGTCACTCACTAGGTGTGGCCTTCTTTACGCGACGATTCTTACGAGGAGCATCTTCAACAGGTGCAATTACACGTTCAGGAATATCTACTGGGGGTTGTGAAGAAGGGATTCGAGTCGCCGACCCTGTCCACGCCGGACGAGTAGGCCAAGACTTCACCTTTGCAAAGATTTCTGCGATCTCTTCCTTATTGAGAGTTTCCTTCTCAAGTAGGTGAAGAACCATCTCATCAAGAATTGTGCGATTTGCTTCAAGAATGTCGTAAGCCTCTTGATGCGCCGTTCCGATTAAGTTGCGAATTTCAGCATCGACAACCGCTGCAACGTTTTCAGAGTAATCACGCTGATGGCCATAATCGCGACCCATAAATGGTTCTGATGCATCTGAGCCAAGTTTGATTGCACCAATTGCTTCAGTCATTCCGTATTGAGTAACCATGGCACGCGCCAGTGCTGTTGCCTTCTCAATATCGTTTGAAGCACCCGTTGATGGATCATGGAAGATAAGTTCTTCTGCAGCGCGCCCACCCAATGAATATGCCAACTGATCAAGTAGCTGATTGCGAGTAGTTGAGTACTTGTCATCATCTGGAAGAACCATTGTGTAACCAAGTGCGCGACCACGTGGCATGATCGTGATCTTATGAACAGGGTCTGTATGTGGAAGTGCGTGCGCAACAAGTGCATGTCCTGCCTCGTGATACGCAGTAACGCGACGTTCTTCTTCAGACATCAAACGTGACTTACGTTGCGGACCAGCCATGACACGATCGATTGCTTCATCAATCTGTGAGTTGTTAATTGTCTTCTGTCCTTCACGTGCAGTCAAAAGTGCTGCTTCATTCAATACATTTGCAAGGTCGGCACCAGTAAATCCTGGTGTGCGACGGGCATATGCAACGATTTCGACATCCTTAGAGATTGGCTTGCCCTTGGCATGGACTTTGAGAATATCCTCGCGGCCTTTGAGATCAGGACGTTCAACTGGAATCTGTCGATCAAAACGGCCTGGGCGCAAGAGCGCTGGATCAAGAACATCGGGACGGTTTGTAGCTGCGATAAGAATTACTTGGCCATTTGCTTCAAAGCCATCCATCTCGACGAGTAACTGGTTAAGGGTTTGTTCGCGTTCATCGTGACCGCCACCCATACCTGCACCGCGTTGACGACCCACTGCATCGATTTCATCAACGAAGACAATTGCAGGTGCATTTGCCTTTGCTTGATTGAAGAGATCGCGCACGCGAGCTGCACCAACACCGACAAACATTTCGACAAAGTCAGAACCTGAAATTGAATAGAAAGGAACTTTTGCTTCACCAGCAACAGCGCGCGCAAGAAGTGTCTTACCTGTTCCTGGGGGGCCGTAGAGAAGCACTCCCTTAGGAATCTTTGCACCTAAGAGCGCGTACTTCGCAGGGTCGGCAAGGAAATCCTTGATCTCTTCTAGTTCAGCAATTGCTTCATCAGAGCCTGCAACATCGGCAAAGGTATTTTGCGGAACATCGCTATCTTGCAACTTCGCACGTGATTTTCCGAAGGAGAAGACGCGATTGCCGCCTTGCGCCTGGCTCATCATGAGGAAGAAGAGGAATCCAATAATCAGAATTGGTCCAAATGAGAATAAGAATGTTGTGAAGAATGATTGCGTTGGA
Organism: Planktophila turicensis (SeqCode); assembly: GCF_965234405.1. GTDB lineage: Bacteria > Actinomycetota > Actinomycetes > Nanopelagicales > Nanopelagicaceae > Planktophila > Planktophila turicensis. Next base: position 1,224,868 of record NZ_OZ248346.1, read on the forward strand.
ACATCAACGCTCCAGCCCTTTGCTGGTGGGTTAGCTGTTAACGCATCAACAAGAGTTGGTTCTTGGCGCGCTACATACGATGCTTCAACTTTCGTTGAACCCTTAATGGTGTTGCCATTTGAGAGCACCAAGCGAATCTTCTGAGACTTATCGACCAACACTGCAGATTCAACTTGTGAGCGAGAAATCGCATCAATTGCCTGTGAAGTTTTGATCTCTGTGTAGCGACCAGATGCAGAAGAGATCTGGCCGAAGATTGAAACACCAAAGATTGCAACGATGATCCAGAAGAGAGGTCCGCGGAAAATCTTCTGAGAGCGAGTTAGAGGAGCCTTCTTTCCACCATCTTTAGCAGGCGAATTTTGGCCCTTCTTAGACGTTGCCTTCTTCAGCTTATCCATCGGGTTATTTGATTTCTTCTGTGGTTCGAGGGAAGTCATAAATATCCTTATGAGTACATGTGCTTTGCAAGCACACCGATAAATGAAAGGTTGCGGTACTTCTCATCAAAATCGAGACCATAGCCAACAACGAACTCCTTAGGAATATCGAAGCCAACGTACTTCACATCTACTTCAACTTTCGCTGCCTCTGGCTTACGAAGGATTGCAAGAATTTCAACAGATGCTGCGCCGCGAGAGAAAAGATTTGATTTAAGCCATGAAAGCGTCAAACCTGTATCGACGATATCTTCGACAATTAGAACGTGGCGTCCGGTGATATCGCGGTCGAGATCTTTAAGAATACGAACAACGCCACTTGATTTTGTTCCGGAACCATAAGAAGAGACAGCCATCCAATCCATCTCAATATGAGTCTGCATCGCACGAGTGAGGTCGGCCATCGCCATGATTGCGCCCTTGAGAACACCAACAAGAAGAACGTTCTTATCTTTGTAATCTTCATCAACGCGAGCTGCAAGTTCTGCAATCTTTGCTGCAAGTTGCTCTTCTGTTGCGATTACCTTTTCAACATCGGTTCCGACTGCTGCTAAATCCACGTGGTCTGCTCCTCGATAGTTAAGGCTGGGCTGAGAGCGAAAGTCTGCCCGAAATTCGCTCAACCTTCACACCACCGGGAAGGCTGATAGCCCCTTGACCCCTCCATGACGTGACGAGCGCCTCAACTGCGGCTAAATGATCGGCTGTAATTGAGCCTGAAGGGGCTCCGGCAGCGTAAATAGCCGCCCTCAGGATGCGTGAGCGAATTGCTCTCGCCAGGCTCGCTAAATGCTCGCAATCGAGCTGAGCCGGATCGAGCGCTGTCATCTCTTTCTGGGCAATCTCATCAAGGGCATCGGCATCATCGCGCAATAAAGATGCGCTCCTTGCAAGTGCGGCTGAAATTCCAGGACCTAACTTCTCTTCCATCACCGGAAGAACTTCGCTGCGAACTCTTACTCGAGAAAATTCTGTATTGCCGTTATGCGGATCGTTCCAGGGGTCAATCCCGATCTCTTTACATGCAGCAACAGTTTCGGCGCGAGTGATACCTAAAAGTGGACGAAGATAAATTCCATTCTTAATTGCCATTCCAGAAAGAGATCGCGTTCCAGAACCACGAGCTAATCCAAGTAAAACTGTTTCAGCTTGATCATCGCGTGTGTGACCTAAGAAGACTTGCGTTGCCTTCTCTTGCGCAGCGCACGCAGCAAGAGCTTGATAACGTGCATCACGAGCGCCAGCTTCGATGCCGGACTGAGTAGTGACCACAACTTTGCGAGTAATAACTTTCTCATAACCCATCCTCTTTAACTGAGCTTCTACCTTTTCCGCTTGAATATTTGAACCGCTTTGCAATTGGTGATCGATAGTCACACCGATTGCAGTGATTGCATTTGCTTGCGATTCTTTAAGAATTGCATATGCCAGCGCAAGTGAATCTGCGCCTCCAGAAACAGCAACAAGAACCGTGTCGCCTACTTCGAGGGATGCAAGGTAAGGCTTTACTGCGTTGCGAATAGCAACGGTTGCATCAGTCATGAGTGAAGATTAGACCCGACCACCGAAAGGCATAAGCCCCTTAACGCTATAGATATTGGAGTAGAGCAAGCCCTTACCCTTTGAATTCGCCTCCCACATCATTCCTTCGCCTGCATAAATAGTGATGTGGTGAATGGTTGAGATAGTTCCCTTATATGAATAGAAGAGAAGATCGCCCGGCTGAAGTTGAGTGAGTGGTACATGCTTTGTATAACCTGAATACAGAGCAGAGTTGAGGCGATCCCAGTTTGGCCAGCCTAGACCTGCTGATTTATATGCCGCATAGACAAGACCAGAACAGTCGAATGAGTTTGGTCCTTGGGTTCCCCAGATATATGGCTTGCGTGCAAGAACCTGCTTCTTCGCAAATGCAACCGCCGCTAATCGTTGAGCCTCAGTTGTACGAATTGTAGAACGTCCCTTAAAGCCACGATCTGGCCAAACTTTCGCCTGATTAATTGTTGTCGTTGCAGTTGTTGCTTGGCTCTCTTCCAAGAGCGCCAACTGACGCTGTTGCTCAAGGGTGATTCGAACGTTTCGCGCACTCGCTAATTCGCGAATCAACTTATCTTGAACTGCTCGAAGTTTATTAACTTCCTTCTGCTGAAGGGCTTGTGCAGCATCGGCAATCTTCTTCGTTGCTTCTACCTTTGCAGTAGCAACTACTTGAATTGCTCGCGCTTCATCTGCTTTCTTCTTTGCAGCCTTTGCAATAATTTCTGCAGCTTTGTAACGCTCGAGCGCCGTCGTATTGCGGGCACCGAGAGTGTTAAGAGTCGAGAGTTGATCAACAAGATCTTGCGGACCATTAGCGCTCAACAAAGGTTGGATATCGCTCATGCTTCCACCAAGAATGTAGGCATCTGCTGCCAACTTTCCGATAACTCGGTGAGCTTCAGCTACTGCCTCGGCAGTTTCGGCTGCGTACTTGGCTGCTGCCACAGCTTGGGCAGTTGCGATATCTAACTCTTTCTTCGCTTTGAGATAGATAGCGCGAGCTGTATTTGCACGAGCAGTTAATTGTTTAAGAGTGAGATTGGCAGCCGCTAATTTCTTCGCTGCCGCATCTGCAGCTTTTTTCTTCGCAGCTTCCGCTTGCTTCGCTGCCTCGATTTCAGCAAGAGTTGGCTTAGGTTTTGCGATTGCAGGGGTGGATGCAAGAGTCAAGCTTGCAATGATTGCAAGGCAAATAAAGCTCTTTCTCCGACGCATTGTTGAAGAATAATTGAGCCCCCACTCTTATCGCGGGGTATCAGGTGAGTGTCGCTAGTTAGCCACATCTCTCCGTGAAAAGAGCACGGTCGCAACAAGTGCTCCGACCAATACATAGGAAGTTCCCAGAGTTAACGCATGCGAATATGAAATATCTGCGCTACCGCCTTGAGCAATCAAGGTGAGCTGGTTGCCCGGCATCCATTCTAGGAATACAGGCTTCACGGCGCCTAAGAGATTTTCAATGATCAGAATCCATAGGACTCCGATTGAGATTGCAGAGATTGGTGAGCGAAGGAGAAGGCCAAGGACCATTCCTACGATTCCGAAGTAGACGACAGAGATTGTTACGTTTACTAAGGTCTTTCCAATTTCTGTATATCCATCGGATGTAAACCAAAGATCAGTGGAAACCTTGGCGCGATCAGATAAGAAGTAAGAGATTCCAATACTTACTGCTGCTGAAATAAGAATCATAATGAGGGCAAATATCTTCATGGCAATGAGCTTGCCGATGAGAATTCGAATACGGCCAGGTTGGCGAACCAAGATATTTCGCAATGTGCCGTATGTGTACTCCTGCGCAGTCTGTGCCGCAAAGACGCAGAGTGCAATGACTCCGAGTAGCCCACCTACTGATGCAAATCCATAAACAGATCCGCCCGCAAGTTCAAGTACTTCACGGCCGATTTGTCGTCCGCGGTCTCCATTTCCTTGTTCGGAATCAATCATCAAATAAAGGAAGGTAGATGTGAGCCCTGTGAAGAAGAGAGCTGCACCGATAGTGCCAAGGAAAAGAGTTGGGCGGCGCAATTTTCGCCATTCTGCGCGAACAATGCGAATCATTTCTTTTCTCCTGTCATCTCAAAGAATGTCTCTTCGAGGTTTGGCATCTGAGGTGAGAGCTGGGTAATCAAAATTCCTGCATCAAAAGCTTTGCGATTGAGCGTTCCTGCCCAATCTGCCGGCCCTTCAATGTGCGCAACCTCAGAACGGATTGTTGCTTTATGGCCATCAGCTTCAGCAATTGCAACAATCTTTTGCAGATCGCTCTGCGAATCTGTCTTGACCAAGATAAATGGCTGTTGCATGAGGAAGAGATCTTGAATTGGCCCTGCAAAAACAACTTCACCTTTTCGCAGCATGACGATGTATTCGCTAATGATTTCAAGCTCAGAGAGCAAGTGCGAAGATACGAAAACTGTTGTGCCCTGGCTAGCTAATTTCTTGAGAAGATCGCGAACCTCTTGGATACCTTCAGGATCAAGTCCATTTGTTGGTTCGTCGAGAACGAGAACTTTTGGTTCAGGAAGAAGAGCGGCGGCGATTCCTAGGCGCTGTTTCATTCCGAGTGAATAAGTCTTGTACTTGGAATTTCCGCGACCTTCAAGACCAACGGTCTTAATCAATTCAGCAACGCGTTCGATGGGATAGCCACCAAGAGTTGCCAGTACCTTGAGGTTTTCTTCTCCAGTAAGTGCTGGATAAAAAGCGGGACCTTCGATCATCGCTCCGACGCGTGAAAGATATTTTTCAGGGTGAGTGATTGATTCGCCAAGTACTTCAGCCGTTCCGCCGGTTGGCGTAATCAGCCCAAGAAGCATGCGAATAGTTGTTGTCTTACCGGCACCGTTAGGGCCGACAAATCCGCAGATTGTTCCGAGTGGTACTTCGAAGTTTGCGTGAGATACGGCAAATCCTGAGTCGTATTTCTTGCTCAGATCCTTTACGGATATTGCTAATGAGGTCATGCGGGCAATATAGCGGGCAAAACTTAAGGCTTTCTGAATATGGACTTAGGATGTGCTCATGAGTAAAGAGGTATGGGGCTATCACGAGCACCCAAAGCGCCGCGAACCGGATTGGGAAGTTAATTCTCAAACTGCTGCAGTTCGCGAAGGTCTTGCTCGCTCTGGTTTCGGTGAAACTTCCGAAGCGCTCTATCTCAACAGTGGTTTTACATATGCTGACTCGCAAGAAGCTCTCGATTCCTTCACCGACGAGACAGATCACTTCCTTTACAGTCGATTCCATAATCCAACAGTTGCCATGTTTGAAAAGCGACTTGCAGCCATTGAAGGCGCTGATTACTGCGTAGCCACCGCCTCAGGTATGGCAGCGATGTTTGCATCCCTAGCTTGCCTCGTTAAGGCAGGCGATCACATCGTGGCCTCTGCTTCTATGTTCAGTTCTTGCCACGTAGTCATTACAGAAATTCTGCCTAAGTGGGGCGTCACTTATGAGCTCGTAAAGGCAAATGACAATGCAGCGTGGGAAAAAGCTCTCTCGAAGCCAACAAAGGCAGTCTTCATCGAAACTCCAAGTAACCCATTGATGGAGATTGTTGATATTCGATTTGTTTCAGATTTGGCTCATAAAGTCGGCGCAACTGTCATCGTAGATAACGTGATGGCTTCACCTGTATTGCAGAAGCCACTAGAACTCGGCGCTGATGTGGTCATGTACTCAGCAACAAAACATATTGATGGACAGGGCCGCGTATTAGCAGGAGCGCTACTTGGTTCCTTCGAATACATCCATGAAAAACTGATTCCATTTATTCGCCACACAGGACCATCACTGAGCGCATTTAACGCATGGGTACTTGTTAAATCGTTAGAGACAATGGAACTTCGCGTTTCTCGTATGTGCGAGAACGCTCAGGCCATCGCTGAATTCTTAGAATCGCGTAAGGAAATTAAGAGCGTGCGCTACCCAGGGCTGGCATCTCACCCAGACCGCGCAGTGATTGCTAAGCAGATGAAGGCTGGCGGAACAACGATTGGTATTGAGTTTGCCGGCTCTCAGAAGGATGCATTTAAGTTTATGGATGCTCTTCGAGTCATCGATATTTCAAATAACTTAGGCGATAGTAAGTCGTTGATTACTCACCCTGCTTCTACAACACATCGCCGACTATCTGTTGAGACTCAAGCAGAGATGGGCATTACGCCATCTGTTTTAAGGCTTTCAGTAGGGCTTGAGCATATTGATGACTTGCTCAAAGATATTACTCAAGCGCTCAATAGCTGAGCAACAACTAGCAATATCGAGAGCAAGCTCAAATAAGTAATGGACCAGTGGAAAATTCCTGCCGCCACTTTATTGTAATTATCTGAATTCTCTTTCAGTGCAAAGAGTTGGAAGGTAAATACCGCACCAAGTAGCACTGTTGCACACAAGACCCACACAGGCAGTTCGGCAAGTTGAATCATCGCTGTTGAAGAAATAACCATCGCAATCGTGTGAAACCACATCTGTCCAATGACTGATGACTGCGAAGAAACTGAGGGCAGCATCGGAATTCCTGCAGCGGAATAATCATCTTTATATTTGATTGCAAGTGCCCAGAAATGCGGTGGAGTCCAGAAGAAGACCACCATAAAGAAAGCGACTGGAACCCATGTCAGAGATCCTGTAACTGCAGCCCAACCAATCAGGACGGGCATACAACCTGCTGCCCCACCCCAGACGATATTTTGAGATGTATTTGGTTTAAGCAGAATTGTGTAGATGACCACGTAGTAGAAAATGGCTAGCGCTGTAAGAAGTGTGGCTAGCGCTGTAGTGAAGATTGCGAAGATTGCGAGCGAGAGAATTGATATCGCTGCCGCAAACAAAGTTGCGCGTTTGCGAGAAATTGCACCTGTAACGATTGGGCGCTTAGCAGTACGCACCATTAATTTGTCAGTATCTGCTTCGATCACCATGTTGAAGGCATTAGAAGCTCCCGCTGCGAGTGTTCCGCCGACCAGAGTGGCAGCAACTAGGCCAAAGGAAGGAAGGCCTTTCTCAGCCAAGACCATGGCGGGAAGTGTTGTGATGATTAAGAGCTCAACTACGCGTAATTTCATCAAATCGATATAGGCGCGGAGGGCTGACACGCGCTTAGGGTACCCATAATTGCCAGGGAGGATGAGGTCGATTCTCAGCACCCTTTAAGGATGCTCTTCTACCTTGCTCTTAATGAAAGGGGTCACACAATGACACCGAATAAGACACCAGATCAGTCACCAAAACCAGAATGGTTTGAACTTACTGAGAATCAAACTCCATCAGCGGGTTTGCGCAAGGTAAATAAGGTTCTACCAATTACCACTCTTGTGGTTGCTGGTGGTCTACTTCTTGGTGGTTCATTATTTGCAAACGCCAATAACGAGAATGCAATTCCAACTCAAGATTCTGCATCAACTCAGTCAGTAGCCGCGAGTGCTCCAGCAGCAACTGCTGTAAGTGTTTCTAATAACTCTGCGGCAGTAACTCCCGCCAAGCCAGCCACAGTGAAAACTGTAACCGGTGCCAACGGACTTCCAATGCCTGTTGTAACAAACGTTCCTCAACGTGATGACGACGACGATGAACATGAAGGACGTAAACGCGGCGATCGCGAAAGAGATCATGACGATGACGACGATGATGATCGCGATGAAGATGAGGACGACGACTAAGCCGTTGTTACAACCTCAACTGCTACAACCTCGGCAGGTTGAACCGGGAAGATAGGAAGTAGCGGAGCTGCGACTTTGCCAAGTATGCGGTCAACTGTAGAGCGAGCAAACTTCTCAGCGCGTGAACTTCTATTTAAGCGATCTGCGATGATAACGAAGACATACTCACGATCACCTGCTTCGACATAACCTGCAAGATTTGCTGTTCCGTTCAAAGTTCCTGTCTTTGCTTTTACTAAACCAATAGCTTCTGGCGCAGTGTCTACAAATCTCTTCTTTAGAGTTCCAGTGATTCCACCGATTGGTAGTCCACTAATGAGTGGGGCAAACTTTGCATCGGTGCGTATCTTCGCCAACAAGCGGGCGACTTGAATCGCTGTAATTCGATTGTCATGTGAAAGGCCACTCGCATCGCGGGCTAAGAGGCCCTTACTATCAACACCCAAACTAGTCAGAACCTCGTCAAAAGTTCTTGCTACGCCTTCATTATTGAGCGGATGGCCCGCAGCTTGAGAAGCAAGGCGCGCGATGCGCTCAGTTAATAAGTTATCGCTCCACGTCAGAGCAAATGCCAACATTTCCTGAAGTTCAGGAGACTGAGAAGAGAGGATTTCTTCTCCAGAAAGTTCCAAAGCTTTCTCACTTGATACGCGTTTCATCGCGGCCTTTACTCCGCGCTTTGCAAAGAAGGCTTTGATATTAGCTACATCTTGTGAATACAAATCAGAGTAATAAATTGTTGAGTTGCGGATAGAACCAGGGTTCGCCTCTTGCAGTGCTGATAGTGCGTTGTATTCAATCCGCGGAATAGATGTGCGGCCCATCTTCTTAGCTACTGAATCGTTCAAGCTCATCCAGGGGTCGAGTGATCCATGGATCACAATGCTCTTCTCATTGACTCCAACCCAAGCCGAAGTTGTAAAGCGTTCGGTTGGATCCATGTAGGTCAGTGCGGCAGCTGCGGAATAGATTTTTAATACAGATGCAGGTTTGCGAGGAGAGTATGCGCTCTTCTCAAATACAACAGCGCCTGTCAGCTGGTCAATGACTGCAACAGATGGATTAGCAAGTGCTGAACTTGCTGTCAGTCTTTCAAAGGTTGCGGCAACGCTTAGCGGGTCAACTGCCGAAGCTTGAATGGGAGAAATATTTGGGATGGCAAAAATAAGACATGCCAATATCCCAAACTTCTTCATGAATTCAATTACCAGACGTATGCAATAAGAATGTTCAGAACTGTTAATCCGAGCATTGCGGCCCAGACTGAATTCTTAAGTACTGGCTTCTTTAGATTCTTATAACCAAGTGTCAAAATCACAGCGATAACCAATCCTTTGACCCCAAATTTGCTGTGGTTTGCAGCCTCTTCGTGAGCATGATCCCAGAGACCAACCATGACCACTGCAGCAACGAGCGCGGTTAGAGAAGCGTGGACAACGCCGGCACTTAACTTCTTTGGATTCTTATTAGCCTGCAAGAGCAAGAGCACAAGAATTCCAACTACGCAGAGCAGGTGGATGCCAAATGCGATGTGATAAACGATCTCCATGATGACTCCTTATTGGTAATGCCGCTGCCTTAAGTTTAGAGTGCATCCATGGAAATCAATACACCTGCAGTCATCGGGCCTGGTGAATTTTTCCCTGTTGTCGGAGTCGGGCCTCATGAAAAGCCATGGCCAACCAGCGCTCAATACGATCCTGAACTTCTTGAAAATGGCGATCGTAGAAATGTCTTGGATCATTACAGATATTGGACCGTAGAGGCAATTGTTGCTGACCTCAACACAAAGCGACATAAACTTCAGATTGCAATTGAGAATTGGCAACATGATTTAAATATCGGCTCCATTGTTCGCACAGCAAATGCATTTAATGCTTCTTATGTTCATATCGTTGGCAAGCGCGACTGGAATAAGCGCGGAGCGATGGTTACAGATCGATATCTCACCGTCTTGCATCATCCAACAATCGCAGAATTTGCTCAATGGTGTGCTGAGAATGAAACGCCCATCATCGGAATCGATAATGTTCCAGGTTCAAAGCACCTCGAAGGTGCGCAACTTCCAGAGAAATGCGTTCTTCTCTTTGGCCAAGAAGGCGCTGGCATGTCTGATGAAGGCGTCGCTATCTGCGAAGTTCTCTATGCAATTGAGCAATACGGGTCAACGCGTTCTATGAATGCTTCTGCAGCCGGTGCAATAGCTATGTACCACTGGGCTTTGCAGCACCTGCCCCGCAAGATTTAATCGTTTAAAGTAACAATCGCATCCGTTTCAGGATCATCTGCGAGGGCTTCTCTTAGAGACTTTAGGCGTCGTTCAACTTCATCGGCCTCTTCCATTCGCCCAAGTTGGCGCATTACCGCAACCATACGGTCTTCGATATCGAGGATGAACTCAAAATCTTTTGGTTCATCTTCAGCAACTATCTGCAGAACTCCATCAAGAGTGGAAAGTCCGTCTTCTAGCTTTCCTAGAAGGATTTCAGCTTTCCCGAGTTCAAAGAGAGCAAATGTTTCGCGGCGGTGATCGTGTGCAGTTTCAAAGACATCAATTGATTTCTGCGCCGCTTCGAAAGCTTTTTCGCCTTCATTAAGTTCGTTGTAGCAAGACGCAATCTTCTGGTCGCATCGAGCAACGTGGATAATCTCTTTCTCGAGTTTAAACATCTTTCGCGCTTCTTGGAAACAGATGACTGCTTCGGAGTAATTCTTTAGTTCGCGCTGTGCACATCCGATGAGGTGCATATCGTTTGCTGCGCCGATGTTATTTCCATCAACGAGATGTTCTTGCGAACATTCGTACATGGTCTCAATTACTTTCTCGTAATTCTTTGAGGCGTACCACCACTCGCCGAGAGTGCAGGCGAGTTCGAGCGCAATCGGAGATTTGTTCTCACGCAAAATAGAAACCGCTTTGCTCATTGCAGTTGCTGCTTCATCCATACGCTTTAACTGATTGAGGTTATATCCAATTGCAGAATATGCCTGAGCTAATCCTTCGCTCGGTGCTGATGCTCCGAGTTCAGAGAAGATATCTCGCGCAGTTTCAGCGAGCGCGAGCGCTTCGTCATATTGGCCGCGAGCAAAGATGCGCGCAGAAAGTTCGTAATATGTATTTGCTCGTTCTTCACCATGGACCTCAGGGATTCGATCCCAGAGCATCTCTTCAGTTACGAGCTCGTCCTGGCCTTCGTCATCACTCATCAAAAGACCTCCCCTTGCTTCGTTCTAGCGCTTCCTACTAGGACTCGAGATTCACACACACTAGACCTAACGCCCAGCACGGGGCCGATATTTCCCTGCGAGAGGCGTGAGAATCTAGTCTTCTGCCTTCCAGATGCAGATGCAAACGATTTGCATTAACCTTCTTCCATGCATATTCCTGATGGGTTTATCGATATCCCTACGTCGACCGCCTTTGCCGCCTTGGCAGCAGCCGGAGTCGCTCTCTCAATTAAGGGAGCGAAATCGACTCTCGATGAGAAGACAGCTCCTCTTGCAGGACTTACTGCGACATTTATCTTTGCAGTCCAGATGCTCAACTTCCCTGTCGCTGCTGGAACAAGTGGTCACTTACTTGGAGGCGCACTCGCTGCCGTTCTGGTGGGGCCATATGCGGCAACGCTTTCACTTACCGTCGTTCTCTTAATGCAAGGTCTCCTCTTTGCAGACGGTGGATTAACAGCAATTGGTCTCAATGTATTTAACATGGCGATCATCGGAGTCTGGGCTGGATACGGAGCCTTCTTGCTTCTGCAGAAGATTTTGCCGTCATCAAAATTCTCCACGACCATTTCTGCAGGGTTAGCTGGATTGCTCTCAGTTCCAGCAGCTGCAGCAGGATTTGTATTGCAATACTCAATCGGGGCAAATGCAACATTCTCGGTCTCTGCAGTCCTGACAGCGATGATCAGTACTCACGTTCTTATCGGAATCGGTGAAGCGCTGATTACAGCTTTTGCTGTTGGCGCAGTACTCGCAAGTCGTTCTGATTTGGTTTACGGATACAAGGGCGAGAAGCAAGCTCTCGAAATCAGGAGCGCATCATGAAGAATAAAAACTTTCTACTTGCAGGCCTGCTTGCCTCTCTCTTGCTAGCTGGCGTCGCATCTTTCTATGCATCTTCTAGTCCTGATGGACTTGAGAAAGTTGCCGAAGAAATTGGATTTATCGATTCAGCAAAAGATCATGCAAATGCTGATGGCGCTCTCGCAGATTACGGAGTCAAGGGAATCGATAACCCTCGCTTCTCAACCGGTGCTGCAGGAGTTATTGGGGTCTTAGCTACTGGAGTTATCTCTACAGGCTTATTTATGCTGGTCCGCCGTAAGTCAGGTTCAGAGAAATAAAGCCGCATACTCAGGATTTAGATCTCGTTCACACCCACGGCCACCACCACGGCCACGATGTGGGTGAAAGGCTTTATCTCCACAGACACTCTGTGACTCATCTACTTCCATCGCACATCAAAATCCTTGCCGTTCTAGCCTTTATCTTGGTCGCAGTTTCTACTCCAATTACGCGTTGGCAGACATTTATCGCTCTCTTTGCATTAGTAATTGCCGCTGCGCTCTTCAGCAAGATTCCTCTACTTCTTCTCTTTAAGAGAGCCCTTATCGAAATTCCATTCGTCTTCTTCGCAATCCTTATGCCTTTCTTTGGCGAAGGCGAGCGTTTTGAAATCGCAGGTATCCAGCTCTATCGCGAAGGTCTATTGGCCGGTACTTCTATCGTTGCCAAAGGAAGTCTCGGAGTACTTGCGGCAGTAATCCTTTCTACGACGACAACTGCGCGTGAAATTCTCCGTGGACTTGAAAGACTTAAATTGCCGACAGTCATGGTGCAGATTGCATCTTTCATGTTGCGCTACGTCAACGTCATTAGCGATGAGATGGAGCGCATGAAGATTGCGCGCGAATCTCGTGGATTTATCGCCACCGGAATTAAGCATTGGAAAGTAATCGCCACATCTGCGGCTGCTCTCTTTATCCGTTCTTACGAACGCGGCGAGCGAGTTCACTTGGCGATGCTTTCGCGTGGTTTCGATGGAAATTTGCCGTCGCTTGGAAATCCTGTAGTTACAACTCGTCAGTGGTTTACCGCTCTATCTCTACCTGGAATTGCACTATCCACATCACTTCTATTTCTTGCGATCGGTTGGTAAAGCATGAACACAACACCAAGTCTGCAGATTTCAAATCTCGCCTTTGCCTATCCAGATGGCAATCAAGCGCTTTACGGCGTGAACCTCACAATTAATAAGGGTGAACGAGTAGCTCTTCTTGGTCCTAACGGTGCCGGTAAGACAACGCTTGTCATGCATATGAATGGAATTCATCCCACGATGCAGGGTGAAGTCAGAATTGCGGGCGAGCTCGTTGATGCAAAGAATAAAGAGACGCTCAAGACAATTCGCGCCAAGGTGGGAATCGTTTTCCAAGATCCAGATGACCAGCTCTTCATGCCTACCGTTGGCGAAGATGTTGCATTCGGTCCATTCAATATGGGACTTCGTGGAAATGAATTAAGTGCAGTAGTTGATGAAGCTCTGAGCCAAGTTGGAATGCTTGAATTTAGAGATCGCCCACCTCACCATCTCTCATTCGGTCAGCGTCGCCGCGTGGCTGTTGCAACTGTGTTGGCAATGAAGCCAGAGATTCTTGTTATGGATGAGCCTTCTTCAAATCTTGATCCAGCTAGCCGCCGCGAATTGGCAGAGATTGTCCGCTCATTAGATGTAACTATCGTGATGGTGACGCATGATCTTCCTTATGCGCTCGAACTCTGCGAGAGGTCAGTAATTCTTTCCGGTGGAATTATTGTTGCTGATGCACCTACGCGTGAAATTCTTACCAACTCCTCACTCTTGGCATCGCATCGCCTTGAGCTACCCGTTGGATTTACGCTGTAACAACTTAATTCGCTCTTGAGCAATCGCAGCACCCAGCAGCACCACTAGAGCCCCAACTGGTTCATGCCAGGTTACTTTCTCGTTTAAGAAAATAACTCCCACGATCACTGCAACGAGCGGTGTTAGGTATGTGACGCTACTTGCAATCGCACTTCCCGCAATCTCCATCACTCGGAAGTTCCAGAGGTAGGCAAAACCACTTCCAAATACGCCGAGGCCTAACATTCCAAGCAATGGCCCAATTCTGTATTCGTCTTTAGCGATTCCATCAAAGAGATAGAAAGGTAGAAGTGTTGCTGCTGCCAACGTTAGTTGGGTCGCGACAATTGATTCCGGCTTTAATTTATAAGGCATAACAAATCTGCGGGTATATGGATATGAAATTCCATAACAAGCAACCGCAGCTAACAGAACGAGGATTGCCCAGACAGGGTTATCTCCTAGTCCTTTCCAAGCTCCGAGAACTGTGAGTACTCCAAGGAAGCCAATGAACAATCCGAATATTTGGAAAGCCTTTGGCTTCTCTTCGCGATTAACCGCCAAGATTGCAATCAAGGTCATCAACGGTGTAACTGCGTTGATGATGCCTGCGAGAACTGATGTCACTTCTGTTTCAGCAAGAGCAAAGAAGATTCCAGGAATTACATTGAGCAACAGAGCCACGATCCATAGGTGAAAGAGAATCTTGCGATCAGTGGGTAGTCGAAAACCGCGGACCTTCGCAACGATCAAGAGCGTTGCCGCACCTAGGGCACATCGCCCGAATGCGACTCCGAAAGGAGTAAGGAATTCAAGACCGAGTTTGATGAAGATAAAGGAACAGCCCCAGACAATTCCTACAGCGATATAAGTAGGAATCCAGGACTTATTTTTCATAGCGAGAAGATACAGGTGTGGGCCCTGTCGGGCTCGAACCGACGACCCACGGATTAAAAGTCCGTTGCTCTACCGACTGAGCTAAAGGCCCCAACTAAATAACTGGCGCAGTCTACTACCTCAGCGACCGCGGCTGGCACGCAGTAATCGGTCGCGAATTGCCACAGAGATATCGTCACCAGAAGGCTGGTGCACGACAACTCGAGATAACGATTGCTCATCCGCGCTTCGAAGAGATGTGTAGAGAACTCGCGCAAACTCTTCATTGCTCTGCGGTGAAGATAAACGAATGACTCCATCCGGTGTCGGAATTGAAGCAAGTGCAATAAATCCATCGCCTTTTTCCGGAGCGATATCAAGAACCACCTGCGCATTAGGTGAGTAGTGATTCTCGAGCGATCCACTGACGCGAATTTCTGTTGCATCGTATGAAATATCAATCGCAGTGACAGCTTCAATCATCTCTTCTGTGATTGCACCAGGACGTAAAATCTTTGGACTTTCTGTTGTGCAATCGATAATTGTCGATTCAACTCCAACAAGTGACGGGCCGCCATCAAGCAATAAATCTTCAGGTGCTAAGTATTGAGAAAGTTCATCGCTGACCGCCTGGGCAGTTGTTGGAGAAACATGACCAAAGCGATTAGCGCTAGGTGCTGCCACTCCCTTACCGCCAAGCTTTTTAAATTCATTCAGAAGTGCAAGTGCAATCACATGGTTAGGAACACGTAGACCCACAGTGTCTTGTCCCCCAGTGATGAAATCCTGAGCAAGAGCAGAGCGCTTGAGAATCAAAGTCATTGGGCCTGGCCAGAAATTGCGAGCAAGTGCGATTGCATAATCTGGGATGTCATCTGACCAATCAGCGATATCTTGCATATCGCCAACATGAACGATGAGCGGATGATCTGCAGGGCGACCCTTTGCTTCATAAATGCGAGCAACAGCAGATGCATTGGTGGCATCAGCACCTAATCCGTAGACAGTCTCGGTTGGAAATGCGACCAGGTGGCCTGCCTGCAAGGTCTGGGCGGCGCGAGCCATCGCATCGGCTGTGCACTTAGATACGAATTGCCCGCTAGTCATAAGTTCAATTATCCAGCCTTTTTGCGAGAAGATAACCACATGGCTGAGCGCATCAAAGTTATGCAGATCATCGCCCGCATGAATGTGGGTGGTCCAGCCGTCATTGTTGCCGAGTTAATGCGCGGCCTTGATTCCTCACGATTCGAACAAGTTCTTATCACCGGTTACTGCGATGAAACAGAAGCTGATTATCTGGATGAAGTTGCTACCGATATCAAGGCAACTCGCATTGCAGGTCTTGGTCGCTCGGTTTCGCCGATTGCCGACTTAAAAGCATTTATTGGATTAGTACAGAAGATTAGAACTTTTAAACCCGATGTCATCCATACCCATACAGCTAAGGCTGGCGTGCTTGGTCGTTTGGCTTCGATCATTGCAGGGCGTGGAGCGACTCGTATCCATACCTTCCATGGCCACTTACTTCACGGTTATTTTGCAGGGTGGAAGACCTCACTTGTTATCGCCATTGAGAAGTTCTTAGCAAAGCGCACTCACTTTCTTGTTGCCATTGGCAATGAAGTAAAGAACGACCTGATCCATGCTGGCATTGGAAGTGCAGATCAATACAGTGTCTTCTTCCCAGGACTACCAGCGCCTCACACTGCGAGCAAGTCAGAACTTCGAAAGAACCTCGAGCTAGACCCAGCCATTATTTACTGCACCTTTGTTGGCCGCCTCACTCAGATTAAACGCCCTGATCGTTTACTCGATATCGCTGCTGCAATGGTGAAGCGAGAAGTTGCTATCCACTTCTTAGTTGCCGGCGAAGGCGAACTCTTTGAGAGTTCGAAAGCTCGCGCTGCTGCCGAGAACCTGCCCGTTACCTTCCTAGGCTGGCGTAAAGATATTGATGACTTATTTGCAGCTAGCGATATCGCAATTCTTACCAGCGATAATGAAGGTATTCCGCTGACTTTGATTCAAGCAGCGCAGGCAGGGCTTCCTATCGTTGCTCCATCTGTTGGATCGATTTCAGATATTGTCGACAACGATAAAACCGGCTTCCTTACCTCACCTCAACCAGGTGCAATGGCTAGTGCGTTAAGCGCTCTAGCGACCGATTTAGAGCTGCGAAATCGACTTGGTTCTGCCGGTAAAGCACATGCTCATGAGTATTTCTCGCTAGAGCGAATGCTCCGAGATCACACAGAAATCTATAACCGCTCACACAATAAGTAAGAGATAATAGCTTTATGACAACTCGTAAACGTATCTCCGTAATTGCCCTTTTGATGACTGTAGCTGCAGGAGTTCTAACTCCCGCAGCTGAAGCCGCTGCAACTCGCTACATCACAGTCTCGGCACAAGGCGTTGTGAAAGTTGTCCCAGATGCAGTTCGAATCAACGCAACTGCTACTGCTGTAGCTGCGACGAGCAAAGAAGCCCTTGCTGCAACAGCAAAGACTGCAACTGCAGTTCGTGCAGCACTAAAGGCAGCAAAGATTGATACAAAAGATATTGCTACTCAGAGCGTTTCGGTCTATCCGGAATATAAGTACACCAATGATGGTGGATCTACTCTGACTGGATACCGCGGATCACAGTTATTTACCATCACGGTTCGCGCCGCAGATACTGCGGGCGCACTCGTTGATTCACTCGTTGCAGCCGGTGGCGATAACTTGCAGATCAATGGCGCAACACCATTCGTACTTGATTCAACGAAATCACTTGAGGCAGCACGAGCTGCTGCAGTAAAAAGCGCTAAAGCAAAAGCTTCTTCCTATGCAAAGTTGATGGGAGTGAAGCTCGGCAAAGTTAATTACCTCGTTGAGAATTCTGCTCCTACAAATTACGCACCTGTGATGGCTGTTGCTAAAGCAGAATCTGATGCAACGGTGATTGATTTAGGTCAGCAAGATGTGACCATTGCCGTCACAGTTCAGTGGGCTCTGCTCTAAAACTGCCCGTTTTCCAGGGTCTTTTTCGCGAGTTTGGTCGTGCACGCTTAAGAAGGTACGATTTGCGAGCCTCAAACGTCCCCATCGTCTAGGGGCCTAGGACATCGCCCTTTCACGGCGGTAACACGGGTTCGAATCCCGTTGGGGGCACTCGAGGTAGCAAGAAGTACGGCTTTGATTTATCAAGGCCCGGTAGCGCAGTTGGTTAGCGCGCCGCCCTGTCACGGCGGAGGTCGCGGGTTCAAGTCCCGTCCGGGTCGCGAAAGAAGAGAGTGTCCACACGCTCTCTTCTTTTTTTAACATAGCAGTTTCTACAACTACATATTGGCTCGGTAGCTCAGTTGGTACGAGCGCGCGACTGAAAATCGTGAGGTCGACAGTTCGATCCTGTCCCGAGCCACAAGTGCTTCTTTATTACAGAAGTTTGGGTTCGCCCATTAACTCTTCAAGCTTTGCTTGGAGAGTTTTTTCATCTCCATCTACCAATAACCGTTTATCGCGACCGAGTTCGCCAAAGACAATGGTGAAATCACGGGCGCGCAGATCAAATGCGCTAGCTAACTCTTTTATAACTGCTTGATTGGCTTTGCCATCGACTGCAGGAGCTTGCACTGCAACGATTAATCGAGGGGGTTCTCCAACGCTTCCGCCAACTTTATTTCGCGAGGCGTTTGGTCGAACTCTAATTTCAAGAAGAAAAGGCACTGCTAAAGAAAATTTAGCCTGCAGAACCTGAGCCAGATGGTCCAGCCTTGCGCTGAACTTGTGGAGCTCCACCGCTGCGTTGTCCACCGCGAATCTTTGATCCTGATTCAGAATGTGTTTGAGTGCCTGGAGCGCCCTTCTTATTCTTCTTTGCTTCAAGGGCAGCAAGCATTCTTGCTTTCATATCATCATTCTTATCGGCCATGGTGAGAGTCTACCCCTCAGATGGAATTCGTAAGAAGAAAATCAGTTTTGCAACCCACACTGTTGCTCCAAGGATGATGAGCGGCAGACCGTATGTATCCGGCCATGTATAGATTGCAAGAGCGATAAAGCCGTAGAAGGCCGCTAGCCCCCACAGCGTGAAAGCTGTAATTCGGCGGTTAAGGCCTTTGCGCATTAATCGATGTGACAAGTGATCGCGTCCCCCTTGGAATGGAGAGATGCCGCGATAAAGGCGTGAAATAACGGCGACAGTGGTGTCGAGAATCGGTGTTGCCATTAGGAAGAGTGGAATAGCGAGTGACTTATATGAAGGAATAACACCAGGGCTTAAACGAATCGTGAGCACCGAGATGATGATTCCAAGGAAGAGAGAGCCCGCATCTCCCATGTAAATCTTGGCAGGGTGGCGGTTCCAAATAAGAAAGCCTGCAGTTGCGCCCGCTGTAACGATTGCAAGAGCACTGACCAGAATCTGTTGGCGGTCATATGCAATAAAGAAGAGGAAGAAGGTAATAACTGCAACTGTTCCAGCTGCTCCGCCATCATGGTTATCGAAGAAGTTAATTGAGTTGCAGACGCCAACGATCCAGAGGACGGTGATCGAGTAGTTAAGTAAGTGGTTATTGAAGGCAAAGCCCATTGTGTCGGTGACAGTGAGAATGACAGCAACGATGATTCCGGTAAATGTTTGAGCAACGAGACGAGGCCACGGTTCAAGACCTTTGAGGTCATCCCAAAGTCCCATCGCTGAAATTGCAATTGCAGGTACAAGAACAAAGCTTGCCAGCTTCAGGCTATCAACTGAGAAATCGACGGCAAGGATTGATCCATAGGATGCAGAAACGATTCCGATTGCAATCGCGACTCCACCTAAATAAGGAACTGGCTCCTTCTGCGCTTTACGGGCAAGTGTCGGTGCATCGACTGCACCAACACGCAAAGCGACATTACGAATTGGAGGAGTAATGAGTCCGACAAAAACGAGTGTGAGAAAACCGAGTAAGAAAAATTGCTCAATGGAATAGGTCATAGTGAAAAGTTCATCTAGCTAAATAGGTATTAGTTCTGTGCCTTGAAATAATTTGCGCGAAGATCATCGACTTCAGATTTACGATAACGGCGGTGGCCACCCAATGTGCGAATCGAGGTGAGCTTTCCTGCCTTTGCCCAACGAGTAACAGTTTTGGGATCAACACCAAAGAGATCAGCAACTTCGCGTGGGGTAAGGAGTACCTCTGCATCAGGCAGACGATTCATAAGCTCTCCCAGTTAATTCACTCATCGGATGCGGGACTGAAATGTCCGTTTTGCTCCGTAATGACGGGAAGTATTCCTCACGAAATCACCTGTGGCAATACCTCCGAAGATGAAATCCAGAATGAAATTATCTAGAAGTGCTAAATAGCTGATTCGAAGGCTTGAACTGCGCGCCAGCGGGAAACTAAGCGCTCATATCCCTGACCTGCGATTGAACCATCGCCGGCCGAGAGCCCAGACAAACTAAAGGCAACATCTTCGATGGATGAATCTTCATTGATTCCATCAAGGCCTTGGGCACGAAGTGCTGAATCGAGATAACCGGCCAGCCCACCGTAATCGAGTTCGACAAGTGATTCAGGGTGGAAGAGTTCAAGCCAATCGATCATATTTTCAATCTCTTGTTCGACAGGCCCTTGTCCAAATGCACCAAGAACAGTTTCGTGAGATTCAAGTGCACGTTCGCGCGCCTTAGACATTGTGGTGCGAGCAAAAGAATACGGACCATCTTCATCTTCTCCGCGCACTCGTTCATCTGGAGTAAAAATCGAGAACCAGCGAGGTGGAACAACCCAATTTTCAGTGATGATGTGCGGAACGCGATCCTCAAGTAAATCAACGCCCGTTGTAATTACCTCTTCGAGTGAAGATGGAATAAAGAATGACGTGATGGAAGATGGAAGTGAATCTTTAAAATCATCAAGAGCTGCCCAACAACGAGTTGCGGTCGACCACGGCGACACATAACGAGTTCCATTGATATCAAGAACGTGTGCACCATCAGGGCGAACAGCTGGAGGTTCAGGAAAAACTAAACGGCGGAGTGCGAGCGCCTGCTCTTCTTTCTGTGAATCAATAGATGCATCAATATTCTGCCAACGAATTCTGTCGACAGGTTCAAATGCTGAAAGGGGTTCGTAAATTCGCAGTGATGCGACGTACGGCGTTGGTTTCACGCGCGTGGAATGTAATTGCCTTCAGCAAAAGGATCGTCATCATCCTGATTCTGCTGATTAGGGACATCTCCGTGGAGTTCCTTAGTAAGGCGATCGAGGTCCATGTCCTGAGAGTTGTACTTCAAATCGCGAGCAACCTTGGTCTGCTTAGCTTTTGCACGGCCGCGGCCCATGGGCGACCTCCTTACGAATAGCTGATGTGCCAGGCGCGTAGGTTATCGCGCCTGAGCGCTGGACTCCAAAGCAACGGCAAATGAGCCTGTTTTGACCCGATGACGGAGGGCGAAGTAGCCCAAGACCTGCAGAAAGACGCTCAGAGACATCGTAGGGATGCGGAAACGGTGATCTCCGATCGTTCCCATGGATACGAGCCACGAGATGACGACAGGGATAGCAGAGGCATATGCCAGGTTGGCGTAGATGCCCTTCATGGAACGGAGCCAGAAGAATCCGATGAAGAAGAAGGAGATACATCCGATGACCCAGAAGAATGAAATTCCGCGGCCAATTGATTTATAGACAAGGTCGTTGCCGGATTGGCTGCCCTTTGCGATATTTACAATCGGATTGACCTTAAGCCATGGATTGCGCGCCATCGTTCCGTTACCAAGTGGGCCAGACCAAGGTGTCCAATAGAACCAAGCTTTGTTAATAAAGAGGCGGATTGATTTTCCAGGGTTGCTTGCGTACCACTTGATAACACATTTCACGACATCGTTGTCGGTCACTGCAGTTGCTGGCGCTACTGGTTCGCAAGGAACATCAGGACCAGTGTGTGCGTAACCGCCTTGAGTTTCATCGCCTGCACCGATGCGCATTGTGACGCCCAAGTTTGTAGAAATAACAGTTTTATCAATCGATTGAATGTTTCGCTGAATCATGATTGCCGGTGCGAGAGCCATGATTCCAACTACGCCCACAAGAATCAGTGCTTGTGCTTTGCGACCCTTAGTGATGAGCGCCCACAAAGCTGCAATAACGATTGAGGTAAGAATCCAGCGGGGCTGCATAAAGGTTGCTAGCGCTGAGAAGAATCCTGCAGAGATAACACGAAGAATAAATTGGCGATCATGAGCACTTTGACGTGACTTCATGATCAAGCCAACGACCATCAACATACAAGCAGCAATTGGGCTTTCATATCCGACGGCGAGTGAACTAAGTGAGAGCGTTGGATTGAATGCGAGTGCAAGGCCGATAAGGAACATATAAGGCTGCAACTTGGTGCCACGGAGCTGCTTTACAAAGTAATAGCTTGCGTATGCGTAGAAAATTGATTGGGTAAATGAAATAAGGAAGATGACATGAGCAAGTGAAATCTTTGTGAGGATCCAGATAAGAATGGGATAGCCAGCTGGCCAGTAAGACAGGATGCTCTTATCGCTGAAATAACCTTGCTGAAGTAAGCCATCGACGCCACTTAGGTAGTTCTCACCATCTGCGCCCAACCATCCACCCAACATCGCACCGTCTGTTCCGCGGATATTGGACATGATGATCAGCTTGATGAAGAAGGCGAAGACTGGAATGGCGATGAGATAGAAGCTGATCTTCTTTGCAGATGATGCCTGCTTCTTAGCTGCGACCTTGGACTTACTTGCCATGAAATTTACCCCTTGTAGTCAGATACCAAGTATGAACGAGCAGCGTCCTTATCTGTAGAAGGCTCAACGATGCCAGCAATCCAAGCTGACATTCCTCGCGCTGCCAATGAGCGAATCACTAAATCTCCGATTGCTGGGTCGACTACAGCCGACATTCCGATGCCACAGTTCCAGGTGCGTTCCATATCTTCTTGTGGAACAGATGCCACATCTGCCAAGAACTTAGTTGCCGCAGGTAGAGCCCAAGTAGAGCGATCGTATTTCGCAGTAAGTCCAGCAGGGATAACGCGTGCAGTGTTGTCAGCAAGTCCGCCGCCAGTGATGTGGCTAAATGTACGTAACTTCTCGCCCTGCGCCTTGATGAGTGCAAGACAGTCGAGTGAGTAAATCTCAGTCGGGGTCAGAAGAATCTCACCGAGTGACTGTGAGAAACCTTCATAAGTCTTTGCAAGGTCAAGTTTCTGAGAGCTGAGAATGTGGCGAATTAATGAATAACCATTTGCATGGAATCCACTTGCTGGCATTGCGATGATGAGATCTCCGGCCTTAACGCGATGAGCGCCAAGTTGTTTATCTGCATCGACTGCACCTGTTGCAGCACCTGCGATATCAAATTCATCTTCTGCAAGTAAACCTGGGTGTTCTGCAGTCTCGCCACCTACAAGAGCAGTTCCTGCTTTCACGCACCCGCGTGCAATTCCAGCGACGATATCTGCAATGCGCTCAGGAATCACTTTTCCAACAGCAATGTAATCAGTCATAAAGAGTGGTTCTGCGCCACAAACAACAAGATCATCGACAACCATGGCAACGAGATCTTCACCGATGGTGTCGTACTTACCCATTGCACGTGCAATCTCAGTCTTTGTTCCAACGCCATCGGTTGACGTTGCAAGTAGTGGTTGCTTCATCTCTTTCAGTGCTGATGCATCAAAGAGGCCTGCAAATCCACCGATTCCACCCATTACTTCAGGACGTGACGCACGGGCAATTGAGGCCTTCATCAATTCAACTGCGCGATCTCCTGCATCGATATCAACGCCAGAATCTTTATAGGTTGCCATCACTTGTGAACCTTCTCTGTGTGAACATCGGTAACTTCAAGGCGCATTTTGCCTTCTGACATATCTGTTGGAATAGCAATTGGGTATTGACCTGAGAAGCATGCGCGGCAGAGCTTCTCTTCCGCAACATTAGTCGCTTCAATCAAACCTTCTTCAGAAACGTACGCGAGTGAATCAGCGCCAATTGAGCGACGAATCTCTTCAACCTCAAGGCCACTGGCAATTAGTTCTGCGCGAGTAGCAAAGTCGATTCCGTAGAAACATGGCCACTTCACGGGAGGAGATGAAATTCGAACGTGAATCTCAAGAGCGCCAGCTTCGCGCAGCATGCGTACAAGTGCGCGCTGTGTATTGCCACGAACAATCGAATCATCGACAACGATGATGCGCTTTCCTTCAATGATTTCGCGTAGCGGATTGAGTTTGAGGCGAATACCAAGTTGGCGAATAGTTTGTGATGGCTGAATAAATGTGCGGCCAACGTAAGAATTCTTTACAAGTCCTAAGCCGTATGGAATTCCTGATTGCTTGGCATAACCAATAGCTGCAGGTGTTCCTGATTCAGGAACAGGAATAACAAGATCTGCATCTACTGGTGCTTCAATGGCAAGGCGCTGGCCAATGCGACCACGGACTGCATGAATGCTCTGCCCTGCAATAGTTGTATCTGGGCGGGCAAGATAGACATATTCAAAGATGCAGCCCTTTGGTTCAGGCTTTGCCCACATTTCAGAGCGAATTCCATCTTCATTGATTGCAAGAAATTCTCCCGGTTCGACTTCACGAACAAAAGCTGCACCAACAATGTCGAGCGCTGCAGATTCAGAGGCGACTACCCAGCCACGATCGAGTTTGCCGATAACAAGTGGTCGAACACCATGACGATCGCGCGCTGCATACAAAGTGTGTTCATCCATAAAGACGAGTGAAAATGCACCTTCAAGCTTTGGCAAAACAGCAAGTGCACTTGCTTCAACGTTCTTCTCATCTTGCAGACCAATGAGTGCCGTCATGATTTCAGTATCTGTGGTTGCACCGCGTTCATTCTTTGGTGTTTCAACCTCAAGCTTCTGCACTAACTCGGCAAGGTCACCAGTGTTTGTGAGATTGCCATTGTGAGCAAGCGCCAAAGTTCCGTACTTTGTTGGGCGAAGAGTTGGCTGCGCATTGACCCATGTGCTTGAACCTGTTGTGCTGTAGCGGCAATGACCGATTGCAAGGTTGCCGACGAGTGAAGCTAAATCTGTTTCAGTGAAGACCTGCGAAACCAAGCCCATATCTTTATAGACCAAGATGCGGTCGCCATCAGATGTTGCAATTCCTGCTGATTCTTGTCCGCGATGTTGCAGCGCATAGAGCCCGTAGAACGTTAACTTTGCGACTTCTTCGCCTGGTGCCCACACGCCAAAGACTCCACAAGCATCTTGCGGACCTTTATCGTCTTCAAGAACATTGTGATTTAACAATCCATCTGGGCGACGGCTCATAGGGTCATCCTAAGCGGTAGTAGTTGGGATAAATCAGCGCGTATTCCGGAGGCGGAGATCAGGCCGGCTGCCATTGCATCTGCCCAACTCTTTTCACCGTTGGCAAGTGCCAACCATGTCTGTGCATCCATCTCGACTGTATTCGGAGGGGTTCCGCGAGTGTGTGTCGGACCTTCACCGCATTGCACTGCGGCATATGGCGGAATACGAACTTCTATGGCGCGACCAGGTGCACGTTCAGTAAGGAGAGCAAGAGTCTCCTTCACTTCAGCAAGTACCTGCGGATCGCGCATCGAAGTTATCCGAACAACTTTGGGAAAGTTTCGGTATGCGCTTTACGAAGTTCAACCAGTGAAATCTTTGCATCGTTGATAACGAGTGAATCTCCCCCAGATGTTCCAATCTTTGTCAGCGCAATCTTCTGTGAAGCTGCTTCACTTGTAAGTGCAGCTGCTTGTGCTGGATCAATGGCAACCACAACACGTCCTGGGGTTTCGCTTAATAGTGAAAGCCCTACGTTCTCGAGTTGCACAGTTGCACCTGTGTTGTAACGCAGAACCATTTCGGTCAGAGTTGCAGCAAGACCGCCCTGACTTAAATCGTGTGCTGCGCTAAAGATCTTCTTTGTGCGACCTGCAACAAGAAGATCAATCAATCGCATTTCACGTTGAAGATCTGAAGATGGTGCAATACCGCCACGTTGGTTGTGCATGTATGCCCATTCGCTACCCGCAAGATCGTTTTCAGTTTCACCTAATAGGTAGAGATCAAGACCTGCGCGATCAAATGACATGGGAGTCCGTGTGCGAACATCGTCGATTACTCCAAGAACACCAATGACTGGAGTTGGAAGAATCGCAACAGCGCCTGTCTGGTTGTAGAACGAAACGTTTCCGCCTGTTACAGGAAGACCCATCTCGAGACAGCCATCAGCAAGGCCACGCACTGACTCTGCGAACTGCCACATAACGCCTGGATCTTCTGGAGAGCCGAAGTTAAGACAGTTAGTGACAGCTAGTGGCTTTGCGCCAGCGGTCGCAATATTGCGAGCAGCTTCAGCAAGTGCCAACTTCGCGCCTTCGTAAGGGTTGAGATATGACCAGTTGGCATTGGCATCTGTGGCTACTGCAACTCCGAGATGCGTCTCCTCATCAATGCGCACCATTCCAGAGTCATCTGGCTGCGATTGAATTGAATTGCCCTGAACATAACGATCGTATTGATCAGTAACCCAAGACTTATCTGCAAGGTTTGGTGTTGCCGCAAGTTTTAGAACCGTTGCCTTGATTTCATCTGCAGTTGTTGGAAGTGGAACGTTGATAACTTCCTTTGCAACTGCATCGATATAGGCAGGTTGTGCAAGTGGTCGGTTATAGACCGGACCATCGTGGGCCACAGTGCGAGGTGGAACATCTACGATAAGTTCGCCGTTCCAGGTAATTTCAAGATGATTGCCATCTGTGACTTCACCGATGACCGTGACAGTGACATCCCACTTCTCGCAAATTTCGAGAAAGCGAGCAATCTTGCTTGGTTCGACAATTGCGCACATGCGCTCTTGTGATTCTGACATCAAGATTTCTTCTGGTGATAGTGAAGGATCGCGCAGCGGAACCTTGTCGAGCTGAACCTTCATGCCACCTGAGCCACCTGAAGCAAGTTCTGATGTTGCACAAGAAAGTCCTGCGCCGCCAAGATCTTGAATACCGACAACTAAATCTTCAGCGAAGATTTCGAGTGAACATTCGATAAGAACTTTCTCAACGAATGGATCGCCAACTTGAACAGCAGGACGCTTTGCAGGTCCCTTTGATTCAAAAGTTTCAGAGGCAAGGACTGATACTCCGCCGATTCCATCTCCGCCGGTCTTTGCACCGTAGAGAACGACAAGGTTGCCAGCTCCGGCAGCTTTGGCAAGCTTGATATCGCTATGTTTCATAACGCCTACGCAAAGGGCATTAACCAAAGGGTTTCCGAGGTAGGTCTCATCGAAGACAACTTCGCCACCGATATTTGGCAAGCCAAGACAGTTCCCGTATCCGCCAACTCCAGCAACGATGCCAGGTAGTACGCGACGAGTATCGGCCGCATCCGCTGGACCAAAGCGAAGTGGATCCATTACTGCGATTGGACGTGCACCCATCGTCAAGATGTCACGAACGATTCCACCAACGCCAGTTGCAGCGCCTTGGTATGGCTCGATAAATGATGGGTGGTTGTGAGATTCGATTTTAAAAGTGACTGCGTAACCCTGACCAACATCGACAACACCTGCGTTCTCGCCGATACCGACAAGAAGGGCATCGGTCTTAACAGCCTTGTCACCAAATTGCTTGAGGTGAACTTTGGAAGATTTATATGAGCAGTGCTCAGACCACATCACTGAATACATAGCGAGTTCAGATGAAGTTGGACGGCGACCAAGAATTTCCTTGATGCGCGCGTATTCGTCAGGCTTTAATCCAAGCTCAGCGAATGGTTGTGATAAATCTGGATTTGCTTGTGCCGTTGCAACGGTATCGAGTGACATTACTTCACACCTCCAGAAACAAAACTTTTCAGAACAGAGGTAAAGAATCCAAGACCATCTGCTGACGGACCAGCAAGTGAATCGATGGCATGTTCAGGGTGAGGCATTAAGCCAACAATATTTCCGCGTTCATTGGTAATTCCTGCAATCAAGTTACGTGATCCATTCGGATTTTCTCCAACATAGCGCGCAATAATGCGACCTTCGCCTTCAAGCGCTGCAAGGGTTTCGTCATCGCACATATATGCGCCTTCACCATTCTTCAATGGAATGAGAACCTCTTGCCCTTGAGTAAATGAAGATGTCCACGCAGTATTTGTATTTTCGATTGTGAGCTTCTGATCACGGCATAAGAAGTGAAGTTCGTGGTTACGAGTAAGCGCACCTGGTATCAGGTGAGCTTCGGCAAGGACCTGAAAGCCGTTACAGATACCTAGTAGAGGCATCCCGCCCTGGGCTGCCTTAATGATTGGCTCCATCACTGGAGAGAAGCGAGAGATTGCTCCACAGCGAAGATAATCACCGTAAGAGAAGCCGCCAGGGAGGATGACTGCATCTACACCGTGAAGATCTGCATCGTTATGCCACAAAGCTACTGATTCGCCACCGGCATGGCGAACAGCGCGGGCTGCATCTCGATCATCGAGAGTGCCTGGAAAAGTTACAACACCAATTTTCATTGTTATTACTTCTCCACTCGAACTGTGAAGTTTTCAATAACAGGGTTTGAGAGCAGCTTCTCAGCAGCCTTTTCGACATCAGCAAGCTGTGCCGGAGTTGGCTCGCCATCGACTTCAATTTCAAATCGCTTTCCTTGGCGAACATCTTTGGCAAAGTTAAATCCAAGACGAGGAAGAGCTGCAGCAACTGCCTTTCCTTGTGGGTCAAGAATTTCGGGCTTTAACATCACATCAACCACGATCTTTGCCATTTTTATCTCCCTAGTTGTTATTTTGAAATCTATTAAAACTTGCTACCGGTAATACGTTCAAAAGCTTCTTCATATCGCGCCGCAGTTTTTTCTACGATCTCTGCGGGCAATTCTGGAGGTGTGGATTCTTTATCCCATCCACTTGATGTCAACCAATCACGGACAAATTGCTTATCAAATGATGGTTGCGATTTTCCTGGAGCCCATCCTTCGGCCTCCCAGAAACGTGAAGAGTCAGGAGTCAGGGCTTCATCACCTAAAGTGATTTCTCCAGCCATATTGATTCCGAATTCAAATTTTGTATCTGCCAAGATAATTCCGCGGCTGCGAGCAAAATCAGCTGCTGTGTCGTAGAGCTTGATAGTTAAGTCGCGCAGTTCTGCTGCTTGATCTGCCCCAACAATCTTGGCAGCGCTTTCAAAATCGATATTGATGTCGTGGTCGCCGATTTCAGCCTTGGTCGCTGGGGTAAAGATGCTTGTTGGAAGCGCTGAACCATCTAATAACCCTGCTGGGAGTGGGTTTCCGCAGACTGCCTGGTTACCTTTATATTCAGCAAGTCCGCTGCCAGTCAGATACCCGCGAGCCACACATTCGATGGCAAACATTTCAAGTGGTTGAACAATGACTGCACGATCCGCAACAGATGCAGGAACATCTTCACTAATGATGTGGTTGGGGACGATATCTGCCAAGAGTTCAAACCAGAACAGTGAAAGCTGAGTAAGGATCGCGCCCTTATTCGGAATTGTTGTCGGCAATACCCAATCGAATGCAGAGATGCGATCAGATGCAACTAAGAGAATTTCACCGGATTCATTTGTATAGAGATCGCGGACTTTTCCTGTGCGAAGGTGCTTCCAACCTTCGATGACTGGTGCTGGCGGTGCGCCAGCTGCGCCGAAGCCGCTCACCGGATACTGGCGGGTTTGTACTGCGCTGCGGCAGGGTGCGCGGAAGTAATCGCGTCGATGCGACTTACAACTCGAGCTACTTGTTGGCGTGCATCGCCAGTAAATTCAATGGGGTTACCAATCAGCGCATCAAGTTCTGCGCGCTTAAATGGAATGCGGTCATCGCCTGCAATTGCATCAAGGAAATTATTAGGCTTGCCTTCGCGCATACCAAGAGCTGCAGCAACTGCATGTTCTTTAATCGCTTCATGTGCGACTTCGCGACCGACGCCAGCTTTAACCGATGCCATCAAAATCTTTGTTGTTGCTAAGAATGGAAGGTAGCGCTCGAGCTCTGCAGAGATCACTGCAGGGAAAGCGCCGAACTCGTTGAGAACTGTAAGCATTGTTTCGAGTAATCCATCCATGGCATAGAACGCATCAGGAAGTGCAACGCGACGAACAACGCTGCATGAGACATCGCCCTCGTTCCATTGATTGCCAGCAAGTTCGGAGACCATTGAGGCATAGCCGCGCAAAATAACGGTGAGGCCATTTACTCGTTCACATGAACGGGTATTCATCTTGTGTGGCATCGCCGATGAACCAACTTGGCCTGCCTTAAAGCCTTCTGTAACAAGCTCTGCGCCCGCCATCAAGCGGATTGATGTGGCAAGAGAAGATGGTGAAGTCGCCAGCTGAACAAGAGTTGTGAGTACTTCGTAATCAAGTGAACGGGGATAAACCTGGCCAGTTGAATCGAGAACGCGATAAAAGCCGAGTTCCTTAGCAATCGCAGATTCGAGTGACTGGTGCGCTTCAGTGGAACCGAGTAAATCAATTGAATCTTGCGCTGTTCCGACAGGACCCTTGATTCCGCGCATTGGATAGCGGCTCTGAAGAGATGCAAGACGCTCGTAGGCGTAAAGGAGTTCTTCGGCAGCGGATGCAAAACGCTTTCCGAGTGTGGTGATCTGTGCGGGCACATTATGTGAACGACCAGCGATTGGTTGATCTGAATACTGTGCTGCCTTTGCACCAAGGGCGGCAAGGAGTGCAACTGTCTTATCGTGAACAATCGCCAGACCCTCGCGCACTTGAAGCGCTTCAATATTTTCGGTTAGGTCGCGGCTAGTCATTCCGGCATGGATAGCTTCATGCCCGGCAAGTGCGTTGAACTCTTCGATACGTGCTTTCACATCATGGCGAGTAACTTTCTCGCGTGCATCGATAGAAGCTAAATCAACTTTTGTTAAAACCTTTTCGTAATCGGCAATAACTGCATCCGAGATCGAGTGTCCTAGCTTTGATTGTGCGCGGGCAACTGCAAGCCACAGCTTACGTTCGGCGATGATCTTCTGTTCTGGCGCAAAGACTTGGCGCATCTCTTTCGATGCATAACGATCTGCTAATACGCTCACTGGTGCATTCTCCCCCATTTAATTGCCCTTCTCAGCGACCGACGCATTGAGCGCGATATCCGAGCGGTAGAACGATCCCTCTAGTTCAATCTGTGAGATTGCGCGATATGCGCGGTCGCGCGCTTCAGTTAGATCAGCGCCGGTTCCGGTAACGGTGAGGACTCGTCCGCCTGTTGAAAGTAGCGCGCCGCTGCTATCGCTTGTGCCTGCATGAAATACCTGTGATTTATCAATGGCGGGAATAGATGAAATAGCTGCCCCAGTCTTTGGCGATTCTGGATAACCCTGAGCTGCGAGAACGACAGTGACGGCGCTTTCATCGCGCCAGTGAAGAACTGCGTCATCCAAATTATCTGTTGCAGCGTTATAGAGAAGAGTTGCAAGCGGGGTTATAAGTCGTGGAATCAGAACTTGAGTCTCTGGATCACCAAAGCGCGCGTTAAATTCAATGACGCGGATTCCATCATCAGTGAGTGCAAGACCTGCATAGAGAAGTCCAACAAATGGAGTTCCACGTGCTGCCATCTCGGCAATCATTGGAGCTAAGACTTTTTCATACGTCTCTTCGACGATGTCATCCGGTGCCCATGGAAGTGGCGAGTAGGCACCCATTCCACCAGTGTTTGGACCTTCATCGCCATCGTATGCGCGTTTAAAATCTTGAGCTGGTTGCATCGGCAAGATATTGCGGCCATCTGAGATTCCGAAGAGTGAAATTTCTGGACCTGCAAGATATTCCTCGATAACAACTCGTGAACATGCAAGAGCGTGATCAAGTGCTACCTGGCGGTCGTTTGTAACGACAACGCCTTTGCCTGCAGCTAAGCCGTCATCTTTTACAACATATGGGGCGCCGAAAGTATCGAGCGCCTTTTCAATTTCAGATTGTTCGGTGCAAGTGAAGCTGCGTGCTGTTGGAACGCCTGCGTCGCGCATAACGCCCTTTGCAAAATCTTTTGAACCTTCGAGTTGTGCGGCTGCCTTTGATGGACCAAAGACAGCAAAACCTGCTTCGCGCAGTACATCAGATACTCCATTAACCAAAGGCACTTCAGGACCTACGACAACAAGATTGACTGCTAATTGCTGTGCGAGTTTAAGGATTGCTTCGTTATCTGTAATTGCAACAGGGTGAAGAGTTGCAAGGGATGCAATACCTGGATTTCCCGGAGCTGCATGAAGTTCAGTACAACTTTTATCTGCTCTTAGTCCTAGTGCGAGTGCGTGCTCACGACCGCCGCTACCGACTAGGAGGATTTTCATGGCTTAGATGAAATCCTTGACGACAATTGTCTGGGTACGCCCGGGCCCGACTCCGATGGCGCTCATTGGGGCGCCTGAAATCTTCTCGAGGAAGGTGATGTAATCCTGGGCGTTCTTAGGAAGATCGCTGATCTTCGTAGCTCCTGAAATATCTTCTTTCCAACCTGGGAGATATTCGTAGATTGGCTTTGCATGGTGGAAATCTGATTGTGAAGCTGGAAGTTCTTCAACGCGCTTTCCGTCAATCTCGTATGCAACACATACTGGAATCTGTTCCCAGCCAGTGAGTACATCGAGCTTTGTTAGGAAGAAATCTGTAAGTCCGTTAACGCGAACTGCGTAACGAGCGATAGGTGCGTCATACCAACCGCAACGACGAGCGCGACCAGTTGTTACGCCGACTTCGCCACCGATGGTGCGAAGTTTTTCGCCATCTTCATCGAAGAGTTCTGTTGGGAATGGGCCAGAACCAACGCGTGTTGTGTAGGCCTTAACGATTCCGATGACGCGATCAATCTTGGTTGGTCCGATTCCGGAACCAGTACATGCACCGCCCGCAGTTGGGTTTGATGATGTAACGAATGGATAAGTACCGTGATCGACATCGAGAAGAGTTCCTTGTGAACCTTCGAGAAGTACGCGCTTTCCAGCCTTCAAAGCGTTATCGAGCAGAAGCACTGTATCTGCAACGTATGGACGCAAGATTTCGGCATAGCGTAGGTATTCCTCGAGAACATCTTCTACTTCAATATCTTTACGGTTGAAGACCTTGATAAGAACTTGGTTCTTATCGCGAAGTGCGCCTTCGATCTTCTGGCGCAAGATTGATGGATCAAAGAGATCTTGTACGCGAATACCGATGCGGTTGATCTTGTCTGCGTACGCTGGTCCGATACCGCGACCAGTTGTACCGATCTTTGACTTACCAAGGAAGCGCTCTGAAACTTTATCGATGGTGCGGTGATACGGAGTAATCAAGTGCGCATTAGTTGAGATAACCAACTTGCTGCAATCGATACCGCGTTCTGTGAGTCCCTTAATTTCTTCCAGCAATACACCTGGATCGATAACAACACCATTAGCAATTACTGGGACAACGTTAGGAGAAAGAATTCCGGATGGAAGTAAGTGAAGTGCGTACTTCTGATCTCCGATAACAACTGTGTGGCCCGCGTTATTGCCGCCTTGATAGCGAACAACATAATCAACGCGATCACCGAGCAAATCGGTAGCTTTACCCTTGCCTTCGTCGCCCCACTGAGCGCCAAGAAGTACTAATGCAGGCATGGATAAAGCCTCTCCGACTCGTCGTTAATTACTTAAGAAGTGATGTGCCAGTTGAACGAAGATCTTCGCAAGCAACGCCAACACGTGCAGCGATTCCTGCTTCAGCAGCTTTACCCCACGCACGTGGATCGTAAGCCTTCTTATTACCAACTTCGCCGTCGATCTTAAGAACGCCGTCGTAGTTCTTGAAGATGTGATCAACGACTGGACGTGTAAACGCGTACTGAGTATCTGTATCGATATTCATCTTGATTACGCCGTAATCAAGTGATTCGCGGATTTCAGTAAGAAGTGAGCCTGAGCCACCGTGGAATACGAGATCCATTGGCTTGCTTCCTGCTGGAAGACCGAGCTTTGCAGCTACTGCATCCTGAAGTGTCTTAAGAATCTTTGGCTGAAGAACAACGTTTCCTGGCTTGTAAACACCGTGAACGTTTCCGAATGTTGCTGCCACCATGTAGCGAGCATTTGCATCATGTCCAAGAGTTTCGATTGTAAGAAGTGCATCTTCAGGTGTTGAGTAAAGCTTTGCATCATGCTTTGCCTCGATGCCATCTTCTTCTCCACCGACAACGCCGATTTCGATTTCAAGAACAGTGCGAGCTGCAACTGACTTATCAAGAAGTTCGCGAGCAACCTTCATATTCTCTGGCATATCAACAGCTGATCCATCCCACATATGTGAGTTGAACAGAGGCTGCTTGCCTTCCTTAACGCGCTGCGCTCCGATTTCGAGAAGTGGACGCATGAAACCGTCGAGCTTCTCCTTTGGGCAGTGATCAGTGTGAATACCGATGTTGACGTTGTAATTCTTTGCAACAACGTGTGCGAATTCTGCGAGCGCTACTGCGCCATCGACCATGTGCTTAACAGTTGAGCCTGATGCGTATTCAGCTCCACCCCAAGAAAATTGGATGATTCCATCTGATTCTGCTTCAGCGAATCCACGGATCGCACCAATAATGGTCTGCGATGATGAAACGTTGATTGCTGGGTATGCGAATGCTCCGGCCTTAGCGCGGTCCAACATTGCTGCATAAACTTCAGGGGTTGCTATTGGCATTGTGACTCCCAAATCAGTGACTAGAACTGGTGTAAACGCTCTTGACGCACCATTGGGTCTAAGTGAGGCTTACGCCTAATCCAACCACCTACCCCCGCGTATGAAAAATCGGCACACTCAATACGCGAGGGCGCAGCCCTTTTTGGCCGCTGGGCTGGCCTACGGGTGGAGGTACTTCTGCAGGAAGGCTACGAAGCCTGCGAGTAGGGCTGGGTTGCTCAAGACCTTGAGCAAGATCGTCAAGAATGCTGCGATTGTCATCTTTCTCCTTTCATATTTTCCTATTTCAAGGCGCGAAGTATCTGCAGAAATCGAAATGAACAAATGAACAAAATCAATCACTGTTGATAAATCAGAGCGGGCGGTAATCTCACCTACATGACTTCTGACTCAATTGAGAATCTCTCCACAGAGAACCGCACCTTTGCGCCAACTCCAGAATTTTCTGCACAAGCAAATGCACAAGCAGGCCTCTACGGTGAAGCAGATAACGATCGTTTAGCTTTCTGGGACCAGCAAGCAGAAGCGCTGATCTGGGAGAAGAAGTGGGATAAGACCCTCGAGTGGGAATCTCCATATGCAAAGTGGTTTGTCGGCGGAAAACTCAATGCAACAGTTTCAGCGCTCGATCGCCACGTTGCTGAAGGTCATGGCGGAAGAATAGCTTTTCACTTCGAAGGTGAACCTGGAGATACGCGCACAATTTCTTATGCACAACTTCTTACCGATGTCAGCAAGGCGGCTAATGCTCTGACTTCGATTGGGATTAACGCCGGCGATCGCGTTGCAATTTATATGCCGCTTATTCCTGAAGCAGTTGTCGCAATGCTTGCCTGTGCCCGTATCGGTGCAATTCACTCTGTTGTATTTGGTGGATTCTCTGCAGACGCACTTCTTTCACGCATTCAAGATGCAGATGCGAAATTGGTAATCACTGCAGATGGTGGCTTTAGAAAGGGCGCTGCCTTTGCGCTCAAGCCTGCAGTCGATGAAGCGCTCAAGGGCGAAACAAACGTTGCGCAAGTACTTGTTGTGAAGCGCACCGGTCAAGAGACAGCATGGGTCGAAGGTCGCGATTTATGGTGGCACGATGTTGTTGATCCACAGCACTCAACACATACCCCTGAATACTTCGATAGCGAGCACCCGCTCTTTATCTTGTACACATCGGGTACAACGGCGAAACCAAAGGGAATTTTCCACACAACTGCTGGTTATTTAACTCAGGTCGCTTACACACATAAAGTCGTCTTCGATATCAAACCAAAGACAGATGTTTACTGGTGTACTGCAGATGTTGGCTGGATTACTGGACACTCATACATGGTTTATGGCCCGCTTATTAACGGTGCAACTCAAGTTATCTACGAAGGCACACCTGATACTCCGCATAAGGGACGCATGTTCGAGATCATCGAAAAGTATGGCGTCACAATTTTGTATACAGCTCCAACACTGATTCGCACATGGATGAAGTGGGGAGATGAATTTCCAAATCAATTTAATCTCTCATCACTTCGCTTACTTGGATCTGTTGGAGAACCAATCAACCCTGAAGCGTGGATCTGGTATCGCCACGTTATTGGTGGAGGCAATTGCCCAATCGTTGATACATGGTGGCAGACAGAGACTGGCGCGATCATGATTTCACCGCTGCCCGGTGTCACTGCTACAAAGCCAGGATCTGCGATGAAACCAATTCCTGGAATCAGTGCAAAGGTCGTCGACGATAAAGGCGTTCCTGTTCCAAATGGACATGGTGGATTCCTTATTCTTGATCAACCTTGGCCATCAATGCTTCGCGGCGTATGGGGCGAAGATGAACGATACAAAGAGACTTACTGGTCACGCTTTCCTGGAATTTACTTCGCAGGAGATGGCGCAAAGCTCGATGAAGACGGCGCAATCTGGTTGATGGGTCGCGTTGATGATGTCATGAACGTTTCTGGTCACCGCATCTCAACAACCGAAGTTGAATCCGCGCTTGTTTCACATGAAGCAGTCGCAGAAGCTGCTGTAGTTGGTGCAGCTGATCCACTTACTGGTCAAGGAATTGTTGCTTTCGTGATTCTGCGCGGAGGCGTTGAACATGCAGATGGCGATGTTCTTATTAAAGAGCTTCGCAATCACGTGGCTAAAGAGATTGGCGCAATCGCAAAGCCTCGCCAAATAATGGTTGTAAACGAGCTACCTAAGACCCGAAGCGGCAAGATCATGCGCAGATTGTTAAAGGATGTTGCCGAAAACCGCGCGGTTGGAGATGCAACTACTTTGGCAGATCCGAATGTGATGAAGCTGATTTCAGAAGGTTTGAAATCTTCTAAAGACGAGGATTAGAGAGCGCCTTTTCCACTTCGCGGCGAATATCTGCGATAACTCCGGGTGCATGTTTATTCACCTGGAGGTAGAACTCGCTTTCAGAGACCGAATTCTGTCCTGCGCTCCATGGCGCCCACAACAGAATTGTTCCGATCACGTAGAAGAGAAGAATGTACTTTCCAACTTCGAGTACTGCGCCTAATGCGGAATCGATTAGACGTAGGGGTCCGCGAATCAAGGTGAGCTTCAAAGTTTTCGCTAGTTGGGTGCCAACCCAAGCTGCTGCATATGCACCAAAAATAATTGCCACGATGAGCCAGCCGCTCTGGTCATATTTCACAACGAAGTACATCGCAGCAACTCCGCCAGCGATAAAGAAGGCAGTACGAAGAATCGTTGTCAGAAGCCCGTTCTTATATCCATTGAAAAGTGCTCCAACAAAGATCAGCGCGACAATTACATCAAAGATCATTTCACTCCCAGATACTTGATTATGGCCATTTCGATTTCCTCAAGAGATTTAAATGGACCGAACTTCTTATAGGCAACTCTGCCCGAAGAATCGATAAACCAAGTAACAGGCACGCCCATGCCAAAAGTTTCACGGGTGGATCCATCTGCGTCATAGAGAATCGGCCAAGTTATTCCATGTGTTTCTACAAACTTCTTAACTACAGCAGGGCTCTTCTCTTCTACGGCAATACCAATCACCTTCGCGCCCTTTGGGTGTTGAGCTAAGTAATGTGCAAGATGTGGAAGTTCCTGGCGGCAAGGCTTGCACCACGTTCCCCACACATTGACTATCGCTGGCCCGCGAATTGCACTGACTGCAGCCCCTTCGCCCCCACCAAGACATTCAAGTGGCGCATCAGTACTTGGGCTCACCCGAATTGATTCGCATGAAACAACTTCGCCTTTCACCGGAATTGGTTCGGTGAGCGAACAACCCGTAAGAGTGGCGACCGCAAGGAAAGTCGCTAAGAATTTCTTCATCGGAAATCCTTATCTGTCTTCACAAGCAGCTTGGCTTTCTCTTTATCCATCTCACCAATTCCTACCGATGGACAAATCTTTGCGAGAGGACAAGCGCCACATGCAGGTTTACGTGAATGACAGATGCGACGGCCATGCCAAATCATTCGCTGCGAGAGATTGGTCCACTCTTTCTGCGGAATGAGTTCTCCGACTTCGTGTTCAACTTTCACAGGATCCATTGATGTGGACCATTCGAACCGGCGAGAGAGTCTCCCGAAGTGCGTATCGACTGTAATTCCTGGAATATCAAAGGCATGTCCTAAAACTACATTTGCAGTTTTACGGCCAACTCCGGGCAAAGTAATTAACTCTTCAAGAGTTGCAGGAACATGGCCATCAAATTCTTCAACTAACTTAATTCCGATACCTTTGAGGTGGCGTGCTTTCACATGATGGAAACCAGCTGAGAAAATAAATTCTTCAATCTCCGCAAGGGGCGCCTTCGCATAATCCTTTGGCTTCTTATACTTCTTAAAGAGCGCAGGCGTAATGGCGTTAACTCTCTTATCTGTGCACTGCGCTGAAAGCACAACTGCGACGAGAAGCTCGAGAGGATTCTTAAAATCTAGCTCGCAGCGGATATCGGGGTAGGTCTTGGTCAAAATTCGATAGATGGCCCTTGCTTCTCTTCGAGTTTCGCTATCGACGGCCATGCGAGTAAACTACCGACGTGCCTCAAGAAGATGAAGTCGTAAGACGCGCCCCTCTCTTTACCGCCCTTGACGATGCTCAAGCGGCGTCTCTGCGCACCTCAATGGATTCAGTAAAGATCAGCAAGGGCGGAATTCTCTTCAAAGAAGGCGATGAAGGCGAGCACGTCTACGTAATCCTCGAAGGAAAGCTCAAGCTTGGAACTTCTAGCGGTGATGGACGCGAAAACCTTCTCTCAATTCTTGGACCTGGTGAAATGTTCGGCGAACTTTCACTCTTTGATCCAGGCCCACGTACTTCAACTGCAACAGCAGTCACCGATGCAAAGCTTCTATCTCTTAGCCACGAGAAGTTAATTCCTTGGCTTAAGGGAAATCCAGAAGTTTCACTTCACCTTTTGGCTCGTCTTGCTCAGCGCCTACGTCGCACAAATGAAGCAGTGGGCGATCTCGTATTTTCAGATGTTCCTGGCCGCGTTGCTAAGGCGCTTATGGATCTTGGAACTCGCTTCGGCAAGAAGACTGATGACGGTCTCTTTGTTCACCACGACCTTACGCAAGAAGAGCTTGCTCAGCTTGTTGGCGCATCACGCGAAACAGTAAATAAAGCTCTCGCTGATTTTGCTGGTCGCGGATGGCTCAAGCTCGATGGTCGCGCTGTATTAATTACAGATATCGAGCGCCTCGAAAAAAGAGGTAAGTAGTTACTTAACTTCCACCGTTAACTCGACCTCGACAGGTGAGTTAAGAGGAAGTTCAGCAACACCAAGTGCACTTCGTGCAGCAACTCCAGCGTCTCCCCAGATATGCATAAAGAGCTCTGATGCTCCATTTGCAACTGCTGGCTGAGAGATAAATCCTGGTGCACCGTTTACATAACAGACGATGCGAACAACCTTGACGATTGAATCTACTGGAGCAACGAGTTCAACTGCAGAGAGTGCGTTAAGCGCACAGATCTTTGCGAGTTCGTAAGCCTCTTCAACTGTTACATCTGCGCCGACTTTTCCAGTCTTTGCGATTGCGCCATCAACCATAGGAAGTTGGCCAGCAGTAAAGACAATATTGCCGGTACGAACCGCAGGAACATATGCAGCTAATGGCTTTGATGAAACTGGAAGTACGAGGCCCTTTTCAGCAAGCTTTGCGCGAACATCAGTCATTACTTAACCTCACGCTTCATATATGCAACGAGTTGTTCGCCGCCTGGTGCTGGAATAACAGTGACGAGTTCCCATCCATCTGAACCCCATGTATCAAGGATCTGCTTTGTTGCATGTGAGAGAAGTGGAACGGTTGCGTATTCAAACTTCATATTAATTTCCTCCGGCTAGAGCGGCTTTAACGAGAGATGAAACGAGTGATCCATCTGCCTTTCCTGCAATCTGTGGCTTGATAGCGCCCATGACCTTGCCCATATCGGCTGGTCCTGCAGCACCGGTTGATGCAACTGCTGCAGCAATGAGTGCCTTGATGTCATCTTCTGAAAGTTGTGCAGGTAAATACTTAGCGATTACTTCGCCTTCAGCTTTCTCTTCAGCTGCCTTTTCTTCGCGGCCTGCCTTAGCAAACTCTTCCGCTGCTTCGCGACGCTTCTTCGCTTCTCGTGAGAGCACAGTGATGATTTCCTCATCAGTTAGAACGCGTGCTTCTTTCCCTGAAACCTCTTCATTGGTGATTGCAGTCAGAACCATGCGGATAGTGCCTGATACAACTTTGTCACTGCTGCGAATTGCTTCGGTGAGGTCGCTCTTAAGTGTCTCTTTTAAGGTCATGTGCTCATCTTCTCACAGCCCTGTATCTTGTTGCACATGAGCTACGTACTCCGCGAGGCCGAGATGCCTATCTTGCCTCCTGGCCACGACGATATCCGCGTCCTGCACTTCTCCGACCTGCACTTAACTCCTGCACGTAAGAAAGAGATTGCAGATATCAAGTCATTTATTTCACTGAAGCCTGATCTTGTAATCAGTACTGGTGATTTCTTGGCACACAAGAACGCAGTGCCTGTGGCACTCGATGCACTTGATGCGCTGCTTGATATCCCTGGACTCTTTGTCTTCGGCTCTAATGATTACTACGAACCTGTTCCAAAGAATCCTTTGAAGTACTTGCTACCCAATCATGGAAAGCGAGTTCATGGTCCTGAACTTCCGTGGCAAGAACTTGATGCAGGGCTACAAGCCCGTGGTTGGAAGAACCTCAATACCTCTCGCACGACAATCACAATAAATAAGACTGTGATTGAAGCTCGTGGAACCGACGATGCTCACCTTGAATTTGATGATTACTCACTTGTTGCCGGCGAAGCCGGAAAGTGTCACGTAGCAATTGGTGTAACTCACGCGCCTTACTTACGAATTATTGAAGGCATGAAGAACGATAATCTCGATGCAATCTTTGCTGGCCACACACATGGCGGACAAGTTCGACTTCCATGGCCCGGTGGATCAAAGGCGCTCACAACTAATTGCGACCTACCGAATTGGCGTGCGCGCGGATTAACCGTTGTAAAAGGTGAACCGCTCTTAAACGTTTCAGCAGGAATGGGAACAGGACCGTTCTCACGAATTAGAGTTGCCAGCCCACCAGAAGTTTCTCTGGTGACGCTTACTGCAGCTTTTTAACTTACTTCTTCAACGCCTCAATATCGGCATCAACCATAAGTTCTGCAAGCTCTTTCCAATGAGTCTTTGCCTTCCAATTCAAAGCTTTTTCAGCCTTTGATGGATCGCCGATAAGTGCATCAACTTCTGTAGGGCGGATGTACTTTTTATCTGTCTCAACATGGTCTTGCCAGTTAAGTCCTGCACGAGAAAACGCTGCTTCGGCAAAGTCTTTTACTGTCGCACCAACGCCGGTCGCAACCACGTAATCAGATGGCTTATCTTGCTGAAGCATCAGCCACATTGATTCGACATACTCTTTTGCATATCCCCAGTCGCGAACTGCATCAAGGTTTCCAAGGAATAGCTTGTCCTGCTTGCCTGCCTTGATGGCAGCCACTGCACGTGTGATCTTGCGAGTAACGAAAGTTTCACCGCGGCGTGGAGATTCGTGGTTGAACAAAATTCCGTTTGTGGCATGAAGGCCATAGCCGTCGCGGTAGTTAACGGTGCACCAGTACGCCATCAACTTTGCAGCTGCATATGGTGACTGTGGGCGAAAGACTGAAGTTTCATTCTGCGGTGGTGGAGTTGAACCAAAGAGTTCTGATGTTGATGCTTGATAGAAACGAATATCAAGATCTGCAGAACGGATTGCTTCAAGAAGACCAACAGCTCCAACAGCATCTACTTGACCTGTGTATTGAGGCATTGTGAATGAAACCTGAACGTGTGATTGAGCACCGAGGTTGTAGACCTCTGTTGGCTTGATTTCGCGGATGAGGTTGGTAAGTCCAACTCCGTCAATAAGGTCGCCATAGTGCAAGAAAAGCTTTGGATTCTTATCGTGTGGATCCTGGTAGATGTGATCGATACGAGAAGTATTAAATGTTGAGGAACGACGGATCAGGCCGTGTACTTCATATCCCTTTGCGAGCAAGAACTCTGCAAGGTATGAACCATCTTGACCTGTAACACCAGTAATTAGTGCAACTTTTCTACTCATCGTCTCGCTACTCCCTTTGCAGATGCATCTCTATACCAAGCGATAGTTGATGCAATTCCATCACTTAAAGAAATCTTCGGTGCCCAACCTAGCGACTTAGCCTTCGAAACATCAAGAACTTTGCGTGGAGTCCCATCAGGTTTTGATGAATCCCATGCAATTTCGCCCTCAAAGCCTGCTAATTCAGCGACAAGTTCGGCAAGTGCCTTAATTGTCAGATCTTCACCTGTTCCAATATTGATGTGATCAGATGAGTTGTAATTCGAACCAAGGTGAACAACGGCAGCAGCGAGATCATCGACGTGAAGGAACTCGCGCTTTGGTGAACCTGTCCCCCACAAAGTTTCAGTTGCAACTTTCTTTTCAGCTGCCTCAACAAAGCGACGGATAAATGCAGGCAAAACATGTGAACCTTGAAGTTCAAAGTTGTCATTAGGGCCATAGAGATTTGTTGGCATCAAGGAAATCCATGTGCGGCCATACTCTTTACGGAAAGATTTAATGAGTTCGATGCCGGCAATCTTTGCAATTGCATAGGCAGAGTTGGTCTCTTCAAGAGGGCCAGTCAGTAAATACTCTTCTTTAATTGGCTGAGCGCAATCACGAGGATAAATGCAGCTTGAACCCAAGAAGATGAACTTTTCTACATCGGCAGCATGAGCAGCTTCCATGAGATTGCTCTGGATGCGCACATTGTCTGAAAGGAACTCGACCGGAAATGCGTTATTGGCGCCGATTCCGCCGACCTTGGCAGCCGCATCTACAACAAGCGATGGCTTGGTCTTCTTGAGATATGCCGTAGTGGCATCGCGATCAAGGAGATCGACGACAGAGCGGTTGAGTGCAATGACCTCTGCGC
The DNA here is from genome assembly GCF_965234405.1 of Planktophila turicensis (SeqCode). GTDB lineage: Bacteria > Actinomycetota > Actinomycetes > Nanopelagicales > Nanopelagicaceae > Planktophila > Planktophila turicensis. The sequence goes on from NZ_OZ248346.1 coordinate 1,267,448, forward strand.
CAGTTGCCTGATAGGCCCGCACGATTGCAGAGCCCGCAAGACCAGTTCCGCCCGCGACAACGATTGTCATGGGTGCAGTCTAGTTGCGGTTAGCGTGTGAATTCGACAGCGAGAAGCTCTGCGATTTGCGCAGTATTTAACGCTGCACCCTTACGCAAATTATCTCCACATACAAAGAGATCGAGTGACATTGGGTCATCGATGCTCTTACGTACTCGCCCAACCCATGTTGGGTCAGTGCCGACTACATCTGCAGGTGTTGGGAACTTGTGATTTTCAGGGTCATCAACCAACTTCACGCCCGCTGCGTTCTGCAAGATATTTTGCGCAGCTTTACGTGATGGTTCCTTTGCAAATGTTGCATGCACAGTCAATGAGTGAGTTGTAATAACTGGAACGCGGACGCATGTTGCTGAAACCTTGAGGTTTGGGAGTCCAAGAATTTTTCTCGATTCGTTGCGAACCTTGAGCTCTTCAGATGAGTAACCATCTTCTTTGAGTGACCCCGCCCATGGGACAACGTTCATCGCAAGTGGCGCTGGGAAAGGTCCGTTGTCCTTAACAACGTTGCGGAGATCTCCGGCAACATCGCCAACAACTTTGCCAGCGACCGCATCTATCTGGGCACGAAGAGTGTCTATGCCTGCTTGTCCTGCACCTGATGCTGCTTGGTAGGAAGAGACAACAAGTTCTTTGAGTTCGTATTCTCGGTGAAGTGCGCCCATTGCAACAATCATGGAAAGTGTTGTGCAGTTTGGATTCGAGATAATTCCGCGAGGACGATTCTTTACATCCTGAGGGTTTACTTCTGGAACAACTAGCGGAACGTCAGCATCCATACGGAAGGCGCCAGAGTTATCGACAACAACAGCGCCGCGTGACGCAGCAACTGGTGCCCACTCTGCTGAAATTTCATCTGGCACATCGAACATTGCAACGTCGATGCCATCAAATGCCTCGGGTGAAAGTGAAACGACGGTGAGTTCTTCACCGCGGCACATCAACTTCTTACCTGCACTTCGCGCAGATGCAATCAAACGGATTTCGCCCCATACATCGGGACGTTCAGACAAGATGCCGAGCATCACTGTGCCAACGGCACCTGTTGCACCTACAACTGCGAGAGATGGCTTCTGTGTCATCGACCTGTTCCTCCGTATACGACTGCCTCGTTCTGATCTGAATCAAGGCCGAAAGCTGTATGTGCTGCTTGTGCTGCGCGCTCGAGATCGCCCTCGCGGACAATGACAGAGATGCGAATTTCTGATGTTGAAATCATTTCAATATTCACACCGGCTTCAGCCATTGCTGCAAAGAAGGTAGCTGTCACACCTGGATGCGAACGCATTCCTGCTCCAACGAGAGAGAGCTTTCCGATGGTGTCGTCATATTGAATTGATGCAAAGCCAACTTCACCTTGGATCTTCTTGAGAACAGTTGTCGCTTCAGCGCCATCTGCCTTCGGCAAAGTGAATGAGATATCAGTAAGACCTGTTGCTGCTGCAGATACGTTCTGCACAATCATGTCGATGTTGAGGTCGTTATCAGCAAGCGCTTGGAAGATGCGCGCAGCAACACCTGTGCGGTCAGGTACACCGACGATAGTTACCTTCGCCTCTGACTTATCGTGTGCGACTCCAGCGATGATTGCTTGCTCCATGGTGCCTCCTTCTGGGTGGTTCTCAACTACCCATGTTCCTTCTAGTGGTGAAAAAGATGAACGGACGTGAATCGGTAACTTGAATCGTCGCGCATATTCGACGCAACGTAAGTGAAGAACTTTTGCACCCGCTGCTGCGAGTTCGAGCATCTCTTCATAAGTAACAGTCTTTAATTTGCGAGCTGCAGGAATTGCACGTGGATCTGCAGAGAAGATTCCATCGACATCTGTATAGATTTCGCAGACATCAGCTTCGAGTGCGGCAGCGAGCGCCACTGCAGTTGTATCGGAACCGCCGCGACCAAGAGTTGTAATGTCATTTGTATCTTGCGAAATTCCTTGGAAGCCAGCAACGATTGCAATTGATCCTGAATCGATAGCTTCGCGAATGCGACCAGGTGTGACATCAATGATGCGCGCCTTGCCGTGAGTTGAATCTGTAATTACTCCAGCTTGTGAACCAGTAAAGGAAAGTGCTTCGAATCCAAGATTGTTGATTGCAATTGCAAGAAGAGCCATAGAAATTCGCTCGCCCGCTGTTAACAACATATCGAGTTCGCGCCCTGGTGGAATCGGGCTGACTTGATTGGCGAGATCGATCAATTCATCGGTGGTGTCGCCCATGGCGCTGACCACTACGACGACCTGATTGCCCGCCTTCTTTGTAGCAACGATGCGTGCAGCAACGCGCTTGAGCCCCTCGGCATCAGCAACTGAGGAACCACCAAACTTCTGAACAATGAGACCCATGGCTTAATAGTGAAGCACTCTGAATACTCGCGCTACCCGATTAAGGGAAATTCTTAATATATGAGACGGCTTACCGCCCACATAATGAGACTAAAGGTTGGTTCGACCTTCGAATGCCCGTCCGAGCGTAACTTCATCGGCATATTCAAGATCTCCGCCTACAGGAAGTCCTGATGCAAGTCGCGAAACGTTGATGCCCATCGGCTTAATCAAGCGAGCCAAGTAGGTCGCAGTAGCTTCGCCCTCAAGGTTTGGATCAGTCGCCAAGATGATTTCAGTAATCGCTGAATCTGCAAGGCGCTGCATTAATTCGCGAATGCGAAGCTGGTCAGGACCGATTCCGTCGATAGGGCTGATTGCTCCACCGAGCACGTGATACTTCCCGCGGAATTCACGAGTGCGCTCGATTGCAATGACATCTTTACTCTCTTCAACAACACAAATCTTCGTGCCATCACGTCGTGGGTCGCGACAGATGCGACATTCAGTTTCTTCAGAGACATTGCCGCATTGAGTGCAGAACTTCACGCGTTCCTTAACGGTGCGAACTGCCTCAACAAGGTTAGCTGCGATTTCAGAATCTGATTGCAGAATATGGAACGCAATTCGTTGCGCGGACTTCGGTCCGATTCCAGGCAGGCGACCTAAAGCATCAATCAGATCTTGAATCGCGCCTTCATACATTCCGGTTGACATTAGTCGTGGTTCGTTTCGCTAATGACTGTTGCACCGAGTTCGGCTGCAAGCAGCGCTGCACCAGAAAGCTGTGTTGGATCTGTTGGCGCTTCTGATGTGCGAACAGCGCGTGCTTCGGGAGTTGAGGTTGTATCGATACTTGGATCGACAGTCACTTCAATCTTGCGATCGAGTCCAACGACTTCGATAAATGCTTGGCGCAGAATTTCATCTGATTCACTTCGAACAAATGAATCACGCGCGCCTGCGTTGACGATTCCGATCGTAATGATTTTCTCGTCGACGCCCAGAATCTGTGCACTCGCTGAAAGTAGTGACCACGTTAGGCGACGGCGCTTCTTTACATTCTCAATCACGTCAGGCCACAAACGACGAAGCCCTGCGACGTCGATACTGTCTATCTTCTTCGGCGACGCCGTCTGAGGTGTCTCGGAAGCTTGGCTCGCAGAGCTGGTTGCTTCGCGCCCAACCTCTGCTCCACCAACTTCCTTCGACTTCTTTGCGGCTAGCGGTTCTTCTCTCTTTGCCTCTGCTGTAGCCGGGCTTACGTAATCAGCTGGATCAACCGACTTCGTAGGCGTTGATTCTGATTGCGAAGAGGGTTGGCTAAGGAGACTATGTGAGCGAAGCGAGTTAGTCGACGTGCCAGACCCTTGAGCAATATTCTCCACGCGCTCGAGGCGTTCGATGCGGGCGAGCATGCCGGATTCTGAGGAGTCGCCGATTGGAAGAAGGATGCGGCCGCAGATGAGTTCGAGAATCAAACGGGGAGCTGTTGCGCCGCGCATTTGGGTTAGGCCTTCGGCTGCAATATCTGCTGCACGTGAAAGTGAAGCTTGTCCGATGTTCTGTGCCTGAACGCGCATGCGTTCGAGTTGATCATCAGGAAGTTCGCGCAAGATGCTGTTGGCATTGGTTGCTTCAAGTGCGTCAACAATCATCAAGTCGCGAAGTCGTTCGAGTAAATCTTGTGTGAAGCGACGTGGGTCATGTCCAGATTCAATAACGCGGTCAACTGTTTTAAATAACGTTGCACCATCTCGCGCAGAGATTGCATCCATCGCATCATCGAGAAGAGCACCATCAGTGAATCCAAGTAGTTGAATAGCGATTTCGTAGCTAACACCATCTTTTCCTGCACCAGCAAGAAGCTGACCAAGAACAGAGAGTGCATCACGCACTGATCCGCCAGATGCACGAACCACAAGTGGAATAACGCCCTTAGCGACTTTAACGCCTTCAGCTTCGCAAACCTTTTCGAGATGCGTTGCAAGGGTGCCAGGTGGAACTAAACGGAATGGGTAGTGGTGTGTACGAGAACGAATTGTTGAAATCAACTTCTCTGGTTCTGTTGTAGCAAAGATAAAAATGACGTGCGCAGGTGGTTCTTCAACAACTTTGAGTAGCGCGTTTGCAGCGCCCGGCCCAAGTTGGTGAGCCTCATCGATAATGTAAATCTTGTACTTGCTATTTACTGGTGCGAAGAATGCTTTATCGCGAAGATCGCGCGCATCATCAACTAATCCGTGTGTAGCCGCATCGAGTTCGATGACATCGATAGAACCTGGACCATTTGCAACGAGATCTTTACAAGATTGGCACTCACCACATGGAGTAGGAGTTGGGCCTTTTTCGCAGTTAAGTGAACGCGCCATGATGCGAGCGCTTGATGTCTTGCCGCAACCGCGTGGGCCGCTAAAGAGATATGCGTGATGTGTTTTGCCTGATTCAAGCGCGTTAGATAAAGGAACAGTGACATGTTCTTGCCCGATGACATCTGCAAATACAGAGGGGCGATACTTTCGATATAACGCTAACGACATCTTTATCTACTCTCGTTAAGGCCGCGATTCAATTCACTTCTAATTGACCGAGACTTACTTATTCACTTCTTTACTAGCTTTCTAGGGACCTCCGGTGCACCCGCCAGAGCGTACCTACCCTTGCTGTATTCCTACCCTGGGGGAGTTCAGCACGATGACGTCGCACCGGAGATCTGCTCCAATCCTACGTGTCAGGGCAGACTTCGAGCACCGCTACCCTTGGGGCGTTGAGGCTCGCGCCTTAGCGCTGGAGGATTCGCATAGCGGCCGAGTGCGCACGCTTGGAAAGCGTGTATAGGGAAACCTATCGAGGGTTCAAATCCCTCATCCTCCGCCAGATTTACTAGTAATGCGCTGGCGGTGCCGCTGGGGTTAAAGCAGGTCGGTTACCTTGTGGGATATTCAAGTAGTCATACCACTCCGTGTAGAAATCTTCACGCGAAATCCCGAATGCGGTTTTAAATGAGGCGGTCCAATCATTAGAAGTTCCATAAATAGAAACAAATTTAAAGAGTGCGTGAAAACCACCGTGTCTTGCCGCTAATAGTTCAACTGCGTAAAAGTTTTGGCTCGATATGCAGCTGTTGCCCCAATTTCTATCTTTCGATTCGAAATCCTGAAGAGTCTTAGTGCAGAGTTTTTTTGGAAAACTATCAATCATGTTCGAGGTAGCGAGATAGTCAAAGTAATTCTTCTTTTCATCATTTGAATCTGAAATCGCAAGCGCTGCGAACAGTTGAACAAAGCCTTCACGAATCCATGCAGGAATTTGATCCTTGACCCCATTATATGGAACAGAACCATACTGAGCCTGAAGTTCATACATAGTCGCTACATCATGAGCAACTAAGTAATCGACGATCTTTGCTTGGGAGGGAGTCAATAACTTATCTACAAACTTCTCCCCTTGTGGTGCATTCACCACAAAATATCCGAATCCCAATTGAATATGTCCACAATAGATTCCCAAAGGCTGTTCGGGAACTGATCCACCGCACGCGATTGGTTTTCCTGTTGCCGAAAGCCACTCTTCAGTATCGCCCAATACTGAAATAGGATCTTGGAGCAATTTATATCCGTTTCCTACAAACGTGGCTATCAGGACATCCGAATGCTTACTCGCACTAGTCCATTTTGAATCGTATCCTGGCTGAACAATCATTTTGATTGGAGTGAAAGTTGAAGCACTCTTTCTACGCCACTCACTCCATAAAGCCTCTACCTGCGAAATTACCTTCTCATGACCACTTAATTCTTTTGAAGATTCGGGCTTCACTGGGCTAGGCGTTGCTTTAGCTGGAACTAAGAATCCTTTATCCCATTGCAGTTTCTTGCCAAGTTTGACGCAGGTAAATTTCTTTCCAGAGAAAATTGATGTCTGTCCAGCTTTAGTACAAGAAGCACCAGCTTTTGTGGCGGCGACGGCTAAGTCAGAGAAGAAAAAGGTAGACGTAACTGACAGAGCTATTGAAAGAATCAATTTTCTTCTGCTGCTGGATTTCATCTCTACAGGGTAGAACTAAGTTGCCTTTATAACTAGGCATTCTCTCCAGTATTTAGCTTCTTAAGATTTTCTAAATCTCAACGCCGATGTACTTGGTCTGCAAGAACTCGTGAACCCCATCGAAGCCACCTTCGCGACCAAGACCTGATTGCTTGACGCCACCGAATGGCGCTGCAGGATCTGAGAGAAGTCCGCGGTTGATACCAACCATGCCAGCTTCAATTCCTTCAGCGAAACGGATTGCGCGCTTCAAATCTTCTGAATAGACATAACTAATAAGTCCGAATTCGGTGTCATTGGCCATTGCGAGAGCTTCTTCATCTGTATCGAAGAGAACTACAGGAGCCACGGGCCCGAAAACTTCATTAGCAAGGATTTCATCATCCTTTGAAACTTCAAGAACTGTTGCTGGATAGAAAGCGCCAGTGCCTTCAGGAGTGGATCCACCGAGGTGAACTTTTGCGCCTCCTGCCTTCGATGCATCGACTAGTTCGGCAATCTTGTTACGTTCCTTCATAGAAACGCTTGCGCCAAGTTGTGTTCCAGCTTCGCGGCCAACGCCCATTTTCAGAGCAGCCATTGCCTTCGCGAATTCTGCGATGAACTTATCGCCGATAGAACGTGCAACATAGATGCGGTTTGCAGCGGTGCATGCAGCACCACCGTTGCGCATCTTTGCCATCATTAAACCCTTAACTGCCTCTTCAATATTGGCATCATCGAGAACAACAAACGGCGCATTTCCGCCGAGCTCCATTGAGCATCGGATTACTTGATCAGCAGCTTCCTTAAGAAGAATCTTTCCAACAAGCGTTGAACCAGTGAATGAAAGATTCTTAACTCGTGGATCGTGAAGCACCTTGCTAATTGCAGGACCTGTCTGTGCAGGAAGGATCACGTTGAGAACTCCCTTTGGAAGTCCGCATCGTTCAAGGATGTCGACGATGGCGAGCGCAGTCAGCGGTGTTTCACCTGCTGGCTTTAAAATCATTGTGCAACCAGCTGCAACTGCTGGACCAATCTTGCGAGTCGCCATACCTGCAGGGAAGTTCCAAGGAGTAATAAGGAGTGAGACACCAATTGGTTGGTGAGTTACGAGAATGCGCTTATCTCCAGATGGTGCCATACGGAAATCACCAGAGATGCGAACAGTCTCTTCAGCAAACCAACGGAAGAATTCTGCGGCGTAATTAACTTCAGCCTTTGCATCCGGTAGCGCCTTACCGTTCTCCTTCGAGATGAGTTCAGCTAAGTAATCAGCTTCTGCAATCATCATTTCAAATGCTTTGCGCAAGATTTCACTGCGAACGCGAGGAGCGGTCTTTGCCCATGAGGCTGCGGCGCGGTCAGCGGCATCAACGGCTGCGAGGTTCTGTTCATCGCTAGAAGTAGCAACTTTGGCGATAACTGAGCCATCGCTGGGATCGATAACGTCTAAAGTCCCGCTTCCATCGACCCATTGGCCATCTATATATAACTGTGTGCGCATAAGATAAGCATACTTACGAGAATTCAATGGGTCACCTAAAATGGTTACCTGCGTAGGCGTGATGCATTAATTGCAACGCCAAAGGGAGTAGTTGTGGCTAAGTCTTGGACTGATGATGCACCCCAGCCTGTAGCACTTCAGGATCACGCACATGTGAAAGATCCGTTCTCGTACAAGGTAAAGCGCTTCTTCCTTGGCGGCGCATTGAACCGCCACTCACTTGGACACCAACGCCTCAGCAAGCGATACGCGCTCGGAATTCTTTCATCTGACTGTATTTCATCTTCGGCTTACGGTTCTGAACAGATTCTCATTGCACTCTTGCCAGCATTCGGTCTTGCTGCATTCGCAATCTTGATGCCGATGACTGCAGTTGTATTAGCAATTCTTGTTCTCATTACTCTGTCTTACCGAAATGTCATCGAGGTCTATACAAAGACTGGTGGCGCATACATTGTTTCGCGCGATAACTTCGGGCCTGTTGTTGCCCAAATTGCAGCTGTTGCATTGATGCTCGATTACATCGTTACTCTGGCGATTCAATCTGCGGCCGGTGTTGCAGCAATTATTTCAACATTCCCTTCTCTTGAGCCGTTCAAGATGCCGATGATCTTTGCTGTCATCATTTTGTTGACCTACGGAAATCTACGTGGCGTTAAAGAAGCAGGAAAGGCATTTGCGTTCCCTACTTACTTCTTCGTCGGTTGCATGTTTATTGTCTTCGGAATGGGTCTCTATCGCCTAGCCAATGGCACCCTCCCAGTTCTTGATACAGATCTTCCTGGCGCTGTTCCACTTGGACAAGAGCAGGGTCTTCTTACATTTGCTGCAATCTTTATTCTCTTGCGCGCATTCGCTAACGGTGGATCTTCTCTCACGGGCTTGGAAGCAATCTCAGATGGCGTTGCTCTCTTTAAGACTCCAGAGCATGTAAATGCAAAGCGCACCTTGGTCGTCATGAGTACCTTGCTTGGAACTCTTGTTCTTGGCGTCTCTTACTTCGCGCACCATATTCATGCGATGCCATATGAATCAGGCGTCCCAACTGTTATTTCACAGATTGCAAAGGCTGCTGTTGGAACCGGTGCATTCGGTTCCTTTATGTTCATCATGGTTCAGCTCGCAACAATGCTTATTCTCTTTGCTGGCGCAAACACCACCTACAGCGCATTCCCATTGCTCGTTAACTTCGTTGCTACCGATGGCTACCTGCCACGTCAGCTAACAAAGCGTGGTCACCGACTAGCTTTCTCAAACGGAATTCTTCTTCTCGCATTCGGCGGAGCGTTGCTGGTAGCAATCACAGCAGGTTCTGTTGAGCACTTGGTCGCCTTCTATGCGCTCGGTGTATTTACAGGATTTACTCTTGCTGGCTTTGGAATGACGCGTTACTACTTGCGAACAAAGCCTTCCCAGTGGAGAGTCAAAGTGTTCATCAATGCTCTCGCTGGTTCTGTCTCTTTCGCAATCGTCATTATCTTCTCGGTTGTTAAATTTACTGAAGGTGCATGGTTAGTTCTTGTTACTGCGCCAATCATGGTTGTTACATTCCTTCGACTTCGCCGCCAGTATTCACGTGAACAAGAAGCGCTTTCAGTGAAGACTTCGCAAGAGAGAGCAACTTCGATGGCTCGTCACGATGTCACTATCTTCGTAGATAGCGTTGATATCGCAACGGTTGGCGCAGTTCGCTACGCACGCAGCTTGAAGCCACATAAAATCAAGGCCGTTCACTTTGTTATCGATGATCGCCGCGCTGAAGAAATTCAAGAAGCGTGGGCAAAATCAGATGCTCTCGAAGATGTGCAGCTCGATCTCATCGACTGTCCAGATCGCCGTATTGCAAACTCTGCCCTCGATTACGCAATTCGTAAGACAGAGAAGCCAGATATCGAATTAACTATTCTTCTGCCACGTCGTTCTTACTCACGCGTCTTAGGTCGCTTGCTTCACGATCAAACAGCTGAAGAAATTGCTGCACCGATTTCACAGCTAGAACGTGTAGTTGCAACCATCGTTCCGTTCGACGTGAACCGAATTACTTCAGGCAAGAAGTTCATTGTTTCCAAGGAGAGCCCAGTTGCAGCGACAGCGCTTGCTCCTGAAAAGACAAAGCCTGCACAGGTTGCGCCACAAGTATTTGCACCTATTACTCACTACGCAGAAGATGTGACACCAATCGGCAAGATCGAATGGCGTAAGCGCTCAAAGGTTCATGGCCGAGTTACCTCAATTTCAACTGCTCCACGTGGTTCTGCACCAATGCTTCAAGTAGAAGTGTGGGATGAAACAGGTGGAATCACTCTTAACTTCCTTGGTCGCCGAGAAATTGCGGGCCTTGAAGTAGGTATGGAACTTCGCGCTGAAGGCATGGTCGGTGAAGAAGATGGTCAATTAACTATCTTGAACCCATCGTACGAACTACTTATCTGAGAAGAACTCTTTCAGTAAAGCAGCGCACTCTTTTTCGAGCACTCCCGCGGTCACCTCAACCTTAAAGATTGATCGAGGATCTCGAAGAACATCCCATACAGAACCTACGGCCCCTGCCTTTTCATCCCATGCACCAAAGACCAGGTGAGAAATTCGTGATTGTGCAATTGCACCTGCACACATGGCGCATGGTTCGAGTGTCACGATGAGCGTGCACCCATCAAGACGAGAATTCTGAAGTCGCGCAGCCGCGTTACGAATTGCCACTACTTCAGCGTGTGCAGTTGGATCGTTATTGGCTTCGCGCTCGTTGAAACCTTTGCCGATAACAACGCCATCCTTATTTATGACTATTGCTCCGACGGGTACATCACCTGTTGCAAAAGCTGATTTCGCGATGGCAATTGCTTGCTGCATCAGCTCTTCAGAATTGTGAGTGGAAATTTCTAGGACTCCAATAGCTCAGTTAAAGCGTCACCAAATCCTAAACGATTTGCAATAGCTTCAATCTGTTCGTCAGGAAATAAATCAGCATCATCACAAAGAGTTGAAAGCTCCATGCTGTGCATACCTAAGTCAGAGAAAATATCGAGATCCCCTGCTGGAAGTGGTTCGTCATCTTCTTCAGGTTGATCAAGATCTGCAAGTTCAAGAAATTCTGCTGCAACTTCATAATCAATTGCGCATGTAACGTCGCTGATAAAAAATTTAACGTGAGTTCCGAGAACTCGAATCGCAAGGAAGAATTCGTCATCAATTGCAATCAGTGCAACTGCGCCACCATTGGTCTGCTGCTTCTTAAGTCGGTCAACGATGTGAGTTAGGTCATCAGGATCAGGCAAGGACGCAATAGACCAGCGGCCGTCTTCATGCCACGCCTCGATTGCGAAGTCCTCGGTTTGCTCTGACACATCTCCCATATTGGCACTCATTGAAGTGGAAAGAAAGCCCTGTAAGGTAGATGACATGAAAGTCCACGTTGCAAATCACCCATTGATTTCTCACAAACTCACAGTTTTACGTGATGAAAGAACAGATTCTCCAACGTTTCGACTTCTTGTCGAAGAGCTCGTGACACTCCTTGCTTACGAAGCGACTCGCGAAGTTCGCACCAAGACAGTAACGATTAAAACTCCTGTTACTGAAACAACTGGGCTCAAAATGGCTGAGCCTCGCCCAGTAGTTGTTCCAATCTTGCGTGCAGGACTTGGAATGCTCGAAGGAATGGTGAAACTTCTTCCAACAGCTCAAGTTGGATTCCTTGGAATGGTTCGTGATGAAGAAACTTTGAAGGCGACAACTTATGCAAATCGCCTTCCTGAAGATCTATCAGGACGCCAATGCTTCATTCTCGATCCAATGCTTGCGACCGGCGGAACTCTTGTCATGGCAATCGATTACTTGATCGAACGCGGTGCGAATGAAATTACCGCAATTTGTCTTCTCGCTGCCCCTGAAGGAATTAAAGTTCTAGAGGACCAGTTCAAAGATTCAGGTGTGCCAATTACTTTGGTGACTGGTTCACTCGATGAGAAGCTCAACGAAAAGGGTTACATCGTTCCAGGACTCGGCGATGCCGGCGATCGACTTTACGGAGTTGTGTAAATGGCATCAACGTCACCCGGATACGGAATCACAATCCGTGTCGAAGGAGCACCTGAACTTCATCCAGTAGCTCTCATTACAACGACTATTACCAATGCCGGGGCGACAATCACAGCGCTCGACGTGGTTGAATCACTTCTCGATAAGGTCGTGGTTGACGTTACCTGTGACACCGTCGACGCGGATCACGCACAAGAGCTTCACAATGCGCTCTCAGCGCATCAAGGTCTCACTGTTCGCAAGGTAAGTGACCGTACCTTCTTGCTTCACCTAGGCGGCAAAATTGAGGTCAACTCAAAGGTTCCATTAAAAACTCGCGATGATTTATCACGCGCTTACACACCAGGCGTTGCTCGTATTTCTCAGGCAATCGTTGATGACCCTTCAGATGTCCGTCGCCTGACCATGAAGCGCAATACCGTCGCTGTGGTTACCGATGGATCAGCAGTTCTGGGCTTAGGAAATATCGGCCCTGCCGCAGCGCTACCTGTGATGGAAGGTAAAGCTGCCCTCTTTAAGCGCTTTGCCAATGTTGATGCGTGGCCTGTCTGTCTTGATACACAAGATGTCGATGAGATTGTCCGCACCGTTCAATTGATTGCTCCTGTTTATGGCGGAATCAACTTAGAAGATATCTCTGCACCTCGTTGTTTTGAAGTCGAACGTCGCCTTCGTGAACTTTTGGATATTCCGGTTTTCCACGATGACCAGCACGGAACAGCAATTGTTGTCTCTGCAGCTCTTCGCAATGCACTGAAACTTGTGAAGAAAGATATTTCAAAGGTAAAGATCATCATGAGTGGCGCAGGTGCTGCTGGCACTGCAATTGCACGTCTCTTGGTTCTTTCAGGTGCAACCAACATCATCGCCTTCGATAAGGATGGCGTGATCTCTAAAGATTCACAATCAGAAGATTCAATGCGCGATTGGTTTATTGAAAACTCTAATAAAGCTAACTTCAAGGGTTCAATCCACGAGGCCATGGCGGGTGCCGATATCTTCATCGGCGTCAGCGCCCCTAACGTTCTTAATGAGGCAGATGTCGCCTCAATGGCTGAAGGTTCAATTGTCTTTGCTCTGGCCAATCCAGATCCTGAAATTGATCCAGCTATCGCGCGTAAATATGCAGCAGTTGTTGCGACAGGCCGCAGCGATCATCCAAACCAAATCAATAATGTTTTGGCATTTCCTGGAATCTTCCGTGGTCTTCTTGATGCACAGGCACACAAGATCACCGATAAGTTGCTCGTTGCAGCAGCCGAAGCGATTGCAGATTGCGTGAGCCCTTCACAGCTCAACACTTCATTTATCGTTCCAAGTGTCTTCGATCCTAATGTGGTCACACAAGTCGCAGCTGCAGTGAAAAAGTCGGTGTAATGAATTTTTCTCCACTTGAACTTGCTGCGTCTTTTGACGAGCAGTTCACAGCCCTTGCTCCATTTATCTTCTATGTAATCATCGGGGCAATAGTCTTTGTCGAAACCGGCCTTCTCTTTGGCTTCTTCCTACCTGGTGATTCAGTCCTATTTAGCGCTGGTTTAGTGGCTGCTACAAAGAGCGATATCAATATCGCCATCCTTGTAGTTGTGATTCTCGCTGCTGCGTTCTTTGGAGACCAGATTGGCTTTGTATTAGGCCGCGTTATCGGGCGCCCTTATTTAGATAAACGAAAGTCGCCGTATGTGCAAAAGATGATTGCAAACTCTGAGCGCTTTTACGAGCAGACCGGATGGTGGGCTGTCGTTGCTGCTCGCTTCTTCCCTTGGATTCGTACCTTTGTCCCACCTATCGCAGGTGCCTCAAAGATGAATTACTACAAGTTCCTATCTGCAAATGCCTTGGGCGCGATCTTGTGGGGCGCTGGAATTACTCTGGCTGGTTATTACGCAGCTTCAATTCCTTGGGTAAAGAATTTTTCTTACGGAATTGCTGCCTTCTTTATTACTGCGTCAATCGTTTCCGCGATTGTGAATTATTCACGCCGCCAACGATAACGCCCAAGTAAGTCATAGCAATTCCAACAACTAGATAGATCGAAATCTGAACTCCATCTGTCGGTGAAAAAATGTCAATCAGCAACGACCCAACTAATTGGCCTCCAACGCTAAAGAGCGTAAATGTTAAAACGCCAAGGTGTTGAACAATCATCGATGCCATCGCAATATAGATAACTCCGAGCACTCCGCCGGTGTACATCCACCAAGGACCCGCTGGAAGCGGTACGACTTTGCTAGAACCAAAAATTAAGGTTGCTGCAAGGAAGATGACTAAAAACGTTGTTCCCATTGTGAAATTTAGAAATGAAGTGGCATAACTTTGATGTGAATGCTCATTAATCTTTCCATTGAGCGATCGCTGAACACCAACGAGCGCACCCGCTAGACAGCCCAGCAAGACAGCAACGATGGAAACATCGTGGGCATCAAGACGATCAAAGACAGAGACAAAGACTGCGAAGACGGTAAAGGCTGCAGCAGCAATACGTCGCGGAGTGATGTGCTTCTTTCCGCCACCAGTTAAGCCGATGCGATCGACCACAAGAGATGCTGCGGTCTGACCTGCGATTGAAGCCACAGAGTAAATAGCGACGCCTATTAGGGGCACGATATGGGTTTGAACCGCTACAAAACTGCCGCCCAGCATTCCGGCAAAGAGCGTCCAGGCGGGTAGCTCCTTGCGAACTACCGATGTTCGAATATTTCGAACGCCTTCTTTAATAGAAGAGCTAAAGATTGCAACAATCGCGATGATGGCTAAGCCTGAACCAAATGAGACCAGCGCCGCTTCAATGCCATTTCCTAAGCGATGTGAGAGCTCACCATTTGCGCGCGCTTGGAAAGAAATCATCACAGCAGTAAGCGCTGCTAGAACATCGAGGCGCTGCGTCTTCTTCGACATCTTCAAATCCTATTAACTTTCGAGGGCCAGAGTTATCTCTAGCCACTCTTCTTCTCGTATTGCGAGCTCGGTCTGTACCTTCTCGACCTCTGCAGCAATCTCAATCAATCTTTCGGGGTTGAAGCTTTCAGCCTCTTGCTCTTTCAAAAGTTCGGCTAATCGTTCCTTGCCCTTAGCCACTTGGCGCTCTACGCGAGTGAGGTCTTTCTTCAACTGACGTTGTTCAGCCGCACTTGAAGTCGAAGAAGATTTACTTCCACTGGATGCAGACGCGGTGATCGATGCTGCTCGCTGTTCAAGATATTGATCGACTCCTCGAGGTAAATCACGGAGCGCCTTATCGCCGAGCAAGCCCCAGAAACGATCACAGACTCTTTCAAGGAAATATCTATCGTGGGAAATCACAATCAAAACTCCGCCATAACTATCGAGCAGGTCTTCGAGTTCAGTAAGCGTTTCAATATCAAAATCGTTTGTCGGTTCATCGAGCAGTAACACGTTAGGTGAATCCATCAGCAAGCGGGTTAATTGCAGACGTCGACGTTCTCCCCCTGAAAGGTTTCCAACAGGAGTCCACTGTGCATCGCGATCAAAACCAAGTCGTTCGCAGAGTTGTGAAGCAGAAAGCGTCTTTCCTTTACCGATTTCGACATGCGTTGCGACTTTCTCAACTGCCTCAAGGAGGCGCCATGTTGGGTCTAGTTCATCGAGATGCTGCGTAAGGAAAGCTATTTTCACTGTTATTCCAGTGACTAGCTTTCCTGCAGCTGGTTGTAACTGGCCAGCCAAAGTGCGCATCAAGGTTGTCTTTCCTGCGCCGTTGATTCCAACGATTCCGATGCGGTCTCCTGGACCGATATTCCATGTCAGATTATCAATCAACTCTTTATCGCCAGCTTTAATCAGCGCGTGATGGAGTTCAAAGACTGTGTTGCCAAGGCGGTTAAGAGCGAATTTCAACAACTCAGTTGAGTCACGGGGCGCTGGTTCTGCAGAAATCAATTCGTTAGCAGCATCTACGCGAAACTTTGGCTTTGTTGTTCGCGCAGGAGCTCCACGACGAAGCCAAGCAAGTTCTTTACGAATCAAGTTGTTGCGACGTGCATCCATCGCATTTGCTTGGCGTGCACGTTCTGCCTTTGCTAATACGAAGGCTGAGTATCCACCGTCATACTCTTCAACTTTTCCAAGAACTACTTCCCAAGTGCGGTCAGTTACTTCATCGAGGAACCAACGATCGTGAGTAACAACCAGAACGGCTAAATCTCTGCGGTTCTTCAGGTGTGCGGCTAACCATGCCACGCCTTCCACATCAAGGTGGTTGGTTGGTTCATCAAGCAGAATTAAATCCAAATCATCAATAAGCAACTTTGCTAAACCAACGCGACGTTTTTCTCCACCTGAAAGGGATGCGAATGTTCGTTCGAAGATGTGGTCATCAAAGCTGCCAAATAGCCCAGTAAAGATTTCGCGAATTCGTGGATCGCTCGCCCAGTCATGTTTTTCGCGATTACCAAGAACTACATCGCCCACAGTTGATTGAGGGGCAGCACTATCTATCTGCGAAAGAATTCCAATGCGCGCTGAATTTGATTTTGTGACGCGACCTTCATCAGGGTCTTCAACGCCCGCAATGATTTTCATCAGAGTCGATTTTCCGGCGCCGTTACGGCCAACAATTCCGATGCGATCGCCTTCAGAGACTCCGAGGGATACCTTCTCTAGAAGTGGGCGAATATCAAAGGCTTTAGAGACCTCTTCGATATTCACAACATTGCGCGCCACGGTAGGAGAGCGTACCTTTGAACTATGAAGGTCACTGACCGCGCATATGCGTTAGAGCTCGATAAGAACGATCCGCTTGCTTCGTATCGGAGCAAATTTGTTATTACCGACCCCAATCTCTGTTATCTCGATGGAAATTCACTCGGTCGCCTCCCCCATGCAACCGTTAAGGCAGTCAGCGACTTTGTATCCCACGAATGGGGTAATGAGGTCGTTACCGGTTGGAGCCACTGGATTGATGAGGCTCAGGTAGCCGGCGATCTCTTGGGTCGTGCCTCACTTGGCGCAGCAGCGGGTCAAGTTCTTGTCTGCGATACAACATCGGTGAACTTTTATCAGCTCTGCCTCGCAGCAATTAATGCTCGCCCTGGTCGTAAGACAATCATTACCGATGCGGCAAACTTTCCGACAGATAGATACATCCTCGATGGAATCGCAAAGCAACTTGGTCTCAATCTCGTCATTATCGATAACGAAGATCCAGCGATTGCAGAGAACGAACGCATCACTGCAGAACTTCTTGAAAAATACATGTCGGAAGATGTTGCTCTCGTAACTTTTGAAGTAATTCAATACCGCTCAGGTGCTCGAACAGATATCCAATCAGTCACTGATTTGGCTCGTTCTTATGGCGCTTATGTTGTCTGGGATGCCAGCCACGCGACAGGTGCAATCGAGATGAACTTCGATGAATGCGGTGTTGATCTCGCCGTTGGGTGTACATATAAATATGGAAATGCCGGTCCTGGTTCACCTGCTTGGTTATATGTAAATAAGCGCGTACAGAAGGAGCTACAAGTTCCTATCCAAGGTTGGTTTGGAAATGAAGATCAATTTGGAATGGGTCCTCACTTTGAAAAGGCAGAAGGCATCCGCGGATTCCAGATTGCTAGCCCATCAATTATTGGTATTCGTGGCGTGCAAATTGCCTTCGAAATGATTGAAGAAGCTGGCATTGATGTCATTGCCTCAAAGGCAGCAATTGGCACTCAGATGATGATTGATCTCTTTGATGAATGGCTTGCACCTCTTGGCTACACACTTCTAACTTCTCGTAATCCAAAAGAGCGTGGTGGCCATATATCTATCGGACATCCAGATGCCGCAAAGATATGTGTAGCACTTCGTAAATTCGCAAACGTAATTCCTGATTACCGCACGCCTAATGCGATTCGCTTAGCGATCGCTCCATTGCCAACGTCTTACGTTGAAGTCTGGGATGGTTTCCAGCGCATTCGCGATCTGACTGAAACTCGTCAATATGAAAAGGTTGAAGGATCGGATTCACGAGTCACATGAGCGAAAACTACGATTCAGCCCTTACCTACACCTCTTATCTAGCAGTAGATGACTTACTGAAGTTACAGAAGCCGCTTTCAGATGGTCCAGAACATGATGAGATGCTCTTCATCATCATCCACCAGACCTACGAACTCTGGTTCAAGCAACTGATTCATGAATTTCAGCAAGCTCAGCGCGCATTAGAAGATGGCAATACGCATTATGCGCTTTCAATTCTTGGGCGTATTCGCACCATCATGAAAGTCTGTGTGGCACAGGTAGATATTCTCGAGACGATGACGCCGCTGCAATTCAACGCTTTCCGCGGTTACTTATCATCATCAAGTGGTTTTCAATCTTCACAATTTAGAAAAGTTGAAGCAATTCTTGGTCGTCGCGATAGCCGCATGGCTGGCCACTTGCCGCCAGATATGCAGGCAGAGATTGCAGAAATTACTTCTCGTAACTCGATTTGGGATTCTTTCTTGGATTACCTAACTAAACGTGGCTATTCGCTGCCAGTTGATGTAACTGGCCGCGATAAATCAATCGCCTACGTTTCAAATCCAGCGGTACAAGATGTTCTGCTTACTGTTCATCAAAGTGATCCAGAGAGTGCGATGGTCTCTGAGCGCCTGGTAGATATCGATGAAGGTATTCAAGAATGGCGCTATCGCCATGTAAAGATGGTTGAGCGCACGATTGGCCACAAGATGGGCACAGGCGGATCAAGCGGTGTTGATTACTTAGCGAGCACTCTCTTTAACCCAGTCTTTAAAGATCTCTGGGAGATTCGTTCTCGCTTCTAAGCAGGCAGTCCTTTTACGACAATCTCGTTAAGAGGCAGACGCTGACGTGGTGCGAGTTCGCGCTCGAGCAGTGGACCGCTTAACTTCTCTGGCGAATCTTGTGTACCCACAGCAATGGCTACAACGGGGATTAGCTCTGGTGCGATGGAAAGTTCTTCTTGCGCAATTGCCTTATCGAAGCCAGTCATCTGGTGGGCAATAAGTCCGCGATGGTGAGTCTCGACAACGAGTTGTGAAACGGCCAATCCGCAATCAAATTGGTAATCAGCATGAATTGAGCCATCGTTCTTCGTTGTTTTACCTGCGACCAGAATTAAAGCGGAAGCGTTCTTTGCCCAGCTCTTATTGAAATCACCAAGAGAAGTAAGAATCTGTCCAAACACTTCATCGCCGCGCTTACCAACAAAGAAGCGCCAAGGCTGACCGTTAAATGCTGATGGTGCCCAACGTGCAGCTTCGAGGATGGCGGTTAAATCTTCATTCTTAATAACAGCTGCTTCATTAAATGATCGAGGGCTGCGACGAGTTGCGATGATTTCGTGAACGGGGACTGAGGTCTCTGCTTTCATTTGATGACCTTAAACCTTTACGCAATAAAGCGCACTTTGAAATTACTGCTTCTTAATATTTATTACTTCAATCTTTGTTCCATATGCTTCATCTGCAATCTCTTTGCGTCGCTTGATATATGCATCAGATGCGCCAGTTATGAGATGTTCAAAACGCTGATCACCCTTAATAAGTGGGTGTAGCTCCTTGGCTGTGTTCTGTGATCCCCAAATAGGAGCATCTTCTTTGATTTTTTGAACAAGTAAATGCGGATGTAAGAATCGGTATACGAGCGCAAGGCGGCGTAAGCCAATCCAGGCAATATGTCGAAGTCCGCGGTTGATATGTACTTGTAGCTGAAGTTGTTGGTATCGCAGCCATGAAGGGCGTACCGGCTCTTCTTGCATCGCTAAGTCGTAGAGAATCTTTGCAACTTCTGCGCCACCCGTTGGGTCTGGTAGTTCAGTGCACTTCTTGCTCAAACGTTCACGTGTTTCTGGCTCTTGTAATTTCTTAACTGTCGCAGTGATATCGCGAAGATCAGCTTGGTTGGCACGCAGTGCAAATCCCATGTCATGACACCACTGTGCACGCGCTTCTTGATCATCTGTTCCACGAATATTTGAGACAAATACAGTTGGCACAAGTGCAGGCAGGAGTTCGTGCACTCCGTTATATCCGGTTGCACATACGCCAGCATCGAAGGCGTGAAGCACTCGTGCAAGCGGGAAGTGGCGTACTACGCGAATATCAAGGCCTTCAGGAGCAAGAGATTTTCCATCTTTATCCAGAGGTTGCTTAGTCAGAATAACCTGGAGATCTTTCCAACCGATGAGACCTGAAAGCGCTGCTGTCATCTTTTCGTTGACATCACTGTCGCCAGTTCCGAGCTGAACAAGAACTGCTGGGCGGTCTAAATCAAGGCCAAGAACCTTGCGCGCTTCATCGCGTGAAAGCGCGGTCTGCTTTTGGTAGAGCGAGACGGAAGAAGTCAGGCGCGCATCTTTACGTGTTGCAGTTGGACCGAAGTCGTAGGCACGGGCGTAATCGCCTGGTTCGACGATGTAATCCATCATCTTTGATTGCAAGCCTAAAACAAAGCGCTGTGGTTTTTTCTGCCAGAGACCACGACGCACCCAAACAAGTGCCAACTTGGAATGTGAAAACTTTGCCGCAATAACACCTGGGTATGGAACCACCCCATCAAATGTCATTACCTTTGCGCCCGTTTCATCAACGAGTGCAAGTAAGCGATCGCGAAGATAGACATCCCACTTATCGCGAGTCATCCACATGCGATCGCGGCCAGGAATATATTCGCAACGAATGCCCATGTATTCAGGAATTTCTGCGATGCCACCGGCCATGGAAACGATAATTGGGTTTGCATGTTCTTTTAGCGCAAGAGCTATTGCACTAGCGCGCGCAAGGTGTCCCATTCCCACACCATTACTGGTTGCGAGAATAATCGTTGGTTTTTCCATAAGGCTCAAAGGTTATCAATTTTTCATGCGTAAACCACGCGGGAATATCACTATTAGTTGCAAACTTTTTTGCCTTCGGAGATACTTGGCATGCGTTAATTCGCAACAACAAAGGAGAGTACTTCTCAAACCGTTTCTAAATCAGAAACATTTGCCGTACAGCTTTACAATGACTACACAAACAGCGATTCAATCGCAACACAAAGCAACACATCGTTACGTACCAACAACATCCACTCCAATCTCGCCTGAAAAAGTAGCTTCCGTACTTGCAGCCGAATGGGATCTCTTCACGAAGAACACCAAGGGCTCAGAGCTCGAGAGCAAGCGCGCCTTCGACTCGCTTCCACTTGGCGTGACTTCCAGCTTCCAGCACTGGGATCCTTACCCAATCTCAATCGTCTCCGCCAAGGGCGCATACATGACCGATGTCGATGGTCGTCAGCTCCTTGACCTCTCAATGGGCTTCGGCGCAATGCTCGCCGGCCACCTCAACCCAGTTGTTGTCGAAGAAGTTCAGGCATCTCTGAACCAAGGAATGCTCTTTGTTACACCTTCACCTACTTCTACCGATGCTGCAGAGCGAATCTGTAAGCGCTTCGGAATCGATCAGGTTCGCTTCACCAACTCAGGAACAGAATCAACGATGTATGCAGTTCGCGTTGCACGTTCTGCAACAGAGAAGATGGGCATCCTCAAGATCGAAGGCGGCTACCACGGCAGCTACGATCCTTTTGTTGTTTCAGCAAAGCCACCACTAAACAAGGCAGGCAAGGCAGAGAAGCCAACTCCTTATGTTGAACCAAACTTAGTTCCAGGTGATATCTATGTTGTCCCTTACAACAACATCCCTGCACTCGAAAAGATGTTTAAGAAGAATGCAAAGAAGCTTGCATGTTTCATCGTTGAACCTGTTCTAGAAAACCTTGCCATCGTTCTTCCGGATGCTGGTTACCTCGAGCGCGTTCGCGAACTGTGCGATCAATACAACGTCGTTCTTATCTTTGACGAAGTAAAGACAGGTCTTACAGCTGGTGCCCACGGTGCAGCGATGCGCCTCGGAGTGAAGCCAGACCTTATTACTCTTGCAAAATCAATTGGTGGCGGACTTCCACTTGCTGCTTTCGGTGGCAAGAAGAAGTACATGGACTTCGTTACCAACGGCAAGATGGCTCACTTCGGTACCTTTAACGGTAATCCCCTTGCAATGGCAGGCGTTCGCGCAATCGATCGCATCTGTTCAGATGAAGCTCTTGCAACTGCTGAAGAGTTCAATTTGCAGGCACTTACTCGCATTGGTGACATCATTGATGAGTACCAACTTCCAGCACACACAGTCGGTTTCGGAATCAAGGGCTGCGTTACATGGTCAACAACTCCTGTTCGCAATTACCGTGATTACAAAGCAACTGACTTCGGTGTTGCAGAGGCACACTGGCTCTTCGCTTTGAACCGCGGAATCATCACTCCTCCGGGACTTGATGAGCAGTGGTTAATCTCTTTGGCACACGGCCAGACAGAGATTGATCTACTCGTTGAAGATTTCCGCGAGTTTGCAAAGGCAATCAGGAGTTAATTCGCCCAATCAATATTTCCTCTAACTACGAATGATGTGAAGGTATGACAATGGAGTCAGCACTAGAAACAGCAAGAGCTCAGTTACGGCGAGCAGTAGAACTACTGAATCTCACTGAGAATGACTGGCAAACACTTTCGACTCCGCGTCGAATCCTCGAAGTAGCAGTTCCTCTGCGTCGAGATAATGGCAATGTCGAAATGTATAAAGGTTTTAGAGTTCAATATTCAACAACTCGCGGCCCATCTAAAGGTGGCGTTCGATTCCATCCGCAAATTGATATGGATGAAACCGTTGCGCTTGCAATGTTGATGACATGGAAGTGCGCACTCACCAACCTTCCTTACGGTGGTGCAAAAGGTGGAATCGCAGTAGATGCGCACTCACTATCACTTGCTGAAAATGAGCGCCTAACCCGTCGCTATACATCAGAAATTCTGCCAATTATCGGTCCGGAACGTGACATCCCTGCACCTGACGTTGGAACAGACGAGCGCAACATGGCTTGGATGATGGATACCTACTCTGTGAATGCCGGCTTCTCTGTGCCAGGAGTTGTAACCGGGAAGCCAATCGTTCTCGGCGGTTCTCTCGGCCGCACCTCAGCAACAGGTGACGGCGTTGCCATTTCAACAATTGAAGCGCTGCGCGTTAAAGGTATTGATCCCAAAGGTGCAACAGTTGCCATTCAAGGTTTTGGAAAAGTTGGATATTGGGCAGCAATTGCTCTTGAAAATCTTGGCCTCAAAGTCGTTGCGGTGAGCGATGTCAACGGCGGAGTCACTGGATTTTCCTCGGTCTCTGAATTGTGGAACCACTTCTTGTCCCAGGGTGATCTCAACGCCCCTGGCACAGACAAACTCACTCAAGATGAATTACTACACCTTGATGTAGATGTATTGATTCCTGCAGCTCTTGCAGACTCAGTTACTGGAACTTCTGCGCTGGGCATCAAAGCAAAAATCATCGTAGAAGGTGCTAACGCTCCGACTACCCCAGAAGGTGATGCGATTCTTAACGATAAGAAAATTCTTGTTGTCCCAGATATTTTGGCAAACTCAGGTGGTGTAATCGTTTCTTACTTCGAGTGGGTGCAAGATAAGCAGAATTACTTCTGGAGCGCTGAAGAAGTAAAACAGAACCTCAATGACATCATGATGAAATCCTTTAGAGAAGTTGAGCAAATGGCGACAGATAAGAACGTTTCTTGGCGCGAAGCCGCTCATATGATCGGTGTAGCCCGCGTTGCCGAAGCCCACAGATTACGTGGGTTATATCCGTAAAATTAAAGCTGCCACGCACGAACTCCGCCAGCAACTCCGGCAGAGTTCGGAACGATAACGACGTCATCGCCCATCAGGTTTAAGTCGCGCTGCTGAATGCTGTGTGAATTTCCGCCACCGATATAGAGGCGATCCCATAGAAACACTGGGCGAAGTTCAGAGACCATCAAGCGCACGCGACGTGACCAGAAGGTATTTCCCATGCGGTGACGTTCGCGATCTCCAATCCATGTGTCATATGTAGTGTTTCGGCGAACTGTTGCATGTGACATTTCAAAGTGTGGAGAAAGCTTTCCACCGTGGAAGACAGAGAATCCAAGTCCTGTTCCAAGTGTGAGCACAATTTCAAGACCTGAACCGGTAACAACGCCAGCACCATGTACTTCAGCATCGTTTAATACTTTTGCTGGCATGCCCAAACGTTCAGCAACTGCAGCTTCGGCATCAAATCCCCACCACTGATCTTTTAGTTCTTGATTCATACGTGTGTGCGGACCGGCATCATTGATGTAATGCGGAGTTGCAACAACAACACCGTTACGAATCATTCCTGGCAAACCAACAGTGACGCGTGCTGCCTTAGGAAGTGAGGCAGCGATTTCTTGAACAGTATCGAGGAATCGCTCGGTTGAAAGAGGATAAGGAGTTTGCACGCGCGTTGGTGCTGCGTGCATAGTTCCGGATTCATCAAGCACGCAGCTCTTAATAAATAGCCCGCCGCAGTCGATGGAGAGAGTGAATTGGCTCATGCGATTGCATCCATAACTGTGATTGTTTCGCCGAAAACTAGATCTTTAGCAACTGCCTGCCAGCCCTTGCTGTTCTCGTTAACCATATGCGCATCCCATGATGGGCGATCGCTCCAGATTTCCCAGACGTTTACAACGTTCTCTTTCTGGGTATCGCGATAGATATCGATAAATTCGCAACCAGCTTCAGTACGGATTACTGAGATGTGCTTAGAGAGAGCAGAGACAAATTCATCGTATTTACCTGGGCGCACATCAATAGCCACAAAGAGGAAGATTTTGCTCACTGAATAACGATACCGATAGTTAAGGTAAAAAAGAAAAGCCCCCGGTGTGAAAGGCACCGAGAGCTTAACTTGTGCGCGCGAAGGGATTCGAACCCCTAACCTTCTGATCCGTAGTCAGATGCTCTATCCGTTGAGCTACGCACGCTTATTGAATTGTGTATTGCGAATGCGAATACTACAGGCTTTTTAACGCTCTGAAAAACTGACCTAAATCAGCGTAATTCGGTGCTTATCCACGCCATGACTGGCTGAGTGGGCGCCCCTCTGCATAACCAGATGCAGATTGAATTCCTACGACTGCGCGATCTGCAAACTCTGCAAGGTTATGTGCTCCTGCATATGTACATGATGAACGAAGTCCCGAAATAATTTCATCAATCAAATCTTCAACACCTGGACGGTTTGGATCAAGGAACATCTTCGATGAAGAGATTCCTTCTTCAAAGAGTGACTTACGTGCGCGATCAAATGCATCTTCTTGTGAAGTACGTGCATTAACTGCGCGCTTTGATGCCATACCAAAGGATTCCTTATAAGCACGGCCCGAGCTATCGCGCATCAAGTCGCCAGGTGATTCATATGTTCCTGCAAACCATGAACCGATCATTACCTGTGATGCACCGGCAGCGAGCGCCAGTGCGACATCGCGAGGATGGCGAACTCCGCCATCTGCCCAAACGTGTGCACCTAACTTCTTTGCCTCTGCGGCACATTCAAGAACTGCAGAAAATTGTGGGCGGCCAACACCGGTCTGCATGCGAGTTGTGCACATTGCACCAGGTCCAACGCCAACCTTAATAATGGTCGCTCCTGCAGCAACAAGATCGCGAACGCCATCTGCAGTTACTACGTTGCCAGCAACGATTGGGACATTGAGGTTGAGCTTTTTAATCAGCTGTAGAGCTTCGATCATCTTCTTCTGATGTCCGTGTGCAGTATCGACAACAAGCACATCAGCCCCGGCAGCAACTAACTTTGCAGCCTTATCGGCTACATCGCCATTGATCCCAACTGCTGCCGCAATACGAAGTTTGTTGTTCTTATCAACTGCAGGCGTATACAAAGTTGCACGAAGTGCGCCTACCTTGGTGATAATTCCAACGAGTTCGCCATTTGCTGAAACCACTGGGGCAACGTTACGAAGACGTTCGTTGAGAAATTCAAATGCTTGGCGTGGATCAAGAGTGTCAGGCATTGTTGTGAGCTCTTGAGTCATGACTTGGCTGAGCTGAGTAAAGCGATCAACGCCGGCTAAATCATCTTCAGTAACGATGCCCACTGGTTTTTTGCCATCGACAATGACGATTGCTCCATGTGCGCGCTTATGGATAAGAGATGCGGCATCAGCAACTGTCTCTTTCAGAGTCAGAGTGATGGGTGTTTCAAAGAATGTGTGGCGCGCTTTAACGGATGCGATGACGTCAGCGACGACAGGGATCGGAATATCTTGAGGAATAACAACCATTCCACCGCGGCGGGCCATGGTTTCAGCCATACGGCGACCGGCAATCGCGGTCATATTTGCAACGACTAGAGGGATTGTTGTTCCACTGCCATCGTTGGAAGTGAGATCAACTTCCATGCGGCTAGTGAGTTCCGAACTGCTGGGAACCATGAATACATCGTCATAAGTGAGGTCATAGACCGGCTGGTTGATAAATCGCACGTACTGAAGCCTACCGCCGATAAGGCAGGGGCGACATAATCGCCTCATGATGCGCTGGCGTGGAGCGATGCTCGATATATCTCGCCACTATTTTGATGCCGCCTTTATCAAGAAGACCATCTCGGCTCTGGCCGCCTTTGATTACAACACTCTTCATCTGCACCTCACCGATGACCAGGGGTGGAGACTGGAAAGCAAAGTATTTCCGCGCCTTCATGAAGTCGGTTCTGTACGCAAGCAAAGCCAAAATAACCACGGACTACTCGAGCCTACCTATGATGGCAAAGAACATTCTGGATATCTGACCCATGCTGATGTCCGCGACATTGTGAGCCATGCGCACTCACTTGGGATGCAGGTTGTTCCTGAAATCAATATCCCAGGACATACCGGTGCACTCTTAGCTGCATATCCGCAATACGGAATCAACCAGAACAGCGTTGAAGTCAGCGGTCGCTGGGGAATCTCGGATTACTTGCTCCGCCCATTTCCAGAAACTTTTGAATTCCTTACCAAAGTATTTGAAGAAGTTGCCGAACTCTTTCCATCTGAATATATCCATGTCGGCGGAGATGAATCGCTGATCGATAACTGGCTGCAAGATCCTGAAGTTGTTGCCTTTATGAAAGAAAATGGATTTGCCACTACTAAAGAGCTCTTCATCTTCTTCATGAAAGAAGTAGAGAAGATTATTTCGGGCTTGGGTAAGAAGATGATTACTTGGGATGATGCATTTGCCTTTGATCCCGAGCAGGCAACCCAAGCAACGGTTATGTCATGGCGTGGAGCTGCAATTGCTCATATTGCACTCGACCATAAACGCGAAGTAATTCAAGGGCCAGTCTTTCCAACCTACTTTGATTACGCACAAGAAGTCTCTGAAGATGAACCGCTAGCAATTGGTGGGCCAGTAACTCTTGAAGATGTCTTGGCATTTACTCCTCTGGCCGGAGTCACTGGAGTTCAATTCCAACTCTGGAGTGAATACATCCAAACCCCAATGCATGCCGAGTACATGATGTGGCCTCGAGCTGCTGCTCTCGCATTTCGTTGTTGGGGTGAAGGCAAAGACTTCGAAAGCTATTTTGCCGAACGCAAACCTAAACTCGATGCGCTGGGCGTGACCATTCGCGATTTAAACCCTCTAAAGCGAGCCAAAATCGCACACTTGGGCATCGGTGCTTACTACCGGGGTTTTGATACCGCTTCAATGATGGAAGCTCTTGAGAAATCAGCAGTTGCCGGAGAAGTCGCGCACGATTTCTAAAGTTTCTTAGCAACTCCGATTTCACCAGGGCGCTCAAAGATCACGTGATACCCAACTGCTTTGTAGAAAGCCAACGCATCTAAATTCTTAGAGCTCAGAATGAGATGAACTCCAGCAGAACCTGCGCTGCGGAGCGAATCTTCCATCGCTGTCATCAGTTTCTTACCCCAGCCCTTGCCCTGCATCTCAGATACAAGATTGATGTGCGCATGGGAAGGAAACTCTTCAAGATATTCAGTTGGTGATTGAAGTGGATTGTGAATCAGATGAGTTAGACGTTCATCCCGGCTCCAATTTTCCTTCAATGCCACATCTGGTTTTTTGTAACTGAGCTGCTTCTCAGGCCACCAAGTTGCTTCAGCAACAGTTTCGAATGAAGTCGTATCAAGAGTTGCGATGCAGTAACCAAGCGCTTCGCCTGTTTCGCTCTGCACGACAAAGCAATGTTCAGGCGATAGATGCAAGTATGGACCAACCCAGATATCGCCTAGTAAGTCGGGTTGTTCGAAAATGCCTGTCGCATCTTTTCCAGAGTCGCCTGTAAGAACGCAGATTTCGTAAAGGCGGTCTTGATCTGCCTTTGTAGCTAGTCGAATATCCATGTTTACTTCAATAGCGCTAGAAGACGTGCAACTTCTGAGGCAACTGCGTCGCGACCTGGAGCGATGTACTTGCGAGGATCTACCAACTTGGAATTAGCGCCAAGTGCTTCACGGATCTCGTGGGTGAAAACGTTATTGAGGTGGGTAGCAATGTTGATCTTGCTCATTCCAGCCTTGACTGCTTTCTGTAAATCAGGATCGCTCACACCAGATGAACCATGGAGAACCAATGGCACAGCGACAGTACGAGCGATTTCAGAGATGAGATCAAAATCTAGAGTGGCATCACGAGTGGTCATGGCATGGGAAGAACCAACGGCCACGGCCAATAAATCAGCGCCAGTAGCCTCTGCGAAGGCCTTTGCCTCAAGTGGATTGGTGCGAACTCCTGGGGCGTGAACGCCATCCTTGCCGCCGACTTCACCGATTTCTACTTCGAGGGTTGCACCGTAACTCTTGCAGAGCTCTGCCATGCGCGCACTTGCTGCCACATTGTCAGCATAAGAAAGCTTTGAACCATCGAACATCACTGAGTCATAACCGAGATCAAGTGCTTCTTTAACCAGATCTTCGCTTTCTGCATGGTCTAGGTGAACTGAAACTGGCACAGATGAAGATTCTGCAATGGCAATTGTTGCAACAGAGATTGGCTTAAGGGCTTTGTGATAGCTGACGCAGTTTTCACTGATCTGCAAAATGACAGGAAGTTTTGCCAATTCAGCGCCAGCAACGAGTGCCTCAGCATGTTCGAGCAAGATGACGTTAAATGCGCCAACAGCAGATCCTGCGCTCTTGGCATCGAGTACTAACTTGCCTGCATTTGTGCGTGACATGGCGCTCCTTAGACAATCACAATCTCGACGCCAAGTGCGCGAAAATCTTTAACAATCTTTGGGTCGATTCCGTCATCGGTAATCAGAACATCAATCTCGCTAATTGGGCGGATTGATGCGAATGCACTCTTTGCAAACTTTGAGCTATCGGTGACGACAACAATCTTGCGGGCACGTGCAGCAATCTGGCGATTCACACGCGCTTCATCTTCATGTCGAGCTGCAGCGCCAATTACTGAATCAATTGCCTCAACACCAAGGAAAGCGATATCAATATTTACTTCCTTCAAAACTTCTTCAGCAAATGGCCCTGTCAGTTCGTAAGACTGTGGGCGAGCAACTCCGCCAGTGACAACAATCTTGATTTGGTGGCGAACAGTTAATTCGGCAGCGATATTAACCGCGTTCGTTACAACTGTAAGCGCTGGCTGAAGTTCTGAAGGATCACCGGGTGCGAACTCAGAACGAGCGACAATCGCGCGAGCAACCGCCGTAGTAGTTGTTCCACCGTTGATTCCGATGATGTCATTCCTAGAAACCATCTCGGCCGCGGCTTCAGCGATGCGCTGCTTAACCTCATCGTCTTTAGCTACTTTGTAGGTAAGCGGAAGACCAAGAGAACCACCCGTGGCAACTGCGCCTCCGTGGGTACGCGATAGCAATTGCTTCTTAGCTAGCGAATCAAAGTCGCGGCGGATAGTTGCTGCTGAAACCTTGAGAGAGTTAGCAACATCTTCAACTTCTACGCTGCCTTTTTCGACAACTATCTCCAGGATTCTGGAGAGTCGTTCTTGTCTACTCACTTCACGCTACCGGCAGTAAGTCCGCCAACCAACCACTTCTCAATAAGTGCGAAGAGAACAACGACTGGAACGATCGCGATGATTGAACCGGCGAAGAGGTAGTTCCACTGAACTTGGTATTGACCAATCAGTGATGTGAGGCCGACAGTAAGTGGTTCACGCTCAGGAGATGATGTCAGGGTCAGTGCAATCACGAACTCGTTCCAAGCTGCGATAAAGGTGAAGATAAATGCGGTGACAAGCCCTGGTAGCGCCAAAGGCAAGACGATACGAGTAAGCGTTGTAAATCTATTACAGCCATCGATCCACGCCGCCTCTTCGATCTCTTTCGGAATACTTGAGAAGAAGCTGGAGAGAATCCAGATGGAGAAGGCCATATTGAAAGCGGCATAAATCAGAATTAACGCAAGGTAGGTATCAACCAAACCAAACTTAACGATTTCGCGGAAGATTCCAACAACGAGAGCGGTTGGTGCAAACATCTGAGTAACGAGTACAAGGAGTAAGAAGAGCTTCTTACCGCGGAAATCATTACGCGCCACATAGTAAGCAGCAGGCACTGCAATGAAGATAACAATGATGGTTGCAGAAATTGAGATGATGAATGAGCTCTTAATAAAGCCCATCAGCGGAATCTCTTTCCAGACGCCGATGAAGTTATCGAAGGCCCACTTCTTTGGCAGATAAGTCGAAGGAATTGCCGTGATCTCTTCCTTTGGCTTAAGGGCCGTTAAAAGCATCTGTAGGTATGGCGCGAAGAAGAGGAAGCCCATAGTCCACGCTGAAATAGTGAGCGAGACCTTCTTGCCTGTGAAGCGCTTATGGCGCTTAGGAACCACGAGAGTAGTCATTAGTTCTGCTCCTGATTCTTTGACGCCTTAAGGAAGAGGCCGATGAAGACCAGAATGATTGCGAAGTTGATGGCTGCCATCGATGCGGACTGCCCTACATCTTGATCGCGGAAGGAGATCTTGTAGGCCAAAGTCGTTGTCGTATCTGTTTCATACCCCGGTCCACCCATGGTGATAACCCAGATGATTGGGAATGAGTTAAAGACGTTGATCAGGTTAATGACCGCTGCGACAAAGAGTGAAGGCTTAAGGAGCGGGAAGATGATGTGGCGATAGTTCTTCCAAGGAGATGCTCCATCAACTTTTGATGCTTCCATGATGTCGCTAGGGACGGTTGAAAGTCCTGCGAGAATTACAAATGATGTAAATGGAATCGAAACAAAGACAGCAACGACCATCAGCCAAGCAAATGATTGCTTTGTATTTGCAAGCCAGTCGATTGGTTCTTTGAGTAGACCGAAATCCATCGCGATCTCATTGAGAACGCCGTAATAAGCGTCGAGGATCCATTTCCAGACAGTTGATGTCATAACAAGGGAGGCTGCCCAAGGAATGATGATTGCCCAGCGAACTACTTTGCGACCTGGATATTTTGCATTGAGAAGCTGCGCAACAGGTAGCGAAATAATCATTGTAAAGAAGACAACACCGAGCACCCAGACGAGTGTACGAATCAGAACATTCGGAAGATCTGGATTATCAAGAAGTGTTGAGAAGTTTTCAAAACCGGCCCAGCCTTTAACGGCGCCAGTTGAACCAACATCTTGGAAAGATGTGCGGAGCATTTCAAATGCTGGCCACACAACGAAAACTAAAATCATGAGAAGCGCTGGAGCAATCCATGGCAAGGCACCTAACCGAGATTTGTTAGCTGAACGCTGTGCCATTTGAAAATGCTCCTATGTGTCTTGCGAATACTTGCGGAATTCTATTGCTTTGCTTAATCGAAAAGTAGAGCGGGGGTTCGCGATCACTCGCGAACCCCCAACCCGTACTTCATTGTCACTACATATGACAGGTATTACTTAGATGCAGCAAGCGCCTTTGCCTGGATTGCATCCATTGTCTTCTGTGGATTTACAAGTGCTGTACCGATCTGCTGCTGGATAGCACCCTTAACTGCTGGGAATGCTGCCTGATCTCCTGGGTAGAAGATTGCAGATGGAAGCAACTTGATGAATGGAGCCAATGCT
Source organism: Planktophila turicensis (SeqCode) (assembly GCF_965234405.1). Classification (GTDB taxonomy): domain Bacteria; phylum Actinomycetota; class Actinomycetes; order Nanopelagicales; family Nanopelagicaceae; genus Planktophila; species Planktophila turicensis. The sequence continues at coordinate 1,299,324 of NZ_OZ248346.1, forward strand.
GGATCCTTTGCCGCTGCTGCTCCTGCTGACTTAGTTGCAGGAATGAAGCCGCCTGCAGCCTTAAGGAATGCTGCGTAGTTTGTTGGCTCGAAGATGAAGTCCATCCACTTAGCAATCTCTGCCTTGTGTCCGTTTGCCTTGTACGCAGTGAAGTAATCCTGAACACCAAGTGTTACAGGCTTCTTTCCTGGTGCAGCAACGAATGAACCTGAACCTAGGTTAATTGCAGCGCCACCGTTGTCCTTGAGCCATCCTGGAAGGAAGACTGAACCGTTGATGAATGCTGCCTTACCTGATGCGAAGAGTGTCTGTGCACATGCTGTGCGATCACACTTAGCTGGGTTTGGCTGTGTCAACTTCTGATCTGTGAGCTTCTTAAGGAATGTCATTGTCTGAACGTTTTCCTTTGAGTTAAGAACCCACTTGCCGTTCTTAAACATTACGCCGCCGTTACCGCCAGCCCAGATTGCGAATTCAGCTTGTGCTTCTTCTGGTCCGAGTGGAAGTGCATATGGGTAAACGCCTGGAACCTTCGCCTTGATCTGCTTGAGAACCTTCTCAAGATCTGTCCAAGTTGTTGGAAGCTTTGTTACGCCAGCCTTCTTAAGGATGTCCTTGTTGTAGAAGAGTGCGCGTGCTGATGCCAAGTCTGGAACAGCGTATGCAATGTTGTTGTACTTAGAGTTGTTAAGGAATGTTGGGACGATGTCATCAAGAGTTGCCTTGCTGACCATTTCATCCGCGCGGTAGAGAAGACCTTCAGCAGCAGCTGCTGCGTAGTCACCCTTGTTTACAACGTCAGGTGTCTGACCTGTTGCAACAAGTGTCTTTACCTTGTCATCAATTGTTTCCCAAGAAACAACATCTACCTTGACTTTAATTGTTGGGTTTGCCTTTGTGAACTTTGCTGAGAGGTCATCCCAGAATGGCTGCATGTTTGCGTAATCTGCTGCGACCATCTTTAGTTCGACTGGGTCTGCTGCCTTAGCTGATGTGCCAAGGACAGAAGCCGCGATCAAACCTGTAGCTGCAACGAGTGCGCTTAGGCGAGTCACTTTCTTCATTCGTATAACTCCTGACGGGTTTAGGCCCCGGCAAAGGGGCTTCGTTGGGGCTAGTCGACCACCTTCGGGGGGCTAAATCAATGATTTGCATGTAACTGTTTGGTAACGAACAAATTAAATCAAAAACACGCAATTTTCTTGACTTTGGGGGTGAGCTCCGCCTACGGTTGCGCCATGACTACCGCCTTCCATGCAGATGCCGAAATCGCCTCCCAGCCTCAAATCTGGCGCCAGGTAGCCGAATTCGCCCCAAGCGTCTTTAGCAAGCTCCCCAAGAAGGGCGAGCGCGTGGCGGTCGTCGGCTGCGGAAGCTCTTGGTTCATGTCGATGGCATATGCCTCATTGCGTGAGGCTGCTGGCCATGGCGAGACCGATGTCTATGCCGGCTCTGAATTTAACTATGACCGTAAGTACGACCGCATCGTCTCAATCTCTCGCTCTGGAACAACTACTGAAATTGTCGAACTTCTCGGCAAAGTCAAGACCCCTTCTGTCATTCTTACAGCGATTCACAACTCCCCTGTCGAAGATCGCGCAACAGAGACAATCATTATGGATTTCGCTGATGAACAATCAGTTCTACAAACTCGCTGGGCAACTGCAGCTCTTGGTCTGCTCCGCGCCCACCTTGGCTTTGATCTCAATTCAATCGTGAAAGATGCTGAAGATGCACTCGCTAGCGATATCTCTGACCTCGTTGAAGTTGAACAGATCAGCTTCCTTGGTCGCGGTTGGACAATTGGCCTTGCACACGAAGCAGCGCTGAAGACTCGCGAATCTTCACAGTTCTGGGCTGAGGCATACCCAGCACTTGATTACCGCCACGGTCCTCTCTCGATTTCACAACCAGGACGCGCTGTCTGGGCATTTGGCGATATTCCTGCTGACTTGGTGCGCGATATCAAATCAACCGGCGCACTCTTTGAATCAAGCAAGCTCGACCCTATGGCTCATCTCATCCGTGCTCAGCGCGTAGCAATCGCTATCGCTAAGAAGCGTGGCGTAGATGCTGATAATCCACGCGGTCTAGCACGCTCCATCATTCTCGATAAGTAATTACACTCATCTCTGTGAGCTATGTAGTCGCAGTAGATGTAGGCGGAACCGAGATCAAGAGCGCTCTTGTCGACTCGGATTTCAACGTTATCGCAACAATAACTGCGCCTACTCCTAAGGCAGATTCCACTGGCGCAGAAACAGTCAATGCAATTGCTGCCATCGTTGCCGAATTCGGTGCTACACAAAAGGTTGAAGCAGTCGGATTAGCAGTACCTGGCGCTCTCGATGAGCCTGCTGGAACATCTCGTTGGTCAGGCAATCTGCAGTGGAAGAACCTTCCTATTCGCGATCTACTGCACACAGCCATCAATATTCCTGTCGCATTTGGCCACGATGTGCGCACTGCAGCAGTTGCTGAACTTCGCAGCGGCGCCGCACAAGGTGCGCGCAATGCAATCTTTATTCCTGTCGGAACCGGTATTGCCGCAGCGCTAATTATCGATGGAGAAATTCGCTCTGCTGAAGGTTATGCCGGCGAAATCGGCCACGTGAATGTCAACGGTAAATATCCATGCGTGTGTGGCAAGACCGGATGTTTAGAAGCTGCATCATCAACTCTTGCAATCAGTAAAGCCTACGAAGCTCAGTCGGGTAAATCTGGAACTACAACAGAAGAGATCTTCAAACTCGTTATTGCAGGAGATGCAGTTGCAACAAGCGTCTGGAACGATGCAACAGATGCAATGGCTCGTGCTTGCGAATCGCTCATCACAATTCTTGCACCTGAGGTAATCGTCTTCGGTGGTGGACTTTCAAATGCAGGTGAAACTTTCCTCAAACCAATAAGAGATTACCTCGATGCATCACTAACTTTCCAAAGTAAGCCGCGTCTTGAGATCGCACATTACGGATCAAAGGCCGGAACAATCGGTTGTGCCATGTTGGCATTTGATCTCGTGAAGGCGGGTAAGTGATGCATGTTCACGGCTCATCTGCAGTTGTCGATGGAAAGTTGCAAGAGAAGGTCTGCATTAAAGCTGCAGACGGTGTCATCACCACAATCACTCTTAACTGCGTAGAAACTCCTGATTCAAACCACACCGGAACACTGATTCCAGGTTTTGTTGATATTCACTCTCATGGCGGCGCTGGTTTCTACTTCTCTGATCTCTCCCCTGAAAATGTTGCCGCTGCTCGCAATGTTCACTTAGTTCACGGAACAACTACACATATTGCATCCCTGGTTACCGAACCTGTCGGAGTTCTCGAAGAGCAGATTCTGCGCTTAGTTCCGATGGTTAACGCTGGTGTCTTTGAAGGAATCCACCTTGAAGGTCCTTACCTTTCACATGCGCGCTGCGGTGCGCACGAACCATCTTTACTGCGTTCACCAAAGATCGACGAACTCTCAGCACTTCTCGATGCCGGCCAAGGTTCGATTTCAATGGTCACTCTTGCCCCTGAACTCGATGGTGGCATTGAAGCGATTGAGTATCTGACTTCTCGCGGAGTCACTGTGGCACTCGGCCATTCACAAGCAGATGCGGCAACCACCAATGCTGCATTCGCTGCAGGCGCCAAGTTGATTACCCACTTCAGCAACGGAATGCCTAAGCCAACAGCCGGTGGCACAACAATTGCTGAAGCATCCCTTGCCGAGAAGAGAATCCCACTTGAAATGATTCTCGATGGCATCCACGTATCTGAAGAGATTCTCAAAGAAGTTCTTACCTCCGGCGATAAGCGCACCATCTTGATTACAGATTCCATGTCAGCCGCAGGTGGCGCTGATGGAAGTTACTCAATCGGTTCACTTGAAGTAGTTGTCGTTGATGGCGTCGCTCGCCTTACTTCAAATCATTCACTGGCAGGAAGCACGCTCACTATGGATCGCGCCTTCATAAATCTCCTTGCCGCCAATAACAACATCGCAGATTGTGTCTTTGCTGCATCAACACTTCCCGCAAAGACTCTGGGCCTACATGCTGTTGGTGAAATCGCAGTTGGAAAGAAAGCCCACATTCTTGAATACAAATCTTCAGAAATCAGCGTTGTTGCCTCATGAGTTCACTAGAAGAGAACCGCCAAGCTGCCGCTGATTTCTTTGAGCAAATCTGGAATCAGAAAGATGAATCGGCAATTGATCGATTTATCGCACTTGATGCTGCAGGCAATGACCCAAAATTTGGCGTAGGCCGTGAATCATTCCGCGAACAGTGGAAGAAGTGGCACGCAGCATTTCCTGATCTTCACTTCGATGTCCGTGAAATCATCGCCGAAGGCGATCGCGTTGTAACTCGCTGGCACCTGACAGGAACACATACTGGCGCTGAATATTTAGGTAAGGCAGCATCAGGTGCCAAGATTGCCATTGATGGAGTCTCCATCGACACCATTAAAGATGGCGTTGTACTTGATGGATTTGATGCCTGGGATTCACTCGGTTTCCGCGAGCAACTAGGAATTATTAAGCCGCTTTAAAGTCCTGCGTGCTTTAACAAATCTTCACGCGCAACTGATTTACGACGTGGCTTTCCAACAGGTTCACCCGCAGCTACTTCAGCTTCATTAATTGCCTGCCAATGCAGCTGAGTTACAACTCTGTTATTTGTAATTACATCTGTGACATCACCTGAGTTCTTAGGTGTTCCAAGATCTTCAACCAGAAGCTTCATAACATCAGCAGCATCGGACTTATTGGTACCGATAACCCCTGAAGGTCCTCGTTTTGCCCAGCCAACGACATAGACATTTTCATATACTCGGCCATCAGTATTTACGACCTTGCCCTTTTCATAAGGAATACCATCGAGTGAAGCAGCCTCATAACCAATAGCTGTAATCACTAACCCGCACTTAACACTAAAAGTTTCATCGCTTCCGGTTTTTTGGAATACAACTTCTTCAACGCGGCCATCGCCCTTAATTTCGAAAGGTGTGGCCAAGAACTGGAACTTCATCGTACGTTCGTGGCTGGTGGCTTCCTTTTCGGAGATTAGAAGCATCGCATCGAGATTGCTCTTCACATCCTTTTCAGGTGCATCTCCTGCACGCACAAGCGCAGCATCAATATCTGCCTTCTCCATCACAACATTGGTGTGTTCAAGCTTTGGAAGTTCGCGTAGTTCAGGTGAAGTAAATGCCGCATGCTCAGGTCCACGACGTGCGCTGATAATGACGTTGCGAATTGAGCTCTGCTTCAGCGCATCAATGGCGTGATCAGCTGTATCTGTTGGATCTAACTCACTTGGTTCAAGTGCCAACATGCGCGCAACATCCATCGCAACGTTTCCAGCTCCTATAACAACTGCTGTATCTGTACTTAAATCAATTGATTCATCTTTGAAATCTGGGTGTGCGTTATACCAAGGCACAAAAGTCGCTGCAGACATAGACCCAGGAAGATCCTCACCCGGAATTCCAAGCTTCTTACCGAGAGCAGAACCAGTTGCAATAACGACTGCGTCGTACTTCTCTTTCAATTGCTCAATTGTGAGATCGCTACCAAGTTCAACGTTTGCAAAGAGTCTGAAGTTAAGTTCATTGGCGACTTTTTCAAATACCTTTGCGACCGTCTTAATCTTTGGATGATCAGGTGCAACACCGCTACGAACTAAGCCCCAAGGAGTTGGAAGGCGTTCAATCATGTCGATAGAGAATTGCAGTTCTTCGGTCTGAAGATTCTGTAAAGCTTGCGCTGCAAAGTAACCGGCAGGTCCTGCACCGACGATTGCTACTTTGTATTGAGGCACACGAATCCTTTGTCTAGCTAAATCAGAGCGGAGACGAGGAGATTTGAACTCCTGAAGGGTTTAACCCCTTACCTCGTTAGCAGTGAGGCGCACTCGACCGGGCTATGCGACGTCTCCGAGTTGCAGGTGAAGTCTACCGCGCTAGCGACGGCGGAATCTACGCACAATTCGCCAAGCAACGAGGGCTAAGAGCAGTATGCCAACGCCCTCCCAGAACGAAATCGGAAAAGGTCGATGGGCATCAAGTGGTTCACTGATGACTGAGCCGAGTGCAGTCACATTAAGTTCTGCGATGACTCCAGCATGGTCTGATCCGTATGGTGCGCCTTGTCCAAAGGTTCTTGCAGTGGCTACATCAATTCCATTCTTAACGAAGATGTAATCCAAGCGATCTGTAAACCCAAAGCTATTGCCCATCGCAGTTGCAGCTGCTTTTCTCTTCGGATCTGCACCTGTGAGAAGTGCATTCATCCCCCATGTGTAACTACTCGCTTCGCTTGCATCGGGACCAGCATCTGTAAATCCTGCATCACGCATAATTTTATAAGCGTTGCAGTCAGTTGCCCCCGCTGGACATTTTTCAGATGCAGTTGGTTGTTCACCTGGGTTTGGAACATCCAATGGACGCGGATCTCGCGGATCTGAGTTGAAGTCACCGATCAGAACTATTGGTGATTTTGTTGATTTCACATCTGCAACAAGTTGTCGAGCTTGATCTGCAGCTTTTGGAGTTTTGTTCTCGTCCCACAATGATTCAAGATGTGTAGAGATGAACCGAACATTAGTTCCCTGCATAGTGATATCAGCCCAGGTATATCCACGATTAATTTCCATAAGAGTCGGCACAACTTTGTAAATACTCGCGTATTCGGAGTTTCCCACTTGATTTACATATTGCGAAAGCTCTTTCTTGACGATGAGTGCATCACCAATTTGGAATCCGCAATCAGCTTTATCTTGGCCGAAGAGTTTCTGAAAAGTCTCTGGATCCTTAACGGTAGTCAGAAATGAGATTGGACCAATTGAGTAACCAGGATTGTTTGCCTGAACTCCGTCTTTCTCGGCGATGATGTAATCGCCTTTGAGTTCAGCGAGTAACTCTTGAGTGAAGTTGAAAACCTCGGTTTTCTTGCTCCAGAACTTGGCTTTGCAGTACCAAATCGTCGCTTCTTGAATACCTATGACATCAGGTGATTCGGCTCGAATCTGGTCGGCAAGAATCTTCTTGCGCTTGGAAAAATCAGTCTTCTGAACTTGATCCCACATAAATTGAGCGGCAGCCGGCATATTCGGAATCTTTGCTAGAGCCACACCCACATCTGCACCAAGATAAAGATTGCGTGACATCACTTTGATGGGCTGGGTATCTGCCTGTGCAGGAAAGATTGGAGCGAGAAGAAGCAGTGAAAGGGTTGAAGTGAGAAGTGCCCGAAATTTCATTTAACCGACCACCTTTCTTGTGAAACCGTTCTCAAACTTCTTATTCGGATCTAGCGCCTCGACAAGAGCCTTGAATTCGCTCATCTTTGGGTAGACGCTCTTTAGATATTGAGCATCGGCAGTAAATACCTTGCCCCAATGTGGGCGGTAATTGAATGCTCGAAGAGCAGCTTCAACTTTTTCAATAACTGGATAAATTGCATCATCTTTTTTCCAGGTGAAGTGAATAGCCAAGGTATCGCGCTGAAATGCACCGCTAAGCCACAGATCATCTGCGGCAATTGTGCGAAGTTCAGTAATCCATAAGAGTGGAGAGATTTCAGCACCTAACTTACTCACTGCCTCTATTGCAGCAGCTGCATCCTTTCGATCGACAAAAAACTCAGTCTGAATCTCTTCACCAACACTGGGAGTGAAATCGAGTTTGAAGTGCGATAAACGCTCATGCCAAAAACCTGAAACGCCCAGTTGTTCAGTACAAGCAACTGGATCAACAGAAGGGATTGGGTGATATTTCTTATCAGCCTTTGAACTTCCGCCGATACTTTCGGGAATTGCTTCACCATCGCGGAATTTGCACCAGAGATTTCCAACCTGATCGCTACCCCAATCAGTGAAGTAGCTGACGCTATAAGCAGTGCCCATAATTTGATCAAAGCTACGTTGCAGAACATCAAGAGGTATCTCTGGATAAATAACCTGACGGATTTCAAATGTTGGTTCAATCTTTAGCTCGTACTGATAAACAATTCCACCGAGACCAAGACCTACAACGAGTGCGTTAAATGCTGGGTTTGTGCGATTAATATGGCGAAGTTCGCCTTCGGCAGTTACAAGATCCAGAGCAAGAACTTGGTTGGCAAGGTTCTGATTCATTATTCCTGAACCATGAGTGCCCGTAGAAATCGAGCCAGCAATCGAAATGTGTGGAAGAGATGCGAGATTGTTGAGCGCCCATCCTTGTTGGTGAAGAACGGGTGCAAGTTCGCCGTACTTCAATCCAGCAGCAACGGTGACCGAGTTTGATTCAGGGTTAATCTCAATAGTCTGAGGCATCTTCGAGAGATTTATTGCATAGCTGCTGGTATTTGCAATCTCATTGAAGCAATGGGCAGTGCCTCGTGCGCGCAACTTTGCATTACTGCGCACTAACTCTTGTAATTCAGCGAGTGACTCTGGCTGCAAGTAACCTCGATCGTTGAAATCAACGTTCTTGCTCCAGTTCTGCATGGTTATTTCAAACCACTACAGGCTGGCTTTGGTCCACCGTTTGGATTTCCGTAGCGGTGATAGGTAATCGCAACGGACTGTTCGAGCAACCAGCGCGGAGTTTCGATATCTCCACGTTGTGCAATAGGACGATGGTCGACTGAGATTCCGTTATCCATCTCTTCAAGGATCGGTGGCTTACTTGATGCAAGCCAGCGAACGCGTGAGTACTTCTCTTTTACATCACCAAGATCGGTTGTGAAGATGACCTTTGCACCTGTTGTCTGAGCGATGTGGTGAATTAGTGACTTTTCGGCCTGAGTAGTTGATTCATCAACAACAACCACAATAGGCGCCAAATAACGGCGATAGCGCTGGAAGTTCTTCTCAACAATTAGTCCACTGCGATCAATCGCTTGTGAACCAACCTTTGCCCACCACGTATTAACGCCATAAATGGCTGCTTCGAGGTTTGTTACACGTGGCCAGTTGCGAAGTGTGTTGACGTAATTAAGTCCGCCAGCTTTCGCATTGGGGCCAACTGCAGAACGCTTCCAACCACCAAATGGTTGACGGTTAACAATCGCGCCAGTAATTCCGCGGTTAACGTAAAGGTTTCCTGCTTCGATGCGATTGATCCACTCTTCGCACTCTTTCTCATCGAGAGATTGGATACCTGCAGTCAGGCCGAAATCAGTTTCGTTCTGCCAATTGATCGCTGTATCGAAATCAGATGCTTCGATTACTGCAAGGACTGGACCAAACCATTCGTTGCGATGTGACCAAGACTTTGCCTGCACACCAAGCTTTACACCTGGGCGCCACATCAAACCTGCATCATCAAGTTGCTTTGGTTCAACCAGCCAGGTTTCTCCGGAATCTAGCTGTGTCAGTGCACGAGTAAGAGCGTTCTCTGATGGGCGAATGATTGGTCCAACAGTTGTTGAGAAATCCCACCCTGCTCCAACATGAAGTGATTCGACGGCATCTTTGAGCTGGCGAACAAATGCCGGGTCGTTGTAGATATGGGTATCAACGATTGCAATAGAGGCTGCTGAACATTTCTGTCCTGCGTGACCAAATGCAGACTGTACGAGATCCTTAACGGCTGCATCGATATCTGCGCACGCTGAGATAAGAACAGCGTTCTTACCGCTTGTTTCTGCCATCAAGTTGATCTCAGGGCGCCATGAAGTAAAGAGCGCTGCGGTGTTGAAAGAACCAGTCAGAATCAGACCATCGATGCCTGGGTTGGTAACGAGATACTTTCCATTTTCGTCATCTCGCATAGGCAAGAACTGCAATACATCCTGAGGAACACCGCCTGCCCATAGGTGGCTGACGATCTCCCAGGCTGTAGCAACAGTCTCTGGCGCTGGTTTCAAGATCACCGTATTGCCAGCGGCGAGGGCTGCACAGACTCCACCCATAGGAATTGCATATGGGAAGTTCCATGGTGGAACAACAAGAATGGTTCCGAGCGGAGTTGATTCGCCGAAGTTCTGCGCAGTCGTTGCATAGAAACGCGCAAAGTCGATAGCTTCAGCAACTTCTGGATCTGCTTCTGCCACTGTCTTTCCGGCATCGCGTGACATGACTGCGATGGTTTCGGTTGTTGCTTTCTGCATTACTTCTGCCGCTTTAAAGAGAATTGTGGTGCGCTCTTCGATTGTTAAACCGCTCCACTTGTCCTGCGCTTTCTTAGCGGTTTCGATTGCGGTATCTACATCTTTGGCTGAACCAACTGAGTAGTGGTACCAAACTTTGCCGTTATCAGAAGGATCGGTTCCTTCTTCTTGCTCTTTAGTAAAAATCTCTTTGCCATTGATAACCAATGGAATCTCTTGATCTTTAATGGCGCGGACCTTCTTGATTGCCTTTGAGACAGCCGCGATAAATTGAGGTTCGGTTGGATCTGCGTTGCGCTCATTTTCAAATGTCGTACCGGTTGTCATCGCATATTCAATATGGCGCAGCGATTCAGTAGTAATTGTGTGGCGCTCAGCAATTGACTTAAGGAAGCGCTCTTCTTGCTCTTTAAACTTTGCAGGGTTCTTTGAGATTTCAAATGCTGCTTTTAAGTAATTCTCATCCGATGTGTTTTCATCAAGACGGCGAACAAGATAAGCAACCGCTGCAGCAAAATCATCCTTACGAGTTACTGGCGCATACAAAAGAACTGGCTGACCCGCACGAGTCACAGCGAGTGCTTCAGCATTTGCCATTCCTTCAAGCATTTCAATATCAATCTGGTCAACAACCCCACGAGACTTTGCGACTTCAAGCGCCCATGTCATATGGAATAAGTTGTGTGAAGCAATACCAATGCGCACAGCCTTTGAATGTTCTGGGCGAAGAGCGGCATCAACAAGGCGCACATAAGAGGCGTCTACATCTGACTTTGAGCGATATGGGGCAGAGCTCCAGCCATGAAGTTCTGCTTCTGCGCGCTCCATTGCAAGGTTTGCACCCTTAACGAGGCGAACCTTGATGGTGCCACCGCTGCGCGCATAACGCGCCTTTGACCAATCAACTAACTGAGCGAAGAACTTATGGGATTCAGGAAGGTATGCCTGTAGAACGATTCCGGCCTTCATGGATTCGAATTCTGGTTCATCAAGCACGCGCATAAATGCCGCAACAGTCATTGGAAGGTCGCGGTACTCCTCCATATCCAGGTTTACAAATACACCGTGCTGGATTGCTTCACGATAGAGAATGCGCATCTTTTCAGATACGCGAGTAATTGAACCTTCGACGTCCATGATGATGAGCTGAGCAACGATGGATGAAAGCTTTACTGAAATGTAATTCACTTCTGGGCGACGCATCATTTCAAGAATTGATTGGAAGCGAAGTTCGGCTTCATGGTCGCCGAGAACCGCTTCACCTAAAACGTTGATGTTGAGTGAAATACCTTTGTCGGTGCGCTTGCCAAGATGCTTCGATAATTTATCGGCTTCGGATGCAAGAATTAAATCTTTAGAAAGTGCGCGTACGCGCTGGTGGACAGCAGCAACTACTGGCGTTGGCAATACATTTGAGATGATTCCAATTGCATGAAGCCCGATTCCGTTAAGTGGACCAAATCCAGTGATGCTCGCCTTCTTGGCTGCGCGACGGAAGATGCGAGAAGAAGATTTAACTGAAGAGATACGCATAACTTCATCGGTCAAAGTGATTGTTGCCTCGATTGCCTTCGGATCTTTAAAGAGGCGAGCAACGCGCTTGCGGTTAGCTTTCTCGCGGCGGTCACGCAACTTATCTGACTGCTCCATTAACTCTTTGGTGCGAGTAATGGCAGTCGTTGCGAGCTTATCGAGCGCTGCATCTGTCTCAAAGATTGAAGGCATTTCGCAAGGTTATCAAGGGATATTCACCCTTGCAGGCCCTACAAATGTGAGATTTATAAGCGTAAGATTGAAATATGAATAACGAAAATGCAGACGTTACGACAGATAAGCCAAAGCGCATTCACGACCAAGCGCCTTCTGAGCTCTTCTCGAACTTCATGAAGTCAGGATGGGCGCCATCTGATCTGAGCAACATCGAACCTCTCGAAGTTGTTACGTATGCATACTCCCGCCGCCAGGTTTTATCTGCGGAATACAAGGGAATTCGTCTCGTCCTTCCGGCTGGTGGATTTAAGGTCCGCGCCAACGACTCTGATTACAACTACCGCCCTCATAGCGCTTACGTTTATTACAGCGGAGTTCAAGGTGCAGATGCAACAGCGGACGCAGTTCTCGTTCTGGAACCATCTGGTGATTCACACATTACCTATCTCTATATGAACCCTCGCTCTACTCGCGACACCGATGCTTTCTACCGCGATGCAAAGTACGGCGAACTCTGGGTTGGCCGTCGCTTCACACTGGATGAAGCCAAAGCTCGCTACCAAATCGATACTCGCCATCTCAATGAACTTGAAACCCTCTTGGCTGATGGAAAAGAAACCCTCACTCTTCGCAACGTTGATCCGGCAGTGGATCCAAAGGTTAAGAAGCATGACCGCGAAGATGAATTCGCAACTTTCGTATCAGAACAACGCCTCTGCAAAGACGAGTACGAACTTCGCGAAATGCAGGCAGCCGTTGATGCAACCGCACTCGGGTTTAACGATGTCATCCATGCCATGCCTGCAGCTGTTGAAACTCCTCGCGGTGAACGCGTTCTTGATGGTGCTTTTTACGGTCGCGCACGAATCTTGGGTAATGACCTTGGTTACAACACCATTGTTGGTGCTGGTTCACACGCATGTGTATTGCACTGGATCCGCAACGATGGAGATGTTCGTCGTGGTGAACTAGTGCTAGTCGATGCAGGTGTTGAAGTTGAATCCTTCTACACAGCTGATATCACTCGTACTTTGCCCGTTGATGGAAAGTTCTCACCTGCTCAAAGAGCACTTTATATGCTGGTTTATGAGTCTCAATTAGCTGGCTTTGCTGCAATTAAGCCAGGGGTTCTCTTCTCTGAGATCAACAAGGCATGCCAAGAAGTATTGGCAAAGGGCTTGGCAGATATGGGAGTTCTTACCGTTTCGGCAGAAGAATCAATGAAGCCTGAAATCGGATTGCATCGCCGTTGGACTTTGCACGGAGTAAGCCACCACTTAGGTCTAGATGTTCACGACTGTGCGCAAGCTCGTAAAGAGCAGTATCTCGATGCACCTCTTCGCGAAGGAATGGTTCTGACTGTTGAACCAGGTCTCTACATCCAACCTGATGATGAACTCTTTGCGCCGGAATACCGAGGTATTGGTATCCGCATTGAAGATGATGTTGTTGTGACTGCAGATGGTTGTCGCAATATCTCTGAGAATATTCCGCGTCATCCAGACGAGATCGAAAAGTGGATGCAGGGGATTTTAGGACGCTAGTAAATATCCCCCGTATGCGGCTAGTAAGCCAAATACGAGAGATGCAACTAAGTTCACTGCAACAACTTTGTACTTCTTAAGTTCATAACCTAAGAAGATGTCAATGATAAAAGTCGACCAAGTTGTAAAAGCACCCGCAAAACCAATTGCTAGAAAATCATGCCAATGTTCTGTCGAGCTATATGTAAGACCGATGAGAAACGAACCTGCAATATTGACTACAAAGGTTCCGACAGGTTTTTCAGTAAATTTCCTAAAGTATTGATCGACTAAAAAACGCGCTGGTGCGCCAATTGCAGCGCCGAGAATGATCAGGAGAGTATTCACGCGCGCACCTTGATGTATTTACGAGCAAATTTGAGCGCAAGAACTACGACGATAAGAGATGAGAAAAGATTGAAGAAGAGGAAAGCGAGCCCTGCTTCACCTGGGGCCACAGCTTCATAAGTAACTGCCGAGAATGTAGAAAGACCGCCGCAGAAACCTGGGAGAAGTAAGTAACGCAATTCAGTGATTCCGCGGCGTTCCATGAAGACCATCAAGACCATGGCGAGGGCGACGGCAATAATGTTTGCAGCAAGAGTGCCCAAACCATTTGATGGAATGAGAAGCGATAGGGCGTAACGAGTAAGAGTTCCCAGAACTCCGCCCAGCGAGACGAGCCAGACCGCTTTCAGAGTTAAGCCAACTTCTTCGTAGATTTAAAGAGAGTTGTAATGACGCTGATGATCAGTGATGCAAAGAGTGCGGACCAGAAACCAGTGACTTCAAGTTTTTCGCTCCATCGCGCAGTTAGCGACAACATCGCTGCGTTCACGACAAAGAGGAAGAGACCAAAAGTTACGATGGAAACTGGAAAAGTAAGCACCTTGATTATCGAACCGAAGAAGCTGTTAATGAGCCCGAAGAGCAGCGCAACCCATAAATAAGTAGTTACGCCGCCATCGACGGTAATGCCAGGTACGACTAGCGTCGCAATCCACATCGAGAATGCGAGTACAGCCCACCTAACGAGCAACATTAGTTGCGCTTTTCTCGCTTCAAAATGCCCGCGAACATGCGTGCTGGATCGTACTTAATATCAACAACGCGCTCCTTCATAGGAATGATTGCGTTATCGGTGATCTTGATGTGCTCTGGGCAAACTTCAGTACAGCACTTTGTAATGTTACACATTCCGAGACCATGCTCTTCTTGTGCTGTGCGCTTGCGGTTCTTGAGCTTATCGAGTGGGTGCATATCAAGTTCTGCGATGCGAATAAAGAATCGTGGGCCAGCAAATGACTTCTTATTCTCTTCGTGGTCGCGGATAACGTGACATGTGTTCTGACACAAGAAGCATTCGATGCACTTGCGGAACTCTTGGCTGCGCTCGACATCGATCTGTTCCATACGCGCTTCACCAGGAGCGAGCTCCTTTGGATGTTCGTATGCAGGAATTTCCATCGCCTTCTTGTAATTGAAAGATACGTCTGTGACGAGATCCTTAATTACTGGGAATGCGCGAAGTGGAGTAACGGTAATAGTTTCATTCTCATCGAATGAGGCAACCTGTGTCATACAAGCTAGACGTGGCTTTCCGTTGATCTCCATAGAACAAGATCCACACTTGCCAGCCTTACAGTTCCAACGAACTGCCAAGTCGCCCATCTGTGTTGCCTGAACGCGGTGAATTACATCGAGAACAACTTCGCCCTCGTTGACATCTACCTGTACATCTTTGAGACCACCGTCTGTCGAGTCTCCTCGCCAGATGCGAAGATTAAGTTTGCGCGCCATTAGTTGGAACCGCCTTTCGCAATTTCTTCCGGTGTCATGTACTTCTCAAGTTCGTGAACATCAAAGAGATCGAAGAGCTCCTTAGGCAACATCGGAAGCGCTTGCGCCTTGATGTTGACTTGATTGCCATCGAATGAAGAGATGTGGTTGACCTGACGCCATGTGTTATTCATGCCAGGGAAATCATCGCGAGTGTGGCCACCGCGTGATTCCTCACGCAAGAGAGCTGACTTTGCAGTTGATTCAGCGACGAGCAACATATTGTCGAGGTCGAATGCCAAGTGGAATCCTGGGTTGAACTTTCGTCCACCAGCTACTGCCACGTTCTTACTGCGAGCGCGGATATCGGCAATCTTTGCGATCGCTTCTTCGATCTCAGTACGTGTGCGGATGATTCCGACCAAGTTATGTGTGACTTCCTGAAGTTCTGCGTGAAGTGAATATGAATTCTCTCCGCCCGCACGACTAAATGGAGCTTCAATGCGATCTGCTGCTGCCTTGATTGTTGAATCAGAGACAGGGTTTGCACCAGCGCTCTTTACGTACTCAGCTGCTCCTGCACCCGCACGACGGCCGAATACCAAAAGGTCTGTGAGTGAGTTTCCACCGAGACGGTTTGAACCATGCATTCCACCAGCAACTTCACCTGCTGCGTAAAGTCCTGGAACTCCGATCGCTGCAGCTGTATCTGGCTCTACTTCAACACCGCCCATGACGTAGTGACATGTTGGGCCGACTTCCATCGCTTCCTTGGTGATATCTACGCCAGCAAGTTCATAGAACTGGTGCCACATAGATGGAAGGCGCTTCTTAATAACTTCAGCTGGGATGCGCTTTGAGACATCGAGGAATACTCCACCGTGCTCGGTTCCGCGTCCTGCCTTAACTTCTGAGTTAATCGCACGAGCAACTTCATCACGTGGAAGAAGTTCTGGTGGACGACGATTGTTGTCCTGATCTTCATACCAACGATCTGCTTCTGCTTCGTTATCTGCGTACTTATCTTTAAATACATCTGGGATGTACTTAAACATAAAGCGTTCGCCTTCAGAGTTGGTAAGGATTCCACCTTCACCGCGAACAGATTCTGTTACGAGAATTCCGCGTACTGATGGTGGCCAGACCATTCCTGTTGGGTGGAATTGCAAGAACTCCATATCAACAAGGTTTGCGCCTGCCTTAAGAGCAAGTGCATGTCCGTCGCCGGTACCTTCCCAAGAGTTAGAAGTAATCTTGAAAGTCTTTCCTACGCCACCGGTTGCAATAACAACTGCTGGTGCTTCAAAGAGAACTTCTTCGCCAGTTTCGCGCCAGTAACCGTAAGCGCCAGCGATCTTGCCATTCTCCTTAAGAATTTCAGTGATGGTGCATTCAGCAAAGACCTTGATCTTTGATTCCATGTCACCGAATTCGCGACCATCTGCTTGCTGCAGAGCAACAATTTTCTGCTGCATGGTGCGGATGAGTTCTAGACCTGTGCGGTCACCAACGTGTGCCAGGCGTGGATATTCGTGTCCACCGAAGTTACGTTGTGAAATCTTTCCTTCTTTAGTGCGGTCAAAGAGAGCGCCCCAAGTTTCAAGTTCCCAGATGCGATCTGGCGCTTCCTTGGCGTGAAGTTCTGCCATACGGAAGTGGTTAAGGAATTTTCCGCCGCGCATTGTGTCGCGGAAGTGAACCATCCAGTTGTCATTGTCGTTGACGTTACCCATCGAAGCAGCTGCGCCACCTTCTGCCATAACAGTGTGGGCCTTGCCGAAGAGTGACTTACAGATGATTGCAACGCTCAGACCAGCTTCGCGTGCTTCTACCGCAGCGCGAAGACCTGCTCCACCTGCACCAATTACTAGGACGTCGTACTTATGTTTTTCCAAAACCGAATTTAATGAGCTCATATCAGCCATCGTCCTTTAGAAGAAGTAGAAGTTTGTCCAGGCGCCAGTTGCAACTTGGCGAACGTAGATATCGGCGAAAGCAACGCCAGCAAGTGAGTACCAAGCGAACTGCTGGTGCTTGTGGTTCATTGCTGAGACGAAAGTCCAGAGCTTGTAACGAACTGGGTGCTTCGAGAAGTGCTTCAGACGTCCACCAACTGTGTGGCGACATGTGTGACATGACAATGAATATGTCCAGAGAAGAGTTGAGCTCACGAGAAGTACGAGCGAACCAACGCTCATATGTCCCCATTCGCCTTCAACGTTCTTAAATGAAATCACTGCGTCATAAGTAAGGAACACGTTAAATACCAAACCTGCATAGAAGAACCAACGGTGTGCGTTCTGCAAGATAAGTGGTGCGCGAGTTTCGCCTGTGTACTTTGTATGTGGTTCTGCAACTGCACATGCAGGTGGAGAGAGCCAGAAAGCACGGTAGTAAGCCTTGCGGTAGTAGTAGCAAGTCATACGGAAACCGAGTGGGAAGATCAAAATAATAAGAGCTGGTGAAAGTGCGAAGTTGAAGATCTGTGCACTTACTGGAGTCCATCCGAAGATCGTCGCTTCAGGAACACACGCTTCAGATAAACATGGTGAATAGAAAGGTGAGATCAAGTGATCCTTATAGTAATTTGCACCTTCGAATGCTCTAAACGTCGCGTAGATAACGAATGAGAAGAGAACGCCGAATGTAACTGCGGGTTCTAACCACCACTTATCTGTGCGAAGCGTGCGCTCTTTAATCTTGGCGCGCGTTGGAGAAAAAACTCCGGACATATCTGCTCCCCTGAACTCAAAGCGCAGTCTGTGACTGCAATGAGAGAAGTGTGCGCTTCTACGCCGAAAGTCGCTAGGCGGTAAGCCTCGTAGGGCTTATGAAGTCAGCCACAACTCGAGGGGGAAATGCGAAACCCGCCTCAGTGATGAGACGGGCTTTGCCTTAAGCGCGGAGGACGTGGGATTTGAACCCACGAAGGTTTCCCTTGCCGGTTTTCAAGACCGGTGCACTCGGCCGCTATGCGAGTCCTCCGTGGGAGAGATTACCCGAAATCGGCTACTTCGAAAAATCGTCTGGAAATTTACGCTGGAAGTTCGAGCAACTGCTCGATGATGATTGCAACACCATCTTCTTCACATGGACCAGCTACACCTTTTGCATGGAGTGGTCCTTCAGGGTGGCCATCAGCCATTGCAAATGATCGACCACACCACTGAAGCATTGAGAAATCATTTGGGTTATCGCCGAATGAAACGCAATCGGCTGCATCGATACCAAGTCGTTCTGCCATCTTTGCAAGAGTTAGACCTTTGGAGACACCGAGTGCAGAAATTTCAAGGAGTGAATCTGAAGGGTTTGAGTGGGTAACAGTTACAACACCTTCTAGTTCAATTCTTGCAATCGCAAGCATTTCATCGGATGAAAGTTCTTGTTGTGAGCAACGTGCGAGTAATTTCAGAGCTGGTGAAGTAATAATCTCTTCAATCTGATCTACACCCACGTTATCGAGACCGACATCCCAGCGCGGAATATATGCCTTCTCGCGGTGGAAGTAATTATGTGATTCAACTGCAAATGAAATCTGTGGGATCGCTTTACGTAGACGTGTAACTGTTTCTAGTTGTGCATCAACTGGAATCAGCCACTCTTCAAGAACCTTGTCGTTGTGAAGGTCGTACAACATTGCGCCATTGCCACAGATTGCGCTGCCAATTCCAAATGCTTCTTTGATTTCAGGCATCCAACGCGGTGGGCGGCCAGTGACGAAGAAAATCTCAATGCCCATGGCGTGAGCCTTCTTAAAGGTATCGATTGTGCGCTGAGTGATATCTCCGTAATGCGCAACGATGGTTCCGTCGAGATCCGTTGCAATTAACTTCGGGCGACGTGCTACTTCTTGGTTATTGCTCACACGAGCTCGAATTTCTTCATTCCGAGGAATGGTTGAAGAGCTGCAGGAACATTGACTGTTCCATCAGCGTTCTGATGGTTCTCGAGAATCGCAACAATCATGCGAGGAATAGCGACCAATGTGCCGTTAAGAGTTGCAATCGCCTTTGTACCTTCTGCATCCTTGTAGCGAATGTTGAGGCGACGTGCCTGGAATTCGGTGCAGTTAGAGGTACTTGTTACTTCGCGATAAGCGCCCTGTGTAGGAACCCAAGCTTCGATATCAAATTTACGTGTGGCAGATGATCCGAGATCACCTGATGCAACATCGATAACGCGGAATGGAATCTCCATCGCTGTAAGGAAATCTTTCTCCCACTGCAGCAAACGCTTATGTTCTGCCTTTGCATCCTCTGGCTTGCAGAAGGTAAACATTTCAACTTTATCGAATTGGTGAACGCGAATGATTCCGCGGGTGTCCTTGCCATATGTTCCAGCTTCGCGGCGGAAACATGATGAGTAACCGGCGTAACGAAGTGGCAACTTATCTGCAGGAAGAATTTCATCCATATGCATTGCAGCAAGTGGAACTTCAGATGTACCGACAAGATAGACATCATCTTTTTCAATGCGATAAACGTTTTCTGCGGCTTGGCCTAAGAAGCCTGTTCCTTCCATTGCTGCAGGGTTTACCAGCACAGGTGGAATTACAGGTGAGAAACCATTCTTGAGTGCGCTCTGGATTGCGTAATTTACAAGTGCGAACTCAAGGAGTGCGCCAACGCCAGTTAAATAGTATGAACGTGAACCGGCAACCTTGGCACCACGCTCGGTGTCAATTGCGCCAAGCAACTTTCCGAGTTCGACGTGATCTTTTGGTTCAAAGCCATCTTTAGCGAAATCACGAGGTGTTCCGATGTGTTCGATTGTTACGAAATCTTCTTCGCCACCAATAGGCGCTTCGGTATCGAGAAGGTTTGAAAGCTGAAGCAATAGCGCCTTTGCCTTCTCTTCAATCTCTGAACGCTTTGCATCGGCAGCCTTTACCTTGTCGGCAAGCTCCTTTGCATTGGCAAGGAGCGCGGCCTTTTCATCGCCCTTTGCAGCTCCGACGCTCTTTGAAAGCACATTCTGCTCTTGGCGCAGAGTTTCGAATTCAGAGACAGCAGCGCGCTTGATTTCATCGATTGCAATGATCTGATCTACGAGCTCAACGTTTTCGCCGCGGCCCTTTTGAGATGCGCGGACAACATCAGGGTTCTCGCGTAGGAACTTGATATCAATCATGAACGCACCTCTCGTGGATAGGAACCTAGGAATCTAATGTCATCGCAGATCGAACGAAGCTCTTCAATCGACTTTCCGACTGGAGCATCGTTGATATGGCCTTCGACATCAATAATGAAATGGTAGTGACCAAGTTCGCGACCTGTTGGACGTGACTGGATGAATGTCAGGTTTACATCATGCTTGGCAAATACCTGGAGGATTTCCAGCAGCGCGCCAGCGTGATCGATATCGATAAAGACAGCCATCGAGGTGCGATCGTGGCCGGTCGGTTCTGGAACCCAACCTGGCTTCTGGGCGCAGATGAATCGAGTGACAGCGCCGGCATTGTCACCAATATTGTCTTCGCGAATTTCTAAACCGAAGTGGCTAGCAGCTGCATTTGATGCAATTGCTGCATCCAGTTCGCCCTTGCTCACTGCTTCTGCAGCAGCTGATGTTGAATTAGTAGGAACAATCTCTGCATGCGGATACTTCGCTGCAATGTATGAACGGCACTGTGATTCTGCATGTGGGTGTGTGCCGATGCGGTTAATTGTTGTTGCGCCCGGCTTAGTCATAAATGCAAAGGTGACAGGCAAAGTAACTTCGCCAGCGATAGTAAGTGGATCTCCGATTGCTAATTCATCGAGCGTGCGTGCAACAACACCTTCGACAGAGTTTTCAATCGGAACTAGAGCAAAATCTGCTTCGCCTTTACGTACTGCATCAAGTGCTGCAGTGACATTTGCATAAGGAACTTTTACATCAGAATCGCATGTAATTTTCGCAAGAGCGGCTTCGGTAAATGTGCCAACGGGGCCTAAATAGGCGAATGTCTGGCTGTCGGCTGCGCTCACTGGTTAAGGATACCTGAGTACCTCGCGGGCATGTGACGGCTTATTTGTGATGAGAATATCGACGCCTAACTTCTCGCAGAGTTTGATATCGGCATCATCATCGACAGTCCATACATTAAGCGAGCGGCCCAGCTTCTTAATGCGTTCGGCGCGAATGGGTTCTTCGCGAAGTTCGTTGATGCCCGGACCTATTGATGCCGAAGATGAGAACTTTGCTTGAAACCATGAGGTGTTCTTTTGCATCAGAAATGTTGTGTGAATAGTTGGATCAATTCTCTTCATCTTTTCAATCGCAAACCAACTAAATGACATCACTGCCACATCAATCTTTTCGATTCCTTTAGTTGCACGAATTTTCTCAACAACAACTTCTTCAATGCGATTTCCAGAAATAACTGGGTGCTTAGTTTCTAGCAAGACACCTTTCTTATTACTTACTGCAAATGCAAGAAATTCATCGAGGGTAAGAATCTGCGGATATGCGCGCGATACCTCTTTATATGTCATCTCGGCTATCAGCCCAGCGTTGCCTGCCCGTTCGAGCATCGTCGCGTTATGCCAGAGAACCGGCACCTCATCTTTTGTCAGCCGGACATCGCATTCAAAGCCATCGGCCCCTTGAGCGACTGCGCCTTCGTATGCAGCCAGGGTGAGCTCTGGGAAGTCAGCGCTAGCACCGCGGTGAGCATAGATAAGCATGAGACTGACAGTAGCAAAGAGATTAGGCTTATGCGCATGAGCCAGCTCTACTTCGCTACATCTGCGCGATCTGCAGTTGGCCTTGTCCGCAGCGGAAATGAAGATAGCGCTTTCACGTCTCGCAACATCGTTGCAGTTGCCGATGGCATGGGCGGACATGCAGCTGGAGAAGTTGCATCAAAGATTGCAATTTCAACTCTTGCTGAATTATCAAAGGTAATTACTAGTCCTGATATCGATTCTGAATCATCAGACGATATCTATCTGAACTCTTTTCACACTATTGATCAAGAGTTAAAAGCAGCGGTGCAAGAAAGCCCAGAACTATCTGGAATGGGAACAACCCTTACCTCTCTTTTCTTGCGCAATAACGAAGTCGCGCTGCTGCATATTGGTGATTCGCGTGCCTACAGATTGCGCGGAAATTCATTAGACCAGCTCAGCGTTGATCACACTGTTATTCAAGAGCTACTTAACCAAGGTGCAATCAGCCAATCTGATGTAGCTACACACCCTCAAAGGTCTGTACTTACACAGGTATTGATGGGCGAGGGCAATCTCGACCTTCCGCTCCCTGTATTCGAAGGAAAAGTTAAGGATCGCTACTTAGTATGTAGCGATGGCTTGAGTTCAGTTCTTTCCGAGAAAGAGATCAAATCTCTTATTAAGGGCAAGGATCGTGACGAAGCGGTGGGCGCACTTATCGATGCGACATTTATCAATGGCGCACCCGATAATGTCACTGTCGTCATTGCAGATCTTGTAGAAGAAGTTCAACCAGATAACATCGAGAAGATTGGAGCTGCACAATGATGAACTCATTGCTTGGCGGCCGTTATCTTCTCGGCCAGATGATTGGCACCGGCGGAATGGCCGATGTTTATATCGCTCAAGATCAGCGCCTTTCACGTGAAGTTGCGATCAAGATTCTCCGCAGTGATTTAGCAAAAGATCCTGCATTCGTATCTCGCTTCCGCAAAGAGGCAAAGGCTGCAGCGGGTTTGAACCATCCAGCAATTGTTGCTGTCTATGACTCTGGTGAAGAACCTGCGCCATACATTGTTATGGAGCTCGTATCTGGACACACTCTGCGCGAACTCATTCATCAAGGTGAAAGACTTCCACTCAACCGCGCTCTAGAAATTGCTGAAGGAATTCTCGCCGGTCTTGAATATTCGCACGATCGACATATCGTGCACCGCGATATCAAACCTGCAAACGTCATGATTACCGATAACGGTGATGTGAAGGTGATGGACTTCGGAATTGCGCGCGCGATGGATGATCTCGGTGCAACGCTTACAAGCACATGGAACGTTGTTGGCACTGCGCAATACCTCTCGCCAGAACAAGCAGTTGGCGAACCTGCAGATTCTCGTAGCGATATTTACTCAACCGGTTGCTTACTCTTTGAACTTCTTACCGGGCAACCGCCATTTACTGGCGAGACTCCAGTCTCAATTGCCTATCAGCATGCATCAAGCATCGCGCCACTTGTGCGAACACTGAAGCCAGAACTTCCTGAAGGAATTGAAACCGTTTTAGCCGTTGCACTTTCCAAGAAGCCAGAAGATAGATATCAGAGCGCACAAGCAATGCTCAATGACATCGCAAAGGTTCGCGCTGGTGAAGTTGTCACAACAAAGGTTGCAAAGAAGCCTCTCTTCTCTCGTCGTTCAGCTTTGCTCTTGGGTGGTTCTTTCTTTGCCGCCATCGCTCTTTCTGTAACTGGCCTCTTAATGAGTGGCGGCGGAAGTAATTCAGGGCCAATGGTTCCGAACGTTGTGGGCTTAAGCGAAGAAATGGCTCGCGCTCTTCTTGCTGATTATTCAGTCACCATCAAGCATGCCCACGATGGCGTTATCCCTAAAGATCGCGTAGCAAGCCAGCTTCCTCTTGCAACGACCAGAGCAAAGGTTGGCTCTTCGGTAGTTCTTACCGTCTCGGATGGTCCAGGTGATGCAATCGTTCCTGATGACTTAATAGGTATGTCACTTATTGATGCGCGCTCTGCACTAACTTCTGTTGGTCTCTTGGTATCGCAAACAATTGCTTCGCCTTCTGATCAACCACAAGGAACTGTGCTCGACGTAATGCCAGCCGTCGGTTCGGTAACCGAGGCAGGAAGTTCAGTAATTCTGACCATCGCAAGCGGTGAAGTAACTGTTCCAAACTTGATTGGTATCGAAGCAATTCAAGCGAAGACGTTACTTATTCAAGCTGGCTTCTTGATTAAAGAATTTTATGACTATGACTCTGCGCAACCTGCTGGTGTTGTTATTCGACAGGCACCAGATGCGGGAACAACGCAGACGATTGGTAAATCAGTAACAATTACTATCAATCGGGCTCCGTAGGAAAGAACTATGGATTGTCCACATAAGCACAATCTCCCATCGGATGGAACGCCGTTAAATCCCTCTCCTACTCTCGACCATTGGCGTGATTCATCTTCGATTACATCTTTATCTTTCCCGGATGGGCATGAAGGTTTAATTGCACTTCGGCAGGAAATTTCACAAGAAATTCTTATTGACGTCCGATTTAGCCAACAACCACATCGCTTCCCAGGATTAGCACCTCAACAAACTCCGGAAGAATTCATTGATGAGCGAGACGAACTTGCAATTACTACAGCTGATTTATTGGCGCTCGATGGAGATCAACATAGAAAGTGCCGCAAGACTGTAACTTCAAAATTCTCGTTTAAAGCTGTCAACTCATATTCAGAAGCAGTCTCGGCTCTAGTAACTAATCAATTGAGTCACTTCCTGCAACAGCCGCAACCAGTTGATCTCACTGAGCATTTCAGTGAACCAATCTCGATCGCAAACCATGCATTTGTTCTTGGAATACCTCAGTCGCTGGTGAAAGAATTTGAACGCACATTTGTTGGCTCTGTTACTCGCGAAGAACGCATTTCATACCTCCGCCAGGTTTATCAATATAAGTTAGAGAATCCAGGTGAGGACGTCATCTCTCATCTGATTCAATCTGAGCTTACGCAGGCTGAAGTAGAAGGCCTTATCTACGTCTTCTTCACCTCTGGGCGTGATTCAGTCGCTTACATGATCTCAACCAGCATGATCGCGCTTCTTCAAAACCCAGATCAGCTCGATCTTCTGCGAAAGAGCCTTCCTGTCCCTGCTGAAGCAATTGAAGAGTTGATGCGCTTCTGCGCCATGTTTGTGACTCTCTTTCCTCGAACCGCGCTCGAAGAACTAGAGATAGACGGTCATAAAATTGCAGCAGGGCAGAGCATTTCCGTTTCACCTGTTGCAGTAAATCGCGATCCACGCATTTGGGATGAGCCCAACTCGTTGAAATTAGATCGTGAATTGAAGGCGCACCTTTCATTCGGACATGGAATACATGGATGTATCGGTCAGCAACTTGCGCGCTTAGTCATTCAAGAATCCCTGACTCAATTACTTAACGCGGTAAGTGAAATTGAGTTGGTCTCGGCCGAACAGTTAGAGCCTATGGAATTTGCCCATCCTGTTGCGACCTACAAGGTGGGAAAAGTTTTGATCAACTGGAAGAAGTAGCTTTACTTCGAGCTTCCAACTACCGGAGATAATCCAACTGCACGCTTTGGTGCATCAAGATCTCCACATTTAACGAGCCAGTTAGCAAGCATTAGATGACCATGCTCTGTTAATACTGATTCAGGATGGAACTGAACGCCTTCAATAGGCAGAGTTGCGTGACGCATTGACATCACAACACCGGATTCAGTTGATCCTGTAATTTCTAGAACTGCAGGAACAGTGTCACGTTCGACTGCAAGTGAGTGATAACGAGTTGCAGTAAACGGTGATGGAAGAGTTGCAAGAACTCCTGCACCGTTATGAATTACTTGCGAAGTCTTCCCATGAAGTAATTCAGGTGCACGAGAAACAGTTGCACCGAAAGCTTCACCGATTGCTTGGTGGCCTAGGCAGACACCAAATAATGGAATGGAATTTTCTGCACAGAAATTAATCATCGCAATACTGACGCCTGCTTTATCCGGCGTTCCCGGTCCTGGAGAGATCAAGACTCCGTCATATTTAGCGGCCTCATTCGCCTCGACTTCATCGTTGCGAACTACGGTGCATTCGGCGCCCAACTGCTGCAGGTACTGCACCAGGTTGAACACGAACGAGTCATAGTTATCGATGACGAGGATTCGAGCCATGCGGTAATTGTGCTGTAACCTAGGCCCTATGCCAAAGTCGAAATTGCGTAAGAAGGTTCAAGAGCAGCACGCTCACGAAGAACAGCATCACATCGAGGAAGATTCAGCGATCCTCGAGAGCCCATCATGGCTCGCACCTGTGATGGTCGCTAACTTCCTTATCGGCTTGTTCTGGATCGTTGTCTTCTACGTAAGCCAGACTCTCTATCCAATTCCTGGAATTGGTGCATGGAACATGATTATTGGTTTTAGCTTTATTGCAGTTGGTTTCTCACTCGCTACCAAGTGGCGCTAAACCCGACTCTTTAGCTTTTATATTCCTTAAGGTAAAACAGAGTTGCTGCGCTTGCGCATGCCAAGAATCCGAACGGCAACCAAAGCGTGGTGCTTGCTCCATATCTATCGATGGATTGTCCAGATAGAAAACTTGAAAGAGCTCCGGTCAGTGGAATTCCAGCTGTCGCCAAAGTAATTGCTTGCGTCATTTGTGATGGTGGAACAGAGTTGGTGACAAGAGGTAAGCCATTAGGAAGTAGCGGCGCGATACAAAGCCCCTGCAAAAATAGTGCGATACCCAATTGATAGAAGTTTTCAAGAAACGGAAAAGTTAGAGAGATGGCAGTCATCCCAAATAAGTAAGCTAAGTATCGAGAGCCGTGGGAAATTTTCCACGTTATGGATCCATTTATCAGCGCTGAGACGGCTCCACCAACTGCCCATATCCCAAGAAGAACTCCAGAAATTGATTTAGACCCTCGTTCTTCAGAGAAGGCCACTACAGAGATATTCACTGCACTAAAAGCTCCACCGGCGATGGTGAGAGGAATTGCAACTGCTTGTAGTTTTCGATTTCGAAATACTGATTTGTGTTTCTCGCCTTTATTGCGATGTTCGATACCAGGGTCAGACTTTGAATGTGCGGCAAGTGTGGGTGCGCCAACAACTAAGAAGATAATGCCCAGTACAAGACCAGCAACAGGTGATATTGCAGCTACTACTGCAGTTGTAATGACCGGTCCTAAAATGTAAATAAATTCATCCAGCAGGCTTTCAAATGCGTACGAAGTTGAGAGGAGATCTTTCTTCTCCTCTGCAATCAGATGAACCCAGCGACGTCGCGTCATAGAACCGATACTTACCGACGCCGATTCAGCTACAAAAATCGCGATAAACCAGCTCCAAATAGGTGCTCCGTTCTTCACGAGGGCGATAAAGGTGATGATTGAAAGTATTCGAATGGGTACAGCGATAGTCAAAACAGGTCGCTGGCCAATGTGATCTGCGGCTTTAGACCACAGTGGAGAAGAGATAACTGTTACTAGCGCAGCAACAGCGGTTAACGAGCCTGCTACTGCGTATCTGCCATCGACAGATTGAACAAAGAGAATAATCGCCAAGGTATCCATGGCAATCGGTAATCGAGCAATAAAACCTGCCGAAGCAATTCTCTTTGCACCCGGCGTCTTAAAGAGCTCGATATAAGTTTTAAACAATTATGGACGAACCTTCTTCAAATGCATTCTCTGCAAGAGTGATCTCCCATTTACCGGCTTGATCTTGCCATCCACCCTTGAAGCGCTTGAAGGCAAGTGGTTCGAGAGCAACATCAACCTCTTGGCTTTCTCCTGCCTTGAGAAAGACCTTTGCGAATCCAGCTAATCGTCGCTCAAAATTTTCATTGCTTTGCAGGTGCGCATAAATCTGAACAACATATGCACCATCACGGTTTCCTGTATTTGTAACTTTTGCTCTCGCGGTTGATTTATCCGCGGTTACTAGTTCGGAAGTAAATGAGGTATATGACAATCCATATCCGAATGGAATCAAAGGCTTCTTCTTCGCTTTCTGCCAAGCGCGGTAACCGATGAAAGGGCCTTCTGAATAGTGAAGCTCGCCATTTGATGGCGTTGTATTGGAAACTGGAAGATCGGACATCTTTCGTGCCCATGTTGTTGTTGTGCGGGCTGCAGGATTAACAGCACCAAAAAGAACATCTGCAAGCGCATTGCCCATCTGTTGCCCGCCAAAGAATGTGAAGAGAACTGAATCAACTTCATCAAACCATGGCATCTCAACCGGAGAGCCTGAATTCACCACAACGATGGTGCGCTTAGCTGCTTTAGCAACTGTAGAAACCAATTGATCTTGACCGTCTGGTAGCGAAATGTCTGCACGGTCGTGGCCTTCAGACTCGATTTCAGCAGTTGTGCCAACAAAGACGATTGCGACATCTGATTCAGTGGCAAGAGAAGCTGCTGCGGCAATCTCTTCAGCCTGACTGCGTGAAGGTTCGCGGAATCCAATTAAGAAAGATGCAATAGGAATTGGTAATGAACCTTGCGGGTATTCCCATTGAATCAATACTTCTTCACCCTTACGCAAGGTATGCCCGAAAGATCTAGTTGGGGGATTAAGAACGAATTCACCTAGGTCGTCTGAGTGCATTGGGATAAAGCCCTCGTGTACTTGATCTCCAATGGTGACCTTGTAATTACCGACCATTCCTACGCCAAATTGATATTCACCATCCGCATTTGCCGTGAAGATTCCTGAAACGCGGATGAAGGAGTACTGGAACATCCATGGCTGAGTCGCCCAGTTAAAGAATCCGCCGAATCGATCTTCTCGCAATAGAACGCTTCCATCCGGTGCGAAAATTTCAGCGAGGCAACCTCCTTGGCCCGTTGCTGGGTTCTTGAGGTAATTCTTATCAAATTGGATAAGCCCCGTATCTGAATTCACGCCAAGTGCATACTCAATTGTTGATCCTGCTGGCGCGTTATTCGTTAAACCTTCAAGAGGTGCAACAAATTCTGTTGGATACACCGTCGCAGAGCCGCCACCTTGTCCACGTCCAAATCTCGCATGCGCACCAATGACTGCAATTGAAGTCTTCTTCTCAATCGGTAATGCAGAATTTTCATTCTTTGCCAAGACAATAGATTGGGATCCGACAGATCGAGCAAAAGCTTGCAGCTCGGCATTTGTAAATGCTTTAGCCTTCTTAACTTCAGCATCTGCAAACTTACCAACTCGGTATGCAAGGCGTAGAAGTCGCTCTACTTTTGCATTGATTGCTTCTTCGGATACTTCGCCACTTTTTACCGCTGCAATTAACTTCTCGCCCCAGAAACCAAAGGGTCCCGGCATCTCAAGATCGTTGCCCTCGTTGCCAGTATCAACAGTCGACTGGACTCCGGTCCAATCCGAAACGACGGCGCCATCCCAACCCCACTCTTCCTTCAGCATTGAGTTGAGAAGTGGAGAAGCAGCCATCTTTGGGCCATTGACGCGGTTATATGCGGACATGATTGTCCAAGGATTTGAATCTCTGACAGCTATTTCGAATGGAAGTGCATAGACCTCACGCAGGGTCTCGTCATCCAGGATGTTATTGACTGTGTGGCGATCTGTTTCAGCATCATTGGCGATGAAATGTTTGAGGCATGCACCAACACCTTGCCCCTGAATTCCATTAACAAAAGCAGAAGCTAATTTTCCAGAGAGCACTGCATCCTCTGAATATGCCTCAAAGTGGCGTCCACCCAGTGGTGAGCGATGAAGATTGATAGTTGGCCCGAGGACCACATCGACGTTCTTACTGCGAGCTTCATGTGCCATAACTTCGCCAACGTGGCCGAGTACATCTCGATCCCAAGTGGATGCAAATGCAGTCGCAGATGGAAGTGAGAGCGAAGGGCTTCTTTCATCCCATAGTTCTCCACGTACGCCTGATGGACCATCGGAGACCACCATCTTGCGAAGTCCAATACTGGGAAGTGCGTAAGTAGTCCAAAAATCTTCACCTGTTAATAGGCGAACCTTCTCTTCAATACTTAACTTATCGACACTCGCTTTGAAATCCATGAGGCTCCCTAGTAATTAAAGTGCAACTTTAAAGGATGCAACTTCAGGTGCACTCACTGTGACTTCATAATCTCCATATCCAACTTCAGCTTTGTTGGAGACGGTCTTGCCATTCACTCGAAGTACTGAATTGGCTGAGACTGGGAAATCGATTACTGCACGAGATCCAAACGGAACAGTGACTTTTGCAGAGAGCACGCTGTCGCCAACAATCTCCCAAGAGATTCCAGCAACACCATATGGAGTTTTGATATCCGCTGATGCATAAGTGAATCCTTCACCTGGACGAGGTGCAAAAGTGATGTGACGATAGCCAGGGTTCTTTGACGTAGGTGCAATACCTGCAACGTTGCGATAGACCCAGTCAATCACTGCACCGTATGCATAGTGATTGAAGGAGATCATCGATGCATCTGGCTGCTCTTCAGAAGAAGTTGCCATCTCGCCCTTGTGGATTGATCCATCTTCACGGATCGCATCCCAACGTTCCCAGATTGTTGTTGCCTTCTGGTCTACTTGGTAGAGCCAAGAACGTACCTTGCGGCGCATCAACATTGTGTATGCGGCGTTGAAGTAGCCATTCTTTGAGAGCGCGTGCAAGATAAGTGGTGTTCCAAGGAATCCAGTGGTGATCTTTCCTTCATCTGCAATGACCATATCGCTCAAGATCTTTGCGACTTGTGCTTTTTCAGATTCAGGAACAATTCCGAATTCAAGTGCAATGGAGCAACCAGCTGTTGTCTCTTTTGCTTCTTGGCCAAAGTGCTCCCAGATATCTTTCTTAAGCGTTGCTGCTAATTCGGTGAACTTCTTCTGATGCGCAGCATCTCCAACTAGCGCCTCTGTGTCAGCTGCTAGTTGAACGGTATTTGCAAAGAATGCGTTTGCTACGAATTGCGCCTTTACCTTTGATAGCCAAGGTTGGTCTACAGGTGCATCAGGATCGCACCAGTCTCCAAATTGGAACTCTTCTGGTAAAAACTTTTCTCCTTGGCGACGCGCTGATAAGCCATCAACGTAAGCACGGATACTTTCAACTTGTTGCTTGAGTGTTGCAGCACTTCCATATGACTCATAAGCAGCCATCGGAACGATAGTTGCAGCATCAGCCCAACCCGCGCGGTCTGTAATAACCCAGCCTGCACCTTCTGCTGGAGAAGGTTGCTTAGACAAAATATCTGGAACAACGGCGCCAACTCCGCCCACACGCTTCTGATCCACCCAGAGGTCGACCAACCAGTTACGCCAGAAGCTATCGAGCTTGTATAAAGTATTTGATGTCATCGCAATTGCTTGCGCGTCCCCCGTCCAACCAAGGCGCTCATCGCGCTGTGGGCAATCTGTTGGGACCGAGACCATATTGTCGGCAATAGACCAGACAACATTCTGATGTAAGCGGTTAAGACGTACATCCGAAGAAGTAAATGTTCCGCGGCGCTCATTTGCAGATGAAATTGCAACACCCACGGCAGAGATGAACTTGGCCGGGCCGGTAACTTCTGCGAATTGGAAGCCATGGAATGTGAACTTTGGTTCAAGAACATGGCGACCGTCGCGATCAAGAGTGAAATGGTCTGTTGCTTTCGCAGTGCGAAGGGCAGCAGTGTGCAGATTTGGCCCTGGTTCAAGGACTTCAGCATGACGGAGTGTGACTACGTCACCCTTCTTGCCATCGACTGTAAGACGAACCCATCCTGAAATATTCTGAGAGAAATCAAGAAGTGTACGAGTGGTGTTCTTTGAATCAAGAATTTTTGAAGCGAACTCTTCAATCTTCACAACTCGAGTCGATGTGCGAGCAGAGAGAGTCTCCTTCGCGAATGGATATACAACCGGAGCGCTCCATGCTGAGTCATTAAATCCAACTAACTGCCAACCTTTTTGGCGCTTTGTGTAATCGATTGTTGTGCCATCGTAAATATCTGCAAATTGAATCTCGCCGGAAGAAACCTTCCAAGACTTATCTGTGACAACAACATCTGATGATCCATCTGTGTATGTGACTTCAAGTTGTGCAAGCAGGTGAATGTTCTTGCCATAGTTGTCGTACATATTCATAAATCCGAGCTTGCCTCGCGTCCAGCCATCACCAAGTTCAGCGCTTATGCAGTTGCCGCCATCTTGAACTAGGGCTGTGACGTCATAAGTAATGTAGGTACGACGATCATCGTAAGCAGTCCAACCAGGAGTAAAGAATTCATCTGTTACAGGAACTGCGTTCAGATAGAGAGCGTGGATACCTTCGGATGCTGCGTAGAGACGAGCCTTTGCAACTTTCTTTCCTGCTTGAAATTCTTTGCGCAGAATTGGAGATGGTTCGGAGTGTGAAGATGAATCACCAATCGATTCTCCCTTTAACTCTGCACCTGCGGCTAAACCTGTCTCGAACTTTGCATAGGGGCTAAATTCGGACCAACCATACTGAGTAGCAACTCGAACGCGAAGATGACGAATTTCGCGGGCCTTGGAAATGTGACCAGCTGCTACTTGTTCAATCTGCTCTGCACTAATTACAACTGCAGATGTGATGACATCTCCGATCTCTCCAACAGAAGAAATTTCGTAGGCAAGTTGAGTTGCATCTATTCGCTCACTTGAAATCTGCCAAGTCAATTGAGGATCAACGATGGGAAGGCCAATTAAGTCAGCTGAGTACTGCGTCTGAAGCCCAATGACTCTGGTTGCTTCATCGCGCTTTGTTGACTCTGGAAGTGATGACATGACGTTCCCCTTTAGTTGTGTAAGAACTAACCCTTTACAGAGCCAGCAGTAAGACCAGAAACAATCTTCTTATTGAAGATAATGAAGACGATGAGCGGTGGAATTGTGATCAATAAGATGTCAGTAAAGAGCAAGTTGTACTGGGTGAGATATGCGCTTTGGAAGTAGAAAAGCGTGAGCTGCACTGTTGCATTGTCATTGCCCGGTAAGAAGTAGAGCGGGTTGGTAAAGTCATTAAAGATTGCAACTGATGTGGTCACAATGATGGTCACGTTCACTGGCATCAACAATGGGAAAATGATTCTTCGGTAGAGAGAGAAACCTGTGCAGCCATCCATCGCAGCTGCTTCATCAATTTCGCGTGGGATCGAAGCAATAAAGCCGCGGTAAATCAAGATCGCAAATGCTGCGCTGTAGGCGACTTCGATGAGAATGAGTCCTTGCATGGTCTTAAATAAGTGAAGACGTTGCAGTACCCAAATGGTAGGCACAACGGCTGGAGGAACTACGAGGCCAGCCAACACCATAATGTTTGCAAATGTCGTTAGCTTTCCTGGACGGCGGGCGAAAATGAAGGCTGCCATTGAGCTTACAAAGACGATCAGGATGACCGAGACTATGGTCAGAATTGATGAGTTAATGAATGCTCGAATCACAATTCCATCATTAGTCTGTAGGACAGTCTTGATGTTGTCCCAAAGTAGAAACTTCTCACCTAGCTGGAAGTTGAATTGGAAAGACTCTTTCGAATTCTTCGATGCTGTTAAGAAGATGAGAATAAACGGGGCTACGAAGACGAAGAGGCCAATCGGCACCGCGACAAAATCAATCCAGTTCTTGCGAAGGAATTTTTTCATGCTTGCTTCTCCTTCTTATTGAAGAACCAATACACAGGTCCAATGATTAATAGAACAAAGAGGAGCAGGATTACGTTTCCTGCAGTTGCTAGACCATAGAAACCAGCTTGATACTGCTTGTAATTGATAGATGCGATGACGTCCGAAAGGAAGCCTGGGCCTCCATTTGTCATCGCCCAAATGAGATCGAATGATCGTAGTCCGCCGATAAAGCTGAGAATGACGACAGCAGCGGTGGCTGGCTGAACTAAAGGAAGTGTGATGTTTTTAAATTTATCCCAGGCGCCGCCACCATCTACAGCAAGTGCCTCGTAATACTCTTGTGGAATCGTTGCAAGTCCTGCCATAAAAATTACAGTAGCCATTCCGACGCCTTTCCAGACATCTACGAATGCCACTGATAAAAGTGGAAGTAAATTCGGATCAACTAGCCATCCTGGACCATAAGTTTCCCAGCCGATGGTTTTACCAAAAGATACGATCGCTTTATTTACCGCTCCGTAGTTTGGGTCCAACAAGATACTAAAAGTAAAACCGACGCCGATAGTTGAAACTAATACCGGGAAGTACACAACTGATCGCAAAAATCCTTTAGCTCTTAAACGTCCAGTGAGAAGTAGTGCCAATGCCAGACCGAATACAACTTTGAGACCTGAAGTAACTACTCCATAAATAAGGGTGTTCTTAAATCCAATGGCAAGTGAAGCTTCTTTAAAGTATTGAATAAAGTTTTCAAATCCAACAAATTCCCAATCAAAGAGAGTCCATCGGGTCATTGAAAAGAAGAAAGATACAAAAGTCGGAATTATAAAGAAAACCGTGAAGATGATCGCAATCGGCAAAACAAGAGCGTACGAGTACGGGCTCTTGATTTTCTTCTCTGCTTTCTTCACTTTTCCCCCAAAAATAAATGTAATGAGTAAAACTGGCGGGCCGATTTCTCAGCCCGCCAGTTTTATTACTTATTTGTTACCAGCCCTTAAGGCCGAGTTGCTTCGCCTGCTTAACAACATCTGCATCGTATGCAGTAGCTGCCTTCTTAGCAGGAGTGATTCCTAATCCAACTTCGATAAGAATCTTTTCAAGGTTTGGACCCTTGATTGGTGATACGAACTCAAGTGCAGGAGCAGTTGCGTTCTTCTCAAAGTACTTAACGAGATCCTTTACTGCACCTGGAAGAGCGTTAGGAATGCTTGCTCCCTTGATGTAGTAAGGGCCGCCTGCAAATCCTTCAACGCCGTTCATAACGTCAACAGCCTTAGCTGTAGTCATCCAGCCAACAAACTTCTTTGCAGCTGCAGCGTTCTTTGTGTTAGCTGGAATGTATGTTCCTGATGGAACCCACACAGTTACACCATTGACACTCGCCTTAGAACTTGGCTGTGCGAAGAAACCAACATCTTCAAGGCTTGCAGGTTGCTGTGAAGCAATCTGTGGAATAGCCCATGTTGCCATTGGGTAGTGAGCACCCTGGCCTAGAGCAACCTTGTCGAGAGCCTGTGCGTAAGTTGTTGATGCGTAATCGCGGTTGAAGTAGTTGAGCTTCTTGAGCTCTTCAATGTATTCAAATCCGCGAAGTGCTGCCTTGTTCTTTGCGTACTTCTCTTTGTTGTTTGTGTAATCAGCAGCAAAGTTTGGTGATGCAGCTTGAACGTTGTAGTAATCAGCAAGAACGAAGAGCTGTGATGTCCATGTGTCCTTGTATGACTGGATAACTGGATCAATTCCAGCAGCCTTAATCTTCTTATTGTTAGCCATGAACTCTGCCCATGTTGTTGGAACCTTGAGCTTAAGCTTTGCATAAACCTTCTTGTTGTAGAGGATTCCGCCGCCCACTGCAGTTCCGAATGGAGTTCCGTAAACCTTCTTGCCTACAGAGACAACAGGGTTAAATGATGAGAGAACATTCTTCATGAAAGATTCGTTTGTGATTTCAAGAAGATTCTTTGAAGGAGCAAGTGCTTGGAAGAGTGAGCCGGAGTTGTATGTAAATACATCTTCCATTTCACCTGTTGCAAGCTTTGTCTTGACGAGGTTATCGCCATCTGCTCCGCCTGGACGAAGAACAACAGTGACCTTGTTGCCAGGGTTTGCCTTCTCATAGGCAGCTACGAGTGCCTTAGCAACATCCTGGTTGCTCTGGCCGTTATCGATGAGCCAAGTAATTTCTGTATCTGCAGCTTGTGATGGAGCAGCGACTGTAGCTCCAAAGACAAGTGCGATAGGTAGCGCAAGAGCTATTCCGCGCTTGATCATTGTCTTCATTCATCCTCCTGAGGTGAACTTTGGTTGAATCGTTTCAACCTTGGTGCGGAATTTAGCGGTGGTGTGACCTAACCGTCAATGGATTTCAGAAAAAGCTTGATAACGGTTTCATTACGTTTTTACGCGTAAAACTCCCCTTGATTATTGAACAATTCAACCCGTACGCTGAGCACCGTTACTTACAGGTATTTTTCGATCTCCCTCAAAGGTTCGATTTGTACCAAAGGAACGTTTTTTATTAAATGGATTCAATTCCACTGAGCGTAATTAAGGGCGGTTCTCGCGTGGCCAAGAATGTTAAGCGTCAGTTCCCGAAGCCTTCTGAGCTCGCTCCCCTTCTGCAATTCTCACTTCCTACCTTGCGCCGCAAGAAGCGCCGCCTCGAACAGGCTTACACAATTTGGGACCTACGAGATATCGCAAAGAGAAGAACACCAAAGGGCCCATTTGATTACACCGATGGATCCGCTGAAAGCGAAGTAAGTCTCGAGCGCGCACGCCAGGCTTACCGCGACCTCGAATTTATTCCGAGCATCCTTAAAGATGTATCCACCGCTGACTTAACTCGAACAGCACTTGGTGAATCATTCTCTATGCCTGTCGGTATTGCACCTACTGGCTTTACCCGCATGATGCAGTCTCAAGGTGAGATTGCTGGCGCACGCGCTGCTGAAAAATTTGGAATTCCATTTACGCTTTCAACTTTAGGCACAACAACTATTGAAGATGTGGTTGCTTCAGCTCCTGACGGGCGCAACTGGTTCCAGTTATATATGTGGAAAGACCGCGAAGGCAGCATGGCTCTGGTTGAACGAGCAAAGCGCGCTGGCGTTAAGAACCTGATGCTTACAGTGGACGTCCCTGCTGCAGGTCAGCGCATTCGAGATTATCGAAATGGATTGACTGTTCCACCACGTCTTACCGCTGGCACAGTTATTAATGCACTCCCTAGACCAGCTTGGTGGATTAACTTCTTAACCACACCTTCCATTGAATTTGCATCTATGAAGAATTGGGAAGGCACAGTCGGCGAACTCCTTGATTACATGTTCGACCCAACAATGACTTGGGAAGACCTCAAGTGGATTCGTGAACAATGGGATGGAACCCTGACGGTAAAGGGAATTCAGAACCTTGAAGATGCAAAGATGGCAGCGAAGTTAGGCGCCGATGCAATCTTGCTTTCAAACCATGGTGGTCGTCAGCTCGATCGCGCACCGATTATGTTGCACTTGCTTTCAGATATTAAGAAGGAATTTAAGAAGGATTACGAGATTCATATTGATACCGGGATCATGCACGGAGCAGATGTTCTTGCTGCGGTGGCTCTTGGTGCCCAATTCACCTACGTCGGAAGAGCATATTTATATGGGCTCATGGCAGGTGGCCAAGATGGCGTCGAGCGAGCGCTAGAAATTATGCGCACTCAGATGGTTCGTAATATGAAGTTGCTCGGGGTTAATTCACTCGATGAGTTAACACCTAAGCATGTTCGCTTCTTAAATCGTCATTAATCAGCGCTTACCGGTAGATGCGCGTTCAACCAATTGAGGTTGGAAACGAATCTGTTGGTGTTCATGGTTTTCGCCATCTTCACATTCATTGAGTAACAAATCTGCGGCTGTTACACCCATTTGGTATGAAGGCTGCGCGATAGATGAGAGTGGAACTGCTGCCGATGGAGCAAATTCAATGTTGTCATAGCCGAGTACGGAGACTTGTTCCGGAATTCGCACCTTACTTGCAAGAAGTGCACGCATGACGCCAAGAGCTAACAGATCGTTTGCGCAGAAAATGGCGGTCGGCATAACGCCCAATTCAAGAATTTTCTTTGCTGCTTCTTCACCCTTGGCCGCATTCATGAGTGGCACACGAATTGTTTCTATCTTCGCACCAGCAACCTTCGCTGCTTTTGTAACACCCGCACCACGATCAGCAACCTGAGGAATACTTTCAGGTCCGCAGACCCACGCAATGTTTTTATGACCAAGCCCGGCAAGATATTCAATTGCTATCTGACCACCATGTACGTCATCTACTGAAACCGAGCACTGCTTACGCCCCTTAATTTCACGATCCAGGAGCGTGACAGCAATTCCTCGTTCGCGCATCACCTCAAGTCGGTCAGACTTCATATCAGCGGGAGTAATGAGCACCCCACGTACCTGCTGTTGAATGAGAACATTGACGTAGCGATCTTCCTTAGTCGCAGACTCATCTGAATTACAGAGAAAGACTGCGTAATCGCGCTTGCTGGCGGCATCTTCAACACCACGGGCAACTTCGGTAAAGAATGGGTTCGCTACATCAGGCACGATCAGCCCCAGAGTTCTGCTCTGGCCTGAACGTAGATGGCGAGCAAAGCCATTAGGAACGAATCCCAGCTCTTTGATTGTGGCTTGTACACGGGCCAGCGTTTCAGGGGCTACGACTTCAGGGCGGTTGAGAACATTTGAGACCGTTCCAACGGAGACTTTGGCAGCCTTGGCTACATCTCGAAGGCTGACGCTCATGGGGCGTGAGTCTGCCCTTGCAATTGAACCGTGTCAATAAATTCAAGGCCATCTTGACCCAATTGTTATCGGATGAGGGTTGACTCACGCTTATTTCCCTCTTAACGTCTGCCTATTGAATATGAATCGTTTCAACTGCGAAGGGATGTATTGATGGAGCGCGTTGGATTTCGACTCAAGCTTCGCAAGGAGAAGCTTGATGAGTATGTCCTGCACCATCAGAACGTCTGGCCCGAGATGCTCGCAGCTCTCTCTGAAACGGGTTGGCATAACTACTCGCTCTTCTTAGATCGCAGTGATGCAACCTTGATTGGTTACTTCGAGACTCCTGATCTTCAGAAGGCGCTCGATGGAATGGCTGAAAAAGATGTCAATGAACGTTGGCAAGCATTTATGGCTGATTACTTCGAAGCACTCGATGGTCGCAGACCTGACGAAGGTTTCCTGAAGCTCGAAAACATTTTCTACCTCAAATAAAAAGAATGGATACCGACAATGGCAAGCACTAATGAAGTAAAAGCTGTTCTCAATCGCTTAGGTGTTGAGACTCCTTCATGGGCCTACGGCAACTCCGGGACGCGCTTTAAGGTCTTCGGTCAGCCAGGCGTGCCGCGCGATCCATACGAGAAGGTCGCAGACGCTGCGCAAGTACATAAGTACACCGGCGCTGCGCCAACTGTCGCTCTTCACATTCCGTGGGACAAAGTTGCTGATTACAAAGACTTTGCGGTTCATGCGCAAGGCCTTGGAGTAAAGCTCGGCACAATCAATTCAAATACTTTTCAGGATGATCAGTACATTCTTGGTTCTGTCTGCGCGCCAGATCCAAAGGTTCGCGCAAATGCCGTTGCCCACTTGCTCGACTGCATCGACATCATGGACCAAGTTAACGTTCAGGATCTCAAGCTCTGGTTTGCAGATGGAACAAACTATCCAGGACAAGACAACATCGCAGATCGTCAGAACCGTTTAGCAGAGTCACTTGAAAAGGTTTATGCACGTCTTGGCGCTAACCAACGCATGTTGCTCGAATACAAATTCTTTGAGCCAGCTTTCTATCACACTGATGTTCCTGACTGGGGAACTTCACTTTTGCATTGCATGGCGCTCGGACCAAAGGCGATGGTTGTTGTAGATACAGGCCACCATGCACCGGGAACAAATATTGAATTCATCGTCGCTGGTTTGCTGCGCGCAAAGCGACTTGGTGCTTTCGACTTTAACTCACGTTTCTATGCAGATGATGACCTTATTGTTGGTGCTGCAGACCCATTCCAGCTCTTCCGCATCATGCATGAAGTAAATATCAATGGTGGTTTTGATGTTGGAACACCTGTTTCTTACGTCCTCGATCAATGCCACAACATTGAAGCGAAGATCCCTGGTCAAATCCGTTCCATCATGAACGTACAAGAAGCTGTCGCTAAAGCAGTTCTTGTTGATCAAGATGCACTTAAGAAGGCGCAGCTTGCCGGTGATGTACTAGCTGGACATGAAGTTTTGATGGATGCATACAACACCGATGTTCGCGGACTTCTTCGCGAATGGCGCAGCGATAAAGGTATTGATCCAGAACCAATGAAGGCATATGCAGCGAGCGGTTACGCCGCAAAGATTGCTGCAGATCGCGTCGGCGGTAATCAAGCAGGTTGGGGAGCTTAAGTTAATGTCGAATAAAACTATCGAAGAGTTATTGGGTCGATCGAACCGTCTCGGGAGTAATCCGAAGTTCACCAACTATGCAGGTGGAAATACCTCTGCCAAAGGCGAAGCTAAAGATCCATCAACTGGACAAGATGTGGAAGTTCTCTATGTAAAAGGTTCCGGCGGTGATTTAGGCACACTTAAGGAATCAGGGCTTGCTGGTCTCTATCTCGATCGCATGCGCGCTTTGGTTAACGTCTATCGCGGCGTGGAACATGAAGATGAAATGGTTGCACTCTTTGATTACTGCACATTTGGTCGCGGTGGAGCTGCACCAAGTATCGATACTGCGATGCATGGACTGGTTAACGTTGCTCATGTCGATCACTTACATCCAGATTCCATCATTGCACTAGCTACAGCGGCAGATGGACCTGCGCTCACTAAAGAATGTTTTGGAGATGAAATTCTCTGGGTTGATTGGCGCCGTCCTGGTTTCCAACTCGGTCTGGATATTGCAAAAATGGCTCAAGAGAATCCGAATGCTAAGGGCGCTGTCCTTGGTGGACATGGCTTAACAACCTGGGCAGAGACTTCTGCTGAATGTGAAAAGCGTTCCATCGAAGCAATTGAAAAGGCCGAAAAGTTCTTAGCTGTAAAGGGAAAGAGGGATCCTTTTGGGGCCCTCGTAAAAGAATGGGCTCCGCTTTCCCCTGAAGCGCGCAAAGCAAAGGCGGCACTTCTTGCACCGGCACTACGTGGAATCGCATCCATGGATGCACCAATGCTCGGAAGCTTCAGTGATACCGATGTGGTTCTCGATTTCATTTCTCACTCAGAACTCACTCGCCTTGCAGCCCTAGGTACTTCATGTCCAGATCACTTCCTGCGTACAAAGATTTCACCGATGGTTCTTGATACACCTGCAGATGCATCTGTTGAAGATGTAATCGCACGCGCTCATGAGCTTCACGAGAAGTACCGTGAAACTTACGCGGCGTACTACAAGAAGTATGCAAAGCCTGAAAGCCCTGCCATGCGTGGTGCAGATCCACTCATCATCTTGGTTCCGGGCGTCGGAATGTTTAGCTACGGAAAAGATAAGCAGACTTCACGCGTTGCAGGTGAGTTCTATATCAACGCGATCAACGTGATGCGCGGTGCTGAATCGGTTTCTACCTACAAGCCAATCGCTGAATCTGAAAAGTTCAATATTGAGTACTGGGAACTTGAAGAAGCAAAGCTCCGTCGTATGCCAAAGCCAAAGCCATTGGCTGGTCGTATCGCTATCGTCACCGGCGGTGGCTCAGGTATCGGTAAGGCAACTTCACTTCGCTTAGCTGCCGAGGGTGCATGTGTTGTGATTGCAGATCGTGATCTCGAAGCGGCATCTGCAGTTGCTGCTGAAATTGGCGGGCCTGATAAGGCAATTGCCGTCAAGGTTGATGTCACTGATGAAGAAGCAATTATTGCAACTGTTCATGCATCATCTCTTGCATTTGGTGGAGTAGATCTTGTTGTAAATAATGCAGGTCTTTCGCTCAGTAAAGCGCTCGTTGATACAACTGTTGCTGACTGGGATCTTCAACATGATGTCATGGCACGTGGTTCATTCTTAATGTCGCGCGAATCAGCAAAGGCGATGATTGCTCAGAAGATGGGTGGCGACATCGTCTACATCTCATCCAAGAATTCAATCTTTGCAGGGCCTAACAACATCGCATATGGCGCAACAAAGGCCGATCAAGCACATCAGGTGCGCCTACTTGCTGCTGAACTCGGCGCACATCAGATTCGCGTTAATGGCGTAAATCCCGATGGCGTAGTGCGTGGCTCAGGAATCTTCTCATCTGGTTGGGGTGCTAATCGCGCTGCAGTTTATGGAGTAGATGAAGAGAAGTTGGGCGAGTACTACGCACAACGTTCAATCTTGAAGCGCGAAGTATTGCCAGATCACATTGCTGCAGCGGTATTTGTTCTCTGTTCATCTGATCTTGTACTAACAACTGGTTTACATATTCCAGTCGACAGTGGAGTAGCTGCCGCATTTATGCGATAGAACTTTATGTTTGAATTTCTTGCTGTCGATCTTGGTGCAACGAGTGGTCGAGTCGCTATAGGACGGGTAAATAGCGGCTCGATCTCACTCGATGTGGTCCACCGTTTTCTACATGAAGTGATTCCGCAAGAAGATGGTTCGCTCTTATGGGATTGGGATTTAATCCTCACTGAAGTTCTTTCAGGTCTGCGCGAGGCTGTAAAACAATCAGATCCAATTAGTTTGGCTGTGGACTCATGGGCCGTTGATTACGGCTTTATCAGCCCCACACACCAGTATCTGCCTCCAGTTCATGCCTACCGTGATCCCCGTAATGAGATTGCTTATCAAGAGTTGACGCAGAAAATTGGCAAAGAGCGCATTTACTCAACAACCGGAATTCAATTCCTTCCTTTCAATACGATTTATCAGCTTTATGCAGCGAGAGAACTTCCGGAATACAAAAAAGCTGCGAAGTTCTTGATGCTTCCCGATCTGATCAATTTTCTCTTCACCCAAAAACTTTCAACAGAAGTAACTAACGCATCGAGCACGCAAGCTCTTAATACGCGCACTCGTGAATGGGATCGTGAGTTGATTCAACTTGCCGGTGTTCGCGAAGATCTCTTCACGGAATTACATGAGCCAGGAACCTTGATAGGTGTAGTCAGAGGTTTTGATGAGCTTGATGGAATTAATGTTGTGGCTACCGCTTCACATGACACTGCCGCAGCAATTGCAGGCGTTCCCTTCGGAAATCGACTTACAGAGGCGTATATATCAAGTGGCACTTGGTCGCTCGTCGGCGTCGAACTCGATGCACCAGTACTAACCCCTGAAGCTTTTGCAGCGAATGTAACCAACGAACTTGGTGCAGATGGAACGGTACGCGCACTTAAGAACGTCACTGGAATGTGGTTGCTTGAAGAGTGTCGTCGATCTTGGCACGAAGAAGGGCGTGACTATGAGATGCCTGTACTGCTCAAGGCTGCATCCGATGCAAAGTCATTTACAACCCTGATTGACCCTAACGATCCGCTCTTCGCGCCTCCTGGAGGTATGCCAGAGCGCATCCACGCCTACTGTGTCGTACGAGGTCTTACTCCACCAGAAAGTGATGGCGAGTACGCAATCTGCATTCTTAACAGTCTGGCCCACGCCTATAAGAAGACCTTGGCTGAAATTTC
This sequence comes from Planktophila turicensis (SeqCode), assembly GCF_965234405.1. Taxonomy (GTDB): domain Bacteria; phylum Actinomycetota; class Actinomycetes; order Nanopelagicales; family Nanopelagicaceae; genus Planktophila; species Planktophila turicensis. The sequence continues at coordinate 1,342,368 of NZ_OZ248346.1, forward strand.
AGCTGTCACGGGTCGAAAGATTGAACTCATCCATATTTTGGGAGGCGGTTCACAAAATGATCTCCTTAATCAATTAACGGCAGATATCTGCGGAATTACCGTAAAGACCGGACCAGTAGAGGCGACTCTCTTTGGAAATATCGCTGTCCAGGCCATCTCTGCAGGAGTTGTTGCCAATCTGACCGAAGCCCGCGCACTTATTGAAAAATCCTTTACTTCAAAGGTATTTCAGCCCGCTTAACGATTACCCTAGCGTTTATGAAGTTAGCGCTAGCAAGCATTTCTTATCTCATCACAGCTGTTGCATTAGTCCTTCTTGCAATTCGAGTTCGACAACTCATTGCAATCTATAAGAAGCAACAACCTGATCCAACACGTAGCAACGATAAAGCTGCGCGCTTTAAGAATATGCTCACAGAAGTTCTGGGCCACACAAAGATGCTTAAGTTCACTGGCTCTGGAATTGCTCACTGGTTCGTCATGATTGGTTTCGGTGCGCTCTTCGGAACTCTTGTTACCGCATATGGCCAAGTTATCAACCCTGAATTCGCACTTCCAGTAATTGGCCACTTCGTTGGGTACGAGCTCTTTGCTGAAGCAATTGGCGCACTTACTGGTATTGGAATTGTTACCCTCATTGGAATTCGCCAAGTAACACGATTCCGCATGCTCAATCGCTTTAGCGGTTCAGGAATGGGTAAGGCGTATTACGTCGAAGCAACAATTCTTGCAGTGGTCTTCTGTGTATTTGCACTGCGCGGTCTTGAAGGCGCACTTGCTGGAGAAACAGAATGGAATTGGCATTACGCAATTTCATGGCCAGCAGTTCTTGCATTCAACTCGATGTCGACAGCGTCTATTGAAAGTGCAATCGTCATCGTTGCAACACTCAAGATTGTTGTCTCAATGACGTGGTTTATTGTTATTGCATCAAATCTCACTATGGGCGTTGCCTGGCACCGCTTCTTGGCATTCTTCAATATCTATTACAAGCGCAATATTGATAAGCCTGCGCTCGGCGCACTTCCTGAAATGCTTTCTAAGGGAAAGCCAGTTAACTTCGAAGATCCTGCAGAAGATGATGTCTTTGGCCTAGGTACACGCGGAGATATCTCGTGGAAGGGCTTGCTGGATATGACCAGCTGTACCGAGTGCGGTCGCTGCCAATCTCAGTGCCCTGCTTGGCATACAGATAAGCCTTTATCTCCGAAGCTCTTGATTATGGCTATGCGCGATCACGCTATGGCAAAGGTTGTTGAAACCGAGAACCTTGTCGGCGAGAACGCTCCTATTGCATTAGATGTCTTGTGGTCTTGTACTTCATGCGGCGCCTGCGTTGAAGAGTGTCCCGTCGATATCGAACATGTTGATCACATCGTCAATATGCGTCGTTTCCAGGTTCTCGTTGAATCAGAATTTCCAACAGAACTTGGCGGAACTTTCCGTAACCTAGAAAAGTCAGGAAACCCATGGGGTGCCAATAAGCAAGATCGCGAGGGTTGGATCGCTGAATGCGACTTCCCTGTTCGCGTTGTCAGTGGCGAACTTCCTGAAGAAGTTGAGTACTTATTCTGGGTTGGTTGCGCTGGTGCTTACGAAGAGCGCGCAAAGAAGACAACAAAGGCTGTTGCCGAACTTCTACATATGGCAGGCGTGAACTTCGCTGTTCTCGGAAAGCGCGAGACATGCACCGGAGATCCTGCACGTCGCTCGGGAAATGAATTCCTCTATCAGATTCTCGCTGCCGAAAATATTGAAACCTTTAAAGAGACTTTCGGTAATCGTGGAGTGAAGAAAGTTGTTGTTACCTGCCCTCACTGCTTCACAACGATTGGTAAGGATTACGCGCAGAGTGGTTACGAGCTACAGATGCTCCACCACACTCAGCTGCTCAATACTTTGGTGAAGGAAGGAAAGTTAAAGACTTCACCACATAAGGCTGATCAGAAGATTACTTTCCATGATCCTTGCTACTTAGGTCGCCACAATCAGATTTATGCACCACCACGCGAACTTCTTGAAGCATCTGGTTGCGACATCGAAGAGATGCCGCGTAACCAAGAACGTTCATTCTGCTGCGGTGGTGGCGGAGGCCGCATGTGGATGGAAGAGAAGATTGGTACTCGCATCAACCTCAATCGCGTTGATGAAGCGATTGATACCGGTGTTCCTGAAGTTGCTGTCGCTTGTCCGTTCTGCCGCATCATGGTCGGCGACGGAATGGTTGCGCGTCAATCAGACGTCGAAGTACTTGATGTCGCTCAGGTCTTACTTAGGAACGTGAAGAGCTAAGTAAGAACTTTGTCACAACTGCGCCGGTGATGAGGCCGCCGAGGTGGGCGCGCCAATCGACTCCGCCAATAGTGAAACCGAGGACGAAGTTAAGTCCGATGATCACTAGCGTGCTCTTTACTTCAGCGCCGATTCTGCGGCTGATGACAGCCCATGCTCCAAAGAGTCCGAAGACAGCTCCTGATGCACCGATTGAATAACCACTGTAACCAAGGAACATCGCAGATGTAAGTGATCCACCGATAAGAGATACAAAGAAGATAATCAGGAACTTGTTACGCCCTAAGAAGGTTTCAATCGGTGTTCCAAGTGAGTGCAGCGCGAGCATGTTAAATGCCAAGTGAATTGGAATAGTGCTCGAGTTATCGTGAACCAGGGCTACAGTGATTAATCGGTACCACTCATTGGTGACCTTTAGTAGATCGATTCCATAGAGTGCAAAGGTTCCAATAATCCCTGAATCAACGAGTTCGTAGAGATAAAAGGCGCAGATAACAGTGATCAGAGTTAATACTGCTGAACGCTGCTTCATACCTGTGAAGTATTAAGCGATAGTGACGCTATTGATTACAACTGGTGTGACAGGCTTATCTTGCGCACCTGTTGGAGTTGAACCAATCTTGTCGACGACAGCCTGTGATGCTGCATCTTTTACTTCACCAAAAATTGTGTGCTTACGGTTGAGCCATGTTGTTGGCGCAACTGTGATGAAGAACTGTGAACCATTTGTTCCTGGTCCTGAGTTAGCCATTGCAAGAATGTATGGGCGATCGAATTGAAGTTCGCCGTGGAATTCATCTGCGAACTGGTAACCAGGTCCACCGAATCCCTGACCAAGTGGGTCTCCACCTTGAAGCATGAATCCTGCGATGACGCGGTGAAAAATTGTTCCGTCGTAAAGCTTCTCTGTTGACTTCTTACCTGTGCGTGGGTCTGTCCACTCTTTTGCACCAGTTGCTAGACCGACAAAGTTTTCAACTGTCTTTGGTGCGTGATTAGGAAAGAGTTCGATGACGATATCGCCAAGAGTTGTGTGGAGAGTTGCTGTTGATGACATTTGTTTTCCAATCGAGTGATAGTAAAAATCCCGCCACATGTGACGGGATCTTGAGTGGAGACCAGGGGAATCGAACCCCTAACCCCCGCCTTGCAAAGGCGGTGCTCTACCAATTGAGCTAGGTCCCCGTATTAGAACGGGTGGGCCCAGGTGGACTTGAACCACCGACCTCTTCCTTATCAGGGAAGCGCTCTAACCAGGCTGAGCTATGGGCCCGCAGACGAACTTTCGTGCGTTTGCAGAAGCGCTAGGTTACTTGATTTTCATCAAGTGACCAAAACGGCCTCCATAACTACAGGCGTGAACCCTACTACTTTTGCGTCGAAATCTCATCTTCGCTGTTGCGGGTCACAGATAAGAGGGTCGCACCTTCATCGAGGTTGACCAGGCGAACGCCCATCGAGTCACGGCCTGTCTGGCGGACTTCAGCAGCTGGGGTGCGCATAACGGTTCCGGCAGATGTGATCGCCAGGATTTCATCGCTATCTACTAATACGAGGGCTGAGACAAGAGTTCCGCGAGATTCTTCATCAATCTTTGCAGCCTTGATTCCGATTCCGCCGCGGCCTTGTAAACGATATTCATCGATTGGAGTCTTCTTGCCGTAACCACCATCGGTTGCAGTAAATACAAATGCACCGACAGATGTTTCGGCATCAACACGTGACATGGTCAGAAGTTCATCGCCTTCGCGGAACTTCATTCCGATAACACCTGAAGTTGATCGACCCATTGAGCGAAGTGATTCGTCATCTGTTGTAAAGCGAAGTGACATCGCCTTCTTTGAAACGAGCAGAAGTTCATCACCGTTGCGGACGAGGGATGCAGATACAACTTCGTCGCCGGGCTTAAGTGAAATCGCAATCAAGCCACCGGTACGAGGTGAGTCGTATTCAGAAAGTGGAGTCTTCTTGACGAGACCGTTCTTTGTTGCAAGAACTAAGAATGGAGCTGCGTTGTAATCCTTAAATGAAAGTACCTGTGCAATCTGCTCATCTGGCTTAAATGCCATCAAGTTTGCAACGTGCTGACCGCGAGCATCGCGTCCTGCATCCGGTAGCTCGTGAACCTTTGCGCGATAGACGCGACCTTGGTTGGTGAAGAAGAGCAACCAGTCGTGAGTAGAGGCAACGAAGAAGTGATCGACAACGTCATCTTGCTTGAGCGCTGCACCCTTTACTCCGCGACCACCGCGGCGCTGTGACTTATACAAATCTGCACTTGTGCGCTTTGAATATCCGCCACGTGTAATGGTGACAACGACATCCTGATCTGGAATCAAATCTTCTGCAGAGAAGTCGCCCTCGCTTGCAACAAGCTGTGTGCGGCGTTCGTCGCCGTACTTAGCGATCAAATCTGAAAGCTCTGTCTTGATAATTTCGCGCTGCTTAGCTTCAGAAGCCAAGATTGCGTTGAGTTCGATGATGTCGGCCATCAAGCCTTCGTACTCATCGTTGATCTTCTGGCGTTCAAGAGCTGCAATACGACGAAGCTGCATATCCAAGATTGCATTTGCTTGAATTTCATCTACATCAAGGAGCTTCATCAAACCTGTACGCGCTTCTTCGGGTGTCTTAGATGCGCGGATAAGTGCAATTACTGCGTCCAGTGCATCGAGCGCCTTGAGGTAACCCTTAAGGATATGAGCGCGCTTCTCTTTTTCTACCAAGCGGAACTTGGTGCGGCGAACAATAACTTCGACCTGGTGCTCGATGTAGTACTTGATGAATTCATCAAGGCGCAGTGTGCGTGGCACACCATCGACGAGCGCCAACATATTTGCACCGAATGTGTCTTGAAGCTGTGTCTGCTTATAAAGGTTATTAAGGATTACCTTAGGAATTGCAGAAGATTGAAGAACGATGACGAGGCGTTGGCCAAGACGTTCGTTACCTTCGTCGCGAACATCGGCGATGCCCTTGATCTTGCCATCTTTAACGAGTTCAGCAATTTTAAGAGCCAAGTTATCTGGGTTTACTTGGTATGGAAGTTCAGTGACAACAAGGCATGTGCGCTTGTTGATCTCTTCAACGTTAACAACTGCGCGCATCGTGACTGAGCCACGGCCCGTGCGATACGCATCTTCGATTCCACCGCGACCAACGATGAGCGCCTTCGTTGGGAAATCTGGACCCTTAACAATGGTGAGCATGTGGTTGAGAAGATCAGGTGCTGCCATCTCTGGATGTTCAAGTGCGTAGATAACTGCTTCGCCGATTTCGCGAAGGTTATGTGGCGGAATATTTGTCGCCATACCCACTGCAATACCTGCAGAGCCGTTGACGAGAAGGTTTGGAAAACGTGAAGGCAGTACATCTGGCTCTTGTGAGCGACCGTCGTAGTTAGGTGAGAAGTTGACGGTATCTTCATCGATATCGCGCATCATCTCCATAGCGATAGGCGCTAAACGTGCTTCTGTATAACGCATTGCAGCTGCTGGATCGTTGCCGGGAGAACCGAAGTTTCCGTTTCCATCAACCAATGGATAGCGAAGTGACCAAGGCTGAGCTAAACGAACAACGGTGTCATAGATCGCGGTGTCACCGTGTGGGTGGTAATTACCCATGACGTCACCGACGATACGTGAAGATTTGTAATAGCCCTTATCTGGGCGATAACCAGCGTCGTACATTGCATACAAGACGCGGCGGTGAACTGGCTTAAGACCATCGCGAACATCAGGAAGTGCGCGACCAACGATGACTGACATCGCGTAGTCGAGATAGCTTCGCGCCATTTCGACTTGAAGGTCGACCTTCTCGATGCGATCGAAAGTTACTTCGTCTGGATTCATATCTTCTGTTGTCATTAGATATCCAAGAACCTAACATCTTTAGCGTTGCGCTGAATAAATGCGCGACGTTGTTCGACATCTTCACCCATAAGAACTGAGAAGAGATCATCTGCAGCTGCTGCGTCATCAAGAGTTACTTGAATTAGCACGCGGTGTTCAGGATCCATCGTTGTGTCCCAAAGCTCTTTCGCTGGCATTTCGCCAAGACCTTTAAAGCGCTGGATTCCATCATCCTTTGGAAGACGCTTTCCGGCATCGAGACCAATCTTGATCATGCCATCGCGCTCTTTGTCGCTAAATGCGTATTCGACAGGATCTTTTCCGCCCCACTTCAACTTATACAAAGGAGGCTGTGCGAGATAAACAAAACCATTTTCAATCAGCGGGCGCATAAAGCGGAAGAGCAAAGTAAGTAGCAATGTGCGGATGTGCTGGCCGTCGACATCCGCATCGGCCATCAAAATAATCTTGTGATAGCGAAGCTTTGCGATATCGAAGTCATCGTGAACACCGGTGCCGAGTGCGGTGATAAGTGCCTGTACTTCGTTGTTCTGTAGCACGCGATCAATGCGCGCCTTTTCAACGTTAAGAATTTTGCCGCGAATAGGCAGAACGGCTTGGTTACGTGAGTCGCGACCACCCTTTGTAGAACCACCTGCAGAGTCACCCTCGACAATGTAGAGCTCGCACTTTGCAGGGTCTGTCCACTGGCAATCAGCGAGCTTTCCTGGCATTCCGCGACCTTCGAGCAAACCCTTGCGGTTACGAGCTAAGTCGCGCGCTTTACGTGCAGCAACGCGAGCAGATGCAGCATCAATCGATTTACGAATGATGTCTTTACCTTCTTGCGGATTCTGCTCAAACCATTGTGTGAGGTGCTCATTAACAACTTTTTGTGTAAATGACTTTGCCTCGGTGTTACCAAGCTTTGTCTTTGTCTGTCCTTCAAACTGTGGCTCACCAAGTTTGATAGAAACAATTGCGGTCAGACCTTCGCGAACATCGTCACCTGTTAGGCGATCTTCCTTCTTGCGAATCAAACCTTGTTCTTCAGCAAACTTATTTACAACAGAAGTGAGAGCGGTACGGAAACCTTCTTCGTGTGTTCCGCCTTCGTGCGTGTGAATTGTGTTTGCAAATGTATAGACAGATTCTGAGAATCCGTTATTCCACTGCATCGAAACTTCGAGTGAAAGTCGCGCCTTCTTATCCTCAGCCTCAAGAGCAATTACTGATTTGTGGAGTTCGCCGCGGGTTGAGTTGAGGTGCTTTACAAAGTCAGTGATTCCGCCTTGGTATTGGTAGCGCACAGAAAGCTGCTCGCCCTTTTCGTCGACATGGCCTGGACGCATATCGGTAAGAGACAAGATAAGTCCGCGGTTAAGAAATGCCATTTCGCGGAAACGTGTTGAGAGAACTTCAAATGAGAAATCAACTGTTTCAAAGATATCTGCAGATGGCCAGAATTGAATTGTTGTTCCGGTCTCGGTCGTTGCTTCGCCCTTTTTAACTGGCGCAGTTGGAACACCAAGTTTGTATTCCTGTGTCCAGATAAATCCATCGCGCTTTACCTTTGCAGATAAATCTGTAGAAAGTGCGTTTACAACTGATGAACCAACACCATGGAGACCACCAGAGACTGAGTAACCACCATCGCCGAACTTTCCACCTGCGTGAAGAACGGTGAGAACAACTTCGAGAGCTGGTTTCTTTTCGACTGGGTGAATATCAACTGGAATTCCTCGACCGTTATCGACAACTTGAAGAGATCCGTCGGCCATCAAAGTCACTTGGATTTCAGTACAGAAACCTGCGAGCGCCTCATCGACGGCGTTATCGACGATTTCATAGACAAGGTGGTGGAGGCCGCGTTCGCCGGTTGAGCCGATATACATGCCTGGGCGCTTGCGGACTGCCTCAAGGCCCTCGAGGACGGTGATCGAGGAGGCGTCGTAACCGCCGGATTCCTTCTTCACATCAGCCAAGGGGGGCTCCTTCAAAGTGCCTATGTTGAAATGTCCTGTATGGGGCTGTAGAGCGGTATTTCCTCAACAGCAGGCTGAAATCCTATCGTTAAATGGAAAGTGAAATAACCCTGAAAAGCCTTAGGAGTGGGAAATACCGCGCGAAAAGCGATGGGGTGAGGGTTCCCATTAAAAAGTATGAAAAATCGACCCTATCCACAGGGTTTATCCCCATTGTGTGTGGAGTTACAGGCGTGTAATTCAGCGTTAACTCTTCCACCACCTAATAACTCTCTATTCTCAGCAAAGGCACAGGTTGAGCGAGGACTCTTGAGGCATGACAACCAACACTGCAAGTGAAGCAAAGGGTCAACGCATCCTCGTCGTCGATGACGAGTCAAGCATTAGCGATCTCATCGCAACAAGTTTGAAATTCGTTGGCTTCGATGTGCGCACTGCAGCAACTGGTTCGCAAGCTTTAACAATTGCCGAAGAATTTAAACCACACGCAATGATTCTCGATGTCATGTTGCCTGATCTTGATGGCTTCGAAGTCTGTCGTCAGATTCGCAATGAAGGTATTGAAGTGGGAGTTCTCTTTCTCTCTGCCAAAGATGAGATGAAAGATAAAGTGCAAGGTTTAACAATCGGTGGCGATGATTACATGACAAAGCCATTTAGCCTCGAAGAACTTGTTGCACGTCTGCGTGCGCTCTTGCGCCGAATTGGCGTTGTCGAGCAGAACATGGATGAAGAGAAGATTCGTTTTGCAGATCTCGAACTCGATGAAGCAACTCACGAGGCTCGTCGCGCCGGACATCTCCTTGAACTCTCTCCTACTGAATTTACTTTGCTTCGCTACTTGCTGATTAACGCTGATCGCGTTGTTAGTAAGGCACAGATTCTGGATCACGTATGGGATTACGACTTTGGTGGCGATGCCGGAATTGTTGAAACATATATTTCATACCTGCGCAAGAAGATTGATATCTACGAACCAGCACTCATTCACACAGTGCGTGGCGTTGGCTACCGACTTAGATTGCCTGCTGCAAAGTAGATTCAATGAATTCGCCATTTCGCACCTGGAGCTTACGCAGCAGACTCTCCCTTGGAATTGTTCTGCTCACGGCGCTGGGCTTTGTAGCGGCCAGCTTTGCTACACAATCACTTCTTAAGGGTTACTTGCTCTCACAAGTTGATGAACAATTAGTTGTTATTGCAGAAGCTGCTGTTCCTCGTATTGAACGCGGCGGTATTGCTAACGATGATGATGGCGATGAAGATGACAGACGTCCTGGTCGCGGTTTAGGTCGTGGGCTTGGTGCACCAGCACCACTTTCACAAATACCAACATCTACATCCATCACGGTTCTTGGCCCTGATGGCGTTGTTCTGGGTGGTTTAGGTGGCAATTTAGGCGGCGCATCAATTACTTCATACCTTGCAGGTCTACTGCCTGAAGAGGTTGCAGTACATGGCGATGAAGCATTCACGATCGCAGCTCCTGGTCCTGACTTTCGAGTTATTGCACGTCCACTCACATCTCCTGCTGGAACATTTGTCGCTGCACAAAATCTTGGCGATTTAGAACGAACACTTGCGCGACTCTCATTCTTATTCGGACTTATTGGTTTGGTACTTCTTCTCATGATTGCCGCAGCTTCTCGCGCTGTCATTAAAATTGGTCTTCGCCCATTAGAAGATGCTGAAAAGACTGCCGAAGAGATTGCATCCGGTAACTACTCAGCGCGTATGCCAGAAACAGATCCGGGAACTGAAGTAGGCCGCCTTGTCACATCTTTAAACTCAATGTTGTCGCGTATTGAAAAGTCTTTCTCTATTCAGACCGATAGCGAAAACAAGCTCCGTCGCTTCGTGGCTGATGCTTCTCATGAACTTCGTACACCGATTACTGCAATCCGTGGTTTCTCTGAGCTTCATCGCCAAGGTGCGGTGACTGGTGAGAAAGAGACCGCAGAGCTCATTGCTCGTATTGAAAATGAATCCAAGCGCATGGGTTCATTGGTAGAAGATTTACTTCTCCTTGCTCGCCTTGATCAAGCACGCGAGATGGAATCAAAGCCTGTAGATATCAATAAAGTTGTTGAGGATGCTGTTATCTCGGCACGCGCTGCTGGGCCAGAACATCCTGTTGAATTCATTTCTAAGAGCGATGAGATCTTCACACTGGGTGATGAAGTGCGCATCCACCAGGTCGTTGCAAATCTTTTGGCTAATGCACGCGCACATACGCCAGCAGGTACTCCGATTACAGTTTCGGTTGCTACAACGGATGCGGGCGTTGAAGTTTCAGTTGCAGATAAGGGTCCTGGCTTAAGCGCTGAAGATCAGAATCGAATCTTTGAACGTTTCTATCGCGCAGATTCATCGCGCGTTCGAACAGGCGCAGATGGCAGTGGACTTGGTCTTTCAATTGTTGATGCAGTGATGCGCGCCCATGGAGGCTCAGTTTCGGTGAAATCTACGCCCGGAGAAGGCGCAGCTTTCGTACTTCTATTCCCTGCTAGGGCCGAGTGACTCCATCGCCTTCAAAGTGGCGATACGTTCCTGAATCGGTGGATGAGTACTAAATAATTTAGAGACAGTTTGTCCATCGAGTGGTGATTCAATCCAGATATGCGCAACTGCATTTGATTTCTGGCGCACCACAGTTGAATCCGCAGCAAGAACTTCAAGTGCTTTGCGAAGTCCTGCAGGGTTACGCGTAAATGAAACTGCAGTGGCATCTGCCAAAGCTTCACGCTTACGTGAGATTGCAGATTTCAATAACATCGCAGCAAGTGGTGCGAGAATCAAAACAACGAGTGAGAAGACCAGCATAAGCGGGTTTGAATTTCCGCCACGGTCGCGATCGCGTCCGCCGCCAAACCACATCATACGAGTAAGGAAATCGCTCAAGATGGCGATGGCACCTGCTGTTGTTGCAGCTACGGCTGAAACCAAGGTGTCACGGTTTGCCACGTGTGACATCTCGTGGGCAATTACGCCCTGTAGTTCGTCGCGATCCATGACCTCGAGAATGCGAGTAGTAAATGCAATAAGCGCGTGTTCAGGATTTCGCCCCGTTGCAAATGCGTTTGGCGCACTATCTTCAACGATGGCAACCTTTGGCATAGGTAGACCGCTTGCGATAACAACTTCTTCAATGACGTTAAAGAGTTCGGGGGCATCTTCGCGTGTAATCAACTTTGCACCCGTCATGGTGAGAACTAATTTGTCAGAGCCGTAATACGAGCCCCACACACCAATAAGTGCAAAACCAACTGCCATCGGCACCATTGTTGAAGCGGTTCCGACTCCGAAATATGTCATCGCTGCATATGCAACGAGCCATGTCAGAACACCCATCGATGCCAGAAGGAAATAGGTCTTTCCCTTATTGGCAGATTGAAGTGCGCGGAAGTTGTTCTCAGCCATTGGTGAAATTAGAACTTAACGTTTGGAACGTTACGATCTGCAGCATTTTCAACTTCGTAGAAGTCGCGAGCGCCAACCTTTGCAAAGCCTGCGAAGAAGTTGGTAGGCACTGTCTTTACTGCTGTATTGAGCGAGCGCACATTGTCGTTATAGAACTGGCGCGCAAATGAAACTTTATTCTCAGTGGTAGAAAGTTCTTCTTGTAGAGATAAGAAGTTACTTGATGCTTTGAGATCTGGGTAAGCCTCAGCAACTGCGAGCAATCCGCGAAGCGCGTTAGTTAGTGCGCCATCTGCTGCTGCAACATCGGCAACCGTTGAAGCACTTGTTGACTTCGCGCGAGCGGCAACGACAGCATCGAAAGTTCCTTGTTCGTGCTTTGCATATCCCTTAACGGTTTCAACCAGGTTAGGGATGAGATCTGCACGGCGCTTGAGTTGAACCTCAATCTGCGCGAATGCTTCATCGACTGTGATGTTAAGTCGGATGAGGCGGTTGTATTGAGCAACGCCAAAGATTACGAGAAGTACGAGTACGCCGATAATGATGAGTTCCATAGTTATTTCAACCCCTTGACTCTGGTTCTTATTCCCCAGATAAAGATTATCGGGGCTTTACTTGATCTTGCTTTGGTGGAAATTCATGAAGGAGCGGCTTGGAGTTGGTCCGCGCTGTCCTTGATAACGTGATGCGTAGATCGCTGAGCCGTATGGGTGTTCAGCAGGCGATGAGAGTTTAATCAGACAGAGCTGACCGATTTTCATGCCTGGGAATAACTTCACTGGCAAGTTTGCAACGTTTGAAAGTTCGAGCGTGATGTGGCCCGAGAATCCTGGATCGATAAAGCCCGCTGTTGAGTGGGTGAGTAGACCAAGGCGTCCGAGTGAAGACTTTCCTTCGAGGCGACCTGCGATGTCATCAGGAAGTGTGATGACCTCATAGGTAGATGCAAGAACGAATTCGCCTGGGTGCAAGATAAATGCTTCGCCTTCTTCGGCGATAACTTCGCGGGTGAGCTCAGATTGTTCGATCGATGGATCGATTACTGAGTACTTGTGGTTCTCGAAGACGCGGAAGAACTTATCGAGACGGACATCAACTGATGAAGGTTGGATCATCGCCTCTTCAAAAGGTTCGACGGCAACGCGGCCATTGGTTATTTCTGAGCGAATATCGCGATCACTGAGTAGCACGGCGCGAGCCTACCTTTCCAGCACGAAAAAAAGGCCCTTGGCACGCTTGCGTAAGTTACTGGTGGGTAGCACCATTACGCCATGAGCCATTACAACGCCAACCTCCGTGACATTGAATTCTGCCTCTTCGACCTATTGGGTCGCGAGAAGGTGCTGGGTACCTCTATCTACTCCGAGCTCGATCGCGATACTGCGATGGGAATGCTCGAAGAGATGAAGCGCCTGACCGAGAACGATCTCGCTGCATCATTCGTCGATGGCGATCGCATCGGAACAGATTTCAATAAAGCAACAGGCGATATCAAACTTCCAGAAAGTTTCAAGAAGTCATACAAGGCATATGTTGATGGCGAATGGTGGCGTCTTGATGCACCTGTCGAACTCGGTGGAATGAAAGTTCCTGCATCAGTTCGTTGGGCGATCGCTGAAATGGTTTTGGGTTCTAATCCTGCAATTCACATCTACGCATCTGGTTATGCATTTTCACAGGTTGCACATGTATTAGGAACAGATGTTCAGAAGAAGATGGCGAAGCACATGGTGGATCGCCACTGGGGTGCAACTATGCAGTTGACTGAACCTGATGCAGGATCTGATGTTGGCGCCGGTCGTTCTAAGGCAGTGCAACAGCCAGATGGAACATGGCACATCACCGGCACAAAGCGTTTTATTACTTCAGGTGATGCTGATATTTACGAGAACATCATGCACTTCACTCTTGCACGTCGCGAAGGTGGTGGACCAGGAACTAAGGGTCTCTCACTCTTCTTGATTCCAAAGTTTATGTTCGATCTAGAAACTGGCGAACTTGGAAAGCGCAATGGCGTTTATGTAACAAATGTCGAACACAAGATGGGACTTAACGTCTCTGCAACATGCGAAATGAATCTTGGCGAGAAGGAACCAGCTGTTGGTTACTTGCTTGGTGATGTTCACGAAGGTATTGCGCAGATGTTTAAAGTCATTGAATTTGCTCGCATGATGGTTGGTACCAAGGCGATTGCAACACTTTCGGCTGGTTACCAACAAGCACTTGCCTATGCCAAGACTCGCGTTCAGGGCGGCGATATGAAGGTTATGAACGATAAGGCCAGCCCTCGCGTCACCATCATTAAGCACCCAGATGTGCGTCGTTCACTGATGGTGCAGAAGGCTTACTCCGAAGGTATGCGCGCACTAGTTCTTTACACCGCATCAATTCAAGATGAGATCGAACTTGCTCGCGAAGCAGGAGATACCGAGAAGCTTGAAGATATGGAGAAGCTCAACGATCTCTTGCTTCCAGTTGTTAAGGGATTTGGTTCAGAAAAATCTTGGACACTTCTTGGTACTGAATCTCTTCAAACATTTGGTGGTTCCGGCTTTACTCAAGACTGGCCACTCGAACAATATGTGCGTGATGCAAAGATCGACACCTTGTATGAAGGCACCACTGCAATTCAAGGTCTTGATTTCTTCTTCCGTAAAGTTGTTAAAGATGGCGGACGTTCACTTGGGCTACTTGGTAAAGAGATTCAAGCTTTCGCTGAATCTGGTGGGGCTCATGCAGAAGAGAAGCAAGCACTTCTCAAAGCGCTCGGTGACCTTAATGGAATTATTGGTGTTCTTGTAGGTCATGCAATGGCTTCCCAAGAAAACCCTGCTGAGATTTACAAGGTGGGTTTAAGCACATCACGTGCGCTCATGGCTGTTGGTGATGTCATCATCACTTGGTTGCTACTTCGCCAGGCAGATATTGCTACGGAAAAGCTGGCAGCAGGTGCTGGCAAAGATACTGATTTCTACACAGGAAAGATTGCCTCAGCAAAGTTCTTTGTTGCCACAGTTCTGCCTCACATCACCGCAGATCGCAAGATTGTTGAAGGAACTGACTCATCAATCATGGAGATTCCAGAGTCTGCTTTCTAACTCTTTAAGTTAAACTCACCGCATGCTTTCAAAACATCGCGGTGAGTTTTTACTTATTCTGGGAGCTTTCTTCTTCTCGCTCTCCGGAATCGTCGTCACCGTTGTGATGAAACACTTGCCGGCGCTGCGTCTTGCTGAAGTTCGCTCCGTATCCGCAGTCGTGATACTCGGTACTTACGTTCTTCTAACTCGCCCTGAAATCATCAAGGTGCAGAAATCTGAAATCCCTCGCCTCGCCCTCTATGGCGTAGTGGGCTTCGCCTTCGTGAACTTCGGCTATTTATTGGGCATAGAGCGCGGAGTACCGCTCGGCCTCGTCCTTATTATCGAATTTACCGCCTCAATCTGGATCGCTCTCTGGATCAAACTGGTCCGCAAAGGCCATGTTTCTAATGAGATGTGGCTTGCTGTCATTCTCTCGCTGACCGGACTGATTCTCGTTGCAAAGGTCTGGCAAGGTTTTAAATTCGACCTCATTGGAATTACCGCTGCAACGTTGTGTGCATTCTGTTTAGCGGCTTACTTCCTTATGAGTGAACGAATTGGAAAGAAGCGCGAACCAATTGCAACGCTGATCTTCGGTATGGGTTTTGCATCTGCCTTCTGGCTGATTGTTCTTCCACCTTGGACATTTCCCTTTGAAGTATTTTCAACGCAGATGGATCTCGGTGGAATCGCAAAGGGCACAATGCTTCCTGGTTGGTTATTGATTGGTGCAGCGGCAATCTTCGGAACTGTCGTTCCATACATGTTGGTTCTATCGGGAATGAAATATTTGAGCGCATCGACAAGTAGCGTTATTGGAATGCTTGAGCCTGTTATTGCTGGCGCATTTGCCTGGATCTGGTTTGCGCAGAGCTGGGATGCAATTCAATTGGCGGGCGCAGCCATTGTGCTTGTTGGAATTTATCTAGCTGATCGCGCAAAGACTGCGGCGAGTTAAGAAGTTACTCGTTCCAACCGCCATCACCAGGTGCTGATGGCTGAATATCTGATGGACCTGCTGATTGTGTGAAGTCGCGGCCTGCTCCAACATTTGGCGCCATATCGAAGAAGCGCGCGAAGTGGAGTTGAGCTGAAACTGTAATTGTGCGAGTTGGTCCGTTACGGTGCTTTGCAACGATGAAATCTGCTTCGCCCGAACGGTTCTGTGAATCGTACATATCATCGCGGTGCAACAAGATAACAACGTCAGCATCTTGTTCGATAGAACCAGATTCACGAAGGTCAGACAACATTGGGCGCTTATCTGTACGTTGTTCAGGTCCACGGTTGAGCTGTGAGATTGCAATAACAGGAACGTTAAGTTCCTTTGCCATCAGCTTGAGGTGACGTGAGAATTCAGATACTTCCTGCTGACGGTTTTCAACGCGCTTACCTGATGACATCAGCTGCAAGTAGTCGATAACAATGAGTTTGAGGTCATGGCGCTGCTTAAGGCGACGGGCCTTTGCGCGGATCTCCATCATTGAAAGGTTCGGTGAATCATCGATAAAGAGTGGTGCATCAGAGATTTCACCCATACGGCGAGCAAGCTTTGCCCATTCATCATCGCTGAGTTGTCCGGAACGAATATTGTTTAGACCAACGCGCGCTTCGGCAGACAACATACGCATTGTGATTTCTGATTTCGACATTTCGAGAGAGAAGATCACTGCCGCTTGGTTATCGTGAATCGCAGCGTGGCGCGCAATATCAAGACCGAGCGTTGACTTACCAACTGCAGGACGCGCAGCAACGATGATCATGTTGCCTGGGTGCAGTCCGTGAGTCAGCGCATCGAGATCGCGGAAACCTGTCTTAACACCTTCGATACCAATTCCCTTAGAGATTGCTTCGATTTCATCGAGAGCGGCTGGCAACAAGGTATTGAGTTGTACATAATCTTCAGAAGAGCGGCGTTCGGTAACTGCATAAACTTCTGCTTGCGCAGCATCGACGGCATCATCGACTTCACCATTTTGATCGTAACCAAGTTGAACAATCTTGGTTCCGGCTTCAACAAGGCGGCGCATGATTGCATGTTCTAGAACAATCTTTGCGTAGTAACCAGCGTTAGCAGCTGTTGGTACAGATGAAATCAAAGTGTGTAGATATGGTGCGCCACCTGCACGTGCGATTTCTCCGCGCTTCGTGAGTTCGGCTGCAACGGTGACAGCATCAGCTGGTTCACCGCGTCCATAGAGATCGAGAATTGCATCGTAGATAAGTTCATGTGCAGGGCGATAGAAATCGCGTTCGCGAAGTACTTCAACAACATCAGCGATTGCATCTTTAGATAGCAACATTCCACCGAGAACAGATTGTTCTGCTTGTAGATCTTGTGGTGGTGTGCGTTCGTATTCGGCGCCGACAGTGTTGTAGGTAGCTGCGCCTCTAGAGTTATTAGGTAGTTCTGCAATGCTCATGCGACATACCTTCCTCTAAGCCACTGACAAGGCCGGATCCCAGTCAGCAACGGGGCAAAGGTATGGCTCGCACGCTCAGTAAGCGAGAAAGTCCCCTCGGTAATGGGGATAAAGGTGTGCATAACTCGGTGGATAAGCGTGGATAGCTGTGCATAAGGTGTTGATGAATTGTGTGTAACTCCCGCTTTAAGCGTGAATAAGTGTGGAGGAAAGTAATTCCTGGATTCTCATTGGTTGAGATGTCATATCAAATTCATCTTTGTAGGCAAGACTTCGCACATGATCGTTGATTACGCGCTCTACCAAAGTGGAAAGCGCCACACAGAGCCTTCCAATCTCCCCGCTCTTATTCAGAAAGCAAAGAGTGAAGGTGGATTTGTTTGGTTAGGCCTTGCAGAACCAACACAGAATGAATTTGAAAAAGTCGTTGGTGATTTTGGATTTCATCCACTCGCAATTGAAGACGCGGTTATGGCACATCAGCGCCCTAAGTTTGAAGAGTATCCCGGTGTGCAAGCGCTCGTTGTAAAGACAGCTTTCTATGAAGAGAAAGGCAGCCAGATTTCAACTGGCGAACTCTTCTGTTTTATTGGAGATCACTTCATCGTTGTTGTCCGCCATGGAAATGGTGCGCCACTTGTTAACACCCGCCATGCACTTGAATCTAATTCGGAACAGTTAGCCAAGGGCCCATATGCGGTTCTGCATGCAATTCTCGACCATGTAATCGACTGTTACATCGATATCTCAATCGAATTAGAAGCAGATGTTCTGCAAGTTGAACAGAAAGTTTTTGGCGATACTCGAGAGAGTGCCTCGCAAGAGATTTATCTCTTGAAGCGCGAAGTTATCGAGTTCCGTCATGCAATTGAGCCACTTCTATCTCCGCTTCAACAGATCTCAAGTATCGGCGCACGAAACATACCTTCAGAGCTCACACCATTCTTTAGAGATACCCTCGATCATCTTTCGCGTGCATCCGATGCTGCCTCTGGGCTCGATGCTTTGCTGACTTCAGCGTTGCAGGCAGAAATCGCACAGGTACAGCTACAGCAGAATGAAGATATGCGAAAGATAACTTCATATGTTGCTTTGGCTTCTGTGCCCACAATGGTCGCTGGTATCTACGGCATGAACTTCGATGTAATGCCTGAATTACGCTGGAAATTTGGTTATCCACTAGTCGTTGGTTCACTCGTTCTTGTGACAGCGTTTCTTTACCGCAAATTTAAGAAATCAGGCTGGTTGTAATACTTACTTGGAATAAGAAAGGCCCGCCGCAATTAAGCGACGGGCCCCTCTTGTTGAACTAATTAAGCAGAAACTACAGCGAGTGAAACTGTTGCAACAACGTTATGTGCAAGAGAAACCTTTACTGAGTGTGTTCCTGTCTTCTTGATGTGGCCAGCAGTCTTGAGATTGTGGCGATCGATATCAACACCAGTAGCTGACTTAATTGCAGCTGCGATGTCCTTATCTGTAACAGAACCAAAGAGACGACCAGCTGTGCCGGTCTTTACCTTGATTGTTACTGATGCCTTCTCGAGCGTTGCCTTGATCTCCTTAGCGTGATCGAGATCGCGGACTTCGCGCGCAGCACGTGCACGACGGATTCCTTCGATCTGCTTCTCGCCACCAAGTGACCATGAGATTGCAAAGCCACGTGGCAACAAGAAGTTGCGACCGTAGCCATCTTTAACAGTTACAACATCGCCGGCGTTACCGAGCTTATTTACTTCACGAGTAAGAATGAGTTTCATAGTTCAAGCCCCCTTATCGTGCTGAAGATGTGTAAGGCAGAAGAGCAACTTCACGGCTGTTCTTAACAGCTGTTGCTACTGCGCGCTGATGTTGTGTGCATGCACCTGTAACTCGGCGAGCGCGGATCTTGCCGCGATCAGAGATGTACTTGCGAAGGGTCGCGATATCTTTGTAATCGATATATGTGACCTTGTCGCGACAGAAGCTGCATGGCTTCTTCTTGAACTTCTTATTAAGGGCAGCAGCCTTCGCGCCCTTGTTCTTTGGCTCGCGTAGAGCCCGGTTATTTCTTGCTCCCATTGTGGTGCTCCTTTTCGGGTGCCCCTCTATCGCTAGAGGGAATGGATTGTCGGTTAGTTACTTGTTAAAAAGGTGGTTCGTCGGTTGTAGATGTTCCCCATCCACCACCGGCTGGTGACGTTGACGCTGCTGCCCAAGGATCATCGTTAAATGATTCTGCAGAAGCTGGTGCTGCAGCTCCGCCACTTCCGCCTGCACGCTGGGTACGAGTGACCTTAGCTGTTGCATTGCGAAGTGATGGACCTACTTCATCTACTTCTACCTCAAACACTGTGCGCTTTTCGCCTTCTTTTGTTTCGTACGAACGCTGCTTGAGACGACCAGAGAGAATGACGCGCATTCCCTTTGTCAGTGACTCTGCAACATTCTCAGCCGCTTGACGCCAGATTTGGCATTGAAGGAAGAGGCTCTCGCCATCTTTCCATTCGTTAGTTGCCTTATCGAGATAACGAGGTGTTGAAGCAACGCGGAATTTTGCTACCGCTGCACCACTTGGGGTGAAACGTAGCTCTGGATCGTCAACTAGGTTGCCGATCATTGTGATTGTTGTATCTCCTGCTGCCATTTTATTTCCTCTTATCTACTCGTGGAGTCCGTGCTAATAAATTACTCGTCTACTCTGACTTTTCGTTTTCGAAACACCGCAGCTGTGGATGAATTGAGTTCCGATTAGCGCAGCGGTTCGGAATTGAAAACTAGAGCGGACGCATAACCTTTGTACGAAGAACAGATTCGTTCAGGTTGAGCTGACGATCCAATTCCTTGATAGCCGCTGGCTCGCAGTGCATATCTACAACTGCGTAAATGCCTTCTGGCTTCTTATTGATTTCGAAAGACATGCGGCGCTTGCCCCAAACATCGAGCTTGTCGACGCGGCCTCCGCTGTCCTTGATGATCTTGAGATATGTCTCAAGTGATGGTGTGACTGTACGTTCTTCGAGTTCTGGATCGAGAATGACCATTAATTCATAGTGACGCATGCGTTAACCCGACCTCCTTTGGACTAAGACGGCCACGGCATTTCCGTGACAGGAGGGTTAATACTCCTTATAAATAATCCCGGTGGGACGATTTACGAGGAGGTTAAGGGTAACTCTCGCCTGTAGATAAGAGAAATTGGCTTGGAAATACGCGTGAGCTTTGATGGCGGGCGGCTAGGCGGACCAGGAGCGCGATTGAGGCCCCGATGCGGATCAAGGTGATGACCGAATAGGCCACAACTGGCAAGCCGAACTTTGCACCAGTTACCTGGGCCAGGTGTTGCCAGATTGCAAGGTGATACAAAATTTCTGCACCTTGCCAGAACCAGAAAACTTTAAGGTCTCGCTTATCGGCAAGTGCAATTACTGCAAGCGGTGTTAGCCATAAAACATATTGCGGTGAATACACCTTACTTACAGCCATCACGATGATCATGACAAAGATTGCAATCTGTGCCAGCTGTGGGGGTGTGCGAAGTTGCAAGAGATAAATGGCAAGAGATGTCAGACCAATTGCAAGAAGAAGAACAGATAAATAATTTTGGTGCGTTAAATCAAGACCTAAATTAGAGAGTGCGTACCAAAGAGATCCCCAGTCAGAACCTCGATTGAGATTGAGATCGTAGAAACGCCACCAACCTTCAGGAGTTGTTAGTGCAACAGGAAGATTTATCGCGATAAATGTTGTCAACGTAATTGCTGCGTACTTTACAAACTTAGCCATCTTCTCTTGTCTAAAGAAAATGATTGCAAGAGGAATAAGTAAGAAGACGGGTAAAAACTTTGTGGAGATTGCAATTCCGAGTGCAATCGCACTTGCTAATTCGGCTTTCCGATCAAACCAATAAATCGCAAGCAACATCGTGGCAATCGCCCACAAATCCCAATTGATATACAACGATGCGATTGCAGCGGGTGCAAGAGGCAGCAAGTAACTAAATTCTGGTTTCATCTTAAATACAAGAAGAGAGATAAAGATAAAGAGCAGAGCAAGCAAAAGTGCGCTGCCATAGAAGTAGTTGTTAACGCCTGCAGGAATTACCTTTGCAGTCGCCCACATGATCGCGCCTTGAATTACTGGATACTCAACGGATTCGGCCCCGCTGCTATATGCCCACACCCCTTTATCTAGGCCTCTTTCGCCATAGAGTGCAGGAATATCTGAATAACAAGCGTGTACGTATTGATCAGGTGATTGCCAGTTGTTTTCAGCGCAATAGTTGAACTTTGCGAAACTTAAAAGCGAAGCAAGAAGTGCGAGTAACAATATGACGCGAGTAGAAACGCGCATAGAAATTACTTCTTCTTCATTGATTGGCGGCCACCACTAGTCATGACGACTGGGTCGAGTCCACCAATATTTGCAGGCGCTGGGAAGCTCATAACTGGTTCGCCCTTAAGCGCGCCCTTCATAAATGCAGTCCAGATCTTCGCTGGGAAAGTTCCACCAGTAACAGATGTAAGTCCACCGATTCCATTTAGTGATTCAGATGCGCTGTCACGGAAGAGTGCAACCGATGCTGCAAGCTGTGGTGTGTATGCGCTAAACCACGCAGATGCGTTTGACTGTGAAGTTCCGGTCTTACCTGCAGCAGGTCGACCAAGTGCAAGTGCTGCTCCACCGGTTCCGCCATTAACAACGCTCTTCAATGAGTGAGTCAGGTCAGCCATAACATCTTTGCTAAATACTTCTTGTGTCTGTGGCTTTCCTTCATACAAGACGCCTTTGTTAGGCCCGATCACCTGAGTAACCATGTATGGCTTTGAGTAAACACCTTGCGCGGCAAATGTTGCATATGAGTTTGCAACATCAATCACGTGAGGGCTTGCAACACCAAGAACTACTGATGGAGTTGCAATCATCGCAACGCTTTCTGGAATTCCGGCGCGGCGTGCAGCGTCAACAACTTTATCCATGCCCGCCTTAATGCCGAGTGGAACGAAAACTGTATTTACTGAGTGCTGAGTTGCAGTGAGTAAATCAATCTGGCCCCAGCCTTCATCGCCATAATTTGAAACAAGATATGGCTTACCGAGATCATCAAAAGTTTGTGGTGAATCACCATTCCACATTGACGTTAAAGGAATGCCTGCTTCAAGTCCTGCGATGATCGCAAACGGCTTAAAGGTAGAGCCGGCTAGCGCAATTGATTGTGTGGCATCGTTTAATTGGCGCACTACATAATCTTTTCCACCATACATAGCTACTACTTCACCCGTTCCTGGGCGAATCGCGACAAGGGCGGTATGAAGATTTGATGGTGCAGGGCTCGGCGTAAATTTATTCACTGCATCTACTGCAGATTGCTGTGCGCGCTGATCAAGAGTTGTCTTAATGACGTATCCACCAACAAGAAGTTGATCTTGAGTAAATCCGAGCTTGCTCAACTCTTTCTGAACAGCATCAATGATGTAACCCTTAGGTCCGCTGAGCTGGCCAGATGTTGTGCGTGGAGCAATCATCGGCATCTTTGCAGCCTTTGCTTCTGCCTCAGTGATCCACTTCTTATCGAGCATTCCGTTAATAACGTAGGTGAAACGAGCCTCTAGACGAGCCTTATTGCGCGCCTTCTGCTCTTTATCTCCGTAGAACGGATCGTAGAGTCCCGGAGAGCGCAAAATACTTGCCACGATTGCGCTCTGAGAAATGGTGAGCTGGTTCGCGTTGCGGTTGAAGTACTGCTGCGCAGCAGTCTGCACACCATAAGCACCACGACCGAAGTAAATAGTGTTGAGGTAATTTTCAAGGATCTGATCTTTTGTCAGAGCATTTTCAAGCTTCAGTGAAATGACAAGTTCTTTAATCTTTCGCTGAACCGTACGGCTGGGCGTTAAGAAAGCAGTCTTTGCATACTGCTGCGTGATCGTTGATCCACCTTCGCCATTGAGCGAACCGGATTTCAAGTTATTTAAAAGTGCGCGAGCAATACCCGTTGCGCTAAATGCGCGGTTGGAATAGAAGTTGCGATCTTCTGCTGCCATCACTGCATAGCGAAGGCGAAGTGGAATCTTTGCTAGCGGCAGCACTTGGCGGTTCTGAGTACCAATACGACCGATCTCAGAACCATTTGAATATTGAATGATTGTTGATTGGCTATTGACGTATGCATTGGGATCAGGAATTGAAACAGTAAACCAAGCGAAGGCGAAGAGCGTTGCTCCTGCGACAAAGCCGAAACCAGCTAGGAATACTCCGGCGCGGATCAACTTGGTTTTTAGCATGTCGTTAGATTACTGCTGAATTACAGCTACTTCAGCGAAGCAAAGTCCTCATCTTCAAGTGTTCGCTGTTTACGTGGCGCTTTACGCTCGCGCCCATCACCTAATAAGTATGTGGAGCAGAGGTGATTCCAGGAACATTCGCGACAAACCTCAACGACATAGACAGAGAATTCACCGAATTCTGATTCCATCTCATTTAACTCATCGCCATTCTTGATGCGACCTGAGAACTGGCCGAGCTGATCGCCAAAGGTGTAACGAAGCTCAACGAGTGAATCCTTCTTGCAGACCGGACACTTTCTATCTGCTTTCTCACCGTGGTACTTAGCCGCACGCATCAAATAAGGGTCGGCATCGCAGGCATCGACAACGCCACGAAAGAGCGCGAGCAGGGTTGCACGCTTATCAAGTGAATAGTCGATGAACCCGCGCTTTGTTTTCATAGCAGGAGAAGAATAATCCTCTTTCCTTAACTACGCTTCTCGTATGAACTTTGCTGGGCTTATTCGCGATTCAAAGCTGATTCGCCTGCTGCGCGTTCGCTGGACCGGTCAATTAACGGATGGAATTTTTCAGAGCGCACTTGCCTCATTCATTCTCTTCTCACCAGAGAGACAGGCAAGTGCAGTCAACGCTGCAGTTGCCTTTGCAGTTGTTCTGCTTCCTTATTCAATAGTTGGTCCATTTGTTGGAACAGTTCTTGATCGCTTCTCACGTCAGCGTGCAATTCTCTTTGCGAACCTGACACGTTCAGCAACTCTCATTGTTATCGCATTCCTTATGTTTAATGATTACACCGGCGTTGAAATTACAATCTTTGTTCTCATTGCATTTGGTGTAAATCGTTTAATTCTTGCGGGTTTATCTGCAGGAATTCCTTTGATGGTTCCACCCAATACTCTTATTTCGGCAAACGCACTTGCTGTCACAGGTGGTTCCGTTTGGGTTGTTCTGGGTGGCGGTATTGGACTTGGAATTCGCAGACTTCTCGATGCCAGCGCCTCTGCCGATAAGGCTGATGCCATCATTATTCTCGTTGGTTCTCTTGGTTTCTTCTGCGCCGCAATCCTTGCCTCACTTCTGCATAAGGATGAGATCGGCCCGCGCCCACACGAAGTTGTTCGCGGAAGTTTTACCCAAGGCTTACGCGAAATGCGCGATGGGTTTAAGTTTCTTAAAGAACACGCAGATGCAGCTCGTGGCATTGCCGCAATCGCTGTTCATCGTGGTGGGCTGACTGCATTTACATTGACTGCGCTCTTATTAGAACGAAATACCTTTAACGATCCTGCAGATAGCGAAGCAGGTCTTGCAGGTTTAAGTGTCACCCTGACAATTGCTGCGGTGGGATTTGTGATTGGCGCAATTCTTGCGCCTTATGGTGTGAGAAAGATTGGTCGCCATCGTTGGATGCGTTTCTCAATTGCAGCAGCAAGTCTGAGCGCTCTTATTCTCGTCATTGACCGCACACCAGTTCTGCTTGCAATGACTGCATTCTTTACAGCGCTCTGCGGCCAGAGTTTGAAAGTGACAAATGATGCACTCGTGCAATCAAAGATTGATGATGTATTTCGTGGTCGCGTCTTCGCCGTCTATGACGTATTAGTAAATGGTGCAATCGTTACCGGCGCACTCATTGCAGCATGGATCTTGCCGCTAAGTGGAGATACCTGGGTGCTGCCACTGTTGATTGCAATTGCGTGGGCCTTTGTTGCAGCCGTTGTATTGCGACCTGCAAAGTTCTTTCTTAAGGGTGGCGTCTAGCCTTCCACCACTGAATTAACTCTTCAGTTGCGCGTTCTTCACCGAGTGGACCATTTTCCATGCGAAGTTCCATCAAGAAATCCAAGGCTTTTCCAACATCTGCAGATGGTTTGATTCCAAGCAACGACATCACTTGCGCACCATCAAGGTCGGGGCGAATCTTGGAAAGCTCTTCCTCTTCAGAAAGTTTTGCGATGCGCGCTTCAAGCCCATCGTAAGTGCGAGCTAAACGATCGGCTTTCTTGGCATTTCGTGTGGTGCAATCTGCGCGTGTAAGAACGTGTAAATGCACAAGTAAATCACCTGCATCGCGCACATATCGGCGTACAGCTGAATCAGTCCATTCGCCATCGCCGTATCCATGGAAGCGAAGGTGAAGAGCGACAAGGGTTTCAACAGCTTCGATTGTGTCATTATCAAAGCGCAGCGCCTTCATGCGGTTCTTGGAAAGGCGTGAACCAACTACTTCGTGGTGATGGAAGGAGACTCCGCCACCTTCAAGCAGGTTACGTGTCTTTGGCTTTCCAATATCGTGAAGTAGCGCAGCTAAACGAATAACAAGGTTTGGTCCGCCCAAACGTTCTTCTTGTGAAATAGCTTGTTCAAGAACTGTAATCGAATGTTCGTAGACATCTTTATGGTGATGATGTTCATCAATCTCAAGTCGCAACTTAGGAATTTCAGGCACAACTAAATCGGCAAGGCCTGTGTCGACTAAAATTGTAATTCCGATTCGTGGTCGGTCAGACATTAACAATTTAACAAATTCATCGCGCACACGTTCTGCAGAGATAATTGAGATACGGCTCGCCATCGAAGTCATCGCTTCAGTAACTTCGGAATCAATGTCAAAACCAAGTTGGCTGGCAAAACGAGCAGCGCGCATCATACGAAGCGGATCGTCGCTAAATGATTGCGTTGCAATCGATGGTGTTCGCAGTACGCGTTTTGCTAAATCGCCAAGGCCATCAAATGGGTCAATGAATTCTGGTTTTGCACCTGTAAGTTCGAGCGCCATCGAATTGACAGTGAAATCGCGACGCGATAGATCGCCTTCAATAGTGTCACCGAATTCAACATCGGGGTTGCGCGAATTCTCTTCATACTTTTCGGTGCGATATGTAGTTACCTCAACAGTTGTATCGCCCCGTTTTCCGGCAACAGTTCCAAAAAGTATTCCGGTATCCCAGACGTTATCTGCCCACGATTTCAAAATCTTCTTTGTCTGATGTGGGTGCGCATCTGTTGTGAAATCTAAATCGTTTCCGAGGCGACCGAGAATTGCGTCGCGCACTGGTCCGCCAACGAGTGCGAGGCGGAATCCCTCTTTCTTAAATGCTTCAGCGAGAGAGCTGGCCAGAGGGGCCCGTTCAATGAGGGAGCGAATAGCCAGTTCTCCGGCGGCTCCTAAATTAACCTTCTCAACGCTCACAATAGATAAGCGTAGTCGCGTACTCTTACTTCATGATCCCGGCACCTAGTGCGGGCAGCGAAGGTACGAAAAAGAAACGCAGGCGCAGGCGCCCAGCTAATCGCTCTCCGCAATCTCAGAATTTAGCGACCGCATCCACCCCCGCTTCTGCGCAGACCCCAAAACCTGCGGCGAAGTCGACCAAACCAAAACCGCCCTATGCAAAGCGCGTTGATGAAGTCAGCGCCGGCGGACTTGTCGTTGATACAACAGGAAAGCTTGGCCTTCTAATTGGTCGTCGCGATCAGAAAGATCAAACCGGAAAGCGCATCCTCTGGTCGCTACCTAAGGGCCACATTGAAGAAGGTGAAACTCCTGAACAAGCCGCTCTTCGCGAAGTTCAAGAAGAGACCGGCATTGAATCCGTGATTGAGAAATCTCTCGGCGTGATTGATTTCTGGTTTATGGCTGGTGGAAAACGAATTCATAAAACTGTTCATCACTATCTCTTCCGTGAAAGCGGTGGGTTGCTAGCGGCACAAGAGACTGAAGTTGATGAAGTTGCGTGGTTCCCACTTTCAGAGATTATTGAGAAGTTGGCATATCCCGATGAGAAGAAGTTGATTTCTCGCACGCAAGCAACGCAAGAGTTGAGTTCACTGTGAAGAAACTTCTTGTTGCCCTCTTTGCATCAGCTTTTCTTATCTCTCCACCTGCACAAGCTGATACTCCGGTAACAAGAATTGTTGATAAACCACATACCAACTTTGCAGGCGAATTTCGTAATAATGAGTTAGCAACCAACTTACTTCCTGCCGGAAAACTTGGAAAGCTAATTTTTGATCAGCCGCTTTCTTCACGCACATATGTAATCGATGCAGCTCTCATCAAAGAAGTCCTTGATATGGCTGATGGTTATTCGTATGCAGGTAAAGAAGATCTCGTCGGAGAAATCGTTGCAAAGAATTGGTTAGCGCAGCTCAAATTTGTCACTGTGCGAAATACTGTTGTTGCACTTCCTTTCGGTAACCCTGATGAAAAGTTGCTCAAGAGCATTGCTCCGAGTGAGTTAAAGTTTTATTCACAGTACGCTCAAGATTTTCTCGAAACGGCGTTAAATCGCCCGGTTGTCGCTCAAAATGGTTGGGGCACAGGAGTTTCACGCCTGAGCGATCAATTCATCAGCAGCTACACACAAAATCGCAGGTTACTTACTGGGCTCTCGACCATAGTCTCTTCAGAAGAGATTACAGATTTACGTGCACGCCTTGCAGTTGTTATGAATCCAATTCTTACAAAAGATGAACAGGCATTCTTTACATATAACGAGAAGATAGCTGTAAAGAAGATGGCTGGGCGCTTAAAGGTGATTCCTGGTCGTTATCAAATTACAACAACTGAAGCTAAGTTGCCGATTACTTTAGTAAATAACTTTGATACTGCAGCCGTCGTAAACGTTTCCCTGATTCCAATGAATTCACGTATTCAGATCGAGAATCTCAATAACATCACTATTGCTCCAAAATCACGCCAGCAAATTCTTCTCGCTGTCGATGTGATTGCACCCGGATCCACTCTTGTTCTGGCACAACTCATGAACTTTAAAGGCCAGTTAGTTGGCGAAGTTTCCAAGCTTCATCTGACTGCCACCATTATTGATTCGCGTGTTGCATGGTTTACAACGGGCGCCGCAGTTCTACTCTTTATGGGCGCTGTAACGCAATCTGTCCGACGCGTCAGGAGGTCTCGTAAGTGAAGAATCACGAGCTCTTCCGCGCATCAGGAATCATGGCGATAGGAACAATCCTTTCTCGAATCACTGGATTTATTCGCGCATTGTTGGCAGTTGCTGTTCTTGGTACTGCGCTCTTGGCAGATACCTACAACGTGGCAAACACAATGCCTAATATTTTGTATAACTTACTTGTCGGTGGTGCGCTCACAGCGATCTTCGTTCCGCAGCTCGTTCGTTCGTTTTCAGATGAAGATGGCGGACATGGTTTCGCTTCTCGCCTGGTGACAACAATCTCTGGAATTCTCTTCCTTCTTGTCTTAGTTGGTGTTCTCTTTGCACCAGCTTTAGTTCGTCTCTATGCACCTGAATTCTCAACGCCAGGTTTTGAAACAGAACGCGAAATCGCGATTGCATTTACTCGTTACTGCCTGCCTCAAATTTTCTTCCTTGGTTTATTCACCATGCTGGGCCAAGTAGCCAATGCGCGAGGCTCATTTGCACCCCTTATGTGGGCGCCAATCGCCAATAACCTCGTGGTTATTGTGGTCTTTGCCGCCATTCTTCTTACACAGCGCGCCATTGAAATCGGCACGATTACCGACCTTCAGGTGCAGCTTCTTGGATGGGGAACCACCCTCGGAGTTGTCGTTCAAGCGCTCATTTTGATTCCGGTTGTGAAGCGATCAGGAATTCACTTGCGCCCAATGTTTGGCGTTAAGGGCCTTGGAAAATCATTTGGCCTTGCGGGTTGGACTCTTGTTTATGTACTTGTATCGCAACTTGGTTATCTCGTCACAGTAAACGTTGCCACAAGTGCAGCGGTTCGAAGCGCACAAGCTGGAATTACAACAGGTGTTGGTTTTACGCCATATACAAGTGCGTACTACATCATGCTTCTTCCATATTCGATTGTGACAATTTCGATTGTTACCGCACTTCTTCCACATCTTTCAAAACTTGCTATTGCAAATAATGTTGAAGAAGTTCGCAAACAGTTGATTCGCGCTATTCGCATGGTTGGCGTTGTTACTGTTCCAAGCGCTGTTGCTCTTCTTCTCTTTGGTCCGTTGATGACAGAAGCTCTTTATATGGGCGTTAGTCTTGATGATGCTCGCTATATCGGCTTTGTTCTTTCAGCACTGAGCTTGGGTCTTGTTGCATTCTCAATTAACTTAATTCTCATTCGTGGCTTTAACGCATTTGAAGATACCAAGACTCAGGTGACATCAATTGTCATCATCAACATCATCTCTGTCGCACTTTCGTATCTCTTCCTGGAAACCCTTGATAGCAACTGGGTCACCGTTGGCTTAGGTATTGCATTCTCAATCAGCTATATCGTCGGTCTATTTATTACGATCTCGCTTTTGAAGAAACATGTAGGGCGCCTGCAGGTAAGCGAATTTGCTTCACAACATGGTCGCCTCTTGCTTGCCTCACTCATTGGCATGGTTCCATTCTTTGCAATCGCCCAATACTTCAACTGGGCATATGACGACACAACACTGGTGATGCGCATTATTCGTCTCGCCTTTGTTCTGGGCGGAAGCGGCTTGGCATACCTACTCTGCGCAAGAGCTCTGAAAGTGAGTGAAATCGCAGGCCTTAGAGGCTTCGCCACATCCGTCTTGCAACGTCGTCGCAAGAATTAAGCGACCTACGCGCGGTATTGTCCGCTCATGAGCACTGAAGTACGCGAACTCGTCATTGTTGGATCAGGTCCTGCCGGTTACACAGCTGCAATTTATGCAGCTCGCGCGCAGTTAAACCCAGTCATCTATGAAGGTTCTGTTACTGCTGGTGGTGCACTTATGAACACCACTGAAGTTGAAAACTTCCCAGGATTTATCGACGGCATCATGGGTCCGGATCTCATGGACAACATGCGTAAGCAAGCAAAGCGTTTTGGTGCTGAACTCATTACTGATGATGTTGTTGAAATGGATTTAACTGGCGATATCAAGATTATTAAAGATGGTTCAGGAAATACCGTTCAGGCAAAAGCTGTCATCCTTGCGATGGGATCTGCTTACCGTGAAATTGGTCTTGAGAACGAGAAGCGCCTATCTGGTCGCGGTGTTTCATGGTGTGCAACCTGCGATGGTTTCTTCTTCCGCGATCAAACAATTGCTGTCGTTGGTGGCGGAGACTCTGCAGTTGAGGAAGCAACATTCCTTACTAAGTTTGCAAGCAAAGTTGTATTGATTCACCGTCGCGATGAACTTCGCGCATCAAAGATCATGCAAGAGCGCGCATTCGCTAATCCAAAGCTGGAAATGTTGTGGGATACCGAAGTTATTGATGTCTTGGGTGCTGAAAAGGTTGAAGCACTTGAACTTCGTAATACAAAGACCGGCGAAGTCTCAAAGCGAGATTTCACAGGACTCTTCGTCGCAATCGGGCATATTCCGCGCTCTGAACTTGTTACATCTTCTGTAACTCTCGATGACGAGGGTTATGTAAAGGTCGAAGGGCGTTCAACCCGAACAAATCTTTCTGGAGTCTTCGCATGTGGCGACTTGGTGGATCACACCTACCGTCAGGCAATTACTGCAGCAGGTTCTGGATGCCAGGCGGCTCTAGACGCTGAAAAATTCTTATCCCACTAGTAATCTAACTGTCATACAAAACAAATAGGAGTAACGATGAGCGCACCAACTAAGGTCACAGCAGCTGATTTCGATCAGGTTGTACTAAAGAGCAGCACACCAGTTTTGGTTGATTTCTGGGCTGAATGGTGCGGACCTTGCCGCGCAATCGCTCCAATCCTTGATGACATTGCAGCCGAACACGGCGACAAGCTCAAGATCGTAAAGCTCAATACTGATGAAGAGTCAGCAATCGCTATTAAGTATGGAGTTACATCAATTCCAATGCTCAATGTTTATGTCAACGGTGAAGTTGTTAAGACAATCATCGGTGCAAAGCCAAAGCCAGCTCTTCTCAAAGAGCTCGAAGGCTTCATTTAATCAACGCCCTCACGGGACGGATTAATTTATGAAAGAGATGTCTCCCGACGAGATTCGCTCTTTCCAACAAGAACGTGGCCTCCATGTAACTGGCGAACTTAACGACGCCACAATTCGCGCACTCGATGAGTCGCGCTGGAAACTTGGAGATCGCTCTCTCTATCTACTGAACTCTCCGATGATGCGCGGTGATGATG
The DNA here is from genome assembly GCF_965234405.1 of Planktophila turicensis (SeqCode). Lineage (GTDB taxonomy): Bacteria > Actinomycetota > Actinomycetes > Nanopelagicales > Nanopelagicaceae > Planktophila > Planktophila turicensis. The sequence continues at coordinate 1,373,764 of NZ_OZ248346.1, forward strand.
TAGCTGCGTTGCAATCACGTCTGACTGAGATGGGTTTCAACTGCGGTCGTGTTGATGGAATCTTTGGTGAGATGACCGAAGCTGCAGTTAAGGAGTTTCAACAATCTGTCGGTGTTAGGGTTGATGGCAAGTGCGGTCCAGCAACAATCATCGCACTCCTTCGACTTACAAAGATTGTCTCTGGTGGTGCACCTGGCGCGCTTCGCGAAAGTGCAGCGCAGAAAAATCGCGGACCAGCACTTGCAAACAAAGTAATTGTTATTGATCCTGCATCAAATGAATATGAAGCAGAGATTGTTTATGACATTGCGCAGCGCCTAGAAGGTCGTTTACTTGCACTCGGCGCCAGTGTCTTCTTAACTCGCGGTGCTCATAACAATCCAACAGAAGCAGAACGAATCTCATTCACTAATCAAAATGGCGCAGATCTTTTGATCTCACTTCACGTTGATCACTATTCAAATCCATCTGCGCGTGGCGTTGCTACCTTCTTTTATGGCAGCGATCAGCATGGTGTGCACTCAATTGTGGGCGAACGTTTTGCATCCCTTGTACAGCGCGAAATTTGCGCGCGTACCGATTTCCTTAACTGCCGCACCCATGCCAAGACCTGGGATTCACTCCGTCTTACAAAGGCGCCAGCTGTTCGAGTAGATCTTGGTTATGCAACCAATGAAGGCGATGCCGCGCGACTTGCCCGCCCTGATTTCCGCGATACCGTCGCCGAAAGTTTCGTTATTGCGATTCAGCGCCTCTATTTAGCTGCTGAAGATGATGCAAAGACCGGAACGCTTCGAATTTCAGACCTACGTAGCGCAGGTATTCGCCGCTAATCAGCGCACAACCTTCTAAAGGTTTGTGGGAGACTTCTACCTATGTCCGATATTTCAATTCGCTATCAAACTGGTGCTCCACAACATCTCGAAACGAGATTTGCTGCGCGAGCCGCCGGAATGTTGCCTTCTGAAATTCGCGCCCTCTTTGCTGTCGCGTCACGCCCTGAAATCGTTTCACTCGCAGGTGGAATGCCAAATCTTTCAGCACTTCCAATGGAGATGATGGCTGGCGTTGTTAACGAACTTATTCTTACCAACGGCTCTGAAGCACTTCAATATGGAAGCGGTCAAGGACATCCAAAACTTCGCGAACAAATCTGCGATGTCATGGCGCTCGAAGGTATTCGCGCAAATGCTGATGACATTGTTGTAACAACTGGTTCGCAGCAAGCTCTCGACCTTATTTCACGCATCTTTATCGATCCAGGCGACGTTGTTCTTGTTGAAGCACCTTCATATGTCGGCGCTCTCGGAACATTCCGCCAATACGAAGCATCTGTTGTTCACGTCGAGATGGATCACGATGGAATGATTCCTGATTCACTGCGCGCCGCAATTAAGAGCGTTCGTGCAGCTGGTCGCAAGATTAAGTTCTTGTATTTGATTCCGAATTACCAAAATCCAACAGGAGTCTGCCTTCCTGCAGATCGCCGCACAGAAATCTTAAATATCTGTCGCGAAGCAGAAATTTTCGTCGTTGAAGATAACCCTTACGGCCTACTGGGCTTCGATAAACCATCACCGAATGCGATGCGCGCTGAAGATTCAGAGAACGTCATCTATTTAGGCTCATTCTCAAAGACAATCGCATCAGGACTTCGTGTGGGCTGGGCGCTTGTTCCACAATCTTTGAAGGATAAGTTAGTCATTGCGTCTGAGTCATCAATCTTGTGTCCATCAAACTTCACACAGCTAACAATTTCTAGTTATTTAGCTGATCAGCCATGGCGCGATCAGATTGCAAGCTTCTGCGAGCTCTATAAGGTCCGCCGCGATGCGATGTTGGAGTCCCTTGAGCAACATTTCCCAATGGAAGCAACATGGACAAAGCCTGGTGGCGGTTTCTATGTCTGGGTCAATCTTCCTGCTGAAATCGATACAAAGGCTCTGATGCCAAAGGCGATTGTTGCAAAGGTTGCTTACGTTCCAGGAAATGCCTTCTATGCAGATGGACTTGGTTCTTGGTCGATGCGTCTTTCATATTGCCACCCAACACCAGAAAGAATTCGTGAAGGCGTAAAGGCTCTTGGTGGAGTAATTAAGCAAGAGATGAAGCGCCGCGGTACAGCGCTTAATTAATTTTTCTCTTACTTACCTTCGATTAAATCAACGATGCGCTGAAGATCTTCGCTGCCTGCAAATTCAATAACAATCTTGCCTTTGCCCTTACCTGTCTCCACGTTCACCCGTGTATCGAGGTAATCGCTCAATAGTTCTGCAGCCGCTAGCCCCGCACCTGATACGCCCTTAACAGAAGACTTCTTTGTTGTTTTAGTCGATGGCTTCATCGTTGCAATGATCTCTTCAACTGCGCGTACTGATAAACCTTCAGCGACGATACGTGAAGCAAGTTTTTCAATATCGGCTGAATCCGTAAGTCCCAAAAGTGCACGCGCATGTCCTGCAGAAATTACTCCAGCAGCAACTCTGCGCTGCACAGCATCTGGCAGATTAAGTAAACGAATTGTGTTTGAAATCAGTGGGCGTGAACGGCCGAGCTTGAGTGCAAGTTCATCATGTGTGCAGCCAAAGTCGGTAAGAAGTTGTGCATATGCAGCACCTTCTTCAAGTGGGTTGAGATTGCTGCGGTGGATATTTTCAATCAAAGCTTCGCGTAATAACTCGTTATCTGGAGTCTGGCGAATAATGACAGGAATTGAAGTTAAACCCGCTGCCTTTGCTGCGCGGAAGCGACGCTCTCCCATAATGAGTTCGTACTTGTTTTCAGAAACTTTACGGACAACAGGTGGTTGCAAAATTCCAATTGATTTAATCGATGCGATTAATTCATTGAGTGCAGTCTCATCAAAGACTGTACGTGGCTGACGTGGGTTAGGAAAAATCTGGTTAACAGGAATTTCATTCTGTTGTGCAACTTCTGTTCCGGCAACAGTTAGAGATGTTGGAATCAGTGAATCAAGATTTGTTCCGAGTCCGCCGCGCTTGACTGCCATTATGCGATTCCACCTTTGTAATTAATGCTGACAACATTTGAATCAAAGACAACTTCATCTTTCGCCTTGCCGCGTTCAGCAATTTCGCGCGCAACCTGCATATACGCAATTGCTCCAGGTGAAAGTGGATCGTAAGTCATAACAGTCTGGTTATACGAAGGAGCTTCAGATACGCGCACTGCACGGGGAATTGGAATATCAATAAGTTCATTCGGGAAGTGCGAGCGAACATTTGCTGCAACATCATTTGATAGACGGGTACGTGAATCAAACATTGTTAAGACAATTGTTGAAAGGTTGAGTGATGGATTCAAACGTTTCTTAACAACGCCATATGTTTCAAGAAGTTGTGACAAACCTTCGAGTGCGTAGTACTCAGTTTGAATTGGAATTAACAACTCTTTCGATGCCGCAAATGCATTGATAGTTAATAAACCAAGTGATGGTGGGCAATCAATAAAAACATAATCGTAATTAACTGAGATTGAATCAATTGCTTCTTTCAATTGCAGTTCGCGTGCAACCATTGAAACTAAATTGATTTCAGCATTTGCAAGCGATGTATTTGATGAAACACAATCAAGAACAGGAAAGCCTGCAACTTTCTGAACAACTTCAGACATCTGCGCGCTACCCATCAAAACTTCATACACACCGGCGCTATCACGATGTTCAACGCCAAGGGCGGTCGATGCGTTGCCCTGTGGATCAAGATCGATAACGAGGACTCGAAGGCCCCCCATAGCCATGGCGGCTGCGATATTGACGGTGGTGGTGGTCTTACCTACCCCGCCCTTCTGGTTGGCGACGGTGAAGATGCGGGTTGAGGTTGGCTTAGCCATCGCCTCTTTGAGACGGCGGACGCCTACGACTTTGGTTTCACGTGAATCATCGCCCGACATGTGGGCAATCTAAGCACTAAAGGTTCCCCTTAAGAAACGGGTGTTCCTTTGCGGAGCTCGACGATACGTCCCAAGCCCACTCCCTCAAGATCAATCTCGTGAAGCTTGGCATTCTTCATGCCCGCCATCTCAGCGGCAGCCCCTTCCCCCTTCATTGCAAGGAGGGCGCCATTGGTCTTGACCATATGCCAGCTCATCTTCTTCAACTTCTCAAGCGGGGCAACGGCGCGGGCGGTGACAAAATCAGCTGTCTTCTTTACATCCTGAGCACGGCCACGGATAACTTCAATCTCAGTCCCTGCAGTTGCCTCTTTGAGGAACTCAACCCGGCGCTCTAGAGGTTCAATGAGCGTGACTTTGAGGTCTGGGCGGGCCAGAGCGATGACGATTCCAGGAAGACCTGCCCCTGAACCGATATCAAAGAGGGATGCTCCCTGCGGTAGAAGGGTCGTTACATGGAGGCAGTTAAAGATATGGCGATCCCAGATGCGCTCGCCCTCGCGAGGCCCAATGAGGCCACGCTCAATTCCGGCGGTGACAAGGAATTCGGCATAGGCGCGAATCTCAGCTTCGCGCTCTGGAAAGTAGCGGCCGACTAGCCCCTCTACTGAATGTTCCACGTGAAACTACGCTGGGTAGATAACGACGAAGCGGTTTGGATCTTCGCCATCTGATTCGGAAGTTAAGCCCAAAGTCTGGATTGTGTCGTGGATGATCTTGCGCTCAAAAGCGTTCATTGGATCGAGCTTGATTGAGCTACCCGTGGTCTTCGCCTGCTCAGCCATCTTCTCAGCGAGAGCGGTAAGTTCCTTACGGCGGCCAGCGCGGAATCCATCGATATCGAGCATTAGGCGGCTGCGGTCCCCTGTTGAAGTCTGAACAGCTAGGCGTGTGAGCTCTTGGATCGCATCAAGGACATCTCCATCGTTGCCGACGAGGTGTTTGAGCTTGCCACCGACGATTGCGAGTGAGGCGCGACCGTTTTCAACATCGATATCGATATCTCCATCGAGATCGGCGATATCAAGTAGGCCCTCAAGGTAATCAGCGGCGATATCGCCCTCTTCCTCAAGCTTTGCCACGCTCTTTGGAGCCTTGGCGACCTTCTCTTCGGTTCCTTCTACAACTTCAGTTACTTCTGGCATCTGATGCCCCCTTTGTCCTAATTAAAGCGTTATTAATACTAATTGTCCGAATTACTTCTTCTTCTTTTTCTTCTTTGGTTGTTGTCGTTGCCCCTGGACCTCTGGTGCCTCAGCACCTTCAGTTGAGTCAATTCCTTCTGCTTCATTTCCATCTGCCTTGGCCTTCGCAGCGCGCTTTCGCTGCAGCTCTTCGTAGGCGGGAGATCCTGGCGTTGGGTTTCGCTTAATGACGTAGTACTGCTGACCCCAAGTCCAAAGGTTTGTTGTCGACCAGTAAATCAAAACACCAACAGGGAAGTTCACACCTGAGATCGCGAAAATTACTGGGAATAAATACAACATGATTTTCTGCTGCTGCAACATCATATTGTTTGATGCATCCATCTTTGGCATTCCCTTAACCATCAACTGACGCTGAGTTGTAAAGGTTGTCGCAGACATAAAGATAATAAGTAGAACAGTCACAATCTTTACAGTGAGTTCAGTTGATCCAAGGAAGCTCTCTGAAATCTTTGCACCGAAGAATGTTGCCTGCGCTGCGCTGTCGAGATATTCACCCTTAAGGAATCCGCGAGCGATTGGTGCAGAAACACCTTCATCAGTCTTTGCCGCAATTCCATTAAGAACTGTAAAGAGCGCGAAGAAGATTGGTGCCTGGGCAAGAATTGGGAAACATGATGCAAGTGGATTTGTCTTATGCTCTTTGTAGAGCTTCATCATCTCTTCTGATTGCTTCTGGCGATCATCTTTGTACTTCTTCTGAATCTCTTTCATATGTGGTTGCAGAGCTGTAAGAGCGCGCTGGCTCTTGATCTGCTTCACGAAGAGTGGGATCAAAATGATTCGGATGATGACAACGAGTCCCATGATTGAAAGTGACCAAGTAACACCTGAGTTTGAACCAAAGACTGGTGAAAGAAGTTTGTGAATGAAGACAATAACGCCAGAGACGATGTTGTAGAGAGGATTGAGAATAAAGCCCATTAGTTAGCGCCCACCACTTCTTTTTTATTATCTGAAAGTAAGTTCTTTACATCTGCAGAATCAAGGTGCGCATCGACATAATCAACACCACCTTGTGACCATGGATTGCATCGCACAATGCGCCATGCAGCCATAGCTAAACCTTTTACTCCGTAGCGACCGATTGCTGTGATCGCATAGTTTGAACATGATGGGTAGTACTTACAGCGCGGTGCGAAATTAGATGTCGCCACCTGATATCCGCGAATCAACAGAGTAAATACTCTTCTCATTACTTCGCCGCCACCTTTTCAGAGCGGGAAATCAACTTTGAAATCAACTCAGTGATTTCGGTTTCAATATTTGAATCGCCATCTTGTCCAAGTGCACGGATAACTAGAAGGGAACCGGTTGGAAGAGATGAAATTGTTGGGGCAACTGCGTGACGAACTTTGCGAGCAACGCGATGACGCTTAACTGATCCGCCAACAGATTTGCTAATGATGAGTCCGCATTTTGCAGAAGATTCATTTGTGACAGGGGGCAAGTACAAATATCCAACGAAGTGTTGTGAGGTAACTCGAATACCGCTCTTAGTTGCGCGAGCGAAATCTGAGCTTGAGGTTAAACGTGCATCAACGGGGAGCACGAAAGATCCTGTGCGCTCTTTAGCCTTACGCTGAGAGCTTTGAGCGGCCCTTAGCGCGGCGAGCAGAAAGAACTGCACGGCCTGCACGGGTAGCCATGCGGGCGCGGAAGCCATGCTTCTTGGCGCGGCGACGCGTATTTGGCTGGAAGGTGCGCTTTGTCATGAGAACTCCAAAATCTGTGGGGCGTAAACGCCCATCGGGTCATAAGTACGGGGGAAGCAAGGAGGTAACTGTAAGGATGTGGATAGGTGTGGGTCAAACTCGCGATCTAGCCCCTCAGGGGTCTCAAGTTGTGGATAACCACTTGCTATTTCTCGCTTTGAGGTCTACTTTGCGGGTTCTCCACAGGTATCCGTCGAAATCGGTCGAAAAGTAAGGCTAAACCCCTACTTTAGACCACAGCCTGTGGATAACTTTGTGGATAGACCTGGGGGCTTGGA